>NZ_BMGL01000038.1 GCF_014640175.1 Psychroflexus salis | reverse complement strand
TTAGCTTTTTCAAATAAATGTATAAACTCGTCTGTTTCTTGGGCTAAGTTTTCTGGAAAATTAAAATTCTGATGTATAAACTCCCATAAAGATTTAGCAGTTACTTGTTTGTTCTTTACAAATTGAAGGAGCTTCTTTTTTTCTGGGATAGAAAGTTTTTTCTTTCTGTTTTTTGAAGATGTACTAAGTTGATTTACTAAAGATTTAAAATCATTTTTAGAATGCCATTTGGTTTTATTTGAAAAGCTTACCGCTAAAATTTTATCAAAAATGAAATTTAACGTATCAACTTCGTGTTCAATGCTTTTTAGTTGAAGCATTTCTTGTTGTGATAACTTTATCGATTTATTTGCATTTTTATCTATTAAGCCTAACAAACTTTTGTGAATCTGTTTTTGTTTATTAACACCTATTGAAACTTCAGGATGTTTCACTTCCCAGATATGTGCAAAGGCATCTGTTTGAGCAATTAAATGATTCTTTAGTAATTCTTTTTCAGCATGATCTAAAAGGAGCAGCTCTTGAGTTAAATGC
>NZ_BMGL01000037.1 GCF_014640175.1 Psychroflexus salis | reverse complement strand
TGAAACACCGACTACGATTATCGCTGTAGTAGTAGACTTAGACAACTTCTGTAGTTCAGCAAATACCCAAAGTTTTGAAATTAGAGTCAATCCAATTCCGTTAGTTGACATCACAGATATGGATGGAGCGATAGTATGTATCGACCCACAAAGCGGCGAAGTCATTGAAACGGACTTTTCTCCACCGATACTCGACACGCAGCTCAACGAAGACGATTATGGCTTTGCATGGACACTGAATGGCAATCCGATTGCATTTACTGGTTCAGCCTATGCGGTAGAAGCACCCGGAAATTATACGGTAACCGTAACTGATTTGACGAACAATTTAACCAGTTGTGAAGCATCGAGTAGTGCAGAAATCATTCAAAGCAACGGCCCTGACTTTACAGTAAACGTACTGAGTCAAGCCTTTGATGGCCGACACAGTATAGAAATCACGAACATTCAAGGCGACGGCGATTATGAATTTGCGATAGACAATGGACCGTGGAGCAGTTTAGCAGAAGGAGAAGTAAGCATCATCTTCAGTAATTTAGAAGCTGGGGTTCGCCAAGTACGCGGGAGAGAT
>NZ_BMGL01000036.1 GCF_014640175.1 Psychroflexus salis | reverse complement strand
CAACGTCTCGCGCATAACATAAATGGCGACTTAAAATGCGCAAACTTTTCGGTTAAGGTTTTTTACTTTCTAAAAATAAATAAAACTCCCGTTTCAGCACAAATCTCGCCATTTTTGTTATGCGCTGTTAGGCAACGTTTTTTTCAGCGTACTGTTTTATTTCGTTCAGTTCAGATTGTTTATTTTCTTTTCCTTCTTCGATGTCAAAATCGTCTTGAAGACCGAGCCAAAATTTAGCCGAATTACCAAAATATTTACTTAATCGCAAAGCCGTATCAGCTGTTATTCGACGTCTACCTTTTATGATTTCAGATATTCGAGTTTGTGGAATTATCAAATCTTTAGAAAGTCGATAAGCCGAAATTTCGAGTGGCTCAAGAAATTCATAAAGTAAAATTTCGCCTGGGTGAACATTTTCTAACTTTTCCATTTTCTTTGTTTTTTAATGATAATCAACTATTTCTACTTCGCTCGCATTTCCGTTATTCCACTCAAAAATTATTCGCCATTGTTTGTTAATTCGAATGCTGTAAAATCCACTTAAATTTCCGCTTAGCTTTTCAAGTCGGTTCGATGGCGGAATTCTCAAATCAGCTATGTTTTGTGAATTATTCAACATTCTCAATTTTCGGCGTCCAATTTTTTGAATATCAAT
>NZ_BMGL01000035.1 GCF_014640175.1 Psychroflexus salis | reverse complement strand
TCAATTTGTAAAGAACAAACAAGTAACTGCTAAATCTTTATGGGAGTTTATACATCAGAATTTTAATTTTCCAGAAAACTTAGCCCAAGAAACAGACGAGTTTATACATTTATTTGAAAAAGCTAAAAAAGAAAAAGACCAAGTTAAAGAGTATTTAAACAACGAAAATCTTAGTATTGAGCATGACGAACTGACCAAGTTAAAGCATCTATTAAAAGAAGAAAAGCTTGATGTAGTGCGATTAATAGAATTACTGTCTACTACTAATTTCACTAGTAAAAAAGCGCTAACAGAATCAGAAAAACTGTGGAAGAAGCTATTTAAAGACAAAACTTTGTTTATCAAAAATTTAGATGCTTCATCTGCATATTTAAACAAGAACAAGCAAAAGCAACTTTTAAAATTACTAAATTCAACTACTGTATCTCCTTATAAAATTTGGTACTTTATTTATAATCAGCTTGTATTTAAAACAGATTCTTCAAAAGATTCTGCTAACGCACTTGTTCTATTTGAAAATTTATTAGCAAGTGCATCAAAAAAGAGTACGCATTTAACTCAAGAGCTGCTCCTTTTAGATCATGCTGAAAAAGAATTACTAAAGAATCATTTAATTGCTCAAACAGATGCCTTTGCACATATCTGGGAAGTGAAACATCCTGAAGTTTCAATAGG
>NZ_BMGL01000034.1 GCF_014640175.1 Psychroflexus salis | reverse complement strand
TCTAAATTTAAATTTACAGTAGTCTCGCCCGTTGCATCACTATTGTCTGTTGATGTAATATCACTATCGTAGAAAGAGTTGGTAACTAAATCAATGCCAGTTTGATTTGCAAATCCAGCGGGATCTTCACTAACCCCAGTAGCTGTTACTACATTTGCAGCATAAGATTTATCGATTAAGCCTCCTGTTATACTTCCCGCAAAACCAGCTGCGTTGGTTATTCCATTCACTTCGCCTCGCACATAAGAATTATTTATCTCTCCGCCAGATACAAGTCCTACAAATCCACCTACATTATCATCGCCATTTACACTTGCAGTTGAATACGATGTGGTAACTAAACCACCTTCTACTTCACCAAAAACTCCACCTACATTAGACAAACCTGTTGCTGTAGATGTAATTGTTCCTAGGTTTACAAAAACTGAAGTAATCGTTGCTCCTGTTTGTAAAGTACCAGCTAGAGCACCTATATTAGTAGCTGCACTGATTGAGAAGCTAGTTAAGTTTAAATTGAAAACTTCACCACTTAAATTACCAAACAAACCTACATCTGCTTGATTAGAATCGATAAATAAATTTTCGATAGTAAAGCCACCACCATTATATGAACCAGAAAAGCTTTCGCCTAAATCATTAGCGATTACTATCCAGCCTCCGTCTGTACCTGAACAACCCCAAAACTCTGTTGAAGCTGCATCTATATTTGC
>NZ_BMGL01000033.1:440-717 GCF_014640175.1 Psychroflexus salis | reverse complement strand
CAATGGAGGTGTTAATCCGATAACTGACCCTACGAGTTTTACCAGTACAGCCCAAGAAATTTGGGTACGTATCGACAATGTAAACAGTGTAGAAGAATGTTTTGCCATCGATAGCTTTCAAATCGATACGATTTCAACCACCGAAGTAGAGTTAAGCGTAACACCTCTTGAAGCCTGCGATAACAATAACGATGGTTTTTATGAAGGATTTAATCTAAACAGTCGTATTGCAGAAATCAACTTTTTAGGAGATCCCGATGTACAAGTAAGTTTCCAT
>NZ_BMGL01000033.1:0-430 GCF_014640175.1 Psychroflexus salis | reverse complement strand
TGCAGAAACAGGACAAAATCCGTTGACATCGCCTTATGCAAATGTAGTACCAGGGGAACAAACTTTGCACGTGCGTATTTACCAAGAAATCGATGGTTTACAATGCATCCAAACCACGACCTTAGATTTATTGGTATACGATTCACCGCTACTCAATGAAATCGAACCTTTAATTGCCTGCGATTTAAACGAAACGGGCATTCAGTTTTTCGATCTGACCCAAGTAGAAGAAGATTTGTTTTTTGAAGGACAAGCTACAGAAGACTTTGAAATCAGCTATCACTTAAGTGAGAACGCAGCGAATAATGACACAGGAGTAATCGGCACACCGACTGCTTACCAAAACCAAACCAGTCCACAAACGTTGTATGTAAGGGTCACGGATCCGACATCACCATTGAACTGTTACAATATCGAACCGATAGAATTG
>NZ_BMGL01000032.1 GCF_014640175.1 Psychroflexus salis | reverse complement strand
TGGTGATGCTTTCGATTTTTTCACTTAAATCGAAAGATGAGATTTCGTCGGTAGCGCTGCCGCTTTCCAAATCATCACACTCGGCTAATAAAGTCGGTGGAGTGATGGCGGGGAGTTCGTCAACAATCAATTCTATCGGTTCGATATTGAAACAGCCTAGTGGCGATGTCGGATCCGTGACCCTTACATAAACCGTTTGTGGACTGGTTTGGTTTTGATAGGCAGTTGGCGTGTTAATGATTCCAGTCTCATTGTTCGCTGCGTTCTCACTTAAGTGATAGCTGATTTCAAAGTCTTCTGTAGCTTGTCCTTCAAAAAACAAATCTTCTTCTACTTGGGTCAGATCGAAAAACTGAATGCCCGTTTCGTTTAAATCGCAGGCAATTAAAGGTTCGATTTCATTGAGTAGCGGTGAATCGTAAACGAATAGGTCTAAGGTCGTGGTTTGGATGCATTGTAAACCATCGATTTCTTGGTAAATACGCACGTGCAAAGTTTGTTCCCCTGGTACTACATTTGCATAAGGCGATGTCAACGGATTTTGTCCTGTTTCTGCATCACTCGGGGTAGGGTGGAAACTTACTTGTACATCGGGATCTCCTAAAAAGTTGATTTCTGCAATACGACTGTTTAGATTAAATCCTTCATAAAAACCATCGTTATTGTTATCGCAGGCTTCAAGAGGTGTTACGCTTAACTCTACTTCGGTGGTTGAAATCGTGTCGATTTGAAAGCTATCGATGGCAAAACATTCTTCTACACTGTTTACATTGTCGATACGTACCCAAATTTCTTGGGCTGTACTGGTAAAACTCGTAGGGTCAGTTATCGGATTAACACCTCCATTG
>NZ_BMGL01000031.1 GCF_014640175.1 Psychroflexus salis | reverse complement strand
ACGTTATGCTTTATGTTGAAAAAAATCCCAAATAGAATTAAACTTCACAGAAAAACATTAAATTTGAATAAAAGTAAATAGAGATGAGCATTCAAACAATATCGGTTGACTTTCCTAATGATATTCTTTTGGCTTTAAATGAGTCAGAAAATGACCTTAAAAAGCGAATCAAAGTAACATTAGCAATTCAATTATATAAACTTCAAAAATTGACAATTGGAAAAGCTGCACAGCTTTCTGGAATGTCACGACTTGAATTCGAAAAAGAACTCTCTAAAAATAAAATCTCAATTTCAAACTTGAACGAAGAAGACGTTTTAAGCGATATTGAAAAATTGAAATAATGAAAAACGGACTTGTAATTGCCGACGCGGGACCAATTTTTTCACTTGCAATTATCGATAAACTCGAACTTTTAAATCACCTCTTTGATGAAATTAAAATATCGAAAGCTGTTTGGGAAGAAATTACATTGGATAAAAGCACCGAATTTTACTACAATATAGAACAGTTTTTTAAGCCAAAAGTTTTGAGTATTAAAGGATTTAATGAACTGACATTTGTTATGGATTATGGAGAATCTGAATCTGTGATTTTATACAAGGAATTGAATGCAGATTTTCTACTCATTGATGACAAAAAGGCTAGAAAGATTGCCGAAAATTTTGACATAAAATGTATAGGAACTTTGGGAATATTATCAGTAGCAAAAGAAAAAGGGTTAATAAATGACTTGAGACCGATTTTTAAAACATTTCTTGAAAACAATCGATATTATTCTATAAAATTATTGAATAAGTTATTAGAAAGACATAACGAGCTGAAAATAAAACACAAAGCATAACAGCGCATAACAAAAATGGCGAATTTAGAGCT
>NZ_BMGL01000030.1 GCF_014640175.1 Psychroflexus salis | reverse complement strand
AAAAAAAGAAATAGCTTTATATTTAAAGTGTTGAAATTCAAATATATAAAAGCTATTTCTTATGTTATCTTACAGCAAAATTACTGATATTTTTTGTCTTGTCGATGAGTTCACTCAACAATTTACTCCCTTTTTGCAAAAACATAGTTTAGGCAATAAGTCAAAAAGACCACCTATCATGAGTCCGAGTGAAATTATTACAATTATGATTTTATTTCACCTTAGTAGCTTTCGTTGCTTTAAACATTTCTACATTTTCTATGTTCAAAAGCATATGAATGCTGAATTCCCTAAAACCGTTTCTTACAATAGGTTTACTGAACTAATACAGTCTAATATTTTGCCATTAACAATGTTTTAAAGACCTGTTGCATGGGCAGCTGTACAGGTATTTCTTTTGTAGATTCTACCCCTATTAGGGTGTGTAAAAATAAGCGGATAAAAAACAACAAAGTCTTTAAAGATGTTGCTCAGGTTGGGAAATCTACAATGGGTTGGTTCTATGGATTCAAGCTTCACATCATAATCAATGATAAAGGTGAAATCTTGAGATTTACAATTACAGCCGCTAACGTTGATGATAGAGAACCATTAAAAAACGAAGGGTTTTTAAAAGGAATATTTGGAAAACTATTTGCCGATAAAGGATACATTTCTAAAAAGCTTGAGAAGCTTCTATTTTGTTGACGGTATACATCACATCACTCAACTTCGTAACAACATGAAAAACAGCCTAATGACTCTTTCTGATAAAATATTACTTAGGAAAAGATCTGTTATTGAAACAGTAAATGATGAACTTAAAAACATGTGTCAAGTTGAACATTCAAGACATAGATCTATAGGCAATTTTATTACAAATCTTTTATCAGGGCTTATTGCGTATTCATTTTTTGACAAAAAACCATCACTTAACTTCCAATACGCATTGAATACTAATCAAATAACTATATTCGATTAATCGAACTCAGGTTATT
>NZ_BMGL01000029.1 GCF_014640175.1 Psychroflexus salis | reverse complement strand
TAATTGCGATGGGGAAATAATTGGAACAACCAATGCTGTTCTTCCTATTACAGAAACAGAAACCATAACTTGGACATATCAAGATGAATCTGGAAATTCAGTTACTCAAAATCAACTAATTTCGATTAATGATACACAAGCACCAATTGCAGATGTAGAAAATTTAACATCAATAACTGCTGAGTGTGAAGTGACATCATTAACTACACCAACAGCAACCGATAATTGCGATGGGGAAATAATTGGAACTGCAGATGTTGAATTCCCAATTACTGAAACAACCACAGTTGAATGGACGTTTGAAGATGCTTCAGGAAATAGCGCTATACAAAATCAACTGATAACTATTAATGATACTACTGCTCCTGTAGCAGATATAGCTGACCTATCTCCTATTTTAGGTCAATGTCAAATAAATGAATTAGACGCTCCAACAGCAACTGATAATTGTAACGGTAGTATTCAAGCTTACACGAATGCCATTTTACCAATTACTGACAACACTATTGTTGTTTGGATTTATGAAGATGAGTTTGGTAATACATCACAACAAAATCAATTTATTGTTATTTTCGATTTAACTCCACCTGAACCAAATGTAATTTCGCTTAGCAATGTTGAAGCTCAATGTGAACTGACATCATTAACTCCACCAACAGCAACCGATAATTGCGATGGTGAAATAGTTGGAACTGCAGATGTGGTATTCCCTATTACACAAACAACCACAGTGCAATGGACATTTGAAGATGCTTCAGGTAATAGCTCAACCCAGAATCAGGTTGTAACTATTAATGATACAACTGCTCCTGTAGCCGATGTAGTAAATTTACCAAGTATAGAAGCTCAATGTGTAGTGACCTCACTAAATCCACCATCAGCAACTGATAATTGCGATGGTGAAATAATTGGAACTGCAGATGTTGAATTTCCAATTACTGAAACAACCACTGTGCAATGGATATTTGAAGATGCTTCAGGAAATAGCGCTATACAAAATCAACTGGTAACAATTAATGATACTACT
>NZ_BMGL01000028.1 GCF_014640175.1 Psychroflexus salis | reverse complement strand
AAAAAATAACCATGCTTTATGAAAAGCATGGTTATTTTTAAATAATTGAATATAAAACTAATTAAAAGCTTTGCCTAACTTGTTCTAATTCTTTTTCTAACCTCAGTTCTTCTTGGTAAAAGAAGAACATGAGTATTAGTGATAAAATTATTCCTATGATTAAGGTTGCTGCTGCTAAATCTAGCCAAGTTATTTTTTTTATAGTTTTCAAAATATTAAATCATTTTTATTAGTATTAATGCCTAAAAAAAACCGCAAATAAATAAGCCTAAGTTATGGTAAATGCTTACTTATACTTGGTATGTATGGTTTAAATAATTGTAGTTAAATATAAAGCTTTACAATAAGCTTTGTAATTTAGTTAGGAGTAAAAAAAGTATTACTAAAAAGCAACACCATATAATTTTTTTGTCTGAATAGTTTATTAACAACTCTTTTTATTGAGATTCTAATTTGGAAAAAACAGACTGTTTCTAATTTTTCTCTTGAAGCGATTTGTCTTTTAATTTTTTTAGATAATTAAATTCCTTAGCATCTTTTATATCTAAGTAAACAAGTCTTGCAAAAGCCAAAAGGAAAATACTTACAAATGCATATATCATAACGAATTTTATTTTAAATAATATTCTAGATTAAAAGATTTGCAATACTATTTTATTAATAATCTTAAATAACTCCTATTGATACACCTAAAAAAACCAAAACAATTTTGGTGCTTAGGATATATCATCTTTTTACATAATTTTAAATAAAACCAAAAAACATCTTTTAAACCTTGTGGTTTCATCGTAAGATCTTTAGATGTTTAGAATACTAGGTTAAGTTTTTAAGTGAAATAAATTAAAATAGCTTGCCTATTTTAATTATTTAAAATAGGCAAGCGTAAAATAATGTGTTTTATTTCTTGATTAATTTCTTTGTTAGAATATTTCCTAAGTCGTCTTTTAGTCTAAGCATATATAGTCCAGCAGAAAGTTCTGAAATCTGGATTATTTGCTCTCTACTAGTCTTAATTAGTTTACCTGTTAAGTCGAAAATCATAACTTCAGAAATAGTAAAGCCTTCAGCTTCAATTGTAACTTGGGTTGATGCTGGGTTTGGATATAAACTAACCATACTAGCTTTGAATTCTGTTGTACTTAATGTATCTACTACTGTTACTTCTACTGTGTAATCTATGGTGTTACCATTTGCATCTAC
>NZ_BMGL01000027.1 GCF_014640175.1 Psychroflexus salis | reverse complement strand
TTTATTTTATTGATTTTGGGATATAATTTCGGCAGAATTTTTTTTAAATTTATTTTATAAAATTCTTTTCAGAATCAAAAATAGTATTACATTTGCACCCGCTTAGAAATCGAGCGAAGTTCATTAAAAGGGTAGGCATAATTTTAGGAGAATTGTTTACATCGACATTAGTTTCTATTTATTTATATAGGAGTTAATAGAAGAAGTTCTATGATATTTTGAATTGACAGCACAACTTGGTAAAACAAGGTGTAAATTTTAGGCGTTAAGATAGATTAGCGCATGTTCCCTGAGAAGATTTTCTATTTATGGTTATAGTATATAAGATTATAACGATGAAGAGTTTGATCCTGGCTCAGGATGAACGCTAGCGGCAGGCCTAACACATGCAAGTCGAGGGGTAACAGGGTGCTTGCATCGCTGACGACCGGCGCACGGGTGCGTAACGCGTATACAATTTACCTTATACATAGGGATAGCCCAGAGAAATTTGGATTAATACCTTATAGTATTATAGATAGGCATCTATTTATAATTAAAGATTTATCGGTATAAGATGAGTATGCGTCCTATTAGTTAGATGGTAAGGTAACGGCTTACCATGGCGATGATAGGTAGGGGTCCTGAGAGGGAGGTCCCCCACACTGGTACTGAGACACGGACCAGACTCCTACGGGAGGCAGCAGTGAGGAATATTGGACAATGGGAGAGATCCTGATCCAGCCATGCCGCGTGCAGGAAGACTGCCCTATGGGTTGTAAACTGCTTTTATATAGGAAGAAAAAGGTGTACGTGTACATTATTGACGGTACTATATGAATAAGGATCGGCTAACTCCGTGCCAGCAGCCGCGGTAATACGGAGGATCCGAGCGTTATCCGGAATCATTGGGTTTAAAGGGTCCGTAGGCGGGACAATCAGTCAGTGGTGAAAGTTTGTGGCTCAACCATAAAATTGCCATTGATACTGTTGTTCTTGAGTTATTGTGAAGTGGTTAGAATGAGTAGTGTAGCGGTGAAATGCATAGATATTACTCAGAATACCGATTGCGAAGGCAGATCACTAACAATATACTGACGCTGATGGACGAAAGCGTAGGTAGCGAACAGGATTAGATACCCTGGTAGTCTACGCCGTAAACGATGGTTACTAGCTGTTCGGGTCAATTGTGATCTGAGTGGCTAAGCGAAAGTGATAAGTAACCCACCTGGGGAGTACGTTCGCAAGAATGAAACTCAAAGGAATTGACGGGGGCCCGCACAAGCGGTGGAGCATGTGGTTTAATTCGATGATACGCGAGGAACCTTACCAGGGCTTAAATGCAGTTCGACAGGCTTGGAAACAGGTTTTTCTTCGGACGGATTGCAAGGTGCTGCATGGTTGTCGTCAGCTCGTGCCGTGAGGTGTCAGGTTAAGTCCTATAACGAGCGCAACCCCTGTGGTTAGTTGCCAGCACATAATGGTGGGAACTCTA
>NZ_BMGL01000026.1 GCF_014640175.1 Psychroflexus salis | reverse complement strand
GATAGTAAAGCCACCACCATTATATGAACCAGAAAAGCTTTCGCCTAAATCATTAGCGATTACTATCCAGCCTCCGTCTGTACCTGAACAACCCCAAAACTCTGTTGAAGCTGCATCTATATTTGCTGTTTGTTCGAAAACTTCACTCCAACTAGAAGGGTTTTCAGAAATCCAAAGTAAATTTTCTAAACTAGTAATTAAATACGGGTCTAAAGAAGTTCCTGTACCAGTAGGTGCTACTGAAACCGGAGTAATTTGATCGCTTTCAAAACTAGGATATCCATCATTAATTGTTGCACTTATATCCCAAATATCGTCTGTACCATTGGCCGTTTCACAAACAAAATCCCAACCAACAGCAGTAAAGGTTGCTTCTAACTTTAAATTGGCAGTAGTCTCACCCGTTGCATCACTATTGTCTGTAGATGTAATATCACTATCGTAAAAAGAGTTGGTAACTAAATCAACCCCGGTTTGATTTCCAAAGGCACTTTCAGTACCATTCTGATCATCCAATAAGTTAATACTGCTTGTTGTATAAGCTTTATCAATACTGCCTGCATCCATTTGTCCAACAAATCCACCAACAAATTCAGAACCCATGGTAATTGTAGCTCTAGAATAAGAATTAGCAATAAGACCACCATCCATTTTACCAAGAAAACCTCCTGTAAAACCAACTGCGTTTCTTAAATTGGCATTGGCATAAGATATAGAAATACTTCCACCGCTCATTAAACCTACAAGACCACCCATATTACAAGCTGGTGGCGAAGGGTCAAAAATCGAAAAAGGAATTTCTAATACATTACTTTCAAAAATATGGACACCAATAACATTGGCTCCACTTATTATTTGCCCTGCTAAAGCACCTGCATTAGTAAACTCTGCAATAAAACTTGTGTTTGCAAAACTTAGGTTACTAACTTCACCAGCTAGAACATCAAAAAAACCAGCGTTTGGAATATTAGCGTTAATAGTAAGGCCGTTTATTTCGAATCCCCCACCTTGATAAACACCAGTAAAGTTTGCTGTATCACTCACACCAATAGGAATCCAACCTTCGTTATTACAACCCCATTCACTAGTAGAAGATGCATCTATATCATTTATTTGCTCAAAGTTAGCATTCCAAGAAGTAGGGTTAGTTGTTATCCAATATAAATTACCAAGATTAGTTATTAAATAAGGATTTCCAACACTACCATCTCCATCAGGCTCTATAGCTTCAATAAATATATTTTCTTCACCATCAAAATTAGGATATCCGTCATTATTTGTTGCATCTATATTCCAAATATCATCTGTACCATTGTCCGTTTCACAGACAAAATCCCAACCAGCGGTTAGAAAAGTGGATTCTAAATTTAAATTTACAGTAGTCTCGCCCGTTGCATCACTATTGTCTGTTGATGTAATATCACTATCGTAGAAAGAGTTGGTAACTAAATCAATGCCAGTTTGATTTGCAAATCCAGCGGGATCT
>NZ_BMGL01000025.1 GCF_014640175.1 Psychroflexus salis | reverse complement strand
TGGTGGTGAAGCTCGTTGGGTCTTCTATAGCTATTCCGTTATTAAAGTCTTCTTCACTGGCATAGTATTCGACCATGGTATTGATCTCTTCATCTTCTGTATCGAAGTTTGGATCTACTGCTTCGTCCTTTTGGGTTAAATCTACCGTGGCTACTGCTTGATTGTCGGCTTGCTCTGCGTTGTTTTCTTGTTCGTCGGCACAGACTACTATCGGGCTGATGTCTTCATCGGTAATTGCTGGCCTAGGTTCAATTGTAATCGCTACTTGACCGATGTTTCCGATGTTGTAACATCCCGTAATGATGTGTGTTGCTCTTAGGTACAGGATTTGTCCGTTGCTAGCTTGGTAGCCTTCGCCTAAAGCATTGGTGCCGGCTTCAGCTTCGGCTTCTGTTAAATGGAAGCTATATTCGTAATTTGCTTGGTCTTGGTTTTCATTGGCTGGGTCTAGTACAGGGATGATTTCCGATGGGCTGCCATTGGTAGCATCGTACAGACTAAAAGCGATTTCTTCTGTGCTTGGCAATTGCGTTGGATCGCCTTCGCATAAGGTGTATCCAAATGGTTGTCCTTCTGGATTGAGTTCTGGATTGCGCTCAACAATGATTTCTATCGGTGTAATCGTTGAACAGAAGTTGCCTTGGGCATTGCTATCTAGTCGCAACCATACTACCTGCGTATTGGTTGGGAAGAAGTCTTCATCGACTTCGTTTAAACTAGGATCGTTGACATAAGCTTCTGGGTCTTCGATTTCTTCTGCTTCATCTTCGTTGTTCGCAGCTGCTTCGCTTAAATAATAACTACCTACATTGTTTTCACTGCCGGTGATTTGTTGTCCGATTTGGGTTAAATCGAAAGGGGCTGCGGCTACTCCGTCGTTGTCATCGTCACAAGCGGTGAGTCTGCGTTCTTCTTCAGTGAGTTCAACAGGAAATGGCAATGGCAATACGTTTAGGGTGATGGTGCTGGTATTGCTACACTGGTTCTCGGTATTGGTATTGGTCGCTTCTACATAAATTAGCATCGGTGGTGCAGCGCTGTTGATGTACTCCGTTGGATCTTCAATTTCATTTTCTTGGTTGTTGAGATCGGTTTCATTTTCGTAATACGCAAAGCTGATGTTTCCAGGTACGGGTGATAAATTGGTTAACTCCTCTTGTTTGCTGGTTAAATCAAAAGTTCCGGTGGGGAAAATGGCTTCGGGATTCGCTGTGCTGTCACACACTTCTAATGGCGTTGGGGTGCTTAAGTCGGGATACGGATCTACTGTAATCGTAAAGCTATTGTCGTCATTGAATCCAAATTGATCGATGCAACCGGTTTCTTCATCTACTAAACGGACATAGATGGTTTGTGGGTTCGCTATATTGGTGTAATTGCTCGGTACAGCTATCGCATTGATGCCTTCTTCGGCATCTTCTTGGAATTCGTGATAGGTAACTATCAGATTTTCTGCGTCTTGATTTCCGATGGCATTCGCGGTGTTTTGGGCTAGGTTGAAAACAGCAATTTGATTGAGTGTCTCATCATCACAAATTAACAAGTCTTCTAATGCTTGGATTTGTGGGCTTTCTCTTACTTCCAATGCTAAGGCTCTGGTGACAAAGCATCCTGTGCCGTTGATGTTGTCATCGCCGATGTTCTCGGCTCTTACATACAGGGTTTGGTTAAACGGATTGGTGTTTTGGAACAAAATCGGCTCGTTGTCATCATCTTCAATAGCTATCGCATT
>NZ_BMGL01000024.1 GCF_014640175.1 Psychroflexus salis | reverse complement strand
AAAAAAAAAAAAATCAATTTTTCCCTTGCTAGAATAGTTTTTTTTAACTTAATTTGAAGTGTAAACCAATAAAATATGTCAATCTTCTGCAACTAAACAAAAAAAGAGAAAGCTCCTACAAAGTAGAAGCTCCTCATCGTAAATGCATGAAAAACATACATCCAAAACTCAAATACAAATGTACGTTTTTTCATGATGACCTATACTGATTCTGTTTTAAATTTACTCAGGATAAAAATAATGGTTTTTTGTTATAGGTAAGGCGTAAAAATCAAGCATAGCCTTAGCTACGGTTTATTTTTACAACGAAACATAGGGCAAAAAGACACATTTTTATTGATTAAATTTGAGGCAGAAACAGTATCTAACCAATTTCTATAAAAGAAAGTTGGATTATCGTTCCAAGATGGGAACAACAAATAAAATTTAAAAATTTATCAAAATGAAAAAATTAGTATTAACTTTAGTATTAGGCGTATTTGCCTTTGGGAGCAGTGGGTTTAATTCAAATGAACTTAGACTACAATCACAATCACAGTATTGCTTTGAATTACAACATGATGCTTTTGCCTTTCATTACAATAACGGAGCAAGCAGTGACGAAGCATGGGAAGAAAGTATTGAAGTGTACGAAAGGTGTGAAAGAAAACGCGGTAATTATTAACATTTAAATTCATATTATCTAAAATACAATAATTCCAATTTTATCTATTGGAATTATTGTTTAAAATCTAATTTATGTTTAAGAAAAAATTAAGGTTTTTTATTATTATTTTTATAGTAAGTTATTCGGTATACTCACAAAATAAAAAAGGAGAAATTATGTATGGTCAAAGAGTAGAGAAGATGTATATCGATACAACTTCTATCGATAACTCAGACCTTAAAAGCATAATGGTTGAGTTATTTGAAGAAAAACAAAAGTTGCTATCATCTGACGAAAGCTATTATTCTCTTAAGTTTAATGAAGGGAAATCTGTTTTTACTACGCTAAATTTTATGAACAATGATAAAAATAAGGTATTAAATAATAAACTAGTAAAAGGCACTTATTTTATAAATATACTGGACAACTCTATATATCATAAAGGTAATTTTATGGGAGAAGATCTCATTATATTTTATGATAAACAGCCTTACGAAGATTGGAAAATAACAGATGAAAAAAAAGTAATACTTGGTTATAACTGCATAAAAGCAGAAACCATAAGACAAAATGAAAAGGGAGTTAAAACCAAAGTTACAGCTTGGTTTACCACCGATATAAATTTAAATTATGGCCCAAAAAATTATTTTGGTCTACCAGGTTTAATTATTGAATTACACGAACTAGACAGTGTGTACTATGTACAAAAAATTAAGTTTAAAAATGTAACTCTGGACAAAATCGACCCTAATGATAAAAAAATAATTACATATCAAGATTATGTAAAAAAAGTTAATGGAAGTATTAGGTTTTAAATAAGTTTTAAAAACAAATTTTAGATTTTCAAATCAATTCCTTGAAAAACATCAAACTACTTTTCATTACTATTATCTCAAGTTTAAGTTTACACCTTAACGCCCAAACCCTAACCGGCACAGTTCAAGACAGCACAGGTATAGCCTTACCCTACACCAACCTCATTGCAAGCCCTATAGATAACCCCGATGCACAAATTACCTTTTCTATAAGTGACGAAAAAGGGCGGTACAAGTTGGAGTTAAAAAAAGCCATACCCTACAAAATTGAAATTAACCACATGGGGTTTCTATAAAGCCTATTTGACTTGCATAGAATAAAGAAATCACAAAACAATTTAACACTTCTTAATTGTATGATTATCAATAATATAAAAAAAAAAAAATCAATTTTTCCCTTGCTAGAATAGTTTTTTTTAACTTAATTTGAAGTGTAAACCAATAAAATATGTCAATCTTCTGCAACTAAACAAAAAAAGAGAAAGCTCCTACAAAGTAG
>NZ_BMGL01000023.1 GCF_014640175.1 Psychroflexus salis | reverse complement strand
GATAGTAAAGCCACCACCATTATATGAACCAGAAAAGCTTTCGCCTAAATCATTAGCGATTACTATCCAGCCTCCGTCTGTACCTGAACAACCCCAAAACTCTGTTGAAGCTGCATCTATATTTGCCGTTTGTTCGAAAACTTCACTCCAACTAGAAGGGTTTTCAGAAATCCAAAGTAAGTTCTCTAAACTAGTAATTAAATACGGGTCTAAAGAAGTTCCTGAACCAGTAGGTGCTAATGAAACCGGAGTAATTTGATCACTTTCAAAATTAGGATATCCATCATTAATTGTTGCATCTATATTCCAAATATCGTCAGTACCATTGGTCGTTTCACAGACAAAATCCCAGCCTACTGCTGTATAGGTTGCTTCTAACTTTAAATTGGCAGTAGTTTCGCCAGTTGCATCACTGTTGTCGGTAGATGAAATATCACTATCGTAAAAAGAGTTGGTAACTAAATCAACTCCGGTTTGATCGCCGAATGCATAAAGAGTTCCTGTACCTGAGTTCAATATTTCAAGACTGCTTGTAGTATAAGAATTTACAATACTACCAGAATCTATGCTCCCTACGAAACCTGCAGCGATTCCATTTTCTGTTTTTACAGTAGTTTTAGAATAAGAATTACTAATAGTTGATCCAGGATTAGAAAGAATTTCTCCATTAAAACCAACAAACCCACCTACATCGTCGCTACCTATAACTTCACCCAAATCAACAAAACTTGTGCTAATATTGGCACTATTATAAGTCCTTCCTACAAAACCACCTACACGGTTAGCGCTGGTGGTGCTAATAATTGTATTAATTACAGATGAATTTTGAACAAATGAATTCTCTATTTCACCAAACATTCCCCCAATATTGCCGACAGAGCCAAAACCTGAATTCGACCCATCGATTGTAAGAGATGAATTTTCAACACTACAATTGTTGATAGTAGAAGAATTGGTTATTTTTCCAGCTAAAACTCCAACAGAATTCGCATCTATTGAAAAAGAAGCATTAAAGAACGTCAAATTTTCAACTTCACCTCCATTGATTTCCTCAAAAAAACCAGTAAAATTTGTATTTCGGCTTATTTCAAGATTTGAAATACGAAAACCTTGCCCATCATAACTTCCAGAAAAACTTCCGTCTTCAATTTTACCAATAGGCATAAAGCCATTAATAATACTTGCACTCGCACTGGCATCTATATCATTTAATTGAATATAATGAGCAGCGTTTCTAGCTGCTTTTTCAGGATCAGATGCGCTGTTATCTGAAATCCAAAACAAGTTATTAAAAGATTCAATTTGGTAAGGATTTATCTCTGTACCTTCTCCTACGGGTTCAACAGCTGTAACTCCTTGTGAAAATACTGTGGTAAAAGATAATAGGATGATAGAAAAATAAAATAATTTCATTATTAGGTTTTGTCGTTAGTAGTAAAGATCTGTTGTTAGTAGTAAAAACTATTCCAAAAGCATAAAGTACTGATAAACAGCATTTATTTTTAAATATATCTATGTTAAATTCTTAATTTTAAAATAAAATTCCAATTTTTAGAAAATATCACTCATAACAACGAAGTAAGTTTTTCTCATCTTATAAAAAATAAAAAAACTAAAATACTATGGCTATCAGAACTGTAATTTCTTTATATTATCATGCTTTAATTACATTTATTAATGTAGAATAATTTCGAAAAGGTACAAATAATATTCAAACAAAATAATTTTATTTGTTAAAATGTTATATTTCAAAAAATCACCACACAAAATCTATATAAAATCTAAACTAGTTAATGTATATTTTTACCATTAGATTAATGATTGATTTTTAACTGTTTAAACATGATATTTTTTTAAAAAAAATCTGTTCTTAACAGGTGAAAAAAAAACTTGAAATAAAATAGCTATAATAATTGCTTTAATCTAAGACTTTAAAATCTGACAAATTATTAAGACCCTTTTTCATTAGTTTGTTCGGCATGTAATTAATTTTTACTCGTTTAATATCTTTTAAATTATAGTTAGGAGTTTCTGTAGCTTCAAAACCACTACCCCGCTTAGAAATTTTACAATTTATAAATTGACTCATTGATCGAATGTTCAGTTAAAATTTTATAACTAATTATTTACATTTTTAAGTAAAATGCTTTACAACCTGATTAATAATGTACATTATTTTTAAAGTTTAACAGCATAAACTCAACATTTACAACTATAAGTTGAATAATACCACGCATGTTATCATGAATCTCTTTTGTATATATACAAGTTTTATATTAACGGGCAGTAAATCGGCAGAAATAATTCGAGTATTAAATAGCGTCGTCTTATAATCAAAATGCCATAATTTATTAATTGCTATTTTTAAAAAATAACCATGCTTTATGAAAAGCATGGTTATTTTTAAATAATTGAATATAAAACTAATTAAAAGCTTTGCCTAACTTGTTCTAATTCTTTTTCTAACCTCAGTTCTTCTTGGTAAAAGAAGA
>NZ_BMGL01000022.1 GCF_014640175.1 Psychroflexus salis | reverse complement strand
CAGTTTGGACAATGGCCTGGGTCTACATTTACTCCTAATCCAGCATTAGCAGATGGCGAGACAGCACAGAATATTACTACTGCAGGATGGGCTGGTGAATATTCGAAAGTAAATGTTGTTGATGGCGAAACTTATGTGTTTTCAGGTTCTGTAGCTACTGATTTTTATACTATTTCAAACGAAGATGGTGATACTATTTTTACTTCTGGCTTTAACGAAGTAGAATGGGTTTCAAACGCTGATCAAGTAATTCGGTTTTGGACCCATACAGGAGATGATTGTGGTTTCGAACAATCTAGTAGAACTAGAAGGGTAACCGTAGGAATTCCACCAGGTTGTTTATTAGATCAGTTTGGACAATGGCCTGGGTCAACATTTACTCCTAATCCAACATTAGCAGATGGCCTAACAGAACAATCGATTACTACATCTGGATGGGCAGGTGAATATTCAAAAGTGAATGTTCTTGATGGCGAAACTTATGTGTTTTCAGGTTCTGTAGCTACCGATTTTTATACTATTTCTGACGAAGATGCCAATACGATTTTTGCAGCTGGAGAAGGTGAAGTAGAATGGGTTTCAAACGCTGATCAAGTAATTCGTTTTTGGACTCATACAGATGAAGATTGTGGGTTTGAACAATCTGGAAGATCACGAATCATAGTTGTTGGAACACCTCCAGATTGCTTGCCAGTTGATAATCTAACAGATGATGTAATCACTTCTACATCAGTAGATTTAAGTTGGGATTCTGTAGATACCGCAGTGGGATATGATTGGGTTCTGGTATTAGAAGGTGAAGACCAGACAATACCTGAAAATGTTCTTGATCAGGGGAATACAACAGATACTTTCGTTAGTGTTACTGGTTTAGATAGTGCAACATCATATGATTTTTATGTTACTGCAGATTGTGATCTTGTAGAAAGCACTTCAGCAGTAATTAACTTTACAACAGATTGTGAAGTAGCATCATTAAATTATGCAGAAGATTTTGAAGATTTCTTAAACCCTTGTTGGGAAGAAGCTACAGGAACATCAGCTGGTCCTGATAGTTTTGGTTTTTCAAGTTGGTCTGGAGCAGCATCACCACAGTTTGGTTCTCAAGCAGCGCGTTACAACATGTATACTAACACTACTGCTCAGTGGATGGTATCTCAAACTATCGATTTAGGAGCTGGGAGCCCAGATAATGTTATGAATTTTGACATTGCTGCAACAGTATGGAATTCAACCGCAGCCACTACTTTTGGTCCAGAAGATGAAGTAGCTGCTATGATTAGCACCGATGGTGGAGCAACTTGGGTTGAATTAATTAGCTTTAGTGCTGGATCAACCCCATCTAATACAGGTCAAAATGAATCGATTGATTTGTCTTCTTATTCAGGAGAAGTTCAATTTGGTTTTTATGCAATCTCAAGTCCCGAAACATCAAGTGATCATTGGGTATATATCGATAATTTCTACGTGGGTACTCCGCCGCCAACTATTGTAAGCGTTGGAAATCCAGCTTTAGATAGCTATTGTTACGATGATAGTGAATTTGAGGAGTGGAGATTTGATTCAGACGATGGTTCTGCTTTGGTAATTGTGTTTGAAGCAGGTTCAGTTGAGTCAAGTTTTTCAGGAACTTGGGATGACTTAATCATTTATGATGGGGTAGATAATACAGGCACTGTATTATTTAATTCTGATGTAGATGGAAATGAACTAACTGGTTTAAGCTTTACAGCACAATCTGGAAGTATCTACATGACTTTAGATTCTGATGGTTCAGTTAGCTGTCAATCATCACCGAACATAGAAACGATAGAATTTGGAGTTTATGTAGAGGGTGATGAGCCACAACCAGCATTTGCTAACGTGCAAGTAATTCACAACTCACCAGATCCTGCGGCAGCATCGGTAGATGTGTATTTAAATGGAGCTTTACTACCTGCTTTAACAGGAGTAGATTTTAGAACAGCAACTTCATTTTTAGAGGCTCCTGCAGGAGTAGATATAGTAGTAGATGTAGTTCCAGCAGGTGCTGATTTATCTACAAGTGTATTTACAGAGACTTTCAATTTAGCGGAAGATGAGAATTACATTATTGTAGCCAATGGAGTATTAGATACTTCAGGTTTTGTAACTGATAATTCATTTGAGTTAACGGTTTATGCTGGTGCACAAACAGCAGCTTTAGACCCGGCACAAGTAGACGTATTGGTACACCACGGTTCGCCAGATGCCCCAGCGGTAGATGTAAATGAATCTACAGCCGGCAACTTAGTATCGAACATAGCTTATCCAGAATTCCAGGGCTACTTAAACTTAGCAGTTGCAGATTATACATTAGAAATTGCAGCAGCTGGAACACCAGCAGCTTTGGTAGCATATTCAGCTCCATTAGCTACGTTAGGTGGATTTGAAGGCGCAGCAATTACTGTTGTAGCCAGTGGATTCTTAGGAGATGATGCAAGTATGGATAATGGTTTTGGCTTATGGGTAGCTACTGCAGCCGGAGGAGCTTTAGTAGAACTTCCATTAGTAGAGCAAGAACCAGCACCAATGGATCCAGCACCTACACCAACAGAAGCTGAAGCAGACGTAATAAGTTTATTTAGTGAAGCTTATACCGATGTAAGTGTAGATACTTGGTTAACACCATGGTCATCAGCTAATTTAGAAGATATCCAAATTCAGGGTAACGATACGAAGTTGTATACTAATTTAGATTTTGCAGGTATAGAAACTGTAGCTAACCCTATAGATGCCACAGATATGGATTTCTTCCACATCGATGTATGGTCACCGAATGCAACTACTTTTAGAGTAAAGTTAGTTGATTTAGGTAATGGAGCAACAGAAGGAGAGCTAGCATTTGATATAGCACAAGAGGAATGGGTAAGCTTACAAATTCCATTAGCAGATTTTGCTGATGCAACTTTAGTAACTGATCCGAACAATTTGCTAACTGTACGTAATTCAATTCAACAGTTAATTATCTCCGGCTTACCAGTAGGAGATGTAACAGCTTATGTAGATAACGTATATTTTAGCTCAGACGCAGTGGTTTCAACCATCGATTTCGATTCTGCTAATTTCAGTTATTATCCAAACCCTGTAAAGACCAGTATAACTATAGATGCTACAAATAATGTAGAAGAAATAGAAGTGTTTAATATG
>NZ_BMGL01000021.1 GCF_014640175.1 Psychroflexus salis | reverse complement strand
TTAATATTACTACAAACAAAAAAGTCCTTTATTTTTATAGATAAAGGACTTTTAGTATAAGGAAGGCGGCGACCTACTCTCCCACATAATTGCAGTACCATCGGCGCAAATGAGCTTAACTTCTCTGTTCGGAATGGGAAGAGGTGAGCCTCATTGCTATAACCACCTTAAATTATTTCCTAAATCTAACTTACTAACTAGGCTATACTATAGCAGTAACTAGATTATTGTAGGATGATATGAATAACATACTGATTAAAAGAGTGGAGTTAATCTATTTTTTGATTGCAAACTTCCCCAATAGAATTACACTTATCTTACATCTTTAAAGCTATGCTTTTGGATAAGTTTTTTGGGTTATTAGTACTACTTGGCTATGACATTACTGCCTTTACACCTATAGCCTATCAACGTGGTAGTCTCCCACGACCCTTTAAAGAAATCTCATCTTGTGGTTGGTTTCGCGCTTATATGCTTTCAGCGCTTATCCTTGCCAAACGTAGCTACTCTGCAATGCTCCTGGCGGAACAACAGATACACCAGAGGTTTGTCCAACTCGGTCCTCTCGTACTAGAGTCAGATCCACGCAAATTTCTAACGCCCACTGTAGATAGAGACCGAACTGTCTCACGACGTTCTGAACCCAGCTCGCGTGCCACTTTAATGGGCGAACAGCCCAACCCTTGGGACCTTCTCCAGCCCCAGGATGTGACGAGCCGACATCGAGGTGCCAAACCCCCCCGTCGATGTGAGCTCTTGGGGGAGATCAGCCTGTTATCCCCGGAGTACCTTTTATCCTTTGAGCGATGGCCCTTCCATGCGGAACCACCGGATCACTATGCTCTACTTTCGTACCTGATCGACCTGTATGTCTCTCAGTCAAGCTCCCTTTTGCCATTGCACTCTACGCACGGTTACCAAGCGTGCTGAGGGAACCTTTAGAAGCCTCCGTTACTCTTTTGGAGGCGACCACCCCAGTCAAACTACCCGTCTAGTAATGTCTTCCGTGTATACGGAATTAGGCTTCAAACAAGTAAAGGGTGGTATTTCAACAACGACTCCACCACACCTGGCGATGCAGCTTCGAAGTCTCCCACCTATCCTACACATCACTTATCCAAAGTCAATACTAAAGTATAGTAAAGGTTCACGGGGTCTTTTCGTCCCACAGCGGGTAATCGGCATCTTCACCGATACTACAATTTCACCGAGCTCATGGCTGAGACAGTGTCCAGATCGTTACACCATTCGTGCAGGTCGGAACTTACCCGACAAGGAATTTCGCTACCTTAGGACCGTTATAGTTACGGCCGCCGTTTACCGGGGCTTCAATTCAATGCTTCTCCGAAGATAACATCTCCTCTTAACCTTCCGGCACCGGGCAGGTGTCAGACCCTATACGTCATCTTTCAATTTTGCAGAGTCCTGTGTTTTTGATAAACAGTCGCCTGGACCTATTCACTGCGGCCCCCGTATAAACGAGGGCGACCCTTCTCCCGAAGTTACGGGCCCATTTTGCCTAGTTCCTTAGCCATGAATCTCTCGAGCACCTTAGAATTCTCTTCCCAACTACCTGTGTCGGTTTACGGTACGGGTTGCTTTAATCGATTTTCTTGGAAGTACGTCCCCTAGATTATTACCGCCACCGTAGCTTTGGTATACTATCTCCTGATTACTCAGGATTCAACGTACAATTCCGTCTGTACGCACTAAGTTTCCTTCTCCGTCTCTTTTAACTTAAAGCAAGTAGCAGAATATTAACTGCTTGTCCATCGACGTCCCCCTTCGGGTATGCCTTAGGCCCCGACTAACCCTCAGCTGATTAGCATAGCTGAGGAATCCTTGGTCTTTCGGTGTGCGGGTTTCTCGCCCGCATTATCGTTACTTATGCCTACATTTTCTTTTGTAATTAGTCCAACATACCTCACGATACATCTTCTACCCAAATTACAATGCTCCCCTACCACTCCCGCATATGCGGGAATCCATAGCTTCGGTAATATGCTTATGCCCGATTATTATCCATGCTCGACCGCTCGACTAGTGAGCTGTTACGCACTCTTTAAATGAATGGCTGCTTCCAAGCCAACATCCTAGCTGTCTAAGCAGTCAAACCGCGTTTGGTCAACTTAGCATATATTTAGGGACCTTAGCTGATGGTCTGGGTTCTTTCCCTCTCGGACATGGACCTTAGCACCCATGCCCTCACTACTGTAAATCATTTTATAGCATTCGGAGTTTGTCAGGAATTGGTAGGCGGTGAAGCCCCCGCATCCAATCAGTAGCTCTACCTCTATAAAACTATTACAATGCTGCACCTAAATGCATTTCGGGGAGTACGAGCTATTTCCGAGTTTGATTGGCCTTTCACCCCTACCCTCAGGTCATCCCAAGACTTTTCAACGTCAACGGGTGCGGTCCTCCACTATGCTTTACCACAGCTTCAACCTGCCCAAGGGTAGATCACTCGGTTTCGCGTCTATTATATCTAACTATAACGCCCTATTCAGACTCGCTTTCGCTACGGATCCGTGACTGAATCACTTAACCTCGCTAAATAAAATAACTCGTAGGCTCATTATGCAAAAGGCACGCCGTCATCCCGAAGGACTCCGACCGCTTGTAAGCGTATGGTTTCAGGGTCTATTTCACTCCTTTATTCAAGGTTCTTTTCACCTTTCCCTCACGGTACTTGTTCACTATCGGTCTCTCAGTAGTATTTAGCCTTACCGGATGGTCCCGGTTGATTCACACAAGGTTTCTCGTGCCCCGCGCTACTCAGGATACCATTATCAATTATATACCTTTCCTATACTAGACTATCACTATCTACGGTTAAGCTTTCCAACTTATTCTAGTTCAGTATATAACCAAATGTCATGGTCCTACTACCCCAATTATGCCGTAACATAATTGGTTTGGGCTATTCTGCGTTCGCTCGCCACTACTTACAGAATCACTATTGTTTTCTCCTCCTCTGCTTACTTAGATGTTTCAGTTCAGCAGGTTTGCTCACCTTACGGTGTGTCATGCATTCAACATGACGGGTTGCCCCATTCGGATATCTGCGGATCATATCGTATGTGCCAATCCCCACAGCTTTTCGCAGCTTATCACGTCCTTCGTCGCCTCTGAGAGCCTAGGCATCCCCCATACGCCCTTAACAAACTTATCTATACCTTTATTAACATAACATAACTATAACTCTATTAGTTTGTTTGTAATCTTATATTAAAACTCTTATTTATTCAAAATAAATATAAGCTAATATGTAAATATTTTTGCTCTTCTCTTAATCAATATGTCATAGAACTTT
>NZ_BMGL01000020.1 GCF_014640175.1 Psychroflexus salis | reverse complement strand
CCAATGCTTTGGAGCGTATTATTGATTTATACTTTGCTAAAGATAAAAAGCTACACCAAGCTATTTCAGACTTAAAGGATTATCATGATAGTATTTTAAACAATCTTTTTGAAACCAAAGCTCATCTAGCTTATATCAAGCTATGCCTTTTTGCGAAACGTATAATTCTTATAATTTTTTTCAGCATCGGTAAAAACATGTTCAATTTGTAGGTTGGCTTCACCAGCAAGCCATTCTACTACTTCATCGTCGTATTTTTGGGAAATTTCGGTGTGTAAACTTTCCCATTGTTTAAACTTTACATGAAGATTGAGTTTTTTTAATTCAATTTTTTGCGGCACCAAACTTACTAAGAAACTTTGGGCTGTTCCAGTTTCAGGGTCGTAGGTTTCCCAATGTTTGAACTTGGATAAATCGAAATTGGCTTGCAATTCTTTATTCATTTGTAAAAGCAAATTTTTGTTGAAAGCTTCTGTAATTCCGTTTGGGTCGTTATAAGCATTCAATATTTTTTGGGGATCTTTCTTTTGATCAAAGCCCATAAAAAGCAAGTCGTTTTTGTTCATGCTTTTGCTGATTTTTCTCAGAAAGTCAATCGCTTCCGAATGCATCAAATTGCCAATGTTGGAACCCAAGACCAAAATTACCTTTTTGCGATTTGTATATTTTTCAAACTGCTGAAGCACATCAAAATACATTCCTTCTTGCACTTGTACATCAACCTTAGGTAATTCTTTTTGAATGGATGTTTTCAGTTCATCTAAAGCGTTTTGACTGATGTCGATAGGTAAATAGGTAAAATCAGTTGGCAACTGACTAAGTTTTTTCAGTAAAATCTTGGTTTTTTTTCGTCACCTGCGCCCAATTCAATTAAGTCGAAACCATTTTCATCATCAAAAACAGCACAAATTTCATCGCAGTTTTGTTGCAAAATAGCAAACTCACAATTGGTGAGGTAGTATTCTGGCATGGCCATAATTTGTTGAAAAAGTTGGTCTCCACGTTTATCGTATATAAACTTTGAAGCTATTTTTTTAGGATATTGGGTCAAGCCCTTTTTCACTTCTTTTTCAAAAGCTGTTAATTCTTTTGTTGTGGGTGCTTTCATATTATTTTGCTAATCTGATGCCAGTAAATTGCCATCGTAAGTGAGGGTGAAAAAAGTTTCGGTAAGTCGGTCTGCTGTGTTGAGGAGAAGTTACTATAGAATGTCCTCTCAGCACTTTTTGGTTCACCATAAATTTTCCGTTGTATTCGCCCAAAGCGCCTTCTGCTTTTTGGTAACCGGGATAAGGTTGGTAAGCCGATTCGGTCCATTCCCAACGCGCACCATAATTGAATTTTTTACATGCCACTTCCCATTCAAATTCGGTAGGCAGGCGCATTTTTTTCCATTGGGCAAAAGCAAAAGCTTCGTAATAGGAAATATGCGTCACTGGCGAATGGGCTTCAATTTGTTGATAACCTGAAAGTTGGTAGCTGTAATATTCTCCTTCTTCTTTTTGCCAATACAGCGGAAAGGAAATGTTGTTGTTTTGCAACCAATCCCAAGCTTCTGCATGCCATAGCAATACATTTTGGTAACCGCCATCTTCAATAAATTCGATGTATTCTGCATTGCTTACCAAACGAGACGAAATAAAAAAATCATTCAAATACACTTGGTGTTGCGGGGTTTCGTTGTCATAACAAAAACCTTCATCAGCATGCCCAACGCTATACAAACCTTTTTCCACACTAAGCCATTGCAAAGGTTCTTGTTGGATAGTTTCCTTAAACTTTTCATCATAAATAGGCTTTAAAGCTTGTGTTCCTAAGCTGTATTTTATGTCGGTATACAGCAATTCTTGATGTTGCTTTTCATGATGAATACCCGTTTCTATAATTTTTATTTCTTTGTCGGTCAATTCCTTTTCTTGAAGATAATTTGCCACGTGCTCATCTACGTATTTTCTGTACTCCAATACGTTTTGAACCGTGGGTCTACTCAAATTTCCACGTTCTGAACGAAGTATTTTTTGGCCTAAACTTTCATAATAACTATTGAATACAAATGAAAAATCAGGATGATATTCGGTATAACCTTCCTTTCTAGACAAGAAAAAAGCTTCGAAAAACCAAGTAGTATGACCCAAGTGCCATTTGGGTGGAGAAACAAATTCAACAGGCTGCAAACCGTAATCTTCAATAGCTAAATGCTTACAAATTTGAAGGCTATTTATTCGCGTTTCTTGGAAAAGTTGAATAAGTTCATTTTTCATAGCCATAAATTTCGGATTTGTAAAAATAGAAGGATACTATTTTAACATTTAAAAATTTATGTGAAGTTTTTTTATCGTTTTCTTAAAAGAAATGAAGCGATTCTTTTGGTTAACCGCCATTACCTGCCTGAATGTAACGGCAGGCGGGTTCATGAGTTGTAAAGTTGCTGTTGTTGTCGACGCCTTTATAGATAAATGCTTTTTGAATGCATATTACAGGTTAAAAATCATAAAGTTTTCAGTACCAAGTTTAAAATAAGTATTTTAATTTAGTTCAATAGTTTTGATTTTTAAATTAAAACAACAGGTATCACACAAACTTGCTTAACCTGCAGTTAGGCACTACAAAACTTAGTTAAGGGCCCAAAGTATAATTGAATACTTTTCTTTTTTCTGCGCATCTTTTTTGTTTGCGCTTTTTGCTTAAAATAGAGTGCCAATGGTTATCAACTTATTAATCCTTACTTCTTCTCAAACTTCTTCGTCAAACTTCCTTTTTCGGTTTGAATTTTCAAAATATATAAACCAGCAGATAAATGACCTACTTCAATAGGATGGTTTTTATTGTAAGATTGAAAAACTTGTTTCCCTTCTAAATTAAAAATTTCTATTTGCTGAACAGTTGCTTCCTCACTTTCTATATGTAATAGGTTAGTAGTTGGATTTGGATAAATTGATAACTTTACATTTTCAAAATCTGTACTGCTTAGTGTATCAGTCCAAAAAGTGGCTACACTCCCTTCTGGATTAGTAATGTCCAAATAAATTAAGTCATCCTCTTCTCTAAAAGAATAGTCGAAAGGTCCATGTATACTACCTTCATTTGTTTGCATCTCTGCTTCTTGAAAAACAAAAACACCAAAGAAAAAAGCACTTATATATGAACCACCTGGTGTAATTGGACACGCAAAGTCTGTAATGTAAAAGTCCTGAACAGTTTCATCGATTTCAAAATAATAGTCACATTCACCAAAAAAACTATAATATAAATAAACAGAAGATGTGTTCAATATATTAAGTTGATCATAAACTCCTTCACCGTTTAAATCTGCATAAATAGTTTGGTCAATGGTTACTATTTTTTCAATTGTCCAATTGTGGTCTAGTATAGATACCGTTTGAGCATTCACTGTAAAAAAGCTTAAAAAAATAAGTAAACTGTATATTGTTTTCATGATATATATTATTAGTTAATAATTAATTGTTTGGCGTCTATAATAACACCATTTGCTATTAAATTTACAATATATGTCCCTTGTGCAAGATTTTGAGTTGGTATAGTTAAGGAGCTATTTTGGCTATCCAGTATGTAGTTGTAGAAAACACCACTTATGGTATGGGTTAGCATTAGGTAAGCGTTGTCTTCTTCTGCTACTAAATAAGTTACAATTGCTGAAGTAGTTGCAGGGTTTGGGCTAATGCTTTCTATAATTCGCTTGTCTTCTGTTTCTACTGTTTTGTAATCTTTATGCCCGTCTGTTTCGGCTATAACTTCTAGCCTATATTCTTGTGCAATCATATTGTTAATGGTAAAATCTGAACCACTATAAATTAGAACTCCATCTTCATCATACCAATTGTAGATGGCTTCTTCGTTAATATCTTCCACAAAGAAGGTTTCAGAACCATCTGTATTGGATACTTTATTGGTCCCAGCGTTAAAACTTTGCCTTTGATTGTCTCTTAAAAAAGTATATGAAAAACCACCAAGCACTTCTTGTGTAGTTGATTCAAGTTGATGCACATGTATACTAAAGTTTTCTTGTGCATCTACCTGGTTTACAAGAAAATTAACTCCAAGAGTTGCTATACCCCATTCGTCACTTTGCATAGCTACATTGTTTAGGCTTGCATTGTTTGCTGTTAGCTCTATTACCCTTTGTATTGGATCTATTACACGAACATCACTAGATTGTCCTCCGCTATTTTGCCACAAATTCCATAGATCATGATTAAGCTCTACCCTAACCTCTGCATCTTGCCATAAGTTATCATCTTCAACTGTATTAGTAAAAAATTCTATATCTGAGGTTAAGCTAGTTGAGCTGCCTACATTACCAACAACTATTGAACCTCTGCTTGGTCTTCCTGCAACATTAATTACTTTTGCATTTTTATAAGCAATATTGTTATTATTTCTAGTATTTAGTGCTGCATTTGAACCTTCTGTAACTGCCATAGGATCTGCACTAGTAACTATTCGGCTTAAAAAACAAAACATCCATGGATTTTCAAAATCTAAGTTAGCGTAAGCATCTGGATCTAAAGGTTGCCACTGAAACTCTAATATAGTTGATTCTCCTGGACTTAAGCTTGGAATGTTTAATGTATTAACTTGGTTGCCAATCGGAGTATTTGGGTCTAGGTTGAAATTCCCATTCCATACATTTGGCCATTGTTGAGATAAACCTCCTTTAGCCCAGTATAATTCTAGGAGTTCGTTTCCTGTTGAAGTTTCACAACTATTATTAGTTACCTTTACATATACGTAAACAGGAGTTTGATCATCTACAAAATGTAAATCTTCACTTTTTTGATACAGTATACCATCATTTTGGTTTCTGACCCAAATATCTGGACTGTCCCAAATAACATTTGTGTCAACATCGGGTTCAACGCCATAATCATCTTCTGAATTACGTATAATTAAATCAAGACCTGGTGTATAATTAGCATCACATTTTGCCTGTAAAACCGCTGCATAAGCATTTACTCTCCCTGCACCTAATAAACCTGCATACTGTTCATTTTCTGGAATATCATCAATAAATACTGCCGTTTCTTGTAAAATTTCTTTTACTCTAGTAGCTGTTATTGTAGGGTGTAAAGAATACATTAATGCAGCGACACCTGCAACCATTGGAGATGCATAAGAAGTACCCTTCCCAAACTGATAGGTATCTAAACCTCTCGCAACGGGTATAGTATAACCAGGTGCAACAATATCAACTTTATCATTGTGTTGGTGTGTAAAAAAATCATTACCAACCACAAATTGGTGTACGTCTTTCCAGCCAACCGTTGCGCCATTATCATAAACACTACCATAAGGCTGGTAGCTACCGACGCTACTTACAGATAAAACGTGTTCATAAGACGCTGGATAAACATAAGTGGTGGGAGGTATTGCATAAGTAGCATGTAAAAAACCATTTCCTGCAGCAGCAACAACTGTCACATTTAATGTCTGGTTTAAAAATTCAAATATACTGGCTTGAACGTCACTATTACCACCTACTAAACTAATATTAATCACTTTTATCTCATCGTGATTTTCAGCTAAAAATAAACACTGACCAGCTATACTATTCGGATAGCTGTTAGAAGTAAATGATGGTCCACCACTTGAAAGTATCAAACTAGAATCATAACCGATAGATGAAATACCTTCTGTATTACCAGTGTCTCCAGCTGCAACGCTTGCTACACTTACCCCATGCCCACCACTTGTAGTACTCATATAGCCATAAGTTTAAATAATTTTATCTACAATTTCTGGATGACTATCGTTAAAACTTATATCTCTAATACCTATAGCAACACTTGGACTCCCTGTTGTAATATTCCAAGCTTGTCTAGCATTAATAAGTTCTAGATGCTCATATGCTCGCATGTTATGTATTTGAAAATCATTCGCAAATACATCATTAGAGCCATCAGGTACCCAATAATTAGTAATTTGGTCATGATCAAAATAATCATCAGGAGTTCCTAAAGCACGCCCTTCAACATCTTCAATTGTACCAAAGTATTCAGCAAAAACTATTGAACTGGAAAGTAATAATTCATTTACTCTTGCATTTGAATCTAAGCCTATTAAATAATATTTATGTAAAGATGTAAATTTAGACCATTCAAACTCCCTTAAATAGGAGTAAACTTCGAATTGGCTAAAAAAATTGGTAGTATTCGGATCGTTAAATTGTAAATCAAGTGTTCCGTCAGTTTTTTTTGTTGCAGATGTTGGTTTTAGTAAATCAACACTAGCCTCTTCAATATAATAATAATGAATATTTTCAGATGAATTTTGAGCAGTTAAAGATGTTATACTAAGCATGAGAAAGCTTAATACAAAAGTAAACAACCAAAATTTAGGTAATTTTGAAGATTTGAAGATTTGAAGATTTGAAGATTTGAAGATTTGATTCTTGTTTTCATAATATTTAGTTTAGATTAATTATCTAAAATTAATTTAAAATTGTTATAAAACACAAGCTTAAATGTTAATGTATTATTATTTAACATAATTTGATAATAAAGGGTTGCTATATAGATTTCCATCAATGTGAGTTTACAAAATAAACTAGTTTATTCATTTGAAAATTTTCTTATGAATATAAGACTAAGAAAAGTCTTACATTTCGATGTTTTTATAGAACACCAAAATGGTGATTTTATAGCTCAGGTTCTTTATATGCTTTAATTCTATTAGCCATAAATTTCGGATTTGTAAAAATAGAAGCATACTATTTTAACATTTAAAAATTTATGTGAAGTTTTTTTATTATTTTCTTAAAAGAAATGAAGTGATTTTTTTGGTTAAAAATCATAAAGTTTCAAGTACCAAGTTTAAAATAAGTAACTTAGGATATTTAAAAAATCACTTAAAAGCAGCTATCATGAAAAATTACGATGCAATCATTATCGGATCAGGACAAGCGGGAACGCCATTGGCTTTTAAATTGGCTTCAGAAAAATTGAAAGTAGCTTTTATTGAAAAAAAACACTTGGGTAGAACTTGCGTAAATGTAGGATGTACACCTACTAAAACCTATGTGGCAAGCGCAAGAAGAGCTTGGGAAGTAAGAAATGCGGAACGTTTGGGCGTGAAAATTTCAAATAAAATTGAAGTAGATTTGAAAGCGATAAAAGCAAGAAAAGATAAATTGGTAAATGAATCCGTCGATGGCATTGCTTCCGGATTGGAAAAAAACGAATTCATAACCCATTACCAAGGTGAAGCTCATTTTGTTGAAAACAAAGTAGTAGAAGTGAATAATCAACAACTCACTGCTGATGAAATTTACATCAATGTAGGAGCAAGACCCAACATTCCAGATGCGTATAAAAATGTAGATTTCCTTACCAATGAAAGTATTTTAGCTTTAGAAGAAGTACCAGCACATTTAATTATCGTTGGCGGAAGTTACATCGGTTTAGAGTTTGGACAAATGTTCAAAAGGTTTGGCGCAAAAGTCACCATTATTGAAAGGAGCGATAGCATCATTAAAAAGGAAGATCCCGAAACCAGTGAAGCCATTCAACAATTTATGGAAGATGAAGGAATTGAATTTGAATTGAACTCCACTTGTATTTCAGCTAAAAATGAAGATCATCAAATATCTGTTCAAGTTCATTGTGAAGGTGAAGCCGAAAGAAATATTACAGGATCTCACCTGCTTTTAGCCATTGGAAGAAAACCCAATTCAGATTTGTTGCAACTGGAGAATACAGAAATCAAGCTAAGCAATCGCGGTTTTATTGAAGTTAATCACCAATTGGAAACCAATGTAAAAGGAGTTTTTGCACTGGGTGATGTAAATGGAAAAGGCGCTTTTACGCATACCGCTTACAACGATTTTGAAATTATTTCAGACAACAAATTTAAGGCTACTAACCGAAAAGTTTCAGATCGTATTTTAACCTACGGTTTATTTGTAGACCCGCCAATGGGCAGAGTTGGACTCACCAAAAATCAAGCACTTAAAGAAGGTTTTGAAATTTTATATGGACACAAACCCATGAGTGAAATTGCAAGAGCCAAAGAAAAAGGAGAAACTAACGGTTTTATGAGTGTAGTCATCAACAAAAAAACAAACAAAATTCTCGGAGCAACTGTTTTAGGCGTAGGCGGAGATGAAATTATCAGCACGTTGATCACAGCCAAGTATGCTGGAATGGATTACCACGATTTAATAGATAGCGTGCAACCCCATCCAACGGTAAACGAGCTCATTCCTACCATGCTTGAAAGTTTAGAAGAAGTGAAGGCGTAGCATTTACTTTATTTTAAAGTATTCTCAATTTTTTCAAATCTTATTCTTTGTGAACCTTTGCGCACGCTTAGCGCTCTCTGCGTGAAATTTAGAGCAATACATATATTTAATTACGGAGTACGAAGATTATAATTGAAGTGAAATTCACAATAGATAAAATCCTTACTTTTGCAGCTTCAAACTTTTTACTATGGATTTTGAAATTCGCAGAGCGTTACCAGAAGATATTCCATCTATTTTGCAACTTATTCAAGAATTAGCAGTCTATGAAAAAGAACCCGATGCAGTTGAAGTAACCGAAGAAATTTTATTTCAATATGGTTTTAGTGAAGAAGCTTTTTTTAAGTGTTATGTTGCTGAATTTAGAAAGGAAGTGATTGGGATGGCGCTGTTTTATTCACGATTTTCAACTTGGAAAGGCAGAAGCATTCATTTAGAGGATTTAATTGTAACCCAAAAAATGCGAGGTAAAGGAGTGGGAAGAGCTTTGTTGGATGAAGTGGTAGCCTACGCTCATCAACAAAAATTGAAAAGAGTTGAATGGGTGGTTTTGGATTGGAATACCTCAGCGGTAGAATTTTACAATTCCTATGGAGCCAATGTAATGCAAGAATGGAATACCGTTCATTTAGATGAACAAGGAATACAAAACGCAATAGAAAAAATAAATACATAAATAAAAAATGCAAGTTTTTAAATTTGGTGGAGCGTCTGTAAAAGATGCAGAAGGAGTACAAAATGTTGCTCGTGTAATGCAACTCATGGGTGCAGAAAATAAAGTGATGGTAGTTTCTGCCATGGGAAAAACAACCAAT
>NZ_BMGL01000019.1 GCF_014640175.1 Psychroflexus salis | reverse complement strand
AGCGCATAACAAAAATGGCGAGATTTGTGCTGAAACGGGAGTTTTATTTATTTTTAGAAAGTAAAAAACCTTAACCGAAAAGTTTGCGCATTTTAAGTCGCCATTTATGTTATGCGCGAGACGTTGGCAACCATTTACCAATCACAAATAATATATGATAGATATAGATAAAATACCAAGACATTTAAAAACACTTTTAATAAATTCTGTTTTACTTCCATTTTGGTATATCTCTATTTATATTTTTCATCCTAAATTTTATAAAACTGATGACTTTTTAATTATTGCTTCAGTTTGTATTGGATTAACAATAGTTTCATCATTATTAACGTCAATTATATTGACACTTTCTGAAAAAGAAGCGCATATATTAGAAGAAAATATAGTTGTTCCGTCTGTAGCAATACAAGTAATACTCTTATCATTAATTATTTTTTTAGGTTATTTATTTAAAGTGTTTTTTGATAAAATATTCTATTTCTATGGTTTTTTATTGACTTATTTTGGAATAATTATATTGATAATAATAATTGATTTGATTAATGGAAGAAATAATCCCGAAAAAAAATAAACATTACTGACATAAAAATAACTGCCATAAAAAAAGAATATATAATATATAATAAAAAACGGTTGCCAACAGCGCATAACAAAAATGGCTGAATTTTGCGTAAAATTGATAGTATTTTCATGTTTATAAAATTTAATGTTTAACCGAAAGACTTGCGTATTTTAGCTCGCCACTTTCGTTATGCGCAAGACGTTGGCTGTAATTTTAAAAGAAACTAAAAGAATAAAATAATGAGTGAAAAATTCTTATGCCCAAAATGTAAAACAAAAGTACCATTTAAGGAGACTTTTAATTTTAAAAAAAACCATATAACAAAATGCTCCAATTGTGGAGCAGAATTAACTCCAAAGAATGTGAAATCTTGGAATTTTGGTTTTTTTATTGGATTTATTGGTGTTGTAATTCCAGCTTACACAATACTTCATTTATATAAAAGTTTTCTTTTAGCGGTATTTGTAGGCATTGTTACTGGGGCTATCGCAATATTAGGCATAGCATATTATACATATTTAACAACAGAATTTAAAGAAATAGACTGAAAGTCTGACGGTCTTAAAATGTTCAGGCATATTGTTTAATCTAATTTTCAATTCTATGAAAAATAAATTGAAAAGTCTTGTAGCTCTTGTTGCTATCTGTGGAACATTCGGTTTTGTATCTAACACTGATGTTCAAGCTAAAGCTGGTGAAGTCTGGCTTGGTATCACTTATGTAATGGCAGAAAATGGTGCTTCTAATGAAGCGACATTAGCTGTTGGTGCAATAGGTGTGGCAGATGCGGCTGTATGGGGTTTTGCTGTGGGTAGTGTTGCAACTCCTGTTGCAGGTGCCGTAGCTGGAGCAGTTGCAGGACTATAAACTGCAAATCGGAGAGTAATTTTGCTCTCCGATTTTTTTAAAAACTTAGAATTTATGGACAAGAAAATAATAATTTTATCCTTGACGACATATATTATTGGATTTGTTGTGTCTTTTTTTATAAATATTGATTTGACAAATTCAAATAATATTAAAACAATACAATTTATAGAAGAACTTCAACAGATGCAAAATTATGATTTATGGTTACGAATATTAAAAAACAACATCTACGTGATAATCTTCAATATTCTAGGAGGATTTTCATTTGGACTGTTGACTTTTGTAAATACTACTTACAATGGGTTTATTCTAGACTATTTAATAAAAAATTTATTAGTCAATTTTGATAATAATTTTATATTCAATCATTTAATGCCCCATTTTATTGAAGTTGTTGCAATTGTCTTATCCTGCTATTTAGGTTATAAAGTAGGCTTATATATTTTTCAATATATATTTAAAAAAAGGAATATGAAAATTTCAAATTCTGATTACTATATATGTACAATTTGTTTTTTATTAATTTTTATTTCATCAATACTTGAAGCCTATGTTAGTACAATTCAATAAGATTGAAAAATATTTTTGGTTAATTATAGTAATGGCAACATCTTTTTTTTATCTCAACGTTTCTATATTAGCTAATGATTTTCAAAGGCAGATATCAGTATCCAACAACTTTCTTGAATTCCTTTATTCTGCAAATAATTTCGTTGCTTTTTGTATTCCTTTAATAGCATATATTTTTTTTGCATTGACTACGAAAATTATGCTTTTTATTGTTGATATGAATATGGAAAACAATTACGAGGAAAAAATAAATATAAATGAATTACTCGGTTATAGTTTTATACCATTATTAATATTTATGATTTTCTATTTTTTCAACTTAGCTTTTCTAGATAGTAATATTAACTCGATTGATGATTTGGATAAAATGAGTTTTGTTTTCAACCTCACATTTAATGATTTTAAAATATTAAGTTATATAAGTTGGTTTCTAATTTATTTAGTTTTAATAGTGCAGTTAGTTTTGAACGAAAAAATCGAAATTTTAAAGTCAATTTTAATTGTTTTTTTACCAAGTCTGATTTTATACGGTTTTAAAATTCTGTTCGGCTATCTATAAAAACTACAGCCAACATTGTATAAGCGTAATGCGGGCTAAAGTGCTAAAAATAAACGAATTGTATGTAAATAAACATAGAGGTAAACCGAAAGTGAAGTGCATATAATCCCGCACTACGCTTATACGTTACCGTTCTCTGCAAGCTAAAACCCACCGCACAGTCAAGCACATTTTATTGTGCTCGTGCCTCACAAAATAAAAAGAGCTTGCCTATTTCCAACGCTGAAACTGAACAAAAATCAGAATTAAATTGGAATTTAAAAAAATGTCCGTAAATTTGTCCGTGTACGTAAAAATGTCCGAGAATAATTATGGCAACAATTAATTTTTATTTAGACAAACCTGACAAAAAAGGATTTGCACCAATTCATCTACGAATAAACTGCAAAGGAAATCAGGTAAAGGTTTCCACAGGGCAAAAAATAGAGCCGAGAAATTTCAACAAATCCAAACAAAAGGCAATTGGATTAAGTGTTAAATCTAATGAAATCAATCACTATTTAGACTTTTTAAAAGAAAGAGCAGACGAACTCTTGCACCATTCTAACAAAAAAACATTTGTCCTAGATCAAATTAAAAACGCTTTAAATGAACACATAGAAAACTATAGACAAAGTAACAATGTAAACATAATTAAAGAGCAGGTTTCACTTTATGGTAAACCATTCACTTTTATAGATTTATTTGCTGGCGCTGGTGGTTTTAGTGAAGGTTTTTTGCAAGCTGAACATAATAATAAATTTTTCGATTTCGTTGTTGCCAACGATATCAATGAAAACTGTGAATTGACTCACGTTGCACGCTATAATCACCAATTAGGTTTAGATGCTGAATTTCTAAAGCAGGACATTACTGAACCAGATTTTTTAGATAATTTACTTGAAAAAATAAATGGACGTAAAATTGATGTAGTTTGTGGTGGACCACCTTGTCAAAGTTTCAGTCTTGCGGGAAAAAGAAAAAAATTCGATAAAAAAGATGACCTATTTTCTCACTATTTAGAAGTCATTAAGGTTTTACAACCTAAATACTTCGTGATGGAAAATGTAAAAGGCATTTTGACAAAAGAAGGTGGAAAAATAAAAGAATTAATTATAAAAGAAATCAACTCTATTGTTGATACTAAAGAAATTCCGTTACTAAATAATTTCATCAAAAAAATGCGGAAAGAATCGAATTCTTTTCTGTTTGACAGTATTATGAAACGTGTTGAACTTGAAAAATTGCTCGAAAAAGACAAAGAAGCAGGAAAAGCAGATTTTATCAGTTTTGTGGAAAATAGATTTAAGAAAATCACACCAAAAATTGCTGATTACAAAACAAGTAAAACGGACGAAAATATCAATACTATTCGACACGGTTTTAGTTTATTAGCAAGAACAAAAGAGTGGGAAAAACTAAAACGTGATATTATAAAAGAAAAAGACTTTTGTAATATTGATAATGATAATTTTGTAAATACTTTCACAGATTTTCTTACAGAAATCAGTTCAGAAAATGTTATATCGAAAATTGAAAATGCTTTTAAAATTTTAAAAGTTCCAAATGCTTATAAAAAAGATTGTGACGACATTATTACTGCTTTAAAAATCTATACAACTTCTTTCGATGAGTCAATAGAGATATTAAAATCAAATTGCAATAAATCACAAAAAAAGGAATTAGAAACTATTCTTGAAAGCATTAGACTTTACAAAATAGAAAAACCTTTTGTTGCTAACGCTTCAAATTATGGTGTTCCACAAAATAGAGAAAGAGTGCTTTTCATTGGTTGTCGTAAAGACCAAAAATATATTTCTGAAATTCCTGCAACCGTTTCTGAAGAAGAAAAAGTTACCATTTTTGAAGCTTTATATGATTTAGATTTTATCGGTAACAATCAAGAAGCTCACCGATACGAATTAGTTGATATTTCAACTCAATACAATGGTACTGCAAAGAAAATGGCTAAACTTTTAAAGAAAAGAAAAATTGATGGAAAGCCAATTTCTAAAGGTGGAAAATCTTTTGCAGAATGGTCAAGAAAAGGTAGATTAATTGAACGTTTCAAACCTCAAACAAAGCCTTTTTACGTAAAAAATACAGAAGCACTTGAAAATGGAGATAAATATTTCGACATACTCAATAATCATAAAACAAGTAATCAAAACGAAACTGTTGTTGAAAGACTAGGAGTTATTTTAAAAAATGGCGATTACAAAAAAGCTCAACCTGAATTAGAAAAATTGGGTCTTTCAACAAATAAACGAAACTATAATGTTTTAAAGCCAGACGAACAAAGTTCTACAATTATGACCATTGCAGATGATTATATTCATTATAATTCGCCAAGGTCTTTATCCGTCAGAGAAATGGCTCGTTTACAATCTTTTGATGATTCTTTTGTGTTTCAAGGGAAACGTTCAACTGGTGGTAATAATAGAAAAACAGAAGTGCCACAATACACTTTAGTTGGGAACGCCGTTCCACCTTTATTAGCAAGAGCAATAGCAAGTGAAATTTTAAAACATATCAAGTGAGAAAACTTACAGACGCAGAACAAGAAAAAATAAAATTACTGACTAAAAACCAAGTTTCTCTTACTTTAATTGAACCAACCGAAACTGGATTAAAAAAATCCATTATGGATGCAACTGGTTCCGTTCGCAGTTATTTGAAAAACGAGAATATTCACGATTATGAATTGCAGAATCAAGGTACAAAGAATAAAGTAATGCTTCCAGCAATTATTCATACTGGTTTTAAAATTATAAAATCAAAAACTTCTCTTTATCGTCCTTCAACTAAAAAAGGAGACCCAAGGATTTGGTTTTATGGATTAACAAAAGTTGCTGACCCGAACGATATTATTGGGATTACTTTTTATAATGATAGTTTTCAGGTTTTTAATTTGACAAAATTGGAAATCAAAGAATTAATTTATTCTTCAATTCTAAATCCATTTCAGGAATTAGTTAATGCAATTAGCACGTCAGAAAATGAAGTTGCTTTCGAGCTTTTAGCTATGTTAAGAAAAATTGCAAATGCTGGACCAATTCCTTCAATGGTAGATGCTGACACATCTGTAGGTCGAACACTTGAAACTGCACTCGGAATAAATATTAATTCTTCCAAACAACCAGACTATAAAGGAATTGAACTTAAATCATTCAGAAACAGCAGAACAAATAGAAAAAATTTATTTGCACAAGTTCCAGATTGGAAATTAAGTAAGTTTAAAAGTTCAGCAGAAATTCTTGACAATTTTGGATACGACCGTGATGATGATTTCAAATTGTATTGTACAGTTTCAGCAATTACGAGAAACTCACAAGGATTAAATTTAAGAATTGATAATGACATCAAACAACTCATTGAAAATTCTGATAAACCAGAAGTTGGAGATTTTGTGGTTTGGACATTAGACAAACTTCATAATCGACTAAAATCAAAACACAAAGAAACATTTTGGGTAGAAGCCGAAAGTACTAGAATTAATAATCGTGAACATTTTCAATATAAGTTAGTAGAACACACTAAAAAACCAATAACCTCACAATTTGACTTATTAATTGAACAAGGAATTATAACACTTGACCATCTAATTAAGAGAAACTCAAAAGGGAAAGTTGTCGAAAAAGGTCCTTTATTTAAAATTAAACCGAAAGGAATAGAATTATTATTTCCACCAAGTGAGAGTTATAACTTAATAGCATAGTGGAATTGCCAACGCTCAAAGCCATACACATTTGCAATTCACTCCAGCCAACCCACGCCCAAAATTGCAAATAAGTATGGCTTTCTGCCCTCGCTGAATGAATAGCAGAACGGAAAAAAGCCAGCAGAGAACAGCGTATATAAATAATGGCGAATTTCTTGCTTAATTGAGAATTTTTGTATTTTTATAAAAGTAAATAACTAACCGAATAGTTTGTGCATTTTAAGTCGCCACTATTCATATACGCAAACCGTTACCCACAAGCTAAAAAAACGACCAGCATCTATTAAACCTTATCGACTACAACTTTGTAATTTGGGTCTTCTATGACATTGACATCAATGATTTTATCGGCATTTTGAAGTAACTTTTGACAGTCAGCACTCAAATGGCGTAAATGGACTTTCTTGCCGACTTTTAAATAGCGTTCTGTAATTTTATTAAGAGCTTCTATTGCCGACATATCGACTACCCGACTTTCTTTAAAATCAATAATAACTTCATCAGGGTCGTTTAGAATATCAAACTTTTCATTAAAAGCAGTTACAGAACCAAAAAATAATGGACCGTAAATTTCATAATGCTTAATTCCTTGTTCATCAACTGACTTTCTTGCTCGAATACGTTTTGCATTATCCCAAGCAAAAACCAAGGCAGCTATAATAACACCCACAATAACTGCTAAAGCCAAATTATGCAAGAAAACAGTAACGAGTGTTACAACAACCATCACGAAAATATCGGATTTAGGCATTTTATTAAAAGTCTTCAAACTTGCCCATTCAAAAGTTCCTATAGCGACCATAATCATCAGACCTGTAAGTGCTGCCATTGGTAATTGCTCAATTAAACCAGCACCAAACATTACAAATGCTAAAAGTGCCACAGCAGCAACAATTCCAGACAGTCTTGCTCTTGCACCATTGGAAATATTAATAAGACTTTGGCCTAACATTGCACAACCACCCATTCCCGAGAAAACACCTGACAAAATATTTGCTGCACCTTGAGCAACGGCTTCTTTGTTCCCTCTTCCACGAGTTTCCGTAATTTCATCAATAATATTTAGCGTTAACAAACTCTCAATCAAACCAACACCAGCCATAATTGCTGCATAAGGAAAAATCAACGCTAGAGTTTCAAAACTAAAAGGAACGCTTGGAATATGAAATGGCGGAAAACCACCTTGAATAGACGCTATGTCACCAACTGTTTTCGTATCAATTCCAAATCCGACCACAATTCCAAAAACAGCCAAAATAGCAACTAATGAAGCAGGAATGGCTTTAGTAAGTTTTGGCAATCCCCAAATAATAAGCATTGTTAACAACACCAAGCCAAGGATAATATACAACGACTGACCAGTTAACCAATTTCCTGATGCGTCTTTAAATTGGTCGAGTTGCGACATAAAAATGATAACCGCCAAACCATTTACAAATCCGAAAATTACAGGATGTGGTACTAATCGCATCAATTTTCCTAATCTTAAAAATCCTGCTAACATTTGAATAATCCCTGCCAAAACAACTGTGGCGAAGACATATTCGGGTCCGTGTGATATTGCCAAAGCCACAATAACAACTGCCACCGCACCAGTTGCACCTGAAATCATTCCAGGACGCCCACCAAAAATAGACGTTATCAAACCCATTACAAATGCTGCATAAAGACCTGTCAATGGAGACAAGCCAGCAATTAAGGCAAAGGCAACTGCTTCAGGAACAAGAGCCAAAGCAACCGTAAGACCTGATAAGACTTCTGTTTTGTAATCTACTTTTTGTTTAAAATCGAATAAGTTTAAATATTTTTTCATATGAATTCCGTTACAAATGGCTATCCATTCGTCTAAATGTGTTTGTATTAAAATTGACTATTGAAACTGTTCTAAAGCGAACAAGGAAGTGATTGAGTACAGCGATTCAAGGCGGAGTGACCGCAGGCAATAGAAAATTATATGTTATCTTTGTACTCGTCATTTTTCAAGTTGCAAAGGTAATAAAAAATCTGACTTAAAAAAAGAAAAAAGCCAGTGGGTAACAATGGCTATACGTAATGCGGGCGAAAGTGCTGATATTAAAGTAATTACAGTAAATAAACTAACTGCTAAATGGAAAGTGAAGTGCCTTGAAATCCCGCACTACGCATAGCCGAGACCGTTGGCAAACATTATGAAAAAATGAAATACAAAATTAGAACAATATCAGTTTTTCATTTCGTATTTACATTTATGACAATACTATTGAGCTTTTCCTACATAGCTTATAGATTTAAAGAAGCAGCTGATATAAATCCCGATGAATTAATTGTTTTTATAACTGCTACGTTAATAATTATTGGAATATATTGGATTTCTGTAAAATTGACTTCTGGAATTGCTGAAATTGAGCTAACTAAAAGGGAAATTGAATTTAATTGGTTAAAAAAACCGATATTAAAGTCTCAAGATAATCTCAAATTCGATTTATATGAAATTGATAGTTGGAATATTCAAAGAGAATTTCACTACGATACCTTAAATATAAGTTCGAACTTTTCAAGCATGACCATTTCAAGATTTCCAGAATGGAGAAATGATAAGGATGATTATCAAAGTTTTATAAATTCTTTTTCAAATAAAATCGGAAGCATAAATAAAAAAAAGCTTAAGAGAAATAAAAGAAATGAAAAATCCAATCAAAAAGTAGATGATGAAAAACTTATTGTAGATCAAGAAAAAGTTTTTAAAAGCTCGAATTTACCCAAAATTCTATTGGGTGTTTACATCATTGTTATGATTCTCGGTGTTTTTTATGTTTATAATAATTGGAATACTGGAAAATCAAACATACTAATCGTAATTGCTGGGTTGAGTGGATGTATCTATTATATTAAAAAATATAGACAAAATCGGAACCAAAAATAACGTTTGCCAACAGCGCATAACAAAAATGGCGAGATTTGTGGCTGAAATGAAAATTTTGGTATTTTTAGAAAATTAAAAGTTTAACCGAAAAGATTGTGCATTTCAAGTCGCCACTTATGTTATGCGCGAGACGTTGTAAAACATTTAAAAACGAAATTTGAGAATTCTATTTATCACATTACTTTTAATTACAAAAATTTCTTCTTCTCAGGAAAATGTTGAGTTGAATGTAAATGCTTTGAAATATGAAATCAATGATGAATTTGAAAGGTTTAATGACATTAGAGATATTGTAAATATTAACAAACTACATTATTATTTTAAATCTGACTCAATTCTGATAATTGAAAATGATAATGTAGTATTAAGCGGCACAAATATTAAGTTAATTATTAATAATAAACTTCAGATAAAAGACGCCACATATAATTTTTGGACAGATAACCCCAACCCAGAAGTAATCTTATCTTACAAAGTAACAAGGGTAAATTTAATTTTAAATCAAAATCCATTCAAAACAATAAGTGGATTTCGTGGTAACTATAATTTAGAAATTCAAGAATACTCTAACGATTCATTAATTGATAAATATGAATATAAAGGTAAATTCAAATCCTTCGAAGAAATAAGTAAAGAATCAGTAGAATATAAGTGGGTTGTAAATCAAAATAAACCAGAGAAGAACTATATAAATTCTAATGGTGTTTATATTAATCCAGAAGTCCCACCAACTTTGAAATCAAATTATAATGGATTAATTAAAGAAATAAGGAAAATAGAAAAACTTGAATCTAAAAATATCAGAGCATTTATTGTGATTAACGAAAAAGGTAAAATTGAAAAATCACCTATCAGATATTCATACTTTTTAAATGATAAACAAAAATCAGAATTAACAAAATTGTTGATTGAATATACGGAATGGTATCCTGCTTGTGTAGATGAAATAGCAGTTAAATCTCAAATTCCGTTAATTATAAGTATCGAATGAAAAAACGTTTTACAACAGCGCATAACAAAAATGGCGAGATTTGTGATTGAAACGGGAGTTTTGTGTATTTTTAGAAACTTAAAGTTTAACCGAAAATTTTGTGCATTTTAAGTCGCCACTTATGTTATGCACAAAACGTTGGTATGCATTTAAAAAAAATAAAACTTAATAAGGGAAATTTGCGATTGAATATCAGAACGTTGAAAATGAATTACGTTGATGAAAATTGAATGAATAAATTAGAAACCTTTCTATGAATTCACATCTGATTTAAAAGCAAAACTCCGAATAGATTGCGCTGAATAAACTCAAGCCGACTAATGAATTTAGTGCTGAATTTTGAGATTTGGTCACTAAATCGAAAATCAGTGAAATGCCGAAAAACCATCTAAATGAAAATCAAAACGCCGATTGAATTTTGGAGATCGGAACTAGTGAATCATAGAAAAAATTCAGTTTTTAAATTCGGATTTTGTCATTTAAAAACAAATGACTGACAATCAAAACGCTGAACTGATTACAAAAAAATATTTCTCTGTAAAAAATTATTGATAACAAAATGAAATTTAAGGTTTCAACCAAACCTGTGAGTGAATAAAAATGAACTGAAAACAAAACTCCGAATAAAAAAAAACGCATACCAACAGCGCATATAGTTTATGGCTGGTTTTGTGTTAAACCGAAAATTATAGTATTTTTATCAACTTAAAGCTCAAGCGAATGGCGAGCGGTTTCAATTCCGCCACAAACCATATGCACGAACCGTTGGGCAAAATGTTGAAAAGAAAATTTCACTTCTAATTGAAATCATAATAAAGGAAATATTAGCTCTTTTTTTTAACTTTTGCGAATGAATTGAAATCCTGAATTTAAACTCAAAAACTCTGATTTGAACAATAGGTTGGGTAAAATGAAAATTAGGACAAAAAACAGAATAAATCATGAGTTATTACTTGCCAAAAATCCATGAACAAAGGAAATTAAAGGGCTGGCCAAAAGTCGAATTGACTCATATATGAAAACTGCGAAAAAACAGGATTGCGATTTTGGAATTAAGCAGTTTTAAGCCCAATCTTTTGGCTATGGACTAAAGTGATGAATGAAACTAAGCATTGTGAAAAATAAATTTGCATCTCAAAAATTGACTAGCCAAGCGGAATTAGAATAACAAATGATTTAAAATTAGTCTTAAAAACGATAAATATAGAATCCAAAAAAAGGAAATAACTGAAATGAAGTTTTTGGTTTAATTCTAAGGCAATGACATTTTAATGAGTGTATTGAAAAATGAAAATAGGAGAGTAGCAACTGGATGGAAAATCGGAACGCAAAACACTTTGCCCAACAGCGCATATAGTTTATGGCGGGTTTTGTGTTAAACCGAAAATTACAGTATTTTTATCAACTTAAGAGCTCATGCGAATGGCGAGCGTTTTTAATACCGCCACAAACCATATGCACGAACCGTTATGCTTTATTAGCTTTCAAAAAAACATTTAGGTAAAATCATATTTATTCTTCTAATTAGCTGAATTGAAAATGATGTATAAAATGATAAAACTGCTCTGAATTTGATTATGATTTTG
>NZ_BMGL01000018.1 GCF_014640175.1 Psychroflexus salis | reverse complement strand
GAATATCATTAGGAAAGTCAACCGATATTGTTTGAATGCTCATCTCTATTTACTTTTATTCAAATTTAATGTTTTTCTGTGAAGTTTAATTCTATTTGGGATTTTTTTCAACATAAAGCATAACGTTTTGCGTGTATGAGAAGTAGCGGATTAAAAAGCACTTCACTTTCAGTTTGGTACAGGCTTCTATTAAAAGCACTGACCTTTCATTTAGCAGTAAACCCGCTATTTCTTATACACGCTGTTGTATGCCGTTTTTTTTTCGAATCAACTTTATCAATCAACTAAATTTCAATTCGAAACAGTCAAATATAGTTTTTTTAATTAATTATTCTTTGATCTAAAATTAATTTACCAATAAGGCTCTCCCCACAAACTATCCACATTTCTTTTATGAAAATAATGTTCCTTTCTTTTTAAATTATCCCAACTTGTAGCCCTACCACGTGGCTTTGTTTTAGCTTCTAAAATAGTAAGCGAATCTATTACTTCAAACACGTAATATTGATAATCTGCACTTGGTACAAAAAATTCGCAGAGTATTTTTCCATCCTCAAAAGTATAATACCCAACAGTAGCTCTGTTAAAAGTTGAAAAATCCTTACCAACAAACTCTTCATCATATTTACCTGCCGAAAAAACATGGCCACTACTAAAAAATCGTAAAAAACTATATTTATTATCAAAATGATATGGGCCCGCATGTACTTCTCCATAATTAATAACATATACTACTGTAGTATCAATTAAAAATTCACCTTCGTATTCTTTTAACTTTCCCTTTAAGCTAAAATCAGGTTCTTTTGGAAAAAGTGTCCCGTAACTATTATCAAATGCTTTTCGTTTGTTAATATTAGGTCTTAGATAACCATCTCCATCTAAATAGACACTTCCACACGCAATAAAGCAAAGAATTGAAATGGAAAATATTGAAAAATTCAATACAGTTTTAATTTTATGCGATTTTATATTTCTAATCAATTGGATTTTAATTTTAAAACTAAATTTTGTTCATAAATGGCATACAACGTCTCGCGCATAACGAAAGTGGCGACTTAAAATGCACTTTCCATTCGGTTAAGGTTTTAATTTTCTAAAAATACCAAAATTTTCGTTTCAATCACAAACCTCGCCATTTTTGTTATGCGCTGTTAGGCAACGTTTTTATCAGCGTACTGTTTAATTTCATTCAGCTCGTTTTCTTTATTTTCTTTTCCTTCTTCGATGTCAAAATCATCTTGAAGTCCGAGCCAAAATTTAGCTGAGTTTCCAAAGTATTTACTCAATCGCAAAGCTGTATCAGCTGTTATTCGACGTCGCCCTTTTATAATTTCAGAAATCCGAGTTTGAGGTATTTTCAAATCTTTAGAAAGTCGATACGCCGAAATTTCGAGTGGCTCAAGAAATTCGTGAAGTAAAATTTCGCCAGGATGTACATTTGCTAACTTTTCCATTTTCTCTGTTTTTAGTGATAGTCGACTATTTCTACTTCGCTCGCATTTCCGCTATTCCACTCAAAAATTATTCGCCATTGTTTGTTAATTCGAATGCTGTAAAACCCAATTAAATTTCCGCTCAGCTTTTCAAGTCGGTTAGAAGGTGGAATTCTCAAATCAGCTATGTTTTGCGAATTATTCAACATTCTCAATTTTCGGCGTCCAATTTTTTGAATATCAATCGGCATTTTCTTTACTCGATATCCATTCCAAATTTGTTCAGTCTCTTTCGAGCGAAAAGAAACAATCATATTTTTGTTTTACGTTACTAACGTCAAAGATAAGTAAAATTTTCTAATTGGAATTCGAAATTAAATGTTGCCTAACGGTTTAGCTATGAGCAGTAGCGTCCCGCAGGGCGCTATTGCTTATAGGTTTTGTTGGGCTCAGTGTTTTATTTTTTCAGAAAAGGTATCAAGGTTTTTACGATTCGTTCAATAGTCCCAATTGATACGTTTTCATCTCGTTTATCGTCTAAGTCACTTATTGAATTGTGATTGTTTCCGAAATACTTTTCAACCAATTTTTCTTTTATTTCCTGTTTCTTTTCATCGGGTAGGAGCTCAATGAACGGACCGATTGCTGTCAATTCTAATTCGGCTTTTCTGTTTAAAGACTCTAACCTACGGTGCTTACTTGATTCTCGTGCTGCATAGGTTGCAGGGTAGGATAGCGCAGCTGCAGATAGAATTCTAATAAGTGATTTTGTCCAATCGAATGAATCTCCACTTATATCCCAAATCGTGTATATCAAAAGGCCGGAAAGAACCAACATGAGTCCAATCGCTATCCATCTAAATCTATCGGCCGTTTTCATATTGTCATTGGCAACATTTTGATAGTTCCCTGTTACAGCTTTGTCACTTACAACTCCTACTATTTTTTTTGCTTCTTCTAGCTTGGCTTCAAGTTTAGCGACCAAATCATCTGTCCCGCTATCAATAGAATTTTTGAGAGTTTCTACTTCCTTGTTAAGCAGCTCAACGGTTTCGTCAAACTCGTTCCTAAATGTTGATCGGTCTTGCTCGTAATTCTGTGTAGCGGTGGACTTTATGTTATCGAAGTTTGTTTTAAAGGTTTCATTGATATTATTCAATTCATTTTCCTTTTGTTCCAATGCCTTTTCAAGTCTTTCAACTTCTGTCTGCGTTTGTTCTAACTCACTTTTTAATTGCTCAAATTCAGTCTTTAATTCGCTGTTTTCTTTCTCGATTTCAGAATACTTTTCCTTAACTATTTTCTCAAAGTTGGCAATGTTTTTAGAGAAATTAAAGTCGTTCTTTGAAAACGGCAATGGTAAATTTCTAACTCTAGCGAGTGCTGTATGTGTATGGTTTTTGGCATTAGTAACATGCCCTTGATTCTTATTCCCAACAAAGGAGTTTATTTGAGATAGGGCATTCTGAAGCTCTGTTGAAATGGTATTAAGTTCACTTTCTTGGACAATTGAAGGAATGGTCAAATTCAGTCTGTCATATAAGTACTTGAGAGCAGTTTCAAAAAAATTCAAATCGTCAACGCCTACGAGTTCACGTAACTCTTCATCCCTAATTTTTAAGTCAAGCTGTTCTAACTTCTCGAACAACTGGTGATTTTCAAATTCTGTAGGTGTCATATTTTCTGTTTTTCATTGAGCCCAACGTCTCGTGCATAACGAAAGTGGCGACTTAAAATGCGCAAGTTTTTCGGTTAAACTTTTACTTTCCTAAAAATACACAAAACTCTCGTTTAAGCAATAAATTCGCCATTTTTGTTATGCGCTGTTGTAGCACGTTATTATTTATTTTCCATTTGCATAAATTACCTTTTCAGCTAGATATTTAACTATTGGAATATATCTTGTCACAATAGTTTCGGATTCTGAAAATGGTACTACACATTCTTCTCTTGTATATTTGTCGCTAGAGTGAACAAGGCTATTTCTTATATGCTTTATCACTTTAGCCGTATTTCCAATAGTATGACCTTCTTCTAATTTTAATGGAATTCTTTCTCCGAAAACTTCATCTTTTGGTTTGGAATAGACTTTTTCAGTTAGCTTATTCTCTAATTCACGGATAAAGTTTATCAATTCTTCTTCATCAATAAATTTTGTTATCACTCTTTTTAGCATACTAGTTTCGTCTAAATTCCTTTCGTGTTTTTTTAGAACAGCTAGAAGCTTATTCACATTATCATAATTTGAATTAAAACTCGGTGAATTAATTATTGATTTAGTTCTATTGAAAAGTTCTTCATCCGATACACGTAAGAAGTTATATTCTAACACGTGATAGTAAGAAAGAAAGGCTTGTGACGGAAATAAACTGCTTTTAGCAATTTTATAAAAGCCAACGAGGTCGTCTTCAAAAATTGCTTTAGGTATTTTTAAATCTTCATCCGTTTCATCTGATAATGGAATATAAAAGCCTTTGCCCTTAATAGTTTCTCTTAGTTCCCAACATTCATTTTCATTTACTGCAAGTGAAAACAAGCAAGATTTACTTTTGGCTCGACCTTCTTCGATTAGTTTCTCCCTTGACAATTTTCTTTTTGTCTTAAAAGTGATAGTTTTAAAGTTTAAGAAAAATATTTCCGTTCTAAATCTTAATCTTGGCATTCTCTTTATCGCTCTTTCGGAGCGACCTTCTAATCTCCTGCGAACTCTATTAATTGCTCTTTCTACATTGAATTCATCTGTTCTAAATAAATTGATTTGATATTCCAAGCTCATATCACTTAAAATTACTATGTCACTTTTTTCGCTTTTAAATTCATATAGTGGTTTGTAGACATAAGAAGGTGTCAATTTGAAAATTTGAAATTCAACACTACTGTTTGAAACTTGAAATTTTGAATCACTATCTATGTCGTATTGTTTGGCTCGATATACCTTCTTAATTGTCTTTTCCCAGGCTTCATCAATCTCTATATAGAATTGTAGCTCTTCATAATCTAAATTAATTTTATTGCCATCTACTTCACTTTTGAATCCAAATCGCTCAAAATCTTCTGCAAATTTCTTTATTGACATAGTTTGGTTTTTAATGTGCTACAACGGTCCGCGCATAACATAAGTGGCGACTTAAAATGCACTTTCCATTCGGTTAAGGTTTTAATTTTCTAAAAATACCGAAATTTTCGTTTCAATCACAAACCTCGCCATTTTTGTTATGCGCTGTTAGCTCGCGTATTTTTTTCCACTGCCATTTATTAGCCTGCAAAAATGGATTTTGACTTTCGGTTAATTTCTAAATTTCTTAAAAGTTGACTTTAATTTCCATTTAGTTCAGTTTACGCTAGAATTTGGATATGTTAATTAGTATAGAAAAAATACATTCAAGTTATGTTATCGTTAAATATAACTAAAAAAGCGATTAGTATAAAATCATAAACTAACCGCTTTTATTATTAGGCATATGCATTATTGTGCCAAGTTGCTAAAACCTAACATTCATAAAATTTATTGAGCAAAATAAGTTAATGATGGCACTTTTATTGTTGATTTCTTATTACATTCACCTCTAGGTGAACATCTTGAACATCGGCATTCATTACCCCATAGGCTTGCAGTACAACCGATATCACACTTTGAAGTACATTCACAAGTTCCACCAGTAATCTCATATCCATAATCTGTCAAATGCATTAATGCACTAACGTTAGTAAGATTATCTGATGTTTTTGCTATAATAGCATATTCATTTGTTGATTCATCAGGATTTTTTTCAATACTAAAAAACTTCAAATCTAACACATTTTCAGAATCAAACATTTTTCCATTGAGGAATGAAATTAAATTTTCTCTATTTAATTCCACCATTTCTCCTTCTAATGTTTTAATCATAAATTTTTGATTAAAAACTTCATCCCCTTCTAATATAAGGGATTTAGTTTCAAGAATCTCTTGATTTTCGTTGCTAGTTTCATTATTAATATCTTCGCTGCAACTAGTTGAAAGCAAAATAATAAAAAAAACTATACTTAATTTATTTAAATATTTCATATTAATAGGGTTTTATGACTTCATCATATTTTGAAGTCTAGTTAATTTTTGAGATAGAATAACTTATCTAAACTCAGTTTACTAAATCATATAGGATGGTCAGTCCTTTTCTTGACCGTAATCATTTTTAATTTGGCACAACAATTATTTCATATGCGAGCTAACGGTCTAGTATAAGAATAGTAGCGGATTTTTATACACTAACTTTTCGGTTAAATACAGACCTTTTTTATATTTACTTACTTTGGTTTTAGCGATTAAACCGCTATTATTTTTATACATTGTTGCCATTAGTTATTTCTTTCAATTAATTTTGATAAATATTCTTCAAATATACCAACACAAGTTTGGTCTCTTATTTCTATTGTTTCATTTCCGTACGATAAATAGTAATAAGTTGCTGGTGTACATCTTCTCATTGCTGAATTTAATAACCGTAATTTTTTTTCAAATATTATTAAATTATCAAGGTCTCTTTTATCAAGTTTAATTTCTTTTTTTTCTTTAATTTTTTTTCCATTTCGGTCTTCAGCATATTTATATTTTAAGATAGCACCATTTTTATTAGGAATAATTTTAATCTCTGTATCTGTAAACACAAAACAACTACCTCCAGACAATTTTAATTTCCAATTCTTTTTTTTCTCCAGACTTTTTTCAATAAAGGTCTCAATTTCATAATCTTTCATTTTCTCAACACATAAAAACAGTTTTTGAGTTTTAGGTGTAATAAAAAAAGTAGTATCTGTTTTCTGGTTATAAATATTATTATATTCAATTTTAACTTCATTATCAGAAGATTGAAACCTAAATAAATCGAATTTGGATTTAGTAGTCTGACTAATAACTTTGTGTTTAGTCAATATTTCAAATTTAATCTCTGAAATATCTCTATTCGAGCCCCTATCATTAATGCAGTCATATGCGATTAATTCAATTGTATTTTGACAAAACATTGAATTACTGCAAATAAGTATTAGTATTAACAGGATTTTCTTCATAATTAATGGCAACGTCTCGCGCATAACGAAAGTGGCGACTTAAAATGCGCAAGTTTTTCGGTTAAACTTTTACTTTCTAAAAATACGCAAAACTCTCGTTCCAGCAATAAATTCGCCATTTTTGTTATGCGCTGTTGGCAAACGTTTTTATCATTTTTTGGAAATTGAATCAATATTAATAACACCATGATTCATTTCTGTTTTATCAAATTCAAATTCTAACTCTTTAACCTGATTTTCAATTTTATCTAACTTATTTTTAATATTCATATTAAAACTCTCAATTTTATTTGATACTGCATAGGATGCGATTAATAATGACAAAATAGGTATTATTATTTGGACAAAATCTTTTATCAAATTTGTTATCTCATTTCTATATAATCTTTTATATTTTTTATTAGCGTAGGATGATTTACCCTTGTCTTTAGTAAATAATCCAACAACACCTAGAGTATCGTGATAACCAATTTCATCCAAATCATAAAGTTCTGACATAATTAACTCTAATTCAGACCTATTACAATTTAACTGTTTATGGATATCAGTAAAAGAAACTCCAAGGAGATTATCATCTGACAGGTCTGACTCAAGTAAAATTCTTTTTTTTGTCAGAATTTCCAAAAGCTTATGCCTTTTTAAATAAAGATTCATTTAGAATATTTAGCTATTTCAAATTTGTAATTGTTTTAGCTTTTTAATCTTTTTTTTCTGAATTTGTTTTTTTTAATTCAGATATAATTAATTTTTGATTTTTTATTATTTCATCAATTCGAAGCATCCAAGCCCCAAATAATCTGATTAATAAAACTGCAACCACAACAATAATAAGTACAATTATAATCTCCATATTTTTAATAATTAAATGAGTGTTATTTATTATTTGCTAGCTAATTTACTGGCAAAATGAGTTTTTTTATTTCTCAACAAATTCTACTAAGAATTCTGTTACACCATCAAATTTACTGGGAGCCGCATGATAATCAAAACTTGCTGCTTGACCAGGTCCAAAATAATCACCATCATTAACCCTAGCCATTGTTGAGTAAACAATATCTTTATTAGAATTCAAAAATTTTATTTTCACAAAGCCTTTTATACTTGACGAACTTTCGTTTCTTATCATTCCAACTACTGCCCATCCATATTTATTTTCTTTGTTTAATTTTAAATTTTCAACTTTAGTTTTAGTAGTTGAATAATCATTTGATTTATCTGAAGATTCAAATCCACAGGATATCAACAAAGTTAATGTTAAAACTAGAATAATTTTTTTGTGATTGATTTTGATTTCATTTTCTTTTTTTTTAATGTTTGCCAACTTCTCGCGCATAACGAAAGTGGCGACTTAAAATGCGCAAGTTTTTCGGTTAAACTTTTAAGTTTTATAAAAGTACACAAAACTCTCGATTAAGCTCTAAATTCGCCATTTTTGTTATGCGCTGTTGGCAAATCGTTTTTTTATTTAGAGTTGTAAGTTTAAATTCAATTTTGCTCCCAAAGCATTGAAAATTCGCATTACAGTCTCAAAAGTCACATTTCCAGTACTATTTTCAAGTCTCGAAATTTGAGCTTTTTTAACACCAACCAGTTCGCCCAACTGTTCCTGTGTCAGTTTTCTTTTTCTTCGGGCAATTTTAATCATATCGCCTATGAGTTCAAGTTTAAGCTCAAATTCATATTCGTCTCTTTCTTTCGTTCCTTTCTCTCCTATCAAAAGGTCTTCTGCTTCGTCTAATTTGTAAGTTTTCATTTCTTTTTGTTTTTTAGATAATTCGCTCTAATCTTATCGGCTTTATCAATTTCTTTTTTGTCCACTTTACTTGTTTTCTTAACAATTCCGTGTGTAGCAAAAACAAGAGTTTCGGATTTGTCTTCTTTGTCCCAAAAGGCTAAAAGTCTGTATTGGATTCCTGAATATAATGTCCTAAATTCCCAAATTTCATTTGTCAATTTTTTGAAGAATTTCGGGTCGGAATGTTTTTCGGCTCTTCTTATATTCTGAAATATTTTCTTTCTAACTTTTAAGTCTTGCTTTTGGACAAATTCAAAAGCTTCTTCCAAAAGTCTTGTTTCAAATCGTTTTATCATTCATTTTGTTATTACGATTCAAAGATATAAAAAGTTTCGTTAATTGTAAACTATTTGTCAGTTTTAAATGTTTGCTAACGGTCCGCGCATAACATAAGTGGCGACTTAAAATGCGCGATCTTTTCGGTTAAACTTTTACGTTTATAAAATACACAAACCTTTCATTTCAGCACCAAATTTCGCCATTTTTGTTATGCGCTGTTGGTAACCGTTTTAATTTACCTCTTTTACTGTAATTTCAAAACTAAACAAAGGTGAAGGACCTTGAGTTGGAGAATACTTTTTAAGAATATCTTGATAATCCACCCATTCATTTGCAAAAATATTTTTTATAAATAAATCTCCTTTAACTCCCTTTTTTTCAAAATATAAACAAGGATTAATTGTAAACATTTTTTTTCCGTCATAAACATCATCAGGCAGTACTCTGTTAAATATTATGTAAAAATCAGTTTCAGGTATACTTGTTTCTTCATTTATGTTAAAAGTTATAAATTCCATATCGTTGTGAACTTTTGTATAATACCTTTTACTAACTGGCACTAAATCTTCAAGAACACCTTGATTTGATGTAAATAATTGTAATTCAAAAAAACCTTCATTATCATACTCAAACTTATCATCAAAAAAAACAGGTATTTCGATTTTCTCAATTTTAATATTTTTTTTATTATTAATTCTTAATGCAAGAAATGAATTTATAGGAACTCCAATTTTATGTTTTTTTCTACCTTTTTTGTATCCTATTTTGTAACTATCTTTTTTTGTTTTATTTATTAATACAACTTCCTCTAGTAAGTTATTTTTTGGTTCTAAATAGATAGTCACTGAATCACTTAAATTAGATAGTATAACATTATTATGCTGATAATTTATATGCGAAAAATTTAATGTATCACCCAAACTTGCAGGTATTGAAAAAAAGCCATTCTCATCCGAGAAAGTATATTTATCTTTAGTTATATTTGATATACTTATGAAGATAACTTTATCGTTAGTCAAATTATCTTTAACAACTCCTTCAAATGTTTGTGAATAAATTAAAATATTATTTAAAGTTATAAATAATATCGTTAATAATATCGTTAATAATATCTTAGACATAGTTTTATTATTTTTCTATTAGGTTAATTTATCACACCTACAAAAAATTTGCAGGTGTGATGATATTAATTATTAGTAACTTACATAATAAGGTTCACCTCTACTAACAATTAAACCAAAAACTTTGTACACAGGTGTTATTAGTTGTATCATGTCATAATCATTACCTGTTGGACTATAACAAGGTCCCTCTAAATTATCACTACCCCAACCTAAAAACCCTGCTTCATTAACAGTTTCAGTACTGTAGTTGTCAAATTTAGATTCAGCTATTATACTTCCAAATATAACTAAACCAACAATCATCATTTTCTTAAATGACATTTTTTCTTTAATAATAAACATAATTTTAAAAATTTAGTTGCCCCATTAAGGTCTAAGGCGGTTAGATTTCGACCCTTCGTTGTCAGTTCTCATTTTTCCTTTAAGAGTCAATTTACATTTATTTTAATTTCCGTAAGTCGGATGGTCTTTAAATTGCTACTTCAAGTTTCAAATGGTTACCAACGTCTCGCGTATAACATAAGTGGCGACTTAAAATGCGTAAGTTTTTCGGTTAAACTTTAAGTTTCTAAAAATACCAAAATTTTCGTTTCAGCACCAAATCTCGCCATTTTTGTTATGCGCTGTTGGCAAATCGGTTTTTATTTTAATTTGCTATATTCGTTTTCTAATCCATCGTATTATGTTCAAAAATAAAAAAGAATTAAAGTTTTTAAATGATATTTTAGAGACTCTTTTATCAGAAGAATCTAACCTACTTTCATTTGAAGATTTGGTAACCAAGCTTAACTTAGACAAAGATACTTGGACATTAAATGGTTATAAAGCTACTTTTGTTGACGTTGGTATAAAAGATTATGAATTATACCCACGTTTGTACTTAGCCCTTGATTATTTAGTTGGTGAGAAATATATTTATCAAATAGGACAAAAGTTTAAAATATCTTATTTCGGTATTCTAAAAATAAAAACAAATTCTTTTACTCAAGAATATAATAATAAATTATGGGGCTCTCCTAGAGAAAGGTTAGTACTATTTATCCTTTTATTGTCTCTTTTAATCAACTTTTTTGGTATTTTTTTCTGTTAAGATACTCTTTTAAGTATTCTTTATTAGATGCGTATTTCCACTTATTAGTAGGATGTAAAGTGTAAAATCTTGAAGTTACTGTTTCTCTTATTATTTCAGTTACATCTGCTATATTCCATAATATAATACCAGTGAAAAACCCTGATGAAAATATTATAGCAAAAAGCAATTTATATTCAGTTAGTAATAATTCTAATCCTTCCATTTTTGTCGTTTATTCCACAACATATCATTGACTTTTAACTGTTTGCCAAAGTCTCGCGCATAACATAAGTGGCGACTTAAAATGCGCAAGTTTTCGGTTAAACTTTTACTTTTCTAAAAGTACACAAAACTCTCGTTTAAGCAATAAATTCGCCATTTTTGTTATGCGCTGTTATGCATAGTTATTTCTTATTCCAATTCTGTTCAAAATGTTCAATAAACTGTGAATATCTTGAATCTTTTTCAGCGTACTTTCTTGTCAATTTTGCCCATTCATCAAATTTTTCTTTATTCCGCAATTCGAAATATGATTGAGCCATATTTACAGCCATTTCACTTTTTTCAAAGTTATTATCAGACATTTTAATTCCTTTGCGATATATCTTTTCAGCTTCTTCAATTTTGTTTAAGTTTTTGTATGAAAACCCTAATTCACGGTAGAAATAAAAGTTTTTAGAATTATTATCTATCGCTTTTTCCAAAATGGATATTGCTCTTTCAAATTGTCCAAGCGCATTATATGCAAATGACAATTCAAATTCAAGTCCGTCAAAATGTGGGTCAATATCGTAAGCTTTTAAAAGTGGTTCGAGTGCTAAATTGCTTGCGCCATTTGCGTTATAATGAAATCCAATATTTTTTAAATATCTTGGCGTGATCGAATCTTTTTTGTAATTAACAAGCCATTCTGGCTCTTTTGGAAGTTCTAGTTCAGCTATTTGCTCTTCTGTAAGCACAGCAATATTAATTGTGTTCTTCGTAAGTCTTAATTTTAATGGATCTTTAAATTTTCTCGGTAGTTTTTTTAATCCGTCATTCGTTTTTTCAAAATTGGAATTATAATCAAATGTAAATCCGGCTTGTTGATCTATATAAATAAATCCAAAGTTGTGGGTTGTATCTGTATCCTTTTTTGGAAAAGCAACCCATTTATCTACTGCATCATAGTATTTGGTATCAAACTTTAATTCAATTGTGTCAGATTGTGAAAATCCAATATGTGGAATTAGAAGTATAAGGCTTAAAATTAATCTCATGGTTTCATTTTTTTATAATTATGCATAACGGTTCGTGCATAACATAAGTGGCGACTTAAAATGCACAAGTTTTTCGGTTAAACTTTAAGTTCTTTAAAATACATAAACGTTCGGCTCAGTACAGAACTCGCCATTTTTGTTATGCGCTGTTGCCACCAGTTATTTTTTCATAGGTAGTATTGACTTAAAAAACTTTGATTTCCCTTTTCATTCGGATAAAAATAAATTCCGATTAACAATTTACTGTTTTCAGGAACTTTATCTTTTACTCCTTTGTCAAAACTTGTCCATTCGGTTGTTTTGATTATTTCAATTAATTTTTCGTCAATTGAGTTTTTAAATCCGCTAATTTCAGTCACGTTTTTTATAGTCAAGTCTTGTGCAAAAGTTATTTCATAAATCCCATAACTTTTATCAAGTTCAATTCCTTTGAATTGTTCTAATTTTTTATGCAGAGTTGCTTTTTCTCTATAATTTATTTTGTCCGTAAAACTTATGTTTTTTGATTTAAACATCTTTAGAATTTCTAACTCTCTTTTTTGTCTTTTTAAATTCCGTTTGTTTAGATAAAGTAAGCCAGAACACATTCCAACACTATATTTTCCATCTTTGTTTTTCCGCGCATAAACGATTAATTCAGTATTCTCAGGGATAAAAATTGCACAAGAACTTCCAATTCCGCCATCACTTCTCCCAGCAACATAGATGGATTTTAATTCTTCTCCTTTATAAAGTTCACTAATTATAATATCAGCCTTGTAAAGTTCTCTTGAATTTTCATTTTTATAGTTTTTAATGATTCTTGCTTTTGCAACAAAATCAGATTCGATAAACTTTTCGGTTATTTTTGGGTTGTCACAAGTACACGCAAAAGTTCCGATTGAAAAAAGAAAGATTGTTATTTGCAGTATTTTTTTCATAATTGGTGGCAACGGTTTGCGCATATGGTTTGTGGCGAAGTTAAAAATCACTTGCCTTTCGTATTAATTCTTAAGTCTCTAAAAATACTAAAATTATGGTTCCAGCAAGATTTTCGCCATAAATTATATGCGCTGTTGCCACACGTTTTTATTTACTATTATTTGGATTCGGAAATTTCTTTTTTATTAATTCAGTTATAGGAACTCTAATATCTGAAGGGCATTTATCATTTACATAGATTCTTCGTTCTTTATTTAAAGTGTGCCAACCTATTAAATTATTTATTTCTAAATCTTCTGTATCGTAATCTATTCCACTTAAATAGCTTTTGATAGATTCTTTTAATCTATTAAAACGCTTGTCGAATTCAGGATTACTAAATATATCTTTATACATAATATCTGTTTATATTTTTCTTTTGAATCTTCTTTTCGATCTACTATAAGAGGTCTTTTCCCAGGTTGAGTCAAATCCGTTCCAGTATATTCTCATTTCGTAACTTCCTGAAGTTGTCCAAATCATAACTACTAAGTCATCATATTTAAATACGATATTATTATTGTCATTGTCGCTTTTTAAGAATTTTTCGTGTTTATCTATTTCATTTTCAATTTTACTCAAAAACTCGAGAGCTTTATCTTTTGGTAAATCTTTAAATCCATAACCTTGATAACTAACACCAGATTTTTTATCCCAATAATTACCATAAAACCCTAAAATTAAACCTTCTAAATTTTGATTTTCACATCTATAAAGAAGGGTTGTCAATTCTCCTGAACTAGCAGCAGCCAAAGGTTCAGCTTCAAATTCCAATGAATTTTCAGAAACTTTTAAAATGTTTTGAATTAAAAAAGATTTAGCTTTAAAAAGAGAAACATCTTTACTAAATTCTTTTGATTCCCAAAATCCTGAAATTTGAGCGTAAGATGTTGTAGAAATTAGAAGTAATATTATTGTTTTTTTCATCGTTCAATTTTTAAATGTGTGGCAACGTCTCGCGCATAACATAAATGGCGACTTAAAATGCGCAAACTTTTCGGTTAAGGTTTTTTACTTTCTAAAAATAAATAAAACTCCCGTTTCAGCACAAATCTCGCCATTTTTGTTATGCGCT
>NZ_BMGL01000017.1 GCF_014640175.1 Psychroflexus salis | reverse complement strand
CTAAACTTAAACTCTCTACTCCACAATTGTCTGTACTACCATTGTCTACTTGATCAGCTGTAATTGTAGCTTCTCCATTAACATCTAACTCAACTGTGATGTCTTGGGTTAATGCTTCTGGTAAAACGTTATCTACGACAGTTACTGTAGCAGTAGCTTCAACATTGTTGCCATTGGCATCTGTTACGGTTAAAGTAACCGTGTTTTCACCTACATTAGAACAATCGAATGAAGTTATATCTAAACTTAAACTCTCTACTCCACAATTGTCTGTACTACCATTATCTACTTGATCAGCTGTAATTGTAGCTTCTCCATTAACATCTAACTCAACTGTAATGTCTTGGGTTAATGCTACTGGTAAAATATTATCTTCAACTGTCACTGTTGCTTCTTCAGTAGCTGTATTACCATTTACATCAGTTACTGTAAGTGTTACAGCGTTTGCCCCAACATTAGAACAATCGAAAGAAGTTATATCTAAACTTAAACTCTCTACTCCACAATTATCTGTGCTACCATTGTCCACTTGATCAGCTGCAATTGTAGCTTCTCCATTAACATCTAACTCAACTGTGATGTCTTGAGTTAATGCTACTGGTAAAACGTTATCTACGACAGTTACTGTAGCAGTAGCTTCAACATTGTTGCCATTGGCATCTGTTACGGTTAAAGTAACCGTGTTTTCACCTACATTAGAACAATCGAATGAAGTTATATCTAAACTTAAACTCTCTACTCCACAATTGTCTGTACTACCATTGTCTACTTGATCAGCTGTAATTGTAGCTTCTCCATTAACATCTAACTCAACTGTAATGTCTTGGGTTAATGCTACTGGTAAAATATTATCTTCAACTGTCACTGTTGCTTCTTCAGTAGCTGTATTACCATTTACATCAGTTACTGTAAGTGTTACAGCGTTTGCCCCAACATTAGAACAATCGAATGAAGTTATATCTAAACTTAAACTCTCTACTCCACAATTGTCTGAAGAACCATTTTCAATATCATCGACTGTAATCGTAGCTTCTCCATTAACATCTAACTCAACTGTAATGTCTTGGGTTAAAACTTCTGGTAAAGTATTATCTTCTACAGTTACGGTAGCGGTTTGTGAAGCAGAATTACCATTTGCATCTGTTACTGTTAATGTTACTATATTTGCTCCAATATTAGAACAATCGAATGTAGAAGTATCTAAGCTTAAGCTCTCTACTCCACAATTATCTAAACTATCATTATCTACTTGATCAGCTGTAATCGTTACAGTGCCTTCAACACCTAACTCTACTGTAATGTCTTGCGTTAATGCTTCTGGTAAAGTATTATCTTCTACAGTTACGGTAGCGGTTTGTGAAGCAGAATTACCATTTACATCAGTTACTGTAAGAGTTACTTCGTTGTCTCCAATATTAGAACAGTCAAATGAAGTAACATCTAAAGCTAATGCATCAATGGAACAATCATCATTACTTCCGTTATCAATTTGATTTGGTAAAATACTTGCGGTACCATTTATATCTAATTCAACAGTGATATCTTGTGTGATTACTGTTGGAGCAATATTATCTTCGACTGTTATACTTCTTGTAATTACCGTCTGATTTCCATTTACATCGGTTACTCTAAATAAGTAATCAAAGGTATTTCCAACATCAGCACAAGATAAATTTATGCGGTCGTCATAGCCTGAATCAGGAATACCGTCGCTGTCTTCATCTCTTGCCAAATCAATAACATCTATACCGCAATTGTCACTACTACCATCGTTAACATAGCCAGGAAGAAAGGCATAAAGTCCATTATTCCAATTGTAGCTGTCTAATACAAAATCGGTAGCACTAGCTATTGGTGCTTCGTTATCTATAAACTCTACATCAAAACTAGTTTGGACAGTTGTACCGAGTTCATCTTCTACAGTTAAAGTAACAGTAGCAGTTCCTGTTTGGTCTAGCTCAGGTGTCATTGTGATGGTACGAGTAGCTCCTGTTGCAGAAATATCAAACACATTTAAGAGCGCAGTATTGCTTGAACTTGCTGTTAAAACTAAATCATCAGCTGCTGTCTCATTATCTGAAATGGTTACGTTAACTACAGCATCTGTGTTGGGGCAATTTTCAGTAATGTCTGCTACAGGATCTATAACAGGGTCTGAATTGGTGCCTAGCATAAAGTTTAGCGTATCTGTACAGCCCGTATCCGTGGTTACTGTTAAGGTATAATCAATTGAGCCTTGAGCTACCGTAGGTGTTCCCGTTATCTCACCAGTAGCGGTATTTAAACTTAAACCAGCAGGTAATGCAGGAGTGATGCTAAATACTGTATTTCCATCAGACACTTCTGTAGGCTGTATGGGCGTAATTGCTTCATTTACAACAAGCATATAATCACTTTGTGGTAGATTGATTTCAACATCATTAAGAGTGATATCAAAACTTTCTGTTGCAGATTCTCCTTCGCTATCAGTCGCTGTAACGGTAATGGTTGTCGAACCAGACGCACCATCAACAGAAACATAAGTTAATTGATAATCTGACCCCGTATTAGAAATTGTTAAGTCAGTGTCTTGAATTAAAGCCGTATTAGATGATGTTGCCACCACTGTAAGTGGTGTTTCTGGAAACTCATCACTAACCGTAAAATCTATTGGACTAAAAGAATCGCCCACACAAAAACTAAGATCTCCTATTGAAGAGACTACAGGTGTATCGTTGGCTAGGGTTGTGAAATTAAAATCTGAAATTTGCGAAAAGGTAGTAACCCCTTCGTTATCGTATTCTGTAACCACATAAACTGTATATGCGGTATTATAATCAAGTCCTGACAAATTGAACAATTGATCAGAATTTGCTGTTGTTGATGCATTATCAGCATCAACAATAGTTACACCGGCATAATCTGCACCTGATTGAATTTGAGCATCTGTAGGTGGTGTTGAGCCATCTTCAACTACTACGTAATAAGATTGCCCACTTTGAGAAAAGGAGTAGGTTAATTCAGCTGAAGTATAAGTGATATTATCAATGGAACCGTCAGACAATTCTGTTGCGTAATCTAAAGCTGCAGGAACAACATCTTGCACCCAAGGATGAGAGTATTGACCACAGCCTGGTCCTGAGTTAAAAAAATCCCAACCCATAAAAATCACATAACCTGCACCATATTGAATCACAGCCACAACAGCATTATCATCTGTACCCCACATCGTGGTGAAGTTAGGCACCGAATTTTTCTTGATAGCATCTGTTGCACTCAAATTAGGAAGCGATGTAGTAGCAACATCATCAAAAGGTGTTCCAGCAGTATTAGCTGTATTTTTGGTCCATGAAGAACCATTTACAGTTGATAAATCCCAACTGAATATAAGATTTAGGAAATCAGTATCACGACTACCAAATGTTCCTGTCATTACCATAACCCCTCCATTATCAACCCAGTTTTCAAAAACTGCTCTAGATGCAACAGGAAAAAATGATGTGCTATTAGGATCCTGCGTTTCCATGTCTGTCATAAAAAAAAAGGTGCTCTCGTCAAGTTGAGTGGCTAATAAAGAAGAGTTTGAAAAACTTGTTATAGAGCCATCAACATCATAATCGGGTAAGGCGTCTATAATACCTATTAAATTATCATTTTCACCACCACAACCGCTACCGTTAAGTCCTGGAAAATTGAATACAGAAACCTGAGTAGACTGTGAATAAATTAGTGAAGTAAATGAAATAAATAATAATAAGAATAATCTTGAAAAATTGTAATTTATACTCATAATAATTTAATTTAAAAATCAGTTAGTTTATATGTAATTGTTTTGGGATTTTGTAATTTACCATCAGTAAATACATTGTAAGTAATAGTAGCTTTGTTATCAGAAATTTCAATAAAATCAATCAACAAATAAGTATCATAATTTGCAGCATCTGACTTAGTGATAATTTCAAGATCAGTGTGTTCGATTTCTCTAATAAAACTCAAATCTATTTGGTTTTCAAGAATATAATTCATTTCTAAATTTTGGTGATGATAGAAATGATTAAAAAGAGTAGGAAGTCTTTCATCGTTTTCGGTGTTATTTTTTTGAGTTTGACCAAAAGATGATAAAGAAATTGTTAACAACAAAAAAGCAAACAGATAATTTTTATTTTGTCTGGCATGCTTTCTGTCAAAGGATGTTAAATAGCCAAAGTTAGAAACTAACAACAAAGCTAGTCTATTTAGGCTATTAAAATTAAAACTTGTTTTCATAGTATTAAATTTATATGATTAAGATTGCAAATAAAAACCTACAAAAGCTATTTCACATCAAAACCAATATAGACAACATATAATCACGAAAAAAATTAACATTGTTTAAATCACTGAAAAACAAGTGCTTAAGTAATTTATATTTTATTTTTGCGCTCGTCTATACTTTGTCTATATAGAAATTACGTCAAAGTTTGTTTTGACTCCGTATCGAGTACGGAGTGACAAGTTAGAAATTGTTGTTTAATTTAATTCCGTATCGAGTACGGAGTGACAGATTGGAAGTTGTTGTTTGTTTTGATTCCGTATCAAGTGCGGAGTGACCGATTGGAAGGCTTTAATTTATTTCATTATTTATAAACTCGTAAATGTCAACATCTTTTGTAAGCTGAATTTTTTTTGAGATTCGATATTTTTTTGTGATAACACTTTGATGGGTAATATTTAAGATTGCTGCAATTTCTTTAAAAGAAAAGTTTAATTTTATGAAGGATAAAAATAAAATGTCATTTTTACTTAAATCAGGGAATGTTCGTAATAATTGGGATTCAAAATTAGGATAAGCACGCTGAAACTCATAATTTAATTTTCGTAATTCATTTTGCGGAGTTAAGTATTCTTCAACATCACTTAGCTTTTCATTTAAGGATGTTTTATCAATTTTAGATTTAATTAATTTCAACTTTTTACTTAAAGACGAAGCTTCTAAAGATTTAGAAAGTAGCTCTTTTTTTTGTTCTTCTAACAAAGCATCTTTTAATGTAATAAGTTTTTTTTCAGCATCAATCTTTTTAGCATAAACTTCTTTTAATTTTGTTTCGTTAATTAACTTTATTCGGTAACGTAAAATAAAGCTAAGTAGTACAACCCCCAGAAATAATGAAAAAGCAATAATTGCTATATTCTTTCTAGTCTCAGATTGAATATTTTTTTGTAAACTAATGTTTTTCTGTTGAATAATTTCAATTTGATATTTAGCTTGCAAGTCTTTAGCAATAGCAAAATTATTTAATTGATTTAAACTATCTGAATAACGAATTTTATTCTTAAAATGAAATATGGATTTCTTATAATTTCCTGCATTTTCGTAAGCTAAACCCATTACCCCATTATAATCAACCAAATCTTGAAATCCCACTTGCATACTATCTAAACCTTGGTTCAAGTTAGAAAAATTAATTATTTTATTGAATTTTTTTTGTTCTTTCAAAAAGTATAAGTATTCGTTTAAGGTCTTAGGGTAGTTGTCCAAGTGATTTTTAAAACTGGATAAGGCTATTTCGAAACAGTTTTCTGCCTTATCAAAATCTCCTATTTTTTTGTAATACATGGCATAGGTTAATTTGTAAAAAGCAAATAACTCTTCATTATAAAAATTATCCAATTCTTTTTTTGATTTCAGCAAAAGGACTTCAGCCTTACTAAGCTCATTAACATTTATTAAGCTAGCTGCATAATTAATGTAAGTAGAAATTTTTGCATCTGTGTAGAATGATTTTTCAAAATAAGGTAAGATTTCTTTATAAAGCTGATTAGCAAAAGTATTATTATCAAGTGCCCTGTATAAATTAGCTAACTTTTGTTTTTCAACATTTAGCGGGTAAGCTTCTATCGAGTCTTTAGATTTTATAACATCAATTGAATTCAAGCTATATTTTATTGCTAAATTATATTTGTTTAGACCCCTATAGCTAGAAGATAATTCACTATAAATTTTGGCTTTTGCATCCTTATTATTTTGAGAATTTGCAATTATCAATGCTTCGTTAAGTGTTTCAATTGCTTTACTAAAGTCTCCTTTTTTTTTGTACACAATACTGAGATTGTTTAATAAGTTTGGATAAAATTTGTGTTTCTTAGGTGTTAATTCAATAGCCTTATTAAAATAAACAGCAGCAGAATCCAACTGGTTTTGTACCGCATAATACACTCCTTTATGAGACAGGTTTATGCCTTGAACATAAGTTTTGTTGTTTTCGTGTTTTTTTATTAAAGAATCGATTAATACAATTGCTTTATTTTGATTTTTAAAAATAAGCTCAAAGGCCTGATCTTGAATATTTTTTAATTCATTTTGTTGTGCACTTGTTTGTTTTACAATTAATAAAATTAATAGAAGGAGAATAAAATTGAATACAGGTGAAAACTTAAAGTTAGGTCTAGGTATTTTATTTTTCATTACTAGGTTGATGTTAGTTTTTAGAGCACAACTAGGTTTAATTTTATTTGTTACAATAAGATTGTAAATTCGTTTTCAATGAGTTTATATAAGTTTGTTTTATAATGTAAACGGCCAGGTTATATATATAAAATAAGCACCTCCACATACTATAATGCAGAGGTGCATTAAAACAAGTCCATCAATGAATTTTGTTTTAGGGGTAATATTTTGCCATTTATATTATTATTTTTCGTTGTTTGCTTTACTATTTTTTAATTTTTTTAAGTAATTGAACTCTCTAGCATCTTTAACATCTAGGTAAATAAGTCTTGAAAAAGCTAGAACAAAAATGCTGACCAATGCATATATCATGATTAATTGTATTTAGTTTCGAAATTTGATTTTATGGAGTTATGTTTTAAATGCCATTGATTTAAAATGGGAATTATTTGATCTTCTCGCATAGGTTTAATTAAGTAACCTTTAAATGATTTTTTACTCTCTAAATCTTTATGTAAACTGGGAATGTCTATGTTTGAAGAAACTATATAAGTATTTAACTTATCTAAATATTTATTTTTCAACCTAAATTCTTCAACAGAATTAATTAGATTCATGGCGTTTAATGAACATACATTGTAGGCTGTAAGTATATAATCTGGTAATTTAATCTTCGGATTTATCATATCATCTAAAAATTGTTCAATGCTTTTATATTTATATACATGACTATTAGAGTCTATACTTTTAATTATGGTATAGTGTAAATACCTAGTTAAATCGCATGTATCGATAATAGCAACAATCACAAATAATTTTTCAGAATAAGGTCAAAAAATCGCCCATTTACATATCCTGTTTATTAACAATTACTTACAGTAATTACAAAAAATAATATTTCTAATATTTAGAATCAATTTATAAATTTTAGAATTATTTTGGATTTTATAATGGTATCTACAATTATTCGAATGAAAGATGTTTTTACTTTTTAATTAATATTAATTTGATTTTTAAGAAAAAACTCGTTAATAAGTAGCAATAATTAATATTTTTTTATAATTTATCACTTAGATGTATTTTTATAGCCAAGAGACAGTTAGTTTTAGTTCAACTAGGCAATTTTTAATTTATGATGTTTTTAATTTTTTATAAGAACTTCTAGATTTCCTATAAATAGAACAATTGGAGTACTATATGACTTAGAATTCTTTTTTTAAATTCTTTCTGTGAATACAAAAAAGTTAATGAATAAGAAGATGAAATAAAATTTTTCTGGCTAAGGTGAGTAAAATTTTTAGAGCCAAAAAAAACCTAAGTGAAGCTTTTATAGTTAATATATGGCTTGACTTAGGTATAAATGTTTAGAGAAAGTCTAGAAAACAGAGACTAAAATAAAAAGGAAATGCAGTAGGAATTTAAATAGAAATGGATAAAGGAGCATCCATTTTTTTAGGAAGATAGAAGAAGAATTGAAAAGAACTTAGGTTAATATGAATATACTTATTGTATTTGCAAGTATATTTATAAAACAAACTAAGCCTGTGAAGCTCCCATATTAGAAAAGTAAAGAAAAGAGTATTTGCTTATAATATATCTCTTTAGCAACTTGCTTATTATAAGCAAATAGGTATATTGAAAAGATTTAAGTTCGTACCAATTTATGGTTTAAGTATGAATTTTTTAAAGTTAAAATCTAGTTGAAACACGCAAAAACATAATTTTGTTTAAAACTTAAAGTTAAACCTAAATTAATAAATTTATTTAACCAAGTTTAAATGATGGATTTACAGGTAGTTTAATTGGTATTACTCGTGTATAGTTATTTCTTAATAAGCTTAATAGTATTTATATTTTGCTTCTTATCGGTTAAAGTTATAAAGTAAATTCCTTTACTCATATAAGTAGGTGTATTTATTTCTAATTCAGAAATAGTATTGTAACTATTTTTTAAAATTGTTTTTCCTGTGATATCTGTTAGCCTTATTTCTATAAATTCGATTTGTTTTTTGAAATCTAGATGAATTTTATTTTCAAAAGGATTTGGGTAATAATCGTATGTTTCTAAAACATTAACATCATTTAGTCCTAAGTTACTACTTTGAGCTACAAAATTTTCAGTAAGAGTTGCCGATTTGTTGTCAAAAATATCAATTACATTAAATTCTATATAATATTGTTCATCATTAAATAAAGAACTTATATCAATGTTTACTTCTCTTTGATGTGGTATAATTTCGTCAATTTCAATTAATGGAACACCAGAAAAGTTGGGGTTATCATAAACATTTATTTCATAAGAAAATTGTGGTGACTTTGATGAGTCTAAAGTCCAATTTAATAATAAATTATTCATAGAAACTGTTTTGTTAATATTTGTGATGACAGCAACATCATATCCAGGTTCTGAATTAAAATTAATCAAAGATAGCATCGTACCACTAGTACTATTAGAAGGTGTGGCAGTACCACCAGATTGCATGAAATAATAATCATTATTTGTACCACCATTATAGTTATCTATATAATTATTAGCGCCAGCATCAGGACTTACTCTTTCAAAAAGGCTACTTGTTAAAGCACTCCAAGACAAATCGCTTGTTTTTCTCTTCCAAGCATTTTGATGATGTACTTCTCTCATATTAGATCCATTTCCTAGCCAATCTTCTATAAAGGAACCTGTAGAAGAATTAAATCGAATATCGTTAACTGGATAATCCATTGTTACGAGATGATGCCAAATCTGGTCGGAATGATTATAAACCCAAAATCCAAACATGGTATTTGAATCAATAGACCAAGCTCTTGTTACAAATGAATACCACTGATTAGTATCCCATCCAATATTAAAATTCCACGACTTTAATCCAGTTCCTTCACCACCAAAAGATTCAATTTGAGTTCCAGGATGTGTGTACGATGCTGAAATAGGATCAGAAGAATTAATAGGGTCCCAAATAGAAAAAATAAAATTTCTTCCGTCTGGATGCTCTTGTATTCCACAATATCCACCGCCTTCCATGCCAGCATTCCATTGTAAACTGCAGTAATACGTGTAAGTGGGTGAAGGCGATATTACTTTAATTTTATTAATTAATATATCACCTTGAAAATTATCTTGGTACTTAAGCCAACAAGATGGTGCTCGATTTTGCGAGAAAACCAATTGGGATATAAGTATACAAATTATAAGTAATGTATTTTTCATGATTTTTTTTTAAAATATTTATTCGCCTTTTGTATTATCAATTTTGATTTTTATTATGCTAATCTATTTATTATTTTTAATAAAGATGTTTATAATTTTACGGATTACAAAAATCACAATACATTGGGTCTTCTGCTCTTTTTTTATGCGGATACATCTCTTCTTTTTTAAAACTACACTTTATACATTTATAAATAAAACTTAATGTAGAATTGGTAGGTAAACCGCACAAAGAACATTCTAGACCCTTTTTGGCTTCTACTATTCCAAAACCAGGAGTATTGCATTGTGGGCAGTAGGAATTTATTTTGTCTACGAGTTTTTTAGTAGCTTCTTCAATTACCATCATTCGACTTGGATTGTACATTGCTCTCATATCTGTTTCTACATAGAAGCTACCGTATTTTTCCAACATTTGTTCAGCTATTTTTTTTAACTCTTTTTCATTTGTAAGACCTTTAACAATAGCCTTTGTATTTGTTTTTGATTTACGAAGTATCATAGCATGCGAAGGAAATTTTGCAATTCTAGCGAATTCCAATAATTCTTGTTCATTATTAATTTCGCTGCCATTAAAATTAGTTGCTATACTTAGTTCTCTAACCACAATCTCTAAATCATTTTTCTTGTCGATAAAAATTAAAAACTCATCATCTGCATTCGCGAAAAACAGCGAAGGATGCGCGCCAAAAGAACCTTCACTAGCAATTCCTAAATCACATTTGCTTAATTCCATTGCCATTAAACATTTTTTTCTTGCAGTAGATACAGGGTCGAGTTCTCTATCAACTTCTCCAGTAAAAGTACCTAAAATGTCCGTATCAAAATCTTCAGGAAGAAAACAGTGTACACCTAAACCTTTCTCTAATATTGGTGCGATTACTTTTTCCTTTTTATGTTTTGTAGCTATTACTACTCTCCTACTTTCAAACATTAATAGTTCTTTGAATTACAGTTTTTGTGTTAAATAAAACATGCTAAGCTTTTGAGTGCATATTTTGATTTGCTAATGTGATTTAATTATAAATACGTATTCTTCTTTTTTAAGATTTATATTTAATAAAATTATATTTTAGTATAAAAAAAAAGTCTTAGGCAAAGTTCCACTATGTTGGTTTACTTTTATACATTTTACTGTTTTTAGCATTATACTTTGTGCTAAGGTTTAACTCTTTAAGATTTGTTTTAATTCAAATTCATATTTTTATAGTCCCTATTGTATGCATTTTTTTTCATTTTCCTAATTTTAAAATCCTAATCGCACCTTGAATTACTATTGCAAATACGATTATTCCAATAATCAAGTCAGGCATATTGGATTTAAACCAATTAACTAAAAGTCCAGCAGCTATAACTCCTAAATTTATTATCACATCATTTGAAGTAAAAATCATACTTGCTTTCATATGAGCTTCTTCTTTATTCTTTGACTTTTGAAGTAAATACAGACAAATACCGTTTGCAATAAGAGCTAAAATCGAAACGATAATCATTGTCGAAAAGTCAGGCATTTTTTCTACTCTAAAAAAACGTCTTAATATTTCTACAAACCCAATAATTGCAAGTATAATTTGGAAATATCCAGCAAGTTTAGCCACCTTCTTTTTTCTTGTCAAAATTCCTCCAACCGCAAATAAACTAAGTCCATAAACAAAACTATCTGCAAACATATCCAAACTGTCTGCAACTAATCCCATTGATTGTGACATTAGTCCAGTTGTCATTTCGATAATGAAAAATGTAAAATTTATTCCGAGTACTTTCCAGAGTAGCTTTTTCTGGTTTGCATTATTTTTAAATTGAGTTTGGTCAGTTTGTTTGGTAGAAGTTTTTTTTCCGCCTAAATTCAATTCGATGATGGATTTTTCAATTTGGTCAATTTGCCCGATATGAAATACAGTCAATTTTCGGTTTGGAATGTCGAATTCCAAATTCGCAATACTTGAAATCCCTTCCAACTTCATTCGGATTAGATTTTCTTCCGAAGGACAGTCCATTTTACTAATCTCAAATATAGTTTTATTCATTTACATTGTTATGTATTGGATAAATAACTAGTATCATCTTAAAATTCGCTCCTAATAGTTAGCAGGATTTTGTTAAGATTTCACGTTTATAAAAATACGCAAACTTCCTGTTTCAGCAAAAAATCTAGTTATTATTCCAACCGTCAAATAAACCTGATTTAATCTCGGTGTAATTCGACACAAAGTATATTACTACCGCGATTAGTAAGATAATCTTCCAGTTGTTTTTTAAAAGGGCTTTAAGGTCAATGATTAATTGCTTCATATCTGTAATTTTAATTGATAAATTTAATTCAATGGATTTGGGCTCTGTTGTACTATCAAAATCTGACAAATCAACCTCAAAGAACTCTCCTATCGTTTTAAGAGAATATATGCTTGGTTTAACTTCATTTTTCTCAATTCGTTAAATTGTTCTAATTGACAAACCTGTTTTTTCAGAAAGTTCTTTCTGAGAAGTATTCAAACTGATTCTTAACTCTTTTAATTTTTGACCAAATTCCATATGCAAGAATACTATTATTGATTTAAAACGATTTAGACATTCAGATGCCATTTTAACGTCATTCATACGTCATTTAGCTGTCATAAGAGATGTGATTTAATTAAATGACCAAAAAAATTGCTGTTAAGATAACTCTATCATTAAAATTCACATTATTAATCTCACTAAAAGTTTGTCTTATTGCTGCCAACGGTCTCGCGCATATGGTTTGTGGCGAGCAAAAATGCGCAAATTTTTCGGTTAAGGTTTTACGTTTTTAAAAATACAAAAACTTTGGGTTTGCCACTAATTCCGCTATTGCTTATACACATTGTTCTCTGTAGTTTTTTATTTTTCAAGCACATTTATCAAAACATTGTAATATCGTGTCGCAATAAATTCCGCACCTGCTTCATTATAATGTACTTCGTCCGCCAAATGAGTGTCATTAAAGCCTGTAAACATATCAACAGCAATTACTTGTGAAGTTGTGGTTGTTTGGTCTGTCGCAATAGTCAGCACATCTTGTCGCATTTGATTAAAGGCGTTGATAAATTCCGTTGTCATAAAGTCTGAACGACCTTGTGCTGGTTGCTCGATAATTATGGTTACACTTGGATTATTAGCTTGCAGTGCGTCTATAATTGCGTTGACATTTGAAATGGTTTGGTTATAGTTCTGTCCATTCAAAATATCATTTCCACCTGGCGAGCTAAAAAGAACAATGTCTGGCGAACCTGTTTGGTTTAGCCAACCATTTAACCCTGACAATATTTCTCCTGAGGTAAATCCACCTCTTCCTTCGTGGTCAATGTCAAAATTTTCGCTGCTAAAAGCTGGATAAGAAGCATTGTCGGACTGAGTTCCAATGAAGTCAAAAGTCCAATCGTTTTCTTTCAAGTCTTTCCAAAGTTCGTAGCGGTAACTCTCAAAATCAGGTCTTGCCCCTTCAACTCTTGAAGCTCCTAATGGAAGAATTTTGTTTATTGAAGTACTTGGCGGTTTTGGGATTGTATCATCATCTTTATCACAAGCGTTGAACATCAGTAAAGATATTCCGAGAACTAAAATTTTTATTGTCATTTTCATTGTATTGTCATTTTCATTGTATTGTTGTTTTAAATTACAGAGAACGTCTCGCGCATATGGTTTGTGGCGAGCAAAAATGCGCAAATTTTTCGGTTAAGGTTTTACGTTTTTAAAAATACAAAAACTTTGGGTTTGGCACTAATTCCGCCATAAACTATATGCGCTGTTGTACCACGTACTTTTATCCAATGTGTTCTATAAAGTCAGTAAAATTCATAATTTTAGTTCGCTCAATTTTCTCCAAAACTAGCAAGTCATTATCTCCTGTTATAAGGTAATCAGCTTTTTTAGTCAATTGAGAGATTGAGTAAAAAATCATCTTTTTCGTCACGACAAATTTTGATGTCAGATTTTACTTTTATCAGTTTTCCATATTGGTCAAAATAGTCAAGTATTTTCTCAATATCATTCTTTGAAAAATATTTTTCAAACTTAGGTCGATTTACTACTTCAACAAATTCACTTATTAATTCATCTGAAAAAATTAACGTAATCCTTTTGTTTTAAATCAGATTGTCAATTGAATTGATTTTTTTTGATATGAGAAAACTGATCCAAAGATTCGTATCTAGGATTATTTTTTTACTTCTCATATCGTGAATTTCTCACTTTCTCAACTTCGTCAGTTATTTCGTCGAGAGAAATATCATCAGATGATTTTGCTCTAAGTTTTTGTAGAAGAGCAGAAAAGTCAGATTTATTTTTAGTTTTATTAATCTTTATCAAATTCAAGTCAGCTAAATTTCTTAGTAGCTTTTTAGCCTTCGGATTAAGTATATCAATTTGTATCGTTTCCATTTCGGATATTTTATAAAACTAAGGAATTTAATTCAATTGCGGAATTTTTTTCAGATTGTCAATTTCAATTCAGATGAACTGGAAAACTATATTTGATTTTATCTAAATGTAAACTTGAATGTAACTGAAACATAACGGTTTGGCTAGACTGCGTTTTAATGCAGTTTAGTCATTGTTAGCGAGCATTTAGCCAATCACTCACCACTTCCTCAACAAATTCAGGAGAACCATCAAACCATCCACCTAAATCAAGCAAATCGCTTTTGCTAAACGACTCGCTAACACGAGATATAGTGCATTGCTCAAGTTCTTTTATTTTTGCATATTCGTTCATAAGATATATCACTTCATTTAAAGTATAATCTCCTGCCAAATAACCTTTGTCTTCTTTTAATATAAATTCTTTTGCTGTCATTTTTTTTGTTTTTATTATTTATTATTCCGCAACGCACCATATCTCCGACCAGTTATGAAGATCTTGATATAATCTGATTATAGAATTTACATTCTCTATAAAACTTCTAAGTAATAAATGTAATTAGTTCACTATGGTAAACAAACTTGAACCCTGGAATTAATTATTTGAATTTTGTTTCAGGAAGAGCTTCTTTTAATTTTTCCATATCCTCTTCAGGTAGTTGATTACCAGAAACATATATTTTATCCAAATGTGTTAGTGTATAAATTGAAGGAGGTAAAGACTTTAAATTGTTATTAGAAATATCTAAAATCGTCAAACTTTTCATGTTTTCAAAAATATCTGGTAACTCCTCAAATGAATTACTATTGATATACATTTTTTCCAACTTCATAAGCTCTCGCATACACAACGGAAGACTCGTCAATCCAATATTTCTTGCACGAATAACCTTAATTTCAGGATACTCGCATATAGATTTTGGTAACGCTTTACCTCTCATATTAGCATCTACAATTCCACTTAAGATTAGCATATCATTTTCAACACGTCCATCCAAAGATATTTCTTCAACTCCTTCCTTTTTCTTGTCAGTTTCACTTTGTTGTTGATTTAAAAACTCATCAATAGTCATTTCACTGACATCTTTTGCCGGAGCAGTCTTTGAATAATCCTCTTGTAACTCAGCAAACTTATCCTCAGCTATCAAGAAGTTAATATCTTCATTAAATTTTCTTTGACCTAATAACTTTTTGATATTTGGTGCAGTAATTAGAGGTGTTAGCTTTAAATCAGCATTGTATTTTTCAACTTGTTCTCTTCGTTCTATAAATTTATAAAATTCTTTCAATCGGTTAACTTCATTTGTGTTTACAAACCCCGTTTCTGCCAGTTTAATTGCTTTATTCAAATGGTTTTTTGCTTTTTGAAAAGATTTAATAAAGGTGTATCCAATACTTAAGTTCTCGTGTAGCCCCTGAGCTACATTCTTATTTACTGCGGCTTTTTTGTCTTCCGAATCGTAACGCTTTAGCCAATTCTCCCAAACGTCTATTGAGCTTTGTAACGAAATGTAATCTTTACTTTCTAAAGCGTTAATTGCAGTCTCAGCAGCAGTCTCGGTTTCTGTGTAGTCCGCAACTTTACCTGTGCCGTAAGCAATTTCAAGTTTCAATTTTTCTTCTTTAAAAAACACATTGTCATAGATAATTTCCGACATCTGCCCAATCTGTTTCACTATTCCTTTTCGAGCTAAGGAATAACTTCCCATTTCTTTGAAAGCTAACGCTAGGTCTACTTCACTTTTAAAGCTAAGAACCTGAATTGATGTAGAAGTTCCATTATCTAGTTTTTTATGTTTTTCTATTTGTTCATTTCCAAATTGCAAATCCATTTCTGGATTCAATTCTAAAGTACTAATAATGCCCGAAGAATTTCTAAACTGAACAATTGCAGGTAAGCGATACTTTACTTTATAGAAGTATTGTATACAACCTTCTTTGGCAGGTGTACAAGAGTACGTTTTTTGTTCCTTGGCAACAATGACCGGTTCACCAAAAGCCATATGAACAGAAATGTCCCCTGCTTCACCTGTTATGCTAACTTCATTTAATGATTTATAGTCTACTTTTGATAATTGCTCAACATCAGACATCATCATATCCATGTTCCCAAGATAGAGTCGAAGCGTATCTTTGTTGAAAGGAAGGTTTGAAGTATAAACTTGAATGCCAATTTCTTGAACACCTTTAACAGGTACAGTTGGATAATGGACAAAATCTATTCTAGCGGTTTTTGTTTTTGTTTTTTGTCCAAAAATAGAGAACGTTGCTAGAGTTAGGACAAAGAGTAAAGTTAGTTTCATAATTTATTTTTTTTGTTGATTTACAATATTCGTTCCAAAATATTTTTCAATACACTTTTCGAGTGCTTTAAATTCTTCATAACGGTTTAGCATATGATTTGTGGCGACTTAAAATGCGCAAGTTTTTCGGTTAAACTTTTTTACTTTCTAAAAATAAACAAAACTCTCGTTTCAATCACAAATCTCGCCATTTTTGTTATGCGCTGTTGTAGCTAGTGCTTTTCCACTATGCTTTGAATTTCCTTTTTCAATTCTGGTAGTTCTCGAATTATTATCGTCCAAATAACTTCGTCAGAAATGCTATCGTATTCGTGAGCGATTCTATTTCGAGTTCCAATTATCTTTTGTGCGTTGTTGATTTGAAAATCAGATTCTTTGTGTTTTACTATTTGGTTTATTGCTTCTCCGATTATTTCAATATTTCTTTCAACTGCTTTTTTGGTTTTTAAGTCCTTTTGATACTCAAAGAAATCTCTTTTTTCGGGTAGAAACTCAAATATTTCGTCAATAGATTTAATTATGTCTTCAAACCAAGCATTAATTCTATTGTCCATAAATCAGAATTTTTGTGCTATCAAGCTCTTTTCTGAAAAATTGATTTTTTATTCCACGTTCTTCGATTAAGTCAATTTGTCGCTGAAGTAATTTTTCTAAATTCTCTTTGAGTTGAAAATATAAGTCCGTGTACTTAAACGGATCCGTTTCTTCAAAATCTACAACAAAATCGATGTCAGAATCGTCTTTAAAATCATCACGAGTCACAGAGCAAAAAGCAGAAAACGTTTTGACTTTGTATTGCTTACAAAGTTTCTTAATTCGATTAATGTTTTTTTCAGATATTTTCATAGGACAAAAATACTCAAATTTTAGTTCAAATCATTCTTTGAAAGTTTTTTTCAGCATTAGCCACAACGGTATTGTATATGAAAAGTAGCGGATTTTTACGCACTAACTTTTCGGTTTATCACTGACCTTTATTTTATTTACTATCTTTTCATTTAATCACCTAAACCCCAATTGCTTATAGCCTTTGTTGTACGGTCGGCATTTTTTTCGCTCAATATGCTAATTTATGGTCGTTCAGTTCTACATCAAATTTCACTTTCGCACCCAATACATTAAACACTTTTAAAATTGTCGAAAATCTTGCGTCTGTTGCGCTATTCTCAATTTTTGAAATCTGTGCTTTTTTTACTCCAACAAGTTCTCCGAGTTGTTCTTGAGTCAGTTTTCTTTCTTTTCGTGCTTTTTTAATTTCATATCCAAGCAAGTCAAGTCGAAGTTCGTTATCAAATTCGTCTCGCTTTTTTGTTCCTTTTTTTCCGATGTAACTATCAGTTAGTTCATCTAAACTATATGTTTTCATTTTCTTTTATTTGTTTCGTTAAAATACTGTTGTCTTAATCGCTCTGCCTTTTCTATTTCTTTTTTAGGAACTTTATCGGTCTTTTTTATGATTCCGTGTGTTGAAATCACAACCGTTTTCTGTTTATCAGTTTTGTCCCAAAAGGCAAAAAGTCGGTAATATGTTTTGCTGTATTTTGTTCTAAATTCCCAAATTTCGTCTTGTAACTTTTTAAATAGTTCTTTGTCGTTCGTAATACTTGCTTTCCAAATATTGTAAATAATTTTCTCACGACTCTTTTCGTCAAGATTGTCAAGAAACTCCTTAACATCATCTAAAAAGTCAACACGAAATTTTTGTTCGTTCATTCATATCTTTTTACAAAGATAAATGTTTCCTTTTTAAGAAACAAATATTTTTACGGAGTTCTGTTTTATGCTGCCGTACAACGTCTCGCGCATAACGAAAGTGGCGAGCTAAAATGCGCAAGTTTTTCGGTTAAACTTTAAGTTTTTTAAAAATACACAAAAGTCTCGTTTCAATCACAAATTTCGCCATTTTTGTTATGCGCTGTTGTGCATCGTTCTTAATTCAACTGATTAATTCAAAAATCAATTCTTTCAATATTTTGACATCACTATTTACCGTTCCTTTCATATATCTTTCATAAACATTTTTATCGTCTGGTGGGTTTAAGTTCAAAGACATTCCTTTCTCAAGAGCCAACATTCTTAAGAATTCTCTTTGAGCTCTTCCATTACCATCTCTGAATGGATGTAAATAATTAACGTTATCTAATATTTCAGCTAGTTTTTCGGCTATTTCATGGCTATTATCTCTTTTAGTATTCTTGAAACTTTCTATCAAAGTATCAATAAAATTAAAAGCATTTTCGAAATGAGATGTTGGGAAAAATTGTTTTCCGTCTTTACTTATTTCAACAAGTCTTTTCTTGCCTGCCCAACCGTAAATATCTTGAAATAGATGTTGATGAATCGAAAATAAGCTTTCAATTCCATTTATTTTGATTGGATTGTTATGTAATTCATTAATTCGTTTTGTTACTGTAACACTCTCAAAAAAAAGTAAATCTTGTGAGTCTGTAATATCAGCTAAGTTTTTTAGCACTCCTGATTTTGAGTCGATATAAGTATAATCAGGATCAACATATCTGTAAGAATTAGACATAGGTCTTTTTCTTCGTATAAATTATTAAATCGTCTAGAGATACTTTACCTACTATATAATCTCTTATGATTTCAATACTTCTTTGTGTTGGTCTAAAGCCTTCAAACATATTGCTTCCAATAGCACTTGCAGTGTTTTCCAATGTCTTTAAATCTGAAAACTTGACACCCATTATCGTAAGTTTTTTTCGGTCAATTTCTATTGAGTTATACATATTTTTTGCTTTTTGAAACCTTACAAATATAAGGATATTTTATCAATTCTGATTTGTTTGTAGTTTCAATTTGAATGATGCACAACGTCTCGCGCATAACGAAAGTGGCGAGCTAAAATACGCAAGTTTTTCGGTTAAACTTTAAATTTTATAAATATGAAACTAATATCAATTTTACACAAAATTCAGCCATTTTTGTTATGCGCTGTTGGCAAACGTTTTTTTAAGTCTGAATATGATAAAGTCCATTTTTATTATTCTTTGTCAAGTTTTATTATGTCGTTTATAGGAATTGTTTTTTGGCTAGTTATATTGATTTTATGCTCTTTATTAGTTTACGCAAGAGTTGAGTATCCCAAAAAATTCAAGCAACTTTATGATGTACCAAGTAGAAATCAAAAAAGCTGTCATAATCCCAATGGGTTTAACAACGATATCTACATAGTCAGAAATTTTTTCAGCTAGTTTTTTTCTTTTATAAACGTTATGTTGAAATGTATAACCACCGTTATCTAAAAAAACAATTCCTTTATATTTAATTCCGTAAGTTCCAGTAGGTTCGTTTTTTGAGTAATGTTCAAAAACATAACCGTTATCTAATAACATTCTAAACATCATATATGATTCTGATTTTTCAAAATTCAAATTTGCTTTTTCGACAATTCGATCAGGGCTTTTCGGTATTTCTCCGATATTTTCAGACATATATTTTAAAATCGAATCTAATTTTTGATGTTTATTCATTTTTAAATGTTTGCCAACATCTCGCGCATAACGAAAGTAGCGACTTAAAATGCGTAAGTTTTTCGGTTAAACTTTTAAGTTTTATAAAAGTACACAAAACTCTCGATTAAGCTCTAAATTCGCCATTTTTGTTATGCGCTGTTAGCAACAGTTGATTTTAGTTTGTCCAAGTCTCTATTTCGTTTGCATTCACGAATTTTTCACCATCAAAAATGCATAAACCCTGCCACGTACCGAACCATAGTTGTCCTTTGTTATCTTCAAAAATACTTTGGACAACATTGGTAGTTAATCCATTTTCAGTTGTGAAGTGTGTGAAGCTAATTCCATCGTAGCGGTAAACACCATAACCTTCTGCTGTAAACCATACATTTCCATTGCTATCTTCATGAAAATTATAGGTTTCTATACCTTCTACAATACCATCTTTAGTAAAGTTGGTAAAGGTTTTTCCATTAAATTTACTGACACCTCCATAATATGTTCCAATCCAAATATTGCCTTGGCTGTCCTCTAAGATATCAGCAGTATTATTGTCGGTAAGTCCATTTTCAGTTGTTAGATGAGTAAACTCACCTTTAATGTATTTGAAAATTCCATTTCCATCGGTTACAAGCCAAATAGCTCCACTTTTGTCTTCTATAATTTTTTTAACCAATTTATCAGATAGCTTATGTTCCAGATTTTCAACCATAGTGTTAGGCAAAGGAAAGGGTATAAACTGATCTCCGTCAAAATGATATAATCCACCAATGCTTCCAACCCAAAGGAGTTCGTTTTTGTCAATAGCTAATCCCCATATCTCCTCATCAAAACCTTTCTCCCCTTCTGTTATAGAAAATGTTTCAAACTTTTGACCATCATATTTAACAAGTCCGTCAGAAGTTCCAAACCATACATTACCTGCTTTATCCTCTACTATTTCCAAAACTCTTATATGTGGACTGATACCTACAATGTGGATTTTATCAAGTGTTTGCCCATCATAGCGTATAATCCCATCTCCATTTGTTCCAAACCAATAGTTTCCTTTTCTGTCTTGATGGATTGTCCTTACAAATTGTCTTACCATTCCATTTAAGTTGGTGTGAATTTGGGGAAATATCGTGTTTTGCTTTATGGTAAGATCTTTGTCGCTTACTTCATCTTCTGTCTTATCACTAACAGTTTTTTCTTTCACTTGTCCTGTGCAAGCGGAGACTTGAAGTAACATAAGTACTAAAAGTAGTTTACTTGCTTTAAATATTGTCTTACAATTCATGTCTGTCATATCTTTGGTTTCGTAAATTGTTGCTAACGTCTCGCGCATAACATAAGTGGCGACTTAAAATGCGTAAGTTTTTCGGTTAAACTTTTAGTTTCTAAAAATACCAAAATTTTCGTTTCAGCTCTAAATTCGCCATTTTTGTTATGCGCTGTTATGCTTTGTGTTTTATTTTCAGCTCGTTATGTCTTTCTAATAACTTATTCAATAATTTTATAGAATAATATCGATTGTTTTCAAGAAATGTT
>NZ_BMGL01000016.1 GCF_014640175.1 Psychroflexus salis | reverse complement strand
TTATTACAAATCTTTTATCAGGGCTTATTGCGTATTCATTTTTTGACAAAAAACCATCACTTAACTTCCAATACGCATTGAATACTAATCAAATAACTATATTCGATTAATCGAACTCAGGTTATTTACAAACTATACCATTGATTAAAAGATAAAAACAATTAAATGCTTACAACTTTTTAGCCTAAACTTAAACCCCAAGATGTTTTATAGGAATCAAGAAAACACAAATCTTTTTAATTATGAAATCTGATTTACTTAAAATTCTACAAAATGCAAAGCTTTATCAAATATTTCTATACATTATAATAATTGTATTCATAATAATTATAAGCTTTGAAATAATTCAACTTTTAGGAGAAATAAAAGAACTTGAAGCTGAATTAAAAGTGCTTAAACAAAGCGTAAAATATATGCTTGCAATTAGGCTTATTTAAACATTAGCGTATATGTGGCTTCACTAATTGGCTTTATTTTTAAAATAAATTAGTGAAGCTTCGTATTAGCCTTCTCAATTAATTAACTTTCATGTAAACGTTAAAATGTATATTTGCGAGATAGTATTGTTAAATGAGTAAGCGAAAACCTAAAAAAGATCAACTTTTAAAAAAAATGCTTCATCGTTACCGCTTGGTAATTTTAAATGAAGACACATTCGAAGAACGTATTTCTTTTCAGGTAAATCGATTAAACGTTATTATAATTATTATTCTTTCTTCAATTTTATTAATTGGATTAACTAGTGTTTTTATTGCTTTTACGCCATTACGTGAATATATTCCAGGATATTCATCTACCGCATTGCGGCAAAAAGCTACAGAAATGGCCTACAAAGTTGACTCTTTAGAAATAAAGATGCTCGAAAACGACCAGTATTTAAAATCTATTCGGGCAGCGCTACGTGGAGAGCAAAATTTTACAGAACAAAACGATACTGCTTCTGCTCCTGCAATACAAACCATTAAACCTACTGACATAGATTTTTCGCCTAGCCAAGAAGATTTAGCTCTAAGGGAAGAAGTAGAAGAAGAAGACAAGTACAATGTAATGGAAGAAGCTGTTTTCCAATCTAATTTTAGTTTTTATGCCCCAGTAAAAGGCATCATAACTGCTACCTATGCTATACAAGAAAAACATTATGCGGTAGATATTGCTACGTCTAAAAACGAACCTGTTAAAGCTACTGCAGATGGTACCGTTATTTTTGCAGAATGGTCGGTCGAAACAGGTTACGTTGTTATTATCGAACACCAATTTGGTTTAATTTCGGTGTATAAACACAATGCATCCTTATTAACCCAACAAGGCGATTTAGTAGAAGCTGGACAAGTAATAGCAACTACTGGCGATACAGGAGAGCTAAGTTCGGGTACGCATTTACACTTTGAATTATGGATTGACGGAAACCCCATCGACCCAACTGAATTTATTAGTTTTGAATAATATGTCGTTAAAACAACTTGGAGCTAAGCTTTACGCTAAAATCAGCGCTTATAAAACAGCGGCTTGGGCAAATAATCCTGTTAAAAGCCAAGAAAAAACCTTTGCCTATTTAATAGCCCAAGCCAAAAAAACCAAATTTGGCAAAGACCATGATTTCGACAGCATTCAGCATTATAAAGATTTTCAGCAAAAAATAGCCATTACAGACTACGAAGGCTTACGTGCCTACGTAGATGAAGCCGTAGCCGGTAAGCCTGATGTTCTTTGGCCAGGAAAACCTTTGTATTTTGCTAAAACTTCGGGTACAACTAGCGGTGCAAAATACATTCCGCTTACAAAAGACTCTATGCCTAACCACATCAATGCAGCTAGAAATGCCATTTTAAGCTATATTGCCGAAACAGGAAATGCTAGCTTTGTAGATGGGAAAATGATTTTTTTACAAGGAAGCCCAGAGTTAGAACAAAAAAATGGAATTCACTTTGGTAGACTTTCAGGAATAGTAGCTCATTTTATACCAGCCTATTTACAAGCCAACAGAATGCCGAGTTGGGAAACCAATTGTATACCGGATTGGAACCAGAAAATCAATAAAATTGTAGAAGAAACCGAAGTAGAAAACATGACGCTCATTAGTGGTATTCCATCTTGGGTGCAAACCTATTTCGAAATACTTGTAAATAAACATCAAAAACCGGTAGGTGAAATTTTTCCGAATTTTAGCTTGTTTATTTATGGAGGGGTAAACTACGAACCTTACCGCTCCAAATTTGAAAAACTGGTAGGTAAAAAAATAGATAGTATAGAATTGTATCCAGCTTCTGAAGGCTTTTTTGCATACCAAGATCAACAGGATGTTCGCGGAATGCTTCTTTTGCTAAATGCAGGAATTTTTTATGAATTTATAAAAGCAGATGAATTTTTTGAAGATAATCCTAAGGTATATACCATTGCCGATGTAGAAATTGATGTAAATTATGTAATGATAATTTCAACCAACGCAGGCCTTTGGAGATACAATGTAGGAGATACCATCATGTTTACCGATACGAAGCCTTACCGAGTTGTTGTTTCGGGGAGAATTAAACATTTTACCTCAGCATTTGGAGAGCATGTTATTGCTAAAGAAGTGGAGCAAGCTATACAAGAAGCCAGCCAAAAACACGAAGCAGAAATAAGTGAGTTCACCGTGGCTCCACAAGTTGAACCAACACAAGGATTACCTTACCACGAATGGTTTATTGAGTTTCAAAAAGAACCGCAACACATGCAAGCCTTTATTGATAGCCTAGACCAGTCTGTACAAGACCAAAATAGCTATTATAAAGATTTAATTACAGGCAATATTCTTCGTAAATTGGTCATTACTAAAGTAGAAAAAGATGGTTTTCAAAAATTTATGAAGGCTCGAGGAAAACTCGGCGGACAAAATAAAATTCCACGACTATCTAACGATAGAAAAATAGCCGACCAATTAGAAGAATTTAGCTTAAAATCAACCTAAAATACCCAAGAAATATGAAAAGTTTACCAGATATAACTAGAAGCAGAGCAAGAGAAAGTACCAATGCAATAGAACGTATTTACATTACCATGCGGCATTTATTTATTCGTGGCTTTTATAAACCCATGGGGGTTTCTGGCGAAACCCTACGCCAGTCTTTGCTTACCTTAAGGCCAGAGATTTACGGGTCTATTGCCGAAGAAAAAGTAGAACTTAATGGCTTATTGTACATTATAGAACGACTCCCTATAGGTATAGAAGAATGTAGATTTATTAACTTAACTAGCGACGAAGGCTATTCAGATTCGCATTTTAAAGCCATTGTTCCACCTAAACGAAGAAGAAATTGTTACCGCATAGACGAAGAACAAATGAATATTGAAATTACCCGAGGTCGGTCTGAAATTTACGACATCCTTACGCACTTAACCTTCTTGTTTATAGAGTCGCATAAAATAATGAAACGGGTAATTATAAATGAAGCCGGACATGTAAACAGAGATTGGCAAAAGCTAGAAGAAGCAATTCAGTCTAGTAAAAAACTAAATCAACAACAAATAGAAATTGCCATTACACATACCGCTAACATTTTAGGTAGAACTTTTTTTGAAATCAAACAAGTATATAACAAGTTTGCTACCAAAGATAATCCAAATCAGTTTTTAAACATTATTTACAGTTTAGGAAAGCTCGCTATAGATGAAGAAGTAAAAAACAAAAAACGTGTAATTACCTTTAGCCCTGTATTAAGAGAGCGTTTAGGACACCACATACATGGCGAAGTTTGGGCAGAAACCATTAAAAAAACCTTAGCTAAACATCAACTTTTAAATCGAAAACTACACATTATTAGTGCAAATATGCATTCGGTAATGAATACCTTATACGCAAAAGGAGCTTTAGGTAAAGAAGTGGATGAAAATAATATGCTCTCTACATTTGAAGCCTTAAGCAAGCCCGAGAATAATGCCAAGCGTAAAAAAGTAGAGCAGTATGCAGTAAACCAAGGTATGATTTATATTAAAGATGAAAGCGGGACTAATATTGATGTGCAGATATTCGATTTAAAGAATTTGAAAAACAAAAATTCGCAATTTCAAATTGAAGACAACCAAGAAGATGTGCTTATTGTTATGGATTATGCTTTTGGCGAACAAGCCTACGAAACTATAGATGAATTATTGAAACCTATAAAATTAGACAGTGAACGTAATTTTATGAATGTAGATTCTGTTTCAATTATGGGAAAAGCAGGCATTCTGCAAGGAGGAAAAGGCGATTTAATGATTCCAAATGCGCACTTATTTGAAGGCACAGCCGATAACTACCCTTTTACAAATGAGCTAAAAAAAGAAGATTTTGAAGGTCAAGGTTTACAGGTTTTCGATGGAGCAATGGTAACCGTCTTGGGTACTTCCTTACAAAATAAAGATATTTTAGAATTTTTTCATAAATCTTCTTGGCGCGTAATTGGCCTCGAAATGGAAGGTGCGCATTACCAAAAAGCTATTCAAGCTTCTGCTATGCTGCGCTACAATATCAGCAAAAATGTAAAAGTAAGATATGCTTATTATGCTAGCGATAATCCTTTAGAAACGGGAAGCACCTTAGCCTCGGGCGGTTTAGGTACAACTGGTGTAAAACCTACTTACCTAATTACTGAAAAAATATTAGCTCAAATTATTAACTAACAAACTACAATTATGAAATATGCATTAGTAACGGGTGGCGCAGGCTTTATTGGCGCTAACTTTTTAAACTATCTGGTTCCCAAACAAGAATTTCACTACGTAAACCTAGACAAATTAACCTATGCCGGGAATTTAGAAAATGTTTTAGTAAGTGATGCAGAAAACTACACTTTTGTACAAGGTGATATTTGCGATAAAAATTTAGTAGAAAAATTATTTGAAAAATACCAATTTGAGAAAGTCTTTCATTTTGCTGCTGAATCGCATGTGGATAATTCCATAAAAAATCCAGAAGCCTTTATAGAAACTAACATTACAGGAACCTTCAACCTATTGCATAAAGCCTTTAGTTTATGGATGAATGGTCCGTTTCAACTAAAAGAACAATTTAAAAATGCGCGTTTCCTTCATGTTTCTACCGATGAAGTTTATGGAACTTTAGGTGAAACTGGTTTATTTACAGAAGAAACACCCTACGCACCTAACAGTCCGTATAGTGCATCAAAAGCTTCTTCAGACTTTTTAGTAAGAAGTTATTTTCACACCTACGGAATGCCTGTAGTTACCACCAACTGCTCCAATAATTATGGCCCACATCAACATGAAGAGAAGTTAATTCCTACTATTATTCGAAAAGCTTTGGCTAAAGAGCCTATTCCTATTTATGGCGATGGCAAAAACATTCGAGATTGGTTGTATGTACTAGACCACTGTAAAGGAATTGAACTTACCATGAATACTGGTAAATTAGGCCAAACTTACAATATTGGTGGACGCAATGAGCGAACCAATATTTACATAGCTCAAAAAATATGTGAATTGCTAGATGTAAAGCAAGCCAGAGCAGACCAACAATCCTATACCGATTTAATTACCTACGTAAAAGACAGACCTGGCCATGATTTTAGATATGCCATCGATGCATCTAAATTAGAACATAATTTAGGCTGGAAAGCCGCAGAGAATTTTGAATCTGGTATAGAAAAAACTGTAGATTTTTATATAGAAGTATTCAAGAAAAAACAATAAATATGTATCCTAATCAGCGTTTTAGAAGATTAAGAACCAATCAAGCTATTCGAGATTTAGTAAGTGAAACAAGCATAAGTCCAAACGATTTTATCGTGCCTTTGTTTGTTGTTGAAGGCGAAAATATAAAAGAAGAAATTCCTTCTATGCCCGATTATTACCGAATGAGCTTAGATATTTTAAGCAAAGAAATTAAATTGATTTGGAACATGGGTCTAAAATCGGTTTTAGTATTTGTAAAAGTAGAAGAGAAATACAAAGATAACAAAGGTATAGAAGCTGTTAACCCCAAAGGCTTAATGCAACGCGCCATAGACACCATTAAACAAACTGTACCCGAAATGCTAGTTATGACCGATGTGGCATTAGATCCTTACTCTATGTATGGTCATGACGGAATTGTAAACAACGGAGTAATTGACAATGATTTAACCAATTCCTTTTTAGCAGAGATGGCTTTAAGCCACGCCAAAGCAGGTGCAGATTTTGTAGCTCCAAGCGATATGATGGATGGCCGAATTAAAATTATGCGTAATCGTTTAGAAAAAGAAGGCTTTCACCATACCGGAATTATGAGTTATTCAGCCAAATATGCATCGGCTTTTTATGGCCCATTTCGAGATGCTTTAGATTCGGCTCCAGTAGATGTGAAAAATATTCCAAAAGATAAAAAAACCTACCAAATGAATCCTGCTAATCGCAAAGAAGCCATTAAAGAAACCCTAGCCGACATTGAAGAAGGCGCGGATATAGTTATGGTAAAACCTGGTCTATGCTATTTAGATATTGTACGCGATATAGCCAATACAGTAGATGTTCCTGTAGCGGCATACCAAGTTAGTGGTGAGTATGCAATGCTAAAAGCAGCTTCAGAAAAAGCTTGGTTAGACCATGATGCCGTTATGCTCGAACAATTATTAGCCATAAAACGCTCAGGAGCAAGTTTAATAGCTAGTTATTTTGCTAAAGATGCTGTAAAATTACTTTAATTTTATGCTTCAAGTTAACCAAATTGGCTTTGCTTACACTCAAGAAAAATCTACCCTAAGCAACATTAGTTTTCAAGTTGAACAAGGTCAACATGTAGCCATAATAGGCGAAAGCGGTTGTGGAAAAAGCACCTTGTTACACTTGCTTTTTGGAAATTTAGATGCAAATGAAGGTGAAATTTATTGGAACAATACAAAAGTGCTCGGCCCAGCTTTTAATTTAATTCCTGGTTTGGATGATGTAAAATTACTAACTCAAGAATTCGATTTAATGCCTTTTACAAGTGTTGAAGAAAATGTAAAAAAACATTTATCTAGGATGTATCCTGAAAAAAATGATGCCATTTGTAAAGATTTATTAAATACCGTAGATTTAAGCGCATTGGCAACTACAAAAGTGAAGTTTTTGAGTGGTGGACAAAAACAACGTGTTGCTTTGGCACAAGCCTTGGCCAAAAAACCAAAGTTATTGCTTTTAGATGAACCATTTAGCCACATTGACCAATACAAAAAAAACAAACTGAGAAGAGATTTGTTTGCCTATCTTAAAAAAGAAAAAATTACCTGCTTATTTGCAACACACGATGTAAAAGACATGCTATCCTTTTCAGATCAAACCTTGGTTATGTATAAAGGAAGATTGATAGATTACCGCTCGCCAGAAGCACTTTACGAACAGCCTAAATCTTTAAAAGTAGCTTCTTTGTTTGAAGAAACCAATTTAATTCCCGGCCAATTAATGGGAGGAAACTCAACGGAAAATTATGTGGTTTATCCACACGAAATCAAGCTTAATGCTTCAAACAAAAACTTAGAAGCTAAAGTGAAAAATTTATATTTTTTAGCCGATCGGTATTTAATTGAACTCGAATTACAAAACCTTAGGGTATTTGCTTATCATAATAAACCCATTTCCGTTGGTAAAAAAATAGCCATTAATTTTTCAGTAGAAAATTGGGAAAAGCGTAAAATTACGCCTATTCAGAAATAAGCTAAATACACAAAAACCAATACTAAGCAAAGCTTTAAACTAAAAATTCATTTTAGTTAAATATACGAATTACATTTCCGTTTTCTTCAACGCGGTAATTAAACAAACCAAATTGTAAATTTCCATCTTCTAAAGGTTGCCCATCTATTAAACTGTAAGCATTCGGTGTTTCGCAGGTACTTTGCCCAACTAAACCCTGTATTTGTAGGCGAGTACAACCCCTTGGTATTTCGTTGGGGTCAGATGCATCCCAGGCTAAAATGTTTGGCCCAGCATTGACCACAATAATACCATCGTTACCTTGGCCACCAAAATAAATAGCATTACCCGGAAAATTTAAACTGTTGTATTGTGGCAGGTTGGTATTGATCGTAACATCAATTCTTAAGTCTAGTAAAAAAGGGTTTTCTCTACGAACATCATCATCTGCACAGCCAAAACATAAGACCATAATTGAAAAAAGTAAAAGCATTTTCTTCATAAACCAATAATTAAATATATACCGACCAAATTACAAGCTTATATTACATTAAGCTTTCAGCGGTAAAAATGAATATTAAAAACAAAATTACTACATTTGTAATTGGAATCCTGCTTTGGCGGGATTCTTTATTTTTTATATATTAAACGATGAAGTTATGAGTAAAGTATCTTATTATACAGAAGAAGGCCTTAAAAAATTAAGAGCTGAATTAGACCAACTTCGCGACGTAGAGCGCCCAAAAGCTTCGCAAGCAATTGCTGAAGCTAGAGATAAAGGAGATTTAAGTGAAAATGCTGAATACGATGCAGCTAAAGAAGCACAAGGCATGCTAGAAATGCGTATTTCTAAATTAGAAGAAGTAGTGGCCAATGCCCGTGTAATCGATGAGTCGCAATTGGATACTTCTAAGGTGCTTATTCACTCTAGTGTTAAACTTAAAAATATGGCTAATCAACAAACCGTAACCTACAAATTAGTTGCACAAAGTGAAGCCGATTTAAAATCTGGGAAAATCTCTGTAGACTCCCCTATTGGCAAAGGTCTGTTGGGCAAAAAAGCAGGCGATACGGCAGATATTGTTGTTCCAAATGGAAAAATTAGCTTCGAAATTTTAGAAGTTAATCGGTAATTCTCTGCTCTAAATTCTTCATAAGCTTGATAAAATTATCAAGCTTTTTTTATGCTTTCTGTTTTTGAATTTTATGCTGGTAATAAAAAGCAGGCAACAAAACAATTACAAATATCGGTTGAATTAAAAAACGTCGAATATAAAAAAGCAGGCTATATAATTCAGGTTGAAGTTGATTGACCACAACTATTTTCATCAACATTAATAAAACAAAGGCAACTGTATAAAAAAATACAGAAAACTTAATAACAGACTTTTTGGGAAATGCAATGTAAATAGCAAATAAGCTAATTATAGTATTTAAAAAATACCGAAAAGCCGTATTTAAATATAAGCTGAATTGTTGAATTTCTGGGGGTTGTTTTTGCAGGTAATTTTCTTTATAAAAATCAATAAACGGATCGTTAAATAGTTCGGATTGAAACATTCTAATCAATGCTAGCAATATAAAACAAACTATAATTAAACCTATTTTAAGCGATTTGTTCATTTGGGCTAGGTTCTGGGTTTTGGTATTGCTTTACCCAAAAAATCCAAAGTAAAAATACAACACCATAAATAAAAATTGGAAATAAGATTTCGTGAAGAAAATCGGTATAAGCTGGGTAATAATAAATACCCAAAGTAATAAGGGCAATCCGCAAAACGTTTAGCGTATAAATTAATACACTTCCACCAAAAATAAAAAGTAATGTTTTTTTCCATCCTGAAAAAAAAGCCAATACAAAAGATAAAAACAAAATAATTACGCTAACCGCATTACAGCCTTCAATAACCTGTATAACTGTACGATCTTTAATACCTATTCTAATCGATTTATTTTTAGGATAATCCAAACTAAATGTTTCGTAACCAAAACCTTGCAGTGTGCTTTTGGTTTGTTCGGCAACTAAAGCTGTAATATAATCTGGAAAATAGGCACTAGATTCACTTAAATGCAAGTATAATTTGTAAACACCAGCCAGCATAAGATAGCTCCCAAAAAAAATTGCAAGAAATTTAAGAACAGCTTTATTTTTTTGAATAAATGAAAACTTCAATTGAATAGATTTAAAATAGTTTAACAAAAATAGGGAATTAAAAAAAACTACTTCGGGTGAAATATCAATACTTTTGCAAAAAAAAAAATTGGAAAAATTATATACAACTCTAAATAAGCTTTTTGAAAGCAATTTAAATTTTAACGAGCTACTAACTCGTATTTGCGAAACCTTAAAAAAAGAAGTTGAGCATTACGATTGGGTCGGTTTTTATTTTAAAAATGGCAATAAAAAAGAACTAAAATTAAAGGCATTTGCAGGCTTGCCCACCGACCACGAAATAATTCCTTTTGGAAAAGGCATATGTGGTCAAGTTGCAGAAAGCCATCAAAATTTTATTGTAGATAATGTACATGCGCAAGACAATTACATAGCTTGTAACATTAATGTAAAGTCTGAAATTGTAATTCCGCTTTTTTATAACGAAGAAAATATTGGTCAGATAGATATAGACTCGAATACCTTAAATGCATTTACCAAAGCAGATGAAGAACTGTTAACTTATGTAAATAAAAAAGTAAGCAACTACATTAAAGCCAAAAATACCTATCCTATATTTAACTAACATTTTTTGAAGTTACATTCAACACTGTTGGCTTGTATTCGGGTACGATGGTTTTTAATACCTGAATAGCTAGTTTAGTTTCGCAGGACTTTATACTTTCGGTTAAATCTTCAATTAATTGATAGTTTTCGGTATCAAATTTAAAAGATGATTTAGCAATTAATATTTTTTGATGATGAGTTGGTTGTGTATTTTCTTTATCAGCCAATAATTCTTCATATAATTTTTCGCCTGGGCGTAGCCCACTAAAAACAATTTCAATTTCTTCATTTGGCACATAACCCGATAAACGAATCATTTGTTTGGCTAGTTCTATAATTTTAATTGGGTTACCCATATCAAACACAAATATTTCGCCACCTTTACCCATAGCACCTGCTTCTAGTACCAATTGGCAAGCTTCGTCGATAGTCATAAAATAACGTGTAATTTCTGGATGTGTAACTGTAACCGGGCCACCAGCTTCAATTTGCTTTTTAAAAAGTGGTATTACCGAACCATTAGAGCCTAGGACATTTCCAAAACGTGTTGTAATAAACCGTGTAGAGTTAAGTTTATTTCGACTTGCTGATTGTACATAAATTTCAGCACTCCGTTTAGACGCACCCATAATATTAGTTGGATTTACAGCTTTATCTGTCGAAACAAACACAAAGCGATTTACTTTGTATTGTTGCGATAAATCTACTAAGTTTTTAGTCCCCAAGTAATTTACCATTAAAGCTTCAATAGGATTGGCTTCCATCATAGGGACATGTTTGTAAGCAGCACCATGAAAAACCACTTCGGGAGCATAACTCTCAAAAACATGCTTTAAACGAGTTAAATTGGTTACATCTGCAATTACTTTTTCGTAATTTACATCTGGATACTCTTTATCTAAGCAAACACTCATGTGGTGCAATGGCGTTTCAGCTTGATCCAACATAATAATTTTTTTAGGCTTGAATGGAATAAGCTGTCTAACAATATCACTTCCTATAGATCCGCCTGCACCGGTTACTAGAATCACCCTCGACTCGTATAAACTCTTTAGATTTTCTTTGCTTAACTTAATTGGATTTCGCTGTAGTAAATCTTCTAAATTTACTTTTTTAATTCCAGTAGAAATCGATTTATCATCCCAATCTTGAAGTTCGGGGAGTTTGTAAATTTTCAAGCTGAGCTCTAAAAGTTCATTGATAATATTGTTGCCCGAAAGGCTTAACTCTTGAAGCTTTTCGGCAGATACAATTACACAAGTGCCTTTTTTTGCTTTATCTTGAAGCTCTTTTAAACTGTGAATAGGTAGCGTAAATATTTTTGTTTTTTTAGGCTTATCATTTTCAGAAATAAAACCAATTATTTCAAATTTTTTCTGTGTGTCCGAAATAATGCTTTCTGCTATGGCAACATCGGTTAATTCTGTTCCTAAAATATAAGCACTAGAAGTACTTTTTGAAGATTGAATAATTTGGTACGCACGCTTTACAACGATTCTAAAAAAATATAAAGATGAAAAAGCTATAAAACCATAGACGATTACACCTGCATCTACAATAAGCTTAATGTTGTAAATTTTAAATATAATTTGATTGATTATTAAAGCCGTAATTACTGTAAATAAAGTGGTTTGCAATTGTCTAAATGCATCTTTAAAACCTGTGTAACGCACAATACCAGCGTAGGAATTGAAAATAAAAAAATAAAAAAATTGAATTCCAAAAATGATAAATAACTCCTTAGAGAAATTTAGAAAATACAAAGTTTCAGCATGAGGTTGAGCACTACCAATTAATAAGAAAGTTAGCTGTAAAGCTAAAAATACAATGGATGAATCGATAAGTAGAATTACTGATCTAGGAACATAGTTTTGAGACAGCTTCCTAAAAATCTGTAACACCAATAATTTAATTTTTCTCAAAATGGATTACTATAGTTAGTTTTTGTCGAAAAAATTCGGATAATTTTCTCTACAAAAATCGAAAAAAAAACTTAGTATACAAAAAATATGTTAATTTTAACTTACTAAACATGAATATTTTATGATCTTAATATATTCTACTATCATTATTTGAAAACAATAATGTTTTAAAATTTTATCTTATGATTTCCGATTTTATCGACTTACTTTTTCCGAAAATATGTGCAGCTTGTGATGCTGCTTTACTAAAAAATGAAGTTTGTATTTGCACGCAATGCAGGAGTCAGCTTCCTTTAACATTGGATTATAAATCTGAAGAAAATGAAACAAAAAAAACCTTTTATGGCAGAATTCCTTTAGAAAAAGCATCATCGCTTTTTTATTTTGAAAAAGCAAGCAGCGTTCAAAACATAGTACACGATTTAAAATACCGAGGCAACACACAAGTAGCAGAAGTTTTAGGTAAATGGCATGCTTCACTTTTAAAAGAAGCTGGATGGTACAATACATTTGATTGGGTAGTGCCAGTTCCTATACATAAAAAACGCCTACGCGAACGTGGTTATAATCAAGTAGATTTATATGCTGATGCTTTCGCTAAAATTTTAGGCGCAAGCTGTAAAAAGAATATTTTGCAGAGAAAAGCTGTAAGCAAAACTCAGGTTTTTAAAAACAGATTATCTAGGGGTAAATTAAATATAAAAGATTTTTACTTAGTAGATAACAGCTTGCTAAAAAGCCCCAAACACATCTTATTGGTAGACGATATTATTACCACTGGAGCTACTTTACAAGCCTGTAGCCATGAGTTACTTAAACTAAACAACGTAAAGTTAAGCATAGCAAGCATGGGAATAGTAAAATAACATTTTGCTTGCTATGCCTATTGTATTATTTAAAATTGGCTTTTTGTTTATTTAAAAAAGCAGTTGTTCCTTCTGTAAAATCTTCGGTTCCAAAAGCTTCACCAAAAGCCTTAATTTCACTTTCAAAACCATTTACTCCATCTATATATCCATCGTTAATTGCCTTAATAGCAGCTTCGATAGCTTGTAATGAATTTCCTAGTATTTTTTGAACAACAGCATTTACTTTTTCATCTAGCTCTTCTAACTCACAAACGTGGTTTACCAAGCCGTATTGTAAAGCTTCTTCAGCAGAAATCATTTTAGCCGTCATGATCATTTCCATAGCTCTTCCCTTCCCTACGAGTTGTGGCAATCGTTGAGTGCCACCATAACCAGGAATTACACCCAGCGAAGTTTCTGGCAAACCTAATTTTGCATTCTTACTAGCAATTCTAAAATGTGCTGCCATAGCCAATTCTAAACCACCACCCAATGCAAAACCATTTACGGCAGCAATTACAGGTTTTGGGAAATTAGCAATATAATCGAACACTAATTCTTGCCCTTTAGCGGCTAAATCTTCTCCTTCTTTTTCACTGTAATTGGCAAACTCGGCAATATCTGCTCCAGCCACAAAAGCTTTTTCTCCCGTTCCGGTTAACACAATTATTTTTACACTTTCGTCTGCTTTTAAATCGGTTAAAGCTTCATGGATTTCTTGTAAGGTTGCTCGGTTTAAAGCATTTAATTTTTTAGGTCGATTAATGCTTAATTTTGCTACTTTATTTTCTACTTGTAAACTAATGTTTTGGTAATTCATATATCTTATTTTTTAGGTAATTCTATTGTAAAGGTTGTTCCCTTATTGGGTTTGGTAACAAAACGAATGTTTCCTTTATAGTTTTCTACGATGTTTTTTACCATTCCTAAACCCAAGCCCATTCCACTTGTTTTAGTAGTAAATTTAGGCTCAAATATTTTGTCTTGATGCTCGTTTTTAATTCCTACACCATTGTCTGAAACACTTACATACACATAATTATGATCTTGATGAATTTGAACCACTACTTTCGGACTTTCTTTTTCTGCAGTTGCTTGAATGGCATTTTTTAACAAGTTAGTAATTACTCGTATTAACTGAGTTTTATCGAACTTGATATAAATGTTTTCTTCAGGGGTTAAAACCTGTATGTTTTCTTCAGAAAAAATTCCTGTTGCTAATTTAATGGTTTCGCAAGCATCGATTAATTCATTTTGCTGCGCTGGCATTTTTGCAAAACTAGAAAACGCAGAAGCAATTGAGCTTAAAGTATCGATTTGTTGAATTATTTTTTGAGTAAATTCGTGCAGTTTTGCAATAGCTGCATCATCGTTAGGCTTAAATCTGCGGTCAAAATCTTGAACCGTTAATCGCATTGGGGTTAACGGATTTTTAATTTCGTGGGCTACTTGTCTTGCCATTTCTCGCCATGCTTGTTCACGTTCAGATTTGGCTAATTTTACGGCACTTTCTTCAAGTTCATCTATTACTTGATTGTATGCATTTATAATCGGTTTTAACTCAACACTTAACTTATCTGTACTAATTTTTTCGTTGCTTTGGTGAAATTTAGTTTGGGTTATTCGTTGTCCAACTAATTTTAAGGATTTAGTAATGTAGTTAGATAGCAAGTAGGCAATTGCAATAGCTGCTAAAAACATTAATACGTAAACCTGTAAAAGCAACTTAAAAAATTCTTTTAAGTTGGCATCTAAAAACCCATCGTCTTCTATAAACGGAATGTTAACAATGCCAATGGGTTTAAAATACGCGTCGGTAATTAATGTATACAAAGATTGGTAACGTTGCCCATCGAGCTTAAAATCTACTACAACTCGTTTGTCTGGCGCGTTTTCTAACTGTTCTAAAATGGAAGGATTTATGCTCAAATTAACTGTGTCTTGATGCAAATTTGATGCATAAGAAGATTTTATAATATTTCCTTTTAAATCGTAAATATCAATTTCTTCGTTATGTATTTCTTGAATTTCATAAATACGTTCTTTAAAAATTAAATCTAAACTTTCGGTGTTTACAGGGTAGTAAGTTTTTCTGAAAATATATTGAATATTAGATTTAATGGCTTTTTCTTTACGTTCTAATTTATCAATATGCAAGGCTTTGGCTTCTTCTCGATACTGATAAATGGTTACAGCAGCAATTAAAACTGAAGCTGCTAGTACGAGCAGAAGCATCGATAAAAAAATACGTATACGTAAAGAAGTTTTCATCTAATTTATTGTTCGCCTTTTTTAATTCGGTAGTTTTTATATATTTTGATGCCTAGCATTAAAAGTAATGCTAAGCCTATTAATCCACCCATGCCAAAAAGCCAGTTGGTTGCTGTTTTTGTGATGGCTAAAAACACAACAGCAAACAAAATTAAAGTAGCTCCTTCATTCCATAAACGCATTTGGTTAGATGTCCATTTTATAATATCTTGTTGAAATTGCTTAAATATAAAATGTGTTTTAATGTGGTAGGCAAACAACAACACAACAAAAGCCAGCTTAATATGCATCCATGGGCTTTGCAACCACCCAGGTTGAAGCAGGAGCAGCCAAACAGCAAATAAGCTTGCTAAAATAGCTGATGGCCAAGTAATGATATTCCACAAACGCCTACTCATTAATTTAAATTGCTCGGTTAAAATTTCAGCTTCATTTTTGGGTCTTTCTGAAGCTTCAATATGGTAAATAAATAACCTTGGCATATAAAATAAGCCAGCAAACCAGGTAACCACAAATATTAAATGAAGGGATTTAATGTATAGATATTCCATAAGTATAAAATCAAACAATGGTTTTCAAAGATACAGAATCGCTACTTAAAACGCCTTCAATTGTTCAATCCATCTTTTTATTCAATTTAGACTGAATGGCATCTTCTAAATTTTCAACTTTTTGGCTTCCTAAATAAACGGAGTTTTTATTTTTCATTTTAATTAATAGCCCATTGTTTCCATACATTCTATATAATGTGCCGAATTTTTTGTGATAGCTTTTTCGGTTAGGTGGAAATTTAAAATTGGTTTTTTCTACTGAAACAATTTCAGATAAAAGAACTTTCATGTTTCCAACAAACGGATGTTTAATATATAGTGTGGTTGTATCTACTTTAGTTTTCATACCAATTTTGGAAAAGGAAACATATAAAGCCAAAGTAAAAAGGAAAAAAGTGGTAAAAATTTCAAACATACTACTATCTTGAATTAACCCAAGAATAGCTCCAACTACAAAGGCAACAAAAGTTATTTTAAAAATCAATTTTACCAATTTTTGATTGGTTAAAAACTGAATTTCTAAAAATGTAGTTTCCATTTATAAATCCATTCTTTTGGCATCGAGCTTTAAAAATATAAAAATTAAAATTAAAGTTCCCCATAAACCAGATCCGCCATAACTAAAGAAAGGTAAAGGAATACCTACAGTTGGAAAAATACCGATGACCATCCCAATATTAACTGCAAAATGAAAAAATAAAATACTTAATACACTGTAACCATAAATGCGGTTAAATGGAGATTTTTGGCGTTCAGCTAAAAACCAAAAACGAAACATAAGACTACAAAACAAAAGCACAACTAAACTACTTCCTACAAAACCCCATTCTTCTCCAACTGCACTAAAAATATAATCAGTGTGTTGCTCTGGCACGTACTTTCCTGTTGTTTGTGTTCCTTGCAACCAGCCTTTTCCTGTTAAACCACCACTACCAATGGCAACCTTACTATGGTAGGTGTTGTATTCTGCTCCTAGCGGGTCGGATTTCATTCCTAAAATCAGTTCAAATCGATCTTGATGATGGGGTTGCAAAACTTTATCAAAAATAAAATTAGAAGCAAACGAAAAACCAATGCACAAAGCAACCACCAAAAAAGGTAATGCATAGTTTGGTTTCGATTTGCGTTTAAAATATAGCATAATGATACTTAAAAGCAAAATAGCAAGACTTACATAAATGGCCCCAAACTTTATCGTAGTTAAAAAAATAGAAATAATTAAAGCACCTATTATTAAATAAATTCCTGGTAATCCTTCTCTGTATAAAGGAATAATAAATGCTACATACATTAATGCACTTCCCGCATCGGGTTGAAGCATAATTAATGCCATTGGCAAAAGCATTAACAAGAGTACTTGTAATTGATTTTTAAAGTTTTTTAAGCTTACGTTTATGCCAGTTAAATATTTAGCGATAGCTAAGGCCGCAGCAGCTTTAACAAATTCTGCTGGTTGGATACTAAAACTTCCAAAAGAATACCAAGCAGTTTGACCAGCAATGGTTTTACCAAAAAAAGGTAAACCCAATAATACCAATAAAGCCAGTATATAAATTACACTTGCAAAACGTTGGTAAAACTTCGCTTCTACAGATAGGATTATAATAACCAAGAAAAAGCTCATTCCAATCCAAAGCAACTGTTTTCCGTAGAGTTTAGACGTGTCAAAAACATTAGGTTGTTCTTCAGCAAGTGTTGTAGAATAGATGGTAGCCCATCCCATTGCAATTAACAGGAGTACAATAAGGATACTTAACCAATCTATTTTTAAAAGTGTCTTCAAATTACTGATTTATTTTGAATTCTTCACCGCTATATGGTTTTGCATATTCTTCTTCTAAACTATGCGTTAAAATCCAATTTTCTAGGTCAGTTCTACTTATATTTCCTTTCAAGTATTTTTCTACCATTAAACTGGCTATTTTTCCAGCATATCTTGCTCCAAATCCGCCATTTTCTACAAAAACAGCTAAAGCAATTTTAGGATTATCTTTAGGCGCGAAAGCTACAAAAATAGAATGGTCGGTTAATTGTTTCCGTTCACCATCTATTCTTGTAAAATTTTCTGCCGTACCTGTTTTTCCACAAATTTCAATGCCTTCAACTTGTAAATATCTTGCTGTTCCATACTTGTAGACATCGTGCATACCATCTATTACGGGTTCAAAATACTTTTCATCGATGGTGGTTTTGTTTTTTACCGTATAAACTGAATCTTTAATTGCACTTCCATCAATTTCCTTCAAAATATGTGGTCTATAAAACCAACCACGATTAGCAACTGCAGCAATGGCATTAGCTAGTTGAATAGGTGTTGTTTCAATTTCGCCTTGGCCGATGGCGTTGGACAATGTTGCTGTAGCATACCATTTAAATTTATAAGCCGAATTGTAATAGGTTGAATCTGGAATTCTTCCTTTTCTCCCTACTTTTAAATCATACCCAAGGAAATTCCCAAAGCCAAAACTTTTCATGTGTTTACTCCATGCTTCAATTCCAATTGGAGCAGTTTCAAATTTTTCAATAGTTCGGCGATAAACTTGTGCAAAATATGAATTACACGAATAAGCAATACCAGAAATCATTTCTACCGGACTTGCATGTGCATGACATCCCATCCTGTCGCTACGACCATAGGAATAACCACCATAACAAGAAAATTTTTCGTTAAGGCCAACCACTCCTTCTTGTAGAGCAGCCAAACCTGTAAACACTTTAAAAGGCGAACCTGGTGGATACATGGCCTGTAAACCACGATCGAATAGTGGTTTAGAGATTGAGTCATACCACATTTTGGTATAATTCCTAGAGCGTTTTCTACCCACTAAATCGTCTGGATCGTAGCTTGGAGCACTCACAAGAGCTAAGATCTCTCCTGTTTCAGGTTCTAAAGCAACAATGCCTCCCCATTTATTTTGCATCAACTTTTCGCCGTAAGCTTGCAAAGCTAAGTCAATGGTTAAGGTTAAATCTTTTCCTTTTTTGGGAATGGTATCGAAAACACCATTTTCGTAACTCCCTATGTTTCGGTTAAAATTATCTCTTTGGTAATATTTAACCCCTCGCGTTCCGCGTAATATTTCTTCATATTGACTTTCAACTCCTTGCCTTCCAATTAATTCTCCAGATTGGTAATATGGGTTTCTGTCTAAATCTCGCTGATTTACTTCGGCTATATACCCTAAAAAATTGGCCCCGCTATTGGTTTGGTAGTCTCGAAGTTGGCGTTTTTGAATATAAAAACCATCGTATTTATGCAGTTGTTCTTGTAAATAAGCATATTCTTTTTTGGTAAGCTGCGGAGTAATAATATAAGGAAGCCTAGGTGAGTATACCCAAGCTTTTCTCAATTGATTTTTAAGGCGTTCTGGACTAATATTCAAAATCTCTGCAAATGCAATTGTATCGAAAGGCTCTACATCTAAAGGTACAGCCATAACATCGTAAGCGGGTTGGTTAGCAACCAACAACTCTCCATTTCGATCAAAAATATAGCCCCGTTGTGGATAGTCGTATACTTTTTTGGTAGAAAACTCTAAAGCCACTTCTTTGTAAGAATCATCGATGAGTTGTAAATACACTAACCTACCTAAAAAAATAAAAGCAACTAGACTTATGAGAAGGAAAGGAAGTAATTTTCTCATTTTCTATTACGTATTAATTGTACAAACAACAACATTAAAAATAACGAAAACAGACCAGATAACAAGGTGCTTTTTACAATATAAAGTGAATGTTTTAACGAAAATGCTTCTAGTGCAAACATGACTAGATGGTGAGTAAAAACCATGATAGCCAAATAATTAAAACGCTGCTTAAAGCCTTCATTATAAAATTTTAAAGTTTGGTAATCGTAATTTATACCAAACGAAAATCTCAAAACCAAAGGTCTTACGAAAGCAATTACTAAACAAGCTGCCGCATGAACACCACCTGTGTTTTCAAAAAAATCGACACTTAAACCCATAACAAAAGCTAAAAATAAAGCTTGAATTTTATTGATATTTAAAGGTAATAAAATAACAAATAATGGATAAACATAGGGCTTTAAAAAACCCATAAACAACATATTATTGAGTATTAAAACTTGTAGTAATAACAAGATTATAAACCGAATACCATGAACAGCATAATTATTCATCGGATGCATTATTTTGAAAAAGCAAACTAGCTTCTTCTTGTTTATTAAACTGTATTACATATACATTTTCTACACTCGTCATATCATTAAACAAACTTACCTGAATGGTGTAGTACCCTTGATTTTCATTCAAATCAAAATTTGAAACATAACCAATAGGAATATTAGCAGGAAAGATTAATGAATTTCCACCCGTAACAATAGTGTCGCCTTTTTGAATAGTTGCTGAACGAGGCACATCGATTAGTTGTGTAAGGTTTGGATTTTTACCATCCCATACAAGGGAACCAAAATGATTGGATTTTTTCAATTTTGCATTAATTGAGATATTTGAGTTTAAAATAGAAATTATTCGAGCATAACTTTCGCTGGTTTCTTCAATAACACCCACAATTCCTTTACTCGAAATTACTCCCATATTCTCGGCAACTGTATCTTTACTTCCTTTGTTCAACAACAAATAATTATCTTTTTTAGCATACGAATTTGCTAAAATTTTAGCTGGAAATGACTTAAAACTAGTATTTTGCGTTATTAAAGAATCAGAAGGAAAATCAATGTTATGTTGTAGATTAATCAGTGCATTTCTTAAATCTGCATTTTCTTCGCTAAGTTTTTTGTTTTCCGATTTTAAATTGAAATACTCGCTCACATTATACGAAGCTTCATAAATTGAACCACTTATAAAATTAGTAGATGAAACCCATTTAGATGAATGATAAGAGTGTGCCTCAATAATTAAAGCAATTGCAACAAAAAACAACAAGAAAAAGGTTAATCCGGTTTTAAACCTGACTAAAAAGTTGAAGATTTGCTGCATACATCAAGTTGCTTATTTTATGAGAACTGGCTTGTAGCGTTCAATATCTTTTAACGTAATTCCGGTGCCACGAACAATGGCGCGTAAAGGGTCTTCGGCAATATAAACCGGTAAATCTGTTTTTTGAGATAGACGCTTATCTAAACCGCGTAACATAGAACCTCCACCCGCTAAATAAATTCCGGTGTTATAAATATCTGCTGCTAATTCTGGTGGGGTTTGCGATAAAGTTTCCATCACTGCATCTTCAATTCGTAAAATTGATTTATCTAAAGCTTTTGCAATTTCTCTTGAAGAAATTTCTACTTGTTTAGGCTTTCCTGTAAGCAAATCTCTTCCTTGCACGTTCATATCGTCTGGAACCGTTTCTAGCTCTTCTGTAGCAGCGCCTAATTGAATTTTAATTTTCTCTGCAGTGCGTTCTCCAACAAATAAGTTATGCTGCGTACGCATGTAATAAATAATGTCGTTGGTAAAGACATCTCCAGCAATTTTAACCGATTTATCACACACAATTCCGCCAAGCGCAATTACAGCAATTTCGGTAGTACCTCCACCTATATCTACAATCATGTTTCCTTTGGGCTGCATAATATCTACACCAATACCAATTGCAGCTGCCATGGGTTCGTGAATTAAATACACTTCTTTACCATTTACACGTTCAGCTGAATCTTTTACGGCTCGCATTTCTACTTCTGTAATTCCACTTGGTATACAAATTACCATCCGCAAAGATGGCGTAAACATACGTTTTTTTAAGGCCGGAATTTCACGAATAAACATACTGATCATTTGTTCGCTGGCTTCAAAATCAGCAATAACACCGTCTTTTAAAGGTCGAATAGTTTTAATGTTTTCGTGGGTTTTACCCTGCATCATCGCTGCTTCTTTTCCAGCAGCTATAATTTTTCCAGAAATGCGGTCTTTTGCAACAATCGACGGACTATCTACCACAACTTTATCATTGTGAATAATTAAGGTGTTTGCTGTTCCTAAGTCTATAGCAATTTCTTCGGTAAGAAAATCAAAAAATCCCATAATATAAATGTGGTAAAAAGGGTATTAAACTAACAATTGCTAAAAGTAATAAAATTAATGCTTAAAATGTCGTGTGCCGGTCATTAACATTGATATATTTTTTTCATTGCAAAAATCAATACTTAGTTGATCTTTTATCGAACCGCCAGGCTGAATTACACTACTAATTCCTGCATTGTATGCAATTTCTACACAATCTGGAAATGGAAAAAACGCATCGCTCGCCATTACTGCTTCGTTTAAATCGAAACCAAAGGCTTTAGCTTTAGCTACGGCTTGATTTAGCGCATCTACTCTAGAAGTTTGCCCTGTTCCACTAGCCAATAACTGATTGTTTTTAGCTAACACAATGGTATTGGATTTGGTATGCTTACAGATTTTAGAAGCAAACAACAAATCGCTTACTTCTCTTGCTGAAGCTTCTTTTTCTGTTGCTGTTTTTAACATAGCTGCATCGTCGGTGATATGGTCTCTGCCTTGTACTAAGATTCCATTTAAGCAGCTGCGCACAATTTTATTAGCAGGTTCAAAGTTTTTAAGGATCAATAAAACTCTGTTTTTCTTTCCTCTTAAAATTTCTAGTGCTTCAACTGAAAAGCTTGGAGCAATAACTACTTCGCAAAATAATTTATGAATTTCTTCTGCTGTAGCTGCGTCAATTTCGGTGTTTGCAATTAAGATTCCACCAAATGCAGAAACAGGATCACCTGCTAAGGCATCGGTATAGGCTTGAGCAATAGTTTCACGTTGTGCTAAACCACAGGCGTTGTTGTGCTTTAAAATGGCAAAAGTAGGTGCTTCACCTTTAAATTCGTGCATGAGTTGTACAGCTGCATCTACATCTAATAAATTATTGTAAGAAAGTTCCTTACCGTGTAACTTTTCGAAAACTTCATCAAAATCGCCATAAAAACTTGCTTCTTGGTGTGGATTTTCGCCATAACGTAATTTTTTTTGGGGCTGAAAACTACTTTTAAATCTAGCTTGTTCTTCGTCTTTGCTGAAGTAATTAAAAATGGCTGTGTCGTAATGCGATGAAACTTGAAAAGCTTCCATAGCCATTTTTTTACGCTGTTGAAGCGAAGTTGAAGCTTCTTGATTTTCAATTAAATGCAACAATTCTTGGTATTGCGTTTGGTTAGAAACACAAAGTACATCTTTGTAATTTTTAGCGGCTGCACGAATTAAAGAAATGCCACCAATGTCTATTTTTTCGATAATATCTTGTTCGCTTGCGCCAGATGCCAGTGTTTTTTCAAAGGGATATAAGTCAACAATTACTAAATCGATTTGCGGAATTTCAAATTCTGATAATTCATTTTGATCCGATTGGTTTTCTGCTCTATTTAAAATACCACCAAAAACTTTGGGATGTAAAGTTTTAACTCTACCGCCCAAAATCGACGGATACGAAGTAATATCTTCTACAGGAGTAACTTTTACACCTTGTTCTTCAATAAATTTTTGGGTGCCGCCAGTAGAGTAAATTTGTACGCCTTGTTGCGCCAAAGCTTTTACCACTGGAGTTAATCCATCTTTGTGAAATACAGAAATTAAGGCCGATTTAATTTTATGTTGCGCTTGCATGATGTTGAATTTTTTGCTTGTGCGAAAGTAGTTTTTTTTGATGCAAAGTGAAAGAGAATTTTGGGTAAAAAACTGTATTATTCAACAAGCAATCTGTTTTAAATTTTAAAGCCTTGCTTCCAACAACATTTTAGTGTATGCGTGCTTTGGCGAAGCATACACCTCATCGGCTTCTCCACGTTCTACAATTTGGCCTTCTTTCATAACCAATAATTGGTCGGCCATGTATTTTACAACGGCTAAATCGTGAGAAATAAAAAGATAAGTAAAGCCAAAGTCTTCTTTTAATTCGTTTAATAAATTCAAAACTTGTGCTTGTACCGAAATATCTAAAGCCGAAACTGACTCGTCGCAGACAATGAGTTTAGGCTGAACGGCAATGGTGCGAGCAATGCCAATACGTTGGCGCTGACCGCCACTAAATTCATGCGGATACCGAGTAAAATGTATTTCTTCTAAGCCTACGCGCTTCAAGAGTTGTAAAGCTTTTTCTTTGCGCTCTTGGTTAGAATTATATAAAGCATGCACTTTCATGGGTTCCATAATGGCTTCACCAACTGGAATTCGGGGGTTTAAAGATGAAAAAGGATCTTGAAAAATCAACTGAATTTCTCTTCTCAACTTCCGCAATTCTTCGCCTTTTAAGTGCGTAATGTCTTTACCTTTATAAAAAATTTGCCCAGCATTGGGTTGATCTAAGCGTAAAATTAAATTTCCCAAGGTAGATTTACCACAACCCGATTCGCCTACTAAACCTAGAGTTTCGCCTTCAAAAATTTGTAAATCGACTTGTTTTACCGCCTGGAATTCTACTTTTTTACTCCACCAGTTTTTTTGATCGATGAATTTTTTTACCAATCCTTTTACTTCAAGCAAAGGTGGATTGGCATATATTTTCTCATGTTTTTTTTGTCTTTCTGAAATTAATTCTGCTTCAGTAGAAACACTATTGTTTAAAAAATCGCTAACAGTTGGCAAGGGAAAAACGCGATTTTTGGTTGAAGGACGGGAAGCAATTAAAGCTTTTGTATAAAGTTCTTTGGGGGTTTCAAAAATGGCTTCTGTGGTATTTTGCTCTACTAAATTGCCTTGATGCATGACCAAAACACGCTGACAAAGTTGGGCTATAACTTCTAAATCATGCGATATAAACAACACACTCATTTGGGTTTCTTGCTGAAGCTCTTTTAACAACAACAAGATTTCTTTTTGAACGCTTACATCTAAAGCAGTTGTGGGTTCGTCTGCAATGAGCAGTTTGGGTTTACAAGCAATGGCCATGGCTATCATTACCCGTTGTTTTTGGCCACCACTAATTTGATGCGGATAAGCAGAAAATATAGATTCAGGTCGTGGTAATTTTACTTTTTCAAATAAGCGAAGCACTTCAAATCTAGCTTCTTGTTTAGACTGCTTTTTATGTTGTTGAAGCACCTCAATTACTTGTTGTCCACACTTCATCGAAGGATTTAAGGAACTCATGGGTTCTTGAAAAATCATGCTGATTTTGTTACCACGAATTTTCTGCCATTCAGTATCCGATAGTGCAAGTAAATTTTTGTTTTCGAAAGTTAATTCTCCTTCAATTTTTGCATTTTTACCAAGCAAACCCATGGCAGCTAAACTAGAAACCGATTTACCCGAACCTGATTCGCCTACAATGCCAACAATTTCATTTGGAAAAACTTCGTATGAAATTCCATGTACAACCTGAGTTAATTCGGCATCATTCGGAAAACTTATCGATAAATTTTCAACTTTAAGTAATGCTGATTTTTCGGTCATGCTCAGCTTGGGTTATGTAGTTGTTATTTCGTGGTCTTCTAGCAATTCTTCTTGTCTTAATCTTAAAAAAACTTGTGCAATGGCAATTACATCTTTTTCACAATACACAATAATGCGGTCAATGTTGTTTTCTTCATAAAACACAGCTGCTACTTGGCTACCATCGATATCGTCTTTAGGCGATGGAATTTGTAAAATTTCGGTAAGTAATTTTAAAGATGTATAGTGTTTATAATCGCCAAACTTCCATAATTCTAGGGTATCGAGATGTGGAACTTCCCAAGGTTTTTTTCCAAAAAGATTGAGTTTTTCGGGCAGTGCAATTCCATGAATTAACATGCGTCTAGCAATGTAAGGAAAATCGAATTCCTTACCATTATGTGCGCAAAGCAAATGCTGTGGTTTAAAGAAATAATCTTCTAATAGGTGTTTAAATTCGATTAAAATTTCATTTTCTTCACCATAAAAGCTTTTCAATCTAAAGTTACGCTCACTTCCTTTAGGGTTAAAAAATCCTACTGAAATACAAACAATTTTTCCAAATTCTGCCCAAATTCCTGCGCGTTCATAAAATTCTTCGGGTGTAAATTCATCTTTGCGTTGATAGGATGTTTTATCTGCAAATAACTTTTGTTTGTTAGCAGAAAGTTGATTGAATTTTTGTTCTTCAGGAACAGTTTCAATATCTAAAAACAGGATGTTTTCTAAGTGAATTTTATGTAACATAATTCTTAGTTTTTATTTGGCATCTCGCATCATTTCGTAGGCTCCATTTAAATACTCATAAAAGTCGGATGGAAAAACTGCATTATTGCCTTTTTCTTCGCGTTCATGACCTAAACGTACAATTAAAATATTTTTCTCGGGATCGCCAATTACATATTGACCTAAAATACCTTGCATTACAAAAAAGTTTCTGCCACCAATTTCTTCTAGCCAAAAACCGTAACCGTAATTAGGATAATCGTCGAATCGCGGTTGAATGCATTGTTGAACAAATGCTTCATTTAAAATTTGTTTTCCATTCCATTGCCCATTGTTCATCATCAATAAACCAATTCTTGCAAAATCTCTTGCATTAGAAGAAATACAACAATAGGTTTTTTCCATTCCACTTTCTTGACTATCCAATTGCCAAAATGCGCGGTTTTCCATACCCATGGGTTTCCAAAAATTTTCGCTTAAATAAACCGAAAGGTTTTTGCCTATGGCTTTTTCTATAACCATTCCTAATAATTGTGTATTTCCGCTTAAATAATTAAAAGATTGGCCTGGTTGTTCATTAACGGATAAGCCTAATATTAAATCGCGTATATTTTCATCGTAATAAGCCTGAGCAGTAATTGAAAAAGGGGAATAATAATTTTCGTTCCAATTTAGTCCAGATGCCATTGAAGCCAAATCGCCAACAGTTACTTGGTCGGCATATTCGCCTTGTAATTCTGGAAAAAAATCAATTACTTTTTGGTCTAAGCTTTCTATAAATCCGTCTTCAATAGCTTTGCCTAACAATAAAGTGGTAATGCTTTTGGCCATAGAAAAGGAATTGGTAAAAGAGTCTGGCCCGTATCCATCCGCATAATTTTCGTGCCATAATTTTCCGTCTTTAAAAATCAGAAAGGCTATGGTTCCATACGTATGGTTGGCTTCACCTAATTGTTGCGGAATATATGCGGTATTGTAATCTTTGTGTTTTTTGAGTGGTGTTGCTTGGTTATTTTCGATACTTCGATTATCGAAATAGGTATAATCGTCTATAAATGCGGTGTCGTGACCTGTCATATAAACTACACGAATTCCTTTAAAAATGTAATCGTAACCTGTTATATAGAGTCCAAGAACAATAAGAATTAGAATTCCAATTATCCATTTAAGAATTTTGGCAATGGTTTTCATTCAAATGATTTTCAGTAAATGTACATATTTAGATGGATTTTGAAAATATGTAGTTATAAATTGTTTGTAATGGATTGCTTGTAGTGTCTTGTTTATGTTTTTGCGGTTAGTTTTTCGTAAATGAATTTTTTTCACCGAAGAGTCGCAGAGAACGCTGAGTTTTTATTTCAGAGCTATCTAACATAATTTACTCTTGATATTCCAGCTTCAAAATACCGATATCTTTTATTAGTTTTTCAATTTCATCATCTTTGGTTCCGTCGTAAAAACCACGAATTCTTTTTTCTTTGTCGACCAATACAAAATTTTCGGTGTGAACCAAATCATAAGGCCCACCATCGCCATCGGTTTTAGAAGCAACATAATGTTTTCTAGCTAAATCGTAAATGTGTTTTTTATCGCCGGTGACCATGTGCCATTTACCATCGACTAATCCCATTTTATCAGCATGTTTACGGAGTTGTTTTACATCGTCAATTTCGGGGGTTACGGTGTGCGATAAAAGTTTAATTTCATCATCTTTAATAAACTTATCTTGAATAACCCGCATGTTTTCGGTCATAGGAATGCAAATACTCATGCAGGTAGTAAAAAAGAAGTCTGCTACATAAATTTTATTTTCAAAATCTTTGGGTGTTATGCTATCACCATTTTGATTAATTAGATTGAAGTTGCCAATTTTATGAAACTTTCTCACATATTGAACACTGGTGTCTGCTAATTCTTTATTTACCATATCTGGCTGATAAATAGGTAGCTTTGGATCTACTTTTAGCGCATTATAAATTAAGCTAATTATAATTGCCGAAAGTATAAACATAAAGATGGCAAAGGATTTATATTTAGAGAAGAATTTAAGCATAGCAGCCGAATTGAACTATATAATTAGTAAAGAATAAGTAATGCAAATTTAAGAAACCTAGTTTAAGTGTAGCTTCTTTTTAAGATATAAGGTTTATTTAATTAGCGAAGGTTTAACAGACAAAAAAGAAACGCCCTAAGTTACTACCTAAGGCGTTTTAAAATGAAATACAGATTCAAGAAAACATTATTCTCCTTGTCCTAATGAAAATCCGCGCTGATTGTTAAAATTATACAGGTTTTCTGTTTTGATAATATCAAAATCTATAGCCGATAATTTTGAAAGTAGTGCAAGCACATGATCAAATTCAATTGGAGCATAAGCAGAATTTTCATGATCTACCCCTACAAATCTACAACGCCAATGATCCGTGCAGTAGGTTTCTTTTAAACCATTAGGAAAAACTTTTACTCCACGATTGGTAATCATTTTCAATTCGAGCTTATAAGCTTTAATGTCTGCAAGTTCATTTCCAATTTTATTAGGGTTTTTGCCTTTCCAATCTATAAAAACATCTACCCCAACCAATTCTTTTTTCTCTTCTTTTCTTATGTAATCTGGCACTTTTATAGTTCCGCTTCCCTTAGACAAATCGCTTGTAGATAAGTGAGTTGGTGTTTTATCTAAGTTAGTAATTACATGGTCTGCAAATTCTTTGGTTCCCAATCTTTCTTTACTAACACCCTCGCGATAAATATCGGCAGTATGATAACCTTGTTCTAAGGTTACTAACCATGCATTTTTAACTTTGTCGCCAATTTCTGGCTGCCCAATGTGAGCCAACATAGAAACTGCAGCATTAATAAGTCCGGAAGGATTTGCTATGTTTTTGCCTGCAATATCTGGAGCAGAACCGTGGATGGCTTCAAACATGGCTACATTTTTACCAATGTTAGCAGAGCCGCACATTCCTACAGATCCACCAATTTCTGCAGCAATATCAGATATAATATCTCCATATAAATTGGCTGTAACAATTACATCGTAGTTTTCTGGTTGATTTGCTAAGCGCGCCGAACCTATGTCTATAATTTGAGTTTCATTTTGTATTTCTGGGTATTCTACAGCAATCTCATCGAACACTTTATGAAATAATCCGTCCGTTATTTTCATAATATTGTCTTTCAACATACAGGTTACCTTTTTTCTTCCATAAGCTTTTGCATATTCAAATGCATAGCGAACAATGCGCTCGCAGCCTGGACGTGTAATTAATTTTAAACATTGGTATACATCTTGTGTTTGCCTATGCTCGATTCCTGCATACAAATCTTCTTCGTTTTCTCTAATCACTACTACATCCATAGCTGGAAAATGACTAGGCACATACGGAGTAAGAGCTTGTACCGGTCTAATGTTTGCGAATAAACCCAGAGATTTTCTCAAGGTTACATTTAAACTTTTATAACCTTTACCTTGTGGAGTTGTTATTGGAGCTTTAAAAATTACTTTATTATTATTTACAGCTTCCCAAGATGCATCATCAATGCCAGAAGTATTTCCCGATAAATATACCTTTTCACCCAATTCAATAAATTCAGGTTCAATATGCGCACCTGCTGCACTCAAAATTCGCAGGGTAGCATTCATAATTTCCGGACCGATACCATCGCCTTTTGCCACAGCAATTTTTACTGGCTTATAAAGCTTGTTGCTTTTAATTTGCTTATTTGCTTCTAATGTACTCATGATTAATGGTTTTAAGTTATGCTTGCAAATATGCAAAGATTAATTCATAAGTTTTTATTTATATGTTATATATAATACATAAATAGTTTTTATGTAAAGGTTTTGTTTGTTCTTCCTTACATAGGGCTTAAGCTTTCATATAAAAACACAAAACAAGCCAAAAGTAAGGGCTTGTTTTGTATAGAAGCAATTGTAATTTAATAAATAGTCAGAAATTAATCGCTAATAATTTCATGCTGATGTTTGATGGATTCTTCATGAATAGCTTTTAAAAATTTTAAAATAAAATCTTCGCTTAAGCTTTGTTCTTTTCCTAAATGAATCATTTTGCCTAAGATGCTGTTCCATCGTTTAGATTGTAAAATGGCTACATTATTCTTCTTTTTTAACAAGCCTATTTCGTCTGCAATACGCATTCGTTTTCCTAAAGCATCGAGAATTTGTTGATCTAAGACATCTATTTTTACTCTTAAGTTCTGTAAACATTCCTGGTAGTCACTTGCTTTAGTGGTTTCTTTTCTAATTTTTAAATCTACCGTTATTTGGTCTAAACTACTTGGCGTAATTTGTTGCTTGGCATCGCTCCATGCATTATTGGGGTCAAAATGCGTTTCTACCATAATTCCGTTGTAATTTAAATCTAAGCTTGTTTGGCATAAATCAAAAATTAAATCTCTTCTTCCAGCAATATGCGAAGGATCTAAAATTAAAGGCAGATCTGGAAATTCATTTTGTAAATCGATAGCAATTTGCCATTCGGGATTATTTCGGTATTTAGTCTTTTCGTAAGTAGAAAATCCACGGTGAATTACGCCTAAATTTTTAATATTGGCATCATGCAAACGTTCTACAGCACCAAGCCACAAAGGCAAATCTGGATTTACTGGGTTTTTTACCAATACAATTTTGTCGGTGCCTTGTAAAGCATCGGCAATATCTTGTACAATAAAAGGACTTACCGTACTTCTGGCACCGATCCAAAGCACATCTACATCTGCTTTTAATGCGAGCTCAACATGGTTTTTATTAGCTACTTCGGTGGCGATTTTTAAACCGGTTTCTTCTTTAGCGCGTTGTAACCATTTTAAGCCAATGGCTCCAATTCCTTCAAAATTGCCTGGGCGAGTTCTTGGCTTCCAAATACCTGCACGTAAAATACTGGTATCTGTTTCTTTTAACTGATGCGCTATTTTTACTACTTGGTCTTCTGTTTCTGCGCTACAAGGCCCAGCAATAACCAATGGATGGTTCAGGCCTAGGTTATTTAACCAGGTTTTCATCTCTTTTCTATTTTCCATGCTTTCTTTTATTTTTTGGCTAATATCTCTTTAATTCTACTTGTTGAATTCAATAAATTTTCAAGTTCAGAAAATTGGTTGGTTTCTAAAAGTTTTTCAAATTCTTTTAAATTTTGTTGATACTCTTTTAGGCTAGTTAGTACCTCAGCTTTATTTTGCTTAAATATGGCTATCCAAGTTTTAGAATTCGATTTAGCTAAACGCACCGTAGATTCGAAGCCACTGCCTGCTAAATTGAAAATTTCACCTTCATTTTTTTCTAAATCCAATACTGTTTTTCCTAACATAAATGAACTTACATGCGATAAATGCGAAACATACGCTAAATGTTTATCGTGTTCTTTGGGCGACATAAAATGAAGCTGCATTTTGAGTTTCTGTAAAATTTGGTAGGCCTTTTTCTTTAAATTTTCATCGGTTTTTTCAGCTTCGCAAACAATCATCATCGCGTTGTTAAACAAACTAGCAAAAGCGGCCTTTGGTCCCGAAAATTCTGTTCCTGCAATGGGATGCAAGGCTAAAAATTGATTGCGTTTTACATGATTTTTTACCGCTTCGCAAACATCATTTTTTGTAGAACCCATATCGATTACTAAACATTCTTTTTCTGCTTGATGTAAAATTTCGGGTAACAATGCACTTGCTGCATCAACCGGAATACTCAAAACAATTAAATCGAAGTTTTTTAAATCGTCTATACTTCCTTTATGGTGAATAATTTTCCGAGCCAAAGCCGCTTCAATATGTGCTTGATTGTGGTCTATTCCCCAAATTTCTACTTCAAGAACATGTTCTTGCAAGGCCAACGCAAAAGAACCACCGATTAAACCTAAACCTATGCTGGCTACTTTCATAAGTTCGTTTTTTTGAATTTTTGAACCCGTTCTAAACAAACTTGTAAGTCTGCTATATCAACACATAAGGAAAATCGCAGATATGTTTCTCCTTGGCTTCCAAATATTTTTCCTGGCGTAACAAATAAGTCGGCTTCATAGAGTAATCGATCAGCTAATTTTTCTGCTTTTTCTTTATTTTTTAATTGTGCCCAAACAAATAAGCCTGTGGTATTTTCATCGTAACTTAAATCGAGCTCGTCTGCAATTTTCCAAATCCATTGCCGGCGTTTTTTATAAACTTCATTTAATTCAGTAAACCAATTTTTTTCTAACTGAAGTACTTTTGCTGCGGTTTGCTGAATGGGTAAAAACATCCCACTATCCATATTGCTTTTCACTTTAATTACCGCATTTACAAATGAAGCGTTTCCGACTAAAAACCCTGTTCTAAAACCAGCTAAGTTAAAGCTTTTACTCATGGAGTTTAACTCTAGAGCAACTTGATTGGCATTAGGTAGCTGAAAAACAGAAAATGGATTTTCGGTTAAAATCATGCTGTAAGGATTGTCGTTTACCAACAAAATTTCATGTTGAATGGCAAAGTTGATAATTTTTTGAATTTTTTGTCGGTCGGCATCTGCACCTGTTGGCATGTTCGGATAGTTAATCCACATGATTTTTACTTTAGATAGATCCATTTGTTGAAGCATTTCTAAATTAGGATGCCATTTATTTTCTTCATCTAAATTATAAAACTTGGGTACTGCATTTAACAATTTAGTTACCGCAGCATAAGTTGGATAACCTGGATTGGGAATTAAAACTTGGTCGCCTTCATTTAAAAATGCCATAGAAGTGAGCATAATTCCTTCCTTAGAACCCATTAACGGCAGAATTTCTTCTTCAGGATCAATGCTAAGATTGTAGTGTTGTTTATAAAAAAAAGCCAATGCATTTCGCAATTCGTCAATACCGCGATATGCCTGATATTGAAAAGCATTTTTTTCGTGCAAAGCATCTTCAATAGCTTGAAAAACCGAGTTGGGCGGAGCTAAATCTGGGCTGCCAATCCCTAAGTTTATAATTGGTTTTCCTGCTTCTTTTAAAGCTTTTACTTCTTTTAACTTTTTGCTAAAGTAGTATTCTTCTGTTTGCGCTAATCGCGTTGAAAATCGAATCATATTCTTCCGCTTTTGTATAGACCAAGTACTTGAAATACTTCTGTAGTAGAAGTTAGCTCTTGGCTCATTTTTTTAAAATTCTCTGCATCTGTAAATCGCACATCAACAATAAAAGCGTAAGTCCATTTTTTATGAGCAATGGGAATGCTTTGTATTTTAGTGAGATTCATTTGGTATTGATGCATTACAGCTAAGAGCACTGCTAAACTTCCACGCTCATGCTTTAATTCAAAATGCAAAGTGGCTTTGTTGGCATTTTCTATTCCTGTTTTAGCCGACTTTTCTAATAATACAAAACGGGTTTCGTTGGAGTCGACATCTTGTATATTGGGCTGAATAACAGTTAAGCCAAACAATTCGGCTGTGCCAGTTGGCACCAAAGCAGCCACATTTTTTTGTTTATTTTCTGCAATAACTTTAGCGGGTAGAGCAGTATCTTCATCTTCAATTAAGCGAATATGTGGGTGTGCATTAAAAAATTCGCCACACTGATGTAGTGCCATTTGGTGAGATTTTACTTGGGTAATATCTTCTATACTTTGGTTAGGTAAAGCGACTAAATTATGACAGATGTTTAAATAAAACTCTTGGGTAATTTGCAAATTAGCATCGATGAGTAATCGGTAATTGGGCAAAATACTTCCCGCAATAGAATTTTCTATGGCCATTAAAGCTGCATCTACTTGGTTATGAACCAAAGCATCTACAACTTCTCTAAAAGTTGAACATGCTTTTATTTGCGTTTGTGCATTAAAATAATCCGTAATCACTTTATAATGATTAGAACCTTCAATTCCTTGTATAGCAATTTTTGAAAAACTCATAGGCATAAAAAAAGCCCCATATTTGGGGCTTCTATAAATTTATGTTCACATTTATTTAGAACTCCCCTGTTTCGCTTGAAAAAGCAAAATAAAAATAGTTCCAGAAATAAACTTTGTTTAGCATTTGGTTTGTAATATATTGCTAAAGTAAAACAAAGATTTTAATGGCAAAATGTTTTCTACAAAAAAAGCCACAAAATCTTTCGATTTAAGGACTTTCATCCACAACATTGATTAGTTCATTTTAATATATATAAAAAACTTTTACTGATTACAAATGTAAGATGTTACAAGATGCACAATACAAGATATTTATACATTGCAGAGTCTATTTTTTGAAATACTGTTTTTAGCTTATAAATACAAAAAACGACTTAATCTAAGTACATCTCAATTAATCCTTCGGGAGTTTGAAAATAAAATTCTTGGTTAAGCTTATCGATTTTTTCAATAAACGAATCGTTTACAGGAATCAAAATTTCTTTACCGCTTGGGTGTTTAATTTCGAACAGGGCTTGTGGTGTGGAGTCGTTTACTCCAGATATGCTTCCTATTTTCCCTGAATTTTTATCGAAAGCGGTAAAGCCAATAATTTCGTGATAATAAAATTGGTCTTCAGCCAACTCAGGCAATTCTTTTATAGGAAGAAATACTGATAAGCCAACAAGCTCGTCGGCATCTTCTTCGTTAGCTATATCTTCGATTCGAACGCGGAGCAAGCTAGATTTATGAAGGCTGGATTCTTCAATAAAAAACGGAATCAATTTTTGGTTTAATTCTACCAAAATCGATTCCGTTGTAAGGTAAGTTTCGGGTTCGTCTGTATCTAATTTAATCAGTAACTCTCCCTTAAAGCTATATTTGCTAACGATTTTACCGAGATAAAAGCATTCATCTTTGGTCATCGTTAAACAATATTAAGCTTCCTTTTTGTCATCGCTAGCTTCTTCGGTTGCTGTTTCTTCTGTAGCTTCTTCCGTTTTAGCTTCTGCTTCTGCAGCAGCTTTTGCTTCAGCATCAGCTTCATCTTTAGCAGCTTTAGCATCAGCTTCACGCTTAGCATTTTTCTCTTTTTCTGCGTCTAAAGCTTTTTGTTTAGCTTCGGCTGCAGTTTGAGTTACTTCTTGGCTTTTAGCGAAAACTTGGTCTTCTTTTTCCTTTAACCAAGCTTCCATTTTTTCGTTAGCTTGCTCTTGGGTAAGTGCACCTTTATCTACTCCGGCTAGCAAGTGTTTTTTAAGCATTGCTCCTTTGTAAGAAAGAATTCTTCTTGCAGTATCGGTTGGTTGTGCTCCATTACGAAGCCATTTTACAGATGCATCTACATCTAGCTCAACCGTTGCAGGATTAGTGGTTGGATTGTAAATTCCTAATTTTTCTAAGAATTTACCATCTCTCTTAGCGCGCGCGTCGGCGGCTACTACCCAGTAAAAAGGTTTTCCTTTTTTACCGTGTCTTTGTAATCTGATTTTTACTGGCATAAAAATTAAATTTTGGAGTTCGCGACTCCGATTATTAATACTATTAAAATTGCGCGCAAAGATAAGCTAATTATTTTAAGACTTGCATTAAATAGATTGAATATTTTATTTTACATTTGTTTCTTAAATTTTAAACTTATTATGCGTAATATCCTGTATTTATTTGTCTTTGTTATTCTTTTTTCTGCCTGTGAAGATGTTGTTGAACCTAGCTCTATTATACAGGGTGAAGTAAACGAAACTTTGTTTAGATCGAACTCCGAAACTGCTTTTATTAACGAAGCTGGAGAACTTATTATTCAAGGCTCTAATGTAGATGCTGTAAGATTAAAAACCAATGCAAGCGCTGTTGGTCTTTATGAAATTTCACCGAATTCTGGTAATTCTGCTTCTTTTGTAAGCGATGGTAATACTTTTATTACAGCCGGACCAAATTCTGGGGGAATGATTGAAATTGAAGAAATAACCAATGCTTATGTAACAGGTAACTTTTATTTTGAAGCTAGAAGAAACGGTGTTGGCGAACGGCTAAACTTTTCTAAAGGTACAATTTGGCGTGTCCCGTTTAGCAATGCAGACATACCTATTAATGACGAAAATCCAGACGTAGAAAATGTGCTAGAAGCTACTGTAAATGGAAGCAACCTTAACATTCTTATTGTAATTGGAATGCAGCAAGGAAATTCAATTTTGTTTAGTGGCACAACTGCTTCACAAACTTCTATTGCTATTTCAATACCTAATCCTACGGAAGTTGGTGAATATGTTTTTGGACAAGATGAAGGTTTTGAAGCTTCCTACCAAACACCCGAAGGAATCGAGTTTGCTACAGACGGAAACATAGATGTTATTTCATTTAATGAAACATTAAATAGTGTAGCGGGTACATTTAACTTTACTACCGATGAAGGAAGTAGTATAACCAATGGTGAATTTATTATTTACTTTTAAACATGCCTAAAATATTAAAAATACGCGAACTGGGTTTTCACTGGGAAACTTTAGACCCGTTTCTATTTTGTGCATATCATCAAGACGATTTTCCTAAAGGAAATGAAAATCTAGGCCCAGACCCATCGTATCTAAGCGGAAGAATTCCAGGTAATGATTTTACCAAAAAAGATGGTTTTAGAATGTATCACGGCCAAAAAGTGCCTGGATTTCCTGGACATCCACATGCTGGTTTTGAAACCATAACTTTAGTTGAAGAAGGTTTTGCAGATCATTCTGATTCTTTAGGTGCAAAAGGGAGATTTGGAAATGGCGATGTACAATGGATGACGGCTGGTAAAGGCATTTTACATTCCGAAATGTTTCCGCTAGTACACCAAGACCAAAAAAATCCCTTGGTTTTATTTCAGTTGTGGTTAAACTTACCGGCTCGTTCAAAAAAAGTGAATCCACATTTTAAAATGTTTTGGAATGAAGATATTCCTGTTGAAAAAATAAACGATGCAAATGGTAATGGCATTAGTGTAAAACTAATTGCAGGTAAACTATGTAACCAAAAAGCAATTGCTCCCACACCAGATTCGTTTGCAGCAAAGGAAGAAAACCATGTGCAAATATGGCGAATAACGATGGATGCTCATGCAGAATGGGTGCTTCCTGCATCGAAAGCAAACACTAATAAAATGTTGTTTTTTTATAGTGGTAGTCAAATTGAAGCAGATGGATTTACCATACAAGAAAAGCATTCGCTTGTTTTAAATCCTACCGAAGAGCTGTTGTTAAAAAATGCAACCACTAAAGCTGAATTTCTACTTTTAGAAGGAATGCCGATTAACGAGCCTGTTGTACAACAAGGCCCTTTTGTGGCAAACTCTAGAACAGAAATGATGGAGGTAATTAACACCTATCAACATTCTCAATTTGGTGGATGGCCGCATGATGTGTACGAAAATGTACACGATAAAAACACAGGGCGTTTTGCTCAATATGCCAATGGTAAAATTGAGCATCCTACCAAAAAAAATTAATGTTGAATTTTAAGCTAGTAAATGCTTAAAAAACTGTTATTATATACCGCGTTCTTTTTGTATTTGCTCGTAAGCTTCTTGTACTTTAGTAAACTTTTCTTGCGCGCCTTTTTGGTAAGCTTCATCCATATGTTGTAATTTATCGGGATGATACTTTTTGGCCATTTTCCGATAAGCTTTTTTTACTTCGTCGTTAGAAGCGGACTTATCGATTTCTAGAATTTTATAAGCATTATCTGCCGATTTAAAGAACATTGCTTTAATGCTTTCAAAATCGTATTTGTTAATGCGTAAATTTCTGGCAATACGCATGATAACATTTAATTCAGCATCAGACACACGACCGTCTGCCTGACCTATATTAAAAAGGAAATGCAAGACTTGAAGACGCACTTCGTAACTTAATCTTGGACGAATAAAATCGCAAATTCGTTCTGCAGAAACTTCTCGCTTTTTAACTACTTGGTTAAAAGTTCTAAAAGTAGCATTAGCCCGTTCCTTTCCGTAAGCTTGCACAAAATATTGGCGTACAAAATCGAGTTCTTGTTGGGTGGTTTTTCCATCTGCTTTAATAACTATTGAAGCTAAGGAGAGTAAATTAAGTTCAAAATCGCCAGGGCTTACATTTCTGCTACGATCGCCAAAACTACTTGTTTGAAATTGCACTTTTGTACCCAATAAACGGTCTATTGCACTACCAATAAAAAAACCTATAAAAGCACCAAAAAAACCTTTGAATACTAAAAACCCTGCTACAATTCCAACTAATTTAAACATAAACTTAAAAGTTGTTGCAAATATAGGTTAAGCCAAAAAGTTAAGCCTTTATTTCAGTTAGATTTCACAAAATTCTTTTACCTAGTTTTAAGCCAACCCGTAATACTGTATCGTTCTCCTGCTAATACAGGTAGCACTTCGTGTTCTAGAACTTGGCTTTCAAATATTACTAATCTACCAGGTAATGGGTGAATATGTATTGGGTTTTCTCCATCTTTAATGGGTTGATAAATAACTAAATCGCCCCCATTAGTTATGTCCCAATTGGCTTCATTTAAGTAAAAAACCATAGAAAGCACTCGGCGGTCATCGTTTTGAAACGTATCTAAATGACGCTTATAAAATGTACCTTGGGGATAAAGTGCATAATGAAATTCCTTATGTAAAATTCCCATAAAACAAGTTCGGTTAAGGTATTGTATTAAAAGCTGAACTTCTTTAAAAAATAGATTTTCGATAGGCCCTGCTTTTTTTTCATCCATCCATTGAATAAAATCGCCTCGTATATTTTTTACAATATATTCGTTAGTTCGGTTGCCGATAGCGGCTTTCTTTAAATTATCTTCTTTATGTTTTACTTGCAAATTAGCCCGTAAATTAGTTACAAGCTGTTGGGGTAAAAAATGGTCTATAATAGACCAATGTTGTCGACCAATATCTTCAATAATTTTTTCGTAAGTTAAATTTAATTCAACTCCGGTAGTTTGTAAAGTTTGGTTGTTGTGCATTTTCTTTTTCTAAAATCAAGCTTACAAAAATAGCTTAAAAACAAATTCATTTTTAAGATTTATAAAATATTGGAAGGAAAAACACACAAAGTTATTTTCCTTTTTAAATAAGCATATAAAGGAAGGTAAATAAAAACATAGGCTAAGCAAAGCTCAATTTAGTAGAAGATTTAAAATTTAAAATGATATTAGTTGTAAGCAAAAGCCTATTCAACATAAAAAATTCTTATCAAAGCATTAAGATTAAAAATTAAACAACTCTTGCTTTTTATGTATATTTGCAATCTAAATTAAGTTTAAATAAAAGTAGAAAATATATGTATCCACCAGAGCTAGTAAAACCGATGAAAGAAGAACTAACTACCGTTGGTTTCAAAGAATTATTATCTGCACAAGATGTAGAAAATGCATTACAACAAAAAGGAACTGCTTTAGTCTTAGTAAATTCAGTTTGTGGTTGTGCTGCAGCTAATGCAAGACCAGGCGCAAAAATGTCTTTAGCTAATGCAAAAAAACCAGAACATTTATTTACTGTATTTGCAGGCGTAGACCGAGAAGCAACCGATGTGGCTCGTGCACAAATGATGCCTTTTCCACCAAGCTCTCCTTCTATGGCTTTGTTTAAAGACGGAGAATTAGTACACATGTTAGAGCGCCACCATATAGAAGGTAGACCCGCCGAAATGATTGCTGACAACTTAAAGCAAGCTTACGATGAGCATTGCGCTTAATTCAATACCATTTATAAATTTAAAAGCTGCCTTTAAACAGGCAGCTTTTTTATTATGCACGCATATATAATTTAGCATTTATTTTTTTCATTTTCACACATGAAACAATTATTCAATTACATTTTAAGCGCCGTATACTACTTGTTTTTTGGACTCTGGCTAATCGTATTTCATCCTATTCAATGGTTGTGTTTTAACCTTTTCGGCTATAGAGCTCATAAAAAAAGTGTCGATGTTTTTAATTGGTTTTTATTAAAAACCTTACATATATTAGGTACAAAAATTACATTCGAAAACAAGTTTGCCGACCAATTTCAGAAAGGTAAACCCCATATTATTGTAAGCAACCACCAATCTATGAACGACATTCCCCCTTTAATTTGGTTTTTACGAGAATTACATCCAAAATTTATCAGCAAAAAAGAATTAGGCAAGGGAATACCTAGTATATCGTACAATCTACGTCATGGAGGCTCTATATTAATCGACAGAAAAGACTCTAGACAAGCCTTAACCGAAATAAAAAAATTTACTGACTATTTAAACCAAACCAAGCATGCTGCAGTCATATTTCCAGAAGGTACACGAAGCAAAACAGGTGTGCCTAAAAAGTTTTCTACAAATGGCTTATTAATGTTATTTAAATATTGCCCGGATGCAGTTGTGGTGCCTGTAAGTATAAATAACTCGTGGAAATTGCAGCGTTTCGGAATGTTTCCTTTAGATTTGGGTGTACATTTAAAAATTACTGTGCAACAACCCATTCCTGTAAAAAACTTCGATCCAAAAGAATTAATACAAAAAGTAGAACAAAGCGTCACTAACGACCTTATAATATAAATTGAAAGATATGTCAGCATTCAATGTACGATTAGAAGTAATGAAGCAATTGGAAGAAAAAGTAGATGGATTAATTCAAGAATACTTAATTCCTGTTGAAAAAATTTGGCAACCTACCGACTATTTACCCAATTCTGAAAGCGATAGTTTTTTTGATGAAATAAAAGAAATTCGGGAATTAGCTAAAGAATTACCTTACGATTTTTGGGTTGTTTTAGTAGGCGACACAATTACTGAAGAAGCCTTACCTACCTACGAATCTTGGTTAATGGACGTAGAAGGTATAAATCAACACGATGGAAATGCAGGAAACCCATGGGCAAAATGGGTTCGCCAATGGACAGGAGAAGAAAACCGCCATGGCGATGTGCTAAACAAATATTTGTATTTATCGGGACGAGTAGATATGCGCCAGGTTGAAATTACAACACAACACTTAATTAACGATGGATTTTCTATTGAAACCGATCGTGACCCATACAAAAATTTTGTGTATACCAGTTTTCAAGAATTAGCTACCTATATTTCGCACAATCGTGTAGCTAAAATTGCTAAGCAATATGCCAATAAGTCTTTAGCTAGAATGTGTAAAATAATTTCTGGAGACGAGATGCGGCATCACCGTGCTTACAGCACATTTGTAAAAGAAATTTTTGCCGTAGACCCATCGCAAATGATGATTGCTTTTAAAGAAATGATGGTGAGTAAAATTGTTATGCCTGCACATTTTTTACGCGAATCGGGTAAAGGAATTGGTACTGCTTTTGAAGATTTCTCGAATTGTGCACAACGCATTGGTGTTTACACAGGCCAAGATTATATTGATATAATGCGCAACTTAATTAAACAATGGGACATTGAAAAGTTGAACGGATTAACACCTGAAGCCGAAAAAGCAAGAGACTATTTAATGAAGTTGCCCGACCGTATGCAACGCATTAATCAGCGTATTCGTATTCCACAAGAACAAACTACTTTTGCATGGGTAAAACCAGCTTTAGTAAAATAAACTTTTGTTGTGAATGCTAAACAAACTGAAATACTTTTAAAAACTACGAATTTTGTAAAAAGGCAGGTAGCTGATGCTGAAGCCGGACACGATTGGCAACATATTCAGCGGGTTTTAAAAAATGCTGAAGAACTCTTAAATTACGAACAAGCAGATACTTTTATCGTAAAATTAGGTTGTTTATTGCACGATATTGCCGATGCAAAATTTCATGATGGAAATGAAAAATTAGGCCCTAAGCAAACGGCTTCATTTTTAACAGCACTACATCTAGAAAAATCTGTAATAGACGAAGTAGTTTACATAGTAAAACACAGTTCATTTAAATCGGATACGATTTCCATTGCAGAAAAATCAATTGAATTTCAAATTGTACAAGATGCCGATCGTTTGGATGCTTTGGGTGCAATTGGAATAGCGCGTACTTTTAATTATGGTGGATACAAAAACAGAGCTATTTTTAATGCTGAAATTCCCCCGAAAACCAAACAATCTAAAGCTGAATATAAAGCTTCAAACGCACCCACAATTAATCATTTTTACGAAAAACTACTTTTGCTAAAAGACCAGATGAATACAAAAACAGGAAAACAACTTGCCCAACAACGCCATGAATTTATGCTTCAGTTTTTAAATCAGTTTTACGAAGAATGTGGAAAACCGAATTGGGCTTAGATATTTACATATAAAGCTTTAATTTTCGAAAGCTGTTCCCATAACTACCAAGTTAGCTCCAGCTATAAATGCAGCTTGCTTTTGTGCTTGCGTTTTAATTCCGCCACCAACAATTAACGGAATTTGAATGGCTTTTTTAACTGCAGAAATCACTTCAACAGGAATTGGATTTTTAGCTCCACTTCCCGCTTCTAAGTATATAAGTTGTTTGCCCATAAATTGGCCTGCCAAGGCCGTATTAACAATTTGCTGTACATCGGTTGCTGCAATGGGTTGGGTTTCGCTAATGTTTACTACTGCAGTTTCGCAACCACCATCGATTAAAATATATGCTGTAGAGATAACTTCTAAATTACTAGTTTGCAAAAATGGAACAGCTTTTACGTGTTGGTTAATTAAATATTCTGGATTTCGACCCGAGAGCAAACTCAAAAACAAAACTGCATCGGCTTTATGCGTTAATTGCGAGTAATCTCCTGGAAACAAAATAATAGGTAAATGTGTAAAAGCCTTTAATTTACTTACCACTTCTTCTGTTTTTCCTGCCGATACTTGGCTTCCGCCTACGAGCAAAATAGAAGTTTCTTCGGGTATTTTCTTTAAAAAATCAACTGGGCTCTCTCTAAAATCTTCGGGGTCGATTAAAACCGCTAACTGGTTGTTGGCTTGCTGAAAATGCTTCAATAAAGCTATGGATTTTACAGTAGATTTTCTATTCATCTTTATAAGCATAAACACATGTAAAGCCTTCAAATTCTAAAAAATGAAGCACATATTCTTTTTTAAGGCTATTGTAAGTCACTTCTGCGGTAGTTTCTCCAGCTTCAAAATTGAAGTCTTTCACAAAAATATCGTGTAAAAACAATAAACCTTGTTTACCGTACAATTTGTAAAGCGATTCTTTTGCACCCCAGACAATGGTGAGTTTTCTTACCAAATCTTCTCCATTACCCAATGCGCGGTATTCTTTAATAGGCGTAAATTTGGCCGCAATTTTTTTAATTTTATTGCGCTGTTTTTCAACATCAATTCCCACGACCACATCGCTCACGATTACACATGTAAATTCGAATGAGTGCGAAATTGAAATGTGTTTACCATCGTTTAAATGGGGTTTTCCGTTTTGGTCGTAAACTACGTCTTCGTCTTTGTAGCCAAACTTCTTCAACAAATGCCGAATACTCATAAAACCACGGCGGTGAAGGTCTGATTTCATATTATTGATTCGGTTTTGCGAATTGGCCGACAAGCGTATTCCTTTAGCCAATTCATCAAAAGATTCTTCTACCTTCCAAATCAAGACTTTGGTATGTTCATTAACTGTTATTGTTTTATAAACAGGCATTAAAATAGTAGGTTTATGCTTAGTTTTGCAGCAAATTTAGACAAAAATACAGACTATGAGTAAAGATACCGTACCTTATGTGCCTTACAAAGTAAAAGATATTTCTTTAGCTGATTGGGGAAGAAAAGAAATTGAATTAGCGGAAGCAGAAATGCCAGGATTAATGGCGCTTCGTGAACAATATGGAAAAGAAAAACCACTAAAAGGAGCTCGAATTGCCGGCTGCTTGCACATGACTATTCAAACTGCGGTTTTAATTGAAACTTTAGTAGCATTAGGTGCTGATGTAACTTGGAGTTCATGTAACATCTATTCTACTCAAGATCAGGCTGCGGCTGCTATTGCTGCTGCTGGAGTTCCTGTGTATGCGTGGAAAGGCATGACGGAAGAAGAATTCAATTGGTGTATAGAGCAAACTTTATTTTTTGGTGAAGACCGTAAACCATTAAACATGATTTTAGATGATGGTGGCGATTTAACCAATATGGTTTTTGATGAATATCCCGAATTAGCGGAAGGCATTCGTGGCCTTTCAGAAGAAACCACAACTGGCGTTCACCGTTTGTACGAACGCATGAAAAAAGGAACTTTGGTGATGCCGGCCATTAATGTAAACGATTCGGTTACCAAATCTAAATTCGATAATAAATACGGTTGTAGAGAAAGCGCAGTAGATGCCATTAGACGTGCCACCGATACCATGTTGGCTGGAAAACGCGTGGTAGTTTGTGGTTATGGTGATGTAGGCAAAGGTACAGCGGCTTCTTTTCGTGGAGCAGGTTCGATTGTTACCGTAACTGAAATCGATCCAATTTGTGCCCTACAAGCTGCTATGGACGGTTTTGAAGTGAAACGTTTAGAAAGCGTAGTTGCCAATGCAGATATCGTTATCACTACTACAGGTAACCGCGACATTGTGCGTGGAGAACATTTTAAGGCTATGCGCGATAAAGTAATTGTTTGTAACATTGGGCATTTTGATAACGAAATTGATGTGGTTTGGCTAAAAGAAAATTATAGCGATACCCACGTAGAAATTAAACCACAAGTTGATAAATATAACATCGACGGAAAAGATATAATTTTATTAGCGCAAGGCAGATTGGTAAATTTAGGCTGTGCTACTGGACACCCGAGTTTTGTAATGAGTAACTCGTTTACTAACCAAACTTTGGCGCAAATGGAATTATGGAACAACAACGAAAAATACGAAAACAAAGTTTATATGCTGCCCAAACATTTGGATGAAAAAGTTGCCGAATTACACTTAAGCCGTGTTGGTGCAGAACTTACTAAACTAAAACAAGACCAAGCCGAATATATTGGCGTGGAAGTAGAAGGACCATTTAAACCAGCGTATTATCGGTACTAAAAATCGGTGCTTCGGTACAAAAACAAAAAAGCTCCTTTTGGGAGCTTTTTTGTTTTTACTCAGCAGCCTTACATTTTAGTTTTACATCAAATTTTCTGGAAGCAATACACAACCAAATGTTTAAAAACAACAACATCACCAATCCTGTGAATTCTAGCTAAAATACTCTGTGTACTTAGGTTGTAAAAGCAATTTCGTACCCTTAACGAAACTTTTAAAATTAAAATTGTTATAATAAATTGAAATCAAATCCTTATGAGATGCTTAAGAAATGCCTGGATGTTACTTATGGTATATTTGAAATGGGTATAATAATTCTAAAAAAGTTTTGCTTAAAAAAACATATTGGGTGTAGTTAATAATCAAATATGTTTTACTGCTTCCCCACTTTCTTCTTATAAATATAATTATTTAAAAGCCAAGAAACTCCTGCGTAGCTAAAACCACCAACAAGAATCATCACTATACCAGCTATAATGAATTTGTCTACTTCAACGGATTGTTCATTGTCATAATTAAGCCAAATTAAATTGAATATAGTTATAATGATCCCAAATCCTAATCCATGGGTTAGTGCATATTTTTTAAAACCAGCGGACTTGGTTTTTCGCCAATTTTCTATAAATTTTTGATCGTTATTCTTCATTTATCTAAGCATAATTTGGTCGATAAGTAAACTAAAATCTTCTTCCTTTTTATTGGCAATTAAAAAAGCCATTTCTTGTATTTCATTAAAATTGAAATTAGACATGTCTAGTTGTTGGCCGCGGAACTGCGGATAAAAATCACTGATTTTTAATTCAATCTCTTGCCACTTGCCATTGGTTTTAAATTCTTGCACATAAGATTGGCGTTGTTGTGTAGATGCTTTTAATCGAAATTGATAGTTTTTTTGATCGCCTTTTAGCTTAAGAATTACATGCGTAAATTGATCTAAATCTTTAAAATTAGGTTGGTGTCGAATAGAAGCAAATCCACCATTATTGGCTAAGGAAACATGACCAGAAAATAGACCGTGTCCATCGTTAGTTATTTGCAAAGTACTCTTAGAAACTCCACCCATAACACCATCGTTTATAATTTGCCAAGATGATGAATTGGTACTCGTATTAAAATTGAATAAATTGGTTTTCGGTGTACTCATACATATTAATATTACAAGAATAAATGCTTTCATAGTTTTTAAATTACTTCTTCTACACAACTCAAAATGCTGTCGTATACTTGTTGCATCTCTTCCTTTTTAATTACAAAAGGGGTTAAAATGTAGATGGTGTTTCCTAAAGGTCGTAAAAAAATTCCTTTTTGCATAAAATAATCGTACAATTCATTTCTTAAGCTTCCGTAACGTTCCATTTTAACCGATAAATCGAATGCTAAAATCATGCCTATTTGCCGTACTTCTGCAATTTTAGGATGCTGTTTTAATTGAATAGCAAAGGATTGATGCCAACTCATTATATTTTTAATTTGTTGTTGAATTTCTTCAGATTGTAGTAATTTAATTGATGCTAAGGCAGCTGCACAAGCCAACGGATTTCCGGTATATGTGTGGCCATGAAACAAGCCTTTTGAAAGCTCATCATCGTAAAAGGCATCGTATATTTTTTGTGAGCAGCTAGTAATTCCCATCGGTACCATTCCAGCTGAAAGGGCTTTGCTTAAACAAATTACATCGGGCGAAGTTTGCATGTATTGCGATGCAAAGGTTTTTCCAGTTTTTCCAAAACCAGTCATTACCTCATCGGCAATGCAGATAATATCGTTGAGTTTACATAGTTTCAAAATATCTTCTAAACCAGCTTTAGAATAGGTTTTCATTCCTGCCGCACCTTGTACTAAAGGTTCATAAATAAAACCTGCAATTTCGTAAGTTTCAATCCATTGTTGTAAAAGATTGATTACTTCGTCGTTATTGTAACCGACGGGTTTGGGTAGTCTTATTACTTCAATAAAATGTTTTTCGAAAGCGCCATTATACACTGAAAGTCCTGAAACAGACATAGCTCCAAAAGTGTCGCCATGAAAACCTTCTTCTAAGGCTAACATTACATGGCGTTTATGACCTTGGTTATGATGATACTGCAAAGCCATTTTTATTCCGATTTCGGTAGCTGTCGATCCATTATCATTAAAAAAAAGCTTGGCTTGATTTTGTGGTAAAATTTCCAAGAGTTTTTCTGCTAATTCTACAGCAGGTTCGTGTGTAAAACCACTAAACACTACTTGGTCTAGTTTCTCCATTTGTTTGCTTACTGCTTTTCTAATTTTTGAATTACAATGACCGTACATACTGGTGTACCATGATGAAATAGCATCGATATACTGCTTTCCATCTTCGTCTTCTAACCAAACCCCTTTTGCTTTTTTAATAGCTTTTAAAGGTGCAGCAGTTTTATGTTGCGTTAGCGGGTGCCAAATTACTTTCTCATCTCTTTCTGAGAGACTTTTACCAAAGCGAATGTTTTGTCCTAGAATTTTCATAAGCATAAAAACACAAAGTTAGCAAAGGGAATTTAGGCTTACTAATATGTTGATATAAATTAAAAATACAATTTTAATAAAGCGAAATACGTGTTTTTGTAAATTAATCTTGGCCTTATTATTCATGGCTGAAAGACAGAAGGTAAAAAACAACTTGCTTTGTTAAAGGCAAATGTATTCGAATGCCTTTGATTGCAAAACTGAAAAATCATTTAGTATCGGGATGTGAAATTTTCAATATCTAAAAGCTCCAGACATTAATTCTATTTCAGAGTTTTTAATTCCTATTTTTTTTGCAATTGTTTTCCAATCTTTGACAGCTTGTGAAACTTCCTGAATGATCGTGTCCATTTCGCTTTTGCGTAAGCGGAAATAAGAGCCGACATTTTTTGCCAGTTCAAAGTCCAGTGCGTTATCATCCATGTCTATATTTAGGGATAAGCCATCCTTCTCAATGGAAGGATTTAAGTCGTATGCTGGTGATAGAATCCAGCCTTCTTCTGTTAAAATAAAGCCATGATTGCGTAAATGATCATCTGTATTTGATATTGCTATATTGAAAATAATACGTCGCCACATTTGGTGAAGGTTACTTTCTATATGTACTCCATAATTTTCAATAAATTCTACTATTTCTAAATAACTAGGAGTTGTTCCTTTAATACTATCTTCTGTATTACCAGTCATAGTCATGGCAGATGCAAAATGAATCCTTTTATTATTTTCTCTGTCAAACCTGCGTGTTAAAAAAGTATGGTAAGTTCCACTGATTTTTTCAATCTTAGATTTTGCCATATTTATTCCAGCATTTAAAGCTAATTTATAGGCTAAATATTCCCACGCAGCTTTATCAGTGGTATCTGTTTTAGATGGGAATTTTGCAATCCATAAGTTTTTATCCTTGTCTAATACATTAGCCTTAGGTCTTGCGCCACCTAATGAAGAACCAGGTGCAATAAGAACAGCAATCCATTTTTTAATAGTTTCATTATGATCATCATTTTCTAATTGATTCACAGCTTCTTGTAAATCACCTAAAGAAGACCACGGTGGAGTAGGACTGTGTTCATCATTATCGAGAAAAGATCCATTTAAATCTGTTTTAAATCGTAAAGCACCCATTCTAATCTGATCATAAACACCTAATAGATAATCTATATCATAAAGTGTTGTAGCTTTCTCACTTTTAGCTCTTGCATCTTGAGCTGCTCTACGTTTCAACAAGGTTTTTCCCCAGGTGTCTGGCATGCTGTCTAGAAAAATGCCAAAATTCTCTTTATTTGTTGGATATTGTGCGCCAGAAAAAAAATCAAGATGTGGATCGAGCAAGTGCTGCGATTTACTTTTAAGCCACTCGCGATCGTATTCAAAACTGAACGCTTTTTTACCTTTAGCAAAATGGGCTGATAAAACTCCAACTAAAGTAGGGAAATCCAGTTCTATCCAGTCAGCATAAACAAATATGTCAAATTTTCCGGTTCCCACAGTTTCTATAGTAAATCAAGATCTTGTAGCTTTCTGCCGAACTCATCGTCACTAGCTAATTTTAAAAAGTCATCTTGAAGGTTAAGGACTCTGAAGACATTAAAATATAAACCTATGGAGACAGCAGGATCACCTTTTTCTATGCGATAAAGCGTGGCTCTATGAATCCCAGCACGTTCTGCTACTTGTTGTGTAGTTAGTTTTCTACGTTTCCTGGCAAGTTTAATATTCTCACCTATTTGTTCAAACATCTTTTGATATTTAGGAAGAAGTATTGTTTTCTTAGAGTTCATTAAGTCTCTTATTTGCGACAAATATAGTATTTATGTATTTAATATGCATCATTATAATATAAGAATTATAGTTTTAGGTCGTTAATTTCTCGACTATAAAAGTTCGAACCTATAACTCAATGAATAATAACTCTTTGATGAATTTTGAAGAAAAGTAAAAACATCTTTAAATCATTGATCTAAAGATTTTTAAGTTAAGTGGTGGGCACAGAGGGATTTCAATGCCGATGATTGCAAAACTGAAAAATCAGTTTTCACAACCAGCGAGCATGCCCGTAAAACTCCATTTTACGGCAACCCCGAATCAAAAAAATAACCATAAAAAAAGCTCCAACATTTCTGTTGAAGCCTGGTGGGCGCAGAGGGATTCGAACCCCCGACCTTCTGGGTGTAAACCAGACGCTCTAAACCAACTGAGCTATGCGCCCTGCTAAATTGCGAGTGCAAATATAATCCAAACTTCAAGACTACAAAATTTTTTATTTTATTTTTTTAAGTTTTAAAGCAAACAAAATAGTAGTCACTTTACAATAAAGGATTTAATGAGTTCAAAATTTTACTTCATGCATTTTAAACCCTGTACGTTTTAGTTTTCATTACTTATATTTTGGTTTAGCGTATTTTTACATTTAATTAATTGTGTAAGCTTAAGTATAGTTTTGTTTTTCTTTCAAGTCTAGAGCCTAAAGATTAAAAGGCGTTGATTTAAAAAATGAACAATTATTTCTAAAACATAGTGTTTATGGAGTTCAACAGATGCAACTGGTGCCTTACAAACGATGTATATACAAAATATCATGACCAAGAATGGGGAGTGCCTAAGACCGGTGATCGTGATTTATTTGAATTGCTTGTTTTAGAAAGTTTCCAAGCTGGACTAAATTGGTTAACAATACTAAAAAAACGAGAAAATTTTCGTGAGTCTTTTGCAAATTTTGAGATTCATACTGTGGCTGAATTTTCTCAAAAGGATATATTAAAATTACTTCAAAATAAAGGAATTATTAGGCATCGTGGAAAAATTGAAGCATGTATACACAATGCCAATCTTGTTTTAGAAATTCAAAAAAACCAAAATTCTTTTTCTGAATTTTTATGGAAATATGTAGACTTTAAACCAATCCAGAATCAATATTCAGATTTAAATGAAATTCCTTCACAAACTAATTTGAGTCGAAAACTTAGTAAACACCTAAAGAAAATAGGTTTTAAATTTATGGGACCAACCACTACTTACGCATTTATGCAAGCTGCAGGTTTGGTGAACGACCATCTAACATGCTGTTTTCGATTTAACGAAGTTAGGCAAATTGGTTTAGACTTGTAGATAACTTAAAAAAGCATCTCTACTTATTTCTTTGGCTCCTAAACTAGCCAAATGCGAAGTATAAATCTGGCAATCGATAAGCCGTACTCCTTTTTGTTGAAGTTGTTGTACCCACCAAATAAAACCATATTTTGAAGCATTACTTACTTTAGTAAACATGCTTTCTCCACAAAAAACTTTCTGCTCTTGTAAGTAAACACCATATAAACCGCCTACTAAATCTGAGCCTTTCCAAACTTCAACAGACTGCGCATGACCCAATTTATGTAAATCAATGTAGGCTTTTTTCATATGTTCTGTAATCCACGTTCCGTCTTGGTCTTTTCTTAGCATACTTGCACAATTGCTTAAAACAGCTTCAAAATTTTGGTTTACTGTAATGTTAAAAGTTTGTTTTTTGATTAGTTGTTGCATGCTTTTTGAAATCTTTAATTGTTCAGGAAACAGTACCATTCTTGGGTCTGGACTCCACCATAATACAGGTTCACCTTCATTGTACCAAGGAAAAATCCCATTTTGATAAGCATGGATTAAGCGTTGGTGGTGCAAATCTCCACCAATAGACAAGAGTCCAGCTGCATTTGCCGTACTAGGATGTGGAAAATGATATTGTAATCTTTTATTAGCCATATGTTTTCTATTTTATAACTAAGTATTACAGTTTATTGAAATTAAATTAATTGTTTTTTATCTTGTTAAATATTGAAATACTTTAAAGACTAGGCTAGTATGTACTCCTTTTTAGCTTGTTTGAAACAAATAATTAATTACATACTTACAATATTTACAAATTCTGTTTAATTAATAACTAAAATAGCACATTATTAAATAGATTAATGTACATTATTTTAAAAGTTAATCATCATTAACTTTTAAATTTAAGCTCTTGGTAGGTAACTTTTTTGGCAGTCCACTTTTTAAGTTTATAGTATTATATAAAAAAACACTCTTTACCTAAAAGTAAAGAGTGTTTAATCTTAAAAAGAAATATAACTACAAAGTAATAGAAAAACTTATTCTAAGCAGCTCTAATTTTTTTTCTAATCGCACTTCTTCTTTATATAAAAAAAACATTATAATTAGTTCTAGAATTATTCCTATTGTTAGAATTATAACTAGTATATCAAGCCAAAAATTTTTTTTTGAAGATTTCAAAATGCTATTCTTTTTTAAACTTTTTTACACCAATAAATCCACCTATTAGTAAGCCTAATGCAACCAAAAAGTGTATCGGGGCTTCGGGTACATCGTTTACATTATCGTCGTTAAAGCCAAAGACGTCTTCTAAATTTTGTGCATTGATATCGGGAATAAAGGCTATTATTAATAGCAAGACAATTACTATTTTTTTTATGTATACTGGATTTTTCATCGTTTAAGTTTTATATATAGCCTGTTCATTTTATATGTACCTTAAAATAAACAGGCCTATACATTTTGTTTTTATTGTTTGATTAATTCTTGTGTTTGGCTATGGCCATCTTGGTCTGTGAGTTTTACTAAATACACTCCCGCTTCTAAATGCATAACTCCTAAACTTAGGTTTGTCTGCATGATGATTTTTGTTTGGCTACTTAGCAATTGCCCTAACATATTGTATAATTCTACTTTTACTTGGCTTCCTAAGGCTAAACTGGTTTGAATGTTGACTACATCTGTTACTGGGTTTGGATAGAGATGAAAGAAAGTCTTTTCTTGCTCTTCTACACTCATAGTCTCATTATCAAACCTTAATGCAAAACGTAAACTGCTTACCGATTCAATTATGTTGGCATCTACGCTAAAACTATAAGCTTCTCCATCTGTTAATAGAGTTTCTGTTGCTAAGTAATTATCTACTAAATAGACTTCGGTATCTCCCAAGTTATTTAAATTTGCGGTAAAGCTGTAATTATCATTACGCCAGTTGTTGGTGAATAGTGAAATAACTTCGTTGTTTTCTGGCAAGCTTCTACGCTGAATAGTGAATAAACTATTCTCGTTTACCGAAGCTAGGTTTTCATCTAAATTAACCATTTTAAATGCATCCAAAGCATCTATTCCGTTATCAGCATCTTCAGCAAAGCGCAAACGAATAGCGTCGATAATTTGAGCTTCATCGTTATGTAACTCGAATAACACACTCATTTCATTAGTACTAAAGGCAACTGGTTTATCAACAATAGTAGCAGATGGAATTACCTTCATTGATTCGGTAAAGTTAATGTTTGGGTTGTTGGTATTTGCTTGAATAAAAAAAGCTTGTCCAGGTTCGATTAAATTTGAAGCTGAAGAATTTGAATTAACAGGCTGCCCTCCATTTTCAAGATTGTCAACTGTAACAAAAGCTCCACGATTGTTAATCATGGGGTCCCAAACATAAAATGCGTTGTTATTGGCTTTATCTAAATTAGCAGGTCTAAACAATATGCTTGAAACATCTATGGTAGCTTGATATGGATTAGCCAATAAACTAAAGTGATTAGGATTACCTCCACCAGTGGTAGTGGTAGTTGCTGTTGGCGGAAAAAGTGATTGGTTGCCTAGTACTAGAGTTCCTTTAGAGCGAATAATGGTATTATTTGAACCCGTATTGCTACTAATATTAGTAGTTGATCTGTCTCCACGAACCATTAAACGATAAGGGAATCCTACTTGTAGGTTGGTATTTTTTGTGTTTAAAACTTCTTGCCAACCATTATCAAATAAATATAAGGACTTGTTTCCTGATGTGGTATAATCTATACCTGTGCTAGGGTTGTGATGTCCTACAGTGCCTACTTCCCCAGTAATGTGGGTATGAAAACCAGGTTCATAATTACCTCCATTTTGCCAATTACTAAAGATACTAGCGCCGTTTACAGGACTAGCTACCATTCTAAAAGCACGTTTAACAGGGTAATATTTTTCAACGATTACCTCTCCGTTTAGCGTTCCACTTTCGTAAAAAAATGAAGCTTCTTTAGCTACATCATCGTCGGTTTGGGGAAGTGTAACTGCAAAAACTAACAAATCACTCGTATTAAATGTTCCTTGTTTTAGTTCAACTGTGTTGGTCACACGAAGTTCACTTCCTAGAGTTATTTCGCTTGCATTTGCATTAATCACTAAATTTTCTAGGCTGGAATTTTCTTCAAAATAAACAGTAAAGGTTTGGCTACTGCTAAGTAAATTGAGTTTTGCTTCACCAGAAGCCAATAAAGGCTTTTGTTGCGTATGGTTTACGAGTGTGCCTCTAAGACTTAGTTCCTTTTCATTTAAATCGATTGAATACGAGTGACTCCCAGAATTGAAATCAATTGTATTTAAAGTGATATTATTATTTAACGCACAATTATTCAGAACATTTGCATCAAATACAATGTCTGCCCCATTACCAGGTACAGAATTTGTAAGCCAGTTGGAAGCTGTATTAAAGTCGGTAGAAGTACCGCCCACCCAAGTTGCTGGAGAAACTTCTATTTGAAATTCTCCTGTTGCAGTAGGATCGTTAGGATTTGTCCCTAATATTCTTACAGTTCCGCTTCCTCCAATGGTTAATGAGAGCGTTAACTCCCCACTACTAAAATTGGCTGTTTCACCTAAAGGAGATATAATGGCATTTGAAGCTAGACTTATTGAAGAATTAAAGTTAGTAGCTGTGGTACAAGGTGTGCTTGCACAGTCTTGAGCAGTGATTTTTATTTCAATAGTTTCCCCTGAAATTAAATTACTTGGAATGACACTACCATCTGCTAGAGTAAAGGAAAAATCAGATACTCCGGATACTATTTCTGCATTTGAAGGCTCGCTTTCAACATTGTTATTTACAACAATAGCTGTAACTTCTGCACCTTTGTACAAGTAGTTTAAGTCTATATTTTCTAAAGACCATTCATTATCTGCTCCAACCGTTGCAGTACCAATAGGATCGGCATCTACAAGAATTATAATAGTATTTCCATCTATTCCTCCGCCTGAAACTGAGGTATCCCCAACACTAATTGGACCATTAAGTGTTGGCGAGCTTGGCAAACTAGCAATAACACTAACTGAATTTGATGATTCGCTAACAGACTTAGACGTTGCTTTTGCTGTTGCTGTAAGCGAGTTTCCTGCGACAAGGGTTTGCCCTGTTAACTCCCAAGTACCAAAAGCAGAAACAGTAGCTGTGCCAATTTCTACACCATTTTTAAATACCGTAATTAATGTGCCTGATGCTTCCAAGCTTGTTCCCGTAATGCCAATGCCTGAACCCGCAACATAGGTACCCGTTATTGTGGGAATACTAGAAGCTTGTGGATCAGATAATGTTACACTAATTTGATTTGAAACATTTGAAAGCCAATATTCTTCACTTGGAACCTGAGCTCGCGCAGTTATTACATCATCGCCTGCAAGTCCAGAAACTGTAAACGAATAGGAAGTATTTGATGCAACAGTGGTTGCAGATGTTTGTATTTCTAAACCATTAACATACAAAAATAGATTGGCAGCAGCAGCATCTTGATTAATTACAGAGACTTGTTGCTCTGTAGCAACATCCGATAGGGTACTGGTTGTTATATCTGGTGCAAATGTTATAGTACCTGCACCTCCATTGGTTTTAGTAGATACGTTAGAAAATGCAGAAGTACAATTGTTGGCGATAATAATTGCCTTAAAGAGATAAGATTTATTATTGAAGTTATTTTGATTATCCGCTAGAGACATACTCCAAGTACCATCTGATTGAACAAATACGGTATGGTTGGGAGAATCATCTCTAATTGTAATTGCATTTGTAGTAATGTTTTGCTCATAAAGTTGAATGCTCACAACATTACCAGAAGGATCAACACCTTCTTGACTCCAATCGCCTGTTATTGTTTGTTGATTCCCTCTCTGTAGGTTCGTTGGTTTTGATGTGAAACAACTTTGTGCATTAGCAACAACAACATTAGCTGACAAATCTGAACTATTCTTCCCTGAAGCATTTGCGGTAGCATTTATTATATCTCCTGCTTCTAATCCAGTTATGCTAATAGACCATGTATTACTACTTACTGTAGTTGTTCCTAATGAAATAGCGTTCTTAAAAACTTCAATGAGCGTACCATCTGCTTCGGTACTGAATCCAGAAATACTATTGGAACTTGGAGTTACACCTGCGTTTATAGTAGGATGGTTTGTTTTTACCAACCAGTTTGAAGCTTCAAAATTTTCATCTAAATTTTCAAATGAAACCGCAGGAAATGAATTGATGAGTAATTGTTGAATCAATAAGAGATTGTTTCCGTAGAGCTTGTCGTTTATTCCATTAAAATCGGAAATGGTTCCTAACACCCCACTACCTGCACTTGTAACGGTTACTGCTGTAAAACGAACCGGATCAGGCGCATCAATATCTTCTAATGGAACAAAGAAGTCATAAAAATAATCGGGATTTCCTCCTGCAGTAGAGAGTGCAACAGAACGTTGTGAGTATGCATTTACGTTGTATGAAGCAATTAAAGTTCCTGCCGCTCCTTGCTCGTGTTTATAGATTGCAATACGGCCATTATTACCTGTTTCATATACAATCTCTCTATCAAAACCTAAATTTGAAGAACTTAATGCCGTACCAAAAACGCCATCCGAATCAATAAGCAGGGAGTAGCCTTTACTGGCTGTAGATGCACCACCTAGCCTAAAGCGAATAATGAGGTAATCAATACCGTTTACAGTACGCTTAAGAATGTAACACGACTCTGAACCTCCAGCTGAAGCTATATCTGTGTGACCTCCTCCAGAACCTGTAGAAATGTCATTTAATGGTTCACTTTCAAAAACTGGTAATGAAATCATTTTTAACTCGCTTCCAACTCCAGAATCTGTAACTGAAAAACCATTGGTGGTTGGAGATACAAATCCGTCTCCATTAGGGTCTAAAATACTACTCCCTAAATCGGTAGAAGATGGCTTGTAAATTAGACCAGGTGTTTGTGCGTAACAAATGCTAACTAGAATAGACATTAAAAACAAAATGGAGTACTTATTCATTATATGTTTGTTAAATTTATACTTAAATAAATGTATGACAATTTAGCTTTGTTGATTTACAAAACACATCATGAAAATCTCATATTACTAGCACAAAACTATCACAAAATGGCTTTTTGTATTAAAAAACAGGCGTAAAGAATATTTTTAACACTTAGAAAACCCTTTTCCATGTTTGTAGAAGTATAATGAAGCTGTAGGCTAAAATTGGTATAAAATAAAATCGTTTTTAGGTTATTAGGAATTAAAATTGTAGTAGTCTACAATTATCTAGATTGCAACAGGCAAGTGTTTTTACAAAAAAGGAAAGGCTAATATTGATTTGTACACTGTAAAATTTTTGTGCTAAAAAAAAGGACTTTGCACTAAATTTGTTTCAAGAACGCATTAAGTTTGATATTGGTATGGGTTAAATTTAATTTTTTTCTAATGCGTGTTCTGGCAATCTCTACAGATCTAATGGATTGATTATTTATGTTCGAAATCTCTTTTGTGCTAAAATCTAAGCGCAGAAGTGCACAAAGTCGTCTTTCATTTTTTGTGAGTTGTTTGCTTTGTGCTTCTAAAGCCGTATAAAAACCAGCATCGATTTGATTAAACCTTAGTTCAAACTCATCCCACAAAGACTTGTTTTGCTTTACCAACGAAGCAATTGCTTTTTTATCGTTTACAAATATTTCTTTTTGTGAAGTGTTAAACTTTATGTCTGAAATTATTTTTTCAAACATAGAATTTTGTTGTATGTGTTTTAATTCTAGTGAAATAATTTCTTTATGTTTACTTTCTACTTTTTTTTCTAAGTGGTTAATGTTTTTTTTATTCAATTTTTTAAGCAACTTTTGTTTTTTGGATTTAAGAAAAATAAGGTACAATAATCCTGTTAATGTAATAAAGGTAAAGATAAATATTAACCTTTTTTGTCTTGTAAATTTTAAAGCTTCTTCATCTATTTTTCCTCTGAATTGAGTCAACTGTTCTTCAAACTCGTCTCGAATAATGGCAATTTTTGATTCGTTATGTTGTTCTAGTTTATAAAGTGAATCTGAACTTTCCTTAAACAAGAGTGCTTTTTCAGCATTGCCTTCAGCTTTAAAAACTTGATGGTAGAATAAACTATACTCTTTAAGCAACGAAATAGAGTTAATTGATTTTGCTAAAGCTATGCCCTTATTTAAGTGGTATTTTACCTTTTGTTCATTTTTTAATTCAAAATAAATACTAGCATACTTCAACTGTAGTGTAGCATCAACTTGTGCATTGTAATAAAGGTCAACATTGTTTACTTCGCCAATTTTATTAAGTATTTTTAATGCCAAAGCATGATCTTTTTGTTCTATTAAAAAGCTTGCGTAGGCATTTAAAAATGAAAGAGCATGAGCTTTATGCTCAATTTTTTCAATAATGATTATGCCTTTTTCAAAGTGCTCTCGTGCTTCTTCTATTTTTCCTGTTTTATGGTAAATCAAGGCTTGATTATTTATTACATTTAATTGTTTCAATAAAAAATCCTTAGAAGTAGATGAAAAATAATAAGGCTTTACAATATTTAGAAAATCTTGGGCTTTGTCGTATTCTTCTAAAATTATAAATAAAGCAGCAAGATTAAAAGCAGTACTAGAAACATCTGATTCTATAGAAGTTTCAATAGCTAATTGATGTGCTTTATGCCAATTAACATAAGAGTTTTCAAACATGCCAACATAAAAATACACTCTCCCCAACTGATTGTAAGCATGCATTAAATCACTTTTATTATTTCCCTTAACAGAAACTTCAAGTGCACTTAAGGCATAATTTAATGATTTATTAAGATCACTATTTAGATAATAATTTGATTGATTGACTAAAGAATCTATTGTTTTTTTTTCTGGCTGGTTATTGCTTTTAGATATATTGTAAGCATACAATCCTGTTTCTCCTAAACAACAAAAGGAAAAAAAAATAACACACAAAAAATGAACAAAAACTTTCATTTGTAAAAATTAATCTACAAATTAATAATAAAAAAAATTCTATTAGTAGTAATAACAGATATTTAATTGTGTTTGTTACTATTTTTGATTTTTTTAGCAGAAATAATAAAAACGAACTTAGTATAATATTCTGCAAGTATCTATTTTATACTTTTACTCTTTTGTAGTTATAGAAAATACAGAATTAGAAAAATATAGCTGACAATTAGCTAGTTACTAAACTTAAATAGGTTTTATAAATAGTAATCATTATAAAAGTATAATTTTTACTTATCAGACTTCTCTAGATTTAAAAAAAGAATTAATTATTAGCGAATCCTATTTTTTTATTCTTTAATAAGTTGTTGCGCTTGTTTATTCCCTGTTTCGTTAGTAAGTTTTACCATATATATCCCACTTGGGTAGTTATGTACATCTACTTGTAAGCTACTCGCTTTTAGTGTTTGCTTCTGACTTAACATTAGCTGACCTAGCATGTTGTAGATTTGAATATTTACTTGACTACCTAAGGCTAAACTCGTTTGAATGTTGACTACATCTCTTGCTGGGTTTGGATAGAGACTAAAGAAAGTGTTTTCTTGCTCTTCTATACTCATGGTCTCTGTATTAAACTTCAACGCAAAGCGTAAACTGTTTACCGATTCACTTATATTCGTATCTACACTAAAGCTGTAAGCTTCACCATTAGTTATTAAAGTTTCTGTGCCTAAGTAGTGATCTACTAAGTACACATTGGTATCTCCCAAGTTATTTAAATTCGCGGTAAAACTGTAATTTTCATTACGCCAGTTGTTGGTAAATAACGGAATCACCTCATCATTTTCTGGAAAGTTTCTACGCTGAATAGTGAATAAACTATTCTCGTTTACCGAAGCTAGGTTTTCATCTAAATTGCCCATTTTAACTACATCCAAAGCATCTATTCCGTTATCAGTATCTTCAGTAAAGCGCAGACGAATAGCGTCGATCACTTCTTGGTTTTCATCTTGAAGGTTGAATAACAACTGTGGTTGTTGACTTAAACTTTCAGGTGATAGGCTTAAACTACTTACATCTTTCATGCTTTCAGTGAAAGTTATACTTGGGCTTTCTTCTGTTGTTTGAATGAACAATGCTTGTCCAGGTTCGATAAACTTTGTAGCTGTACTTGCTGGTGTAGCTGTTCCATTACCAGATAACTCATCGATTAAAATAAAAGTCCCTCGATCGTTTACCATCGGATCCCATACCCAAAGTTTAGTGTTATCTGTATTGGTATTTGCTGAAAGAACATCACTCATATCGATTCTAGATTGATAGGGATTAGCTATAAAAGCATAAGTTGTACCGCCAGCTGTTGCACTTGGAAAAGTAATGTTTTTAGTGCCAACTTCTAAATTACCTGTAGAAACTAAAGTGGTAGGATTGGGTGTTGCATCATTAGATTGTAATAAACTCGGAGTTCGATCGCCACGTACCATTAAGCGGTAAGGTACTCCAACTGTTAAATTAGTGGTTTTTGTATTAGTAACCATTTGCCAACTTCCATTAAACCCAAACAAAGAAGGATTACCTGACTGGGTATAGTCTAGCCCTGTTGTAGTATTGTGTTGTCCTACTGTTCCTACTTCGCCCGTAATATGCGTTCCAATACCTGTATTACTAGCTCCGGCATCTTGCCAATTGTCAAAAATACTGCCACCACTTATAGGACTAGCTACCATTCTAAAGGCACGTTTGGCGGGGTAGTATTTTTCTGTAATAACGGTTCCTGTTCCCGAAATTGTTCCTGTAAATTCATCCAAATAACCATCGCCCGTAACATCACTTTTAAAAATGATTTGTCCATTATTTAGTATTGATGAACCTACATTTAAAGTCTTGTAAACATTAATTTTAATACCAGAATTAACTACAAGTTTATTGCATATTAAATTGGTTGATTCTAAATAATCTACAGCTATTACAGCAGTTGAATTTATCGATGGTGTACCTTTATCCCATTGGCTTCCATCCCACGAAGTTTCAGGACTATAATCGTTAGTCGAATTGTTTTCATAATTAAATAAACTCGCGACTTCTGCATCAGATAAAGCAATATTCCATAGTCTTACATCATCTACACTGCCGGTGTAATTAATAGTACTATTGCTAAGATCTGTAATATCTTGATTAGGAATGTAACGTTCTCTACCAATTGAAAGGCCATAGGTTTTAAATCTAAAACGTCTTGAGATATCAGAATTTACTCCTGTAAGATCACCATCAATAAAAACTTTCCTAGAACTACCTGCCGTATAAACAAATACATAATGATGCCAATTACCATCGCTTCTTCTACCACTAGTATGCGTATTAAAACCCCAGTTAGAAGAATTAAAAGAAACTTGATTATTACTTTCCATTCTAGAAATCAAACCAGTATATAAACCATCACTCACACCAAACGCTATAAACGATTCTGTTGAGTTTGAAGATGATTTAGCCCAAATACTAATAGAAAAACTATCTTCGTAAAAACCATCATTATCTGTATCAGGTAAACTAGCATACATTTCATCGCCAAAATAAATGAAATCATCTTCGCCATCTAAGAAATAAGCAGAATTAGATGTCCCAAATCGGTTAGCAACCAATGTTGGATTATTAAAAATAACACCATTGTAATTATTTCCGCTTATATCATTAGCATTTTCAAAAAGTGGATAATAAGCTATTAAATTTGATGTTTGGGGAACAGTTTGAGCAAATAACAATCCAATACCAAAAAAAACTATAAAATGAATGAAATACCGTGTAATTTTAATTTGCATATAAAGGGGTTTTAAACAAATTCAAATTTACATTTAAGTCTACTTAGACGCTTTCAATTAATTTTTGGTTGCACTCAGTTTTTAAAAAATGTGTAATATTGCGTATGATTAGCCCTGCTTTCTTACTTGTATTTATTCTTGTCTATATCTTAATTATAATATTTAAGAGAATAAATAAAAAAAACAAATACCAATTTATTTATTTACTGTTACATTTCATTGCCAGGTTATTTATTATTGTTAGTATTTGTCTTTACATAACTTTAAAAATAAAGTTATCTGTGTTTTTTATAAGTGTTGTAAAGTTAGCAGCCCTAATTTTTATCTTTAAACACTTGCAAAGTGTTTATTTAGAAAGATATGTGAAAATTAACATAACTGATAAGCTGCTATTTACATGCTTAATTATTGTTAACACCTTAAACCATTTTGGTATAAAACTTACAAGTTTTGAATACCATATACCAATGACTGGAAGCATAATGGATTTAAGTAAATTTTATTTTAATGGATTTGAAGATGTAATTATAATATCAACAATTATAATTATTTATTATAGTGTAAATATTATTACTGTCTATGTAAAAATTACTATAAACACAGCTATAAAAAGTAAAGTTAGGACAACTTTACTGAGTTTTTTCTACCACTATGTTTTATTTTACGTGTTAAGCAGCATTTTTTTGAGCTTACATGTTAATCTAATCCTTTTTAAACTTATTACAGTAGAATTTATTTTGCTACAAAAAATAATAACCATAGCAAGTCTTTTAGTTCTTTCTGCAACAACTTTCATTTTAAAAGAAATTAGCAATACCAGAATTTCTGACAAATCCGAGCATAGTAATATTTTTAAACAAATTGAAAATCATTTAATGCTTACTGAAGCTTATTTAAAGCCAGATTATAGCATTTCAAGGTTGAGTATAGATACAGGTATTGCAGATTATAGATTAAGAAAGTTTATGAAAGAAACTAATGGATTAACTATACCAATGTATTTTAATTCTTTGAGAATAAAGCATGCTTGTTCACTTATAAGCAATGGGTATTTAAATAAATATACTGTAAATGCATTAGTGAAAGAGTGTGGTTTTAAAAAACAACAATCTTTTAATAGAGCTTTTAAAACTTTTTGTAAAGTTACTCCAAGTGAATATTTTAAAGTATGCAACAAAATACAAAACACATAGTACATTTTTAAGCAGAACAAAGGCAACCTACTTTTAATTTACTGCAATAATTTAATTTACAGCGTTAAACCATTTAAACCATATGTTTTAATGCAGATTACTTCCTTAGCATAAAAATCCATACTATTAACTTTTTACCAACATTATAAATCGATGAACTAATTGACTCATTGATCGAATGTTCAGTTAAAATTTTATAACTAATTATTTACATTTTTAAGTAAAATGCTTTACAACCTGATTAATAATGTACATTATTTTTAAAGTTTAACAGCATAAACTCAACATTTACAACTATAAGTTGAATAATACCACGCATGTTATCATGAATCTGTTTTGTATATATACAAGTTTTATATTAACGGGCAGTAAATCGGCAGAAATAATTCGAGTATTAAATAGCGACGTCTTATAATCAAAATGCCATAATTTATTAATTGCTATTTAAAAAAATAACCATGCTTTATGAAAAGCATGGTTATTTTTAAATAATTGAATATAAAACTAATTAAAAGCTTTGCCTAACTTGTTCTAATTCTTTTTCTAACCTCAGTTCTTCTTGGTAAAAGAAGA
>NZ_BMGL01000015.1 GCF_014640175.1 Psychroflexus salis | reverse complement strand
CAATTCTATCGGTTCGATATTGTAACAGTTCAATGGTGATGTCGGATCCGTGACCCTTACATACAACGTTTGTGGACTGGTTTGGTTTTGGTAAGCAGTCGGTGTGCCGATTACTCCTGTGTCATTGTTCGCTGCGTTCTCACTTAAGTGATAGCTGATTTCAAAGTCTTCTGTAGCTTGTCCTTCAAAAAACAAATCTTCTTCTACTTGGGTCAGATCGAAAAACTGAATGCCCGTTTCGTTTAAATCGCAGGCAATTAAAGGTTCGATTTCATTGAGTAGCGGTGAATCGTATACCAATAAATCTAAGGTCGTGGTTTGGATGCAGCCGTTATCTGGATTTTCTATTCGAACAATTATTGTTTGTTCATTAGCATTGACATTAGCATAAGGACTTTGAATAGGATTTATTCCTGTTAGCGCATCATTTTCTGTTAAATGAAATGACACATTTAAATCAGGATTGTTAAAAGTAACTTCTTCAATTCTTGAGTTTAAATTAAATCCTTCAAAAAAGCCATCGTTATTTTCATCGCAAGCTTTTAAGGGAGTTAAATCGTTATTAAAAACAATTTCAAACACTTCAATAGTAATGCTAAATATTTGATCTGTACATTCATTTTCTAAAGGGGTAAAAACATAGGTAGTTTCTTGGTCAGGGTTAAATACTGGACTCCAAGTACCTTGGTATCCATTATTAGATACTTCTGGAAATTCAACGACATCGGACTGACAAATTGAAGTAAGCAAATTAAATTCTGGGGCTTCATTAGGAAGTACAGTCAACTCTATTTCAAAGCTTTCTGCACATTCGTTGGCAAGTGGAGTGAAAGTATACATACCACTTTCATTCACTTCTTGGTTGGGTGACCAAGTTCCTTCTATGTTATTTTCAGAAATAACTGGCAAGTTAAATGAGTCGATTGCACAAATTTCTGAAGGGATTTCAAATTCAGGAATAAAAAACGAATTTATTTCAATTTCAACTTCAAAAATACTAGTACAAGTTTCGTCAATTGGGGTAAATGTGTAAATAGTAGTTTGCTGATTATTGAAATCTGGAGACCAGTTTCCTTGTATTCCATTATCAGATTCATTGGGAAAATTAAAGTTTTCACCTACACAAAAGGAAGTTGGAAAAGAAAAGTTTGGCACAAATTCAGGTAAAACTTCTATTTGAGTTGATATCTCTTCTGCACATTCAGCTTCATCTGGAGTAAAAGTATAAGTTGTGGTTGCTGTATTGTTTAATGCTGGCGACCAAGTTCCTGAAATCCCATTATTAGATTCGGTAGGTAAAGGATCTAAATTTTCACCTAAACAAATAGGATCAACTGGATCAAATGTTGGTTCTAAAGGATCATCTTCTTCAACAGTTACGGTAACTGTTATGGTATATTCATAACTTAATCCGTTGGTTATCGCATTGCAACCAGGGTTAGAAACAGGCACAATGTCGACACTAAAATTTTCTTCAAAATCTGGCTCAATATTTCCATTTAATGGACTACCTAAAGGATTACCAAAATTAAATACAGGTGGACTTGTACCAGGGTTGAAACTAGGTTCTGCTAATAAATTAGATTCTGGTAAACATGTAGCTCCTCCAGAATATGTGCCACACCCATAAAATAAATTATAAAAAAGTGTTGGATGTGGGCAACCGCTATTATTATTGAATGCTGTGATCTCTATTTCCACACTAATATTTGTAATATTCTGACAAGCATTATCTCTTGAAGGCAAAGTAAAATCGTGTGCATATCCTTCACTACTTGCAGAAGTGTCACCTAAACCATTAAATGCTTTTCTATCAATACCAATTTCTACATCTGGATCTGTATGTGTTACAGTTAAAACGGTAGTATTTATCTGACTGAACGAAGAGTTTGTTAATAAAGCAAGGGATAGTATAATTGTATATCTTAAGAGATGACTTTTTGTGGTTGCAGTAAAGATTCGTGAACTGTTAAAATTAAAATCTGTTTTACTAGTTTTTTTAAAAAATTTTTTCAATTAATTTCAAATTTATTTTAAAGAAAGATTATAAATGGTTTTTATTTCTGATTATATCGGAATGGTATCTGTGCAAAAAAACTCTAAGGAAGTAAATTAAACCAGAAATACGTATTTTTAATAAGATCTGTTAAGAAAAAACCAAGCTAACAAATATAGAAAAATAAATGAAAATAGAAACTGTTCGTTAAGTTTTGAAAATTAAATTGACAAGAACTCTAAAAACACTAAATATATTACATGTAAATTCTTACTAATTTTTAAAAATTCCTTTAATTTAGTTATATTCTCTTCATTTTTATAAAAGTTTAAGCTAAATAGACATTTATAATAGTAAATTAAAAATTACAGTAAAAGATACTTTCAAAACAAAGAATTACCTTATTATTTTTAACTTCTAAGATATAGTTTTGGCAATGAAATTATTGCCTACAATATAACCAAGCAAATCATGCAAAAAAAGTTTGCAGAAAGATAATCTATCTAACTTGAGTTTGAATTTAAACTATAATTTAAAAATAGAATTAATTTGAGCGGAACACACTCCAATCTAATTTTAAGGAGAAAATATTTGAATATAAAGCCACACTTTGGTCGCCTATATCAGTAAACGCGTAATCTATTTGTATGCCTTTATAACGGAAGCCAACACCAAAATTAGGCTGGAAACCAATTTGCGAACCACCACCTAATTGCTCTACATCCTGAAAATTACCAAGACCACCACGTAAAAAAACCGTTTGTGTATATCCAAATTCAAAACCAAAAGCTGGTGTCGCACCAAAACTTTCTGTAGAAATTATATCGTTAGTTTCTGCAAAACGAACATCCATATTAATAGCGGCAGTTAAGTCGAAATCTTCTTTTATTGTAAAGCTACGAGCTGCACCTAGTTGCAACTTTGGAAGAGTAATTTCTGTAGTTTCAGGTATTTCTTGGTTTTGTCCTTCAACCGCTCCTTGAATGCTTTCAAATTCTGCTTCATTAATATTCCAAGTATTATAGGTTGTTGTAATATCCCTAGCCATGGCACCAAATTTCCATCTACCTGTTTGGTATTGTAAGCCTGCGTCAAAACCAAAACCCCAAGCATCTGCAAACTGACCAATTACTCTACGAATCACTTTAGCATTTGCTCCATAACTCAAACCTTCAACTCCAGTTTGCCGGGCATAACTTAAGGCAAAAGCATAATCGGCTGTAGAGAATAAACTAATTCTGTCGTAATCAATATTACCTTGATTATCGATTAATTGTGTCGTATTTAAAATATCGTCTACCCCAAAACGAATCATGCTAATTCCAACAGCACTTTTTTCATCTATTGGCATAGCTCCACCAATATAGTTGTAGGTAGCAATATTTGCAAAATAATTAGCATGCATCGCTGCCATTTGGTTGTCTTTTATATGCACCAAGCCTGCAGGATTCCAATATACCGAATTTACATCGTTGCTTGTTGCAGTTACTGCATTTGCCATTCCAAAAGCGGCAGCATCTACACCAATATTTAAAAATTCATTGGAATATTTACGAACACTTTGCGCTTTTAATGTTGTAGCAACAAGAATAAAAAGAATGAGAAGGTTTCTCTTCAAAATTTCAATTTTTGACAAATATCTTATTTAATTTGTAATAATATAAACTTTATTTGTATTCCCTTATTGTATAAGCTAAAATATATTTTAAAATTAAATTAAACCTAAGATATAATTTTGAAAATGCTGGTAAGACTGAAAAACGATATGGAGTTTTAAAATAGATAATTAATGAAAAAACATATACCTAATATTATAACTGCTTTTAATTTATTAAGTGGAATTATTGCAACTTTTATGGCTGTTGAACAAGACTATGAAGCAGCTGCTTTTTTTGTTGTACTCGGTATTTTTTTCGATTTTTTTGATGGTTTAGCAGCTCGATTATTAAAAGTAGAAAGTCCTATTGGTATTCAATTAGACTCCTTAGCCGATATGGTAACCAGTGGATTAGTACCAGGGATTGTAGCTTTTAACTTGCTTAACAGCGCATTATCGAACCATACGCGAGAATTAATTATTTCAGTAGATACTCCGTATTTAGCATACGTTGGTTTTTTAATAAGTCTTGCATCGGGCTATCGTTTAGCTAAGTTTAATATAGATGATCGACAAACTTCTTCATTTATTGGCTTACCTACACCAGCAAATGCACTGCTTATTTTAAGTTTTCCTTTAATTGCTTTACATCAACCCGAACATTTTTTAGCTGAAGCATCTTCTAATCCAATATTTTTAGTCGCACTTGCGGTAATTAGTGCTTACTTATTAAATTCAAATTTCCATTTGTTTGCACTCAAATTCAAAAATCTTCAAGTCAAAGAAAATGCTTACCGATACGTCCTTATTGTAGGAAGTATTCTTTTTTTAATTTTCTTTAAATTTGCTGGAATCCCTTTTATTATCCTGTTTTACCTTCTGCTTTCTACCTTAAAAGAAATAAAACAAAGTAACTGATAGCTACTTCATTATTAGCTAATAGTTAAATTTAACTATTAGTAGTCTATAAAATCGATAGACTAAAAATATTATTTATATTTGCCTCAACTAATTTCAATTGAATGCATACACATTTACAAATTGCCATACAAGCTGCCATAGAAGCTGGACAAGCTATTATGGAAATATATAAAAAAGATTTTGAAGTAGCCTTAAAAGCTGATGATTCGCCTTTAACCGAAGCTGACCAAAAAGCGAATCACGTTATTATGAAATATTTAGAAAAAACTGAATTTCCCATCATTAGTGAAGAAAATAAACAAACCGATTATGAAGTTCGTAAACAATGGGATTCCTGCTGGATTGTAGACCCACTCGATGGCACCAAAGAATTCATTAAAAAAAATGGTGAATTCACAGTAAACATCGCTTTAATTCACGATCAAAAAACAACTTTAGGTGTTATTTATGTTCCAGCTACTAAATTATTGTATTATGCAGATGCTTCAACTAAGCTAGCGCAAAAAGTACAATTGGAAAAGGCTGTATTTGATATGAATTTTATTCAAAAAAATGCAAAAGCAATTCAACCAAAAGAAAATGAAAAAAATCTTCGTGTAGTAGGTAGTCGATCACACATGAATGAAGACACTAAAAACTTCATAGAAAGTTTAAAAACCAAAAAAGAAATTGAAGTAGTTTCTAAAGGAAGTTCATTAAAATTTTGCTTGGTAGCCGATGGATATGCAGATATTTATCCGCGTTTTGCACCAACAATGGAATGGGACACAGCCGCAGGACAAGCCATTTGTAAAGCGGTTGGTTTGCAAGTAATCGACCAAAAAACAGGTGCAGAAATGCTATACAACCGAGAAAATTTATTGAATAACTATTTTATGGTGAGCAATCAAAAATAAAATTATGAGCAAAAATATAGTCTTTCATAATTACGATGTGCAACGCAAAGACCGCAATACAACCTACGGACACCCATCTTTTGTTTTGTGGTTTACCGGTCTTTCGGGTTCTGGTAAATCGACCATTGCCAATCAAGTAGAAAAAGTACTTTTTGAAAGTGGAAAAAAATGCTATTCCTTAGATGGCGATAATATTCGAACGGGTTTAAACAAAGGCCTGGGTTTTACTGAAACCGATCGAAGAGAAAATTTACGTAGAATTGCAGAAGTGGCTAAATTATTTGTCAATGCAGGAAACATTTGTATTGCTGCATTTGTTTCTCCATTAATCGAAGACCGAAAACAGGTTGAAGAAATTATAGGTACAACAGATTTTTATGAAATATTTGTAGATACGCACTTAGAAGAATGTGAAAAACGCGACGTGAAAGGCTTATACAAAAAGGCTCGCGCTGGTGAAATTAGAAACTTTACAGGCATTTCCGCTCCATATGAAGCGCCAAAACATCCAGCATTACATATACAAACTAAAAACAAAAAAATAACCGAATCAGTTCAAGAAGTATTGAACTTTTTAAACGATAAACTACAATAATTATGAGTCAGTATTATTTAAATTACTTAGACGAATTAGAGTCTGAAGCCATTTATATTCTTAGAGAAGTTTGGGCACAGTTTCAAAACCCTGTGATTTTATTTTCAGGTGGAAAAGATTCTATTTTAGTAACCCATTTAGCGAAAAAGGCTTTTTATCCTTCTAAAATTCCTTTTGCATTAATGCATGTAGATACGGGCCATAACTTTCCTGAAGCACTTCAGTTTAGAGATGATTTAGCTAAAAAATTAGGAGTAAAATTAATTGTAGGTTCGGTTCAAAAATCAATCGACACAGGACGAGTTGCAGAAGAAAAAGGAAAAAATGCAACCCGAAATGCTTTGCAGATCACCACGCTTTTAGATGCCATTGAAGAACATAAAGTAGATTGTGCTATAGGCGGTGGTAGACGTGATGAAGAAAAAGCCAGAGCCAAAGAACGTTTCTTTTCGCATCGAGATGATTTTGGACAATGGGATCCAAAAAACCAACGCCCAGAATTATGGAATTTACTAAACGGAAAGCATTTTGAAGGCGAACACTTCCGTGCATTCCCTATTAGTAATTGGACCGAGATGGATGTTTGGAATTACTTAACTCGAGAAAAAATTGAAATCCCTTCTTTGTATTTAGCGCACGAACGAGAAGTAATTTGGCGAAACGATACTTGGATTCCAAATTCTGAATTTTTGAAGTTGGAGCCGAATGAAAAAATTGAAAGCAAAAAAATTCGCTTTAGAACTTTAGGAGATATTACCATTACTGGCGGAATCGAATCGGATGCCGATACCATGGAGAAAATTGTTGAAGAAGTTTCTACTATGCGTCAAACTGAACGCGGAAATCGCTCAGACGATAAACGTTCTGAAACCGCTATGGAAGACCGTAAAAAAGAAGGTTACTTCTAGGCTAAAATTCAATTTTAAAAATTTTCAATTACATTAAAAATCTAAAATTCATTATGCAAATCGATAAAAATCAATTATTAAGATTCACCACTGCAGGAAGTGTAGATGATGGAAAAAGTACTTTAATCGGTCGTTTACTATACGATTCTAAATCTATTTTTGATGATCAACTCTCTGCCGTAGAAAACACTAGCAAACAAAAAGGTATTGAAGGTGTAGATTTAGCCCTTTTTACAGATGGTTTAAAGGATGAACGCGAACAAGGTATCACCATTGATGTGGCTTACCGTTATTTTACTACACCCAAACGAAAGTTTATTATTGCAGATACGCCTGGTCATGTACAATATACAAGAAATATGGTTACAGGAGCTTCAACAGCTAATGCAGCCATTTTGCTTATCGATGCAAGAAATGGTGTAATCGAGCAAACTAAACGCCATGCGTATATTGCTTCACTACTTCAAATTCCACATATCATTGTATGCATTAACAAAATGGATTTAGTAGATTACAAAGAGGAAGTGTTTACTAGTATTATTTCTCAATTTGAAGAATTTTCTTCAAAATTATACATCAAAGATGTGCGTTATGTACCGATTAGCGCTTTAGAAGGCGACAATGTGGTAAACCGTTCAACAAATATGGATTGGTATCAAGGTGCGCCACTATTAAATTTATTAGAAACGCTTCATATTAGTAGTGATATCAATAAAATTGATGCACGTTTTCCTGTGCAAACCGTTTTACGACCTCAACGAGATGAGTTTAGAGATTACCGTGGCTATGCTGGCAGAATAGCCAGTGGAGTTTACCGCGTAGGTGACGAAGTTGTAGTTTTACCATCAGGATTTTCTTCTACAATTAAAAGTATAAATGCTGGTGAAAAACAAGTTGAAGAAGCTTTTGCTCCTATGTCTATTTCGATGACATTAGAAGATGACATCGATATTAGTCGTGGTGATATGATTTTACGCAAAAACAATCAACCCGATGCTAGCCAAGAATTTGATGTAATGATGTGTTGGTTAAACGACACGCCTGCTCAAGATCGAGCAAAATACACTATTATGCACACTAGCAACGAACAAAAAGCCATGATTAAAGAAGTGGTTTACAAGGTAGATATAAATACATACAGTCGTATTAAAGAAGATAAAATTCTAAAACGAAACGACATTTTTAGAGCCAAAATCAGAACCACAAAGCCTTTAATGATCGATTCTTACAAAACCAATAGAAATACAGGGAGTATAATCTTAATTAACGATCAAACCAAAGAAACAGTAGCTGCTGGTATGGTGATTTAAAATTTATGCTTTAATATTAGGAAAATAGTATCAATTTAAATTTTAAATGTGGATAATATATCTAAAACGGCCAATAATGCATGAATTGTAATTTGTATTTTCCTTCTACAAGCAGGTGTAATTGGTAGCTTTTGTATGTATTATCGAAGGATTTTTATTGAACACGACCAAGTTTAAAACTTCATAAGAGATTGAACTGCTGAAGTTTTTATTTTTTCTCGTCCGTTTAAAAATTCCAACTCGATTAAAAAATTGCTTTCAATCAAATTGCCACCCAATTTACGAATCAGTTTAATTGCTGCTTCTGCTGTTCCGCCAGTGGCTAATACATCATCGTGTAGCAACACATTTTCACCTGGTAAAATAGCATCTTGATGAATTTCTAATTGATTGGTACCATATTCTAAATCGTATGTTTCTGTATACACTTTATAAGGAAGCTTTCCCGGTTTACGAATAGGCACAAAACCTGCATTTAAACGTTCTGCTAACAATGTAGCCATAAAAAAACCACGAGACTCGATACCTACTACTTTGTCTATTTTTTGATGCTGAAGCCCTTCAAATAAAGCATCGGCAGCTGCTTTCATAACATCGATATTAGCTAAAAGTGGAGAAATATCTTTGTAAATAATTCCTTTTTTAGGAAAATCTTTTATGTCTCTAATGTAATTTTTAAAATCCATTTTATTCTGTTTTTTGTACTTCTTTAAGTTTCAGTAAATTTAAGGGATTTATACCCAATCCTTGTATATTTTTATGCGTAAACCGAACTACTTCATCGTAATACAAAACCACAAATGGCGCTTCTTCAATTAAAATTGAATCCATCTTTTGATACATATGAGTTCGTTTTTTAGTTTCAGAAATGGCTAAAGATTTTATGTACAAACTGTCGAAAGTAGCATTCTTAAAATGGGTGTAATTTGGTCCGTTGGGTGAAAAATTGCGGCTATAAAACAAGCTTAAGTAGTTTTCTGCATCAGGATAATCGGCAATCCAACTGCTTCTAAAAACAGGTAATTGTCCAGCAGAGCGCTGTTGCAATAAAGTAGATGGCGGCATTACATCTATAGCAACATCTACACCAAGTTGTTGCAATTCTTTTTGAACAAACTCCACTAAATCTAAATACGAAGCATTTGTAGCTAAAGTAATACTTGGCTTTTTTATACCCGATTCTTGCTTAAATTCTTGGATTAATTGCTTGGCTAATTCGGGTTGATAAGTATATTTTTTATGATTAGTAAAACCAGGCAAACCTTTAGGAATAAAGCCATTCTCTCCAGGTACACCAATATTATTTCGCAAATAAGCAATCATGTCTTTTCGGTTAATTCCGAAATTGATAGCTTGCCTGAACTTTTTAGATTGCAAGGCTGAATTTTTACCTTCTTTAAAAATACCTAAATACTCTGTATTCAAATAAGGAGATTTTTGCATCTGCAATCGATTTTCATACTTCGCATTCAGTTGTCCGTTTGGCGAAAGCAATTCATCTTTATACGAAGCATCTAAGCCACTTAAAAAATCTAAATTTCCTTGAGCAAATTGCATAAATTCGCTTTGTTTATCAGGTAAAAAAGTAATGGCTACTGCTTTTAAATAGGGTAATTGTACTCCGTTTTTGTCAGTTTCAAAATACAACGGATTTTTTCGAAGCACTAATTTTTCATTATCAATCCATCGCTTCATATAAAACGGACCACTTCCTATAGGTGAAGTTCTAAAATCGAGTTGTTCCATTTCAACAGGTATAATGGATGCATATTGCATAGAAAGCAAACTTAAGAAAGCAGGAAAAGCAGTTTTTAATTTAATTTGAACTACAAATTCATCAATGGCTTTTATCTGTTTTACTTTTTGCAAAACCCAGCTTCCGGGTGAAGCGACTTCTGGATTAGTTAGTCGATTTAAACTATAACTAACATCTGCAGCATTTAAAAGTCTGGTAGAATCCTTCCCAAAAACCTTATGTGAGTGAAAATAAATATCAGAACGCAATTGAAATGTATAAGTTAATCCATCTTCGCTTATAACCCAAGATTTTGCAGCATCGGCTTTTACGTCCAAATTTTGATCTAATTGAACCAAGGTATTGTAAATTTGATGGCAAGCCCAAATATTGCGTTGATCTTTTGCAAAAGCAGGATCTAAAGAAGTAATATTTGCATGTTCGTTATATCGAAATACCGTATGATTTGGAATTTCTGTTGAAGAAGTTGAGCAACCCCAAATAATAAGGAGTAGGAAGAAAATAAAACTAAAGCGGACTGTAAATTGCAAATTGTTCAATTTTAAGAAGCAAATATAAGTTAGTATCTTTGCAAATCTATTAAAGCTTATCTAAGTTAAATATTTTCAAATTAAAATATTAATTATTAGAAAAAAATATTATTGGAATGCCAAACCCTAAAGTAGCTTTTTACACCTTAGGTTGTAAACTAAATTTTTCTGAAACTTCGACCATTTCAAGAAGTTTTGAAAACGATGGTTATGAAAAAGTGGAGTTTCACGAAACAGCAGATGTTTACGTGATTAACACCTGTAGCGTTACAGAAAATGCAGACAAACGTTTTAAAAGTATTGTAAAACAAGCCCAAAAAACTAACGAAGATGCATTTGTTATCGGTATTGGTTGTTATGCCCAATTACAACCTGAAGAATTAGCTGCAGTTGATGGTGTAGACTTAGTTCTAGGTGCAACAGAAAAATTTAAGGTAACACAATACATCAACGATTTAAGCAAAAATGAAACAAGCGAGGTACATTCTTGCGAAATTGATGAAGCTAATTTTTATGTTGGCTCCTACTCTATTGGCGACCGTACTCGCGCATTTTTAAAAGTACAAGATGGTTGCGATTATAAATGTACCTATTGCACTATACCTTTGGCTCGTGGCATTTCTAGGTCGGATACATTAAAAAATGTATTAAAAAATGCTGCAGAAATAGCCGCTCAAGATATTAAAGAAATAGTACTTACTGGAGTAAACATTGGCGATTATGGAAAAGGTGAATTTGGCAACAAAAAACACGAACATACGTTTTTAGAATTGGTAAAAGCTCTAGATGAAGTGGAAGGAATTGAACGTCTTCGAATCTCATCGATAGAACCCAATTTACTAAAAAATGAAACCATTGATTTTGTAGGAGACAGCAAATGTTTTGTACCACATTTTCATATTCCTTTACAGAGTGGAAGCAACGAAATGTTGAAATTAATGCGTCGCCGTTATCAACGAGAATTGTACGTAGACCGTGTACAACAAATTAAAAAACAAATGCCAGATGCTTGCATTGGTGTAGATGTTATTGTTGGTTTTCCAGGTGAAACTGAAGCTCACTTTTTAGAAACTTACCAATTTTTAAATGAATTGAATATTTCTTATTTACACGTATTTACCTATTCAGAAAGACCAAATACGCTTGCTGCAGAAATGAATGGAGTAGTTTCTAAAAAACAACGTAAAAAACGTAGCAAATTACTACGTGGACTTTCAGCTAAAAAAAGAAGAGCTTTTTATGAAAGCCAATTAGGTAAAACTAAAACAGTTTTGTTTGAAGCAGAGAACAAAGAAGGATACATTCACGGTTTTACTAAGAATTACGTTAAAGTAATACATCCTTGGAATCCAAATTTTGTTAATCAACTACTAGATGTTAAGTTAGAAGAGATTGATGAAACTGGAATGGTGAAAGCAAAAATTTTATCTCAAGTAACTGAATTGGTTTAATTGTACTTTTAAAGTGCAATTCCTACAGGCAACATACTTTGATACAAAAATTTATTCCTTCTAATAAAACTTTTCACTTCTTTACAAGTAGGAACGACCTTTACTTCTTCTTCTTTTAAAAGATCAAGAACACTTTTAATCATTTTTTCTTTATAGCCATCTTCAATTAGGTGATCACTAATAACCATTTTAGTAAGAAACATTTTTCGCTCTTGTTCAGCAAATTCAATCGTAATTAATTCGTTATCTACTAAAGCTTCAAATTGTCTTAAAAATTCATTTTTCTTTATTTCGAGTAATTCTTCCATCATCTTCGTTCTTAAAATCATTAAACAAATACAAATTTACAACGCAATGATGTAGTTAATTATTACGTTTGCAAACATTTATTAAAATAGTATTAATAAGACTCCATTAAGTTGCTTTGGTTTAATCTATTTTTTGACTTAATATGAAACAAGATTCAGTACTTCATGTATATTTTATGCCAGGCATGGCTGCTAATCCAAGTATTTTTGAATACATCAACTTAACAGAAGATGAATTTAAAATTCACTTGCTCTCCTGGAAAATTCCACTTGCTAATGAAAGTTTATCTGCTTATGCTGAGCGAATGCTCAATGAAGTTAAACATACAGATTTTGCTTTAATAGGTGTTTCTTTTGGTGGTGTTTTGGTTCAAGAAATGGCGAAAATTAAAAAACCAAAAAAATTAATTATTATATCGAGTGTAAAATCTAGTGAAGAATTGCCCCCACATATGCGTTTTGCTTCCAAAACAAAAGCTTATAAAGTCTTACCTTTGGGTTTGTTGAATTATATGGATCAAATTGAAAAACTTCCTGTGGGTAATTTCATAAAAAAAAGAGTGCAATTATACAGGCAATATTTATCTGTAAATGAAAAAACATATTTAGAATGGGCAATTGAACATATGGTTTGCTGGAATCAAACAGAGGTTATACCAAATATCATTCATATTCATGGTACTGCAGATCAAGTTTTCCCAGCTAAATTAATCAAAGATTTCATACCTTTGAAAGACGGTACCCATATTATGATTTTAAACAAATATCGTTGGTTTAACAAACACTTACCCAACTTATTAAGAGAAGGAAAATTAGCAGATTAATTATGAAAAAAAATATTTTAGTTGTATCAAATTTGGTATTTATAGGTTTAAGCGTCTATTTATTACTTTCAGCATTTGGAATAAATACAGAAACCAAAAATAAGAATACTAACAAAAAAGAAAGTAACAACAGTAAAAGTATTGTTTATGCTTTAGATTTACCTAGCAATTTAAATTTTGCTGGTGAAGTGGTTCCATTAGGAGATCCAGAAGTAAAAGAAAGACTAGATCGTGAACTTTTAGTAAATAATTATTGGCAATCTAATGCCGTGTTACTCATTAAAAGAGCCCACAAGTACTTTCCTATTATTGAGCCTATACTAAAAGAAAATGGCGTTCCAGACGATTTTAAATATTTAGCTTTAGCAGAAAGTGGCTTTATGAATGTTGTTTCTCCAGCAGGAGCAACAGGCTTTTGGCAAATTATGAAAGCAACTGGACGCGAATATGGACTAGAAATTAACGACAATATAGACGAGCGCTATCATGTTGAAAAAGCAACACGAGTGGCTTGCCAGTATTTTTTAAATTCAAAAGAACGCTTTGGTAGTTGGACACTTGCAGCTGCAGCTTACAATGCTGGTAATGCTGGAATAAACAAACAATTAGAAAAACAAGAAGTTACAGATTACTACGATTTGTTGTTGGTAGAAGAAACCTCACGATATGTCTTTCGAATTTTAGCTCTTAAAGAAATTATTGGTAATTATGAAGCTTATGGTTTTAAAATAAACAAAACCCAAATGTACCAATTAGCTAAAACCAAATCTGTAGATATAGATACTAACATTACAAATTTAGCTCATTTTGCTCAAGATTTTGGTATTAGCTACAAAACTTTAAAACGCTACAATCCTTGGCTACGTGATAAGAATTTACAGAACAATTCGGGTAGATTGTATCAAATTAATGTTCCAGATTCGACAGCTTATATTTTTAAATCTAAACAAATCACAAAATAATGAATGTAGGTATTTTTGTAAGTTTAATACTTATTGGGCTTTTAGCTGGATTTTTAAGCGGAATGATGGGCGTTGGTGGCGGTGTAGTTATGGTTCCACTTATGGTTTTTTTATTGGGTTTTTCGCAACATGAAGCACAAGGCACAAGCCTTGGTGTGTTGGCTATTCCTGTAACTTTTTTTGCTGCTTACAACTACTATAAAGATGGTAGTTTAAATTGGAAGTTTGCCTTAATTATGGCTATATCATTTATTATTGGTGGTTATTTAGGCTCAAAATTAGCCATTAGTATAGATGAAAGATTACTAAAAAAAATATTTGGAATTTTAATGCTGGCTATTTCAGTAAAATTAATTTTTGAAAAATAAGTTTAATCCAAAGAAGTATCTGCAATAATTTTATCTTCAAAAAGCTGAATCTGCTCTACTAAACTATTAAATTCATCTATGCTATTTTTAATTGCTTCATCGTCTGCTAAATTCCAGTCGTTTTGTGGATTTGATTTAATTTGTAATATTTTTTTATTACTTCCCAGCACATAAATTGTTGGAAAGCCTAAGCTATGTTTTAGCATCTTTACTGTGTAAGCATCTTTATTTTTTAGTTCATCTACGTATAAAATCTCAATGTATTTATTATATATTTTTGCTGCTTCAATAGCATCTTTTTTTTCATCCCAAAAAATCACAGCAAAATCAACCTGATCTTTGTATTTCTTAGCCAAATTATTTAAAGCTGGAACTTCTCCTTTAGTGGGTACATTCCATGATGCGTAAGTAAGTAAAATTAAGGGTTTTTGAAAATCTTGGATTTGACAATTTGAATTCGATAAACAGGTAGCATTAAAATTATCCATATAGCTGCCTACTAAATGCTCATCTATTAACTGTTTGTAATAAAAATAAGCTTCTTGTCTTTTACCTAAACTAAATGCTCGATTGCTTTTTTCTTTAAACTCAGAATAGTATCGATAAATTTGTTCTGAAAAATACCGTTTCTCAGATTCTTCCACCCCAAAATTTTCATCTTGAGCAAAGGCATCAAAATGGGTTAATATCATAAAAAATATAATGAATAAAAATTTCATTAAAATATTTTTTATGAAATTACAAAAAAATTACATAATTAATTAAGACTAATATATTTTTTTAGGTATCAGGTAGTTTCACTTCTACAACTTTTAACAAAAAAAAGACTTCTCAAAAAATGAAAAGTCCTATAAATAAATGTGAGTAAGAGCAATTAAATCTTCTTCATTTGTTGCTTCATCATTCTAATTTGGTCTTTCAGCATGCCTTGCTTGTCTAAATCTTTTGCTTCTTTTAAAAGTTTCTGAGCTTCTCGCTTTCTTCTTTTGGTCATAGCAATTCCAGCCAAGTTTAATTTAGCCATCGCTATGTCTTGCTTCATCGATAAGCCTAACTGCAAAGCTTTTTTAAAATATTTTTCAGACTGATTCATGTTGGTTTGCGCCGTCATTAAACCGTGCAGGTAATTAAAATAACCCTGCTGTTTCTGAGTTAAGTTAGTTTTGGGATTTCCTATTTTATCTAACCATTTTTTGGCACCCTCAAAATCTTGTTTACGTAAATTCCAGAATGAAAGTAAAATCATTTCATTTTTAAAATACAATAAAACAAATATGCTCGAAAATAGAACAAGGGCAATTCCGTTACCAATGTGTCCGCCTGTAAATTGATAAACTGCAAATGCTACTATTAAGAAGGCAATTACTAGTTTTAAATTTTTATTAAACATGTATAAGTATTTAAGGTGGCAAATTTACATAAACTTGAATAAAAAACCTGTAGATTATTTGTTGCATTACTCAAAACTTATCGTATATTTGCACGCAATAAAAAATAGAAATTCAACGCATTAAATATACATTGAAATGAAAAGAACCTTTCAGCCTTCAAAAAGAAAAAGAAAAAACAAGCATGGCTTTAGAGACCGCATGTCTAGCGTAAACGGAAGAAAAGTTTTGGCTAGAAGAAGAGCCAAAGGAAGAAAGAAATTAAGTGTTTCATCTGAAGCAAGCTTAAGAAGAAAATAAATGATTAATTTTATATAACAACTCAAAGGTGTTACTTTTATTAGTAACACCTTTTTTTATATCTACCGCTTATGCCACTCAACAAAAACCTAAAATGCATCTTAATTATCGGCTCTGGCCCTATTGTAATTGGGCAAGCATGCGAATTTGATTACGCTGGTTCACAATCATTGCGATCACTTCGCGAAGAAGGAATTAAAACCATCCTAATTAACTCGAATCCTGCAACAATTATGACGGATCCTGTTATGGCAGACCATATTTACTTAAAACCACTAACCGCTAAATCTATTATCGATATACTAAAAAAGCATCCAGAAATTGATGCTGTTTTACCAACTATGGGTGGACAAACTGCTTTAAATCTTTGTATTGAAGCAGACGATAAAGGCATTTGGCAGGATTTTAATGTAGAGTTGATAGGTGTAGATATCGATGCAATAAATATTACTGAAGATCGAGAAAAATTTCGCTTATTAATGCAAAAAATTGGTGTTGCCGTTGCACCATCTAAAACGGTCACTTCCTTTTTAAAAGGAAAAGAAGTTGCCCAAGAATTTGGTTTTCCGCTGGTAATTCGAGCTTCGTTTACACTAGGTGGAACAGGTGCTTCAATTGTGTATAAAGAAGAAGATTTTGATGAATTGCTAACTCGTGGTTTAGAAGCATCACCTATTCACGAAGTCATTATCGATAAAGCTTTAATTGGGTGGAAAGAATACGAATTAGAGTTGTTGCGCGATGCGAACGATAATGTAACCATAATTTGTAGTATCGAAAATATGGATCCAATGGGAATTCATACTGGCGACTCGATTACTGTTGCTCCTGCTATGACGCTAAGCGATAGAACTTATCAACGCATGCGAGATATGGCCATTAAAATGATGCGTAGTATTGGAGATTTTGCTGGTGGCTGTAATGTACAATTTGCCGTAAGTCCAGATGAAAAAGAAGATATTATTGCTATTGAAATTAATCCACGGGTTTCGCGTTCTTCAGCTTTAGCATCTAAAGCAACTGGATATCCCATCGCCAAAATCGCAAGTAAATTGGCTATTGGTTACCATTTAACAGAACTAAAAAACCAAATAACTAAAACTACTTCGGCTTATTTTGAACCAACATTAGACTACGTTATTGTAAAAATTCCTCGTTGGAATTTCGATAAATTTGAAGGTTCAGATCGCACTTTAGGATTACAAATGAAGTCGGTTGGTGAAGTAATGGGAATTGGTCGTTCTTTTCAAGAAGCTTTACATAAAGCAACTCAATCTTTAGAAATTAAACGCAATGGATTGGGTGCAGATGGTAAAGGTTACACCAATTACGATCAAATTATACAAAAACTTACTTACGCAAGCTGGGATCGTGTATTTACTATTTACGATGCTATTCAAATGGGAATTCCATTAAGTAGAATTCATGAAATTACAAAAATAGACATGTGGTTTTTAAAACAATATGAAGAACTCCATTTCTTAGAAAAAGAAATTAGCAAGTTTACTATAGACACTATTCAAAAAGATTTACTATTAGAAGCTAAGCAAAAAGGATTTGCCGATCGACAAATTGCTCATATGCTATCTTGTTTAGAAAGCCAGGTTTACAACAAACGTATAGAGCTTTCTATAAATCGAGTGTATAAATTGGTAGATACCTGTGCAGCAGAATTTGAAGCAAAAACACCCTACTACTACTCTACTTTTGAAGCAGAACACCAATTAAAAGGTGAAAAACCAACTGTAAAAAACGAAAGTATTGTAACCAATAAAAAGAAAATTGTAGTTCTAGGTTCGGGGCCAAACCGCATTGGCCAAGGTATTGAATTTGATTATTGTTGTGTGCACGGTGTTATGGCTGCAGCCGAATGTGGTTACGAAACCATTATGATTAATTGCAACCCTGAAACAGTTTCTACAGATTTTGACACTGCCGATAAATTGTATTTTGAACCTGTATTTTGGGAACACATTTATGATATAATTCGCCATGAAAATCCTGAAGGTGTAATTGTTCAATTGGGTGGGCAAACTGCTTTAAAATTAGCTGAGAAATTAGATCGCTACGGTATCAAAATATTGGGTACAAGCTTTAAATCTTTAGATTTAGCTGAAGATCGAGGAAGTTTTTCAACTTTATTAAAAGATTTAGAAATTCCTTATCCCGATTTTGGTGTAGCTGAAACGGCAGATGAAGCTTTAGCTTTAGCAGATGAATTAGATTTTCCAATCTTGGTTAGACCATCTTATGTATTAGGTGGACAAGGAATGAAAATTGTAATTAACAAACAAGATTTAGAAGCTCACGTAATTGACCTACTCCGTAAAATACCAAACAACAAACTTTTATTGGACCACTATTTAGACGGCGCGATTGAAGCTGAAGCCGATGCAATTTGCGATGGCGAAAATGTATACATTATCGGAATAATGGAACACATTGAGCCTTGTGGAATTCATTCGGGAGATTCCAACGCTACTTTACCTCCATTTAATTTGGGCGATTTGGTAATTGAACAAATTAAAGACCATACTAAAAAAATTGCTTTAGCCTTAAATACGGTTGGGTTAATCAATATTCAATTTGCGATTAAAGACGACCAAGTTTATATTATTGAAGCTAATCCAAGGGCTTCACGAACCGTTCCATTTATAGCAAAAGCGTACGGAGAACCTTATGTTAATTATGCTACCAAAGTGATGCTTGGAGAAAATAAATTGACCGATTTCGAATTCAATCCGAAATTAGATGGATACGCTATTAAACAACCAGTATTTTCATTCGATAAGTTTCACAATGTAAACAAGCAGTTGGGACCAGAAATGAAAAGTACAGGAGAAAGTATTTTGTTCATAGACAGTCTTCGAGATGATGACTTTTATGAATTATACACCCGAAGAAAAATGTACTTGAGCAAATAACAGCTGCTTTAAAATTTATATATTAAAACTCGTTAGATGAATAAGTCTAACGAGTTTTTAGCTTAACAGGATTTGTTTAAAATCAATTAATAAACTAGGCAAAGCTATTTAATTTATCTGAAGGTGTGAGACTCTGCAAAAGCTTAATTTATAGTATAAATACATAATTAATGTCTTTAAAGCAGCAACATAAAAGTTTTATTTTCTTAAAATTTAAAAAAATAGTTAGCAGTATAATAATTGGTTTTGTTTTGATTTTTATGTGTGTAAAAGGCTTGGAATGGTGGATAGAAACCAATTTTCAATCTACACTAAATGCAGATCCTAAACGAGCATATAACATTACTTACAAAGAGTTAGATTTAAGTACTTTTTTTAATGGAATTCAGCTTGAAAATGTTGAAGTTATTCCCTTAGATTTACATAATCAAACAAGCATAAATGCCATATTAAACAATGCGCACTTAGAAGGCTTAAATCTATATGGGCTTTTATTTGAGAAGAGGTTAAGTATTAATAGCATTACATTTATTCAACCCAAGTTTAAAATTAGCCTAAGCCCTGATCGTGTACAAAAAGAAAGCCGAAGAAGTATTCAATCCATGTTTAGTGATGTCTTAACACGAGTAGATATTACAAATTTCAATCTTATCGATGGTTCTGTTTTACTGTCCGAATCTAATTCGAACAGCACAATAGGAAGCATAAGCAATATTAATATCAAAGCCAGTAAGATTAATACAAACTCCTTAAAATTTTCGAACATTATTCCTTTTGAAATGGATAACTTAACTATCAGTTTCGATAGTCTTCATTTTAGTTTGAATGAATTTTCAAACATACATGTAAGTCATTTTCATTATCAATTAAAAGAAAAGGAAGCAAGTTTAAAAGGTATTTCTTTTGAAAATTCTTTGGATTGGTTGAAAGTAAGCCAAGATATTCCATACCAGAAGGATATAATGCAATTTGGTGCAAAAGAAATCAGCATTCATCAATTTGAAACTTCTAGCGAATTTTATTCTCATTTAGATCTTGTTGCTCAAAAAGTTAGCATAGACCAATTCGATTTACAAATAGGAAAAAACAAAAACAGACCACCGCCACCAATCAAAATTAAACCAACATTTCAAGAAATGCTTAAGCTTATTCCATTTAAGATGAAAGTAGATACAATCAACATTTTGAATAGCTCATTAGCATACAGTGAATTAGGTGCCGGTAAAAATCAATATGGCACAATTGATATTCAAAAAATGAATGGTTTTGTTTATGGAGTTACAAACATGCTAGAAAAACAAAATAATTTTGAGCAAATGTTTGCTGAACTAAAAGGCAAATTAATGGGCCAAGCCGATATTGGTTTTAAATTGAATATTCCTTATCAGAGCAATAATTTTAGCGCTACTATAGAAGCTAAAGCCATCGAATTAAGTAAGCTAAACAATATAATTGAACCTTTAGTACATTTAGAAATCGATTCTGGAAAGGCAAATAGAATTCATTATACCATGAATTATAATGGATATTAATCGAACAACCAATTGATTTTAGATTACAAAAATTTACATTTAAAAATTGTAAATGAACATAAAGCAAAGAAAAACAAATTATTAAGCTTTATTCTTCAAGGAGCAATTGAAGAAAATAATTTACCACACGAAAAGAAATATGTTGTAGTAGAATACACCACAGAAAGAAACAATCATCGTTCAATATTCAATTATATTATACAAAGTTTAATTCAAGGTGCAAAAAGAATAATCCCGAAAAAAATTATTCAAAGTCAGCTTCTGTAAGCTTATGTGTTGCCTTAAAATAGTATATAAAAAAGCTACAAATGAATATGAACATTTGTAGCTTTTTTTATTATTCTAAATTCGTTGTGCCTAAATTATTTCACTAAAATTTGGTACCCCCAAGCTGGGTAAATAATAGTATTATCTTTATTAAAAGAATCGGCTTCACCACTCATGTAGTCTGTAAAATCTCCTTCTAATTCTACATTAAACTCAACTTCTGTGTCCGACATATTTGCGATAAAAATAATTTCTTTGTCTTCTTTTAATCGTTTAAAAGCCAATATTTTCTCATCTTCAGTTGTAGCTATTCGTATGTAGTCTGCTGCTTTTTTTGCTCCATTTAAAGCTGGATTTGAAGATTTTAACTGACCTAATTTTTCTAGTAATGGCCACATTTCTCCTTTCTCTTTAGGAATGCTGTCTTTTTCAAAAAACTTTAATCGGTGACTCATATCGTATTCTTGACCACTATAAATTAACGGCATCCCAGGAATGGTGTACGAAAATGCAGTCATTAATTCGGCTGCATCGCCCATGCGTTCTTCAATGGTACCGTTCCAAGAATTTTCGTCGTGGTTAGTAACAAAATTCATTAAGTAGTCGTCTTTTTGGTAAGTAGAATCTATTTTTACCATGTATTCATCCCAGGCTTTTACTGTTTTTTTACCTTGCGCTAGTTCATTTTTTAAATGATGTCCTTCCCAATTGTAACCCATATCGAATGCTTCATGAAACAAATCTTTTTTCTCACTTTCAGCCAACATAAAAACAGGTTTAATTTGCTTTAATTCCTTAACTGTATTTTCCCAAAAGACAGTAGGTACTTCGCCAGCTACATCGCATCGAAAACCGTCGATGTTTTTTTCTTCTACCCAAAATTTCATCTCGTTTTTCATGGCTTCATGCAAATCTGGATTATCGTACTCCAAGTGCGCTGTATCGGTCCAACCCCAAGTTTCACCTGTTTCTTTGTTCATCGGGTCGGTAATTTCTCCAGCTGCATTTTTTACGTAATATTCAGGATGTTCATCAATCCAATGATGATCCCACCCCGTGTGGTTGGCTACCCAATCTAAAATTACATACATATCGTTTTCATGCGCGGTTTCTACTAATTTCTCTAAATCTTGCATACTACCAAATTCTGGGTTTACCGCAGTATAATCTGAAATAGCGTAATAACTTCCTAAATATTTTTTCTTTTCTTCTTCGTCTTCAATATCTTCTACAGAAAGCTCTGGTGTTGCTTTTCGGTTGGTCATCGAAATGGGATAAATCGGCATCAACCAAATTACTTTTACACCTAATTCTTTCAGCTGCGGAATGTCCTTGGTAAAAGCTTCAAAAGTACCTTCAGGTGAATATTGGCGAATATTTGCTTCGTAAATTAGCGCCGATTCTAAAGCTTCATTAGTTACTATTAATTCTTTAGGCTGATCTTGATTTTTAAGTGGTTTTCGGGCTTCTTCTTTTTTCTCATTTGCACAAGATGCCAGTAGCATCATACAAATTGCTGAACTCACTAATTTTCTCATAATTTTCTATATTTAATGTCTAATTAATACTTGTGTTTTTTCTTCGCTAATGGAAATTTTTTTAAGGAATAGTGTATGATTTTCATATTCAAATGAAATAGTTTTTCCATTGACTTGAACAGAAATCGGTCTTTTTTTCCAATTGATAAATTCCAAATGAATTTCATCTAAATCGGTTGTATAATTTTTTTCAACTTGATGTTCAATTTGAAGCTCACTTATTTCGTTAAAATGTTCAATCTTAAAATGAAGCATTTCGTATGCATCATCTTCAAAAGACTTGGCAGTTTTTCCATCATCATTATAAAAACTCCGTTGTGAAGCTTCAACCTTTTCATCAAAATAATACTTAAAGGTAATATTGTTGAATTGATAATCTTCGGTAGTTTGATGAATTTCAGCTAAAGGAATAAATGCACCACCACGAACATATGTGGGAATGGATTCCTTTTGGGTTTGTACATAAGCAAATTGACCGCCTTCATATTTTTCGTGGGTATAAAAATCAAACCAATTGTTTGTTGAAGGAAAATAAACCTTTTTTAGCGTTTGCTTAGCTTCTAAAATAGGAGAAATTAAAAAATCATTTCCCCACAAATAGGTTTTACTAATGCCATACAACAGAAAATTATTAGGTTCTTCCATAAACAAAGGTCGCATAAGCGGTAAAGCTTTGGTTGAATTTTGAAATGCTAAGTGATAATTATAAGGCAGTAATTGATAACGCAACTCAATAGCCTTCTTAGCTAAGTTTTTAGCATCCTTACTTCTAAAAACAGGCTCAGCCGCTACATCTTCTTGTGCGTGTGGACGGTAAATGGGTTGAAAAACGCCATATTGTAACCAACGTACATATAATTCATCATCCAACAAATCGCCAGCAAAACCTCCTAAATCTGAATGCATATAAGCTAAACCTTGCATACCCATTTGCAACGAAATTTCAGGCTGGGATTGCAATCCGCCCCAGGATCGGTTTACATCTCCAGACCAAGGCATCATTCCGTATTTTTGTGCACCTGAGTAGCCTGCTCGCATCAAAATAAAAGGCCGTTCTTTCGGAAATTCATTTTGGTAATTTTCAAAAATTAATTTTGCCCATTCTGTTCCATAAATATTATGGACTTCGTAGGCTTTTTGGTTTCCATAATGCAGTAAATGTTCTGGATGTACTTCCGGTTCGCCTAAGTCGCCCCACCAACCAGTCGCGCCTTGCTTCTTTAATCCTTTATAAATATTCCAAAACCAATTTTTTGCTATCGGATTAAATACATCAATAAGTGCTGTATTTCCAAAAAAGAAATCGTAAGTAGCTGCATTTCCTGTGGAATCTTTTACTAAAACATCGGCTTGTACAGACTCATCCCACCGATTTGAACTGGTTAACATAAACGGTTCAGTAATTAAAACTGTTTTTATACCTTTATCTTTAAAACGCTTCATCATGCGTTCGGGATTGGGAAAAGAATCTTTTTCAAATTTTAAATTCCCCATGGTACCCATTACTTCGTTTCCAAACCAATACAAATCTAAAATTACCGCATCTAAAGGAATTTGCTCTTCCTTAAATTTAGCTACCGTCATTTCTGTTTCTTCTTGTGAATGATAGCCAAATCGACTAGCAAAATTTCCTAAAGTCCAACGGGCTGGCAAAGCTTGTTTTCCTGTTAAATCAGTGTAATTTTCAAGAATTGTTTCCCAATCATCAGCTGCAATTAGCTGAAAACGCTTGGCTCCAGAAGAAGCTTCATAAACAAGTGTATTGTTAAATTGCGAATCTAAATCTAAGCTTCCTGTTGTGGGATTATCAAAATGAAGCAAGTACTTTTTAGATGAAAAAACTATGGGTAAGGAAAAATTCATTTGTTCGGAACGGGTTTCATAACCATAGTGTGCACGGTTGTATAGTGGAAGTTTGTGCCCACGTCGATTCATTCCTAAAGCACGAGCTCCACCGCCCATTAAAATTTCATTTTCATCTACTTTAAAGTCTACTTTAACTTCATCTGTTGAAAATCCATTTTTATGTTTTAGTAATTCTTCTCCTTTATATAAATATCGGATTTCGAAAGGTTGTTTCTGCACCTTAACGCCAATTCCATAAGTAGAAAATTCAAGATTATTTGCAGTTACTTTTGGATCGATTGAAATATTTGATTTAGAAACTTCAACAGCATGCGAACTTTCTATATTCGCAGAAGCTTCTGCTAGAAAACTAACTTGCAAGCTTGCGCTATTTAAGAATTCGAATTGATAAAATCCATCGGATGTTTCAACTAAAACAGTTTGTGCATTTTTTTGTTCAAATGCTTTATATTCAACATTTTGTGCCTTAACTTTAATGAAGGATGAGCTTACTAAAACAAGAACAAATACTAATCTAATATAGATAAATCGCATATCATTTCAGGGTATAAAGCAAATTCTAATGGTACGTGTAATCGTTGATTCCAAGATTGTTCGCTGTGGTCTGTACCATTAAATTTTAGGTTTCTAAATGAACTTTTTTTATAGTTTTTTGAAGCAAATACTTTATTAACTTTATCTTCAAAAGGCGGATACAATTCGTCTAAGGTTTCCGTTCCAAAATCGAAATAAAATTTGTGGTTATTGGGTGCGGTAGGCAGTTTTTCTTCTATATAACTAAAAAATGCTTCAGGAATAGGATTGTTTTTTATAGGCTTTGCACCCGGCCAATGCGTAGACATACAAATCGCCGTGCTAAACAAATTTGGTTTTTCTAAAATAATGTACCAAGAAATTAATCCGCCCATACTAGAGCCCGCAACAGCCCTATCTTTCATATTTTGACTCACATTAAAATTCTTTTGTACTAAAGGCAAAACTTCTGTAGTAACAAAGGCTACGTATGAATCAGAATTAACTTCTTTTCTAAATAATGATTCACTTTTTTCTTGATTTTCTTTTATAACAGCCTGGCGAGTAGAATCTGAAAGCTTTTCCCAGGGTTTTTGCGGAAAATAATCGGTGTGTCGGTCTTCGGTTACACTCCATATACCAACAACAATGGTAGGTTTAATTTTACCTTCCTTCATTAAACGAGAAATCGTTTCATCTACTTTCCATTCTTGTTTGTTCCAAGTAGTTGTAGAGTCGAATAACATTTGTCCGTCGTGCATGTATAATGTGGCGTAAGCAATCGTATCTGAATAATTTTCGGGCAACCAAACGTCTATATTTCTTCGGCTTACAAAATCTGATTCAAAGTTTTCTATTCGAAATAATTTTCCTGAAGAAACAACCGCATTTTTAACTTCTTTAAATTCACTTTGAACTACAGTTGCATATTCAGTTCCTGTTTCAGTTGAAGCTTTTTTATCTTTCCAGGATACCAGCATTAATAACGAAAAGCAGCATAAATAAACGACTTTCATAAGCTTATTTTTTGGTGGTAAATATTGAAATTCCATGTTTGAGTTGCAGTTCTTCACTCCAAATAAAAGAATTATCGGTATGTAAGTTAATAAATTCTTTTCCATTTAAATCCAATTCCTTAAATCGATTTAAATCTACTGTTTTTGAAGTTTCATTTTTGTTTAAAACCAGCATTAAGGTTTCATTTTCATGTTGTCTAAACAAAACGTATAAACCTTCAAAAGGAGCAAAATGAATAGTTTTTCCATCGTGAATTGCTGTTGAATTTTTACGGTAATTGAGTATAGTTTTCAAAAAATCTTTAAAATCCATTTGCGTTTCAGTTAAAGCTTCATTCTTAAAAACATCAACTTCATCTCCAAGCCAACCACCAGGAAAATCGGTTCTTATTAAGCCATGATCGCCAGGTTTTTCTGTATCGTTCATCAAAATTTCTGTTCCATAATATACTTGTGGAATGCGTGGTAAAGTTAGCAACAAGCCCATAGCCATTTTGGTTTTTTCTACATCTTCATTCAATTGTGTGTAGATTCTGCTTTTATCGTGATTATCAGCAAAAATCATAATATCTTTAGGAGAATTGTAGGCAAAATCGTTTGCTAAACCTTCGTATATTTTAACCAATCCATTGTCCCAGGATTCGTCTTCATTTAAGGCATCAACAATATTTTGCTGCATCGGAAAATCCATAGTCGATTTTAAATACGAGCGATATCCATCGTAATTTTGATGTCCATCCTGCCAATAAGCAACTAATAACGGATTATAACTCCACTCTTCACCAACAATGCTAAAATTAGGATATTCCGTCATAATGGCTTTCGCCCAATCCGCCATAAAATGTTTATCGGGATACGGATAGGTATCTTGACGAATACCACCCAAGTGTAAAGTTTCTATCCACCAAATGGAATTTTGTATTATATAAGTTGCCATAAATGGATTTTGCTGATTTAAATCGGGCATGGTTTGCACAAACCACCCTTTTTGCATTTCAGCAGCATCGTATTTAGAAGCATAGCGGTCTTGATTGGTGGTTCTTCGGTGGTTAGAAGTGGGCATTTTTTCGCCAGCTTCAAATTCTTCTTGATAATTCAACCAATTTGAAAACGGTAAATCTTTCATCCACCAATGTTCACTTCCGCAGTGGTTGGCAACCATATCCATGATGAGCCTCATGTTTTTTTGTTGAAGCTTTTTAGCTAAATTCTTGTATTCGGAAAGTGTACCAAATCTAGGATCTACTTTATAGAAATCAGTAATGGCATAACCATGATATGAAGCACTTTTCATATTATTTTCTAACAACGGACTCGGCCAAACGGCAGTAAAACCCATATCCTGAATATAATCCAAATGTTGGGTAATTCCTTCAATATCGCCGCCATGTCGAGCATAATCGTCATTTCTATCAATTTTTGTTTCCAATAAGCTTTCTATCACATCATTTTTAGGATTAGCATTCGCAAATCGATCGGGTGTGATTAGATAAATGGCATCGCTGCTATTAAATCCTTGGATTTCTCTAGCTGGTTTTTCTCTCGACTTGATCTCATACTCAAAACGCAGATTTTTGGTTCCTTTCTTTTTAAAATTGATCTTGAATTTTCCTGCTTTTACTGCATTTGAAATTTGCAAATCGATAAATAAATAGTTGGGACTGTCGGCTTTATGAATTGTATTGATTTTTACCCCTTTGTACTTTATTTCAGGTTGATAGCTTGAAATATTTTCAGCGTACACCATTAATTGTATTTCGTTGAGTTCCATTCCAACCCACCAATTGGGTGGTTCTACTCGAAGCCCTTGGGCTTGAATGTTTGTTATAAAAAGAAAACAAACTATTAATTTATAATTTAATTTGATATTCATAATTTTAATTTTTCTCGCTAAGGCGCAAATTCCTATTTTAATTAATAATCTATGTGTCAAATCTGTTCGTACTTCGAATATGCTCAGCAGAACTATCGAGTGCTCATTGCGTCGGTTCTCGACTTTTTTTTTAGATTTTCTATTCTGAAAATCTAGGAAAACACTACCATTGATGTTTTAAAATTAAAAACAGATTATCAATACGTTGCTTTAAATTCAAGTCCTTCAACCAATGCTCAGGAAGAACTACAGTCGATAGCACTTTGCATCTCGACTCCGCTCGATGTTAAAACAAATTTAAAAACGTCACTTCCTATTAAATAAAATTTTCGTGGGCTCAAACTGTCTATATTTACACACTTACTGCTTCAGCCTTAACTGTTCTCGCTTTGCCATCAACAAAAACTTCGAATTGATCTGCACCTTCTAATTTAAAATCTACTCCAGATTTAGAAACTTGTATGGTTAGAATCTGATTTCTAAAGTTGACTTTAAATGAGTATGAATTCCATTGTGTTGGAATTTTAGGTGCAAAATGCAATTGATTATCTTTTACGCGCATTCCACCAAAACCTTCTACAATGCTCATCCAAGTCCCTGCCATACTCGTAATATGGCAACCTTCTTCTACTTCTTTGTTGTAATCGTCTAAATCTAATCTTGAAGTACGTAAATAAAAATCATAAGCCTGCTCCATTCTGTTTAACTTTGCTGCCTGGATGCTGTGTACACAAGGAGAAAGTGAAGATTCATGAACTGTAAAAGGTTCATAAAAATCGAAGTGTTTCTCCAATTCAGTTTCTGAAAAATGATCTTCAAAAAAGTAAAACCCTTGCAAAGTATCAGCTTGTTTGATGTAAGGTGAACGCAAAATTCTATCCCACGACCAATGTTGATTAATCGGACGTTGTTTAGGCTCTAAATCTTTTACGCGAATCATTTCTTTATCTAAAAAACCGTCTTGTTGCAAATACACATCGTGTTCTTCAGAATAAGGAAAATACATATTAGAGGCTACTAAATGCATCTGCTTTAATTCTTCATCTCTCAACTTTGTTTTTGAAAGTATTCTTTGATAATCTGATGGATAATCATGTTGAAGAATTTGCAGGTTTTCCAACATATATTCCATACACCATTTAGCCATGTAGTTGGTATACCAATTGTTATTTACGTTATTTTCATATTCATTAGGTCCAGTTACACCTAAAATAACCCATTTGTTTTTGTGGGTAGAAAACGTAGCTCGTTGCTGCCAAAAACGAGCAATACCTACTAAAACTTCCATTCCCATTTCTGGAATGTAAGTGTAATCTCCAGTAAAACGATGGTAATTATATATAGCAAATGCAATAGCGCCATTACGATGTATTTCTTCAAAGGTAATTTCCCATTCGTTATGCGATTCTTCACCATTCATAGTTACCATCGGGTACAACGCAGCTCTATTTGTAAAACCTAATTTTTCAGCGTTTTCAATGGCTTTTCCTAAGTGTTTATACCGATACGTTAATAAATTTCTAGCTACTTCTTGATCTTTGGTAGCCATGTAAAATGGAATGCAATAGGCTTCGGTATCCCAATAGGTACTACCTCCATATTTTTCTCCAGTAAATCCTTTAGGTCCGATGTTTAATCGAGCATCTTTCCCCAAATAAGTTTGGTTTAATTGAAATATATTAAAGCGAATGCCTTGTTGTGCTTTTACATCGCCTTCGATAGAAATATCACTCATAGACCAAATATTGGCCCAAGCTTCTTGCTGAAGCTGCAACAACCTATCATAACCTAATTGAGTTCCTTTTTCTAGAACTTTTTTTGCCGCTTCAATTAAATGGTTTTTTTCATGGTTTAATGAAGTAACATAACCTGCATATTTTTGAATACTTAGGGTTTGATTTTTTTCTACTATATGAGTATATTTTAAACTGCTTTGTTTATCTGTTGAAGATTTTTCTGCTGTTGCATCAACTTCTTTTCCATTTAACAAAACTATCGACTCCATAAACGTACAAACATGGTATAAAGTTTTATTGGTATGCGATTCTACGAAAGCTTGTTTGCCATCGTTTTGCACATTAGTGATTTCCCAAAACTTATCATCCCAGTTAGAATCTTGATTGGTAATTCCTGCGTCGATATAAGGTATAAAGCTTATTTCAGCTGATTGATTTAAAGGGGTAACACTAAAATTGATAACTCCTAATTCATCTTGTACTAATGAGAGAAAACGTTTTGCTACAACCTTCAGTTCTATTCCATTAGGAGTGATTGCTGTAAAGGTTCGTTTATGCCAACCTTCTTTCATATTGAGTTCGCGTTGGTAATTTTCTACTTTAGTACAGGTATTTAAATCGAATTCTTCGCCATTTACTAACACACGAATGCCAATCCAATTGGGTGCATTTAGCACTTTGGCAAAATATTCTGGATAACCGTTTTTCCACCAGCCCACTCTTGTTTTATCTGGGTAATAAACGCCAGCGATATAACTTCCTTGAAAGGTTTCGCCTGTATAGGTTTCTTCAAAATTTGCACGTTGTCCCATGGCTCCATTACCAAGACTAAAAAGACTCTCGGAAGACTTTACACGACTTTTGTCGAATCCGTCTTCAATAATAGACCATTCATTGGGAGTGATATAATCTTGATTCATAATAATCGAATTAATAAGTTTAGTTTACTATTTTGATATTTAGTTAATTCACTTATAAAAACCACTAATTAGTTGTTTTCATTGTGTTTAGAATTTCATTAAAGTGAGCATCAGTTATCTGAGAAAAGTCTTTAAAAATAAAATTGGCTTTTTGTAACACCTCTTGATCTCCTATACCAACGCTCACCATATTGGCATTATTTGCAGCATCTATTCCTGCAATAGAATCTTCAAAAACAACACAATTTTGGTATTCTACTCCTAATAAATTGGCTGCTTTTATAAAAACTTCAGGATTGGGTTTAGCTTTGCTTACTTCGTTACCATCTACAATAGCATCAAAATAAGAAAGTAGGTCTACACGCTCTAAAATAGTTTTAGCATTTTTACTTGCCGAACCTAAAGCAATAGGATATGCTTCCTTTTTTAGTATTTTTAAACGTTTTAAAACTCCTGGTAAAATTTCAGAATGATCCATTTGGTCTACAAAACCTAAATATTCTTTATTTTTTTGGTGAAGCAAACTCTCAAAGCGTTCTTCTGAAATGCTTTTCTTTCCCCAAGACAAAATCTTTTTTAAAGATTCAACTCGACTTACTCCTTTTAGCTGTTCATTTTGCTTTTTATTAAAATGAATATCTAAACTTTCGGCTAAATTTTTCCAAGCCAAAAAATGATATTTAGCTGTGTCGACAATTACACCGTCTAAGTCGAAAATAATTCCTTTGTTTTGCATTTAAATTGTTTGTTATGTTGTTTTTACGTCGTCTACATCTTTTACCTTCAAAACCAAAAAAGCAGCTATAATCATACTTACACCAGATAGCATGAGTGCAAAAATAGCTTGGTTTCCATAAGCGTATTTTACTAGTGGCCCACCAATTATTCCATTAAAAATTTGTGGAAGCACAATAAAAAAATTGAAAATCCCCATATACACACCAATTTTCTTTGGGTTTAAAGCTCCAGCAAGAATAGCATAAGGCATGGACAAAATACTTGCCCAAGCTATACCTATACCAATCATAGGAAGTAGTAACCAATACCGATCGGGCATGATATAAATGGATAAAAAACTAATTCCACCGATTAGTAACGCATATAAATGAGTCTTTTTTCTACCCAATTTATTGGCTACTTTATGTAAAGAAAGTGCTACAGGTATAGATACTAAATTGTACACTCCAAATAAAATACCTACCCAATCTCCAGCCTGATTAAACTGTTCACTAGAAGAGTCGGTGTGCGGAAGACCATAAAAATGCTGTGCCAAAGCTGGTGTAGAAAAAACCCACATTCCAAATAAAGCAAACCAAGAGAAAAATTGAACCCAGCTCAACTGCTTCATGGTTTCCGGCATTTTTAAAAAATCAGAAAAAATGTCCGTAAGTTTTGCTTTTTCTTTTGGTTCTGATACTTCAATTTGGTCTACTTCTTTCAATTTTGCTTTTTCAATAAGCGCTAATTCTTCTGGAGAATATTCTTTGGTATTAAAAATTGTTACTAAAATTGAAACAACCAATACTAAAGCGCCTATTATAAAAGACCACACTAAATTAAGTGGAACTGTTCCATCTTCTGCTCTATTACTAATTTCGAAATACTCAGAAAGTACGTAAGGCAACCATGAGCCCAAAACGGCTCCTATGCCAATTAAAATGGTTTGAGAGGTAAAGCCTAAAGTACGTTGTTCTTTGTTTAGCACATCAGCAACAAGTGCACGAAATGGCTCCATAGAAATGTTGAATGAAATATCCATAATCATCAACATTCCAGTCCCGACCCAAAGTGCAGGCAAAAAAGCTATAAAAAGATCGGCTTGCGGTAGGAGAATTAAACCCACTGATGCTAAAATTGCACCAGCTAAAAAAAAAGGTTTTCTTCTTCCTAATTTGGTCCAAGTGTTATCGCTGTAATGACCAACTATTGGCTGAACTATTAAACCTGTAATTGGGGCGATTAACCAAAACCAAGAAAGCTGGTGTACTTCGGCTCCAAATGTCTGTAAAATCCGGCTTGCAAAACCATTTTGCAAAGCAAAACCCATTTGTATACCGAGGAAGCCAAAACTCAAATAAATGATTTCGGATGTAGAAAGTCTACGTTTTTGCATATCGTTTAATTTACATGAATAAACGATAAGCTTTTCTATATAAAAAACTTATCAGGTGGAAGTAAGAGTATAAGTTTTTATATTTCAGTTACAAATATATTCGAATTTCTTAAATATTAATATGCTATGCTAATAAATTTTTAAGTTTTAGCAACTATTACGTTGTATGTTATTATTTTATAAAATACCTGATTTTAAAAACCCAATTTATAACTGGTAGGTACTGGTTGGTATTAAATATTTTTTATAACATTGTATTTCCTAAAATTATTTAGTTTATGAAACTATTCTTTCTAAATACAATTTTTTATGTATCAAGTATATTTACAATTGTAATGCTATCGGTTTCCTGTAGCGACTCTTCTAATAATATAGAAAACACTGTAGAGCAACCAGATATTCCTTTTTACAAAGGAGCTGATTTATCTTACCTAAACGAAATGCTAGATTGCGGAGCAGTGTATAAAGATTATGCAAATCAAATTAAAAATCCCTACACTATTTTTAAGGATGCTGGAGCTAATTTAGTGCGTTTTAGGTTGTGGCATAACCCCGAATGGACCAACTACTCCAACTTACAAGATGTAAAACTTGGAATAGAAAAAGCCAAACAAAATAATTTAAAAGTATTGTTAGATTTCCATTATTCCGATACTTGGGCCGACCCTGAACACCAACAAATACCATCTGCATGGCTGGAACATCTAAATAACACTGAAGTTCTTGGAGATTCGCTTTACAATTACACATTGTTTACTCTTCAAGATTTAGCCAGTGAAAATTTAACTCCCGATTTGGTGCAAGTAGGAAATGAGATTAATTCTATGATTTTACAGGATGGTGAACTAGAATGGCCTATAGATTGGGAACGCAATTCTTTTTTAATTAACAAAGGAATAAAGGCTGTTCGCGATTTTTCTGAAACTCAAAACCAAGACATTGAAGTAATGCTTCACATTGCGCAACCCGAAAATGCATTGTGGTGGTTTGAGCAAGCTACAAATAATGGAATAACCGATTATGATTGGATTGGACTTTCTTACTACCCAAAGTGGTCTACATACAATTTAAATAATGTTGGAGAAGTCTTCTCAACACTTATCAATTCCTACAATAAAAAATTAATGGTAGTTGAAACAGCCTATCCTTATACTTTAGAAGATGCTGATGAAGCTAGAAATATTCAAGGCAGTGATGCCTTAATTGAAGGTTATCCAGCAACAGAACAGGGACAATTAAATTACCTCAACGACTTAACTCAAAGCATATATAATGCAGGTGGCAAAGGGATTGTATATTGGGAACCAGCATGGATTTCTACTCCTTGTTTTACACTTTGGGGCCAAGGTTCGCATTGGGATAACGCCACTTTATTTGACCATGAAAATAAAGCGAATTTGGGGATGCAGTTTTACAGCTTAAATCTGAATAATTAATATGAAATTCTACTTTTTTACCCTTTCTGCTTTGTTTTTTTTAACAACGAGTTGTGTTGAAAAAACTGAGAGCTTTACCAGAGAAACTATTGTTTTAAAAAAAGACTGGAGATTTAGCAAAGGAAGTCATCCCGATGCAATTCATAAAAGTTTCGATGATAGCCAGTGGGAAAAAGTAAATATACCGCACGACTGGGCAATTTATGGACCATTTAATAAGGAAATCGATAAACAAGAAGTAGCTATTGCGCAAAACAATGAAACTACAGCTACTGAGAAAACAGGACGTACTGGAGCATTACCCTATATTGGTGAAGCTTGGTATCGAAATGAATTTACTTTACCTAATTTAAACAAAAACAAAAAAATACTCATTCAATTTGATGGTGCAATGAGTGAACCCGAAGTGTTTATTAACGGTGAAAAAGTTGGCGAATGGAAATATGGTTATGCCTATTTTTATTTTGACATAACCGAATATGTGCATAAAGAAAACAATACAATTAGTGTAAAAATTAACAATAGAGAAAAATCTTCTCGCTGGTATCCAGGTGCTGGCTTGTATAGAAATGTACACCTAATTGTAAAAGAAAAAGAAAGCATTGCCCACTGGGGAACATTTATAACCACACCATTAATAACTAAAGAAGAAGCCAAAATTAATATTAAAACTAAAGTTAATGGTGAACAAATAAAATTAGTTACTAAAATTTATGATGCTGATGGAATCGAAATTGCAAGACAAGAAGCAACTCAAATGTTCAGTAATGAATTCGATCAAAATATATCAGTTTCAGACCCTAACTTGTGGAGTCCAGATTCTCCTTATTTATATACTGCAAAGATTCAATTATACGCCAATAATGAACTGAAAGATGAAACTACATCTCGATTTGGTATTCGTAGCATTGATTTTAGTGCTGAAAATGGATTTAGGCTCAATGGCAAAAAAACAAAATTTAAAGGCGTTTGTTTACATCACGATTTAGGTCCTTTGGGTGCCGCTGTAAATAAATCTGCCTTACGCAGACAACTAAGAATTTTGAAAGATTTAGGTGTAAATGCTATTCGTAGTTCGCACAATATGCCATCTATAGAACAATTAGAATTATGTAATGAAATGGGTTTTCTTTTTTTAGCAGAAAGTTTTGATGAATGGAAAGTTCCAAAAGTAAAAAATGGATACAATTTATATTTTGATGATTATGCCGAAAAAGATATTGTAAATTTAGTGCACGCCACGCGAAATCATCCATCTATTGTTATGTGGAGTTCAGGTAACGAAGTTCCCGACCAATGGGGCAACGAAGGTGTAAAACGGGCTAAATGGCTACAAGATATTTTTCATCGTGAAGACCCTACTCGACCTGTAACTGTTGGTATGGATCAAGTTGAAGCTGTAATGCAGAATGGCTTTGGTGCCATTATGGATATTCCTGGCTTAAATTATCGAGTACACTTATATGAAGATGCTTACAAAAAATTTCCACAAGGATTTATTCTGGGTTCCGAAACCGCTTCAACCGTGAGTTCTCGTGGAATTTATAAATTTCCTGTAGAAAAAGCGAGTATGAAACAATACGAAGATTTTCAATCTTCTTCTTACGATATGGAATATTGCAGTTGGTCTAATTTACCCGATGAAGATTTTATACTGCAAGATGACAAAGACTGGGTTTTAGGCGAATTTGTTTGGACGGGATTTGATTATTTAGGCGAACCTACACCATACGATGAAGCTTGGCCAAGTAGAAGTTCGTATTTTGGAATTAGCGATTTAGCAGGCTTACCTAAAGACCGTTATTATTTATACCGAAGCCGATGGAACACCAAAGATGAAACCCTTCATATTTTACCCCATTGGAATTGGGAAGGACGCGAAGGCGAAACAACGCCTGTTTTTGTTTATACGAGTTACGACCAAGCCGAATTGTTTGTAAATGGAAAAAGCCAGGGCATTCGTAAAAAAACTAAAAATGGAACACCACAAGAACGCTACCGACTTATGTGGATGGATGTAAAATATGAGCCGGGCACATTAAAAGTAGTTGCCTTAGATGAAGCTGGAAATCCAGTTGCTGAAAAAGTGGTTAAAACTGCGGGAAAACCGCATCAATTGGCGTTAAGGCCAGAAACCATGAGTTTAAAAGCCAATGGAGAAGATTTAATGTTTGTTGAAGTTTCTGTAGTAGATAAAAATGGAATTCCCTGCCCAACAGCACAACATCAATTAAACTTTGAAGTAACTGGAAAAGGAAGTTTTAGAGCTGTATGCAACGGCAATCCAACATCGTTAGAATTATTTCACTTACCCAGCATGAAATTATTCAATGGAAAATTAGTGGTATTAATTCAATCTTCTGAAGAAGTTGGAGCAATTACACTAAAAGTAACTGGTGAAAACTTACTCAGCCAATCGGTTACTATAAATTCTATTCAAGAATAATTCACCTTCAAAAAAATGAGCAATAATAACTACTTTGTAGTATCGCGTTCAACAATAGCCGTATTTACTACTACCGTTTGATAACTTTCAGTTTCTTCATCTTGTTTTTCTAGACGTTCAATAAGTAAACGTGCAGCTTCTTCTCCCATTTCAAAACCGTGTTGACTAACGGTTGTAAGCGGCGGATAGGCGTGCTGAGATAAAACTCCATCGGTAAAACCAATAAATTGAATATCTTCAGGAATAGATTTACCCATTTTTCGTGCTATTTTCATAGCAGTAATGGCATAAATTTCATTAACCGCAAAAACACCATCTAAGTCAGGATTTGTTTTAAAGTAAGTTTGGATTTGTTTTTCAAGTGCTTCATGTTCGTTAGCCGCATGAAATTCATCATCAATTTTCAAAATAGCATTAAAATCGACACTAATATCGTTATGATTTAAAGCTTCCATATAGCCACGAGTTCTTAATTTACCAACACTAACATAGTCCATAGTGCTAATAATCCCTATTTTTTTACATCCTGAGTTAATCAATTGCTGAACAGCTTTTTTTGAAGTAGCTACATCATCAACAATTACTTTATCGCAGGGTATTTCATCAATAACACGATCGAACATAACAATAGGTATGCCCTGATCAATAGTTTCTGCAATATGGTGAAAGTCTTCTTTGGCAAGTGTTTCTTTAGCAACACTCAAAATAAAACCATCTATACTACCGTTAGCAAGCATATCAAGGTTTATTACTTCCTTATCAAAAGATTCATTCGAAAGTCCTACAATTACGTTGTAACCTTGCTCATTAGCAAATTTTTCAATACCTGAAATAACAGTTGTAAAAAAATGATGAACTATTTCAGGAATAATTACACCTAGTGTTTTTGTTTTTTTGTTCTTTAGGCTTAAAGCAATATTATTTGGTCTATAGTTATATAAACGTGCAAATGCCTTTACACGTTCTTTGGTTTTTTCACCGATTTCTTTACTATCTCTTAAAGCTTTTGAAACTGTAGAAACAGAAACGTCTAGTTCTTTGGCAATTACTTTTAAGGTGGGTTTTTGTTTCATAGGGTAAAAAATATCGTTAACAAATTTACTGAATTTAAAAGCAAATATCCTATAAATTCAAAATTTAGCAGTGTTTATTTAAAATTCAATTTTGTATTAAATATTTTTTCTGTCTGCAACAAAAATCGATACTTGTTTAAAGTTCCACGAAAATTTTACGAAAAACCGATAAAAAATAGCTTAATCTTGTTAAATAAAGAAACTTGTCAACACGAAAACGTTTTAGTAGTTCATATAATTATTATGTTAACAAAGCTTTGTATAATTTTACAAACGGAAGTAAAAGTATAACCAAAACGTAACATTAATTTATAATCTATGCAAACACTAAAACGATTAAGTCTGTTACTTATGTTATTACCGATAAGTATCTTTGCCCAAAACCAAGTTTCGGGAGTGGTTACAGACAATACTGGAATACCCATTCCAGGTGTTGAAGTAACTATTGTAGATACTGACCGTGGTACAAGTACAGATTTTGATGGAAAATTTACTTTAGAAGTAAATAATGGAGAAACCATTAAAATAGCTTACTTAGGCTATAAAACCCAACGTATTTCTTATACGAGTCAAACTAAATTAGAAATTACTCTTCAACCAGACCAAGACGTTTTAGAAGAAGTAGTACTAGTTGGTTATGGTTCTTCTCGAAAGAAAGATATCACCGGCTCTGTATCTTCTTTGAGTGAAAAAGATTTCACTAAAGGGAATATTATTAGTTCTACCGACTTATTACAAGGTAGAGCTGCTGGAGTAAATATTACTACTGGCGGTGGAGCACCTGGATCGCCAGCTGCTATACGAATTCGTGGTGGTGGTTCACTTGGTGCAAGTAACGATCCGCTTATTGTAATCGATGGATTACCCTTAGAAAATGTTGCTCCGGGTGGTGCGCGTTCAATTTTATCGACCATAAACCCTAGCGATATTGAGTCTTTTACCGTATTAAAAGATGCTTCAGCTGCTGCAATTTATGGTAACCGTGCTTCGGCTGGTGTAATTATTATCGAAACCAAAAAAGGTTCTAAAGAATTTCAAGTAGATTACAATTATGCTGCTGGTGTATATACTCGTTTTAACGAAGTAGATGTATTTAATGCTAGAGATTTCAGACAACTAATTACAGAAAGAAGACCTGATGATGTAAATAAACTTGGTAATGCAAATACCAATTGGCAAGATGAAATTTACAGAACAGCACTTTCAACAGACCACAACATCTCTATTCGTGGAAATATCTTAAATAGAATCCCCACAAGAGTTTCGGTTGGGTATTTAGAGCAAGATGGATTGCGTTTAACTTCAGAATATCAAAGAACAAACGCTTCAGTTGCTTTAAACCCTACATTTTTTAAAGATCATTTACGCATCAATTTAAACGCTAATTTTTCACAAGAAAAAAACCGTTTTGCACCTGCTGTAGAAGGAGCTGCTTTGCGTTTTGATCCTACAAGGCCTGTTAGAGACCCAAATTCTCCATTTGGTGGATTTTTTGAATACTTCGATGATGGTTCAGGTACTCCAGTACCCGAATTAACAGTTAGAAACCCTGTTGCAACCTTATTACAACGCAATGATCGTACAGAAACAAATCGCTATTATGGTAACCTAAATTTAGATTACAGATTTCATTTTTTACCCGAAATGAAAGCTGTTGTAAACTTAGGACTTGATGTAGCGGAAGGTTCAGGAAGAAATATATTATCTCCAGAAAGTGCACAAGGTTATAATTCAGAAAATGAATTAGTAGGTTCTGAAGGATTTTTTGAAAACACAAGAAGAAACTATTTAGCAGATGGTTACTTAAACTACAAAAAAGACTTATTTAAAGACTTTAATGCAGACTTTACGGTAGGTTATTCTTACCAACGTTTTGAAGACGATGGTTTTAGTGTAGCTAACTTAAGAGATCCACAATTTAACGACCGAGTTGAGACAGCTAGTATAGATTTAGTTTTAGTTGCATATTTTGCTAGAGCCGTATTTAATTATGAAGATAAATATGTGCTTACATCTACATACAGAAGAGATGGTTCTTCTCGATTTAGCGACGAAAACCGTTGGGGAGATTTCTTCTCAGGTGCTTTTGCTTGGAACATTATGGAAGAAGATTTTATGTCTAACCAAACCACTTTCGATAATTTAAAATTAAGAGCAGGTGTTGGACAAACGGGACAACAGGAAATTGGACCAAGAGGGATTTATTTAGCTAACTACGATGTAGCTAGAAATGTTGACCAATCTAATTATATGTTTGGCAATACACCAATTGTTCCTGGTTTACCTACAGGTAGAAACACAAAAGCACAATGGGAAACTGCTACTACATATAACGTAGGTATAGATTTCGCCTTTTTCAACAACAGATTATCAGGATCGGTTGATGTGTATCACAGAGAAACAGAAGACCTATATGTATTTGCAGGTGTTCCAGATGGGGCTAACTTTAGTAACTTCTTCGACCAAAACAATGGTACCCTAGAAACACAGGGTTTGGAAATTGAACTTGGTGGAATAATTTTTGATGCAGAAGGCAATAAAGATAAGTTTGATTGGAGTTTAAACTACAACATAACTTTTATGGATCAAGAAATTACATCCTTAGCCAATGGAGAATCGATAAGAACTGGAGGAATTGGTGGTGGCACTGGCGGAACTATACAGTTGCAACAAGTAGGTGCTGCTCCAAACGCTTTTCACGTTTTTAATCAAATCTACGATGCAAATGGCAACCCTATTGAAGGTGCTTATGCCGACTTGGACGGAGATAATGTAATTACAGAAAATGATCGTTATTTATACAGAAACCCTATGCCGGATATAACAATGGGGCTCCAATCTACTATGAGTTACAAAAATTTTGACTTTACATTTAACTTAAGAGCTAGTTTAGGAAACTATAACTACAATAATGTAAATTCTGCTAATGCACAATACAATTTATTACAACAGCAATCTACAATAGGCAATATTCCAAGAAGTGTGTTAGATACAAACTTTAATTTTACAGAAAACGTAATTTTTTCTGATATATATATAGAAGATGCATCCTTCTTACGAATGGACAATATTCAATTAGGTTACACTTTTGAAAACTTCTTTCAGAAAGGAAATAACTTTAGAGTTTATGCAGGTGTACAAAATGCGTTTATTATAACCGATTATTCTGGTTTAGATCCAGAAATATTTGGAGGAATCGATAATACCATCTATCCAAGACCAAGAACTTTCTTGGTGGGAGCAAATGTGAATTTTTAAAAATAAAACTATGAAAAAAACAATAAATAAACTCCTGAGCTTATCGCTTTTAGCAATAATGTTCATAGGTTTTACATCATGCGAAAGCGACATGGATGTGGAACCCAATGACCCTAATGCTTTTTTAGATGATGAATTTTATGCTCAACCTGGCGCCTATCAACAAGCAATTGCTGGTGTGTATGCTAACCTGGCATTAACAGGCATTAGAGGCCCTGGCTCATCTAATATTCAAGGATTAGATGCGGGAACAAGTCAGTACGGACGTGGTTTAATGAATTTACAGACCTTTAGTACAGATGAAGCTATCTGGACCTACGAAAATGATCCAGGAATTCGCGAAATACAACGTAATACTTGGTCTGCTGTAAATCCTATTTTGTTGGGTATGTTTAGTAGAATTATGGCTTCTGTGGCTTTCTCAAACGAATTTTTAAGACAGTCTACAGATGCACGACTAAATGAACGAAATATACCAGAAGGAGAACGAGCAGATATTGCTTTGTATCGTGCTGAAGCAAAATTTTTAAGAGCCTTGGCTTACTACCATTTGCTAGATATGTTTGGCAAAGCTCCATTATACGACGAGAGCATAACAGTAGGAAGTTTTGAAGGAGAAGAAATGAACCGTCAAGAATTATTTGAACATGTAGAAACTGAATTAATAGATGTACTTGATGATATGGCACCACCTAGAGGTGTAGACTTTGGTAGAGCTGATCAAGGTACTGCCATGATGGTTCTTGCTAAATTATACCTAAATGCAGAAGTATATACTGGCACACCAAGATACAACGATGCTATGAATTACATCGAACAAATATTAGGAGCTGGATACAGCTTAGCCAATGATTATCAAAATAATTTTAGAGGAGATAACAGTACCAATGAAGCTACCAACGAAATTATTTTTGGAATAACCGCTAATTTTGAAGAATCAAGATCATTTGGACCTGTAGTGGTAATGACCAATGGCGGTGTAGGGAGTGTTGAAGGTAACAACGAAGATTTTGGTTTATTTAATCCAGGTTGGGGTGGAGCAATTCGAATTACTCCACAATTTGCTGAAAAATTTGATGGACCTGAATTTGAAAATGATGCAAGAAATACTATTTTATCTGAAGGCAGGACACGGGAAATTAGTGATGTAGGTAATCCTAACCAAGGATTAGTTTTAGTTAAATACACCAATATTAGAAGTGATGGAACTAACCCAGAATACGATACATTTACAGACACAGCTTTTCCGATGTTTAGATTAGCCGATGTACACTTAATGTATGCAGAAGCTCATCTTCGTGGTGGTGGCGGTAGCCTTAGCCAAGCTGTAAGCTTAATTAACGATTTAAGAACAAGAGCAAATGGAGCAAGTATAAATGAAAGTCAATTAACATTAGACTTTATTCTAGATGAACGTGCAAGAGAGTTGTATTGGGAGTCGCACAGAAGACAAGATTTAATCCGTTTTGGAAAATTTTCTGGCGGGCAATATATTTGGTCTTTTAAAGGCGGATCTGCAAGCGGAATACCGATCAACTCAATTCGCGATTTATACCCTATTCCAGCACAAAGCCTTTCTACAAATAGAAATTTAAGTCAAAACCCAGGATATTAAAAAATTATAATTATGAAGATGAAAAATAAAATTTCAGTATTGATAGCTGCATTCATTGTAAGCTTAAGCTTTAATGCATGTACAGACGATGATAATCTACGTTTTCAAACCGTAGAAAATCCAGAGCAAATTACTTTTCTAAATAATTTCTTACCCGAATATGTTTTAAGTGAAGAAACTGAAAATAATAATGCAGAACGTTTTTTGTGGGCTAGCCCAGACTTTGGTGCTCCCACAGCAGTGAATTATTTTCTAGAAACTTCAGCTGATGGAACGTTTACAGAAGAAAATACACAAGTAATAACTAGCACAAGCGAAACCCAAGTTTCTGTAAGTGTAAGCCAAATGATGGATTTAGCAGAAGCTAAAGGACTAAGCAACAATCAAGTTGAAGATGAAAATGGTGAACTTGTTTTTGATGAAAACGGAGACCCAGTTTACAACAACGTAGGTGAATTATTTTTTAGAGTACGAGCAGACTTAGGAGACAATGCTGAGAATTCTCCAGAAACAACATCTGCAGTACAAGTTATTAATGTACGTATTTTGTTAGCCCCTGTAGATGGTGGTGATGAAGGACCAACTGGCGACTGCGAACTAGACCAACTTTGGTTAGTTGGAGCTGGTGTTCCTGATGCAGGTTGGGGCTGGGGAAGCCCAGTCCAACTGCTTTGTACTGGAGATAATGTATATTCTGGAAATGTAAACTTTAGTCCAGAAAATGATGGCAACTTCAGATTTTTCACCGAAGAAGGAAACTGGGATTCTGGAATTAATTTCCCAGGATTTGTAGACGAAGGATTTACTGTTGATGAAGTATTTCAAGATGCTCAAGATGGTGATAACAACTTTCAATTTATTGGAGATGCTGGTATATATTTCTTAACGGTAGATTATAACAATATGACTATTAGCGTTGGTCCTGAACAAACTGTAGGAGTTTGCGATTTAGATCAATACTGGTTAGTTGGTGCAGGAGTTCCAGATGCTGGATGGGGTTGGGGATCTCCAGTTTCAGTTGCATGTACAGGAGATAATGTATATTCTGGAAATGTAAACTTTAGTCCAGATAACGATGGTAACTTTAGATTTTTCACCGAAGAAGGAAACTGGGACTCAGGTCAAAATTTCCCTTATTTTGTTGAAGAAGGCTTTACAATCGATCCTTTATTCCAAGACGCACAAGATGGCGATAACAACTTCCAATTTATTGGAGAAGCTGGTACCTATTTCTTAACAGTAGATATGGGAAATAAAGTAATTACGTTAGAATAAAAATTATTTAATAAATGGCTACTCAAATTACGGGTAGCCATTATTATATAAAAACTTAACTAAAATGTATAAATTAAAACTATTTTTAAGCTTTGTGTTATTTACAACATTAGCTTTTGCACAACTAAGTATTTCTCCTGAAACTTTTGAAGTGGACGAAGAAATTACCATTACTGTAGATTTATCACAAGACCAATGCAACGGAATTCCTGAAACAGCCACAAAAGTATATATGCACTCGGGTATTGGAACTGAAACCAACGCTTTTGGATTTAGTGTTATTGGAAACTGGGGTCAAGATGACGGTATTGGAGAAATGACCAACTTAGGTAATGGTATTTTCAGTATTACCATTACTCCAAACGTTTATTATGGACTAACTGCTAATCAAGCCAGTAATGCAACTAGAATGGGACTTGTTTTCCGAAATGCTTCAGGAAACCAAGAAATGAAGAATCCAGTTGGAAATAGCTGTGAAGATTTTATTGTTAATGTAGGATCTTTTCAATTAGAACTAACAAATCCTACAACTTCAGCTATTATTCTAGACTTTGGTGAGCAATTTAATATTAATGCTAACACAAGTTTAAATGCAGATTTTAGCTTAACCGCTAATGGCACAGTAATAGACTCACAAATTAATACGCAAAATTACAGCTATACATTAACAGCTAATGCTGATATTGCTTTTGAATTGGTAGCTACAGAAACTGGCGGAAGTGAAACTAAATCTGAAAATTTTAATTTATTGCTAACACCAGATCCAAGTTTATTGCCCGTTCCTGCTGGTATGGAAAATGGAATAAATTTTAATCCATCTAATCCTGACGAGATTACATTAGTGCTGTATGCTCCAAATAAAGATTTTATTCATGTAGCTAACAATTTACCAGATAGTGATTATGCTATAAGTAATACCTATTTAATGAACATCGATCCAATTCAAAACAAACATTGGATTACAATAGATTTAAGTAACAGAACAGACCAAAACAACTTTTTTTACGAATATGTTATCGAAAATGAATTTAGAGTACCGGATCCATTTTCAAGATTAAGCTTAAATCAATTTAACGATCCTTTTATAATGTCTGAAGGAGTTTTCCCAGGATTACCTAGTTTCCCTACCGATAAAACTTCAAATATTTTAACTTGGGTACGACTTAATCAAGCAGAATACGATTGGCAAATTGAAAATTTTGAACGCCCAGATCAAGAAGATTTGGTGGTATATGAATTACTAATCCGAGATTTTGACGAAAACCATAGTTACCAAGATGTTATTGATCGCCTAGATTATTTAGAAGAATTAGGCATTAACGCTATAGAATTAATGCCAATTAGCGAATTCGACAACAACGATTCTTGGGGTTATAATCCATCATTACATATGTCTATCGATAAGTATTACGGTACTCCAGAAAAATTTAAAGAGCTAGTAGATGAAGCACACGCTCGAGGCATGGCCGTAATTTTAGATGTTGTTTACAACCACGGAACTGGACAAAGTCCTTATTTTAGAATGTATAACGATTGTAATGGTTGTTTTGGAGGAAATGCAACAGCAGAAAATCCAATTTTTGCTGAATTTGATCCTAACCCTACTTTTTCGTTTTTTGAAAAAATAAATCACAATAAACCATTTACACATGAATGGTTAGATATGATGAATCAATATTGGCTTGAAGAATATAATATTGATGGATTTCGATTTGACTTTACAAAAGGCTTTACCATGACACCAGGCGATGGTGGTAGTTACGACCAATCGCGTATTGACAACCTTACAAGAATGTATAATGAAATACGTCAGTACGATGAAGAAGCCTATGTAATATTAGAACATTTTGCTCCCGATAGTGAAGAACAAAATTTAATAAACCATAGATTTAATGGATCAAACCCTAATGAAAATGGAATGCTAATGTGGGGCAATGTTAATTTTCAATATGGACAAGCTTCTATGAGTTACGATAACTCTAACTTCAACAGGGTTTCTTACAAAGGAAGATCTAACAGCCAAAACTGGAGTCCACACTCTATAGTTGGTTACATGGAAAGCCACGATGAAGAACGCCAAATGTACAGAAACATAAACTTTGGAAATGGAAGTGGGAATTATCAAATTACCAACTTAAATACAGGCTTAGAGCGATTAGAATTAATCGGCGCATTCTTTTTTACCGTTCCAGGACCAAAAATGATTTGGCAATTTGGTGAGATTGGTTTCGATTATAGCATCAACCATTGCCCTGATGGCAGCATAAATAACGACTGTAGAACGGCTCAGAAACCCTTAGTATGGGACTATTTAAACAATCCAAACCGCATGCAAGTTTACGATACTTGGAAAAAACTAATACAATTTAAATTACAAGACCCAATTTTTAAAACCACTAATTTCACTTTGGAAACTGGTAATGATGTTGAAAAGAAAATTTTTCTTGTAAATGATGATGCTGCAAATGGTGAAATTAGATATGTAACGGTAATCGGTAATTTTGGAGTAAATACAATAACTTCGCAAGCCTTTTTTCAAGAAGCTGGAACATGGTACGATGTATTAACCGAAACTCCTTATAATGTAACGGATACAGCTATGAGCTTTACACTCGAACCAGGCGAATTTTTAGTGTTTGCTAACGAATTACCCGAAGAAACTTTATCTATCGATGAAGTTGAAAAACCAAGGATTAGCCTGTACCCTAACCCAACTTCAAATCAATTTGCAATTAATTCTATTGCACGTAAAATCGAAATTATTAATCTTACAGGTAAAAAAGTAGCAGAATTTAATGGTGAATTTGTTGCCAATCATAAATTTGATATCTCCAACCTAAATACTGGTTTATATTTAGTAAGAATAGAAAGTGAAAATGCAACAACAACTACCAAACTTTTAGTTGAATAAATGTATTTTTTTTAATTGTCTGAATTATCCAAAAAAATCCGTCTCAGTTTGAATTGAGACGGATTATTATTTTTAGGCATTATAACGGTCAAACCAAGAGTTAAAGAATATCTTGATTTTAAAAGCTAAAACTTCAAATCAAATTTGTAAGATTAATCTTTTTTATAGTGATCTTGTATTACGCTTTCTAAGTAGCCAATTTTTTGTACTCCACCACCGTAAGGTCCATATATATACCAAATACTTGGCTTTGCACATAATTTTAATTCATGTTTTTCAAAATCTATAAAAATTATTTCTGTTAAAAAAATAGAATATGGAATAATAAGTTGCATCCTATTTTGATCAATTTCGGTTAAGTTACAATTATTTAAAATATCATCTTTTTCAATTTCTTTTCTAAATTCATCTTTATTTAAAAGTGGTGGTGTAACATTTCGAACCACAGAAACAATGTAATTTTTGTAATTAATTTCTTGCACTCCGTTTCTTTTAATTCTTGTAATCATAGATTTTACAAGTAACAAACTAACAAATACGCTAAAAATAACAGGTACCCAAAAAATCATAAATCGGGTTGGGTTATTAGTTGTACTTATGGTTTCGAAAATAAAAAAAACCAAAGCATAAAGAATAGATTGAACAACTATAACATTAAAATACATTTTATAAATTGGCTTAATCATATTATATTTTATTAATTTTTTTTAAAACAAACAGTAGTAAAATGGGTATGGCTAATAAAACTACCATAAGTAAATTCTGAGAAAAAAGTTGGGGTTGTAAAGCTAATGTAATAAAAAAACCACCCATAGCACCCCCAAAATGTGCATCGTGTCCTATGCTATCGTTTTGTTTTTTCATGGCGTAAATAGAATACAATAAGTAACCTATTCCAAAAACATAAGCAGGTATAGGTATTATAAAGAATAAGCCAAGCATCATATCAGGTTGAAGCAAAATTGCACTATATAAAACCCCAACCACTGCTCCACTTGCTCCCACAGCAGCATATGCATTGTTATTTTTATGAAAAAAATAGGATAAATAATTTCCCAGTATCAAGCTTCCAAAATAAATAGCTAAAAACCCAATTACACCTAGATTAAATAACACGGTATTAGCAAAAAAATAAAGCGTTAACATATTTACCAGTAAGTGAGTTGTATCTACATGTAAAAACCCAGAAGTAAGTAAAATTTTATAATTTTGGTTCTTAAGTTGAGCTATGTTGAATTTATATTGATGAAAAAAACTGTAATCTTTAAAACCCTTAAATGAAACAATTACATTTGCAGCTATTATAAGTAAAGTAATAAGTTGTATGCTCGAATTCATAAGATGTATACCTAAAAAGTCAAATATAACATATATTTGAACAAAATTTTCATAAGCTTGAAAGCACTTGTTTTTTATTTAACGTATCCCGTATTATGGTTTATTTCCATATTACCTTTTCCTGTTATTTATGCCTTATCTAATATGCTGTTTTATATAGTATATCACCTTATAGGCTATCGCAAAAATGTTGTTCGAAAAAATTTAAACCTTTGCTTTCCCCATAAAAACAAAACAGAATTACTAAAAATTGAAAAGAAATTTTATAGGCATTTTTGCGATTTGTATCTTGAAATGATCAAGAGCTTAAGCATGAATGCAGAAACCATGAAAAATAGATTTAAATTTACAAATCCTGAAATTATAGCGGATATAGAAAAACACCAAAAAAGCATAGTTTACTTAGCTGGCCATCATGCTAATTTTGAATGGATGACATCTTTTCAGCTCTGCCCAACCCAACGTGAAGGATTTGGAATTTATAAACGCATTAGAAATCCATACTTCGATCAATTAGCAAAAGATATTCGCGGTAAGTTTTTTATTGAACTAATCGATAAAAATGAAATTGCTAATTTAATAAAGCAACATAGCAAAAACAACCAATTAGTAAACTATGGAATGATTGCTGACCAAGCCCCCAGGCATACAAAAAATGCATATTGGGGTAAATTTATGGGGCTGGATTCACCCATGTTTGTGGGTACCGAAATTTTTGCTAAAAAGCACGACTTAGCACTGGCGTTTATTCATGTAAAAAAAGTAAAACGCGGTTATTACGAAGCTGAGATAAAACAAATTACAAGCGAACCAAAATCTTTCAAGAATTTTGAAATTACAGATCGTTACTTCCAATTAGTTGAAGAAGAAATTAAAGAAACACCAGAATTGTATTTTTGGACCCATAAACGTTGGAAACACTTGTAAATAAGAACATCGAACTTACTTAAAATGAAAAAAATAGTTGCAGTTGCCATGGGTGGATATTCTACCGAAGCCCAAATTTCACTTAAAAGTGGCGAAGTAGTTTACCAACATTTACCCACAAATAAATATGAAGTTTACCGAGCTCATTTACTAAAAAACAATTGGTTTATAGTAGATTCAAAAGGAAATAAACACAATATAGATCGGTCGGATTTTTCATTTAATATAGACGGGGAAAAAATTAAATTTGATGTAGTTTTTAATACCATTCACGGTACACCAGGAGAAGACGGTTTACTGCAGGCTTATTTAAATATGCTTGGAATTGCTCAAACCACTTGCAATTACTATCAAGCAGCCTTAACCTTCAACAAAAGAGATTGTATTTCTGTTTTAAAACCACATGGAATTCCTACAGCAAATAACTATTTCATTAATAAAGGTGATAAAATTAATGTAGATGAAATTATACAAAAAGTAGGCTTACCCTGTTTTGTGAAAGCCAATCGAGCTGGAAGTAGCTTTGGTATTTCAAAAGTTAAGAAAAAATCAGACATAATTGAAGCAATTGAATTTTCATTTCAAGAAGACGATGAAGTTTTAGTTGAATCTTTTTTAGATGGTGTAGAAGTTTCAGTTGGTGTTATAAATTATAAAAATGAAGTTTTAGCTCTTCCGGTAACGCAAATTATTTCAGAAAATGAATTTTTCGATTACGACGCCAAATACCTTGGAAAATCTCAAGAAATTACTCCTGCACTAATTTCAGAACAACAAACTCAAGAAGTTCAAAATCTAGCTAAAAAAGTATTTAAAGTACTTAAATTGAAAGGTTTTACTCGTTCTGAATTTATTTTTCATAATAACAAAGCTCACTTTTTAGAAGTAAACACTTGCCCGGGCTTAACTGAAGCAAGTCTGCTTCCACAACAAGCTAAAGCAGCTGGAATCTCGCTAACTAACTTGTTTGATGAAGCAATAATAGAAGCTTTAAAAACAGAAGATTAAATTTCAAAAAAGTACATTTATTACCGTAAAGCTCAACATGTTGGTAAAGCATGGATAATTTTTGTATTTTCGAATAATAACTTGAAGTATGAAACGAGCAGTTTTTCCAGGATCTTTCGATCCAATAACCAATGGTCATGTAGATATTATCTTGCGTGGTTTAACCTTATTTGATGAATTGATTTTGGCGATTGGCGTAAATGCAAACAAAAAATACATGTTTAGTTTAGATGAACGAAAAGCTTTTTTACAAAACACATTTCAAAATGAACCTAAAATTAAAATTGAAACTTACCAAGGTTTAACAGTAGATTACTGCAAAAAGAAAAATGCGGATTTTATTTTACGTGGGTTAAGAAATCCAGCCGACTTCGAATTTGAAAAAGCCATTGCGCATACCAACCGAAAACTTGAAAAAATTGAAACGGTTTTCTTGCTAACTTCTAGCGGAAAAAGCTACATCTCCTCTTCTATTGTTCGCGATGTAATTCGAAATAATGGTGACTATACGCAGTTAGTACCCGATTCGGTTCGCGTAAAAAAGTAGTCATGCTACACCAGTACGACCAATTAAGTACAAAAGCAAAAAAACAAAGATTATATGGAGAAGCTTAAAGAAAAAATAAAAAAAGCAGACCTATAAGCCGGATTCTGTATTCCGATATTTATCGGAATCCTTATCATTTATCTAGACGCACAATTACTCATACGTTCAAGCTACCTACCCTCCAAGTTAACCGCATAAGTCTCAAGCCTTGGTTTACATGGTATTTCACCGCATAGAGTTTACCTGATTTCACTACAGCATTACCTGTACATCCTTTCTGTTGCACTTGTCCTATCTTAAAAATTAAGATGACGGGCGTTACCCGCTATGCCATGCTTTGGTGTCCGGACTTTCCTCTTTTCATCGAAAATAAAATTTAGATGAACAGCGATAAGGCGGTCTGCTGCGCAAAAGTAGGTATTACTTGGCAATAAATAATCAAATACAAACAATAAGAAGCAGTAAAAAATAGATTTGTACAAGCAAAAAATCAGAAAAAACATTAGTATAAAACTAGTAATTTCTTAAAAATTAGTATCTAATTATTGAAACTAAAAAAGAATGCTACCTTTGTGAGAAATCAAAAATATATGCTTAAAATTGGCGTCTTAGGCGCGGGACATCTTGGAAAAATACACCTGCGTTTACTAAATGAATCTACTAAATATCAATTAATTGGCTTTTACGATGTAAATCCTGAATATGCTCAAAAAGTACAAACTGAATTTGGTTACTCTTATTATTCAGATTATCAGCAATTACTTGAGGAAGTAGATGTTATAGATATTGTAACACCAACACTTTCTCATTTTGAGATGGCCAAAAAAGCTATAGAAAAAGGGAAGCATGTATTCTTAGAAAAACCCATTACTAATACAGTAGCAGAAGCAAATCAATTAATTACACTTGCTAAAAAGCACAAGGTTCTGGGACAAGTAGGACATGTAGAGCGTTTTAATCCAGCATTTAGGGCAGCGATTTCTAAAATTGAAAACCCTATGTTTATAGAAACGCATCGCCTAGCAGAATTTAACCCACGTGGTACAGATGTACCGGTAGTTTTGGATTTAATGATTCATGACATCGATGCCATTTTAAGTGTTGTAAAATCGGAGGTAAAGCAAGTTAATGCTTCTGGAGTTTCGGTAATTTCTGACACTCCAGATATCGCTAATGCCCGAATTCAATTCGAGAATGGCTGTGTTGCCAATTTAACAGCAAGTCGAATTTCTTTAAAAAATATGCGGAAGTCTAGATTTTTTCAAAAAGACGCTTACATTTCTGTAGATTTTCTTGAAAAGCAAATTGAAGTGGTTAAAATGAAAGATGCCCCAGAAAATCCAGGAGACTTCGACATGGTTTTGCAAAACGCAGAAGGTGTTAAAAAGCAAATTTATTTCGACAATCCTGATGTAGGCAGCAACAATGCTATTTTAGATGAATTAGAAACTTTTGCTGATGCCATTGAACATAAAACACGACCCATCGTAAACTTAGAAGATGGTACAAAAGCACTAAAAGTGGCTATGCAAGTAATTGATGCTTTTGGGAAATAATTTTTAGTGTGAGTAGTGAATAGTTAGTAAAATATTGTCTTCTTTCCTTTGGAAAGAGTTAGAGATAGGAAGATAGAAACTAAAATAAAAAAGTAATGAAAAATATAACCGTAATCGGTGCAGGAACAATGGGAAATGGAATTGCCCACACCTTTGCACAATTTGGATACAAAGTAAATTTGGTAGACCTTAGCCAAGAAAGTTTAGAACGTGGTATTGCAACCATCACCAAAAATTTAGACCGAATGCTGGCTAAAGAAAAAATAAGTGAATACGATAAAACTTCAACTTTAAATAATATTACAACTTATACCCAGCTTGAAGAAGGTGCAAAAACAGCAGATTTAGTTGTTGAAGCAGCTTCAGAAAATGAAAATATCAAACTAGACATTTTTAAAACTTTAGATAAGGTTTGTCCTGAAAATTGCATTTTATCAACCAACACATCTTCTATTCCGATTACTAAAATTGCTGCTGTAACACAACGGCCTGATCGAGTAATTGGAATGCACTTTATGAATCCTGTTCCGATTATGAAATTGGTTGAAATTATTCGTGGATATAATACTTCCAACGAAACCAACGATAAAGTGGTAGCCATGGCAAAAAACTTAAAAAAAGTACCTACAGAAGTGAATGATTATCCTGGCTTTGTAGCTAACCGAATTTTAATGCCCATGATCAATGAAGCCATAGAAACATTATATACAGGTGTAGCTGGAGTTGAAGAAATTGATACGGTTATGAAGTTAGGAATGGCACACCCAATGGGACCACTGCAATTAGCAGATTTTATTGGTTTAGATGTTTGTCTTTCCATTTTAGAAGTAATGTACGATGGATTTAAAAACCCAAAATATGCTCCCTGTCCATTATTAGTAAACATGGTACGTGCTGGTAAAATGGGTGTAAAATCGGGTGAAGGGTTTTACGATTATAGCGAAAGCAAAAAAGCAGAAATAGTTTCTAGTCAATTTACCAACTAAAATGCCAAAATTCTGCGCATTTAAGGCAACAAGACCAACCCGAACGAAAATAAGTTTAATGGCTTCACGCCCTTACGAAAGTTATACTAAAAAGGAGCGTGAAGCAAGATTGGAGCATAATCCATTTTCGTTTTTGCATATTGTAAATCCAGGTTACAAATACAAAAAGGAAATTTCAGGAAAACAACGCTTTAGTTTAGTAAAAAATCGCTTTTTAGAGTTTAAAGAAGACGAAATTTTTAAAACTGAAGAGCAAGCGGTATTTTTGTTACACCAAATTCATTACCGAAATGGAGATATTTTTTCTGGTTTTGTAGGCTGTTGCCACGCAGAAGACTATAATCAGAATAAAATAAAACGCCACGAAGAAACATTATCTAAAAGAGTTTCGCTTTTTACAAACTATTTAAAAACTGTAAGATTTAATACCGATCCGGTTTTGTTGACTTATCCGAAGCAAAATGCTTTAGATGAAATTACAGCCGAAGTTATTCAAAATCGTGCAGAATATGAATTTACAACTACCTCACGAGAAACACATTATGTATGGATTATTAAAGATTTAGCACAAATTGAAGCAATTGAAACTGCTATTGCAAAAATTTCACATTTATATATTGCAGATGGTCATCATCGCATTTCTTCTTCGGTAATGTTAAGTAATGAAATGGCTCTCGAAAACGATAAACATACTGGAAATGAAGCTTACAATTTCATTTTAAGCTACTTAATACCAGAGAATCAATTAAAAATAAGAGAGTTTAATAGGTTAGTGAAAGATTTAAACGGCTTAAGTAAAGAAGAGTTTTTAATACGATTAGATGAATTTTTCAGGATAGAAAACCGCAAACAAGATTATTATAAACCTACCTACAAGCATCATTTTAGCATGTATTTAGATGGTGAGTTTTATTCTTTATACCTTCGGAAAAATCATCAAATATTTCAAAATGCTTTAGATGAATTAGATGCACAAATTTTAAATAACTTCATTTTAAAACCCATTTTAGGAATAGCCGATTTTAAAAATAACAAACGTGTAACCTACGCACCAGCTCAAAAAGATATGGCATATGTAAAAGGAAAAGTAGATGCCAAAAAATATGCTGTTGGTTTTGGCATGTTACCTGTACAAATACAAGAAGTAAAACAAATAGCCGATGAAGGCTTAAGTATGCCGCCAAAAAGCACATATATAGATCCTAAGTTAAGAAGCGGAATTTGCATACACGAATTTTAAAGAAAATAAAATGCCAATAAATATATCTAAAAACATCAAGACATTTAAGTCTACAATTCCAGAAGAAGTAGCATTAGTAGCAGTTTCGAAAACTAAACCCAACGAAGATTTAATGGAAGCCTACCAAACGGGACAACGCATTTTTGGAGAAAATAAAATCCAAGAAATGACAGATAAGTGGGAAGCTTTGCCTAAAGATATTGAATGGCATATGATTGGCCATGTGCAAACCAACAAAGTAAAGTACATGGCACCTTATGTTAGTTTAGTTCACGCTGTAGACAAGATGAAATTACTAAAAGAAATTAACAAAAGAGCCAAACAAAATGAACGGGAAATCCGCTGCTTGCTTCAATTAAAAATAGCAGAAGAAGAATCTAAATTTGGCATGAGTAAAGAAGATTTAATCGCTTTATTACAAGACGAAAGAATTCCTCATTTTAATCATGTAAAAATCGTTGGTTTAATGGGAATGGCTACGTTTACAGAAGATAAAGATCAAATTGAACGTGAGTTTGCCTTCTTAAAGAAAACTTTCGATGAATTAAAAACAGAACACCAAAATTTAAAAATATTATCGATGGGAATGAGCGGCGATTATAAATTGGGAATAAAACACGGAAGCAATATGATTCGTATTGGAAGTGCTATCTTTGGCGAACGAAATTAAAAAATAGTATTTGTTTGCCATATTAGACATAGAATCTACTGGAGGAAAGTACAATGAAGAAGGCATTACCGAAATTGCTATCTATAAATTTGATGGTGAAAAAGTAGTAGATCAATTTATTAGTTTAATTAATCCTGAACGCAAAATACAATCGTTTGTAGTTGGACTTACAGGAATTAATAATGAAATGCTCCGAAATGCACCTAAGTTTTACGAAGTAGCTAAACGCATTGTAGAAATTACAGAAAATTGTGTCTTGGTAGCACACAATGCCAAATTTGATTATCGAATTTTACGAACTGAATTTAGCAGACTAGGATTCGAATTTGAACGAAAATCAATTTGTACTGTAGATTTGTCTCAAAAACTAGTGCCCGACTTACCTTCGTATTCTTTAGGGAAATTAGTAAAAAACTTAGGAATACCCATTACCAATCGGCATCGGGCTTCGGGAGATGCTTTAGCAACTGTAGAATTATTCAAGTTACTCTTACAAAAAGACACTTCTAAAACCGTAATTTCAGAAAGCATTAGCATAAAGCCAAAAAAAAGAAAAGACCAAAAGCTAATTCGTTTAATTGAAGAGTTACCTGCAAGAACCGGCGTATATTATTTTTACAACACAGATGGCAAAATAATTTATGTTGGCAAAAGTAAAAATATAAAAAAACGTGCCAATCAACATTTTACCAACGACAGCCCTAAATCCAGGCAAATTCAGTTAGAAACTGAACAAATTAATGTAGAAGTTACCGGAAGCGAACTTATAGCTTTATTAAAGGAGAACCAGGAAATTAAAAAAATTCAGCCGAAATACAACCGTGCATTAAAAAAGAAGCTGTTTACTCATGCTCTTTATAGCAAAGTTAATGCGGACGGATATATAGAATTTAAAATTGGTTCTGCTAAACAAAAAGACGAACCTATTACGACTTTTACCAACATAATGCAAGCCAAAGCTATACTTAACTTTATTGTTGAAGAATACAATTTATGCCAGCGATTATGTGGCTTGCATAAAACCAAAGCTGCCTGTTTTAACTATACAATTAAAGAATGTAAAGGAGCTTGCGTAGGCGAAGAATCTGTAGATAGTTACAATAAACGAGCTCAGCAAGTTATAGAACGCTACAGCTTCAATCAAAAAAACATGTTGGTTATTGACCGAGGCAGAAATGCTTCAGAAAAATCAGTGGTTTGGATAGCTAAGGGCGAATTAAAAGGAATGGGGTTTTTCAACTTAAATTATCAGTTCCAAAACCAAGAAATTCTTCAACAAGTTATTACTCCATTAGATGATAATCGTGATGCAAGGCATATTGTGCAAGCCTATATCAGAAAAAATGAAAAACGAATAAAATTAATTCATCTAAAATGATTTCAGTAATTTTGAAAGTATGACTTGGAAAGAAAAGCTCCACGAGGTAATTTACGAAGCAGACACCAAAGCAGGAAAACTTTTTGATGTTGTGTTACTCATCGTAATATTAATCAGTCTTGTATTAGTTATGCTAGACTCGGTTGGCTATATCTACGAAGTATATCACGATTGGCTTTATATTGCGGAATGGATCATTACTGTTTTTTTTACAATAGAATATATCTTACGAGTTATTAGTATAAAACAAGCCAAAAAATATATTTTTAGTTTTTACGGAATAGTCGATTTTCTTTCTACAATTCCCTTATACATATCATTAATATTTGCTGGTTCTGGAGCATTACTTTCTATAAGAGCTTTGCGTTTATTGCGTGTTTTTAGAATTTTAAAATTGGCTAGGTTAAGTGGTGAAGGCGAAAGAATTGGAACTGCCATTAAAAGGTCTTTGCCTAAAATATCTACATTTTTATTTAGTGTAATTGTGGTTTCTTTTATTGCTGGAACTATAATGTATTTAGTTGAAGGACCTGAGCATGGCTACACCTCAATTCCAAGAAGTATTTATTGGACTATTGTTACCTTTACAACTGTTGGCTATGGAGATATTCATCCTGTTACTCCTTTGGGACAATTTATTGCTACACTAATAATGATTATGGGTTACGGAGTAATTGCAGTGCCTACAGGAATTGTATCTGCCGAAATGGTCAAGCAAGACCGACAACACCAAAACACACAAGTTTGTTTTAATTGTGGAGAAAGCACGCATGATAATTCTGCTAAATTTTGTAGTAAGTGTGGGTACTCGTTAAACAGATCACATGAAAAATAATCAAGCTAAGCTAATTTGTGTTTTAGGGCCCACTGCCATTGGTAAAACTGCCTTAGGAATTCAATTAGCTAAATATTATAATACAGAAATAATTTCTGCAGATTCTAGGCAATTTTATAAAGAAATGCAAATTGGTACTGCTGTTCCTTCAGCTAAAGAGTTAGCAGCAGCAAAACATCATTTTATCCAGCATATTTCTATTGAAGAAGCCTATAGCGTTGGTCAATTTGAGCAAGATGCTAACGAAAAATTAAAAACATTATGTAAACAAAAAGACAAAGTAATTTTAGTTGGGGGTAGCGGCTTATATGTAAAATCAGTAACCGAAGGTTTAGACGAATTTCCTAAAGTAAATGAAGAAATTAGGGAACAATTAAATAAAGAACTAGAAAACAAAGGTTTAGCATATTTACAAACCGAATTAAAAAAAGTAGACCCTAAAGCTTATCAAGCTATTGCAATTGCCAATCCTAAACGAGTAATTCGTGCTTTGGCTGTTTATCGTGCCTCTGCTAAGACTTATTCTTCATTCTTAGGACAAAAGAAGAAAGACAAAAATTTTAGTGTATTAAAAATAGGCTTAACTGCTCCCAGAGAAATTATCTATAACAGAATTGAACAACGCGTAGATATAATGATGGAAAATGGTTTACTCGATGAAGCTAAAACACTATTCGATAAAAGAAACTTGAATGCTTTAAACACCGTTGGATATAAAGAATTATTTGCTTACCTAGAAGGAAGTATTTCTTTAGAAAAAGCTATTGCGGAGATTAAAAAAAATACAAGGCGTTTTGCCAAACGGCAATTAACTTGGTTTACTAATCAGGAAGATGCTCTTTGGTTAGACTACCAAACTCCATTTAAAGAGATAATTAGTATTGTGGAAAAGAAGATTACACAGGCAAATAATATGCCCGTGTAATTTGAAACTGAAAAGCTAATTTGCTTTTTTATTTGTTTTCTTCTTTATGCAGATTTTCCGTCTGATCCTTTAACTACCAATCGGAATCCTTCTCCGTGAATATTTAAAATTTCAACAGAATCGTCTACTTTTAAGTATTTTCTTAATTTAGCAATATACACATCCATACTTCTTGATGTGAAATAGTTATCGTCTCTCCAAATTTTAGTTAGAGCTAACTCACGTGGCATCAAATCGTTTTCATGAAGCGCTAACAAGCGTAATAACTCATTTTCTTTTGGAGACAATTTAATAGGCTCATCTTCTTTAAAAGTCAAAAAACGAAGTTTAGAGTTAAGATGAAAATTGCCAATATTAAATTCAAATTGTTTGCTATCTGCAACACTGTCGCTAGCTTTACGTTGCATTATAGCTTTTATTTTCATCAATAATACTTCGCTATCAAAAGGTTTGTTTAAGTAATCGTCTGCTCCTACTTTGTAGCCTTTCAATACGTCTTCTTTCATGCTTTTAGCAGTTAGAAAAATAATAGGGATGTCTTCATTTTTCTCTCTAATTTCTTTTGCTAAAGTAAATCCATCTTTGTAAGGCATCATTACATCTAAAATACATAAATCGTAATCGCCTTTTTTAAATTTTTCAAAACCTTCCATTCCATTTTTGGCGTGTGTTACGTCAAAATCGTTCATGGTTAAATAATCTTTTAAAACAATTCCAAAATTTGGATCGTCTTCTACTAGTAAAATCTTTTTGTTCTCAGTTTCCATATGTTTATGATATTAATGGTAATTTAATAATGAAGGAGCTTCCAACCCCTTTTTCGCTCTCCACGGATATTTCGCCGTGGTGGTCTTCTACAATACGTTTAACGTAAGCTAAGCCAAGGCCATGGCCTTTAACATTATGAACGTCTCCAGTATGTTCTCTATAAAATTTATCAAAAATTTTCTTCTGTACAGGTTTGTTCATACCAGCACCTTTATCGTTAATTTTTAAGATAACGTAATTTTTTACATTTTCGGTATATACATCAATCTTAGGCGCGTTGGGTGAATATTTTATAGCATTATCGAGTATGTTTACAATTACATTAGTAAAGTGCGATTCGTTAGCTAATATGGATGATTTATTAGCATTAAAATGAGTTTTAATGTAGCCACTTCTATTTTTCACAATTAAATCTACATGACTAATAGCTATATTAACTAAGTCTTGTAGTTTTTGACGATCTTTATCAATATTCAATTCATTACGTTCTAATTTAGAAATACGCAATACATTTTCAACCTGTGCATGCATTCGTTTGTTTTCGTCACGAATCATTTTCAAATACCGATTCACCATTTCTTTATTTTCTCCGACTTTAGGATTATTCATTGAATCCAAAGCGAGATTTATGGTAGCTATAGGAGTTTTAAATTCATGCGTCATGTTATTTATAAAATCTGTTTTAATTTCAGAAATTTGCCGTTGTTTAAATAATTGACTAATAGCAGATGAAAATGTTAATATAATGATGATTGTAAAGATAATAGATATAATCGCCATCCTAGAAATTGAAGAAAGTATTTCTTTTTTCTTATCTGTAAAATTTATGAAGAGTTTGTATTGGTGCTTGCTGTTTTTTGCACCAAAAATAGGCACACCATAGGTAGAAGGGCTTTTTAGAACAAAATTATCTGAACGAACTTTAGTAGGGAGTTCGTCGCTATAAATACCAAACTCAAAATCTGAATTTAAGTTGCGTTGTTTTACTTGGTCTTGTATTAATTCTTTAAGTCGGCTAGCGTCAACTCGTTTATGAATAGGCAACATGCTTGCTCCTTCTTGAATAGCATCGCGCATTAAATAGCGTTCTTCTCTATCCATTTTTTGAATTTTTTCATACCGATCCATCGCAGATAATTTTTTATTATCTAGACCTTCTTTTCTAACTACCCGCGTCACTTTTTTGTTAATAAGCTTCCTAAACTCTATGCTGTCTTTATCTCCATACAAAAAAGGAGATGAAACTTTATAATCTTCCTGTAAAATTGAGTTTGAGTAAACATAATATTCGCTTGATTCGTCTTTGTCTTTTAAATGAAAAAGTTCACTCAATTGAGTTTCAAGGGCATCAGAAGTGTTGGCTAAAGCTGCTACTTCAAAATAATATTTATCTAACTCTTCATTTTCAACTGTTCTAGCAACATTAATAAGCACTTGTTTTGCTGAAATTGAAAACTGCTCTTCACTACTTTCAACTGAGTTTTTAATCCAGTATCCTTGGACGAAAATAATTCCTATTAAAGAAATACTCATCAATAAAATAAGTAAACGGAAAAGCTTTTTATTCATGCTTCAAATGTAAAATTTAAGCGTTTTAACATTTGTAGCTTTAAGAAAAAATTAACTGCAAGATTATTTAAAAATTATGTATATTTTTTAAATATTTATAAATTTCTTGCACTTTTTGTTCTGTTTTTATTAATTCTTCATTATTTATGATAAAATCTGCTAATTTTTTTTTTCGATTATCATCCCATTGATGTTGCATTCTAGCTTCAATTTGTGCATAACTTGTGTTATCCCTTTTTTGTATTCGTTCAATTTTTTCGTCTTTAGGAGCAGTTACCAAAGCTGTATAATCAAATTGGTTTTGTTTGTTTTTTTCAAAAATTATAGCAGCTTCATAAATAAGCAATGGGCTAGTTTGTTTGGTTTTCCATTCTGAAAATGCATTTGCTACAACAGGATGAACTAATTGATTTAAAAGGTTTAGCTTTTCAGGCTTAGAAAAGACTTGTTCAGATAAATAGGCTTTGTTTAATTTTCCATTTAAGTATGTTTGTTCTCCAAAGGATTTAACTATTGCTTGTTTTAAGTTTTTTGAAGTGTTCATTAATTTTTTAGCTTCAATGTCTGCTATAAACACAGGACAACCTAAAGATTTAAAATAGTTAACTACGGTAGTTTTACCACTACCAATTCCTCCTGTAATTGCCAAAGTAATCATCTGCTATTTTCTTAAAACATATTCAACTTGATTCGGTTCAATGGAAACTCGTATAGCCTTAGCTGAAGATTTTTGCAATTTAGGTACTAACGTATAAGCTTTTTTTAAAGCACGATTAAAATCTACAACAACAGCAAAATCATCTTCAGTTATTAACTGGGCATTAATAATACTTGTTTGGAAGCTTAATTTAACATGCTCAGGTATTAATTCAACTAAATAATCTTCTGGCGAATTTTTTAACTGCAAAGGAATAGTAAAACTAATTTCTGTAAATTTTTCAACTCGAATCTGAAAATTCATCAATTTAGTTTCTAATGAAATTAGATTTGGATTTGGATTAATAAGCTCAAATTCACCTTTATGATTAGCTTTCAGCTCTTGTAATGCTATTTTTTTAGTTTTAATGGATTTTATTGAACTGATTATTTGTTTTGGTCCGGCAATTTCAATAGAATCCTTTGATAACTGAATTCCTTTATAGCTTGAAAAAGATTTAGCATAACTTACATTAGCATTAAAATGAATGGGGACTTTTTTAGTTGCTTTTAGTGCGTATGGCAAATTATACTGCACATCTTCAATATTTATATTTGTAGGTGAAACATCTACTTGATTGGCAACTTGAGATAAAAACATGCTGCTTTTAAAGGTATAAAAATATTCATTTTTCTCTAATGAAGAAATTGGAATTAGAATTGTATTCTTCGAGAGCTCTTTCTTAAATATTTTAAACCCAGTCTCAGTTAAGCTTGTATTTAATAGTATTTGATTTTTATCAAGTATTTCATTAACAGGAACATCTACAAATTGAACCTTTAATTCTAAATCAATTTTATGTTCTTTTGAAAACTGAAGAATTAACCATAGCAAAAAAGTAAATGAAGTAAAAAACAAAATGGCCTTCCAATTTGCTGTTTCAAATGCATTTGAAAATATGTTTGTTTTTTTGGTCATATTTAAAATTGTTTTTCTCCTTTAAAGAATAAAAAAGGAAACTTGCTTCTTGGATTTTTATTGAGTAAATGTATAAAAAAGAAACTGTTTATAAATCCAAATCCATACCCAGAAAATTGAATTAAGGTTGATATAATTACATAAAAAGATATTGTAATTGATTTCAATTTAATAAACGATACTAAACTTACTACAAACAAGTAAACTAAACATAAAACTAGTGGGTAGTAAAAATCAAATAGACTAAAAAGTACGGCTAATACTAAAAACAAACTAAATATACTTGGAAAAAAGAAAGATACTTTTTTTGTTTCAGGATGTTTTTTCATTAAAATCGGACGTACTAACCCAAATTTATAAACTTGATTGATGAACTTTTTCCAAGAAATTCTTCTTTTATGAAATACTCCAGCTTCAGCTAAATAAAAGGTTTTATAACCTAATTTTTGAATTCGGATAGACAAATCTGGATCTTCTCCTGGATGAATATTAGCAAAACCAGCTGTTTTTAAAAAAACTTCTTTAGAAATCCCCATATTAAAACTTCTTGGTTCGTAAGTTTGAATTTGCTTTTTACCCCCCCGAATTCCACCTGTTGTAATAAAAGAAGTCATTGTAAAATCTATAGCTTTCTGCAAATTGGTAAAGCCATCATGAGCTAAATCTGGGCCTCCAAAGCAATGCACATTGTTTGTACATATAAATAAAAGGACTTGATTTATATAATTTTTGGGTAAAATTATATCGGAATCTAAGATAACAAAGAAATTTCCACTTGCGTGTTGCATCCCATAATTTCTAGAGTCGCCAGGGCCTGTATTTGCTTTTTTAAGATACTTAATGTTTAATTTCGGTATAAATTCTTCTACAACAGAAAAACATGATATACGCGAACCATCTTCGATTATAACAATTTCAAATAGATGTTGTGTTTGTTGCTTATAAAAGCTATCTAAAAGCTCCTTTATCTCATCAGGTCTATTAAAAACAGGAATAATAAATGAAACCGATAAATCCATACAGCAAATATACTTCATAAAAAAATCCCAGCACTTTCGTACTGGGATTTTGATTAATTAACCTGTAAAAAGGCTTTACTCTTTTATAACCTGGAATGTTTTGCTCGCACCGTTGATGCTTACTTTCATTAAATATACTCCAGCTTCTAAATTACCCATCTCTAATCTTGGATTAGTTTGATTAGGGCGTTGTGTAATTACACGTTGTCCTAGCATATTAAACACTTCTATTTCTTCTACATTATTTGTAGCATCTATAGTTATACTGGTCTTTACAGGGTTTGGATAATAACTGAAATTAGCAGAATCGAAATCGATGGTTGAAACCACTGCGTCTGA
>NZ_BMGL01000014.1:86224-111276 GCF_014640175.1 Psychroflexus salis | reverse complement strand
TCAATTTGTAAAGAACAAACAAGTAACTGCTAAATCTTTATGGGAGTTTATACATCAGAATTTTAATTTTCCAGAAAACTTAGCCCAAGAAACAGACGAGTTTATACATTTATTTGAAAAAGCTAAGAAAGAAAAAGACCAAGTTAAAGAGTATTTAAACAACGAAAATCTTAGTATTGAGCATGACGAACTGACCAAGTTAAAGCATCTATTAAAAGAAGAAAAGCTTGATGTAGTGCGATTAATAGAATTATTGTCTACTACTAATTTCACTAGTAAAAAAGCGCTAACAGAATCAGAAAAACTGTGGAAAGGCCATTTACTAACTGAAATTCTTGAATCAACTACCAATAATAATCTTCTTTTACACTTATCTGCAAAAGATGAAAAAAAACTAAAGTCATTATTAGAAAATGCTGAGCATAAAGCTACAGATGTTTGGAAACTGATATGGAAAAATATTAATCATCAACATTTAGAACAAGTTGCAAAAAAGGAAGCTGTATTAAATGAAGAGTTGAAGAAGTTAGTTAAAGATAATTTTGACAGCTCAGATGTTACTGAAATGAATAAATTGAGTAAAATCTTCATCATCTTACATAAGCAAAATTTACTGTATGGTTTATTAGATTTTATAGACGGTAACAAAATTGAAAATTTAAAAAATACAAAAACAACAAGTTCTCTTAAGTGGTCTAAATCCTTAAACAGAAATAACTCTTTGGTTTTTTTATGGAAAAAAAACCAAAAAGGGCTAAATAAAGTGGTTAATCATATACTCGGTAAAAAATATAAATTCACTAAAAATAAAACGAAGAGCAGTTTCATTGCAGAACGTCTCATTTATCTACTTAATTACCAGCTATTAGATAACAAAGAAAAACTTAACCAACAAACCACAGACAAAAAGATATTATTTGACCAAGAAAAAATTAATAATCTATTTGAAAATATAGAAGACTTAAAAAACTTTTTAAAAGCAAATCAATCTAACCATAAGGCATTGGTATTACTAGCTAGCTTATCCTTAAAACCAGAAAAGAACAAACAGATAAAAACCATATTCAATACTATTAATCAAGATATTATTAAGGCTGAGAAATTGTTGAATAAACTTTATGATGAAGGTGTTTTTGTAAGAATTAACGATTCTGTAATTAAACCCCTTATACGTGCAGAAATTTTAATGCATTCCTTTGTATACAACAAAAACCAATTTAAGCCTTATGTATTTTTGTACAACTTTATAGAAAAGCTAAACTCTTCAAATTATGTAGAATTAAAAACACTCAATTTATATTTAAAAACACAAATTAAAATTACAGGAATTGAAGAAAAACTAAATCGAATACTATTAGAGTTTGTAACTTTTAGGCATCAGATAGCCTTAGATAAAAACATATCTAAAGAATATTTTTTTAGTGACTTATTTTTTCATATTCTAAAATATAACAGTGTCCCATCTTGGTCGGTTTATAAAAACTACGAAATAGCTGATGCCATCAGTTTTATGGAAAGCAAGATTAAAAGTAACTCTACAGAGTTTTTACTAAGCGTATTTTCAGACAACAAAATTCAACCAAGGCTTATTAATTTGTTTAAAACAAAAAACATAGATAACCAGGTTCAATTACTCCAAGTATTAGAAGGCAAAAAAAAGCTATCGGTTAAATTATTTAAAGCATTATTACCTTTATCTATTTCATCAAACATTCGCGTTGAAAGTATATTTTCGGCAATTATTAATGCTAAGCCTTGGTTAGATGATAGCAGATTATCTGTTTTAGAAAAAGTAGTTGCTAAGCTCTCAGATGAAGCCAAGGTAAATCGAGAAGAAATTATAGATCAAATTACAAAAGAAGACATAGACTTATTTACTACAGTCTACACTCATAAAAAAGAATGGACATCTAACGAAATGGATATGTTTATTGAGTATTTTATAGTTAACGGAAAGTTTCCGAAAGGCTATAAAACCCGTTCTATCATAACAAAGAAGGAAGTAAAAGTATTTTTGAATAAAAACATTTTAGTTTTAGGGAAGTACATTGAATTTTCTAAAAATGATTTTAACTTTTTTAAAAATTTGCTTAGTCTAACCAACTTAAATAAGGTTAAAACAGAGATCATGAATAATCTCTTTATAAACACACTTCTTAAACAAAAAGTGTATCAACTTCTAAAAAATAGTATCGATTCTTCAACTTCTAGCGAACAATCTAAAAAAGCAAGCTATTATATATTAAATCGCTTTTTTACGGCAAAAGCAAATTTAAAAATCTCTGAACTCAAAATATTAGCTTTTGAAATACAGAATTTGTTACCTAAAAAAATAGCTAATGAATTAGCAAGTTTGATAAATAATGAAATGACAAGTTTTAGGACTAATCCATCACAAAAAGTTTTAAGTCAATTTCAAATTGATCAATTTTTCATTCTCAAAAATGAACTTTCAACTTCAAATACATCTAAATTAGCTTCAGAAAATAGCCTAGACTTACTAATCTATTATTTATCCTTCGGAGCTATTCCAGATCATGAAGAAATAAAATCTGTAAAAGAACTTTTTAAACTAACCACAAAGCTTAATGCATATAATTTAACAAGGTGGAAAATCTTTATTCATTCTATAGGTCATTCAAAAGAAAACATCAAACTCTTGCTTCATCTATATCCTATCCATAAGCACCAGGAATTATTAAAATTAATTCATCCAGATTTGCATCATTCTTTACAATTACTTGAAGATGTAATGCTAAGTTTAAACAAAACATCTTTACATACAATTATAGAAAAGCACTTAAAGGGCCAGAAAATACAAACATCTATGTCTGCTTGGTCCAAAGCATTGGTTATTATAAATAATCCTATTGAAATAATAAGAGAAGTAATAAAGCTCTTAAAAATCGAGAAACTTCCAACAAATGAACTTTTTAAAATTCAAAACCAACTTGAGCTTGTCGACATAGAAGAGAATTCGAAAAATGGTAAAGAAAAAAACATAATTAATGAACTAAAAAATTCAATTAAAGAACAGGTAAAACAAGCAAAAGAATTCCAAAAACAAAATACAAATCAGCATAATAAAATTAGTGAAGAAATAAAAAAAGGTGCTGTAATCATAATCGAAAATGCAGGTTTAATAATTACTTGGCCATTTCTTGCCACCTTGTTTGCAAAGTTAAAATTAACAGATAAAAATAAATTTATTGACGATTACGCCCAGCAAAAAGCTGTATTGTTATCACAATATATCGTAAATTTCAAGTCTGATTTTAACGAAGAATCTTTAGCACTCAACAAAATTATTTGTGGAATGGATGTTATGGGTTTTGTAGATACTACAATAGAGTTAACTGAACATGATAAAGAAACTTGTAATTTTTTATTGAATGCGATCATTCAAAATTGGGAAAAATTAAATAAAACTAGCATAAAAACACTTCAAGAAACCTTTTTACAACGAAGTGGTGAACTAGAATACAAAGAAAAAGACTATAAATTAACAGTAGAAATCAAAGCTTTTGATTTATTATTAAAAACCATTCCTTGGAATATTGGTATGATTCAAACAAGCTTTATGAAAAATAGAATTTTAGTAAACTGGAATTATTAATATGGAACATCTTACAATAAAAGAAAACGCAAATACTATTTTAAAAGAACTTGAATGGTTAGAATTGCTTATAAATAATAGACTAAGCCATTTTTTTAACCCTAAAGAAGAGTTCGACTATCCCTTGCCTCCAGTTTTAACAAGAGATGAAAGTGTTTTTGCAAAATTTATAATGCAAAATGAATTAGAAGATATTGATAGAATAATTATAGCTATGGCCTTAGCGAAAATTGTAAAACCGCAGCTATTTGATCCCTTATTATTAAAAAATAAAACATTTGATACGCACTATGCCAATTTTGGTGGTTTATATGATAAATCGACTGGTCGCTTTGAGCCTACATTAGCAACTGCTACATTTTTATGTTATAACGATAATTTGCTAGACAAACTTAATTTTATAGAACGATTTACAAGTAAGCGTGTTTTTAACCACAATGAAGTTTTGGTTCTTAAACCTATTGATGAAGGAGATCATTGCCTAAATCAAAGCATAAATTTAACCGCGGAGTACTATGAATTAATTGTAACAGGAAAATCTTACTCTCCTAGATATAGTAGTTCATTTCCTGCAAAAGAATTAAAAACTACATTAGACTGGAAACACTTAATTGTTAATGAACAACTATTTAATGAAATAGAGCACGTATCAACTTGGATATCTCATCAAAGAGAAATTGAAAGCAATATCTATTTAAATAGAATTGTTAATACAGGATATAAATGCATATTTTATGGCTCACCTGGAACAGGTAAAACATTAACCGCTGCTTTATTAGGAAAAAAACACAATTTAAAGGTTTATAGAGTAGATCTTTCTCAGTTAGTTTCTAAATATATAGGTGAAACAGAAAAAAACCTTAGCAGACTTTTTGATAAAGCAGAAAACAGAAGATGGATTCTTTTCTTTGATGAAGCAGAGTCTTTATTTTCTAAGCGAACAGAAGTTAAAGATTCTAAAGATAAATATGCCAATCAGCAAACGGGCTATCTACTTCAGCGTATAGAAAATTATAATGGTTTAGTTATACTAGCAACTAATCTGAAACCAAATATTGATAAGGCTTTTTCTAGGAGAATTCAGTCTCACCTATATTTCCCTTTACCAAAAACAGAAGAAAGATACAAACTCTGGAAACAATCATTTTCAAATATTGTTGATTTCCCTGATCATTTTTTGAAGACTATTTCAGAAAAATACGAATTAAGTGGTGGTAATATTAAGAATATTATTCAATTCGCTTGGCTTAGTTCAAAAAAACTAGGAAGCAACATAAAAGAAAATCACGTATTAGCTGGAATAAAAAAAGAACTTAGTAAAGAAGGTAAATCTTTTGGAACAAACTAATTAATGGTTTTTTAATAAAGATCGTTCTATGATCTCATTAAAAGTGAGCTCGCTTTTTAGTACTTTAGTAAATAATGAAGTGTACGCATTAAGATGAGCGTTGATTAACCAGATCATTTTTACCATTATCTCTAAAGAAGAAGTTTCTTTTTCAGCATCAATCAATAAATTATATTTATAAAATGCTAAGCTATTATCAGGTAAAATATTAAAACTACCTACTGCTAAAGTCATATTTATATAGTGAAACAATTTGGATAACTCTTTCATAGATTGCTTGGTGTGCTGCTCCTTAGAAAGCTTTAAATCAACAAAATATTGATACAAAGAGATTCCATCTGACATTTTTTCAAAGTTATTTATTTGGCAAATATCGATAACAAAACCAGTTGTATTGTTAACAGGGTCAATTTCAACATGAACTAACAAATGATTATTACTATCCTTATCATTAGCCGAAAACTTTGTACTGAACCCTAGTTTATGTAAAACATCTTGAAACTTATGTAGCATATAACTATTTTATATAATTAGAAGAAGCTTTTAAGCAAATTCATTCCCATACCTTTTAAGTCTGGTATGCCTGCTCCACCAATAACTTTTTTTGATAAACCTCCCATTGCGCTACCAGCTATATTACCTGCGCTCTTTTTTAGCTCAGTTAAATCTTCATTATTATTTGTTTTATCTGCTAAGTTTTCTCCTTTAGACAAAACTTCTTTTCCCATTTCGCTTTGGCTCAAAGCTTCTTTACCTAAACTCATTGCACCGCTGTAATCGCCTTCCTTAGCACTATCAAAAGCAGATTTTGCTTGCATGCCTTTTTCATAAATTCCTTCTCCTTTAGATAAAACTTCTTTTCCCATTTCACTCTGACTCAAAGCTTCTTTACCTAAACTCATTGCACCGCTGTAATCGCCTTCCTTAGCGCTATCAAAAGCAGATTTTGCTTGCATGCCTTTTTCATAAATTCCTTCTCCTTTAGATAAAACTTTTTTTCCCATTTCACTCTGGCTCAAAGCTTCTTTACCTAAACTCATTGCACCGCTGTAATCGCCTTCCTTAGCACTATCAAAAGCAGATTTTGCTTGCATGCCTTTTTCATAAATTCCTTCTCCTTTAGATAAAACTTTTTTTCCCATTTCACTCTGGCTCAAAGCTTCTTTACCTAAACTCATTGCACCGCTGTAATCGCCTTCCTTAGCACTATCAAAAGCAGATTTTGCTTGCATGCCTTTATTTAATAATTGACTGCCAAAATCGCTAGATCCCAACATTTCCATGCCCTTATTTTTTATAAAATCAAATCCACCATTAAAAAGGCCACTAGATATGTCAGAAAAGTTTCCTCCCATCAAATTACCGATACCATTTTTAAAATCGAAACCAGCTAAACCATCTATTCCATTATTCTTGAAACCTTCGAAAGCTTGACCCATACTACCCGACATAAAATTATCTTTTATACCTGAGATTGCGTTTGAAATACCTCCTTCACCAATAAAGTCTTTAGCCAATCCAGATGCTTTATTCATAAGACCACCAAAAAAACCAGTATCTTCTGATTTATCAGTTTTTTCTTCTTTTTTCTTAGAACCAAAAGGCCATGACATTAATTGCGTAACATTATCATTTTGGCTTACAGACATTAGGTCTGTATCTTGGTTCTTGTCTGTATTTATATCCTTAGTTAATTCAGATCCAAATTTTTCTGCATCATCTTCGAGTGCCTTATCATCATTTATATGATTGTCAAGAATAGGCTTCACCCTACCTTGTTTTTGCTGTACAACATGCCAGGCTTCATGTGGCAAGTGCTGTTCCTGCCCTGAAGAAATATGAATATTAGATCCTTTAGCAAAAGCGTATGAAGATAGCTTTTCAGGTTCGGGAGAATTGTAATGAACACGAACATCATCCAAAGCAATACCCGACAAATGCTCTGCATTTGTTTTTATGTTGTTAGGGAGCTGCTTCGCTACAGTATTGGCTTCATCTTCATTATTACGTATCTTTTCTTTACTTTCATGGTTAATAAAAGGATTCTTTTGATTAACTGAACTGATAGAAAAGTCATTATTCTTTTCTTTCTTAGTTTGAAACTTAGTTTCCATAAGCTATCTAGTTTAAAATAATGTGGTTAGTGTTCAAAAAAAGTTATTCAAAAAACCACCTTATAACCTAATGAATAATTATTTAGCTAATATATAAATAAGAGAATAATTATTTGAATTTTTTTGACATTTATAATTAATCGTACAATTAATTTGAAGTTTTAATTAAAATTTATCAGTTCTGGTTTATTATAAATTCTAAAGCATTAAATTGTTCTTTAGTAAATCGATTAATATTAAGTTCAATTTAAAATTATTGATAAAGCCTGTGTAGTGAACTTTGCTAAAATTCAAAAAACAATCCTGAAGATTAGACATTTTTTATGCATGCTCAGCACGTGTAACAAAAAATACAGTTTCTTTAAAAAATATACATCCAACATTGATATTTATAACGAAATAAGAAATAGACAGCAGGTTTTTTCTTTGAATTTTAATTTAAAAAAACTGACTAAAGTATTAAAAGTTAGCAATTAAATATTTAAATAATAAGCTAAATACTAAATTGATGTTGTAAAAAATTGATGATTTACTTTTATTACTTTGTTGCGTTTGTCACTCAAACTTTTTTTAATAATAAAAATCTCTTTTGCATCAGCACGTATATAAAGTTTCAGTTTGTCTTCAATTTGAGTTAGAAGCTGCTGTCTTTTTTTCTTCTGAGTTTCATAAGATGCATCGCTATCAAACAAATTTAATAACTCTGAATACTCTATAAACCCCGATTGCTTGGCTAGGTAAAAAAATAGTTGTTTTTCTTCTTCCGTTAAAACTTCAATTTTTCGGCCTTTACAGCTAAGCGACATTGATTTTAAGTTAAGATTAATTTTGTTGAAGTTCTTGTATTTTTTAAAACCAAATAAGCTCAAGCCTAAAAAAGCTATTAGGATGCTTGGATATAAAAGCACTTTATATTTATCTTCCATTTGGCTTACAGGCTCGTATAAAAGCGAACTATCTTCAGATTTAAGTTCGAAATGAGAAGCCTTAAAATTTTGATATGTACATGTATAAGTTCCCGTTGAACGGTTTCTTGATGTATAGGTTTTAGTATTGATATCGTATTTTAATAATTTTGTTTGATTCGTAAAGAACGTTTTTAGTTTTACTTCATAAACTGAATTATTTGTGAAATCTAAAACTTGGGTTATAGGGTAATCCATAATGGCAAGCCGCCCATCATGAAGTTGTTCTATTTGCATGTGTGATTCTAAATCGAAACTAGATTTACCAAGATACTTAAATTTAAAAGTGTTTAAATCTAAGACATAAACACTTTTCTGTAGACTATTGCTTCTACGGTTGCCGCTATTAACAAAATATAACTTATTATCTATTACCGTGAAGAGTTCACTTGTAATATACTCCGGAACATCACCGTAGGTATCTACTAAAAACCATTCCCTCGCTTCAAAATCATACCTTATTAATATATTTTTAGTTGTAAATAAACCATAACCTCCTAAAATATAAATTTCATTATTGTAAGTAAAATATGCACTATAAAAAAGATTTTTATGACTAAAAGACTTATCGTGTCTTTTATAGCTTTGGTTAGCATATTCTACCACTACACCACCAGCTCGATCAAATAAATAAGTTTTTCCTTTAATATGAACCGGAATCATATATGATAAATCCGATTTGTCTATATTAAGATTGGGTATACTTTTAAGCTGAAAATCGTTTCCATAATAATATAAGGAGTCATTTATTATAGAAATAGGCTGTTGGGTTTCGTAATCCCAAAAACTTGTTTGATTGTTATCTAGCTTAAAACTCTGCCCAAAAGCCATACTACAAAAAAAGATGAAATACAATCTGTAACACATAATTATTGGTTTATACACATAAATTTACATTTTTTTTAAAAAAAACAAATTGTTTTTGTTCACACTTAAGATAAATAAAATTTGTCTATACATATTCTGTATTAAAAAATAGGAGTAGAATATGGTATCCCCTATTTTTTTTTCAAAAAAATAGATATTGTGTTAATTTAACAAAAATTAATTATTATGAAAAATGTATTTATTCTTGATCCTTTTGAGCTACTTAAAACAAGTCTTCCTGTTTTAATTTTTATGGTTATTGTTATTATTGGTTACTTACGACATAAAATTGAAAACAAAACCCCTAAGGGTCTTATAGATATCGAAGTTATTAATCAAAAATGGCTTACTGAAAATAATTGGTCTGCAAGATTTTCACTTTTGTTTTTACCCTTTGTTTTCTTATACAATATCCTGGTCTGGTTTGGTTTTGGGATTGTTTCAATCTTAGAGCTATTGGCTTTTTTATTTAAAAAGATTTGGTCAATCTTAGTTTATGTTTGGTCTAAAATCTGTACATTCATTACATTTATCTGGTTCGAAGTTATTCATCCAACAGTATTTTGGTTATCAAAATTATTTTGGCATTACCCTTTACTTTTTGTTTGGTACTTTTTTGAATATTCTTTCCAACATATTAAATACGCTTTCAAAACATCTAGCATATCTATATCGGTAAAAAAACTCTTATTATTAACTGGTACAGGTGGCGTATTAACTGGTATTTATTTTTTGTTCCCAAATCTTTATTCTTTAGCAGTAGTAAGCTTTTTGTTTTTGGTACTATTTCAATACACAATATTTAGTTCTATTGCATTACATGTTAGTGAGTTTGATAATATTAAAGTAAAACCTACAATAATTACCACTTTAATATGGCTAGCCATCTCAGCTACATCTACAATTATTTTAGTTGTAATAGAAAAATTAAATGTGTATCCATTATCAGCAGCAGGGGTTTCTATCTCTCAAATTTTGATTCCTTTTAGTTTTTTATTGGGAATTGCATTTATAACTTCAGTAACATGTTTAGCTCCCTATTATTATAATAAGGATAAATTAAACATACTAGATTATTTAAAACAGGTTTTACTACGATTACCAAAATTAATTTATGCACAGCCTTTTCAGTTAATTGGTGTAAGTATTGTAGGCATCATGCCATTATTAATCTTTTTCGTATTCAACATTGGAGTAGAAAAAACCACTGGTCGTGACTTTGAAGCTTGGATTAGTGAAATAAGTCTTCTTGAACAAGATTTAGTTAGTTTTGGTAAAGTTGAAAGTGAAATTTCAACTACCCAAAATGAAATAAATTTCGTTCTGAAGCAGAAAGATAGTACAACTACTTATGAAAACGAACAAATAAAGGCAATTGAGAATTCTAAGCTGAATTTAACTATTTTACTAAACAAAATTGAAGATAAACAAATACATACATTTGATGGTATTGCTTATGAAGGTGAAAAACAGTTTTTTAGTATTCCAAGTATTAGCCAATGCACTAATTATAAATTTTTAATTGAAAAAGATGGTGAAATCTTTTTAGAGAAGGGCATTCAACCTAGTAAAGACAATCAATCAATTATTCTAAACTATAGATGGTGGCAATCTGGTGAATACAAAATAAGCCTTGTTCCAGAAAATAGTTGTGGCTCTTTAAATGTACCTGATGTTTACGTAAGTGTTGAAGCACGTCGACTTCCTATAAATGCGCCATCTGGAAAACAAATAGTTTGTGAAAATGAAATTGTAGAATATACAGCACAAGATGGCTATGATAGTTACGAATGGCAACATCCTTTTGGTAGTAAAACTACCACAACTCCGAATATTACTCTAACCTGGGGCAACATTTCGGGCACAATTAGAGTAAGAGGAGTCAACCAAAATGGAGATATAACACTTTGGACAGGTAAAGATGTAAAAGTTGAATTACTTCCCGGAACTGCTAAACCTACAGAAGATTTTGTGGCCAATGAAGAGCCAAACACTTATAAAGTTTCAAGAGATTTTACATTTATTTCTAGAGAAGCAGCAAGAGATTCAATAACCAAAGTTGAAGATTTAATTATAAATAAAACCACAACATTAAATTCTCTTAATAAACAATTTGAAAATAAGCTTAAAACACTAAAAAGTGAGTTAACAAACTTAGAACAGAAAAAAGTAGATCTCCCATTAAAAATGATTGGTAAGTTTTTGGCTATTTTAGGTATATCATTAGCTATTGCCTTATTGTTTTCGACTTCATTTACCTATTTAATTTTATTCCATTACCGTTTATTCAACTTTAAACAAAATGGAAAACATTATTGGGAAGAAACACTACAAGAGATACAATCTAAAAACCCAAAACAACCTTTACTTGGATTTTTTATGTTATTAATAATTTCTGCATTGGTTTATAGTATAAGTCTAATTATATAGTGGGAAGTTTTAAAAAAACGATTATTAGAATTCAATATTTCAAAATAAGAAAAAAGTCAGGCAGCCAAATAGGCAAAAAATAAAAAGGCTAATAATCTAAAAAGGGAATGGATAAAGACAAGGTTAAAATATTGGCTAATAGGAATTTCTACAAAAAAAACTTTATAGGTAGTAAAACTACTTGGACATTTAATGAAAATGGAAGCAAGCTAAACATTAAAACTAAATGGTTTGGCATCAATACAGCTAATTCAATTATTAATGTAAGTAGTTTAGGTGATGGAAGTTTTGTTGGTAAAGGTTTTATGCTACAAAAATTTTATTTAGAAGATAATACAATAAAAAGTGGAACCATGTATTTAAAAGAAGTATCTGAGTAATTATAAAATCTACTAAAAAGATATTTTACTAAATTATAATGGCTAATCTATACTTGGTGAATACCAATAGGCACTAACAACTTACGACACGTAATCAATTTATTAATAGCAGATAGATATTAAAATTTTGGATGGTAAATATCTTTCGATTATCATAAATTTAAACTGGAATGGGTTATGACAAGTCAAATAACAAAGTTCGAACCCCAAGAGTGAATTTGTTATTTTCTGTAATCTCAATGATAACAAAGGCTATGAAGGAGTATAAAAAAGGAGAACCTGTCGATTATGACAAGTTCTCCGCTTTGGTGAGCCACTCGTGCGAGCGCGACCGCCCGCTACGGGCAATTTAAGAGGTGAGTCAAAAGTGCCGTCCAGCTTGAACGTTCTGCATTTAACTCGGCTAAGGTAGGTATGCGGTATCCTGTTGGGCATGGGTTGTTGGTACCGTTAACACCCTGCCATAAATCATCTACTCCTGAAACAGAAGGGTCTACCCAATTTTGATTACCACTATTACGTAAAATAAATAGAGCATGCCTTGCATTTGCTGGGTCGTTATCAAAATTGGAAACGCCATCGGTTGCTAGAACAGCACTATAAGTAGGTGAATTTCGCTTCTCGTGCCCGTCGGCAGCTCTACCCCATTGGTAGAAGTCGCCGTAACTAGCTACATCGGTGCGATAAGTGGCTACTTGGCTCGCCCCCAAGTTTCGGTCCATCCATATTTCTCCTTTTATGGAGATGACTACATTTACGCCGAAGTCTGCCCAATTTGCTTTGGTATAAAACTGCAAGGATTTTGTATCGGTGTTAAAAATCAGTAAACCAGCAGGTGGGTCACTGATGTTATTGCGTTGATTTGTGCTTAGGCGTGGTGGTAAAAAACCTTGGTTGGTAGTGGCAAGATCTAAAATAGCATTCACATCGTGAGTTGTGGTGTTTATGCCTACATCGCCTATTCCACTTGGCGCTGGATTGGTATTTACAGGCGTCGTTGCGCGTTCGTTGTAGGTGACCCAATTATTTCCATCGCAAAATTCAATAGAATTGGTGCTGGTATTAAATATAATCAAACCCGCACTTGGCGATGGTATCAAGTCCCGTTGTGCAGTATCCATCCGCGGTGGTAAAAAGCCTCTTTCGTTGGTTTCTAGCTGTAAAATAGCTGATTCGTCTGGATTTAATGTGCCTATGCCTACCTGGGCTTGAATTATTAATGTGTTTGTGATTAAAATTAATTTTAGGATTATCTTATTCACCCTTCTCGTATTTTTTGTTTTATGCTTGATTAAATAATTAAAATTGAAATAGTTATCTGTAAAATTAGTTGAACCATTTATTACACATCCTACACAAAAGGGTAGTTAACATTTGTTTTATAATATTATCATGAAGTGTTACTTAACGAAGTTTATGGGGTAGTTGGCGGTAAAGTGATAATTTTGTTTCCAATAAAAATATTATCTTTAAACTCTAAGTCCGATTAATCGAAGTCTCGAATGTTCAACTTGACACACCTTACTGCCGTCAGGCAAGTTGTTTTTAAGTCATTATTTACCGTTTCAATAACATATATTTTCTAAGTAATCTTTTATCAGAAAGAGTCATTAGGCTGTTTTATATTGTTACGAAGTTGAGTAATGAGATGTAAACCGTCAACAAATAAAAGCTTCTCATTCTTTTTAGAAATGTATCTTTTATCGGCAAATAGTTTTCCAAATATTCCTTTTTAAAAGCTTTCGTTTTTTAATGATTCTCTATCAGCAACTTGTATAAACGAAAGCCACTGATGTGAAATAAATTCATAATTATAATAATTTCACTCTGACTCATGACAGGTAGTGTTTTAGACTTATTGCCTAAACTATGTTTATGTAAAATGGGAGTTAATTGTTGAGTAAACTCATCGACAAGACCAAGAATATCAGTAATTTTGGTGTAAGTTATGATAAGAAATAGCTTTTATATATTTGAATTTCAACACTTTAAATATAAAGCTATTTCTTTTTTTTGCAATAAAACTTTCAAAAATATTAATCGAACTCAGGTTATAAAGATGTGAATGCAATGAATTTAAATATGCTTTAACAATTAAAAAATTTTAAATTTTTAACTAAATTTGTAATTAAAAGATGATAAAAAATTTAAACCAGTCCGTTGTACTTCTAACAACAATATTGTTTTGGATTAGTTTAGCACAAGCTCAAGAATCAATCAATACTTCAGGGGGTGATGCATCGGGCAGTAGTGGTACAGTTGCTTACAGTGTAGGTCAGGTAGTTTACACTACAAACACAGCGAGTAATGGTAGTGCAGCTCAAGGTGTGCAACAAGCCTATGAAATTTACAGTTTAGCTATAAAGGAAGTTAGGACTTCTATTTCGGTTGATGTATTTCCAAATCCTACTACTAGTAATTTAACCTTGCAAATAAACGAATTTAATAACCAGAGGTATTCTTACCAGCTTTACGACATACTAGGCAAAGCTTTAAAGAAAGGTGAAATTACAAGTCAGCAAACACAAATAAACACATCAGGTTTACCTTCAGCCACTTACATCCTTCACATACAAAATGAAGAAAGCCAAAAAGTACAATCCTTTAAAGTAATTAAAACTCAATGATATAGTATTTTTGAAAAAAATACGTAGTCTAATTAGTCCCGATAGCGAAGCGTATCGAAAATAAATAAAACGAATTTAAATTAAAAACATGAAAACAATGAAACATGTATTTACTATTTTAATAAGCATACTAATGGCTGCAAACGTCTTTGGTCAAACCCCAGAAAAGATGAGTTACCAAGGTGTTATTAGAGACAGTGCTAACGAATTAGTTGCTAATAATCAAGTTAGTATGCAGTTAAGTATCCTGCAAGGTGGTGATAACGGTAACGTAGTTTATCAAGAAACCCAAACGCCAACCACTAACGTAAACGGCTTAGTGAGTGTTGAAATTGGAACAGGAACAATAATTAGCGGTAATTTTACAACTATTGACTGGTCAGCTGGCCCTTATTTTATTAAAACCGAAACTGATCCAACAGGCGGTTCAAATTACAGCATTACAGGAACAAGTCAGTTGATGAGTGTTCCTTATGCCTTATATGCCAAGGAGTCTGGTAGCTCTATACCAGGACCGGCAGGTGAAGATGGCGATGATGGCGTTGGAATTACATCTACGACCGATAATAACGATGGTACATTTACACTCAACTTTAGTGACGGTAGTAGTTTTACAACTTCAGATTTAACAGGCCCACAAGGCCCGATAGGCGATCCTGGCAACGATGGTATTGATGGAGAAGACGGCGATGATGGCGTTGGAATTACATCTACGACCGATAATAACGATGGTACATTTACACTCAACTTTAGCGATGGTAGTAGTTTTACCACTTCAGATTTAACAGGTCCACAAGGCCCGATAGGCGCTCCTGGCAACGATGGTATTGATGGAGAAGACGGCGATGATGGCGTTGGAATTACATCTACGACCGATAACAATGACGGAACATTTACACTCAACTTTAGTGACGGTAGTAGTTTTACCACTTCAGATTTAACAGGCCCACAAGGTGTAGCTAGTTCAGGTAATAATCCTGGAGATATGCTTTATTGGGATGGTTCAGAATGGGTAATTGTGCCGGTTGGTTCCCCTGGTCAAGTACTTCAACTTAATGTAAATGGAACACCTGAATGGATGGGATCTGGATATGCCACTATTACAACAAACCCTGTAACAAATATTGGTCCAACCGAAGCTGATTTTAGTGGCGATGTAACTTCTGACGGTGGTGCTGCTGTAACTGAACGTGGTTTTGTTTATGATACAAGTCCTTCGCCTAATTTAACTGATAATGTTGAAATAGTTGGAGACGGAACAGGGAGTTTTAATACCACAATTACAGGATTAGCCATTGGTCAGACTTATTATGTTAGAGCTTATGCTACTAACAACAGTGGAACAATTTATGGCAACGAAGTATCTTTTCAAACGAATTCTTCTTACGAGCTTGGTGATACAGGACCAGCTGGTGGTTTGGTGTTTTATGATAAAGGATCATACAGTGATGGTTGGCGCTATATGGAAGCAAATCCAGTAGATTTGTCAACAGGAACCGATTGGGGTTGTTCTGGTAGCTTAATTCCTGGTAGCCAACCAAGCGCTATAGGAAACGGCCCCCAAAACACACAAGATATTGTAGATAATTGTACAGGAACAAACATAGCAGCTAGATTATGTAACAATTATACATTTAATGGATTTGATGACTGGTTTTTGCCTGCACGCCAGGAGTTAGACCAAATGTACCTGAACCTTCATGCACAAGGCTTAGGCTCTTTTAATAGTCTATCTACTTATTGGAGTTCCACTGAAAACAATAATATCAGTGCGCAAGGCGTATCCTTCAATACTGGAAATACTATAAATAATAATAAATTGTCTTCTTACAGAGTAAGAGCAGCGAGAAGATTTTAAATGTTTCTTGGTCGAGACTCTTAAAAGCATTTTTGGCGGGATTTTTTATCAAATTTTCCGCCATTTTAATTTCAATACACCAAGATTTAATTTCTAATTTGCTGTAAATAATGTCTTGTACTATAGCATGAATTTAACTGAGTAAAAATCAAAGCAAACTTAGGATGAAGACCATAATCAATTTGGTTTAGGTTTTTTAATTAGATAAATTTTTAAACCGAAGTTACTCAATTTCCATTCATAGCAAATCTATTTTCCATTGAATAGTTTCTTAGATTATAAATTTACTTCGAACATTCTATACTCGAAATTCCAGCCCAATACTAGCTTTACAAATACAAAAACCCTAAATTAGACCATTCTAAAACCAAATACAAACACATGTCCGAAGACCATAAAAAACAACTTGAAACTCAACTGTGGAATATTGCCAACGAACTCCGTGGAAAAATGGATGCAGACGAGTTTCGAGATTATATCTTAGGCTTTATATTCTTTAAATACCTATCTGAAAAAATGCATATTTATGCAGACGAAGTATTAAAGGATGATGGCCTTCAATTTGTAGATTTAAATCCTGATGATGCTACCGATGCCGAATACCTTGATGCCGTTCGGGAAGAAGCTTTAGGAAAATTGGGGTACTTTTTAATGCCCAACGAGTTGTTTTCTGAAATTGCCAAACGGGGTAACAAAAAAGCGGTTGACCAAAGCAATTTTATTATTGAAGACCTAACCGCTATTCTCAATAATATTGAACAAAGCACCATGGGAACGGATTCTGAAGATGATTTTGGTAATTTGTTTGAAGATTTAGATCTCAACTCTACCAAATTAGGAAAAACCGTTGATGCCAGAAACTCGTTAATTGCTAAAGTCTTGGCACATTTAGATAAAATTGACTTTAAATTACAAGACACCGAAAGCGATGTCTTAGGCGATGCTTACGAATATTTAATTGCGCAGTTTGCCAGTGGAGCAGGAAAAAAAGCTGGTGAGTTTTACACCCCACAACAAGTCTCTAAAGTTTTAGCTAAACTCGTTACCCTTGGTAAAGACAAAATAAAATCGGTTTACGATCCCACTTGTGGGAGTAGTTCGTTGTTGTTGCGTGTGGCTAAAGAAACCAACGTAGCGCAATTTTTTGGGCAAGAGCTCAACCGAACCACTTACAATTTAGCGCGCATGAACATGATTTTGCATGATGTACATTACAAGCGTTTTGATATTCGGCAAGAAGATACCTTAGAGAAACCACAGCATTTTGATCAGAAATTTGAAGCCATTGTCGCCAATCCGCCATTTTCAGCCAATTGGTCTGCCAACGATTTGTTTTTAGGCGACGAACGTTTTAGTCATTACGGCAAACTCGCACCCAAATCGAAAGCCGATTATGCATTTGTGCAACACATGTTGTATCATCTAGACGAGCAAGGCACGATGGCTGTAGTTTTACCCCATGGCGCATTATTTCGTGGTGCAGCCGAAGGCCATATTCGGGAATTCATCATTAAAGAAAAAAACGAACTGGATGCCGTAATTGGTTTACCTGCCAATATATTTTATGGCACCAGCATACCGACTTGCATTATGGTCTTTAAAAAATGCCGCCCAAACGATCAGGATATTTTATTTATTGATGCGTCTCAGGAATTTGAAAAAGTAAAAACACAAAATTACCTGACGGAAGAACATGTCAATAAAATCATCAATACCTATCAAACCCGCGAAAATGTAGATAAATACGCCTATGTAGCCAGTTTAAAAGAAGTGGAAGAAAACGATTACAACCTAAACATTCCCCGTTATGTAGATACTTTTGAAGAAGAAGAACCTGTAGATTTAGAAGCGGTTAGCCAAGAATTGAAGCAACTGAACCAAGACATCACCGAAGTAGATAAAGAAATTGAAGGCTATTGCCAGGAGTTGAATTTAAATACGCCGTTTTAATGACATTTATAGGATATATGTATATTTTAGAATGTAGTAATGGAAGTTATTACACAGGTAGCACCAAAAATTTAGAACGGCGTTTGCAACAGCATCAAAACGGCGATGGCGCAAATCATACCAAAAAGCATTTGCCTGTTAAACTTGTTTATTTTGAAACCTTTAGTAGAATAGATGAAGCCTTTTACAGAGAGAAACAAATACAAGGTTGGAGCAGAAAAAAGAAAGAAGCACTAATAAATGGTTTTCCCGAAAAACTGCATGATTTAGCAAAATGTTTGAATGAGACTTCACACGTTGGCTTCGGCTCCGCTCAGCCTACGTGTGGCTCCGCTCAGCCAACTATAGACGATAAAACGGTTGACTTCGACTCCGCTCAGTCAACTATTGACGATGAAACGGTTGACTTCGACTCCGCTCAGTCAACTATTGACGATAAAACGGTTGTTGAGCGGAGCCGAAACAACCCTGAAACCCAAAACTAAAATGAAATCTTCAACTGAAACTAACGTGCCTGAATTACGCTTTCCTGAATTTGAAGGGGAGTGGAGCAATTTTATTATAAAAAATATTTCTACGAAAGTAACTGATGGTACACATAGTACTCCTAAAACTCAAAGTAACGGGTTACCATATATTACTGCAATTCATGTAAAAGACGGTAACATAGATTTTAAAAATTGTTATTATTTAAGCGAAAAAGATCATAAAGAAATCTACAATAGATGTAACCCAGAATATGGAGACATACTAATGGTAAATATTGGTGCTGGAACAGCTACTGTTTCCAGGGTTAATGTAGAATATGAATTTAGTTTAAAAAATGTAGCCCTTATTAAACCTGATAAAAATATTGTTGACAGTTATTTTTTAGCCCAAATACAAAGGGAAAAAAGTAAGAGACTCAAACATCAATTAGCTTCTGGTGGTGCTCAACCATTTTTATCTTTGAAAGCTATCAAAAAATTAAAATTGAGTTTACCCCAACTCCCCGAACAACAAAAAATAGCCGATTTTTTAAGTCAAGTCGATCGTAAAATAGACTTACTCCAACAAAAAGTAACTGCATTAGCACAATACAAAAAAGGCGTGATGCAACAGCTCTTCCCTTCGGCAAGCTCAGGGCAAGTACCACAGTTGCGGTTTAAGCGCGGCCTGAGCGGAGCCGAAGGGCAAGATGATGGCAGTGATTATCCTGAATGGGAAGAGAAGAAGTTGGGGGAGATTTTGAATTATTATGATGGAACACATCAAACACCAAAATATGTTAGTGAAGGCATACCGTTTTATAGTGTTGAACATATAACATCTAATCAATTCACTAAAACAAAATATATCTCAGAAAAAGTATTTGAGAAAGAAAATAAAAGGGTAAAACTTGAAAGAGGCGATATATTAATGACCCGTATTGGAGATATTGGAACATCAAGGCTCATAGATTGGGATGTGAAAGCATCATTTTATGTTAGTCTTGCATTATTGAAACAAAATGAAAGTTTCAACTCAGGTTATCTGAATCAATATATTTCTTCATTAATCTTTCAAAAGGAATTATGGAGACGAACAATTCACGTTGCCTTTCCAAAAAAAATCAACCTAGGAGAAATTGGAAATTGTAAAGTAAAAATGCCATCATTAATTGAACAAACCAAAATCGCTAATTTTTTAAGTAGCATCGACCAAAAAATAGCGCACACGCAAGAGCAATTGGAGCAGACTAAAAGCTTTAAAAAAGGTTTATTGCAGAAAATGTTTGTGTAAAAATTATGATATATGCATATACTTTATGTAGATGAAAGCGGAGATCCTGGTAAGCATAAATATAGCTCACCGCATTTTATATTATCAGGATTAATTATTGCACAAGATGATTGGTCTTTATGCTTATCCAACTTAAAAACCTTTCGTAAATCTGTTTATACAAAATATGGTTTAAATCAGAGAACTGAAATACATGCATCAGAGTTAATTAGAATCAATAATTTAAAAAAATATCAAGCCATACGTAAAACCAATAGGATAAATATTTTAAAAGATTATGCAAGTCAAATACCAATGATTTTTTGCAATTCGAAAATCATCAATATTTGTTTGAAGGTAGAAGAATTTCCTGAAGCTGATATTTTTGAATTAGCTTGGTCAAGACTTTTACAACGTTATGATACTTATTTAAAAAAAGATGCTAAAGACAAAGGTTTAGTTATAATAGATGATACTGATAGTATAAAACTTCAAAATTTACAGCGAAAGATGAGAGTTTATAATCCTATACCATCTCATTATGATAATGGTTCATACAATGCCCCTATAAACAATATTTTAGAAGATCCATTTTCTAGAAACTCAAATCAATCTTACTTTATTCAAACGGTAGATGTTATTGCTCATTTATTGTATAGAAAAGAATTTCCAAAAGGAAGTTTAAAAAAATATGGTTTAGAATATCAATTTAATAAATTTGAACCAATATTGCTAAAAAGAGCAAGTAAAGAAGATAGTTTGGGTATTGTTAGAAAATAAAAAAACCTCGGTTCAAAAACCGAGGATTTTGTTGCGGCCCTATTAAAGCAAACGGCTCTAATCGAGTCGACTTATATTTTTGAGAATTGTATAATTGACTTTAATTAAAACAAATATAAGAATACTTACATATATGCAATTATAATTTAATAAAAATTAGCATTACCAAGATTATGTCAGAACAAAGTAAAGTCAACATAGCTCGAAAAACCAAAATTGCTAATTTTTTAAGTAGCGTAGACCAAAAAATAGCGCACACGCAGGAGCAATTGGAGCAACCCCAAAGCTTTAAAAAAGGTTTGTTGCAGAAAATGTTTGTGTAGTTTTAAGTAATTTTCATATTTCAGCGAAATAATAAGCATTTTTCACTGTTGGTAATCATTTTTCAGCTACATTTGAAAATAAACGTTTTTCATCTTAAACCATGAATATTAAACATTATTCACTTGATATACGTGTTTTTCACGGGAGACAAGCACCGGAAAGCGGCACATTAGTGGGCTATGGCGCTATTATAGAAGCGCATCAACTACATGTGCCTTTACCTGAACGATTAGCTTTGATCAGCACTAAAAATCGTCGTTACACCACTGCACAATGGCTGGTGTTGACACCAAGACATGCGCCTGAAGACAATTTATATAAACAATTGGTATTTGCTTTAAAGTATGAAGGCGTTAATCTTTTAGTCATTAAAAAGCTTTTTACATGTATTGATAAAGCGCAAATTGCCAATATGGTAATTGCTGAAGCACTCGGTCAATACAGTAGAAAGCTATGGTTTTTGTATGAGTGGTTGTTTGACGAACAACTGGATATTCCATACTTAAAAACAGGTAATTATGTGCCTTTACTAAACGAGAAATTACAATACGCCATTGCGGGTACAAAATCCGCGCGACATCGGCTCATCAATAATCTACCAGGAACAAAAGAATTTTGTCCGTTAATAGACAAAACTGAGAAATTAGAAAGCTACATCAAAGCGAAGTTAGCAGAGCAAAAAAACAACTACCTAGCTAGATTTCAAGCCGCTATTTTACAGCGCGCATCTTCATTTTTGCTCTTAAAAGATTCTAAAGCATCCTTTAGCATAGAGCAAGAAAATCCCGGTACTAATAGAGCCACGCGCTGGGGAAAAGCCATTGGTCAAGCAGGAAACAAAACATTAAGCATTGAAGAATTAGAACGTTTACAGCAAATAATTATTGAAAATGCTCGATTTGTTAAGCTAGGTTTAAGAAAAGAAGGTGGATTTGTGGGTGAACATGATCGGTTTACGGGCGAACCCATTCCAGAACATATCTCTGCCAAACAAGAGGATTTATCAGCACTATTAAATGGTTTAGTAGATGCCAACCAACGCATGCAAGATGAAGATTTTGACGCAGTACTTGCGGCAGCATCTATAGCTTTTGGGATGGTATTTATACATCCATTTCAAGATGGTAACGGCCGTTTACACCGATACATTATTCATCATATTTTAGCCAAAAAAGGATTTACATCACAAGGTGTCATTTTTCCCATATCAGCTTCAATCCTAGACCATATTGAAGATTACAAAAAAGTGTTAGAAAGTTATTCTCATGCTTTGTTAGATGTTATTGATTGGGAAACAACCCAAGACCATAATGTGAAAGTTTTAAATGAAACTATTGACTTTTATCGTTATTTTAATGCCACCAAACAAGCCGAATTTTTGTATGATTGTGTTAGCGATACGCTAAATCGAATCATTCCACAAGAAGTTAATTATTTATTGAAGTATGATGAATTTAAAGTTTTTATAGATGAAAATTTTGAAATGCCCGATAAAATGCTAGCTACCTTAGTTCGTTTTTTAGAGCAAAATGAAGGTTTACTTTCAAAACGAGCTTTGAAGAAAGAATTTTCAGCATTAAATGCAAGCGAAGTAAAATGGATAGAAGAAACCTATCGTAAAATCTTCTTAGATAACTAGGGTCAAGATAAAGTGAAGCAACACTTGAAAAACAATTTTTAAATCAATCCATCGAATAGAGAAAATGTTTTACAGAAATAAAAAACAAACATAAATTTGCAGCGACAGTACACACCACGCTACCCATTAGCACAGCGTCCCAGGGTGTGTCTTTTTTTTATATCTTGAAGTCTTATTTTTCAGCGTTTAACTATATTTACACCTAATCCTACACAGTAAGCTCTACCTTAGATAATTATACAGAAATAAATGACTAGACAAAGCGAAGCAGCACTTGAAGAACAGCTCCTAAAGCAATTACAAGGTTTAGGTTACCAAAAAATAGTTATCAAAAACGAAACGGAGTTATTGGCTAATTTGAAGCAGCAGTTTGAAAAGCATAACGCTGTTCAGCTTTCGTCTACAGAGTTTCAACGGGTATTGAATATCCTTAACAAAGGTTCCGTTTTTGAGCGATCTAAACTGATACGCCAAAAGCAACACATCGAGCGAGATAACGGAGACATTTTATATTTCGATTTTCTGAATACACAAGCTTGGTGTAAAAATCAGTTTCAAGTTACTAACCAAATTACCATAGATGGCAAATACATCAATCGGTATGATGTTACTATATTAATCAATGGTTTACCCATAACACAAATCGAGCTCAAACGTCGTGGTTGCGAAATGGCCGAAGCACACCGTCAAATTTTACGCTATAAAAGTCATTCCTTTGGTTCAGGTTCGGGTTTATTTCAATTGGTTCAACTCTTTGTAATTTCGAATGGTGTAAATACCAAGTATTTTGCCAACAACCGTTTACGCGCATTAAACTATAAACAAACCTTTTATTGGGCAAAAGAAGATAATTCAAAAATCACCCAGTTATCTGAATTTACAGAAACCTTTTTAGAGCCTTGTCAATTATCCAAACTCATTAGTCAATACATCGTATTAGCTGAAACCGACCGTATTTTGATGGCCTTACGACCTTATCAATACTATGCCACCGAAAAGTTAATTGATAGGGTTAAAAACTCAACCAAAAATGGCTACATCTGGCACACCACAGGTTCAGGAAAAACATTAACTTCCTTTAAGGCAAGTCAAATAATCAAAGATATTCCAGAAGTTACCAAAGTAGTGTTTGTAGTAGATCGTCGAGATTTAGACTATCAAACTACGGTAGAATTTAATAATTTTTCAGATGGTAGCGTAGATGGAACGGACAATACAAAAGAGCTGGTAAAGCAGTTTGGTAACGACACTAAATTGATGGTTACCACCATTCAAAAGCTAAATAATGCCATAATGAGCAAGCGTTATGAAGCCATAATGAAGCCTTTACAAAATGAAAAAATGGTCTTTATTTTTGATGAATGCCACCGTTCTCAATTTGGTGAAACACATCAACGCATCACTAATTTTTTCAATAAGGTTCAACTTTTTGGCTTTACAGGCACACCCATTTTTGCCGATAATGCGGTAAAAAATCAATTAGGGAAACGAACTACCAAAGAATTATTTGGAGATTGTTTACACAAATATGTCATTACCGATGCCATTAGAGACGAAAACGTGCTTAAGTTTTCAATAGAATATGTTGGGCGATATAAACAAAAAGCAGAAAGTAGTCTCAATTTCGTAGATATTGATGTAGAAGATATCAACACCAAAGAAGTGCTAGAATCGGAAGAAAGAATTGAAAAAATTGCCGATTACATCATCAAGTCGCATCCCATTAAAACCCACTACAAAAATTTTACAGCCATGCTATGCGTAAGTAGCATTGATGCTTTAAAAATATATTACCAAGCTTTTAAAGCAAAGAAAGAAGCAGGCAAGCACAATTTAAAGATCGCAACCATATTTTCTTACGAAGCCAATCAAGAGTTTGATGGAGCTGATGGTGAAACCAATATAGAATTAGGTCTTGTTGCTGAACCAGAAGCTACTTATCATACCAATAATAGAGAAGCTTTAGAATCGTATTTAGAAGATTACAATCTCCAGTTTAAGACAAAATATTCAACCAAATCAAGCCAAGACTTTTACAACTATTACAATGATATCGCTAAACGAGTTAAATTGAAAGAAATAGATATTTTAATCGTCGTAAATATGTTTTTGACAGGCTTTGATAGTAAATCTTTGAATACCTTATACGTAGATAAAAACTTGAAATACCATGGATTAATTCAAGCTTATTCGCGAACCAACCGAATTTTGAACAAGCAAAAATCCCATGGAAACATTGTGGTATTCAGAAATTTAAAAGAAGCTACAGACGAAGCCATTGCGTTATTTTCGAATAAACAAGCCAAGGATACCATCTTGATGGAGCCTTATGAAGATTACATTGCTGCTTTTCAAAAAGCTTTAACCGAATTAAAGGAAGTTGCACCAAGCGTAGATAGTGTAAATGAATTGAC
>NZ_BMGL01000014.1:0-86072 GCF_014640175.1 Psychroflexus salis | reverse complement strand
TGCCTTAAGTACATTTTCAGATTTCGATTTTGAAGATTTGGAAATGGATGAGCAAACTTTTGAAGATTACAAGAGTAAATACCTTGATTTATACGAAAAAACCAAAGAACAATCTGAAGTTGAAAAAGCATCCATTTTAAATGATATTGACTTCGAAATTGAGTTAATGCATAAAGATGAAGTAAATGTAGCTTACATTTTAAATCTTTTAGATCAAATCAATGATAATGATGATACTGAAGAGCAACAAAAGAAACGACAACAAGTTTCAGATTTGTTATCGGGTGATATCGACTTGCGAAGCAAAAAAGAACTCATAGAAAAATTCATTGACGAACAACTAGTAGGCAATAAAGTGGCTAGTGTTCAAGATGCTTTTGATGCGTATTGGAGTAAAGAACAGCGAAAAGCTTTTTTTCAGTTATGTGAAGAAGAAAATCTCAAACAAACTAAGGTAGAAAAAATAATAGAAGAAAAACTATTTGCTGATGAAGTTCCAGCATTACGTGAAAAAGTCCGCAAAGCCATGAAAGAAAAACAATCTATTTTAGTTCGTAAAAAAAGCATTCCTAGAATAATAGACAAAATCAACAACTTCATCAATACTTTTATTGAAGGTATGGCAGCCTAGTGATTTTATTTTTAATAAAAATAGAACAAGTAAAAATCTAAAACTCTAACTTTTTGGTAGTTTTAAAAAACACAATTTGTGTCACAAATGTGTTACAAACATAAATAAAAAAAGAGCTTCATTACTGTAACTATTTGATTATCAGGTTATTTTGATATCGTCTGTTTAGAGTATCAAAAATTCGAATCTGCGCTATCCAGCTATCAGTTTTTCGATATACTTTCTTGACTTTTTAGCTTTGATTTCTCTTTCGCGTGCGTAAGCTTCATTTTTTGAATCAAATACTTCAACATACACAACTACCCAATCATTAGCTTTGCTAGTAAAACCTTTGTGGTTGGTGTTGTGTTTTTTTAGACGTTCTTCTATCAATATGTTAGTGTACCCAACATGGTATTTGTCTAATAGTTTTGAATATAATATGTATGTATAACAGTTCATAAACTAAGAAATCCTTAGTAAAGCTAAGACTTTTTTTTGTGATCGCGACAGCGCCTGTTCTGAGTATCGGAAATTTGAACCTTTGACCGTCCCGACTTTTGGTCGGGATGCTCTATCCAACATGATATTTGTTTACTATTTTTGAATATAATATTTATAACAGTTCATTATATAAAACAAAAAAGTCTCACAGAGGTGAGACTTTTAGTGACCCAAAACACCGATACTTCTAACTTAGTAAATGATATTAAGCAAGTTATGTTGTTCAATATGTGATTTTGAAAAATAGGGATTAAAAAAATATTCCCAAACATAAAAAATTGAACACTTAAGCATTAAATTAATTTGTAATCAATAATTCCTCTACTTCTTCCAAGGATTTCCCTTTGGTTTCGACAATATATTTGATTACAAACCATAATGACAACATTCCCATACCAGCATAAATGCCAAAAGTTAATGTAGGTCCTATATTGGTAAGCTCCCAAGGAAAAAACTGAGTAACCGAATAACTCACTAATGAATTAAAAAATCCAACCACAGAAATGGCAACCCCTTTTACATTACTTGGAAATATTTCTGACAATAACGTCCACATTACAGGACCCAACGAAATAGCAAAAGCAGCAACATATAAAAGTATTGCGATGAGTACGAGAGTTGCATTGATGGCAATGAATTTTTTCACCTCGTTTCGTTTAAAATCAAGCAATTGATCTTCATTTAATATAGGCGTCAATTCGTCAAACAACAGCGTTTGAGAAGTGAAGGTCATGCCCTCTAGAGAGACTAAAGAAGTCTTCATTTTTTCGTTGTCTAATTTCTGCAAGTTTGCAGAGCTTAATTCATAGGTCGCATTGTTAAAAGCTAAAGTAACCATAAAAAGAGCAATACTCATAGCTGCTGTACCTATAATCAGCAAAGGTTTTCTACCCATACGATCAATAAGTCGAATGGCTACAATAGTAAATACCAAATTGGTTAATCCAACGACAATCGCTTGTAAAAAAGAAGCATCTGTACCACCACCTGCTTGTTCAAAAATGGTTGGAGCATAATAAAAAATGGCATTAATTCCTGTGATTTGTTGAAAAAAAGCAATTCCAAAAGCAATAATCATGATGTTTCGAAGACGTTTAGTAAACAAATCAGACAACTTTGCATTAGGTTCTTTTTTGGCTATGCCTTTTAAAATGCTATCAATGGTCGTAACGGCATAATCTGGACCTCCAATTTTAATCAGCGTTTGTTCTGCAACGGATACCAAATTCAATTTTTGAATAATCCATCGTGGGCTTCTTGGAATCGAAAAAAGAGCTAAAAAATAAATAAATGCAGGAATGGTTTCCACACCAAGCATCCAACGCCAACTCTCGCCTGCTATATCTTTTAAAAAATAATTAGAAAAATAGGCGACCGAAATACCTAAAACAATATTCAATTGATTTAAGGACACTAAACTACCTCTTAATTTAGGAGGTGCTATTTCGGCAATATAGATAGGAGCAATTAAGATTGCTCCGCCTATCCCAATTCCTCCGATAATTCTTGCCAAAATAAATGGAATATATGCTGTAGCTAAAGCAGACCATAAAGCCGAAATGGTAAAGAGAACGGCAGTAGCAATGAGCATTTTTTTTCTTCCAAAGCGATCACTTAGTGGCCCTGCCGATATATTACCTGCCATTGCGCCAAAAATTACACAGCCTACAGAAAAACCAAGCTCCCAGTCGGTCATCTCAAAATAATCATTTATGCCGCCCACAGCTCCAGAAATTACCGCACTATCAAAGCCCAATAAAAAGCCACCTAAAGCAACTATAAAACTGATGTAAACAGTATATGATTTTTTCATTTTTAATAACTTATTATATTTCTAATTTAATAAACTATGGTTTGCATTGCTCTCGGCTGGATTTGTAGTTGCGTTTCAATTTGTCCAACAACTAATTTATAGACCACTTTTTTATTAGTAGGATTCATTACAACGGTAACCATATTTCCATTTTTATTTTTAAAGCTCGTACTTTCGATTGTACTTCTACTCGTTGTTGTACTAACTCGCAACGCGCCAGGTTGTATAAATTTAGAAAAATGACCGATGTAGTAATAGGTTGGTGTGTATATCAATTGCCCTTTTTTTGTATCAGCATGAATAGGAGCAAAGCAAAAATTTTCAACATGATTCGGTCCTCCGCGTTCATCGAGTAAAATGTTCCAATCTGTCCAGCCCACCACCCCGCTATTAAAGTCGTTTATTATAGAATTACCATAGCGCTCTGCATTTGGCCAATAAAACATTTTTTCTATGTCAAAGCCTTCCTGGCAACCCTCGGTAAACAACATGTTTTTGGAAGGAAAAGATTCGTTGATGTTTTTTAAATTGTCGTATTTAGGTAGGCCACCCGTCCAGGTTTCATACCAGTGAAAACCGATTCCCCATGCATATTTTGAAGCATCAGGGTCTTCAAAAATGGTGTTGGCTCTATCTGACATCAAATCTCTGTTATGATCCCATACCACTATGTTTTTATCGCCCATACCTGCTCTTTCAAGTGTTGGTCCTAAATAATTTTTCAAAAAATCACGTTCTTCTTCAGAAGTATAAATACATGACTCCCATCGTTGTACAGCCATGGGTTCATTTTGAATGGTCAATCCCCAAACAGGAATTCCTTCGGCTTCGTAGGCGTTGATAAATTTGACATAATAATTTGCCCAAGCCTGACGATATTCAGGAAGTAACTTTCCTCCTTGAAGCATATTATTATTTGTTTTCATAAAAGCCGGCGGACTCCAAGGACTGGCGTAAAACACTAAATCTTCACCAATTAAATCCATAGCTTGTTTGATAAATGGAATTCGTTTTTCTTTATCTTTTTCAATTGAAAAGGTTTTCAAATCGGCATCTCCTTCTTCAATATACGTATGGCTTCCTAAACCAAAATCGCTACTATGTATACTGGTTCGTATGATGTTATATCCTATTCCATCTTTTCCGTATAAGGATTGAAGTAATTGATTTTGTGTAGCTTCATCTAAGGTTACAAACACTTCAGAAGAAGCATCGGTAATTGCACCACCAATGCCTAAAAATTCTTGAAAGGTTTTTTCTGGATTAACGAAAACTGCAACATCTGTTTCTAAGGCTTGCACCTTATCCACAAAGCTTTGCTCTGCTGTTTTAGTTAACCTTAAGTCTGTATCCATAGCGGTAGTATATACTACTAGCGTTTTGTCTCTATCATTTTCAGTAGTTTCAACTGGATTAATATCAGTTGATTCTGTTTCGTTAACTTTTGATTTTTTACATGAAAGTAGAAAAACTAAAAGTGCAACTAGCATGAAGTTTCTGCGTTGTAGAATGTTCATAAATGGAAGTATTTAAATTTGGGTATAGTAAAATTATAATCGCTAATAAATGGTAAAATGTATTTCATGTTTTATGTTTATATATAGATGAAATAGTGTAAAATGTTCTAAACATCAATATTTATAGACGCCGATTATGCTATTTTAAAATTGCATATGCTCAAAATATTTTCCTCTAAAATTTTAATTTAGCCTTGAAAAAATGAGCTTTTAGGTGCTATTCTGTTTATTTTCGGTATTCATGTTTTACCCAATCTACTTCCATAACCCATTTGTTACTTTCCATTGGATTATCGGTGATTTTGGCAAAATTTAAAATGGCAAACATGGGTTCTGGATACGCATCACCTTGACCAGGATTGCGGTAAATTTCTTCTCCATCTACCCGATATACAAGGTCGCTATTTTCCCATTCAACTGAATATTCATGGTATTCTGTTAAAGTGACGGGGAAATCTTTTCGCAATGTCCACCAATCTCCTTTGTCACATTCTCCTAAACTTTTTATAGCACCAGTTGTAAAACGATCTTTGTGATGGTCACCATGGTGTTCAAAAATGTCAATTTCACCTGAGCCTGTTATGGGCCAGCATATATTTTCATCTTCTTCCTGAACAGGTGGTTCGTTGTTTTTTGATCCTAAAAGCCACCAAGCTGGAAACATACTAGGCTCGCCACTGCTAGAAAGTTTAAGCCTTGCTGTCCATTTGCCTTTTACAAATTCTTTTTTGTTTTTTGAAGCTATTCGCCCAGCTACATATTTGGTGTCCAGATGCTGTTTTCCAAATTTATCCAGATTATCGCATGGATAGACTGTGTCCAATTTAACTACTTTCAGTTTTAACGTTCCATCGCTTACTTCCCTTGTGCCAAATTCTCCATTCGGGACATAGCAATGGGTTTCGTTATTTACCCAAATGCGTTGATCTTGCCAATTTTGTAGATTAAATGTATCGAATTCATCTAAAAAATCTACTTCCCAAACAGTTGACTCGTTAAGGGTATTGGTTGCATCTTTTTTATCTTCTGATTTACATGAAATTAGGCTAATTGCTAAAAATGTAAAGCAATAGTATATTCTTCTCATAATTTTGAGATTTAATGGTTTGGTTGATTTAATCTGATTTTTTTAATTTACAGTAAATTGAAAAACTTGTGAAGTGGATGTATTTCCAGCTTCATCGGTTGTTATTATACGCCAATAATACACCAATCCAGAGGATACAGATACTTCTAATGTGGTGTTGCTCGCTGTGCCAACTTCTGAAGCAGGAGGATTTACGGTATCAAAAAGTATGGTATAGGATGATATATCATTATCTACATCGGATGCTTGCCATTCCAACGAAATTGTGCCTTGATTTACACTTGAACCTGACTGTGGATAAACGGCTGTTGCTGGAAATGGAGCATGATTCTCTACCGGAATACCTGCGTTATAAAAACTCCATACTTCACTTTCGGCACTTATATTTCCACTAGAAGCAAGTGATGTTACAGACCAAGAAAAAGGTGTTCCTCTTGGTATACGTAATGCAAATTCAGTTGCCAATGTACTTATATTTCTTGACGTACCTTCATTTAAATTATTTACTTTCAATACATAAGAATTAGTATTAGCTGCTACTTGCCATTGAAATAAAACTTCTGTTTCTGTTTCGGAGACAATTGTGCCTTCATTGCAAACCGTATTGTTTTCAGGAAAAATAAGCGTTGCTGCTGAAGGTGGTTCTATATTGTTTCCTACAGCATCATCATCATTACTACAAGATAAAATGATAATGTTGCTAATGAAGCATATTGAAATTATTTTGATGAATTTTTTCATTGCTTTACAATTTTAAAATTATATGTTTTCTGTTTTGTAATTACTTTTAAGACAAAAATGCCGTTTGACAAACTGGACAAGTTAAGGTTCAATTGATTATCCTTAGTGTTATAACTCTTGCTAAAAATCAATTTTCCTGTCAGATCATAAATTTCAACGGGTAAACTTTCAAGGTCTTTTGTGTTAGGTATAACAAACAAGGTATTTTGAAACGGATTTGGATATACCGAAGGGGCTATATCGTAAACAAAAGTTTTTTTGAAAATTCCTTGGCAGTCGGTATCTGTTTTTACACTTAACTCGTTTATACCTTCTGTAAGTTGCAATTCAATTTCATTTTGTTCTGTAATAAAGGTTTCATTATTCAAGGTAATATAGTAAAGCGATGCACCACTCAAGGATATGTTTATTTTGGATTCTGCTGAATTAGTTGGCCGCCCTGAAGTTACAATCAATTCATCAGGTTGGTTGACAACTAGCGTGAAGCATTGTTCATAGTCAGGTTGATTGCTAATGGTGATGCAAAGGGTATAAGTTCCTGCCGATAAATTTTCAAAATTTAGTTCAGTAGTGAAGTTTTCAGTTATCGAAGTATCTTCTCCACTGAGCACTGCGGTATAATCAAAATTTTCTAGTGCAGTTAAAGAAATCCGACCATTATCTTCAGTACGACATCTTTCACTTGAAACAACTATGGCATAATTATCTGCTGGTACATTAAAAATCTCACAACCATTTACATCAACTATTGCATTTTCTGGTGTATTGGGACAATCATCTAAATAATCAGGGACTCCATCACCATCGCTGTCTGGAAAATCAAATTCAAACCAATTGAAATTAAAACCTCCAGCAAGAACTTTCATTCTTAATTTATGCGGACCTTCTTCAATAAACAGATTATCTGAAACTGTTTCCCAGGTTTGCCATCCATTGGTTATTGGCGTGTCGATTACAACTAACTCTGTTTCCACATCATTTTCATCTACCGTGTATAAACCGATTTGTCCTTCGCTAAATAATGAAGCAACTCTAAATTTAATACCGTATAAGCCTGTTTCCGGAACAAAGATGGAATAATCGGCGTAATCGCCAAGATCGGTGAAGCCAAAGTTTTGTCCACCGCCTTCATCAGTGGTGTCTTCTAAATTCATGCCTATCATGTAATCGTAGTCTTCAACTTCAATTAAAGTCGGGATTACAAATCGGTTAGGACTAACATTGTTGATGAATAAATCTGTAAATGTGTTTAATGTTTTATTCGATTCAGATTGGACGGAGTTACCTGAATAACTGGCTAAAATTTCATCTCCTGTAATTAAAAAACCTTCAACTGTGAGCACAACTGTTCTGTCTTTTGTAGGATGAGCTTCAACAGCAGTTACAGTTCTATCTTCACCATTTACATTTACTGAAAACTGATCTAAAGATCCGTTTAATGACGTTGCTAGAACAGATTCGCTGATAGCAATTTCTACAGATTGTTCGTCTTCACCGGTTTTACCATTCAGAGCATTTAATGCAAGCGCATCAATATTACCCGTTAACTCAAATTCAATACTACTGAGATTGACGGGCGTATCATTATTGATGTGAAGTTTTAAGCTATGTTCACCTTGTGGTAATATTATATCATCAATTTCATAGGTTATAAATTGTGTCCAGCCTCCAGTCGCAGTTACTACTTGAGTTGTAGTGATTTCTTCATCATTTAAGGAAAGAAAGAATTCACCTCCGGATTGTTCAGTCGCCAATCTAACTTTTGCTTTATAAACAGCAGTTTGGTCAATATCTACGGTGTACTTCATCCATTCACCTTGATTGACAAAGCCAACATGGAAACCATTACTATTAACACTATCGTCATTTCTTTCGATATCGACACCGTCATTTCGGTAAGACCAGCCACTGTTCCATGCAGTAAAACTACCGTTTGAAAGATGATAAGTGGCATTCACAGTATCGTAGTAAGCATGGTTTAATTTCCCTAAATCGTAATCAGAAAAATAAATAAGTCCAGGAATTACAGAAGGACTTCCATGATAGGGGATAGTTTCGTCTGTTTGCACTTGTCGGATTAAGGCGTCAGGTACATCTTTTCTATGCTTGCTATTTTCAACTAATAGGTTATCCGCTAGTTGCATCATGGCATCAAAAGCTTCAGTTGGCGTGGGTTGAGGGCCATTACCCTGCCAGTAATCAAGAATAGCTTGATACCCAGGGTTAATGTCTATTGCATAAGGGCTGTTTACATTCCCAATTTTACGAAATGACCACCAGGCCCAGCCAATGTTATTGTCTTCAAAAAGCCTTACGGCGTCGGTGTACCATGTATTAGAGTTTTCACCAGATTCACCCATCCAAAGCGGTACATTGTGTGTATCTCTTAAAGGGGTAATCCAATCTACATCATTCTCATTATTGAAACTCCAATATTTGTGGAAACTATACACTAGATTATCATCCCACGGTGGTGTTAAGCCCGTATGATCGTTGGCATAGGAATTTCCTTCAATATAAAGAATATGGTTATCTCCCACACCTCTGATGCCTTCAGTAATATCTTCATATATTTCTCTTAACAGTGCATTTTGAGGACCTAAATCCCAATGGGTTTCATTGATAAGGTCGTAGCCACCAATCCACTCGTTGTCTTTATATCTGTCTGCAATTCTCGTCCAAAGCGCAACGAGTTTATCTCTGTTTTCTTGGCTTTCCCATAAGGAAGGTTTATCCGGGTTATAATCGTTTATTTCTGAACCAGCACCTTGTCCACCTGGAGTTGCATGCATATCTAATATGACATAAATATCATGAGGAGCAGCCCATTCAAGTACATCATCAATTAGTTCAAAACCGGTTTCTATCCATGTGTTTTCTCCAGGAATAGGTTCGTCTTCTATAGGAAGCGTAAACAGGTTGTAATGCATAGGAATACGAATACTATTGAAACCCCATGCTGCTAAAGAATCTACATCGCGTTGTGTAAAATGATTTTCTCTCCATTTAGCAAAAAAAGTTTCAGTATTGGCTTCTCCCATCAATTCGATTAACTTTTCTTTGATTTCATGCTGTGCACCAGCAAAGCCTGATGTTTGCATCATATAGCCTTCCATGATTTGCCAACCACCAGGACCATATCCTCTTAATAATACGGGGTCTCCGTTTGCATTTACAATTTCTGTTCCTTGGGCTACAAGACCTTGACTCCAGGATGTAATTGGCATAGCAAGAATTGCAAGTAGTACTATAATTTTTTTCATTTTACTTTTTTTATAAGTTGAATTCTTATCAACATTTTAAATGTGGTCTTTCTGAAATTTTTACTGGCCTTAAGATGACCAGTAAAACAGTTTAGTAGCTAACTAACACAAATAATAATCATTTAATTATCTTAATTGATATGTTGTTCTATCAATTGGTCTTTACGAATGAAACATTATCAATTATGACACCACCTTCACCAAAAGTAAAACCACCACTTCGTATCACCACGTAGTAGGTGCCGGCATCGAGTGAAATAGTGCCATCTACACCAGTACAACCCGTTGCAGCCATGGACCCGGAATAGGTCACTGTATTGCCACAATCCCAGGAATTTACATTTAAAACTCTGGTAGCACCCTGGTTTTCATTATAATCAACTCCGGCTGTTGGTGCGTCTGTTCCCACCCAAACTTCAAACCAAAGTTCATTTATTCCGTTCGTGGTTATAAACATGTCCAAAGCATAATCTCCGGCTTCATCAATAGATACCGCCTGGTTTATGCCAACATGTGCTTCATTACCCCAGGAACCAGATGGTATATCTGTTATTTCATCAAATACTGCCACACCATTCGCAATCGTTACAACGCCGTTTCCGGACCCATTATGTTGAATAATATTCCATGCTGAATCGTCATCAAAATCTCCATTTACAATAAGGTTTGGCGCAAAAGTTACATTTCTGGTAGATTCAGTTGAACCATCGCTATTTGTAGCGATTAGGGTTACCGGATAAACACCTTCACTGGCATAAGTATAACTTGGGTTTTCTTCAGTTGAAGTACCGAGACCATCACCAAAATCCCATGAATAGCTATCTGCATTAGTTGATGTATTTGTAAAATCTACGGTAAGATCTGTAACACTATAGGTGAAATCGGCAGTTGGTAGAAATAATGGAGGTGTATATTCAACACCAGGTACTAGTGGAGTCATAGAAGCATTATCTAAAGACAAGCCAGAACCATAATCAGCTCCACCGCCTCGTATAACCAAATAAACAGTGCCTGTAAAATCAAACTCTACTAGACCATTACCTTCACCAACACAGCTAATTTCTGTGAGAGAATTGTCAAAAGCTTCATTACCACATCCAGCCCAGGTGTTTAGTCCTAAACGCATTCCGCCATCAGTATAATCTTGACCTGGTATAGGTGTTTCTGCACCTATATATACTTCATACCATGAGTCTGTAAGTCCATCGCCTGATACTTCCATATCTATTTGATAAGGTACATTAGCTTCTACATGCACGGGTTGATAGATGCCGACATGACCACCTGCACCACCAGTCCAAACTGCTTTGTCACCAGTAAAGTTGACATCAAGGCCATCTGAAATGGGTAAGATAGTCCACTCATCACTTCCATTAAATTCTCCATTTAATAACACATTTGGTCCTTCAAAATCTTGATTAATAACAATAGTTTGTATGCTTTCTGCTGAACCTCCTCTGGTAAATACTTTAAATCTTACATTATAGTCTCCTGCTTTAAGGAAGACTTTGCTTGTTTGGTATCCTTCAGCAGATGAGTTATTACCAAAATCCCAGTGCGTGTACCAATTATTGTTGCTCTCAGTAGCACTAAAATTGACAATATTTGGATTATTAGGGTCTATAGAAAAAGTAAATGTAGCATCTTCTGCTGTAGGCGCAGGAAAAATCATATCGTCATCATTACAACCTGATATAAGCATGAAAATACCGATTAAAAGGGAGTGTTTTATAATTTTTTTCGTTTTCATTATTTCATTTTTAAAAAATTAGTTTTTAATAACTACTTAATTATTGTATAGCTATAAAAATCAATTAAAACTAGTAGCCAGGGTTTTCAATAAGTTTATCATTATTATTTCTTCGGTCTTGGCCTATTGGCATGTAATAATGTCTTTCGAAGAAATTCATTGGATTTTCCTCAGCATCAAAAGTTTCATATATAAAAGTTTCTTCTCCTGATGGAGTGATTACTCTCAAAGTTCTAACACCTTCTACTTGAATACTTAATGCTTCCTCTGCTATTCGCCATCTTCTTACATCCCAATATCTGTGGTCTTCAAAGGCAAGCTCTAGTTTTCGTTCATTACGAATTCTATCTCTTAATTCATTACCAGAAAATGGCTCTAACCTTAAGTTTTGAGTTAATCCAGCTCTTTCTCTAACTGGTTGGATATAATCTCTAGCTAAGCCTTCATTTCCGAGTTCAATAGCAGCTTCGGCAGCATTAAGATAAATTTCACCTAATCTAAAAATAATACAATCTTGACCAGAATAATATTGAGGAATAAATAAAGGGTTTGAACCGTCCTCAAGATACTTTCTAACATAAAATCCTGTTTTTGTTGCATCAGGATGAACACCTAAACCGTCTTTACCAATACCTGTACCATTCCCTGTGTCTATGTTGCCATCTCTTTCTGTGCCATACCAAATTTCTACTGGTGCCCCTTGAAACACATCGTTATTTGTTATAATGGTTGCTTTTAGTCTAGGGTCTCTATTTTCCCATGGGTTTGTCTCATCATAACCAGAACCTGGCTCGCTAGGTAATAAACCAGAGCTTAAAACTTCATAACTATCAACAAACTGTTTTGTGGGAGACATGCTAGAACCCCAATCTAATCTATAGCTGTATGGAACATTTCGTAAATCATAAGAATGTCCTTTTTCAAAGGGTATCCAAATTTTCTTAAAGATAGTTTCATCATCAGATTCATCTAAAAACAGTCTCGTATAATTTTCTGTAGGGTCTGGATACTGAATGAATAACGAATGTCCTGATTCTAAAATGATTGTTTGTGATGCATTTAAGGAAATTTGGTAATAAGTTTGAGCTTCTGATGAAGGTAATCCTACTAAGCCGTCTAATTGTAAACTTCCATATTTTGCAATACTAGCGGCATATAGAGCAGCTCTAGATTCTAAGGATTTAGCAGCCCATTTAGTAGCTCTACCTTCTTGTGATGGCCAGTTATCTGGCAATATCTCAAATGCTGTTTGTACATCTGCTAAAATTTGGTCGTACACTTCTTTTTCTGTATTTCTAGGTGGAAACAATTCCTCTTGTGGAGTTATATCTGGATTTTGAGCTTCCAAAATAATAGGAACACCACCGTATCGTTTTACCATTTCAAAATAGCAGAATGCTCTTAAATAGTACATTTCACCTAATCGGTTATTACGTTCTTCTTCGGTCAACACATTATTTGGAGCTTTTTCTATATTTTCAATAGAATAATTGATTTTCCATAAATTGAAATACCCCCACCAATCTAAAGGCCATGAATTATTGGATGTTCCCCAATTTCCAGGTCTAAATGAATTTGTTGCGGGCGTCCAAGAATAAGTGCTCCTAGCTATATCGCTTAAAGCATCACGGTGAGCCCCACCACCAGCTCCACCGCCAAAATCTTTAAGATAATCCCAAGGCATATTTTCATAAATTTGAAAAAAGTAAGTATCCATTAATGCCTTATCATTCCAAACATCTGACTCTGTAATACGGTCTAGAGGTGGCTCATTTAAAAAATCATCATCTGTACATCCTATAAAGATAAAGATTAAAAGCAAAGTTGATAAATAATAAGATTTCATAAAACTATGATTTAAAATGTTAAATTAACTCCGAAAGTAAATGACTTGTTTTGTGGGTAATACCACCCCACAGATGATGTGTTCTGTGGATCAAAATCTTCATCATATTTTTTAAAAACGTGTAAATTTGTACCGGTCCAGAATACAGTCAAATCGTTTACACCAAGTTTCTCTGCTACACTAGGAACACTATAGCTAAGATTAACGTTTCTAATTCTCAAGTGACTTCCATCCCGCATCCAAAAATCAGAATATCTATTATTATTTGGGTTAGCACCACCATTGGTTATTCTTGGATAAGCAGCATCAATATTTTGTGGAGTCCAATAATCTAATTGATAATTATATCCATTAAATCCATTTACTAAAGGACTTTGAGCTTCGCCATCAATATAAATGTCATATCCAGCTGCTCCAGTAAGCAAGACTGATAACGACCATCTTTTGTATTCTACACCTAAATTTAATGAATAATTAATAGCGGGTTTATCACCATCTCCAAACACCTTTTGATCACGTACATCTATAATTCCATCGCCATTTAAATCACGATATCTAACGTCTCCAGGTTGGATGCTAGCATTTCCATTTTCATCTTGAATAGCCCACTGATCAATTTCTTCTTGCGACTGAAAGAGTCCTTGAGAAATATATCCTCTTCTTAAATTGGTAAAACCACCTGTAATGGTAAGGTTTTGTCTCATAAATGGATCTTCTTGAAGATTCTCATCTATGAAAACAGCTTTTTCTCTAGATCTTGAAAAATTCAAAAGGCCGCTAAGCTTAAGATTATCATTTACTTTTTTATTGTAATTAATTGAAAATTCAAATCCTTCGTTTGAGAATTCATATAAGTTTTCTGCTGCTAAAGAAACTCCTAATGTACTAGGAACACTTCTAGATGCAAAAGCCAATACATTTTCTCTCTTTCTAAAAAAATAATCGAATGAAAATTGAAGATCACCGTTTAATAAACGAGTATCTAAACCAACATTATAAGTAGTATTGGTTTCCCAAGTAATATCTCTATTAGCTAATGCGGTATTATCTATGGTAGGAATAGTACCATCACCTATTACGTAAAAGAAACTGTAGTTAAACCCACTAAGCCATTGGTAAGCAGCAGTATTGTCATTTCCAGCTGTTCCAACAGAAGCACGTATTTTTAACTCAGGTAAATGATCTTTAATAGGTTCGAAAAAGGTTTCTTCAGAGATTCTCCAACCCGCAGAAACTGATGGAAAAAACCCCCATTCATTCCCAGGTGCAAATCTTGAAGAACCATCGTATCTAAAAGAAGATTCTAGAAAATATTTTGATTTAAAATCGTAACTAAAACGACCTACATAACCCAATCTATTCTCTCTAAATTCGCCCCCTTCAGCAACTTGATTTTGTAAAGAACCTGCATATAGTTGATCTATAGCGCTAGATTGAAAATCTTGTCGCCTTCCTGAGAAATTTTCTCCTTGTATTTTTTGAATTTCAGCAAGTAATAAACCAGAAACACTATGATTACCAAATTTTCTATCATAGTTTATTGATGGTCTTAAAACATAATGATTACTATAATTAGTTGAAAGTTGAAGAATTGTTTCACTAAATGCTCCCTCAGGAAGAGCTGTAAAAGAATCATATTCTCCCGTCTGGCGATTTAAAGTAAATAATTCGTAACCTTTTCCCCAATCCTTATCAAAAGAAGTATCGTATACCAAAGAACCATAAGCTTTGAGACTTAAACCTTGAACTTGATTAATATCCCATTGTAAAGTTAGTTTTGCATCAATATTATTATTTGTGGAGCGATAATATCCAGCATTAAAATTTCTTAAACCTTCTTGAATGTGGTTAGGGCTAAAGCTTGGTCTTACTGGTGTACCATCTGGATAGTAAGCCAAATCTACAGGTAGTGCACGACTTAACTCTCTAAATATATCAAATGCAGAATAAGCTGGAGCTTCTCGCTCTCCTCTTCTTGCAGCAAGATTAAGAGTAAGGTTTAAGTTGTCTGTTACGTCTGCATTAAGGTTTCCTCTTAAATTAAATTGTTGGAAATTTAGTACATCAGCACTATAATTTGAACCTTGTTCTAGATAGCCTCCAGACACAAAATATTTTACATTTTCTGTACCACCAGATAAATTAATATTGTGTCTTTGTTGAAAACCCCAATCTTCTAAGACTAGATCTTTCCAATCTGTATTGGGATAATTAATTGGATCTTCACCAGATCTAAATAAATCGATTTCAGTTTCAGTATAAAAAGGATTTTGATTTGCATTCCTTAAACCTTCATTTAATACTTCTGCGTATTGTGCTGATGTGAAAAAATCAGGATAAGAAGTAAAAGTTGAATATGTAAATTGATTACTGTAAGTAAATTTGGGTTTCCCAACATCCCCTTTTCTTGTAGTAATTAAAACTACACCATTTCCACCTTGTACCCCGTAAACAGAAGCAGCTGCAGCATCTTTTAAAATAGAAATATCTTCAATTTCATTTGGGTCTAACTGATTTAAATCGCCAGGAGCACCATCTACAATTACTAAAGCATTTCCAAAATTTCTAATCTCGAATGATGAAGCGCTAAAACCAGGCTCACCAGATGTTTGTCTAACAAATAAACCAGAAGCCAGGCCTTCTAGAGCATTACTCACCTGGGGAACTGGTAATTTCTTTAAGGTCTCATCATCTATTGTAGATACAGAAGATATTAATTTTGTTTTAGATTTTTTACCATATCCTACTACTACAACTTCATCTAAAGCATCAACATTATCTAATAATGTTATAGTTAACTCTTTTTGTTCTTGGGTAATTGTTACTTCTTGAGTTTTCAAACCCAAGTATTTAAATACCAATATGCTTCCTATTTCTGCTTCAATATTAAAAAAACCGTCATAGTCAGTTTCAGTTCCCTTTGTTGTATCTTTAATTAAAACATTAACGCCAGGAATGGGTATATTTTCTTTATTTACTACTTTACCAGAAACAGAAACCTGAGCCATTAAAGCACCTACACTTAAAAAGAATAATGTTGTAAAAAACAAAAACTTTTCATGCTGTTTTATGTAATTCATACAGTATTTTATCATTGTTTATTGATTAAGTTGAGATAATTGATTTTATGTCAAGTTAAATGATGCGCTCATTTTTTATTTTTTGATTATTTTTCTAGACGTAAAACCTTTTTCTGTATTTAACTTTAAAATGTAAACTCCTGTATTAAAAGTAGATGAATCAATTTGAATGATAGATGAAAGTGATTTTTTAGAATATACTTTCCTACCAGTAATGTCGAAAACTTCAATCAGTGTTATTTGTTCATTATTTGTTGAAATATTCCAAAGATGTGAAGTTGGATTTGGATAAATTTTTAAACCAGCTATTTCAAAATTATTTGAACTTAATGTTGCATACTCACCAAAAACATAATCATCAATTTGAAAAATATTAAGGTTAGGGTCTTCAGTTTCATCAAAATTTGTTTGAATATCAAAAAATAGAGCAACTTTTGTATTGGTAGTTGATGTAAAACTTGTAAAATCGAATAGAAGTTCCTGCCATTGATTTGGCGTTGTATATTCTGCAGTTACAGCATGTTCTGGTCCACCAGATTCAACTTTTATAGTTAATGTAGATGTTCTTGGCCCTTTTACTTTTATTGAGAATCCCCTATCGGCAGTTGATAAATCTATACCATCGCTATTTTCAACTTTAATTTGAGAAAACCAATCGTTATTAACGCCATCAAGTTCAGCTACATTTACACTGGAATTGATACCATCGGTTACAGTATTTACAGCATCCTCATTAAATATTAAATTTTCTGAAGTTATTGAAGTTGGAGTTTCAAAATCAAAATCGAATTCAGTTAGTGTATCTAGGTCTGGAGGCGTGGTACTTAAAAGAGAAAAATTATCTAAGATTACTCCGTCAGTACCAAAATTATTTCCTCCCGATCTAAAAAGAAGGTAATAGGTACCATCATTAGTGATTTGAAATAATCCTGGATTAGATTCGTCACAACCTGATGCTACAGCTTGACCTGTGTAAGTTTGAGTACAATCCCAAGCATTATAAGCTTTTAGTACTTGTTGGTCACCAAAATATTCTTGGTTTTGAACTGGCTCAGCAGAACCTATATAAACTTCTCCCCAAATTTCATTGATATTCTCAAAATCCATTTCCATATCGAATTGATACCAGCCAGATGATAAATCTACACTCGTGTAAAATCCCATATGTATCCACCCACCGTCTGTAGGGTCAATCTTTCCAATGTTGACAACACCGTCATTAAAAGATACCTCACCGTTTGTACTATCTGTTCCGTATTGATTTACAACCGTCCATCCAGTAGCATCATCGAAACCTCCATTTGTAATTAAATTTTGACTGTTTCCTATCATTACAGTTAATAGACATAGAAATAAAAAAGTAATTGTTTTCATGGTATTCAAATTTGTTTATTAAAGTTATTATTTAAAATAAAAACTACAACGCTGTAGTAAATGCATCATAAATTTATTTCTGTTACAAAACTATGCTTAATAACACTTGATAAGAAAAAAGCCACTACATCAAAAACTCAAATAAATGTTAATTAAAACTCATCAAAAACTTTCAAATATTTATTCACACCCTATTTTTTAAGGTTTTAGTAAATTTATTTAATACATTCGAAGAATATAATTACACCTCATGAATCCAAATTGGTTTATTTCAATGTTCATCTTAATGTTTTTTGATGTAAGTTCTCAATCAAATTCAAATACTAAATTCGGTGTTCCATTAAGAGTACATTTTTCTTCGGAAAATTACCAAGGAAGTATACAAAATTGGGAATTTGATCAATCTGAAAATGGATTATTATACGTGGCGAATAATTTTGGATTATTAGAGTTTGATGGTAATAAGTGGAAAAAATACAATATTCCAGATGCTACAAAAATAAGAACTGTAATGATAGATAGTAAAGGTACTATTTTTGTTGGAGGACAAAATCAGATAGGCTATTTCTGGGAAACTGGCAAGGGCCTTCAATTTAAATCTTTACGGAAGGAGTTAGATGCTTTAAATGTAGAATTTTCTGAAGTTTGGAAAATATTTGAACTTGACGATGAAATATTTTTTAATGTAGAGGATAAACTTCTTTCTTACTCGAATAATCAAATAAAAAAAATAGATTCACCTGGTTTTTTAATAAGTTCTTTTTTAGTAAAAGACCGCGTATTTTGTCAATTTTATAACGAAGGTATTTTTGAATATAAAGATGGAGATTTTATAGCCTTACCTCAAACAAACAATATTGAGCGTTTAATAGCTATTCTCCCCAATAAACAAGGTTATTATTTTCTTAGTGAAAAAGGAAAAGTATTTGAGTTCAAAGATTCTAATTTGCAATTTAAAATAGATCTTTTACAATCGGATACCGTGAACGAAGCTATACAACTAGAAAATGGAGATTATGCATTAGGCACACAAAACAATGGTCTTTTAATATTTAACTCAGATTTTTCTAAAAAACTTCATCTAACAAAGAATAAAGGAATATCTGATAGAACTGTAAAATCTATTTATGAAGACAATTTTAATAACCTATGGGTAGCTTTAAATAATGGTATAGATTATATAAAGCTAAGTTTACCTTTTACCTTAATCAATGAAGAGTTAGGCGTAGAAGGCACAGGTTATGATGCTCATTTCTTTGATAATTCTCTTTATCTAGGAACTAATAATGGACTTTTTGTAGCAAATACAGCAGATTTATTTTTAAATGAAGATCACTTTAGCCTATTTCCTGATTCTGAAGGACAAGTATATAAGATATCTCAAATTGAAAAAGAACTTTTCTTAAATCACCATGAAGGAGCATTTAAAATTGATGGTCATGAATTAAAAAAAATACATGATATAGGGACTTGGAATTTAATAAAAACAAGTAAACCAAATGTTGTTTTAGGTGGCGATTACAAAGGAATTAAGTATTTTGAGAAAAAAAACAACTCATGGGTAAACACTAAAGATTTACCAGACTTAAGCGAATCTTCAAGGATTTTGGTTTTTGAAAATGACACAACACTTTGGATGTCTCATGGCTATAGAGGTGTTTACAGAATAAAATTTGATAAAAACATGAAGTATAAAAACAAAATTGAACATTTTGATGATCGACATGGATTTCCATCCAATATTCTTATTACTTCTTACAACTTAAATGGCAAAATGGTTTTTACATCGAAAAGTGGAATTTTCAACTTCAATAAGGATTCTTTAAATTTTTCTTCAAATCAGTTTTTTGATAATTATCTAGGTAAAGAGCATGTTAGTGAATTAGTATCCGGCATAAACAACTCGGTATATTACATACAAAACCAAAATTTTGGTGTTTTAAATGAAAAAAAATATGGTGACTTTGATAAGAAAACAAAAATTTTCAAACATATTAACAAGTATATAAGCGATGATTTGCAAGATATTTCTGTTGTAAATAACAACAGTGTCTTTATTACTGCTAAAGATGGATTTATTAAGTATGACCCTCAGAAAAATCACCATATTGAAAAAAAATTTTCAACAATAATTAGATCAGTAAAAGTTTCAAAAGCCGAAGATTCTTTATTAATCGCTATACCTATAAATAAAGAAAAACTAAAAATAAATAATAAACAATCCGTAAAAATAGAATTTGCATCTCCATTTTATGATGGATTTGAAGACTTAAAGTATAGTTACAGATTGAAACCTTTAGATGAAAAATGGTCTAAATGGACTGACACAAACGAAAAAAGTTATAATCACTTACCTTATGGTGATTATACATTTGAAGTAAAGGCAAAAAATATTTATGACCTAGAAAGTAAGGTTTCAAGTTTTCCTTTTCAGGTATCAACTCCTTGGTATGCAAATTGGTATGCTAAAACTGGCTACTTTACCTTATTTTTGGTATTCATAATATTAATTCCTGTTTTGCAGCGAAAGAAATATAAAGTAGAAAACTCTATAATAAAAAAAGAAAAGGAAAAGGAAATTAGGGTTAAAAATGAAGAAATTGATAAATTATACAACGAAAAATTACAAACTGAGCTAAATCTTAAAAACGATCAGCTTACTTCTACAACTATGCAACTAATAAAAAATAAAGAATTTATACAAGGTATACAAGCCAAAATAATTACCAGTATTGATAAAGGCGGCTCGGTACAAGAACTTAAGCGTATCATAAGTTCAATTGATAAGGAGCTTTCAGACGAAGATTACTGGGCTAAGTTTGCCTATCATTTTGATCAAGTACATGGCAACTATCTTGAAAAACTATCGAGTATGAACATTAAACTATCTCCTAGAGAAATTAAGCTTGCTGCATTCCTTAGAATGAATATGAGCTCTAAAGAAATTGCAAAACTTTTAAATATAACACATCGAGGTGTTGAATTAGCAAGATATCGACTTCGGAAAAAATTGAAACTAGAACGCAAGCAAAACTTAGTAGAATATTTAATTGAATTAGATAAAAACAATACTATACCTTAAAGTACCGTTATGTATTTTAAATAATATGGATTTATATTTTTCTTGAAATTTCTATCGAAATAAATTTGTTTCTAAAATAGAATAACAAACTGTTTTACTTTAGAGAAGCTTACATTAATTCAACTAAAATGGAAACATTGAAATTTAAAGATGTACTAAAACTATAAATAGCTGCAATTCAAAAGAGCCATGCAAACTGAATAATTCACTTACATAATACAAATCATATCCTGTAGGCATCATATCCAATAATTTCATTCCGTTAGAGTACTCAATTGTTTTGGGAATTGCAACAGTCAGCATATAGTTGCTAACCAAGACCAACAATTTTAAAATTATTGTAATTCAAGCAGCTCTAGTGGTTATTCATAAGTTTATCATAAAAAGATAAAAGTCAATTAACTAAATAAATCTAATTATGGGAATTAAACCAGGACCAAAAAGAACTGCAAAGACAACGGGAAAGCCAGACAGACGACAAAGAGATAATAAAAAAACTCAAGGAAACACACCATCATTAAAACTACATAAACACAAAAAAGGTGATTAAAATTAGTACTGGATTGGACTAAAATACACTAAACCACTTTCAACAAACAGAAGTTGGTCGTCTTGTAAAAGAAAATGTTTATACCAATTTAGATAAAAAAGCATGTATGAAAAAACATATTTTAATCGATTAAGTAATCAAAAATGACACAAGAAATCTATCAAAAAGCTATAAAATTCGCTGGAGAAAAACATAAAAACCAAAAAGTACCTGGAACTGATGCTAACTACTTATTACATCTATCAAATGTAGCTATGGAAATACTTTTAGCTTATAGTGATAGCAGCAATTTCGATATCAATTTTGCCATTCAATTGGCCTTATTGCACGATACTATTGAAGACACAGATACGAGCTTCAATGAAATTGAAAATAAATTTGGACATAGCGTTGCTGTAGGTGTTCAAGCCTTAACTAAAGATGAAAGCTTGACTACCAAAAAAGAAAGAATGATTGACAGCTTAAACCGTATTAATGAATTGGAAAAAGAAGTCGGAATGGTTAAATTGGCTGACAGAATTACAAATCTTCAAAAACCACCAAAACATTGGGAAAAAGATAAAATTAGAAATTATTTAAATGAAGCAATCTTAATTAGTGAAACATTAAATGCAAAAAATGAATACCTTAACAATAGATTGAAAACCAAAATAACTGAATATGAAAAACATACTGAATAAAAGATAAACTAATCCATAAAATCAAAACCTATTACAAAAAATTGATATGTTTTCGAACCAAACAATCCAACTATTCAAAAAGTAGATAAAATTTCATTTGAAAACAAAAGATATTCCCAAACATAAAAAATTATGTTTGGGAACAATTTGTGACCGCGGCAGGATTCAAACCTGCAACCCTCAGAGCCGAAATCTGATATTCTATTCAGTTGAACTACGCGGCCTAATTTTATTTTAAAATTCGCTGAGCTGTAAAAAATCCACTAACAACACCCAGCAATAAACTACTCACTAAATTATAACTTTTCCTTAGCTCAAATGTTTCTTCACTAAATTCGAAATGGTTTTACCATCGGCTTTGCCTGCTAAGTTTTTAGAAGCAATGCCCATTACTTTACCCATATCTTTCATACTTTCTGCACCCGTTGAAGCAATTATTTTTTGCACTTCAGCTGCAATCTCTGCTTCACTCAATTGCTCCGGTAAAAATTGTTCAATAATTTTGGCTTCAGCTAACTCAGGCTCAGCCAAGTCTGGTCGATTTTGCTCTTGGTAAACCGCAGCGCTATCTTTGCGTTGTTTTACCAATTTTTGAACTAACTTCAACTCTTCAGCTTCAGTCATTTCTTCACCACCACCAGTAGCTGTTTTTGCTTTTAAAATTTCACTTTTAATCGAACGCAAAGAAGCTAAAGCAAGGGTGTCTTTTGCTTTCATTGCTTCCTTCATCTTCTGCATTACTTCTTTTTCTAAAGCCATGATATTTCATTTGAGAGCGCAAATATACATACATTATGAAAGAATTTCAGCAAAAAGTCTCTACGAATTTTTAAATGAACGCTATACCAAATAAAGATTTTGCTTCAGCAAGACCTAAACTTTTCATAATTATCTTTAAGTCATCGCATTTGAAAGCCACAAGCGAATCTTTAGCCATAAAAATTGACTAATTTTGCAAGTTGAAATTTGGCTATGGAAGATAAAATTGAAGTTTATGGTGCAAGAGCACATAATTTAAAGAATATTGATGTGGACATTCCCCGAAATAAACTAGTAGTTATTACCGGTTTATCGGGTTCTGGAAAATCTTCTTTAGCTTTTGATACCATTTATGCGGAAGGACAACGCCGATATATTGAAACTTTTTCAGCCTATGCAAGGCAGTTTCTTGGTGGTTTAGAACGTCCAGACGTAGATAAAATTGAAGGACTTTCGCCAGTAATTGCCATCGAACAAAAAACCACATCAAAAAGTCCACGAAGTACCGTGGGTACCATTACCGAGATTTACGACTTTCTTCGTTTATTGTATGCACGAGTTGGCACAGCTTACAGTTTTAAAACTGGAGAAAAAATGGTGAGCTACTCAGATGAGCAAATCCTTCAAAAAATAAAAGAAATTTATCAAGACCAAAAAATCAATGTCTTAGCTCCTGTTATTCGTTCGCGAAAAGGACATTATCGGGAGTTATTCGAGCAAATTGCAAAACAAGGTTTTTTAAAAGTTCGAGTAGATGGCGAAGTACGCGATATTGAAAAAGGAATGAAGCTCGACCGCTACAAAATTCATGATATTGAAGTGGTTATAGACCGTCTTAAAATAAACGATAAAATAGACCAACGCCTTGCCACCAGTATTAAAAATGGAATGAAGCAAGGCAATGATATTATTATGGTTTTGGAAGAAGGCAAAACTGAAGCGCGCTACTTTAGCCGAAATTTAATGTGCCCAACTAGCGGCATTTCATATCCTGTTCCCGAACCCAATAATTTTTCATTCAACTCTCCAAAAGGTGCATGCCCCAGTTGCAATGGCATAGGTGAAGTTTTTGAAATTAACACTGATAAAGTAATTCCTAATCGAGAAATATCCATTAAAGAAGGTGGAATTGAGCCACACGGAAAACCAAAGAAAAATTGGGTGTTTAAGCAGCTAGAGAGCATTGCTTTGCATTATAAATTCAATTTAAAAGATGCCATAAAAGACATACCTAAAGAAGCATTGGATGTAATTTTATATGGCGGCAAAGCTTCATTTAAAGTCTATGGCGAAAAAGCAAAAGTAAACAGAAGTATTTCTTACGATTTTGAAGGCGTAGCTACATTTATTGAAAATACCTTCAACCAAAGAGAAAGTTCTACTTCACTAAAACGTTGGGCTAAAAAATACATGGATAAAAAGCCTTGTCCTACTTGTGAAGGGAGTCGTTTAAAAAAAGAATCGCTCAATTACAAAATAGCCCAAAAAAATATAGCTGAGTTAGTGGATATGGATGTGTTGGAACTGCAAGATTTCTTTACCAATTTAAACAAAGCCTTCAGCAAAAACGAGTGGAAAATAGCCGAAGAAATTATAAAAGAAATTCAAACACGTTTGCAATTTTTAGTCGATGTGGGTTTAACCTACCTCAGCTTAAATCGCGGTTCTAAAACACTTTCTGGTGGAGAAGCGCAGCGCATTCGCTTAGCTACGCAAATCGGTTCTCAATTGGTAGGTGTATTGTACATTTTAGATGAACCTAGTATTGGCTTGCATCAACGCGATAACGAAAAATTAATCAATTCGTTAGTTTCTTTGCGCGATGTGGGTAATTCTATTATTGTGGTAGAACATGATAAAGATATGATTGAGCGAGCCGACCATGTAATAGACATTGGGCCGTTTGCAGGCAAAAACGGTGGCGAAATTATTAGCCAAGGAACACCAAAACAAATTTTAGCTAGCAAAACACTTACCGCTGATTATTTAAGTGGAGCCAAAAATATTGAAGTTCCAAAAAAACGCAGAAAAGGAAATGGCAAACATTTGCATTTACAAGGGGCAACTGGAAATAACTTAAAAGATGTTTCCATTAAAATTCCCCTCGGAAAAATGATTGTGGTAACTGGTGTTTCAGGAAGTGGAAAGTCTACTTTAATTAACGAAACGCTCTACCCTATTATGAATGCCTATTATTTTAATGGTGTAAAAGAACCGCTTCCATATAAAAAAATCACCGGACTTCAGCATTTAGACAAAGTAATTGACATCAATCAAACACCTATTGGTCGTACACCACGATCAAATCCAGCAACTTATACGGGTGTTTTTGACGAAATTAGAAAGTTATTTACCATGACACCCGAAGCACAAATCCGCGGTTATAAACCGGGGCGTTTCAGTTTTAATGTTAAAGGTGGTCGTTGCGAAACTTGTAGCGGTGGTGGTTTAAAAGTGATTGAAATGAACTTTTTACCCGATGTATATGTGGAATGTGAAACCTGCCAGGGAAAACGCTTCAACCGAGAAACTTTGGAGATTCGATACAAAGGCAAATCCATTAGCGATGTTTTGGAAATGACCATTGATGAAGCCACTGATTTTTTCGATCAAATTCCAAAGATATATCGCAAATTGAAGACCATTCAGGATGTTGGCTTGGGTTACATCAGTTTAGGGCAACAAAGCACAACTCTTTCTGGTGGTGAAGCCCAACGTATTAAGTTAGCAACCGAATTAAGTAAGCGAGATACTGGAAATACTTTTTATATTTTAGATGAACCCACTACTGGCCTACATTTTGAAGACATCCGCATATTAATGGATGTATTGAATAAATTGGTAGACAAAGGCAATTCTGTTTTAATTATTGAACACAATATGGATGTAATTAAAATGGGCGACTACCTTTTTGATATTGGTTACGAAGGCGGAAAAAACGGTGGGCAATTAGTAGCGAAAGGAACGCCAGAGAAAGTAAGTAAAGACAAGCAAAGCTACACCGCTGCTTTTCTAAAAAAAGAATTAGATTTGTAGGCTGTTTTTTTATGAAGTCTAACCTAACTAAAATTAAATTATGGTAACTAAGAAATACAAAAATTGGAACGAAATTAAAACCAACGATAGTTGGGCACTATTTAAAATAATGGGCGAATTTGTGCAAGGCTACGAACGCATGAGCGAAATTGGTCCTTGTGTTTCTATCTTTGGTTCGGCACGTTTAAAACCAGATCATAAATATTACAAGTTAGCAGTAAGTATTGCTCAAAAAATTGTGGATCATGGCTATGGTGTTATAACCGGTGGCGGTCCAGGAATTATGGAAGCTGGAAATAAAGGAGCTCATTTAGCTGGCGGAACTTCGGTAGGCTTAAATATAGAACTGCCTTTTGAGCAACACGATAATCCATACATAGATCGCGATAAAAACCTAAATTTCGATTACTTTTTTGTACGTAAAGTTATGTTTGTAAAATATGCACAAGGTTTTGTAGTGATGCCCGGCGGGTTAGGAACGCTAGACGAATTGTTTGAAGCCATTACTTTAATTCAAACCAAAAAAATAGATAAATTTCCAATTATTTTGGTTGGAAAGGAATACTGGAGTGGTTTATTAGATTGGATTAAACAAACCATGGTAGATACCTATGAAACTGTTGGCAAAGATGACTTAAACTTGATTAACTTGGTAGATACCGAAGATGAAGTTTTAGCTATTTTAGATGAATTCTATAATCAATTTGATTTGAGTCCGAACTTTTAAATGAATAAAGTGGTTTGCTAAAAAAAATCCCCTTACTTTTTCTTATCTTTTTTTCTTCAATTGGGTTTGCTCAAGAAGATTATACACTAATGTTTTATAATTTATTGAATTTTCCTGAAGCTCCACCAAGTAATCGTGCTTCCATATTAAATTCTATTTTAGATAATGTACAACCCGATATTTTTATGGTTTGTGAGCTTCAAAATGAAGCAGGAGCCAATTTAATTTTAAATCAGGTTTTAAACGATACCAACGAAGTAACTTATGCCATGCCCGATTTTGAACTGAATACTTCATCTAGTTTTCAAGAATTGCAACAGCATTTGTTTTACGATGAAAGTAAATTTAGTTTAAATTTTACAGATATCATCCAAACGCAATTACGAGACATTAATTACTATCAACTTGAAGTATTAAACAATACTGAGAGCGCAGCTTTATATCTCGATATTTTTGTCGCGCATTTAAAAGCAGCACAAGGAACAACCAATGAAATTATTCGATCGAATATGGTAAGTGATTTTACTGCTTATTTAGCTAATCTTCCAGAAGATGCAAACGTAATTTTTGCTGGAGATTTTAACTTATACACCGCCAACGAGAGTGCTTTTTTACAATTGGTTATGGGGCAGTCTACAATTTCATTTAGCGATCCAATTAATACTATTGGCGATTGGAATAACAATCCCAGCTTCGCAAATATTCACACACAGAGCACACGAACTTCGAACAATAATTTTGACGATTTTGGTGCGGGTGGCGGAATGGACGATCGTTTCGATTTTATCATGGTTTCTAACAATATAATGGAAGCTGAAAACGACATTACCTATAAAGAAAATACTTATGTTGCTTACGGAAACAATGGCAATTGTTACAATAAGAATATAAGTGACACTTCTTGCCTGGGTGAATTTAACCAAGCTACCCGAAATTTATTGTATTTAATGAGCGACCATTTACCTGTTGTAATGGAAGTTACCAATCAAAATGCTAGTCTTTCCAATTCAAATTGGAATGCTTCAAATACCTTGCTGAGCTTTCCAAGTGGAAATATAGTAGAGCAAGAATTATATGTTAAATTCCATGCTTCAGTAGATGCTTCAACTACTATAAACATTTATAATCAAATAGGACAAAAAGTATATTCCTTTAAAAAGATAAGTAATTCAACAATTATCGATGTAAGTTTTCTTTCTTCAGGAATTTATTTTGTGAAACTTGAAAATTTTTCAGAAAATTATAAGTTCTTAAAGCAATAAAAAAGCTTTTTTTGATATTGTAATTTATGTAGTTCAATAAGCTTACATTAGCCAATTTCAGCAAAATATGAAATTAATGCCATCAAAGTTTTTGTTTAATTTATTTATCCCTGCTTTTCTTTTTTTGAATTGTGAAAGACTCTGTGCTCAGCAAAAAATTGATGCGCAAGTTAGTTTAAATAAAGACTTAAGAAGTTTTAGCATTACGCAGAAAGTTATTTTCAAAAATACTTCTACAAATACTTTAAAATCGATTTGGTTATACGATTGGGTAAATGCATTTTCTAACAAAAGAAGCGCATTGGGTAAGCGCTATGCGCAAGAATACATAAGGAAGTTTCATTTTGCATCGGATGAAGACCGCGGTGGGACTGATTTAGAATTTATAAAGAATAACTCGCAAAATTTAAAATGGAGCAGACCAAAAGATAAAATCGATTTAATTGAAGTTGATTTACCTAAAGCTTTACAACCTGGTGAAGAAGTTGAACTTCAACTCAGTTACAGCGTTGTTATACCATTAGATAAATTTACTGGATTTGGTTTTAATAACGGAAATTTCAGAATGAAATATTGGCTTATACAGCCAGCAGTTTACCAAAATGAATGGTGGATTTACAGTGATTTAGAGCTTTTTGACCAACCACAGCAACCCGCTGATTACCATTTAGAATTAAATTTACCTAAAAATTACAATGTTAACACGGCACTTACTAAAACCTTATTAAAAGAAGACGAACTCACAAAAAGCTATTTGTTAACTGGTAAAAACCATAGTCAAATAGACCTACACTTAGAATTAGTAAATAGCTTTACTACTACCGTAACCGACTTTGGAACTCTCATTTCGAACATTAAAGAAAACCAATTAAATGAAAATATTGAAGCTTTAATAATCGATCGTATTTTAAACTTTTTAAGTGTTCGGCTTGATAAGTTTCCTAATGAACGTATTCTAGTTTCAGAAAAAGATTACGATTTATCTCCGGTTTATGGTTTAAACCAGTTGCCCGATTTTATCAGGCCATTTCCCGATGGTTTTCAATTTGATATCAAACTTTTTAAAACCTTAACAGACCAATATTTAAAGTATTCTATATTTATAAATTCTCGTAAAGATCAGTGGATTTTAGATGCGATTCAATATTCATTAATGATGGAGTATGTAGATATTTTTTATCCAGACACCAAATTGCTTGGAACTTTAAGTAATATTAAAGGAATTAGCTGGACTCATGCATCTAGTTTAGATTTTAATGACCAATACGATTTTCTGCTACAAACCATGATTCGGCAAAACATCGATCAAACCTTGGTTACTCCACAAGATTCTTTATTGCGTTTTAATAAAAAAATTGCTAATCCATACAAAGCAGGAATTGCGATGGATTATTTAAAAGATTACTCAAGTAAAAACGAAGTAAATCAAGGTATTAAAGAATTTTATGTTACAAATAAATCTAAATTTACTTCCTTAGAAAATTTTAAATCCAGTTTAAACAAAAACACCAAAAAAGATATTGATTGGTGGTTTAATGATTTTGCTTCTACAAATCAATTTATCGATTTTAAAATTCAGCAGGTAAAACGCAACAAGAACAAAGATTCTTTAGAAGTAAAGATTGTTAATCGGTATCCCAATCAATTACCTGTAGCTATTTCGCAACTTAAAAACAACAAAGAAATCCATAAAACTTGGGTAGAAGGTTTTGGAAAAGACACCGTGATACGGCTTAAAAATGAAGGAGCTGAACGTTTAGCAATAAACTACAATGGCAAAATACCAGAATTAAATAAACGAAATAATTACCAACGGGTAAGCAAGTTATTTAGTAAGCCTTTGCAACTTCGATTACTGGAAGATATTGAAGACCCAAGCAAAGAACAATTATTTGTTATTCCTGAATTTGGCTATAATTTATACGACGGATTTTATGCAGGCCCCAAACTGTACAATACGTCTTTATTACCTAAGCAATTTAGTTATGCACTTTCTCCCAAGTATGGTTTAGTAAGTAATGCTCTAGTTGGTTCAGCTTCTATGGACTATACCTTTATGTTTAAAGATGATGAAATTTTCTCCATACGAACAGGAATTGGTGGTTCTCGATTTTCGTATGACGTAGATTTATTTTTTAATTCATATTCTGCCTATGCTAGTTTCTTTTATCGCCCTAAAAATTTACGAAGTAATGTACGACAATCATTATCAGTAAGAACTTCGAGTGTAAACCGAGACGAAAGTGAACTTACAACTTTCAATGAACCCGAATACGATATTTACAATGTAAATTACAGATATCAAAATAAAAACCTAGATCGATTTTTTACAGCAAATGTAGATTACCAAATTTCTAAAAAATTCAGTAAAGTTTCTGCCACAAGTACATTTAGAAAATTATTTATAAATAATAGACAAATTAATTTCCGCTTTTATGGTGGTTTATTTTTGTTTAACGATACTGATTCAGATTTTTTTAGCTTTGCTTTAGACCGACCAACCGACTATTTATTCGATTATAATTACTACGGTCGAAGTGAAGAAAGCGGTTTATTTAGTCAACAATTCATCATGGCTGAAGGTGGTTTTAAATCGATGCTACAACCCGCATTTGCAAATGAATGGATAGCAACTACTAATGTTAGCACAACCATTTGGAATTGGATTTTTGCTTATGGAGACATGGGTTTTGTAAAAAACCGTGGTGCAGATGCCGAATTTCTATACGACTCTGGAATTCGACTTAATCTAGTTGAAGATTATTTTGAAATGTATTTTCCAGCGTATTCTAGCTTGGGTTGGGAAGTTGGACAACCTAATTATGCTGAGCGCATTCGCTTCATCGTTACTTTAGATATTCCAACCTTGTTTAGACTATTTACCAGAAAGTGGTATTAGGAGTTTTTAATTGATAATTGTTGCCCATTAATGCTAAAAAAACTTTGCAAAAAAAAAAAATGAAAGTTATTACTTTATGATTACAAAGTAACAATTATGGAAACAGCAATTATAAAAATCGGAAATTCAAAAGGTTTGCGTTTAAGCAAGACCATTTTAGAAAAGTACAAGATCAAAGATAAAGTTGAAATGATTCTGGAGAAAGGACAGATCATCCTTAAACCAATAGACAAACCGAGAAAAAATTGGGAAAATGCTTTTAAAGAAATGAGAGCAAATAATGATGACAAATTATTACTTGATGATGTTTTTGATGATGAAAACTTTGAAGAATGGAGTTAAAACAATACGCTATTGTACTCGTTAATATTGACCCGACGATTGGAAGTGAAATTAAAAAAACTCGTCCCTGTGTAATTCTATCACCAAACGAAATTAACAAGTTCTTGAAAACCATTGTAGTGGATCCAATGACGACTAATCTTAAAAAATATCCGACAAGAGTAAACGTAAAACATAAGGGTAAAAACGGAATGGTTGCGATTGACCAAATTCACACAATTGACAAGACTCGAATTTTAAAAAGATTTGATCGACTATTAAAGTCTGAAATAGCCAAATGTAAAAGTTTAATTAAAGAAACATTTGTCGATTAAATCCGACTGAAAAAGAAACGCTGAAAAAATTGACGCCTATTAATTTAGCCATACAATGCGTTAAAATTTGATAAAATTAGATTCAACATTTTTATAAAACTGAGACTTGTTGTTTAGCAGCTTCAAATTCGTTGATTATTTCTTTAACAATTTCTGCAGCGGGTTTTATTTCGTCGATTAGGCCAGCTATTTGTCCTATTTCTAATTCACCTTCATCTAAGTCACCTTCAAACATTCCCTTTTTAGCTCTGGCTCTACCTAGTAATTCTTTTAGTTCTTCAGCTGAAGTTCCTTTTTGATATAACTTTTGCACATCATTAAAAAACTTATTCTTTATTAATCGAACAGGCGCTAATTCTTTTAAGGTTAGCTGTGTTGCTCCTTCTTTAGCTTTAACCACTTCTTCTTTAAATTTAAGATGCGACGAAGCTTCATGACTCGCAACAAATCGAGTTCCAACTTGCACCGCATCAGCGCCAAGGACCATCGCTGCCAGCATGGCTTTTCCAGTTGCAATTCCGCCAGCGGCAATTAAAGGAATTTCGATTTCTTTGGCCACCATAGGAATTAAAGTTAAACTAGTTGTTTCTTCTCTTCCATTATGTCCACCAGCTTCAAAACCCTCAGCTACTACTGCATCTACTCCAGCTTCTTGTGCTTTTAAAGCAAATTTTACACTACTCACCACGTGGACTACTTTAATTCCGTTTGCTTTTAAAATAGGCGTCCATGTTTTAGGATTTCCAGCTGAAGTAAAAGCAATGGGAACTTTTTCTTCAATAATAATATCCATGATTTTTTCTAAATCAGGATACAGCATCGGAACATTAACCGCAAAAGGTTTTGATGTAGCATTTTTACATTTTTGAATGTGCTCACGTAAAATTTCTGGATACATAGAGCCTGCGCCTATAATTCCTAAACCGCCTTCATTACTAACAGCTGAAGCCAATTTCCAACCACTAGCCCAGATCATACCTGCTTGAATTAATGGATATTGTATATTAAAAAGTGAAGTTATTCTGTTGTTTTTATGCATGTTTAAACTTTATGAAATTACACCCGAACCGAGCAATTCTTCTCCTTCATACCAAGCTACAAATTGACCTTCGGCAATGGCGTATTGTTCATTTTCAAAAATAACAAATAAGCCTTCTTTTTCCTGATATAAAGTTGCTTTTTCCAAAGGTTGTCGATACCTAATTCTCGCCATTACTTCTAATTTTTCTCCTATTTTTAAAGCCAAATCTTCTCTAAGCCAATGTGTTTCGTGCGGTTTTACCAGTAAGCCTTTACGTAGTAACCCTGGATGATTTTTACCCTGACCAGTATAAATTATATTTTTATTTACATCGGTATCTAGTACAAACAAAGGTTCTTTGGTTCCACCAACAGCAAGGCCTTTACGTTGGCCTTTGGTAAAAAAATGAGCGCCATCGTGCTGACCTACCACTTTACCATTTTCTGGCAAATATTTAAATTTAGATGTATCATCTAGCAAACTATTTCCAAAAGATTTTTGCTCATTATAAATGGAAGAATCCACTGGAATTTCTATAATATCTCCTTTTTTAGGTTTTAATTGTTGTTGAAGAAATTCAGGTAAACGAACTTTACCAATGAAGCATAAACCTTGCGAATCTTTTTTATCGGCTGTAATTAAATTTTGCTCAGCTGCAATTTGTCGTACTTCAGATTTTTGAAGCTCACCAATTGGGAAAATAATTTTTGCTAATTGTTGTTGCGAAATTTGACATAAAAAATAAGATTGGTCCTTATTTTGATCTTTACCCGCAAGTAATTGATGAATCTCGTTACCATCTGAAGTAAAGCTAGTTTTTCTACAATAATGACCCGTGGCTACGTAATCTGCTCCAAGTGATTCGGCTATTTTTAAGAATACATCAAATTTAATTTCGCGATTACAAAGTACATCAGGATTTGGTGTGCGACCTTCTTCGTATTCTTTAAACATATAATCTACAATACGTTCTTTGTATTCAGCACTTAAGTCTACCGTTTGAAAAGGAATCCCAAGTTTTTCGGCTACTAACATGGCATCGTTACTATCGTCTAACCAAGGGCACTCATCACTAATGGTTACAGAATCGTCATGCCAGTTTTTCATAAACAAACCGATTACTTCGTAACCCATTTCTTTACATAAATAAGCAGTAACACTAGAATCTACTCCACCACTTAATCCAACTACAACTCTTTTCATTCGTTATTTTATAAGTTGCAAAAATATGAAATTTAGTTTCTAATAATTCCATTAAGCATTGAAGTTGCAAATGCTGTTATAGAAAGAATTAAAAGGAATAATTGCAAAATTAATTAAGCTTGCAACTGAAGCTCCACTAAATTTCGGTAACGTCCGTTTGTATTTTTAATTAACTCTTCGTGGCTTCCTTTTTCTACTAACTTTCCATCTTCTAACACCAAAATTTGATTAGCATTTTGAATGGTAGATAATCGATGTGCAATAACAAAAGATGTTCTTCCTTGCATTAAAGTTTGCAAAGCTTCCTGTACTAAATGTTCAGATTCTGCATCTAGCGCACTAGTAGCTTCATCTAAAATTAAAATACTTGGGTCTTTTAAAATTGCTCTTGCAATAGCAATACGTTGGCGTTGACCACCCGATAATTGAATTCCACGTTCGCCAACTATAGTATGGTATTGCTCAGGAAAAGCTTCAATAAATTGATGTGCATTTGCTTTTTTGGCAGCTGCTTTTACTTCACCTAACGAAGCATCAAATTTCCCATATTGTATGTTCTCTAAAATACTTCCACCAAACAGAAAAACTTCTTGTTGCACATATGCCATTTCCTTTCTTATACTATACAAATCCATTTCTGCACAAGATTCACCATCGATTAAAATATGGCCATGAGTTGGTTTATAAAACTGTAGTAGCAAAGAAGCAATTGTTGACTTCCCCGCTCCACTTGGACCAACAATGGCTACCGTTTCGCCAGCTTTAACTTCAAAATTTAAGTTCTTTAAAACCTGAATTTCTGAACGTGAAGGATAATGAAAATCTACATCTTTAAATTGAATATTTCCAGCTAATCGACTGGATAGTTCATGTTGAGACTCAGCGCGAATTGGTTCGGTTACTTCATCAATAATATCAAAAACACGCTCAGTTGCTCCGACTGCTTTTTGTATTTGTGCATATTGAATAGGCAAACCACCGATGGAAGCACCTACGAAAATGGTATATAAAATAAAGGTGATGAGTTGAGATTGCGTAAGTAAATCTTGGCTTTGTAACTTAACCGCATACCAAACTAAAAGTACAATAGCACCGAAAATGCAAAATATAATGAAAGATGAAAAAGCACCACGGGCCAATCCACCTTTAATAGCAATTTGTTTAATATTGGCTACGGCCTTATTGTAACGAAGCATTTCGAAAAATTCGTTTGTAAAAGCTTTTACATTAGCAATACCTTGAAGGCTTTCGGAAGCTATGGAGTTGGATTCTGCTACTTCGTCTTGAGCATCTTTAGAAAGTTTACGGATGTATTTACCAAAAAACACAGCAATTATTGCAAATACAGGAATTGTGGCTAACATAAGTAGCGATAGTTTTACCGAAGTAAAAAAAAGTGCCACTACTCCACCAATTACAATAATAAATTGCCGTAAAAACTCAGCAATACCTGTTGTAAATGTATCTTGAATTTGGCTGATGTCTGCTGCTATTCTACTATTTAATTCGCTTACTTTTCTACTCGAAAAAAACTGCATCGGCATTTTAATTAGTTTACCAAAGGTATCTTCGCGAATACTGGCCAACATGTTTTCGGTAACATTTACAAATAACACTACTCGAAAGAAAGAAAAAATAGCTTGGGCAGTAAACAAGCCTAACAAAACAAGCCCCATTCTATTAATATCACTAGCTGTAAAATCTGCAGTTTCTATTAAGTCACCCATTAATTTTGGAAACAACAAAGCGGTTAAACCTGTAAAACTTAAAAATACTAAACCGAGTATTAATTTCCATTTATGTGGACCAATATATTTAAATAAACGAAGGCTTCGTTTTAAGTTTGAAGCCGTTAATTTTGCTTTAGGCAAGTCGTCATTTTTTCTTTTCCTTGGCATTATTTTTTTGTTTGCAAATTAAAAAAGTAGTTGCACTTAAAGTTTCATTAGATTGCAATTTAATAAGTTATTGTAGTATGTAAACAAAAGCTATCTAGCCAAAAGATAAAAGCTCGAGTTTTTAATTGCAGGCTATTTAATTAACCAACTGTTTTCTATTTTTTTGGCAGAAAAACTTCGGCTAACATACAACGCGCACTTCCACCTCCATTTACTTCAATAGTATTTAAATCTGCACTTAAAATTTGGGTGTGTTTTTCAATTTCAGCAATTTGACTTTTTGTTAAAGAATCGTGTGCAGTTTTACTCATAATCAAATAAGTTTGATTTGAAGTTGAAGATTTTACTTGCAACATATTTCCAGCAAATTGATGCATTTGAGCTTCGGTAATGTCTATAATTTGCTTTCCATCTTGTTTTAACGAATTGGCTACTAATTTACGTTGGCTTTTATCGTCGATACTAGCCATACAAATTACAGCAAAATTTTCGGCTAAGCACATCATTACATTGGTGTGGTAAATAGGTAAGCGTTTAGCATCTACACTTTGGTTTGCCTGAAAAATTATAGGTGTAAACTCGAAATCTTCGCAAAATTCAAGTACTAATTCTTCTTCTGCTCTTGCTGAAATAGTACAATATGCTTTTCGATTTACGCGGTCTAAAATTAAGCTTCCTGTTCCTTCTAAAAATAAATCTTCTTCTTCAGCCGAAGTATAATCTACAATACTTTCAATTGTAAAACCTTGTTCTTCGAGTTGAAGCAAAACTTCTTCTCGGCGTTCCCTGCGTCTATTTTCGGCAAACATAGGATACAAAGCCACCCTTCCATCTTGGTGAAAAGAAATCCAATTATTAGGAAACAAAGCATCTGGAGTATCTAATTTTGGATCATCTTCAACTACGGTTACATGAATATCTTTAGACTTAAGCAATTCTACGAAAGCATCGAATTCTGTTTGTGCTTTATGGTTGGTTGCTAAGTGAATATCTTCGGTTTTACGTTGAAAATAATTGTTTACTGCTGTTTCTTCATTCATTCTAAATGAAGCAGGGCGAATCATTAAAACGCTATCGGTTATTTGTTTTTTCATATTAAGCTCTAATTAGTGGTAAGGTTGAACAACGAAGCAATCCTTCTTGTTTGGCAATTTCTCGATACGAAACTTCTTCAACTATAATGTTATGACTTCTTAACCAAGTGTTTAATCCTGTAAAATAGCGATCTGAAATTACTACATCTTCAGCAATGGAAAAAATATTACTCGTCATTTGATACATTTCTTCTGCATCGATTTCAAATATATTTTCTTTTCCGAAGAAATTTACTAACCATTGATATTCCGCTTCGTCTAAAAACCCATTTTTATGAATAATGGCTTTATTTTTTCCTACTGGCTGAAAACAGCAATCCAAATGCAGTGCGTTAGCCTTTGCATTGTTATTGCTTTTTCTTAAGTTGAAAGATTTTACTTTTTTTTCTGGAAATATATTTTGAATGGCTTTTACAGCTTCAATATTAGTTCTAGCTGTTATATAGTCTGAATAATCTTTACCACGATAAGTGCCGATGAAAATATAATCGCCATGAGGCATAATATCTCCACCTTCTATATGGCAATCTTCTGGCAAAACAATTACATTTTCAGGATTCATTTGATTAATTACATAATGAATAGCTTCAATTTCTTGTTCCCGATCGGGCAAAATATTGGCTCTAATAAATTTGTCTTCGATTACAAAACCGATGTCTCTCGCAAATATTTGATTGTAATTTTCAATCTTTTTAGGTCTAAACACATCTACATTGTATTTTCTTAAAACAGCCGCAACTTGTTCCATTTCTTCAATCATATCTATTTCTTTAGGATAAGCTCCTTTTTTTATAAATTCGATAGATTTTGGATCGTAAGCTTCTTCTATGCTTGGTACAGGCCCATTGGAGTTAGCTATACCTAAAATAACAGCCTTTAAGCGTGAAGTTTCGTTTTGAATATTCAGTTGCATCATGTGTAATTACTATTTTGCAAAAATAGGTAAATTTACTTAGCTATTTGTTAATGAAAGAGTCGGTTTTGGTGAGTTGTTTGCGAAGTCTTCAATTTGATAGGCTGTACATACGCCAGGATAATCTACTGCATCTTTGGGTAAATTCAAAATCCATTGAAAATGAAGGTGTGGTACGTAATTTCCATTTTCATATTTCCCACCTAAATTACAAAACACTTCGTCTTTTTTTATTTTGGAATTAATTTTCAACGATAACGAAGCTTTACTTAAATGACCATACAGACTGAAAAAAGAAAAATCTTTAAATTGATGTTTTAAAATGATGGTTCCGCCGTAGTTTCCTTCTCCTTCGTTATAATGAGCAGAATGTACTATTCCATCTAAAGGAGCTAGAATTGCTGTTCCAGCTTCAGCCCAAAAATCTAAACCTAAATGTATATTTCGTATTTGATTTGAATTAAACAAAGTCGAATTTGCATATAAATTCCTTTTTTCTAAATATCCACCATACAAAACTTTAGCTTTTTCTTTTTGCTGAATTTTACTCAAATACAATTGAAGCTCTTCATGATTGGCAGGGTTTACAGCAAACTTGCTAAGTGCATCTTCACTTAAATCTACTTTAGCATAATCCGTTAAGCTTTGTACACTTTCTATCAATAACAATTGAATATTTAATTGTTTTAAGACCTCAATAAACTGCATAGTTTTAAATTATAATTCTTCTATAAGACTTATAACTGAAAGGAAAGTTTAAGCATATAAAAGCAAATATAAGTCCTACTTTTACATGAATGATTAGCGTCTTAGAAAACATAGCTAAAACAAACTGGTATAGTATAAATAACACCTAAACTAGCTAGAGTTTAAAAAGTAAAATGAAAAAATATTTGATTATTTTAAAAACTCAAAGAAAAAAGTCTTATATTCGTAGACAAATGTCTTTATTATGGAGCCAAAAAAATATAAAACTAATCCAACAAAGCTTAAAGCAGTTCAAGAAGCTTTGGTTAGTTATGTTGAAGAAATCGATTCATTATCACAGCATAACTTTAGTGCAAAATTAAATTATTCAAATTTTTTTGAAGACAAAATGCTTATTATTCAAGCTATAAAGCAAGGTATTCCTTATTCACTATTCAACGAGATTAAACAAATTACCCCATTTACCGAAGATGATTGGGCTAACTATTTAAATGTTTCCAAAAAAACACTTCAACGCCACAGCAACGAAGAAGATTATATTTTTAAACCCATTCATACCGAAAAAATTATCGAACTGGCAGAAGTTACACATTTTGGCAACTCAGTTTTCGATACCCAAGAGCAGTTTTATTTATGGCTCAACACGCCTAGTTATGCACTAAGCAACTTAAAACCCGCCGAGCTCCTTAATGACTCTTACGGTAAGGATTTAGTTATGGCCGAGTTAAACAGAATAGAGCACGGAATTTTTGCCTAATGCATGTATTTAGATTATCTAGAAAAAAATACGCTAACCAATTAAATGGTCGTGGTGCTGCTAAGTTTGGTAATCGATGGAATTCCAAAGGAATTGAAATTATTTATACTGCAGAAAGCAGAGCTTTAGCGATGGCTGAAGTAATTGTGCATTTAAATTTAGCTAGTTTACCCAGTGATTTTATGATACTCAAAATTGAAATTCCAAACCAAATAAAAATCAAAAAATTAGCTATAAAAGAACTAAGCAAAAACTGGAATTTGTTTCCGCAACATATGGAAACCCAAAAATTAGGCGATGCATTTATCGATGCTTCTGAAGCTTGTATTTTAAAAGTACCATCGGCTGTAGTACAAGGCGATTTCAATTATTTAATTAATCCTCATCATCCTGATTTTAAAAAAATTAAAATTACAAGTCTTGCGCCCTTCCCTTTTGATCAAAGAATTTTTAAGTAATTTACACTTAATTAAAATATTATGTAAACAAATCGGTTATAAACACTGTAAAAACTAACTGGTATTGAAAATAAAGACGAAACAAAATCAAATTTCCAAATCAACTAAAATTTGGGTGTATGTGCTGCCCATATTTTTCGTTTGTATCCAAATTTTATCTCAATTTCCATATTTTGTTGAGACGGTATATAGTAGAAAGATTTATACTTTAATTCGAAGTGTTTTTCATTTTTTATTAAGTTGGATTCCCTTTTCAATAGGAGATTTATTTTACATTATACTAATTGCATTAGCCATTCGATTTATCTTTCAGTTAATTCGGAAAAAATTCAAAAATTGGAAACAAAATTTAGTTATTGCCATTGCTTTTATTTCAAAAATATATGTGCTTTTCCATTTGTTTTGGGGCTTTAATTATTACCGAGTTCCTGTACACGAACAGCTTCAAATAAGGAACGATTATAGCACATTTGAATTAATCGACTTTACTGAAAAAATAATTACTAGAACCAATAAATTGCATCAAAATTTAAAAGCAAATGACTCGCTTGCGGTGAATTTTAAGTACAATCACCAAGAAATTTCAGACTTAATTTTCAGTGGAATTGAATCTGTAAATGAACCAAAACTTAATCTAGATTATGGAAAACAGAATCTTAAAAAATCGCTTTTTTCGCTTCCACTTACCTACGGCGGTTTTGGTGGGTATTTAAATCCGTTTAGCTTAGAAGCGCAATACAACAGTAATATTCCTTCATTTAAATGGCCAACCACCTTAACTCACGAAGTAGCTCACCAAATGGGTTTTGCCAAAGAAAATGAAGCTAACTTTATTGCATGTTTAGTAGGCATGCATCATACTGATGAAAGCTTTAAATATGCCACCCATGGTTTTGCATTAAAAAAGTGTTTACAAGAAATTTATATTCGAGACCCACGTGTTTTTGAAGAGTTAAAACAATGTGTAAATTATGGTGTTCTAGAAAATTACCGAGAATTGCAAGAATTTTGGTTGGATTACCAAAACCCGATTGAACCTATGTTGAAACTAATGTATGGCTCATACCTTAATTTAAATAATCAACCTGAAGGCATGGATAGTTATTCGTATGTAGTGGCCTTATTAGTAAATTACGACTTTGGTTTTTAACTAAAGTGGCCTTATTAGTAAATTACGACTTTGGTTTTTAACTAAATAGGTGTTTTTTAACCTATTTCATTTTTTAAAGTCCTAAAGTTGAAATTAAATTCATTTGAAGATGAAAAACAAAAAAATAATAGCAATTATTTGCTTAGCCACTTTATTACTAGCTTGTAAAAAAGAAAAAACATATCCATCATTCAACAAATGGCAAGCTTATGATGAAACGGAATTGATTGAAGAAAGTCAAAAAAATGAAAACCCAAGTCTTCGTTATAAACTCATACAATCTAAAATCAGCGATAAAAACGATTTACTGAATGTAGTGCAACCACAACTGGAAAATTTTACTGAAGATACCTATAAAAAAATCGCTCCTTTTGTTTTTGAAAAAAGCATTGCCGAAATTCAAGAATTTATTGAAGCTGATAAAATTTCTTATAAATTATTAACCCAATGGTATTTATACAGAATTGTGATTACTGAAACCAATGCAGACTTAAGTTTAAATGCAATTATTAGTGTAAATCCAAATGCTGTTAAAGAAGCTGAAAAGTTGGACAAAAACAAAGCCAACAAACAACATCCTATTTTTGGGATGCCAATTGTATTGAAAGACAACATCAACACAAAAAACATAAAAACCACTGCTGGAGCGGCTTTTTTAATTGATCATCAACCCAAAGAAGACGCAACAATTGTAAAACATTTAAAATCGAATGGAGCAATTATCCTTGGAAAAGCAAACCTTAGTGAATGGGCTAATTTTTTATGTGCTGGTTGCCCTAATGGGTATTCTGCAGTTGGTGGTCAAACATTAAATCCTTACGGAATTCGAAAATTCGACACTGGCGGCTCTAGTTCAGGAAGCGCTGTAAGTACGGCTGTAAATTATGCTGTTGGCGCAGTTGGAACCGAAACTTCTGGTTCTATTTTATCTCCTTCTAGTCAGCAATCTGTAGTAGGTTTAAAACCAACTTTAGGAAGTTTAAGCCAAGATGGAATTATACCAATTTCGAGCACATTAGACACCCCAGGACCCATTACTAAAAACACCTTAGACAATTTTATTTTGTATGATGCTATGCAAAATAAAAATAGTGAATTTAAACTTCATCTTGAATAAGAAATACAAGCTCCAAATCAAATTCGATTAGGAATTATTGAATCGCTTATGGAAGATTCTTTATACCGAGAAACCGTAATTAAGCTTGAAGAAGATGGATTTCACATTGAATTAATTTCGCCAGAAAATATGGATTTTAGTGGTTTTTTAGAATTGCTAAACGGAGATATGAAAAGAGACTTAGCTTCCTATTTTAAAGAATTTAAAACTAAACCGAAAACGTCTGAAAATGTAAAAGATGTAGTGGAATTTAACAAAACAGATTCTATAAATTATATACCTTATGGACAAGCAAGGTTAGATGGAATATTAGCACAAAATTTAAGTGATGAACAAGTAGATTCTGTTCGGATTAACTTACTAAATGCAGGAAAAACATATTTTGAAACCCATTTTAAAAGCCATCAACTTGATGCGATTTTATCTATTAATAATTACCACGCAGGACAAGCAGCAGTTGCAAAATATCCAGCAATTACTGTACCAATGGGTTATAAAAATACGGGTGAACCACAAGGTCTGACTTTTATTGGAAAACCAAATCAAGAAGAATTACTTTTAAAATTGACTTATTTATTTGAAAAAATTGAAACTAAAAGACAAAGGCCTGAAAAGTACATACTATAAAACAATCTTTATTTTATTAGAATTAGTGCATGAATAAAACACCATCAACCACTAAAATAATCCTTGGAGTTAGTGGATTGATTATTGTAATTATGAGTGGAAATTTAAGTAAGTTTCGTTATTTTAATAATATTGAAATCTACATCTATGTTTTCTTTTTGATTGTGGGAATTCTACTTGTTTTACCTTTAGTAGTTAACCTTTTTAAATCCAAATCAAATAATAAAAATAAGTTGTGAAACCAAGTTCTTCAAATTTCGCAGCCACAATCAAGCAAATTTTAAACTACAATTTCATAAATCCCATGTTTATTAAAGAGTTTGAATACAATATTTTCATTAACCTTATCATTAAACCATTTTATCTTATTTTAGTCCAAATTTGAAATCTTTAATTTATGCGCAAACTATTTTTACTCATATTGTTTTGCTTTTCAGCTTCGCTTTGGTCTCAGGATTATTTCCCAACCAACTTAGGTGTAAAAATAACCGACTCAAATCCTGTTGCCTTTACTGAAGCAATTATTCATGTAAATGCAAACGAAACAATTGAAAATGCTACCTTAGTTATTCAAAAAGGAAAAATTTTAGCAATTGGAAAATCGGTTGAAATCCCTGAAAACGCAATTGTATTTAATTTAAACGGCAAGCACATTTATCCTTCATTTATAGATTTATATTCCAACTTTGGAATGCAGGATATAAAAAGAGTATCTTCGGGCGCACAATACGAAGCCAACCGAAAAGGCTATTATTGGAACGATCATATTAGGCCAGAACAACATGCTGTAGATTACTTCAATTTTGATGAAAAATCTGCCAAAAACCTACGAGAAGCCGGTTTTGGAATGGTTAACACGCATTTACAAGACGGTGTAATTCGAGGAACTTCAATGCTTGTTGCGTTAACAGAAGACGAAAGCAACACCAATAAAACCATTGTAAATAACAAAACTGCTCAATATCTAGGATTTTCGAGAAGCAAACAAACACGCCAATCTTATCCCAGTTCTATAATGGGGATGACGGCACTTCTGCGCCAAACCTACAACGATGCGAATTGGTATGCAAAAGGAAACATGAGTGAAAAGGATTTAGCCTTAGAAGCTTTGTTAGAGCAACGAAATCTACCACAAATTATACATGCAGGTGATTACTTAAATGTGTTAAGAGCAGACAATGTTGGCGATTTATTCAACATTCAATATACTATTGTGGGTGGTGGAGATGAGTACAAACGCATTAACGAAATTAAAGCCACCAATGCAAGATTAATTTTACCTGTTAATTTCCCAGATGCTTACGATGTAGAAGATCCATTTATGGCAAATTACGTCAGTTTAGAAGAAATGAAACACTGGCAACACGCCCCACGTAATTTACAACATTTAGCAGAAGCTGGTATAGAATTCGCCATAACTTCAGCAGAATTAAAATCGCCTAAAGCGCTTCATAAAAAAATTCAAATTGCAATTGAAAAAGGTTTGGACGAAAAAATTGCCTTGCGTGCACTAACCGAAGTTCCCGCTCAAATTTTAGGCATGGAAAACCAAGTTGGTAGCTTGAAAAACGGAATGGCCGCTAACTTCATTATTACATCTGGAAATGTATTCGATAAAGAATCGAACATATATGAAAACTGGATTCAAGGAAAAAGAAACATTATTAAAGATGATGATTTACCTAAAATTGAAGGAGATTACACCTTAAATTTTCAGAATAAAAAAATTGAAATCAACATTAAAAACAAATCGGGTAAGTATAGTTTAGAAGCCAAAAAAGACAGTTTAAAATTAGGAGCTAAGATTGCTTTTGAGAAAAACTGGTTAAATTTTATGCTTACTGAAAGTGACTCAGCTTCAACTAAAATGAATCGTTTTAGTGCCTACGTTCCAGATGCTTCAACTGAAATTAAAGGGAAAGTAATTTTGTTTAATGGAGATGAAACAAGCTTTATAGCTTCTAAAAAAGAGACTGAAAAAAATGAAAAAACTGACAATTTAGATAAAACTGAAAAAGATAAAGCTTCAGAAAACAAAACAGAAAACGATACTTATGTAAGTGAAATTACATTTCCAAATATTGCCTTTGGTAAGACTTCACCTAAACCAAATCCAGAGCGCATTTTAATTAAAAATACAACTATAATTACAGGTGAAGATGTTGGTACACTAAAAAATGCCGATGTTTTATTACGCGATGGAAAAATTTATAAAATAGGGAGATCATTAAGCGATAAAAAAGCAAAAATAATCGATGGAACCGATAAATTTTTAACCGCTGGAATTATTGATGAGCATTCGCATATTGCGGCAAGTTCTGTAAATGAAGGTGGTCACAATTCTTCTGCAGAAGTAACAATGGAAGATGTAGTAAATCCAGATGATATTTCTATTTATCGTGCTTTGGCCGGTGGAGTTACAACCACTCAACTCTTGCATGGTTCTGCCAATCCAATTGGTGGTCGTTCGGCTATTTTAAAAATGAAATGGGGCGCGTCGCCAAAAGATATGATTTACGAAGACAGCCCAAAATTTATCAAATTTGCTTTGGGTGAAAACGTGAAGCAATCCAACTGGGGTAGCCGAACTCGTTTTCCACAAACCCGAATGGGCGTTGAGCAAGTTTTTATAGATTATTTTTCGAGAGCTAAAGCTTATGGCGAATTAAAAGCTTCTGGAAAACCATATCGTTTTGATGACGAAATGGAAACTTTACTGGAAATTTTAAATGGTGAACGCTTTATTTCATGTCACTCTTATGTACAAAGTGAAATTAATATGTTAATGAAAGTAGCCGATCAGTTTGGTTTTACAGTAAATACCTTTACGCATATTTTAGAAGGTTATAAAGTAGCCGATAAAATGAAAGCACACGGTGCTGGCGGTTCGACTTTTAGCGACTGGTGGGCTTACAAATATGAAGTTAACGATGCGATACCCTATAATGCAGCTTTAATGCATAACGAAGGTGTAGTTACAGCAATTAATTCTGACGATGGCGAAATGATTAGAAGATTAAATCAAGAAGCTGCAAAAAGCATGAAATATGGCAGAATGAATGCTGATGATGCATGGAAGATGGTAACTTTAAACCCAGCTAAACTGTTACACATAGACCACCGAGTAGGTTCTGTAAAAGAAGGAAAAGAAGCAGATTTAGTACTTTGGACGCATAATCCGCTTTCTATTTATGCTAAAGCAGAAAAAACTTTAATTGGTGGTGTAATTTATTTTGATTTAGAAGAAGACAAAAAACAACGCAAAGCTTTAAAAGAAGAACGAGCGAAACTTATTGCTGAGTTATTAAAAGCTAAAAATAGCGGCATGAAAACGCAAGCAGTTGTAAAAAAGAAAGAACGCGAATTACATTGTAACTCTATGGACAGCTTTTTAGATGGAGAATTCACAGAAACGCAACACCACCACTAAAATTAAAATTATGAAATTTATACCGTTATATATCTGCGCATTTTTAGTTGGAATACTAAGTTATGCACAACAAACACCAGCTCCAGCACAAAGCCAAGAAATTATTATTATTGGTGCAACCGCACATTTAGGCAATGGAGAAGTTATAGAAAATTCTGTTATTGCTTTTAAAAGTGGCAAACTAACTGTAGTAGCTTCTGCCGAAGAAAAAAATCTAGATGCATCTAATGCACAAGTAATTTATGCAGAAGACAAACATGTTTATCCTGGTTTTATCGCTCCAAATTCAACTTTGGGATTAGTAGAAATTGATGCAGTCCGTGCCAGCGACGACGAAGATGAAGTAGGAAGTTTTTTACCGCACATCCGTAGTATCATCGCTTACAATACCGAAAGCAAGGTTGTAGAAAGTATGCGCCCTAACGGAGTTTTATTGGCACAAGTAACACCACGAGGTGGCCAAATTTCTGGAACATCTTCTATAGTTCAATTAGATGCTTGGAATTGGGAAGATGCCATAGTAAAAAAAGATGATGGAATTCATTTAAATTGGCCAAAGCGTTTTGTAAAAAAAGGAGCTTGGTATGATCCTAAGGTAGGTTACAAAGCCGATGAAAAATACGACGAGAAAGTGCAAGAAATCTACAGCTTTTTTAAGCAAGCTAAAGCTTTTGCAAATCAGCCAGAAGCTTTATTAAACTTACCTATAGGTGCAATGCAAAAGTTATTTAATGAAGAGCAAAAACTGTATATCCATACCGATGCTGAAAAAGATATTTTAGATGCTTTACATTTTAAATCCGAATTAGGTCTTAAAAATGTTGTACTAGTTGGTGGGAAGTATGCTCATAAAGTAGCCGACCAATTAATAGAGCATCAAGTACCTGTTTTAGTTGCTCGTGTACATGAAACTCCTGAAGCAGATGACGACGATTACGATTTACCATACAAGTTGCCTAGGCTTCTTCATGAAGCTGGTGTTTTAGTAGGATTAGAAAACAGTGGACAAATGGAGCGCATGAATGCGAGAAATCTACCATTTTATGCTGGTACAGTAGTTGCGCACGGTTTAGAAAAAGAAGAAGCTTTACAACTTATAACTTTGAACACCGCAAAAATTCTAGGAATAGATAAACAAGTAGGTAGTTTAGAAGTAGGTAAAGACGCCACTTTATTTATTAGTGAAGGCGATGCCTTAGATATGATGGGTAACATTTTAACGCATGCTTTTATTAATGGGCGTGAAATAAGTTTAGAAACACACCAAACTGAATTGTATGAGCGTTATAAGAAAAAATATGCTGAGCAAAAGTAAATTTTAAATTGAAATTAAATAAAAAATTAAACCCTGCAAGATTTAAAAAATCTTGCAGGGTTTTTAATAAAACAAAACCCACCCTTGGCTAGCCTAGGATGGGAAAAAATTGCTATGAAAAAGAAAAACATCGCTTATGAGCGATGTTCAAATATATATAATTTAGTGTTAATAACGAACACTATGAAAACATATCTTTGACTTTTTCAAAAAATGACTTATCAGATTTTTGTGGGTCAGGTATGAAATTTGAGTCATCTTTCATTTTTTCGAAAAAGTTTTTTTGTTCTTTTGATAGAGCTTTAGGTGTCCATACATTAATATGAACTAACAAATCTCCAGAGTTATAAGCGTTTAGTTTAGGTAAGCCTTTGCCTCGTAATCTTAGTATTTTACCGCTTTGTACCCCTGGTTCAATTTTAATGCGAACTTTTCCATCAACGGTTTCAATTTCTTTGCTTCCACCTAAAGCAGCATCTGCAAAACTTACATATAAATCGTAGTGTAAATTTTCTCCATCTCTTTGTAGACTATTGTTTTCTTCAACTTCTATTAAAACAATTAAATCTCCTGCAACGCCACCTGGGGCTTCGTTACCCTTACCGGGAACCTTCATTTGCATTCCGTCTTCTACTCCAGCAGGGATTTTTATACTTACTGTTTCTTCTTCAATTTTTAATCCATGAGCGTCAGTTCCTTTACCACGCTTATCTAATTGTTTACCGCTACCACTGCAAGTACCACAAGTAGTTGCAGTTTGCATTCTACCTAAAATAGTGTTAGTAATTTTAGTAACCTGTCCAGAACCATTACAGGTAGAACAAGTTGTATAGGTTGTATCGTTAGCTTGTTTTTTTCTAGAAACTTTAACCTTCTTCTCCACGCCCTTTGCAACATCTTTAAGTTTTAACTTAACCCTAATTCTTAAGTTGCTTCCTTTGGCATGTCGTCGTTGTTGACCTCCGCCAAAGCCACCAAAACCACCGAAGCCACCACCGCCGAAGATATCACCGAACTGACTAAAAATGTCATCCATATCCATACCTCCGCCGCCAAAACCGCCGGAACCATCAAAAGCGGAATGACCAAACTGATCGTATTTAGCCTTTTTTTGTGGATTGCTCAAGATTTCGTAAGCTTCGGCTGCCTGTTTAAATTTAGCTTCAGCTTCAGCATTATCTGGATTTTTGTCAGGGTGGTATTTGATAGCTAGTTTTCTGTATGCCTTTTTAATTTCAGTTGCAGTTGCATTTTTGCTAACACCTAATACTTCGTAATAGTCTCGTTTAGAACTCATATTATTTTTTCTAAATTATTTACCCGTTACCACTTTTGGATAACGAATTATTTTTTCACCTAGGGTATAACCTTTTTCTACAATATCAATGATTTTACCTTTAAGCTTCTCTTCTGGTGCTGGAATTTGCGTTATGGCTTCATGCAAATCTCCATCAAAAGTGTCTCCAATTTTTACTGACATTTCTTCAAGTCCTTTTGCCTTTAAAGTATCCTTTAATTTGGAATATATTAATTCAACACCTTTAACAGCATCTTTATCATCAGATTTTGAAATTTCTTTTAGAGCACGATCAAAATCATCAATTACTGGAAGCATAGATTGCATAACTTCTTGGCCTGCAGTTTTAAAAAGCTCAAGGCGCTCTTTACTTGTTCTGCGTTTATAATTTTCAAATTCAGCGAAAAGACGCAAATATTTATCTTTCTGCACGTCTACTTCTAACTTTAATTTTTCTTCAACTGTTAATTCTTGCTCTTCTTTAACTTCAGTTGCATCTTCCTTAGCCTTGTTGTCCTCTGTATCTTCTTTCAATTGCTCTGTAGCATCAGAATGCTTAGTGTTTTCATTTTCAGAAACTTCATCTTTAACTTGGTTTTCATCGCTTTGGTTAGCTGATTTAGTAGAGTTTTGATTTTCTTCAGCTCCAGCCTTTTCTTTATCTATAGTATTATTTTCAGACATTTTATACAATTTTATAACTAATAATCAAAAGCATTGCCAGTTACCTAAAAATGCCAAAGTGTCATTCACAACACTGAAGTTACAAATGACACTTTGGTATTAAAAAAACTCGGTTTTCACCGAGTTTTTGTTGTTAAGCTTGACCAGTTGGACCGAAATTAAGCGGAATACTATGCTTTTCTTGTTCTTCTATTTTACCATTCGCATTTTCAAAACGATGAATGTTATCATTCAAAGCTTTAAGCAATCGTTTTGCATGCTGTGGAGTAAGAATTATTCTAGACTGAACTTTGCTTTTAGGAGTACCAGGCATTACATTTACAAAATCTAAAACAAACTCTGTAACTGAATGATTAATGATAGCCAAATTACTGTACTTTCCTTGAGCAGTTTCATCATCTAATTGAATGTTTAGCTTTTTCTGCTTATTTTCTTTTTGGTCGCTCATAAATTAATTAATTAAAATTCACTTTGGTTTCTTCTACACCAGTTAGCATAGAATCCATTTCTTCTTTAGAACCTACAATAATATTATCGAACTCTCTAAGACCAGTTCCTGCAGGGATTTTGTGTCCTACAATAACATTTTCTTTGAGGCCTTCTAAGCGATCTACTTTACCACTTACAGCAGCTTCATTTAAAACTTTTGTAGTCTCTTGGAATGATGCAGCAGAGATAAATGACTTAGTTTGAAGTGAAGCTCTTGTAATACCTTGTAAAATCGGGGTAGCTGTTGCTGGCTCAGCATCTCTTGCTTGAACAAGTTGTTTGTCTTCTCGTTTTAATGAAGAGTTTTCGTCTCTCAATTCACGTAAGGTAACAATTTGTCCTGGCTTAAGATTAATGCTATCGCCTGCATCTTCTACTACTTTTTTGCCATAAATATTATCATTCTCTTCTATAAAGTCTTCTTTATGGATTAATTGATTTTCTAAGAAGATAGTATCTCCAGAGTCTTTAATTTTAACTTTACGCATCATCTGTCTTACGACTACTTCGAAGTGCTTATCGTTAATTTGAACACCTTGTAAACGATATACTTCTTGCACTTCGTTTACTAAGTACTGTTGTACAGCACTAGGTCCTTTGATATTTAAGATATCTTCTGGGGTAACAGATCCATCAGAAAGTGGCATACCTGCTCTAACATAATCATTTTCTTGAACAAGAATTTGATTTGATAATTTAACCAAGTATTTTTTAATTTCACCAAGTTTAGACTCTACGATAATTTCGCGATTACCTCGTTTAATTTTTCCAAAAGAAACTACACCGTCAATTTCACTTACAACTGCAGGATTAGAAGGGTTTCTCGCTTCAAACAATTCGGTAAGTCGTGGCAAACCACCTGTAATATCTCCTGCTTTAGAAGATTTACGAGGTATTTTAACTAGCACTTTACCTATGTTTATTTTTTCGTCGTCGTTAACCATTAAGTGAGCACCAACAGGCAGATTATAAGAGCGTTGTTTCTCTCCACTTCTATCTAAGATATGTAGTGTAGGGATTTTACGTTTATTCTTAGATTCTATAATCACTTTTTCTTCGAATCCAGTTTGTTCATCACTTTCAACCGAATAAGTTTGACCTTGAATAATGTTTTCAAATTCAATTTGACCAGCAAATTCTGAAATAATAACACCATTATATGGGTCCCACTTACAAATTACATCGCCTGGTTTAATTTTATCGCCATTTTTCACAAAGCATTGCGAACCGTAAGGAATAACGTTTGTACTTAAAACGATTCCAGATTTTTTATCAACAATTTTGATTTCGGAAGTTCTTGAAATTACAATTTCAGCATCTTTATCGTCGTTATCTTTGCCTTTTACGGTTTTTAAATCTTCTATTTCTGCAATACCTTCAAACTTAGCTTCAAGTTTATTTTCTTCAGAAATGTTACCTGCAATACCACCTACGTGGAAAGTTCTTAAGGTAAGCTGAGTACCTGGTTCTCCAATAGATTGTGCAGCTACAACACCTACTGCTTCACCACGTTGAACAGTTTTGCCAGTAGCTAAATTTCTACCATAGCATTTAACACAAATACCTTTTTTAGATTCACAAGTTAGTGGCGAACGTACTTCAACAGAGTTTAAGACAGATGCTTCAATTTTACTTGCAGCGTCTTCTGAAATCTCAAGACCTTCTGCCACAATTAACTCCTGTGAAATTGGGTCTACAATGTCATTCAATGAAGTTCTACCTACAACTCTTTCTGCTAAAGTTTCAACAACTTCTTCATTCTTCTTAAGCGCAGTTACTTCGATACCTCGCAATGTTCCACAATCTTCTTCTCTAACAATAACATCTTGAGAAACATCTACTAAACGTCTAGTTAAGTAACCAGCATCGGCAGTTTTAAGTGCCGTATCGGCAAGACCTTTACGCGCACCGTGTGTTGAAATAAAATATTCTAAAATTGATAAACCTTCTTTAAAGTTAGAAAGAATTGGGTTTTCAATAATTTCGCCACCTGCTGAAGTGGATTTTTTAGGCTTAGCCATTAATCCACGCATACCTGTTAGCTGTCTAATTTGTTCTTTAGAGCCACGAGCACCAGAATCTAACATCATAAACACAGAATTGAATCCTTGTTTATCTTCTGTAATTCGCTTCATTGCTAGTTCAGTAAGGTTTGCATTTGTTGCTGTCCAAATATCAATAACTTGGTTATAACGTTCGTTATTGGTAATAAGACCCATGTTATAGTTAGCTACAACACCTGAAACTTGTTCGTTAGCATCATCAATAAGTGATTGTTTTTCTTCTGGAATAATAATGTCTCCTAATGAAAACGACAAACCACCTTTAAATGCAAATTCATAACCAAGAGATTTAATACTATCAAGAAATGCACTAGTTTCTGGAACATTAGTTACTTTAAGCACCTTTCCAATAACATCTCTTAGCGCTTTTTTATTTAAAACTTGATTTATGTAACCTACAGCTTCTGGTACATATTTGTTAAATAAAACACGACCACAAGTGGTTTCCATAATTTTATTTACAAGTTCTCCTTCTTCATTAAAGTCTTTTGTTCTTACTTTAATTGCTGCATTAAGTTCTAGTTTACGTTCGTTGTAAGCAATTTCCACTTCTTCTGCAGAATAAAATGTTAAGCCTTCACCTAAAACTTTATGTTCATTAGTTGTTTTAAGTTCTTTGGTCATATAATATAAACCAAGGACCATATCTTGAGATGGAACAGTAATAGGCGAACCATTAGCTGGATTTAGAATATTATGAGAAGCAAGCATTAATAATTGTGCTTCTAAAATTGCTTCTGGGCCAAGAGGTAAATGAACTGCCATTTGGTCACCATCAAAATCCGCGTTAAAAGCTGTACAAACTAAAGGATGCAACTGAATTGCTTTCCCTTCGATTAATTTAGGCTGAAAAGCTTGGATTCCTAAACGGTGAAGTGTAGGAGCACGGTTTAATAAAACTGGATGTCCTTTAAGAACGTTTTCGAGAATATCCCAAACTACTGGTTCTTTTTTATCTATTATTTTTTTAGCAGATTTTACTGTTTTAACAATTCCACGTTCGATTAATTTTCGAACAATGAATGGTTTGTAAAGTTCAGCAGCCATATCTTTTGGCAAACCACATTCAAACATTTTTAGTTCAGGACCAACAACAATAACAGAACGAGCAGAATAATCTACACGTTTACCCAATAGGTTTTGTCTAAATCTACCTTGTTTACCTTTCAAAGAATCTGAAAGTGATTTTAAAGGTCGGTTTGAATCTGTTTTTACAGCTGAAGATTTACGTGTATTATCGAAAAGAGAATCTACAGATTCTTGTAACATACGTTTTTCGTTACGTAAAATTACTTCAGGAGCTTTTATTTCCATTAATCGTTTTAAACGATTGTTACGGATAATAACTCTTCTATACAAATCGTTTAAATCTGATGTAGCAAATCGGCCACCATCAAGTGGAACTAATGGTCTTAATTCTGGTGGTATAACTGGGATTACTTTCATAATCATCCACTCAGGATTATTTTCACGATTATTTTTTGAATCTCTTAAAGATTCTACTACTTGTAGGCGTTTTAAAGCTTCAGTTTTACGTTGCTTAGAAGTTTCGTTGTTAGCTTTGTGTCTTAAATCGTATGAAAGTTCATCTAAATCTAGTCGCTTCAATATTTCGATAAGGCATTCTGCACCCATTTTAGCGATAAATTTATTTGGGTCTTCATCATCTAAATACTGGTTTTCTTGTGGAAGACTATCTAAAATATTTAGGTATTCTTCTTCTGTTAAGAAATCCATTTTTTGAAGTGCTTCACCTTCTTCATTTTTGGCATCACCTGGTTGAATTACTACATATCTTTCGTAGTAAATAATCATGTCTAATTTTTTAGACGGGATACCAAGTAAATAACCCAATTTGTTAGGTAAAGAGCGGAAGTACCAAATATGCGCTACAGGCACCACTAAACTAATGTGACCTACACGTTCTCTACGTACTTTTTTTTCAGTTACTTCAACTCCACAGCGATCGCATACAATACCTTTGTATCGAATTCTTTTATATTTACCACAAGCACATTCGTAGTCCTTTACGGGACCAAAGATACGTTCGCAAAAAAGGCCGTCGCGCTCTGGCTTGTGGGTTCTGTAGTTAATTGTTTCTGGTTTTAAAACTTCTCCTCGAGATTCGCTTAAAATCTGCTCTGGTGAAGCTAAACCGATAGAGATTTTATTAAATCTCTTTTGGGTATCCTTTTCATTATTTCTTGCCATAGTACAAGTTTGCTAAAGAATTAATCTAAATTTTGTAATATAAGAAGTAATGCCGCAACACAAGCTGCGGCAAGACTTTACTCTTCTAATTTTAAGTCTAATCCAAGACCTTTCAATTCGTGCATTAATACGTTAAACGATTCTGGAATGCCAGGTTCTGGCATCGGTTCTCCTTTAACGATTGCTTCGTAAGTTTTAGCTCTACCGATTACGTCGTCTGATTTTACAGTTAAAATCTCGCGTAATGTACTTGAAGCTCCATAAGCTTCAAGCGCCCAAACTTCCATTTCACCAAAACGCTGACCACCAAACTGTGCTTTACCACCAAGGGGTTGTTGTGTTATTAATGAATATGGACCAATTGAACGTGCATGCATTTTATCTTCAATCATGTGTCCTAGCTTCAACATATATATCACACCTACTGTTGCTGGCTGGTCAAAACGTTCTCCAGTTCCACCATCGTATAAATAAGTATGACCATATCTTGGAATTCCTGCTTCGTCGGTTAGTGAATTTATTTGGTCTATAGTTGCGCCATCAAAAATTGGAGTTGCAAACTTGCGCCCTAATTTTTGCCCAGCCCAACCTAAAACAGTTTCATAAATTTGACCAATATTCATACGAGAAGGTACACCAAGTGGATTTAAAACAATATCGACAGGAGTTCCATCTTCTAAAAATGGCATGTCTTCTTGTCGAACTATTTTAGCTACAATACCTTTGTTACCGTGACGTCCAGCCATTTTATCACCAACTTTTAATTTACGTTTTTTAGCAACATAAATTTTAGCTAATTTTAAAATACCAGATGGTAACTCATCTCCAACACTTATCGTAAATTTTTCACGTCTTAAGTTTCCTTGAAGATCGTTTAATTTAATTTTATAATTGTGAAGTAAATCGGTTACTAAGCCATTTAAGTCATCATCTGTGGTCCAAGTACCTTGTGTAAGGTGAGAGAAATCGTCAACTGAGTTTAACATTTTCAGGGTGTATTTCTTTCCTTTAGGTAAAACTTCTTCACCTAAATCGTTCATTACACCTTGTGCAGTTTTACCATTTACAAGTGCAAAAAGTTTATCGATTAATACGCTACGCAGTTCTTCAAATTTAACAGCATATTTACTTTCTAATCGGTCTATTTCTTGCTTATCTTTAGCTCTAGCACGTTTATCTTTTATTGCTCTAGAGAATAATTTTTTATTGATAACTACTCCGTTAAGCGAAGGTGAAGCTTTTAGTGAAGCATCCTTAACATCCCCAGCTTTGTCTCCAAAAATAGCTCTTAAAAGTTTCTCTTCTGGTGTAGGGTCGCTTTCTCCTTTTGGAGTAATTTTACCAATTAATATGTCGCCAGGCTTAATTTCAGCTCCTATGCGAATCATACCATTTTCATCTAAATCTTTAGTTGCTTCTTCTGATACATTAGGGATGTCTGCAGTTAGCTCTTCATTTCCTAATTTAGTATCTCTAACTTCCAAGGAATACTCATCGATGTGAATAGAAGTAAGGATGTCGTCTCTTACTACTTTTTCAGAAAGCACGATTGCATCTTCGAAGTTATATCCTTTCCAAGGCATGAAAGCAACTTTCATATTTCTACCCAATGCTAATTCGCCCTTTTCAGTTGCATAGCCTTGACAGAGAACTTGGCCTTCTTCTACACGATCTCCAACACTAACAATTGGTTTTAGGTTTATAGATGTGCCTTGATTAGTTTTTCTGAATTTAATAAGCTCGTAAGTTTTTGAGTCAGATTCAAAACTTATCATTCTTTCTTCTTCAGTCCTATCGTATTTAATTACAATTTTTTCAGCGTCTACGTATTCAACAACTCCGTTGCCTTCAGCATTAATTAAAACACGTGAATCTTTTGCTACTCTTCTTTCTAAGCCGGTTCCTACAATTGGAGAGTCTACTCTTAACAATGGAACTGCTTGTCGCATCATATTCGATCCCATAAGTGCGCGGTTTGCATCATCGTGTTCTAAAAATGGAATTAATGATGCAGATATGGAAGATATTTGGTTTGGAGCTACATCTATGTAATTTACTTCTTTAGGATCTACAACTGGAAAATCACCTTCCATACGAGCAATTACTCGCTCTGCTTTAATGGCTCCATCTTCTGCTATATCAATATTAGCCTGTGCAATTAATTTGCCTTCTTCTTCTTCAGCAGAAAGGTAAATAGGTTTTTCATCGAAATTAATTTTTCCATTTTCAACCTTTCTATAAGGTGTTTCGATGAACCCCATACTGTTCACCTTACCATAAACAGACATAGAAGATATCAAACCAATGTTCGGACCTTCGGGAGTTTCAATAGGGCATAGTCTACCGTAGTGAGTGTAATGTACATCACGTACTTCGAAGCCTGCTCGTTCTCTCGATAGACCACCTGGGCCTAAAGCAGATAATCTACGTTTGTTGGTCAATTCAGCAATTGGATTGGTTTGATCCATAAATTGAGAAAGCTGATTGGTACCAAAGAAGGAATTGATTACAGATGAAAGAGTTTTTGCGTTAATTAAGTCAATAGGCGTAAAAACTTCGTTATCACGTACGTTCATACGTTCACGAATAGTTCTAGCCATACGAGATAAACCAACACCAAATTGTTGCGAAAGTTGTTCGCCTACAGTTCTTACACGTCTATTAGACAAGTGGTCTATATCATCTACTTCAGCTTTAGAATTTACCAATTCGATTAAATATTTAATAATCGTGATAATATCTAACTTTGTTAAAACTTTTTTATCCATTTCGATATCAAGTCCTAACTTTTTATTCATTCTATAACGGCCAACTTCACCAAGATTATAACGTTGATCACTAAAAAATAATTTTTCAATAATACCACGTGCTGTTTCTTCGTCTGGCGGTTCAGCATTACGTAATTGTCTGTATATATGTTCTACTGCTTCTTTTTCAGAGTTAGTAGGATCTTTTTGCAATGTATTGTAAATAATCGCGTAATCTCCCGTTAAATTATCTTCTTTATGAAGCAATATTGTTTTGGAGCCCGTCTCGATAATATCTTCAATATGTTCTTTTTCTAAGATAGTATCTCGATCAAGTACAATTTCATTTCTTTCAATAGAAACTACTTCTCCTGTGTCTTCATCTACGAAATCTTCATACCATGTATTCAGTACACGAGCAGCAAGCTTTCTTCCCAAAACACGCTTTAAACCTGCTTTGGAAACTTTAACTTCTTCAGCTAGATCGAATATTTCTAAGATATCCTTATCTCTCTCAAAACCAATAGCTCTAAATAAGGTAGTCACCGGCAATTTTTTCTTTCTATCGATATAAGCGTACATAACGCTGTTAATATCGGTAGCAAATTCTATCCAAGAACCCTTAAAAGGAATTACCCTTGCAGAATATAATTTAGTTCCATTTGCATGAAAAGATTGACCAAAAAATACACCTGGTGATCTGTGCAATTGAGAGACTACCACACGTTCTGCTCCATTTATAACAAAAGTACCACTCGGAGTCATGTAAGGAATAGTTCCTAAATAAACATCCTGTACAATTGTTTCAAAATCTTCATGTTCTGGATCTGTACAATAAAGTTTTAAGCGGGCTTTTAGGGGCACGCTGTATGTTAAACCACGTTCAATACATTCCTGGATGGAATATCTTGGAGGGTCTATAAAGTAATCGATAAATTCTAATACAAATTGGTTTCTTGTATCTGTAATAGGAAAATTTTCTTTGAAGGTTTTATATAAACCTTCGTTTGCTCTTTCAACGGTTTTTGTTTCAAGCTGAAAAAAATCTTTAAATGATTTTACTTGGATATCAAGAAAATCTGGATAATCAGGCTTGTTGGTAACTGTTGAAAAACTAAAGCGTTCGTTTTGCGTTGCTAACATCTAAGGAAGAATTTAATGCATTAATTAAGCTAAATAGCTCTTTACTACAAAATTAACTAAAAAAATAATGTTTAAAAACATTGTGGCGTATAAATACGCAAAATGGTCTAGACCATCAGATAAAATTCTGAGGGCCTAAACCTTATAAATTATCTACAGAAGAGCTTACTTAAGCTCAACTTCAGCTCCTGCTTCTTCTAATTGTGATTTTAAAGATTCTGCTTCATCTTTAGATACACCCTCTTTAACTGGAGCTGGTGCACCATCTACTAAACCTTTAGCATCTTTAAGACCAAGTCCAGTTAACTCTTTAACAAGTTTAACAACTGCTAACTTAGACCCACCTGGAGCTTTTAAGATTACGTCAAATTCAGTTTGCTCTTCTTGAGCTTCACCACCTGCAGCGGCTCCACCTGCAACAGCTACTGCAGCAGCAGCTGGCACAATTCCGTACTCTTCTTTTAAAATATCAGCTAATTCATTTACTTCTTTTACAGTAAGATTAACTAATTGTTCTGCGAATTCTTTTAAATCTGCCATTTCTATCGTTTTTAAAAAATTTTGTTATTTATAATTAATTTAGTGTGTTACTTATTCTTTTTCAGAAAGAGTTTTCAATATACCAGAAAGTTTGTTTCCGCTTGATTTTAATGCGGATATAACATTCTTAGCTGGCGATTGAAGCAATCCGATGATATCTCCAATAACTTCATCTTTAGACTTAATGTTGTACAGAGTCTCCAGATAATCGTCTCCTACGTAGATAGCTTCTTCTACATAAGCTCCTTTAAGCAATGGTTTATCATTTTTCTTTCTGAAATCTTTAATGACTTTAGCAGGGCCATTTCCTGTTTCAGATAACATTATAGAAGTATTACCTTTTAATGTATCTGGAAGATTTCCAAACTCTTTATCTGACGAAGCCATTGCTTTAGACAGTAAAGTGTTTTTAACTACCATCAACTTTATGTTAGCCTTAAAACAAGCTCTTCTTAACTTACTAGTATCTTCTGCGTTTAAACCAGAGATATCGGCTAAATAAATGTTAGGTGTTTCAGCTAACTGGGCAGTTAAATCTTGTATTACTTGTGATTTTTCTTCTCTTGTCATAATCCTAAATTATTGCTCAGTAAACCTTTTCGTATCTATAGAAATACCAGGTCCCATTGTTGATGATATATTAATGCTTTTTATATAAGTTCCCTTAACTACCGATGGTTTTAACTTTACGATGGTATTAAGAAGCTCCCTTGCATTTCCTGCAATTTGTTCGTTTTCGAATGATGCTTTACCAACAGATGCATGAACGATTCCTGTTTTATCGACTTTAAAGTCAATTTTACCACCTTTAACATCAGATACTGCTTTTGCAACATCCATGGTAACCGTACCTGTTTTAGGATTAGGCATTAAACCTCTTGGTCCTAAGATTCTTCCTAAAGGCCCAAGCTTACCCATAACAGCAGGCATAGTAACAATAACATCTACATCGGTCCACCCAGATTTAATTTTCTCTAGGTATTCATCCAAACCAACGAAATCAGCTCCAGCATCTTTTGCTTCTTGTTCTTTATCTGGAGTTACCAATGCTAAAACACGAACAACTTTACCTGTTCCGTGTGGAAGTGTAACCACGCCTCTAACCATTTGGTTAGCTTTCCTTGGGTCTACATTTAATCTAATTGCTAAATCGATAGACTCATCGAAATTAGCAGAACTAGTATCTTTTACTAAAGCAGAAGCTTCAGCTACAGAATAGAGATTTGATGTATCTATTTTAGCTTTTGCTTCTTTTTGCTTTTTAGTGATTTTTGCCATTTTTAAAATTCTTTAATTAAAAAGGAGCATTGCCCTTTACATTAATACCCATAGAACGTGCAGTACCAGCAACCATTTTCATAGCCGATTCTACTTTAAATGCATTTAAATCTTGCATTTTATCTTCTGCTATTACTTTTACCTGATCCCAAGTTATACTGGCTACTTTCATTCTATTAGGTTCACCTGAACCTTTTTTAATTTTGGCTGCTTCCATAATTTGAACAGCAGCTGGTGGTGTTTTAATAACGAAATCGAACGATTTGTCTTTGTACACTGTTATAACAACAGGTAAAACTTTTCCAGCTTTATCTTGTGTTCTACCATTGAATTGCTTACAAAATTCCATGATATTTACACCAGCAGCACCAAGTGCTGGACCAACTGGTGGTGAAGGATTAGCAGCGCCACCTTTAACTTGCAGCTTTACAACCTTACTAATTTCTTTTGCCATTTTGTTTAATTTATTGTGTTGATTTCAAATGGAAGCTGAGAAACCAACTATTATAAAAGTGTAACAATTAAATTTTTTCTACTTGCATATAGCTTAATTCAACTGGTGTTTTTCTACCAAATATCTTTACCATGACTTTAAGCTTACGTTTTTCTTCATTTACTTCTTCAATAACACCAGTAAATGTATTAAAAGGACCATCTACAACTTTAACAGACTCTCCTACGGTAAATGGAATAGCGACATTTTCCTTTTGCGTTGAAAGTTCGTCTACTTTACCTAATAATCGATTAACTTCAGATCTTCTCAAAGGAACCGGATCTCCTCCTTTTGTTTCACCTAGGAATCCTATAACTCCATTTATATTTTTGATAATATGAGCAACTTCACCTTCCAAAGCCGCATTAATCATAATATAGCCTGGAAAATATACTTTTTCCTTATTATATTTCTTGCCATTACGGATTTGAACCACTTTTTCCGTAGGAACAAGAATCTCGTCTATAAAATCAGAAAGACCTTCATGAGATATTTCTTTCTCAATATAATCTTTTACTTTATTTTCTTGTCCACTAACCGAACGAACAACATACCATTTTTTGATGCTAGTATCAGACATAATTAAGATTTAACCCAGTTAAAATATTGTCTAATTGCGCTACTAAAAACTTCGTCGACACCCCAAATGGCAAGCGAAAACAAAATTGAAAAGACTGCGACAATGAGCATCAATTTTTGTCCTTCTGCATAAGTTGGCCAGGTAACGTTGTTTTTAAGCTCGCTAAATGACTCTGAGATGTAATTAGTAATATTTGCCATTGTTATTCGATTTTGCATGGATTGTTAAGCTTCCTTTGACTTGATTTTTACATCATACAGGATAAACTTCTCGAAACGTGCTAATTAATTTTACTTGCACGGGTTGAGAGGCTCGAACTCCCGACACCTGGTTTTGGAGACCAGTGCTCTACCAACTGAGCTAAACCCGTAAATACTAATTGAGGCGTCTTGTTAGACACCCCAATCAGAATTTATTTATAAATTGAAATTAATCTAAAATTTCAGTAACCTGTCCAGCTCCAACTGTACGTCCACCTTCGCGAATTGCAAAACGCAAACCAACATTCATTGCTATAGGCTGTAAAAGTTCAACCGTAATAGTTAAATTATCACCAGGCATCACCATTTCTACACCATCAGGCAAGTTAATTGTACCTGTTACGTCAGTTGTTCTTACATAAAATTGCGGTCTATAGTTGTTATGAAATGGTGTATGACGACCACCTTCTTCTTTTTTAAGAATATATACTTCCGCTTTAAATTTAGCATGTGGAGTTACAGAGCCAGGCTTTGTAATTACCATACCACGAGAAATTTGAGATTTTTCAATACCTCTTAACAAGATACCAACATTATCTCCAGCTTCTCCACGGTCTAATATTTTACGGAACATTTCAACACCAGTTATAGTTGATTTAAGCTTTTCAGCACCCATACCTATAATATCTACAGGATCACCAGTATTAGCAACACCCGTTTCAATACGACCCGTAGCTACTGTACCTCGACCTGTAATTGAAAACACATCTTCGATTGGCATTAAAAAATCTTTTTCAACGTCACGTTGTGGTAATTCAATCCAGCTATCAACAGCATCCATTAATTCCATAACAGTTTCAGACCATTTAGCATCTCCTTCAAGAGCACCTAATGCAGAACCAGAAATTACAGGACCATTATCCCCGTCATATTCATAAAAAGAAAGCAAGTCTCTCACTTCCATTTCAACCAATTCTAACAACTCTTCATCGTCAACTAGATCTACTTTATTCAAGAAAACAACAATTCTTGGGATACCAACTTGGCGACCAAGCAAGATATGTTCTCTAGTTTGCGGCATAGGACCATCAGTAGCAGCAACCACTAAAATAGCACCATCCATTTGAGCAGCACCAGTAACCATGTTTTTCACGTAATCCGCGTGACCTGGACAGTCAACGTGCGCATAGTGACGATTTTCTGTTTGATACTCAACGTGAGAAGAATTAATGGTAATACCACGCTCTTTTTCTTCAGGAGCGTTATCAATTTGATCAAAAGCAGAAGCTTCTGAATAACCTTTATCTGCAAGAACTTTAGTAATTGCAGCCGTTAAAGTTGTTTTACCGTGATCAACGTGTCCAATAGTACCTATATTAAGGTGTGGTTTGGAACGATCAAAATTTTCCTTTGCCATAATTAATTATTTAATCTTAGTTATATATTAGTGTTTATTTTAAACAACAATTGAAGCCAACAAGGTAGCAAATCCCCTGTGACTTTTTCTTCACTTGAGCCAACGACGAGAATTGAACTCGTGACCTCTTCCTTACCAAGGAAGCGCTCTACCCCTGAGCTACGTCGGCAGAATAAAAGCAAACTTCAATTCTGCTACTTAGAGCGGGAGACCGGGTTCGAACCGGCGACATTCAGCTTGGAAGGCTGACGCTCTACCAACTGAGCTACTCCCGCATTTTTAATACATCTTAATGATGTTTGCTATTTACAGTGGGGAGAGCAGGATTCGAACCTGCGAAGGTGAAAACCAACAGATTTACAGTCTGTCCTCGTTGGCCGCTTGAGTATCTCCCCAAAAGAACGTATCGAAAAATTAGAGCCGATGGAGGGACTCGAACCCACGACCTGCTGATTACAAATCAGCTGCTCTAGCCAGCTGAGCTACATCGGCAATTACATTTACATGCCTTATTTTTCGGATTGCAAATATAGATACTTTATTTTGTTATAAAAAAACTTTTTGTTTATTTTTTTTACTTTTTTATTTTAAAATTTAATGATACCTTTTTAAGTTTTATTTCTAGGATGTGCTGTTTGGTGTGATGCCTTTAATTTAGCTATACTATTATGTGTATAAACCTGTGTTGAAGCAAGACTAGTATGGCCCAATAAATCTTTGACTTCAGCTAAATTAGCTCCGTTATTCAATAAATGTGTGGCAAAACTATGTCTTAAAATATGAGGACTCTTTTTTAATTTTGTTGATGCGTTTGCAAAAGCTTTATTTACAACTTGATAAACGAAATTATCTGAGATTGGTTCTCCAGAATCCTTTACAAAAAAAGAAACAGATGTTACGGAAAAGTTTTTTTTAAGTTTTAAATATTTTTCAATTAAGCTAACTACTTTTGGCAGTAAGGGCACTATCCGCTCTTTATTTCTTTTCCCTAAAATTTTCAATTGTAAGTTTTCTTGATTAAACGAATTTTCAGTCAAACCGACAAGTTCTGCTCGTCTCATTCCTGTAGAATAGAGCAATTCAATTATCAATTTGTCTCGTATAGACGCAAAGTCATCACCAAATAAGCCCAACACTTTTTCTATTTCTGAAACTGAAAAGGGAATTTCTTCTTTTTTACCAGCTTTTAAAGATTTATGTTTTACAAGTGGTGAAACTTCTATTACATTAGACTTTAATAAGTGTTTATAAAATAGCTGTAGTGTAGATATTTTTCGGTTTATACTATTATTTTCAAGACCTTTTTCTTTTAAGTAAATGATCCAATTTCTTATAAAAGTATATTTTACATCAGCCAGATTAGTTTCATCAAAAACGTTTTCTACAAAAGACTTAAATTGCAAAACATCCTTTTGATAAGCCAATATAGTGTGTTTGGAGTATTTCTTTTCACTCTCAATGTAGTCTATAAATGAAGTAATTAAATCCATATAACACCTGAAATTAGGTTTTGTAAGCTTTAAATTATTTTAATTTCAATACTATACTTATTATATGAAATATAAAAGGAAAAGTCAACTTTAAGCAGTTGGCTTTTCCTTTATATATGGAGTTACTAATTTACATCTTGCAAAGCAGCACGATGATTTGATTCATCGATAGTAACTTCTATTTGATTTTTCTCATTAAAATCATTATCGCTAGTACCTTTATCGTCTTGATGACCTAAAACCGGAGCGATTACTAAACCTACCAAACAAGTTAGTTTAATTAAAATATTCATTGATGGTCCTGAAGTATCTTTAAATGGATCTCCAACAGTATCTCCGGTAACAGCAGCTTTGTGTGCTTCACTTCCCTTATATTGCATCTTTCCATCTATTTCTACACCAGCTTCAAAAGATTTCTTAGCATTATCCCAAGCTCCTCCAGCATTATTCTGAAAAATAGCCCACATCACACCAGAAACACAAACCCCAGCCATGTAACCTCCTAATGGCTCAGCTCCAAAAATCCATCCCACTAAAATTGGCGTAACTATGGTAATTAAACCAGGTAAAATCATTTCTCTTAAAGCTGCTTTAGTTGAAATATCAACACATTTTGCATATTCTGGAGTCCCTGTGCCTTCCATTATGCCTGGAATTTCTTTAAATTGTCTTCGAACTTCTTTTACCATTTCCATAGCAGCCTTTCCAACAGATTTCATTGCTAAAGCTGAAAACACAACTGGAATCATACCACCAACAAAAAGCATAGCTAAAACATCTGCTTTATATATATTAATACCTTCAATACCAGTAAAAGTAACATAAGCAGCAAACAAAGCAAGAGCAGTTAAAGCTGCAGATGCAATAGCAAAACCTTTTCCCACAGCAGCTGTTGTATTACCAACAGAATCTAAAATATCTGTACGTTCTCTAACTTTTTCATCTAATTCACTCATTTCAGCTACACCTCCTGCGTTATCTGCAATTGGTCCAAAAGCGTCGATTGCTAATTGCATAGCAGTTGTAGCCATCATAGCTGATGCAGCTAGAGCTACACCATAAAACCCAGCTAAGGCGTACGAACCATAAATAGCAGCAGCAAATAATAAAACCGACCAAAAAGTAGACTTCATACCTACTGCTAAACCAGCTATTATGTTGGTTGCAGCCCCGGTGGAACTATTCTTGACGATATCTAGTACAGGTTTTTTACCCAAACTCGTATAATATGCCGTTACCATTGAAATTAATGCACCAACAGCAAGACCAATTAAACATGCGTAAAAAACATGCCTTGACGGAACTTCTTTTAAGCCTTCACCAAAGAAATCCATATTAATGGTATTGGGAAGCATCCATTGTATTAAAAACCAAGTAACAATACCAGTTAAAATAATTGATGACCAATTGGCTATATCTAAAGCACGTTGAACAGTTGCTTCTTTTGCTTCATTACTCCCTATTCGAACAAAAAATGTTCCTATGATTGATGCTAAAACCCCAACACCTGCTATTACAAGCGGTAGTAATATTGGGCCCATATTATTAAAATTATCTGTAAATTGAGTTAATGTGGACATATCTCTAATAACATAATTTCCAAGTACCATCGCTGCTAAAACAGTAGCTACGTAACTCCCAAACAAATCTGCTCCCATTCCAGCTACATCGCCAACATTATCGCCTACATTATCTGCAATAGTAGCAGGGTTTCTTGGATCGTCTTCTGGGATACCAGCTTCTACTTTACCGACCAAATCAGCCCCTACATCTGCTGCTTTTGTATAAATACCACCACCTACTCTAGCGAATAATGCAATAGATTCTGCTCCTAGCGAAAATCCAGCTAGAGCTTCTAAAACTATTGTCATTTCTTCATAAAATTTTCCACTACCTTCTACTAAAAACTGACCCATTAGAAATAAAAAGATAAGACTTAGTCCTAAAACTGCAAGACCTGCAACTCCAAGCCCCATAACTGTTCCTCCACTAAAAGAAACTTTTAAGGCTTGTGGCAAACTTGTTTTTGCTGCTTCAGCCGTTCTTGCATTGGCATCTGTTGCTACGCGCATCCCTATATTTCCAGCTAATCCTGAAAAGAAAGCACCAACTATAAACGCTGGGATAATAAACCAACTTGTGGTTTCTACAGCTTGAGAAACAAAAAATAATGCAATTGAAGCTATTAAAACAAAAACCAACAGAAGTCTGTACTCTGCGTTTAGGAAAGCAAGCGCACCTTCTTTAATACTTTTAGAAATTTGCTGCATTCTGGCGTTGCCTGGTGATTGTTTCTTTACCCAAAACATTTTAACTACCATAAATAATAGACCTATCACTGAAAGGATGATAGGAATGAAAATAACATTTGATTCCATAGATTTTAATTAAAAATTTTGTTAAAACTAAATGAAAAAAAATTAATCCCATAAAAAAAGCAGCATTTTTTGATGCTGCTTTTAAATATTGTAAATTTTAGTTACTTTATTGATACTTCTTGCGAAGGAATATCACTCTCTTCGAATCTTTTTTCACAAGCTAAAACAATTTCTTTAGCTTCATTTACATTACCCCAACCACCAACATCAACTTTTTTCTTTTCTAAATCCTTATACACTTTGAAGAAATGTTCTATTTCTAAAACCAAGTGTGGGTTTAAATCACTTAAATCTTCAAATTTACTAGCAACAGGATCGCTTACAGGAACACAAATAATTTTTTCATCAGGACCTTTTTCATCAGTCATATGGAAAACCCCAATAGGTTTGACCTCCATAACACATCCTGGAAAAGTAGGTTCTGTAACCAAAACTAAAACATCTAGCGGATCGCCATCTAGAGCAAGAGTTTCTGGAACAAATCCATAGTCTGCTGGATACATCATAGAAGAAAAAAGCATACGATCAAAACGTATTTTTTTTAATTCAAAATCGTATTCATATTTGTTTCTGCTTCCCTTTGGAATTTCTATAAGTACATCAAAAGTCATTTCTATAAATATTAATTAAAATAATCGACAAAAATAAGAAAACTTTAATTAGAGCTCTTTATTTTTTTTAAAAATAAAAGCCAAAAGCACCAGTAACACCAAATGTTCTTGCATCAGGCAGACTTCTATAATTCCCTCTAAAATGAAAATCTAATCGAAACACTCTAAAAATATTTCCCAGCCCTAAGCTATATGACCAATACGGCTCTTGGTCTGGAGCAAAGAAAACTGGATTAGAATTAGATGCATTTAAGGCTTGATTGCTATCTGAAATTGTTCCATAAACAGCTCTTGCACTTACAATTTCACGTAAATCTAAGTCGCGTAAAAGTGGAATTCTGGAAAACAATCTACCATTAAAATTATGCTCGACGTGTAAACTAACATAGGAATCTGTTACAAAATCGTAAAAGTCAAGTAATGGAAAAGTACCTAAAATAGAGAATAAAGTTTGATTACCTGGAACAACATCTAGTAATCCTAAAGAAACATCTCCGAATGTTTTTCCTGCTTCGAAGGTTGAAGTAAATTTACCAAAGCCTCCCATTTGAATCGGCTGTCTGTAAAAAAACTGTAGCTTTTGATAATTAAAATCGCTGTCTAGAGCTCCTGTAAATCCTTTAGAATAATTTAAAAACATCTCTGGATAATCGTTTGGGTTTAAAATATACCGTTCAACCCCGTAACCAGAAGTTTTACGTCCTGGCATATATTTAAAAATTATTGATGTTTCCAATTGTTTGGTTTCTTCGCTAACCAAATTTTCTGAAATATCATCAAAATAAGCAATACTAAATTTATCTGAAGCTGAGATTAAAGTTCGATAGGTTGAGCCTATCCTAACTTCAAAATTTCTAGCTGGCTCTATGGTAAAGGCTAAACTTGATAAATTAATACTGGTTAAGCTTGCATTAGCACCAATTGTTAATACAGCAGAACTTGCTAAACTCCTACCTAAAACATCTGATGTGTTGGTTAAACTTGCTCCAAGCTGCTCAACATCTCTTCGGTTACCTGCTTCAACTACCCAATGCAATTTTGGATTTAGTAAATATTTAGCCGAAATACCATATTTAAATTTATCATCTTTAAAACCATATGCCAAAAAACCTTGCAATCTGAATTTGTCGTTTTGACTTTTATAGCTTCTTCCTCCAGCTCGAAGACGCAAACCCTCTACATCATTGTAACCAAATGTAGAAAAAACAGGACCAAAGTCCCATCCATCTCTTTCCCAGTAATTAGTTGCTAACACAGTTCCTAGGCTATACATTCGCTTGAATGCATCTACGGTTCTGAGTGTGTCTAGCATAGTGTAAACACGTTGTTCGTCTTTATTTAATGGTTCAAGCCGCTTATCTTTCCAAAAATTGTCTTCTCGAAAATACACACTATCGTTATGGGGCTGATAATCTTCTTTATAAAAGGTTTTGGATTTAGGTTGGTTAAACTCATAATTACTGTAAAGCGTAGTTCTTTTACCATAAACACCTCGCGATTCTTCTTTTTTTTGAAAAGTAAAATCTGTCATGAAATGATCTCTAGTTATCAAAAAGACTGAATCGTTTAGAACTTCAAATTCTTGTTCAATATATACTTCTTTAACCCAGTTAATATTTGCATCTTTATTCATGGTTAGATTAATTTCTTTAATCGCCCATGTAGAATCGTTGACCCAAAAGTCTCCTTTAAAAGTTAATTCTCCTTTTCTTCTTGGATAATATACTATGTTGTAATAATGTTTATCATTGATATAAGTAGAATCTGCTAAAACATAATTATAGTTATCAATTCCAGTTCTAGACAAAGGACTGACAAAACTTTTATCGAAAAATTTTAAATAATTATCGTATACATTATATTCTGAGTAAATATCTTTTACATATTGAATTAAAGTTTGGTTATCACTAAAACCAGAATTTTTATTTCCTAGTAAAATTTCACGCTTCGTATTATTTACATTATTTCCATATACTTTAGAAGCGGCTTCGTTTATAAAAATAGGCAAATAAGTTTTTCCCGTTACTTTGTTAGTATCTACTTCTTCAAAAATAAACTCCATACCGTTAAAAACTCGGGAGTTGATTAAGGTACTATCTATAGTATTTAAATCAAATTCTAATTTTTCGTATTTATCAAAAGCATAGTAATCGAATTTATTTACTCCATTTTGTCTTTTATTTTTCCATATTTTCTTTAAAATATCGATGGCTGGGTTGTTTTTTTTTGAAGTTTTTCCGCTGAAAATTATTACCTCGCTCAAAGCTTCATTATCTGTTTTTAAGGTAACCTTGAGGCTATACGTGGCCGATTTTTTTAAAGGAATTGTCTCTGTTATAAAACCAACAAAATTAACTTCTAAATTGGAGTATGACTTATCAGACTCTAAATAAAATTTACCATCTTCATTAGTAATTGTACCTTCGGTAGAATTGGGAAATACAACATTTGCATAAGGTAGAGCATTACCATCTTCGTCGTATACGTAGCCGCTTACTTTGGTTTGGGCAACTAGAGCAGTACCAAAGAGAAGAACAAAAATTACAAGGAGTTTTTTCATAAACAAAAAAGCTTCATTTGATGTAACAAACGAAGCTTCAAAATTAAGTAAATTATTCAACTTACAGATACATTACTTTCTTTACAGCTTTAATAACATCTTCGTGGTTGGGCAACCACTCCTTTAGTAAAACTGGAGAATAAGGTGCTGGTGTATCTGCAGTATTTATTTTAATTATTGGTGCATCTAAAAAGTCGAATGCATCTTGTTGTATACGATAAGTTATTTCAGTAGCAACGTTACCAAATGGCCATGCTTCTTCTAAAATTACCAGTCGGTTTGTTTTTTTAATAGAATTTATAATTGCATCGTAATCTAGGGGTCTTACTGTTCGTAAATCGATTATTTCACAAGAAACATTATGATCTTCTGCTAATTGATCTGCTGCTTTATAAGCTTCTTTTATAATTTTTCCAAATGAAACGATAGTAACATCATCGCCTTCTCTTTTAATATCTGCTTTTCCTAAAGGAATAGTATATTCTTCTTCTGGAACTTCGCCTTTATCGCCATACATTTGTTCACTTTCCATAAAAATTACAGGATCGTTATCGCGTATTGCAGATTTTAGCAAACCTTTAGCATCGTAAGGGTTTGAAGGTATTACAACTTTTAAACCAGGTGTATTTGCATACCAACTTTCGAAAGCTTGTGAATGCGTTGCACCCAGTTGACCAGCAGACGCGGTAGGCCCACGAAAAACAATAGGTATGTTAAATTGTCCTCCAGACATTTGGCGCATCTTAGCAGCGTTATTTATAATTTGATCAATCCCTACTAAAGAGAAATTAAATGTCATAAATTCTACAATTGGACGATTGCCATTCATTGCAGAACCTACTCCTATTCCAGCAAAACCTAATTCGGCTATAGGTGTATCAATTACTCGATCAGGACCAAATTCATCTAACATACCTTTAGAAGCTTTGTATGCACCATTGTATTCAGCAACTTCTTCTCCCATTAAATAAACAGACTCGTCTGCTCTCATTTCTTCGGACATAGCTTCGCAAACTGCTTCCCTAAACTGTATTGTTCTCATTAGATATAATTTTCAGAAGTTGCAAAAATAGAAATAAACACAACTTTAGCCTATTAAAATTTAATAAAATTTTGTTATGCGTGCATAATAAAAAAAGCCTAATTTTTGTATATTCGCACAAGTAAATTCGAAAACAAATAAATATGAAAATTTTAGTTTGTATAAGTCATGTGCCCGACACGACTTCAAAGATAAATTTTACAGATGGCGATACAAAATTTGACACCAATGGTGTACAATTTGTTATTAATCCGAATGATGAATTTGGTCTAACTAGAGCCATGTGGTTTAAAGAAAAACAGGGAGCTAATGTAGATGTTGTTACAGTTGGCGGAAAAGATACAGAACCAACTATTCGAAAATCGCTTGCTATAGGTGCAGACCAAGCCATACGAGTTGACACCGAAGCAAAAGATGGATACCAGGTAGCAAAAGAATTAGCAGTAATTGCAAAAGATGGCAATTACGATTTAATTATAGCTGGTAGGGAGTCTATTGACTATAATGGTGGTATGGTACCTGGTATGCTTGCCAAACTAATAGGCGCTAACTTTATTAACACCTGTGTAGGACTTGAAGTTGAAGGAGATAAAGCAACTGCTATTCGGGAAATTGATGGCGGTAAAGAAACGCTCACATCTTCACTTCCACTTGTAATTGGTGGTCAGAAAGGTTTAGTAGAAGAAAGCGATTTAAAAATACCCAATATGCGTGGTATAATGATGGCTAGAAAAAAACCTTTAAAAGTAGTTGAAGCATCAGTTAGCGAATTAAGTACAGAAGCAAAACAATTTAGTAAACCAGCTCCAAAAGGAGATGTAAAATTAGTTGATGCAGAAAATATAGATGAATTAATTAACTTGCTTCATAATGAAGCCAAAGCCATATAAAAAAATAGATATGTCAGTACTAGTATATACAGAATCAGAAAACGGAAAGTTTAAAAAAGCAGCCTTAGAAGCAGCTTCATACGCAAAAAGTGTAGCCGATCAGTTAAACACTGAAGCCATTGCAATTTCTTTTAATGCAGAAAGCGCAAACGATTTAGGAGCTTACGGAATAAGTAAAGTAAAAAATTTAGCTAATGATAGTTTTACTAAATTTAATGTGGAGGCTTATGCAGAAGTTATTTCGGAAATTGCGAAGGAAGAAAATTCAAAAGTTATAGTGATTAGCCAAAGTGCAAATGCAAAATATTTGGCTCCGCTATTGGCTATAAACTTAGAAGCAGGTTACGTATCTAATGTTGTAGAATTACCTAAAGTAGATAATGAGTTTACAGTTAAACGAACTGCATTTACCAATAAAGCTTTTAATATCACTTCTATACATACCAATGTTAAAATTATAGGTGTATCTAGCAATGCATTTGGAGTGCATGAAAACCAAGTCGATATTGAAGTAGTGAATTATGAGACTGGCGTTGTGGTTAATAATTCTGGCATTACTGTAGAATCGGTAGATAAAAACACAGATAAAGTTAGTATTGCAGATGCTGAAATTGTAGTTTCTGGCGGACGGGGATTAAAAGGCCCTGAAAATTGGAATTTAATTGAAGATTTAGCCAGCACATTAGGCGCAGCAACAGCATGTTCAAAACCGGTAAGCGATATGGGATGGAGACCACATAGCGAACATGTTGGACAAACGGGTAAACCTGTTGCATCAAATTTATACATAGCTATCGGAATTTCTGGTGCAATTCAACACTTGGCAGGAATAAATGCATCTAAAACAAAAGTAGTAGTAAATAGTGACCCTGAAGCACCATTTTTTAAAGCAGCAGACTACGGTATTGTTGGCGACGCTTTTGAAGTTATACCAAAGCTTACAGAAAAACTAAAAGAATTTAAGGCTAATAATGCTTAAATTCATATTTTAGGAGCCTGAAACGGCGGTCTAAAATTTAGGTAGATTTGCCTAGTTTTTAGACCGCTTTTTAATTATTTAAAATCAACCATGAGTTTAGTTCGTCTTAACATAAAGGGAATATCTTACAGCCAAACACAAAATGGAGCTTATGCATTACTACTAAGTGAAATTAACGGCAAAAGACAATTACCAATTGTTATTGGTGCTTTTGAAGCGCAATCTATTGCCATTGCTTTAGAAAAAGAAATTAAACCGCCTAGGCCACTAACCCACGACTTATTTAAAGCTTTTGCTGACCGCTTTGCAGTAAATGTTAAACAAGTTATTATTCACAAACTAGTAGATGGCATTTTTTACTCGAGTTTAATTTGTGAACGCGATAAAATTGAAGAAATAATCGATGCAAGAACTAGTGATGCTATTGCTTTAGCTCTTCGGTTTGATGCACCAATTTTTACTTACATTAATATACTTGAAAAGGCTGGCATACAACTAAAACCAGGAAGTAGTGCTGGGTTATTCGATGCCAAATTATCAGACAAAGAAGAAACAACAGGAAAAAGCTCAGCATCTAGTTCAAAAAATGAACTTACTAATTTTAGCATAAATCATTTAAACCAACTCTTAGAAGATGCTGTAAAAAATGAAGATTATGAGAAAGCAGCCAAAATTAGAGACGAAATTTCTAAACGTTAGATTTATTTAAATGAAAATTATCTTTACCTTCTTATTGACATTTTTTAGCCTTTTTGGCATACTTGGTCAAACTAACAACAGTAATTTGCTAAAGCAGTGGAAAGTTTCTGAAATATATAAAAAAAACACTGATCAAAAATTTTTCAATACAGAAGAGATTGAAATATCTTTTACTTTTAGTAAAAATGAAACTCTAAAAATAATTAAAGATTCTGTTGAAATTGATGGGAGATATAAAGTTAAAGATAGTGTGTTGGTACTTCAAACCAATGGTAATATTTTTAATTTTTCAAGTTTTGAATTTTATATAAAAGATGATTCGCAATTATATTTAGAAAATAACGAATTAAAAATTCAACTTCAAGAAGTTGAAAAAAAATCAGTTTTAGCTTCCGAAAACAAGAAAGAACTTGTAAAAAGTCAAGGATTTACTTTTAAAAGCTTCTGGCGTGGAGTTTTAGGAATGATTGCTTTATTAATTATTGCTGTTTTATTTAGTGCTAATCGAAAAGCGATTAGCTGGAAAACCGTTGGTGCCGGACTAAGTGCACAATTAATTCTTGCAATTGGTATTTTAAAGATTGGCTATGTACAAGCTTTTTTTGACATTATTAGCAAAATCTTTGTGAAAATTCTTGATTTTACGGTAGCTGGAAGTGAATTTTTACTTGGTGATTTAATGAATACTGAATCTTTTGGCTTTATTTTTATCTTTCAGATTTTACCCACAGTTATTTTCTTTTCAGCCTTAACATCGGTATTATTTTACTTAGGTGTAATTCAAGTTGTAGTTAAAGGCATGGCTTGGGTGCTTCGAAAGTTATTGGGAATTTCTGGCGCTGAGGGTTTAAGCGTGGCAGGAAACATCTTTTTAGGTCAAACCGAATCGCCACTCATGATTAAAGCTTATTTAGAAAAGTTAACCAAATCTGAAGTGCTTTTAGTGATGATTGGTGGAATGGCAACAGTTGCCGGTGGAGTTTTAGCAGCTTATATTGGTTTTTTAGGTGGCGACGACCCTGTTGCTAAATTAGAGTTTGCAAGGCATTTGCTAGCAGCCTCGGTAATGGCTGCTCCTGGAGCTATTGTTATTTCTAAAATTTTATATCCACAACAAGAAAAAATAAATCAAACAGCAGAAGTTTCACAAGAAAAAATTGGGTCGAATATTCTAGATGCGATTTCTAACGGAACAACGGAAGGTCTAAAATTAGCTGCCAATGTGGGTGCAATGCTATTGGTTTTTATCGCTTTTATAGCCATGATTAATTATGGTTTAGAAAAATTTGGAGATTTAACTACCTTAAATGCAGTAGTTGCAAACAACACTCCTTACGAATCATTTTCTTTAGAATCTATATTAGGACTCGTTTTTGCTCCTTTAATGTGGTTGGTTGGTGTAGCCAAAGAAGACATGATGTTAATGGGGCAGTTATTAGGAATTAAAATTGTAGCTAGCGAGTTTGTTGGCTATATTCAATTGGCAGAATTAAAAGATACGGCTAACTTATTAAGCTTAAAATTTGAAAAATCGGTAATCATGGCAACTTATATGCTTTGTGGTTTTGCAAATTTTGCATCTATAGGGATTCAAATTGGCGGAATAGGATCTTTAGCTCCTGGACAGAGAAAAGTTTTATCTCAATTTGGACTTAGAGCCTTATTAGGTGGAACGCTAGCATCATTACTTTCTGCTACTATTGCAGGGATGATTATTGGTTAATCTTTCTTTTTAACTAGCATCCGTTTTATTTCATTCAGTTTCATTAAGGCTTCAACAGGAGTTAAGGTGTTAATGTCTAAATCTACAATTTCGTCTCTAACTTGTTCTAACAAAGGATCATCTAAATTAAAAAAACTAAGTTGCGGTTGGTTGGCTGCTTGGTTTAATTTACCTACTAATTCTTCAGAAGCATGGCTTTTTTCTAATTTTTCTAGAATTTTATTGGCACGCGAAATAACATGTTGTGGCATGCCTGCCATTTTAGCTACATGAATACCAAAACTATGTTGGCTTCCACCAGCTACGAGTTTTCTTAGGAATAAAACTTTATCTTTTAACTGTTTAATTGAAACATTAAAATTTTTAATTCTTGGAAACTTTTCGGTCATTTCATTAAGCTCATGGTAATGTGTAGCAAATAAAGTTTTAGCACGAGCTGGATGTTCATGCAGGTATTCGCTAATTGCCCAAGCTATAGAAATTCCATCGTAAGTACTAGTACCACGACCAATTTCATCAAGCAATACCAAGCTTCGTTCAGAAATATTATTTAAAATGGAAGCCGTTTCGTGCATTTCGACCATAAAAGTTGATTCGCCCATGGATATGTTATCGCTAGCTCCCACTCGGGTAAACAATTTATCTACTACACCAATTTCTGCAGATTTAGCGGGTACAAAACTTCCCATTTGTGCCAATAAAACAATAAGAGCAGTTTGGCGTAACAAAGCTGATTTACCACTCATATTAGGACCAGTTACCATGATTATTTGTTGCTCTTCTCGATCTAAAAAAATAGAATTACTAATGTAAGCTTCGTCTGCTGGTAATTGTTTTTCAATAACAGGATGCCTTCCATTTTCAATTTGCAAGGCATAGGAATTATTAATGCTTGGTTGGCAATAATTTTCAATTCTTGCTAACTCAGCGAAACCACATAACACATCAATTTTTGCAATGTATTGAGCATTTTGCTGTACAGCTTCAATATAATCGCCTAACCAAATAACCAATTGCTGAAACAAGTCTTGCTCTAATTTTAATATTTTTTCTTCGGCTCCTAGAATTTTAGCTTCATAAGTTTTCAATTCTTCAGTAATGTATCGTTCTGCACTTACTAAAGTTTGTTTACGAATCCAATTTTCAGGAACTTTATCTTTGTGTGTATTTCTTACTTCTAAGTAATATCCAAATACATTGTTGCTTCCTATTTTAAGACTTGAAATTCCGGTATGTTCAATTTCAGTTTTTACCATTTCATCCAAGTAATCTTTACCTGAAAAAGCAATTTTTCGTAGTTCATCTAATTCTTCGTGAAAACCTTCAGCAATTACATTTCCTTTATTGATGTTAACCGGTGCATCTTCATTTAAAGCTTGTTTTATTTTTTGTTGAAGTAATTCGCATGCGTTTATATTTTCACCTAAAACGCGAAGTGATTCTAAATTAGATACTAGTAAAATTTCTTTAATAGGTAAAACAGCAGCTAGTGAATTATTTAGTTGATTTACTTCTCTTGGACTTATTTTCTGGGTAGCTACTTTAGAAATTAAACGTTCTAAATCGCTAATTTGCTTTAATTGCTGCTGAATTTGTTGTTGAATTCCATGATGATTATAAAAGAAGTTAACAATATTATGGCGCTGTTCAATTTGAGTTTTGTTTTTCAGCGGAAAAGCGAGCCAACGTTTCAACATTCGGCTTCCCATGGGTGTAATGCTCTTATCAATTACATCAATTAAAGTAACCGCTCCAGGAGATGTAGATGTGTATAATTCTAAATTACGAATGGTAAATTTGTCCATCCACACGTAAGCATCTTCTGGTATTCTTGCAATTTGTGCAATATGCTTTATTTTGTTGTGTTGGGTTTCGCTTAAATAGTGTAAAATTGCTCCAGCAGCAATAATGCCTTCTTGTATATCTTCAATACCAAAACCTTTTAAAGATGTAGTATTAAAGTGTTGTTTTAATGAATCGTTTGCATAATCTATCTTAAACAACCAATCTTCTAGGTAATACGCATTAAATTCTTGTGAAAAATGAGATTTAAAAATAGTTTTATCCTGTTTAGCAACCAAGACTTCGCTTGGAGAAAAATTACGCAACAATTTATCGATATAATCTATTTTTCCTTGTGAAGCAAGATACTCGCCTGTAGACACATCTAAAAAGCTAACTCCAACCGTATTTTTAGAGAAATGAAGCGCAGCCAAAAAATTGTTTGATTTACTTTGAAGCACTTCATCGTTTAAGGCTACTCCGGGAGTTATTAATTCAGTTACACCACGTTTTACAATTTGTTTGGTTTGTTTGGGATCTTCTAATTGATCGCAAATGGCAACTCGCTCGCCTGCTTTAACTAGCTTAGGCAGATAGGTGTTTAAAGAATGATGCGGGAAACCAGCCAATTCTGTACGTTCGCTTCCGTTGTTTCGATTGGTTAAAACTATATTTAAAATTCGGGCTGTTTTTACAGCATCTTCACCAAAAGTTTCGTAAAAGTCACCAACTCGAAATAACAATAAAGCATCTGCATACTTGTGTTTTATTGCATTGTATTGATTCATTAAAGGCGTTACCTTAACTTTTGAAGATTTTTTTGCAGACAAATCATATTTTTTGAAACGCTAAGGTAAAAAATGAAGTTATAGGTTTTATAAAATTATGGTGGAAATATTCAAACCATACTTAAATTGAAGCTATTTGTTCAAAAAGACATTTACATAAAAATTAATTGCCAATGCAAGAGCTTATTTGCCTTTTAATCTTTTAGATATCTATTCATCTTTAACACAGCGAATAGACAAAGCAGCTTCTTTATTATATTGAAAATTAATTAAATCGCCTCTATTTTGTTGTAAAGACTTTGAATATGCTTCAGCATTATTATTAATTGGACTGGTAGATGTCCACCAATGACCAGCAGTACCGATACCAAAAAAATAGTTTTGTCCAAAAGTACGACGCCTTCCACCTGGAAGAGCTGTAAAGCCAGTTGAATTAATTGCAGCATTGGGACTTTCCCAATTATCTACTCCTTGTTCTTTAAGGAGATTAGCAACAAATACACTGCCCAAGTAATCTGTTAATTGATTCCACTCAGCATTACTAGGTAAATGCCATCCATTAGGACATGCACCTTGAATTCCACTTGGATTTGAACTAGACGAATTATTTGATCCTCCTACAGCGGCTGTCCAGTTATACAATACTCCAAAATTATTATAATTAAAAGTGTTCTTTGCTGCAGCCAAACTATTACCATCATAACCGTACACATAATGGTAAGGAACTGATTCTGAACTTGAATCAGGACTTGCTACACTTGGTAAATATTTAAGGTTTTCTGCCATCCAAATTTGGCTACCTATTTCAACAGCTTTGTATACTTGACCGTCTCTAGAATCTGTAAAGGTAGACTCATAATTTCCATTCAGAGTTGAAAAATGAATAGTACTTCCATAGCTAGTACCATCACTATTTGTTGCATAAGCACGTACATAATAAGATGTTGACGAATTTAATCCTGTAATGTTACTAGAATAAAGACCTAGTCCGCTTCCATCAGAAGTCTTATTATCTTCTATCGTAGGTGTATTGTCAGTAGACCAGCAAACACCTCTTTCAGTTATTGTTTTTCCTCCATTATCTATTATTTCTCCGCCACTTGAAGCGCTGTTTGTTGTAACTTCTAACACTTCTACTGTGTTAACAACTGGCAAGGATTCATCACTATCACAACTCAAGAAAAGTGCCAGTAATAAAATAAGGACTGAATATAGCGGTGTATTGGAGATAATTTTCATTATTTATATATTTTAAACAAAGTTATAAAAATTCTGAAAGAATATATTTCTGTTATATAATATCAATGTTGCAATTTAAAAAAGTTAGAATAATTACTGTTTATTGGCTAATTGACCACAAGCTGCATCAATATCTTTACCACGAGAATGTCGAACTGTAACTGTTATACCTTTATTTTCTAGTTGCTTTACATAGTTGGCAACCGCAATATCTGAAGCTTGTTGAAAAGATTCGTCGCTATCAATTGGGTTATATTCAATTAAATTAACTTTACATGGAATCGCTTTACAAAAATCTACCAAAGCATCAATATCAGCTTGTGTATCGTTTATACCTTCCCAAACAATATATTCGTAAGTAACTCTCTTTTTAGTTTTTTGAAACCAGTAAACTAATGATTCTCTTAAATCTGCCAAATTAAATTTTTCAGTAAAAGGCATAATTTGCGCTCTTACTTCTTGTCTTGCAGAATGAAGAGAAACTGCTAAATTAAATCGCACTTCATCGTCTGCTAATTTTTTTATCATTTTAGGAACACCAGAAGTAGAGAGCGTAATGCGTTTAGGCGACATACCTAGGCCTTCAGGACTGGTAATCATTTCAATAGATTTTAAAACATTATTGTAATTCATTAAAGGTTCGCCCATTCCCATATAAACAATGTTAGAAAGCGGCATGTTATTGTACATTCTACTTTCTTTATCTATAGCCACAACTTGATCGTAAATTTCATCTGGGTTTAAATTCCGCATCCTTTTTAATTGAGCGGTAGCACAAAATTTACAATTTAAACTACAACCCACTTGTGAAGAAACACAGGCAGTAGTTCTAGAAAAAGTAGGAATTAAAACAGATTCTACAGTTAAGCCATCATGCAATTTTACAGCATTTTTAATGGTTCCATCTTCACTTTTTTGCATGTGGTCAACTTGTACATTATTGATTACAAAATGTGTTTCTAATAATTCACGGGTAGATTTAGACAAGTTGGTCATATCATCAAAGCTATAACATGCTTTACTCCATAACCATTCGTATACTTGATTTCCACGAAATGCTTTGTGTCCTTCTTGTACAAAGAATTCTCGAAGTTGATCTTTGCTAAGAACTCGAATATCTTTTTTTGAATCTATTTTTCCTTCTGTTTTTTTCACTGTGCAAAAGTACGAATTTGAAAAAGGAATTATAAAGATGTATGAAAAAGAAAATCCACTTCTTTAAGTGAAGTGGATTTTGTAATTAATTTTATAGGAAAAATTATTTTGTTTTAATTGTACATCCAATCGCTTTTGTTTCTTTAAGCTCTATTTCTTTACCTTCGTTTAAAGCTTGAATTGCATTTTCTAAGAAACGGATTTTTACTTGAGCAGCATTTTTATAATTGTCATCTATAGCACCAATGTATCTTAAAACAAAGTTACTGTTTTCGTTATGAAGCAAAAATACGTGCGGTGTTCTGGATGCTCCAAATTTTGGATAAACTTGTTGTTTCTCATCTAACAAATATGGAAAAGTAAAGCCTTTTTCTTTTGCTCTATTTTTCATTTCAGCAAAGCTATCGCCAGGTTGTACTTCAGGATCATTTGGATTAATTGCCAATACTGGGTATCCTTTTTCTGCATACTTTTTATGTAGCGCAATAATTCGATCTTCGTAAGCTACAGCATAAGGACAAGTATTGCACGTAAAAATAACTATTACTCCTTTTTGATTTGTATAATCTGAAAGCGATACATATTTTCCATCAATATTGGGTAATTCAAAATTTTCAACTTGATCTCCAATAGCGTATGCATTTTTCAATGTTGGATTGAAAAAGCTAAATAACACAAAAGGAATACTTATTAAAACTAAAATTCTAATTGATTTGAATATATTTTTCATGGCAAACGATTTTTAATTTCACTTTCTAATTCTTCAAATGTAAATGCTTTTTCGAAAAATGCACGTTCGTTTTTTGAAAAAATTAAAGTTGCAGGAATGGCACCGCTCCAATTTTCATCAACATCAGGAATCCAATAAAAACTTCGGGTATCGTCTAACAAAAGGATATTAGATACCAATTTATACTTATTAGCAAAAGGAATTACGAGTTCGTTCAATTTTGTTGAAAAATCTAAACTTACAAATGTCACTTCAACATTATCGTATCGTTGATTGATTTTCTCAAAATAAGGCAGTTCTTCAACACAAGGTTTGCACCAAGTTGCCCAGAAATTAAAAACATATAAAGTTTGCTCGTCTTTAGCCTGAAGCATGGGTTTAAATTCATCGTAATCCATTATTGGGATAGATGATTCAGTCCAGGTTGTGAATTTCTTCTCAGCTGTTTTTGATACTTTTTCATTTTTACATGAATTAAGAATAAATATGCAAATAAATAAGTAACTAATGTATTTCAATTGAAGCATAAGAATTTAATTTAAAAATTCGTGTATTTGAAGTATCCACTTGGCTTCATTTAATCTTAAAATTATGGCAGTACCAATACTAAGCAAAATAAAAGTCCAATTCTGGATTTGTTCACGTTGGAAATAATGAGCTAAAATTCCAATAACAATAATGGGAGAACTTAGAATTAAATTTTCAACTAACCATTGATTCATAAAAACAATGGCATAAATTTTAAGTGCTAAATAAAAAATAGAGTAGATTAAAATTATTTTATTGAAAACAATTTTATTCTTAGGATTAAGAATTGGGGGTTGTTTTGAAGAATCTGACATGTTATTGATTAAAGAAAGAATCTACAAATTCAATTTTATTAAAATCCTGTAAGTCGTCAATTCCTTCGCCTACTCCAATATATTTAACAGGAACTTGCAATTGGTCGCTAATACCAATAACAACGCCACCTTTAGCAGTACCATCTAATTTGGTAATGGCAAGTGCAGTTACTTCGGTAGCAGCAGAAAACTGTTTAGCTTGTTCGAATGCATTTTGTCCTGTAGAACCATCAAGTACAAGTAAAACTTCATGAGGTGCAGAAGGTATTACTTTTTGCATTACGCGTTTTACTTTAGTAAGTTCCTTCATTAAATTAACTTTATTGTGCAAACGTCCTGCGGTATCTAGCAAAACAACATCGGCATTTTGTTTAACGGCGCTTTGTACTGTATCGAAGGCAACTGAAGCAGGGTCGCTTCCCATTTGTTGCTTAATCATAGGAACATCGACACGGTCTGCCCAAATTTGGAGTTGATCGATTGCTGCGGCTCTAAAAGTATCACCTGCGCCAAGAACAACTTTTTTTCCTTGATTTTTAAACTGATTAGCTAGTTTACCAATGGTTGTAGTTTTTCCAACGCCATTTACACCTACAACCATGATAACGTGTGGATGACCTAGCTCTGGTTTTTTAGTAAGGTTATCATCTTCCGTTTCACTAAGAAGGCTAGCGATTTCTTCTCGTAAAATAGCATTTAACTCTTCGGTACCTAGATATTTATCTTTAGCAACCCGATCTTCAATTCTTCTGATAATTTTTATGGTGGTAGAGACACCAACATCGCTAGAAATTAAGACTTCTTCAAGATCATCAAGAACATCATCATCTACTTTAGATTTTCCAGCAACAGCTTTACCTAGTTTACTAAAAAAATTAGATTTTGACTTTTCTAGACCTTGATCTAGCTTTTCCTTTTTTTCTTTTGAAAATATTTTTTTGAATAACCCCATAACATGGAAAATATAAAAGCGTTTAGCCTAGCAAATATAGTAAAAACAAAAAAGCCGTAACACAAAAGCTACGGCCAATAATAAATACGTAATTTGAAATTATTTAGATTTCAAAAAATCGTTTACGTCTTCTGGATTCATAATTTTTTCAACAAATGTGTACGAACCACTCTTAGCGGATCTAACCATTTTAACGGCTTTTGTTAAACGCTTACTTCCAGTTTGTATCGTACCTACTGATTTCTTTGCCATAGCTTATTATTTTATTTCTTTATGAACCGTCATTTTTTTAAGAATTGGATTAAATTTTTTCAATTCAATTCTATCCGGCGTATTTCTTTTATTTTTAGTAGTAATGTATCGAGAAGTTCCAGGTTTGCCTGAATTTTTATGCTCGGTACATTCTAAAATAACCTGAACTCTATTTCCTTTTTTGGCCATAATCTTATCGTATTATACTATTTTTTCAAGAAACCTTTAGAACGGGCTTCTTTTAAAACAGCTGAAATTCCTTTTTTATTAATTGTTTTTAATGCCGAAGTAGCTACTTTAAGTGTAATCCACTTATCTTCTTCAGGAATGTAAAAACGCTTTTTAATAAGGTTTACATTAAACTTTCTTTTCGTTCTATTTAAGGCGTGAGAGACGTTATTTCCAGACATCGCTCTTTTACCGGTAAGCTCACAAACTTTTGACATTTCTTTACTTCTTTAAGTTTTAAAAACAGGTTGCAAATTAACTACTTTTTATCGATATAGCCAAGTATATATTGTAATTTATTTTTATTCAATTAATTCTCTTCAAAATGCAAAATCTGATTTAAAATTTATGCAACTAAATTAGTTAGATTGGCCCTCAAAAAATCCATTAATAATTCAAAAGATTTGTTTACCGCTTTATGAGTTACGCGTTCTCTGTGAGTGCCAAAATTGAATTGAAAAGATTCAGTTTTTACGCGAGATGAAATAGCTATAAAAACTGTTCCAATATCTGCATCACTATCTCCTTTAGTTGGCCCTGCATTACCTGTAGTAGCAATACAAACATCTGTATTAAACAACACTCTTGTTCGCTTAGCCATCTCTTCTGCAATTTCAGCGCTTACAACAGAATATTTTTCTATGAATTCTTTTTCAATTTTTAATACATCATTTTTTGCAGAAGTTGCATAACTAACAATACTGCCAGAAAAATAAGCTGATGCTCCCGGTATTTCAGTTATAGTGGATGCTAATTTACCGCCTGTACAACTTTCAGCGGTAGACAATGTAAGCTTGTTTTGAGTTAATAAATTAGCTATTTGTTCTTCTAACCCAAGATCTTCTTCATAGCCTCGAATAATGTCTCCGATGTATGTGTGTAAATCTTTTATTTGGGCATCTATTTCATTCTTTAGTAAATCTTCATCAGTTCCACGTGCTGTTAACCTTAAACGAACTCTACCGAGACTTGGCAGATATGCTAGTTTAATGAATTCTGGAAGTTGGTTTTCCCATTTTTCAATCTTGTTAGCAATTGCGCTTTCTCCTAAACCGTAAGTTAATACAGTTCGGTGTAAAATGAAAGGAGTTTTGAAACGTTTGGTCAACTGTGGTATAACTTCATCTATTAACAGCGATTTCATTTCGAACGGGACTCCAGGTAAGGAGATAAAAACACATTCGCTAGTTTCCATCCACATACCTGGTGCAGTACCATATTTATTAAATAACGGAATTGATTTAGATGGCAAATAAGCTTGACTTTTGTCGGCTGGTAAAATTGGAGTCTTAACATACTTTTCGAAGATTTCTTCAATATGAGACATTACACCTTCATTTAGTATTAATTCATCTTGAAAATATGTGCACCAGGTTTTTTTAGTTAAATCGTCTTTAGTAGGACCTAAACCACCGGTAGTAATAACTAAATCTACTTTAGATTTAGCCTTATTAAAAGCTTTAACCAAACATTCTTCATTATCTTGAACAGAAGTTATTTGATGAATTTCTATACCAATTGCATTTAGTTGTTTGGCTATAAAAGCAGAGTTGGTATCTACTATTTGACCGATTAATATCTCGTCTCCAATACTAATTATTTCAGCTTTCATACTATTTTACATTTAAACTAAAAACCTTTACGCTTCCGATAAAACCACTTAAAACATCATCGTTTAAAACTTGACCTACACCTGCGGGAGTACCAGTAAAAATAATGTCTCCTATTTTGAGAGTATAAAATTGAGAAACGTAAGTAATTAATTGATCGATTTTCCAAATCATTTGAGCTGAAACTGCTGATTGCACTTGAATGTCGTTTTTAAATAAACTAAAAGCAATATCATCAAGATTATAATCTGAAACATTAAACCATTTATTGGCAACAAAAGTTGCACCATCAAAACCTTTTGAAATTTCCCATGGGAGAGATTGGTTTTTTAAATTATCCTGAATATCTCTTGCTGTAAAATCGATTCCAAGTGTAAATTTAGAATAATATTTATGCGCAAATTTTTCTGAAATATGCTTTCCTACTTTGTCAATTTTAAAAACCAACTCTGTTTCAAAATGAATATTATTTGAAAAAGATGGAATAATAAATGGATTTTTTTTGGGAATAATAGAAGAATCCGGCTTTAAAAAGACAACTGGACTAGTAGGTATTAGATTTTTAAGTTCATTAATGTGGTCAACGTAATTTCTTCCAATGCAAATAATTTTCATAATCTAAGAATTGAACTGTCTTAATTTAATTGCTGTAAGGATTTTTTTTGTGTACCTTGGAAAATCAGCATTTTGAAACCATCCAAAATATCCAGGCTCTTTTTGCAAAACATCTTCAACTAATTTCCCTTTATGTTTTCCAAATGAAAAAATTTCATTTCCCTCCTTATTATATCTTATAAAACCAGCAAAATCTGCAAATTCTTTATGTTTACTAAAGTTTGCCAACCATTTTATATCATTTTCAAGATCATCATACATATCTAACTGACCTTCGAGAACTTCATAAGTAGCTGTAGTATCAGCTTCTGCACTATGTGCATGATCTAAATTTTTATTACAATAAAATTTATAGGCTGCTTCAAGTGTTCTTTTCTCTTTTTTATGAAAGATAGTTTGCACATCGACACAATTTACATTTTTTAAATCAAAATCTTGTTCAGCGCGTAACATCTCTTCTGCTAACATAGGAATATCAAAACGATTACTATTGTATCCTGCTAAATCGCAACCATTAATAAATTGTAAGATAATAGAAGCTAGATGATTAAAAGTTGGATGATCTTTAACATCGTTATTAGATATACCGTGAATCATTGTAACTTCACTAGGAATAGGAATTTCTGGATTAACAAGCCAAGTTTTAATTTCTTTATTTTGATTAGGAAATAACTTTAAAATAGAAATCTCTACTATCCTATCTTTTGCAATATTGGTTCCTGTTGTTTCTAAATCAAAAAAACATATTGGTTTCTTAAGTTTAATCTTCATTTATTTTATATTTTCCACAAAATTGAAATAAACTTTTTTGAATTCACTAAATAATAAACTAAATATTTAAAAAAATACTTATTTTTCCGGTATCATACCTTACAATATGAAATTAGAATATGTATCCTACATGAGTAATCAAGCAAACGTTTTAAATGAAAAAGACGTAGAAGATTTACTTTACCAAGTTAGAGAAAAAAACAGAAAATTAGCTATAACAGGATTACTTTTGCTTATCCAAGGGAAATTTATACAATACATAGAAGGTCCTCCAGAAGAGATTGACAAAGTGTATATAAAGATAAAAAAAGATCCTAGACATAGCGATTTGCTACTTCTAGACAAAGGAGTTTTAGAAGATAGGTTATTTTCAGATTGGTCAATGGCATATAGAAAAATAAAAGACTCGGAAATTGAAAACATTATTGGTTTTAAAGATTTAGAACTTGATAAACTATTTTTCCAAGATGAAGAAACCAGAAGTAAACATCCAGTTTTGAAAGTACTTTATAATTTTATTAGAAATCTCACATAAAGGATTAATTACAGATACTTTAATTTAATATTACTACAAACAAAAAAGTCCTTTATTTTTATAGATAAAGGACTTTTAGTATAAGGAAGGCGGCGACCTACTCTCCCACATAATTGCAGTACCATCGGCGCA
>NZ_BMGL01000013.1 GCF_014640175.1 Psychroflexus salis | reverse complement strand
AGAGAAGTTAAGCTCATTTGCGCCGATGGTACTGCAATTATGTGGGAGAGTAGGTCGCCGCCTTCCTTATACTAAAAGTCCTTTATCTATAAAAATAAAGGACTTTTTTGTTTGTAGTAATATTAATCACTAAATATTTTTTTGTTTTCAAATAAAAGTGATTTTATGAATAGTAAATTTTACTATTAATTATTAATTACCATATTAAGTTAAAGCTTTAAAATATTTGATTTCTTTAGCTATACCGTCCCAAAATTGTATACGGATTTGTAAGGCTTCTTTAGCGCTATCTTCTGCTTCCTGCCATTTTGTTTCATCATTTCCACAAAGCTTTTCTACTAATTTTAAGGCCATTGGGCCATGCTCATCTTCATCTAACTCAATGTGGCGTTTGAAGTAGTAACTAAATAATTTTAAATCTTGTTCGGGGAATTTTAACTGAATTTCTTCAATTATTGAAGTAAACATATCTGGAATTAGTTCTTCCCTTCCAAAGGTAAATGCCGCAGCTATTTTGTGGGCTTTTTTCTCTTCCAATAAGTTGAATGTAAAATTTAAAAATAACTTTACACTTTCAGGTAAATCGCTTTTCGATAGTACTAGAAAAATATCAGTTCCATGTTTTATTTGTTCAATAAATGAATCAATTTTAATGGTATTTGCATTTGCAGATTTCATAGCGTCTAAATACATTTCAAAATGACTTTGGCGTTTTCCATAAAGATTTAAGTCTGTTTCTTCAGCTAATACAATTTCATTGATTAAATAGCGATTTTGTGGGTCACCAACTGGATACCATGGAGTATTTAAACACGTTAATTGCTGTTGAAGTGCCTTTAGTAAAGACATAAAATCCCATACAGCAAAGACGTGATGTTCCATAAAGATTTTTAAATCGTGTGGACTTTCAATAAATTTATATAGAGGGTGGCTAAGCAAGCACTTACGTTCTTCCTGAATTTTTTCTTGTAAAACTTGACAATTCATTTTTTTATTTACAAAAGTAACAAGATTAGTCGATGTGAGAAATAGTTACTTTATTATTGGGAAAAAATGATGATTTGTAAATTAGTTAATAATTTGTTCTGTTAATTTGATAATTAAGTTAATGTATTATGAAATAAAATCACATTTCAAATTATTACCAAATCTATTTAAATGCTGCAATTCCTGTAATATCCATCCCAGTAATAAGTAAATGTATATCATGCGTTCCTTCGTAAGTGATTACGCTTTCTAAATTCATCATGTGGCGCATAATGCTGTAATCGCCAACAATACCCATTCCTCCTAAAACTTGTCTAGCTTCGCGAGCAATTTTAATTGCCATTTCTACATTGTTTCTTTTAGCCATAGAAATTTGTGCAGTTGTAGCTTTACCTTCATTTTTTAATTGACCTAATCGTAAAGCAAGTAATTGAGCTTTGGTGATGTCGGTAATCATCTCAGCCAATTTTTTCTGTTGAAGTTGGTAACTAGCGATAGGCTTATCAAATTGAATTCGCTCTTTAGCATACCGCAATGCAGTATCGTAACAGTCCATTGCAGCTCCGATGGCTCCCCAAGCAATTCCGTAGCGAGCTGAATCTAAGCAAGACAAAGGTGCACCTAAACCGCTTTTGCCAGGTAAAATATTTTCTTTGGGAACTTTAACATTATTAAATAACAATTCTCCAGTGGCTGAAGCACGCAAAGACCATTTATTGTGAGTTTCTGGTGTGCTGAAACCTTCCATGCCTCGCTCTACAATTAAACCATGAATTCTACCTTCTTCATTTTTTGCCCAAACTACAGCAACATCACAAAAAGGTGAATTGGAAATCCACATTTTAGCTCCATTCAACACATAATGATCCCCTTGATCTTTAAAATTGGTGGTCATGCCACTTGGATTCGATCCATGGTCAGGTTCAGTTAAACCGAACGACCCCATCATTTCACCAGTTGCTAGTTTGGGTAAGAATTTTCGTTTTTGTTCTTCGGTTCCATAAGCAAAAATGGGAAACATCACTAATGATGATTGCACTGAAGCGGTGGAACGAACGCCAGAATCACCTCGCTCAATTTCTTGCATAATCAATCCGTAGGAAATTTGATCTAATCCAGCGCCGCCATATTCTTCTGGAATATAAGGACCAAAAGCACCGATTTCAGCTAAGCCTTTAATGATGGATTTAGGAAATTCTGCCTTTTGTGCAGCTTCTTCAATAATTGGACTTACATCACGTTTCACCCAATCTCTTGCAGCTTGTCGAATTAATTGGTGCTCTTCGGTCAATAAATCGTCTATATTATAATAATCGGGTGCTTGAAATAAATCTTGGCTCATATCTGTTTAATTATTGAATTACAAATTTAACGAAAGTTTTTTTGCTTCAGAATAAACACTTGTTATTATTTTTTGGGATTTGTTGTTGATTTTTAAATATGAATTATTTGTTTGTAACTCTGATAAATAATCAACTGTATTAGTTTCTCAAAAAATAAATGTACATTTAGCTATAAATTAAACCCATGTATTCTTTAAATCCCATTTTTATCATTGGCATTACCACGGGACCAATTTTACTGATTTCAGGTTTCATCATGCTAAAAAAGCCACCAAAAAAAATCAATGAGTTTTATGGCTACCGAACAAAACGCGCAATGAAAGACAAAGCAAGTTGGGATTTTGCTCAGCAATTTTCGAGTAAGCAATTGATTATATCAGGTTTTTGGTACACGCTTTCAGCTTTGCCATTTTTGTTTTTTGATGTGGAGCAAATAACCGGATTTATAGTATCTATGCTAATTTTAGCGGTGTTTATTGGGTACCCAGTTTACACTACCGAAAAAGCCTTAAAAGAAAAATTTTAAAAAAACTAAATCACAATAATTATGCGAAATTTTTTAATAGTTTTCATACTTTTTTTCAGTATCAATATTTCTGCACAACGCCTAGAAGATATGGCTATAAAAGTGGTTCAGGAACAATTAGATGCATATAATGCCAAAGATATTGATGCGTTTATGAACGTATTTTCTGCAGATGCAGCTATCTATAATTTTGGAGACGAAAAAGCTTTGGCAAAAGGAGCAGAAGAAGTGAGAGCGGTTTACACTAAACTTTTTATAAATTCACCAAACTTACATAGCTTGGTAATTAACCGCAGTGTTATTGGGAATAAGGTAATTGATTATGAATTGATTTCTGGACGTCAAAACAGTGATAAACTGCTAAAACTGATTGCTATTTATGAAGTAAACAATGGTTTAATAATTAAAGCTACTTTTTTAAGAGAATAGTTGTAGCATAAATGAAACTTACTCGTTTAGAAAAAAACACTACATGAAAAATACATTCGCATTTGTTTGCCTTTGTCTTGCAATATTTAGTAGTTACGCTCAAACTATAACTGGAAAAATAATCGATAGTGAATTGAATGAGCCCGTTCCTTTTGTGAATATTCAATTGAGTGAAAACAAAGGAACGATTTCTAACAACGAAGGAATTTTTAGACTCAATACAGAAGGTTTTAAATCTTCGCATATAGTTACTTTTTCTTCTATGGGATTCGAAGAGTTTAAAGTAAGCCTAGAAGAGCTTCAACAAACTAACACTATAGTTTTAAAACCTTCCGATGAATTACTAGATCAAGTTATTGTATCCAACAAGCAACTAACCGCTTTAGAAATTATTCAAAAATTCAAAGAAAATAGAGATCAAAATCATCAACTTGGCTCTAAAAGATACCGATTGTTTTACCGTAGCAGAAATAGTTACAAACCACAGCAAATGGTATTTCAACTTAAAAAGGCAAGTAACTTAAGAAAAAAAGAGCGTAAGCGGATTAATAAAGCCATGGCAGATTTAAACAAAGATGTTGCTGGTAGCACAAGCTTAGGTTTTTCTGAAAGCCTACGAGATTTATATGTTCAAGATACCGTATACACTGTAGACCTAAAAAAGAAAATTTATTTAGCAGATTCTGATACAAAGGCAGATATAGAAGAATATCAAGAAGAAGCTATCAAAAAATTATTTGAAAATTTTGATTCAGAAAATACCTTTAAAATTAAAATAGGTATTTTAAAAATTGCCGATTCTGTTGAAGTGAACTCGTCAGACGAGCAGATAAGAATCCAAAGCTCAGATGTAGATGAAGAGGATGAAGACTTTTCCATAGATGAATATCCGAGATTAGCATTCGAAAATGGAAATTGGCTTCCCGATGTGATTACCGAAACCAAATATTACGATTACCAACTTCAAGAACCTACGATGGTTAAAGGCCGCTCACAATATGTAATTCATTTTGAGCCAGGACGTAGAAAAGGAAAATACGAAGGAAAAATTTACATAGACAAAGAAGATTTTGCCATCACTCAAATAGATTATCAATTAGCTGAAGGGAAAAGCCTTTTTAGTTTAAACTTAAAATTATTAGGAATAAAATTTGATCAATACAAAGCCCAAAGAAGCTTACGTTTTACCAAAACAGACGAAGGTTTTTATGTGCCTTATTATACCAGCAGTTCTTCTGCTCAATATGTTTTTTTAAGAAGAACACTTACTTTTATAGAAAACCATCTAGATCGCAGTAAACGCATAAAATTTAAACTTCGATTTATCATAGAAGCTGAAAATGAAACTATAGATGAATGGGTTTTATTAGAGCAAGAGAACATTGAAGGTAAAGAATTACCAAAAGATCAATTTGTGTCTTCTTTAGAAACTGAAACTATCGAAACCTATTCACCAGATATTTGGAAAGACTATCCTGTTTTTGAAGCTACACAAGAAATGAAGGAATACCATTTTAAGGACTAACTTTGGCTATTTTAAAACACACCCTTTGCTTATCTGCATTTCCCTCTAGGGAAAACTTCCAATTACTGTTAGAATTTTTAGCTTCTTCCCTAAGAGGGAAGACCAGAGATGGGTGTATATTAATTTGTACTAAACACTTTTTTAAACAAAGCTATATTGCTACATTTTACTTTAAACACCCTTTGCCTTTAGGTATTTCCATCTAGGGAAAGTAAAAATCATAATCCCAGTTATCCCCTTCCATGGCCTGTACTGAGCGAAGGCGAAGTAAGGGAGGACCAGAGATGGGTGTATTTTAAAAATCTATTATTTGACCAAAAATCAAGATGAAGATTACTAAATCATCAACAAACAAAAATATTTTTAATATTAATCTTAACTAAAGGGTTGTTTTTAATTTAAAATGCAAAAATTCATTTTATGCCCTATATTTAACAGGGGTAAAATTAAATAATATAGTAATTATTATATTTTTACCCTACATAATTAATAATAGCTAACCATGAAAATAGGCATTCCTACCGAAATTAAAAACAACGAAAGCAGAGTTTCCATTACACCCGCTGGCGTATTCGAACTTTCAAAACAAAATCATGAAATCTTTCTTCAATTCAACGCCGGTTTGGCCAGTGGTTTTTCCAATCAAGCATACCAAGAAGCTGGAGCCGTAATTTTAGATCATATTGAAGATGTATACGAAACAGCAGAGCTTATTGTAAAAGTAAAAGAACCGATTGAAGCCGAATATAATCTTATTAAAGAAAATCAGCTTGTGTTTACCTATTTTCATTTTGCGTCTAGCCAGCAGCTAACTCAAGCTATGCTAAAGGCTAAAGCAATTTGTATAGCCTACGAAACCGTACAAGACGAAGATAGTAGCTTACCATTATTAACCCCAATGTCTGAAGTAGCGGGTAGAATGGCAACTCAGCAAGGAGCAAAATATTTAGAAAAACCCATAAAAGGAAAAGGCATATTACTTGGCGGAGTGCCTGGTGTTTCTCCAGGAAAAGTACTGGTTTTAGGAGCTGGAGTAGTCGGAATTCAAGCAGCAAAAATGGCGGCTGGCTTAGGTGCACACGTTACCATTTTAGATATTAGTATGAAACGCCTACGCTATGTTAACGATATTATGCCGAGCCATGTGGTTACCGAATTCTCTAACGAATACAATATTCGTAAACATATTAAAACAGCAGATTTAATTATTGGTGCGGTCTTAATTGCTGGTGCCAAAGCTCCAAAACTCATAACCGCCGATATGCTCAAAGAAATGACACCAGGTACTGTAATGGTAGATGTAGCAGTTGACCAAGGTGGATGTTTCGAAACTACAAAACCAACCACACACGAAAACCCTACTTATATTATTGATAATGTAGTACATTATTGCGTTACAAATATGCCAGGTGCCGTTCCCTACACTTCAACATTGGCGCTTACTAATGTTACTTTTCCTTACGTTATGCAACTCGCAAATTTGGGTTGGCAAAAAGCCTGCGATTTAAACAAAAGTCTAGCAAAAGGCTTAAGTATGGTTAACGGTAAAGTAATTTGTCCTGAAGTTAAAAAAGCTTTTCCAGAGTTGGTAAACTAAAAGTTTTCGAAGCAATTTCCCGCTATCCATTATAGTTTGGTTGGGCAATATAAAATAGGCATTGCATTTTCAAGGAGCTCATAAAATCGCTCTTAAAAATACGCCTATTTAATTATATTGCCTAACCAAAGCTGCCATTGCCATCGGGGCTAGGGCGGTATAACTAAACATCAAATTTTTCATTATATTTGCGTATGAAAAAAATTGTTTTACACACCAAAACTGAGTTTCAAAAGACCAATACAAAGTATGCTAAATATGTTGGGATATTTTGGTTCTTGTTTGGAGTTGTAGATGTCGTTTACATAAATTCAATGGGTTGGTTTTATATGGGTTTAGGTGTTTTTCATTACGCATTATACTATAGCATCGATTATACAATTTACGCCACTATAGAAAACGGCATGTATAAACAAAACAATTGGTTTGCATCTAAAACCAATCTTACAAAGGCTAAGTATGTAAAGAAATTTGCTGGAGACATTACTTTTGTGCTCCACAATAAAGAAGTAAGGATAGGCTCACAAATGTTAAATCAAGAAAGCATCGATGCAGTAGATCAATTTATTCAACAAAACGAAATTCCTTGCGAAATAATTCCAGTAAGGTAAAACATGCATCAAAAGAAACCTGATCTAACAAAATCCTTTTTTTCGATTTCTTAATCCTTATTTTAGGTGTTTATCTAGTTTTTTTATCAATAAAAAATGATAAGAAAAAGAATAGGAAAAAGTAAGAAAACTTTTACAATCCATCCTTACAAAGCTTACAACAGATGTGAATCAATTGTAATTTTACCTAATACTTAAAAATAACTTCAAATCATCTTTTTTAAAATGGGTAGATAAGACCAATCTTAGGTTCAAATTCCAACAAAACTTTAAACAATTCTCTTCTTAAGTTAGTTAAATTTGCAAAAAATAAATTTTACATGGCAAATCCATTATTGCAAACCTTCGATACTGCTCCATTTTCAAAAATTAAAAACCAAGACTTCGAACCTGCATTCGAGAAAGCTTTAAAAGAAGCTAGAGCAGAAATTGAAGTAATTACCGCTTCAACCGATGCACCTAGCTTTACAAATACCATAGCAGCTCTCGATGCAACAGGTGAGCAGCTTAATCGAATTTCCAGCATTTTATTCAATTTAAATTCTGCCGAAACCAACGAAGAAATCCAACAAATTGCTCAAAATGTTTCTCCTAAATTAAGCGAATTTAATAACGATTTAATGCTAAATGAAACTTTATTTAAACGCATTAAGTCTGTATTTAAAACCCAAAATAAATTCAACTTAAACCATGAAGAAACTAGATTGCTAGAAGAAACCTATCAAAATTTCACTAGAAATGGAGCTAATTTGCAGGAAGGTCAACAAAAACGTCTTCGCGAAATAGATCAAGAATTAGCCACTTTGTCACTTCAATTTGGGAAGCAAGTTTTAGCAGATACCAATGCGTTCGAGCTACATGTCGAAAATAAAGAAGCCTTAGAAGGCTTGCCAGAAAATGCGCTAGAAAGCGCAGCGCAAGTAGCAGAAAGTAAAGAAAAAACAGGTTATGTTTTTACCCTGCATTATCCAAGTTATATCCCATTTATGAAGTACGTAAAAAACAGAGAACTTCGTAAAAAAATGGCTATTGCTTTTGGTTCAAAAGGTTTTCAGCAAAACCAAAACAATAACGAAGAAATTGTTTTACAAATTGTAAAGTTAAGACACGAAAGAGCAAACTTACTAGGTTACAATACGCACGCCGATTTTGTGTTAGAAAAGCGAATGGCGAAGACTGCTATAAAAGTTACTTCTTTTTTAGATGAGTTGCTTGAAAAAGCAAAACCCGCAGCCAAAAAAGAATTTAAAGAATTAAACGAGTTCGCTAAGCAAGTAGATGGTATAGAACAATTGCAAAAGTGGGATACAGCTTATTATAGCGAAAAGCTAAAGCAGAAAAAATTCAATTTAAACGAAGAAGAGCTTAAGCCATTTTTTGAGCTCGATCAGGTTGTTAGCGGGGTGTTTACTATTGCACATAAATTATATCAACTAAATTTTGAAAAGCTAACAGATATCGATGTTTATCATAAAGAAGTAACTACTTATAAAGTAACAGATCAGCACGGCAATTTTATTGCAATATTTTATGCCGACTTTCACCCAAGGGCAGGAAAACGTGATGGCGCTTGGATGACGATTTATAAAAATCAACAAATTAAGAACGGGCAAAATGAGCGTCCGCATGTTTCTATTGTTTGTAATTTTACTAAACCAACTAAAACGCAACCTTCCTTACTTACTTTTAACGAAGTTACTACCTTGTTTCACGAATTTGGACATGCTTTACATGCTATGTTGGCCAATACAACTTACAGCAGTTTATCGGGTACAAGTGTTTATTGGGATTTTGTAGAATTACCAAGTCAATTACTAGAAAACTGGTGTTATGAAGAAGAAGCTCTAGCTCTTTTTGCTAAACACTATAAATCTGGAGAAAAAATACCACAAACATTAGTTGAAAAAATAAAAGCTAGTGCAAACTTCCAAGAAGGAATGCTAACTTTAAGGCAATTGAGTTTTGGAAAATTAGACATGGCTTGGCATGCTCACAATCCTACCCAAATTGAAAATGTAAAACAATTTGAAGATGGAGCTTTTAAAGACACTCAGCTTTTGCCGAGCATAAAACAAAACTGCATGAGCACTGCATTTAGTCACATTTTTCAGGGTGGATATGCAGCAGGATATTATTCCTATAAATGGGCTGAAGTTCTAGATGCAGATGCTTTTTCATTTTTTAAAGAAAATGGAATTTTTAACCCAGAAGTGGCTTTAAAATTTAAGCAAACCGTACTTTCTAAAGGAGGTACTTTAGATCCAATGGATTTGTATGTGTCTTTTCGTGGCAAAGAACCCGACCCGGAAGCTTTATTAAAACGAGCTGGTTTAATTGAAAATTCGTAAGCTAATTTATAAGTACTTTTTAATAATTTGCTGAACTTGTTGTAGGTAGCGAGCTCCAAATAGATTTAAATGTACCAACAAATAATACAGTTGGTACATTTCAATTCGTTCAACCCAACCTGTATCTATTGGAAAATGTTGTTGGTATTCATTAAATACCATGTTTGGAAATCCGCCAAAAAGCTGCATCATAGCTAAATCCATTTCTCTTGAAGCATAGCAAATTGCAGGGTCGATAAGTACAGGACTTTGGTTTTTACCACATATAAAATTCCCAGACCATAAGTCTCCATGAATTAATGCGGGTTTTTCTTGCTTAGGAATATGTAGTTCTACTTCTTTATAAAAACGATTTAGATTTTTAAAAGAAAATCCATTTAGCAAGGCTAACTTAAATTGAGGGATTAAACGCTGCTGAATGTAAAAGTCTGAAGAAGTAGAGTGTGCCTTATTGTTTTGTGGTAAACTACCAATGTAATTATGAGATTTCCAACCAAAATTAGCAGCTGTATTTTCATGTAAGCTAGCCAATTGTTTTGCAAAACTTTCCCAAAAAAATTGATTGCTGGAAGATTCTTCTATGTAGCTTAAAATTAAATAACTCGTTTTGTCCAATTCGCCTAAATGCAGCACTTTAGGAATTGAAAAACTTTGTGTAGCAGAAAGCGCATGGAGTGCGCTAGCTTCTTCCTTAAATAATCCAGGAAGTTTATTCGCTTTGTTTAGTTTAATTACTTTTTTGTTGTTTTCGGTTTCAAGTAAAAATACATCGTTAATGTCACCGCCACTTAATCGCGTATAATGCTTCAAATAAAAACCTTCTTGTTCTGCTATTTTAAATAAAACTTGCATTTATTCATTTTTCATGCGCTGCCATGTTTGGTAAGTAAAACTATGTTCATGTTTTTCATCTTTAGGATGAAATTCTTTCTTTATAATGTGCCAGTTTTCATTATTAAATTTAGGGAAGAAAGCATCAGCATCTATCGTAGTATGTACTCGAGTTAGTTCAATTTCGTCTGCAAATGGGAGAGCTAATTTGTAAATTTCTCCGCCTCCGATAATAAACGGATTTTTATCTGCTTTAGCTAATTGAAGAGCATCTTCTAAACAATGTGCAATTAGGCAATTTTCTGCTGTATAATTTTTATCTCGACTTAGAATAATATGTACACGATTGGGAAGTGGTTTTGGAAAAGACTCGAAGGTTTTTCTACCCATTATAATATGATGCCCAGTGGTAAGTTGTTTAAATCGTTTAAAGTCGTCTGGTAAATGCCACACCAAATCATTGTTTTTTCCTAAACCATCATTTTCTGAAGCCGCAGCAATCATTGTAATTTTATTGTTCATCGTCTTTGTTTAAAACTCAAAAATACAGATTATTTGTAGCTCAATTTACTTAATTTTTAGCTAAATAAATCGAAATAAAAATTTCATACTACAGATTTACTACATTTGGTGTTTTTATTTATAATTCCATACCATGCTGTCCAAAATACACAATGCTTTTCCAATTACAAAAAAATGTACTTATTTAAATACACCTTCATCTGGATTAACTTCGAAAAAACTGATTGATTTTAGAAAGCAATATGACAACGGGATACATACAGATTATAAAAAAATTGATTTTCTTGAAGATGAGCAAATAGATAGCTTACGGACTAAAATACAAAAGTATTTTAAAGCAGAAACTGCCGAAATAGCTTTGCTGCCAAGTTTTTCGATAGGTCTAAATGGTATTGTTGATGCGCTTCCAAAGCATGCAAAAGTTTTGTTATTAAAAGGCGATTATCCATCTGTAAATCTACCTTTTGAGTTTCGTGATTTTCAAATTGAATATGCAGAAATTAATGAAAATCTAGAACATAATATTGACCAAAAATTAGAGCGTTTTCAACCTGATTTTATTGCTTTAAGTGTGGTTCAATTTCTGAATGGAATTAAAATTGACTTGTCTTTTCTTCAACAAGTAAAGAAAACTTACCCCCATATCCAAATAATAGGCGATGCAACCCAATACTTGGGTACAGAAAAATTCAATTTCGATGAATCTGCTTTTTCCGTTATTGGCAGTAGTGGTTATAAATGGTTTAATGCAGGTACTGGGAATGCTTTTTTTATTATCGATAAAGATTTTTTAGCTGCATTAAATCCGAAAAGCTACGGCAGTAATTCTTTGCTAACTAAACCCGACGGACCATTTAGGAAAACTGGTTTTTTAGAACCCGGACACTTCGATATGCACTCCTTAAAAAGTTTAGAAGTGGCTTTAGATTTTCATTATAACGAAATAGGTATTGAATCTATAGAAGCCCAAATTAAAAGTTTAAGCTTAAAAGCATTCAATGCTTTTAGTAAACGCAACTTACTTTCGAATGCCGTACAAAAACGAAAAATACATTCCTGTATTTTTAATTTGAATAGGAGCGAAGCTGATTTAAAAAAATTATTAGATGCTAATATTGTCTGTGCTTATCGAAAAAATGGAATACGCGTGGGCTTTCATTATTTTAATAATGAAGCAGATTTAACAAATTTACTCGCAACTTTAGATGAAATCTAGCTTTTTGTAATAGTTAAATTGCAATTGAATTACTACAAAGTTTTAAATTTGTATAAATGAAGCTAATTTGTAAACATCGTGTTGATTGATTTATAATGCCTTATTGCATAAATCATATATTAAACTTTAACTGTCATCTTTTATGGCTTTCTACGGGATGAGATTTAGAAAGTTTTTTCGTTTTTGATTTTAGGGTTAAAAAAAATATTTCAATTAAAGAAAGGTATAACCCAATAACTTTATATTTTTTAAAAACATAATCAATGCGGTAAAATGCAGAAGATAAGCAGATTTATATTACAGATGTATTTGGTTATATATCAAGCATTTTGCAATAGAAAACATTGTTGTTTTGATTTAAGACTAAAAACTTTTGTTTATACTTAAATAAATTATATATTTGTTATGGATGAAGTTTTTCATAATAGATTGATTGAAAGCCCTGAACGCCCGTTTAGGGCTTTCTTTTATGTAAATCTTTAAAAATTAACATTTATTTAACTATTTTGGTTTTCTAAAAATTAGAATCTGATATATATTTGTATTGGATGAAGTTTTTCATAATAGATTGGTTAGAAAACCCTGGACGCCCGTTCAGGGTTTTCTTTTTGCATAAATTTAGATTTATTTATTCTAATTTTAACCAATATATTTCAGTATTCACTGCTTATTCCATTACATTTGAATGTATGGATTTTTCATATGATTGGTTAGTTAATGCAAAAGCCCAAACTTTTATGTTTGGGCTTTTGTCTTTTAAAAAAAACGATTACAAATAGCTAATTATAAAAGCTAATTCAATTTATTCTACCACGATTAAATAGGTGTTTTTCTTTCCTTTGTTTATAAGAATATATTTATCGTTTAATAAGTCTTTTGCACTCAACGCATAAGACTGATCTACTTTAGCTTTGTTAACTGAAACAGAATTTGCTTTAAGAGCTCTTATAGCTTCAGAATTGGAAGAAAGAAAAGATGTTTTTGCCGCTAAAGCACCAATCATATCAATACCTTCTTCGAAATCTGCTTTAGAAACTTTTGCTTGGGGTATGCCTTCAAATATTTCTAAAAAAGTGACTTCGTTTAAGGCTTCGATGTCTTTTATTGTGCTTTTACCAAATAATACCTTACTGGCATCTTTTGCGTTTTGTAAAGCATCTTCGTCGTGTACAAGTTGGGTTACTTTATCCGCAAGCACATTTTGTAGTTTTCGCAAATGCGGACTTGCTTGGTGTTCTTCAATTAAACTTTCTATTTCTTTTTGGTTGAGTAGTGTGAAAATTTTAATGAATTTGGCTGCATCTTCATCTGATACATTTAGCCAATATTGATAAAATTTATATGGAGAAGTTCGATTTGGATCTAACCATATATTTCCGCCTTCAGTTTTACCAAATTTAGTGCCATCTGCTTTAGTAATTAGAGGGCAAGTTAATGCAAATGCTTTTTGATTATGCATTTTTCTTAACATTTCGGTACCTGTGGTTATATTTCCCCATTGGTCGCTTCCACCCATTTGTAAGGTGCATTTTTCAGCATTATATAAGTGAACAAAGTCATAGCCTTGTACAAGTTGATAGGTAAATTCTGTAAAACTCATTCCTTCTGAAGATTCAGACGACAATCGTTTTTTAACAGAATCTTTCGCCATCATGTAATTTACAGTAATGTGTTTGCCGACATCTCGAATGAAATTTAAAAAACTAAATTCCTTCATCCAATCGTAATTGTTTACTAAGATAGCTGCATTTTCACCTTGACTAAAATTTAAAAATTTCTGAAGTTGTTCTTTTATTTTATTTTGATTGTGAAGTAATGTTTCTTCATTAAGTAAATTGCGTTCTTTCGATTTTCCAGATGGATCTCCAATCATTCCAGTGGCTCCACCAATTAAAGCAACAGGTCTGTGTCCGGCTAACTGAAAGTGCTTCAATAGCATTACACCTACTAAATGCCCGATATGTAAAGAATCTGCCGTTGGGTCGATACCAACATAGGCTGTACGCATTTTTTCATTTAAATGATCTTGTAGTCCAGGCATTGCATCGTGAACCATTCCACGCCAATTTACTTCTTCAAAAAAATCTTTTTCCATCAATATTAAATTTTCGACGCAAAGATATTATAAAGCTTGTTCTTACTAGGTAGCGAATTAATTATATTTACAAAATGATATTAATTACAGGAACAACCGGTTTAGTAGGGACTCATTTATTAGCAACTTTACTTAAAAATGAAGCAGCTAAATCCATTCGTGGATTGTACAGAACTGAGCGTAAAAAAGCCTTTGCTTTACAAGTTATACAAAGAGTTTACGGCGAAAGTATATTTAATTTAGCTCAACATATAGATTGGCAAAAAGCAGATATTAACGATGTTACGACTTTAGATGAAGCTTTTACAAACGTAGATTGGGTGTATCATTGTGCTGGGTTGGTTTCTAATAGTCCATCTTTACGCCACAAACTTAGAAAGGTAAATATTGAAGGTACTGCAAATTTGGTTAATTTTTCTATTGCTTATAAGGTTAAAAAGTTCTGCCATGTGAGTTCAATTGCAACTTTAGGGAAAGAAAAGAATAATGCTCTAATTACCGAAGAGTCTTATCGCGAAAACCTGAATAATTCCAGTTACTATAGTATTGCTAAATATGGGGGCGAAATGGAAGTTTGGCGTGCTTCTCAAGAAGGCTTGCCTGTAGTTATAGTTAATCCAGGTGTTATTTTAGGTGCAGGATTTTATACTGAAGGTTCAGGTGAATTGTTTTCTCAAGCACAAGGTAATTTCCCTTTTAAAATTGATAAAATAACAGGTTTTGTAGGTGTAAGAGATGTTGCAGAAATTATGATTTTACTAATGCAATCTGAAGTTACTAATGAACGCTTTATTGTAGTTGATGAAAATTTAAGAATGAGTAAAATTCAATTTTTAATAGCTCAGCAACTTGGTAAAAAACTTCCAAAAGTTAAACTAAAAAAATGGATGGTATATCTTTATTGGTTTACGGAGGCTTTGGTAGCAATCTTCACCCGTAAAAAAAGAAAACTTAGTTTCGATGTGATTGCCACTTTATTGCAAGACCGTTTATACAGCAACCAAAAGTTAAAATCTGTTTTGAATTTTGAGTTTACACCTATAGAAAGAGTAATAAAAGATGCTTGTTTGGACTTTCAAAAGGCAGATGATCCTTACTAATTTTGAAGGTTTAAAAAATGATGAGTATCTGATTTAAAAAGTAGACTTATTTCAACAATAAGAAAAAGATTTTACACTTCATATATGCTGTTTGGCTTGATTTTAGGTGTTTAATTTAATCTAGGCCAAAAATTTCATTTACGATTTAAACTGTCCTTTTCTCGATTAAGCTCTTTTTTTATTCTTTCTGTACTGTCGATTTTACGTCTTTTTTCTTCTACTCTTTGCTTAATTTTCTCTATGTTGGTTTTTACATTTTCGTAAATTTCTGTGTTTTGCTCGTATAGTGAATTGTAGTATTCAATATTCTTTGCCAAGTTAGCGCTATCAATATCATGTTTTTCATAAATAAAATCGGGTAAACTTATTTGTAAATTATCTATCCTAAAGTTGTTAACGCTAATCATTGCGTCTAGCACAACTAAATCGGTTAAAATGGCTTCCATTTTAGCTGGACTTAATAAGGGATTTGGCTTTTTAGGTGTTTTTAAATCTTGGCAAGACGTAAAAATTAAAACAAAAACTACTACAAAAATGTAACTACGCATAAATTACCTATTAAAACTTAATCTTTCTGCTTTATAATTTTTGGGCAATTTAGGGAATTTAAAATTTTCGTAAACTAAATTTCCATTTACAAACGTGTGTGTTACACGAGAGCGGAATGTTGTACCTTCAAAAGGAGACCACCCGCATTTACTATAAATATTATCTTTTTGCACCGTCCAAGGCGCATTTAAGTCTACTAAAACTAAGTCAGCAAAATAACCTTCTCTAATGTAGCCACGTCGGTTTATATCGAAAAGAATAGCTGGATTATGGCAAGCTTTTTCTACTATTTTAGTAAGTTTAATTTTCTTTTGATGATGCATTTCGAGCAAAGCGACTAAAGCATGTTGAACCAAAGGGCCACCACTGGGCGCATTTAAATAGTTGTTGTTTTTTTCTGCTAAAGTATGTGGTGCGTGGTCGGTTGCTAATACATCTATATAATCTTCATTTAAAGCTTTTAGTAAAGCTTTTTGATCCTTTTCAGATTTAACTGCAGGATTCCATTTAATTTTTGTTCCTTTTTTATCGTAATCTTTATCGTTAAACCAAAGATGATGTATGCAAACTTCTGCCGTTATTTTTTTGTTTTTCAAAGGGATTTTATTGCTAAATTGAGTTAATTCTTTTGCTGTAGAAAGATGAAAAACATGTAATCTTGCTCCTGTTTTTTTGGCCAACTTTATTGCTTTAGAAGAAGATAAGTAACAGGCTTCTTCGCTGCGTATCTCTGGATGTGCTGAAATTGGAATATTTTCTTCGCCATATTTTTCAATATATAGCTGAGTGTTTTTTTGAATTGTGGCTTCATCTTCGCAATGCGTAGAAATAATTACAGGCGAATTTTTAAAAATTTCTTCTAGAGCTTTTTCATTGTCTACTAGCATATTTCCAGTAGATGAGCCTAAAAATAATTTTAATCCGGCTATGGTTTTAGGGTTTATTTTTTTTATTTCTTCTAAATTCGTGTTAGTGCCACCAAACATAAAAGAATAATTAACCAAGGCATCTTTTTCAGCAATGGCAAACTTTTTTTCAAGTAGTTCTAGGGTGGTAGATTGTGGGTTGGTATTTGGCATTTCGATAAACGAAGTAATACCTCCAGCAGCTGCGCTAATCGAGCCTGTTTTAATAGTTTCTTTATGGGTTAAGCCAGGTTCTCTAAAATGTACTTGATCATCAATTAAGCCAGGCAGTAAATATTTTCCTTCTGCATCGATTACTCGAATTGAATTTGATTTTAAACTGATAGATGAAGAGATTTCTTTTATAATTTGATCATCAATATAAACATCTCCATCAAAAATGGAATTTTCGTTTACTATCTTGGCATTTTTAATTAGTGTTTTCATTGTTATTGAATTCTACCGAATATACTTTTTAGTTTTAAATAAATTACGCCCAAAACGGCTTCATAAATAATTGCTCCATCCATTTTCGATTTTCCTAGTTTGCGTTCTGTAAAGATAACAGGAACTTCCTTGTACGAAAATCCTAAGGCTAAAGCCTTAAATTTCATTTCAATTTGAAATGCATATCCGACAAATTGAATTTTTTTAAGATTAATTTGTTGTAATACTTCTTTTTTATAGCAAATAAAACCAGCTGTACTGTCTTTAATAGGTATTCGCATTAAGTAACGAACATATTTAGAAGCAAACCAAGAAATTAAAATTCGTTTCATGGGCCAGTTTACAACATTTACACCTTTTACATATCGAGAACCAATTGCAAAATCGTAATTTTCATCTCTACAAGCTTTTAACAGCTTTTTTAAATCTTTTGGATTGTGAGAAAAATCAGCATCCATTTCAAAAATGTAGTCGTAATCATGGTTTAAGGCCCAAGTAAAACCAGCTATATAAGCTTGACCCAATCCGTCTTTTTTGGCTCTACTTAGTAAATGTAATCGGTGCTCAAATTCCTTCGTATTTATCAGTTCTTGTGCAATATTTCCAGTACCATCAGGACTATTATCGTCTACAATTAATACATGAAAATCCTTGTATTTTAATAAAACACGTCGAACAATAAAATCGATGTTTTCTTTTTCATTGTAAGTTGGAATGATAACTAAATTCAATACGGCTTATTTTTGCAAAGGTAAGTTTTTGAATTAAAAATTACATTGTAATCTTTTAGATAGTTTACATTTGTGATAGTTTAAATGATATGATAGAACGAGTTTCAGACAGTCTTTATTTTTTACATTTTATCTTCTTAGCTATTTTTATTGGCATCGTTGTTTTAAAAGAAGTGAATGCTTTTTGGTTTAAAAAATTTATACAACTAGGTTGGTCCACCGATTATTTAAAATTGGTTTTTACTTCGCCCAAAAAAGATAGAAGTTTTATCAATTTACTGCTTTTTTTATCAACTATTATAATTAGTCTTTCTTATCAATTTATCCATCAGGCTTTAAATGAAAATGCTATTGTTTTTAATTTAAAATCGAGCTTGTTTACCTTAAGTTACATTTTGGGTTTTTTGTTGTTCAAATATTTAATTCAAAAAAGTATTGCTTACTTATTCAATGTAAAGAAAGTTTTAAACAATTATGTAGAATTAAAGCTCAATTTGTTTTGTTATTTTGGATTATTGATGTTTGTACCTTTGCTTTTATTAGTTTATACTGAATTAAATTCCTTATTTATAGTGATAATTTATGGAGTTTTTGTAGGCTTTTACATATTAAAAATAGCACAATTCTTGCTTAAGTCAAGAAGTTTAATTGCGCGTCATTTGTTCTATTTTATTTTGTACATTTGCAGTCTTGAAATAATACCTATATTATTTATAATTAGGTATTTGAAATAAGCTACAAACTGCTATAAATACTTGTTTATGAAAGTGAAAACTATTTTAATTTCACAACCAGAGCCTAGAGTTGAAAACTCTCCTTATGCCGAATTAGAAGATAAACTCAAAGTAAAAATTGATTTTATTCCTTTTATTCATGTAGAAGGAGTAGATACTAAAGAAGTACGACAGCAAAAAATAGATTTAAAAAATTTTTCCGCAATAGTTTTAACTAGCCGTAATGCGGTTGATAATTTTTTTAGAATTGCTAACGAAATGCGTTATGAAGTTCCTGATACATTAAAATATTTTTGTCAAAGTGAAGCTGTTGCTTATTATCTGCAAAAATATGTGGTGTATCGTAAACGTAAAATTTATGTGGCAAAACGTACTTTTCAGGATTTAATAGATATTATTAAAAAACATAAGTCTGAAAATTTTTTGTTACCATCATCAGATGTTTTAAAACCGAATGTGCCTAAACAGCTCGATAAATTAAAATTAAATTGGTCTAGAGCAATCTTATACAGAACGGTTGTCAGCGACCTGTCTCATCTTAAAGATGTTACCTACGATGTTTTAGTGTTTTTTAGCCCTAGCGGAATTAAATCTTTATTCGAAAATTTTCCAGATTTTGAACAAAGAAATACTAAAATTGCTGTTTTTGGAAATACGACTATAAAAGCAGCTAAGGAACATGGTTTAAAGGTTAATATTAAAGCACCAACACCAGAGACTCCGTCTATGACAATGGCACTCGAAAAGTTTATAAAACAAGCAAAATAAAATTAGCTAACCCGTTTAGTTGAAACACCCTAAAACAAAACGCCTAAGTTAACAGAACTTAGGCGTTTTTTTGTGAAACCGATTCTAATAATCTATTTATAATCAGACTTCAATTAGCACTCTTCTGTATATTCAGTTTATAAATAGAGAATATTGCTTACATTTAAACATTAATTCAACACCATGCGGAAAGACTTTAATTTGCTTAATTTGTTTTTTATGGTTGGCTTATTTTTGAATATATTAGCCCTACAATCTCAAAATATGACTTACTTAGCTTTAGGCGATTCGTACACCATTGGTGAAGCAGTTGAAACTCAAAAAAACTGGCCCAACGTCTTAACTAAACAATTAGAAGCCGATGGCTTTAGCCTTCAAAAACCCAAAATTATTGCGGTAACCGGATGGCGAACAGACGAACTTATAAGTGCAATAGAAAAAGAAAATTTAGCAAAAAAGTACGATTTGGTCTCCTTACTTATAGGAGTGAACAACCAATATCAAAAAAAAGATATTAACCAATATAAAAATGAATTTGAACATTTAATTCAAATAGGTTTATCAAAATCTAAATATAATGCACAGGGTATGTTTGTTGTTAGCATTCCAGATTATGGAGTGAGTGATTTTGCTAAAAAAAAAGAGCTCCAAAAGGTTGCTGAAGAAATAGCTACTTATAACAAAATAGCAAAACAAATCGCAGAAAAATATAATATTGTTTTTTACAATATAACACCTATATCAAAATCGATTGAAGGCAATAAAAGTATGTTTGCTGAAGATAAATTACATCCTAGTGCTGAGCAATATCAACTTTGGGTTGATGTTTTTTATGAAAAAGTAAAAAATCAATTACAGACTTTAGTGAAGCAATAGCAATCAACTTAAATTTTTCATTTATTTAGAATTTAATAATGAAAGAAGATTTTTTACATTACATATGGAAATTTAAAAAGTTTAAAAGCCATCAATTACAAAGCCTTGATGGCGAAATAATTTCAATTATAAATTCAGGATTGCACAATCAGCATGCATCTGGTCCTGATTTCTTTAATGCACAAATGTACATTGGCGAGCAGCATTGGGCTGGAAATGTAGAAATTCATATAAAATCTTCAGATTGGTACGCACACGGACATGAAAAAGATACTGCATATCAAAACGTAATTTTGCATGTTGTTTGGGAGCATGATATGGATATTTACAGAACAGATGAAACTAAAATACCAACATTAGTCTTAAAACCTGTAATAGAAAATTCAGCTGAAAATAATTATCGTCGATTAATGCAAAGTCAACTTAAATGGATCAACTGCGAAACAGCTTTTCATACTTTCGATGAAATAAAAGTAAAATCATGGTTAACACGCGTTTTTGTTGAGCGTTTAGAACAGAAATCAGGTTTTATACAAGAAATGTTGGGCACATCAAAAAATAATTGGAACGAAGTTTTGTTTTTAATGTTAGTCAAAAATTTTGGTTTAAAATCTAATGGAGAAGCCTTTTTGTCGCTTGCAAAATCAATTCCTTATCAAGTACTTCAAAAGACAGCTCACAATCAGTTTCAGTTGGAATCTTTGTTATTAGGTCAGGCTCGTTTGTTAGACAATTCTAATATACAGAATTCATATTACTCAGAGTTACAAAAAGAATTTGCGTATTTGCAACAAAAATTTCAACTAAAGGATAAATCGGTTTTGCCAGTTCAATTTTATGGAGCAAGGCCAACTAATTTTCCAACAATTCGCTTAGCTCAATTGGCAAGTTTGTTTCACCAACAGCAACACCTTTTTGGAGCCTTAATTGAATGCAAAACCAGAGCCGAAATAACAAAACTTTTTAAAATTGAACTCTCTAGTTTTTGGCAATCGCATTATACTTTCGAAAAAGTAAGTAAGCCAAGAAAAAAACAGCTGAGTAAAAGCTTTATCGATTTACTAATTATTAACACACTTGTACCAATTCAATTTTCATTTGCTAAATTTACAAACAATTTAAAGCTAGAAAATTCCAGTATTAATTTACTAACCAGTTTGGCTGTAGAAAATAACAGTATAGTAAATAAATTTAATTCTTTAAAAAATAATACTGCGGTTAATGCCTTGGAATCTCAGGCTTTAATTCAATTAAAACAAAACTATTGCGATAAAAACAAATGTTTGCAATGTAATTTAGGAATCGATTTACTAAGAAGATGATACAAAACATACGTTACTTTTTCGAACGCCATGGATTTTACGTAAGCACACGACTTGCCGACCGACTTGGAATGAAAGTAAAATCTGTAAGATTGTTTTTTATTTATGTCTCATTTGCCACTTTCGGTTTTGGTTTCGGGTTATATTTAACCATTGCTTTTTGGTTAAAACTAAAAGATTTAATTTATACAAAACGAACTTCCGTTTTTGATTTGTAGCAATTATTAAAGCTCTAAGTTTACTTTTAAAATCAATTTCCAACCTTATAACATCATTAAATTTTAACTTGAAGTATTGATTCAAAGAAAAATACTTTAAAAGCACAAGTATTTTTTGCATATTGCACGCAATTCTATCTCTACAAAGCTAAATTTTATGAAGAATATTAAATTTTTATTATTTTTAATTTCAACAATACTTACAGTATCATCTGTTTATTCGCAAGAATTAGAAGTAGATGTAAAACTCATTAACCCATCATCTGAGATTGACGACGCTATAATACAACTTCGTGTTTTAAATGGAGAAGAGCCTTTTACCTACAAATGGTCTAAGGAAGATGTAAAGTTAAATTCATCTAGTGCTTTAGATTTAGTTGAAGGAATACCGTATTCAGTTACTGTTACTGATGCTAAAGGAAAGACTTTTAAAGGAGAATTTACAATTGAAGCAGAATCCATAGCAGAACATTTTAATGGTACGTTTAAGCCTATTGTTGCTGGTTTGGGAGAAGTTTTATTTTGGGATCCATTTGCAGCCGTTGGAATATACGATCCGATTGTTTATAAAGATTTTGAACAAATTTTTGCACCTGGTTGGAATGCTGATACCCAAGAAAAATTTAAACTCGAAAAATGGTTAGTACAAGATGGTGCGAAAGTTAAAAAAGGAGAAAAAATAGCTTTATTAAGTAGAGGTAGCCTTGGAGATGTAGAAATTGAAGCTCCTGTAAATGGAACTTTAAAGCAGTTAAACAAAACAGGTGAGTTTGTTTACAATCCAGAAAACAAAAAACATGTTATCGAAACTAATGCGCATTTGTTTGCAAGAATTAAGTATGCTGATCAAGTTGTATTAACCCATCCTAATGGCAATCCTGTAAAAAACCAGATTCCTTTCATCGTTATTTGGTTAATTTTTGGTGCTGCATTCTTTACTATTCGAATGGGCTTCATTAATATTCGCGGATTTAAACACGCATTGCAACTTGCTAAAGGAAAATACGATGAACCTGGCGCACCTGGCCGAATTACACATTTTCAAGCACTAGCCACAGCTGTTTCTGCAACTGTAGGTTTAGGAAATATTGCTGGTGTTGCAGTTGCTATTTCTTTAGGAGGTGCTGGTGCTACTTTTTGGATGGTTGTAGCTGGTTTACTCGGTATGTCTTCCAAATTTGTAGAGTGTACTCTTGGTGTAAAATATCGATTTATAAGTAAAGAAGGAAGGATTTTTGGTGGACCGATGAATTACCTACGCCATGGTTTAGAAAAAAGAAATCTTGGTAAATTAGGAGCTTTTTTAGCAGGATTTTTTGCTATTCTAGGAATAGGCGCTTCATTTGGTGGTGGTAATATGTTTCAATCCAACCAGTCTTTCGAAATATTATCCAATCAAATTCCATTTTTAGTTGGCAAAGGTCCATTGTTTGGAGTTGTTTTAGCTATTTTAGTTGGTGTTGTAATCATTGGTGGAATTAATAGTATTGCAAAAGTAACGGGTAAGGTAGTTCCTATTATGGCAGCAGTTTATGTAGTGGGTGCGCTTATTGTAATTGGTATAAATATAGATAACATAGGTCCAGCTTTTAATGCAATTATTTCTGGTGCATTCAGCCCAGGTGCTTTAAAAGGTGGTTTTATAGGTGTATTGGTTGTAGGTTTTCAAAGAGCTGCATTTTCTAACGAAGCAGGAGTTGGTTCTGCTGCCATCGCACACTCAGCTGCAAAAACAAATCATCCGCCTTCTGAAGGTTTTGTAGCTTTGCTAGAACCATTTATAGATACTGTTGTTGTTTGTACCCTAACGGCCTTGGTGTTAATATTTACTGGTAAACACGAATTAACAGGAGTTTCTGGTGTAGAACTAACTTCTTCTGCCTTTGGTAGTGTAATTTCTTGGTTCCCTTATGTATTATCTGTAGCCGTATTCTTGTTTGCATTTTCAACTATGATTTCTTGGTCTTACTACGGAATGCGTTCTTGGACATATATCTTTGGAAAAAGCAGTCGCTCCGAATTAATTTATAAACTATTATTTTTATTATTCGTTGTTTTAGGAGCATCTGTAAGTTTAGGAGCTGTATTAGATTTTTCAGACATGATGATTTTAGCTATGTCATTCCCTAATATAATTGGGTTATACATCTTATCTGGAGAAGTTAGAACCGATTTAAAAGAATACCTTGTGAAACTTAAATCAGGTAAGTTGTATACCCGATCATAAATATAAAAAAATGAAGTTTTGGAAATCTCATTTCGATTTGAGTACTGCTCAGCGGAATGGGATTTTATTTTTGGTCTTTATTTTACTCGCTTCTCTAGCGTTCCAGTTTTTTTGGTTTCTTCCAAATACAAAGAGTACAGCATTTGCTTTTTCTGAAGAAGATAAACTCAACCTGCAGCATCAATTAGACTCATTGCAGCAAGCTTCAAATAAAGCTAATGAGCCTAAAATTTATCCTTTTAATCCAAACTATTTAAAAGATTATAAAGCTTATCAACTAGGTATTTCAGTTGAAGAATTTAATCGTCTACAAAAATTTAGAGACGACAGTAAATGGATTAATTCTGCAGCAGATTTTAAAGAAGTCACACAAATTTCAGATAGTCTATTACTTAAAATTGAACCTTATTTTAAGTTTCCAGACTGGGTTACTGCCAAAGAAAAAAGAGCAGCTGAAGTGAAGAAATATCAATCTCAATTAAAAACCTATGCTCAAAAACAAAATTTAAATGTTGCAACAGAAACACAATTACAGCAAATTTCTGGAATTGGCCAAGTTTTAGCAAAACGGATTGTTAGGAGAAGAACTAAAATAGGGGGTTTTTTAAACGATATTCAACTTAAAGATATATGGGGTTTAAACTACGAAACTAGAGCGAAATTACTTGAAGAATTTACTGTTAAATTAAAAGTTGAACCAAAAAAAATCGATATTAATTCTGCTAGTGTAGTGCAATTATCAGAAATTCCTTATTTCGATTACGAGCTAGCTAGAGAGATTGTTCATTTTATAAAAGTAAGACAAGGGATTTCTAGTTTTGAAGAATTATCAAAAATCTATGATTTTCCAAGCGATAAAATTGATAGAATTAAATTATATTTGGAAATAAATGAGTAATCTATAATTTGAAAATCTAATTATTCAACATTTCTAAACAAACATACAATGAATTTATATTTTACAGAAGAACACAATTTATTTAGAGAAAGCTTACGTAATTTTTTAAAAAAAGAAGTTGTTCCCCATTTAGATAAGTGGGAAGAAACAGGAACTATCGACCGATTTATTTGGGAGAAATTTGGTGAAATGGGGTTTTTTGGTGTTAATTACCCAGAAGAGTATGGTGGTATGAATTTAGATTTATTTTATACCGTAATTTTACTGGAAGAATTACAACGCATCAATTCTGGTGGATTTGCAGCTGCTATTTGGGCACATGCGTATCTAGCAATGACGCATTTAAATGCAGAAGGTTCTGAAGAAATTAAGCAAGAATATTTAGCTAAAAGTATTACGGGAGAAATGATAGGTTGTTTATGCATTACCGAGCCATTTGGTGGGAGTGATGTAGCTGGTATGCGAACTACAGCAGAAGAAACAGACGAACATTTTGTTATAAATGGTTCTAAAACTTTCATAACCAATGGTGTATATTCCGATTATTTAGTAGTAGCAGCTAAGACTAGTCCAGAATTAGGTGCTAAAGGAATGAGTATTTTTCTTTTAGACCGAGATATGTCTGGTATTTCAGCTACTAAATTAAATAAATTGGGCTGGAGAGCTTCCGATACAGCTGAGCTTGCTTTTGACAATGTAAAAGTTCCTAAAAACCGACTAATGGGGGAGAAAAATAAAGGCTTTTCTTACATTATGCAGCATTTCGCATTAGAGCGTTTAATTATGGGAATTAATGCACATGCAAGAGCAGAATACGCCTTAGAGTATGCATTAGATTATATGGACGATCGTATGGCTTTTGGCAAAAAAATTAATGAATTTCAAGCATTGCGTCACAAAATGGCGGAACGTGCCAGTGAAGTTGAAATGGCTAAACAATTTAACTATTCGTTGGTTAAACGCATGATTATGGGCGACTACGTTGTAAAAGAAGCAAGCATGTCTAAGTTACTTTCTACTAAAATTGCAGATGAAACCATTTACGATTGCTTACAAATGTTAGGAGGTTACGGTTATATTGAAGAGTATCCGATGGCAAGAATGTTACGTGATAGCAGACTTGGCCCCATCGGCGGCGGCACTAGTGAAATTTTAAAAGAAATTATCGCCAAAATGATCATTGATAAGAAAGAATACCGTCCAGCGACAAAGTAATGTTTTCCGATTATTTTGGCGAAAATGCTTTTTTGCATCGCCAAAATGATCATTGATAAGAAAGAATACCGTCCAGCGATTAATAAAATTAATATAAAAAAGTGAAGTCTTTAGCTTCGCTTTTTTTTAACTTCAATTTTCCAATTGCAATTATCAAAAAATAATATTGTAGCTAAAATATTGTACTCAGCTTAATATGCTTGAATCTTATATCACTTTATAAATTATATCATTAGTTTTTGATTGAAAAAATAGACCTTTTCAACCATAAGCAAATTGGAATCTAAGAAGTTATGCTTTGATATCTATTGCTATTTTTAATACTTCGATAATATGCTAGCTTTGCTATACTAAGCATTCCTTTGACGTTATGGAAAGCTAAAATGTACATTTTTGAGCTAGTTTATTATTCTAATTATTGTTTGAAGTTGATTATGTATTAGAATGCTTTTATAAAAAGCTTTCCATTTTAGTTTGAATTGCTAAGGCCTTTTCCGCAGCAGCTTCTGCAAAATTTAATTCATTTGAAGCATACAAAATACCTCGAGATGAATTTATTAGTAAACCTATATTTTTGTTTAAACCATACTTGCAAACTTCTTCTAAACTTCCGCCTTGCGCACCAACACCAGGCACTAATAAAAACGACTCTGGGATTATTTTTCTTACTGCTTGAATATGTTCGGTTTGTGTGGCACCAACAACATACATTAACCGATCTGCATTTTGCCAAGTTTGAGAAGTTTGAATAACTTCTTCAAAAAGTTTTGTTTTTGTTTCTTCTGTATTTAGGAATTGAAAATCTTTTGATCCTGCATTAGACGTTAAAGCTAATAAGATACAGTGCTTATTTTTAAAAGTTAAAAAAGGCTCAACAGAATCTTTTCCCATATAAGGGGCGATGGTAATTGAATCGAAATTCAATTCTTCAAAAAATGCTTTTGCATACATTTTAGAAGTATTGCCAATATCTCCTCGTTTAGCATCAGCTATAGTGAAATGTTCAGGATACTTTTCATTTAAATACAAAATAGTATCCTTTAAGGCTTTATAACCTTCTAAGCCATGTGCTTCATAAAATGCTAAGTTAGGTTTGTAGGCTACACACAAATGATGAGTTGCATCTATAATTTGCTTATTAAATTCAAATATAAAATTATTAGACTTCAATAAATGTGGTGGCATTTTATCTACATCAGGATCGAGACCAATGCATAAAAATGATTTTTTCAGTTTAATTTGTTGAATTAAATCTTGAATTTTCATGTTATAATGAATCTGATAATTGTTTCATTTTTTCAGTATTATCCACCAATTTTAATTCATCAATAATCTTTTGTATATCACCACCATTTATAATATTATCAAGATCGTATAAGGTTAAATTTATTCGGTGATCGGTAACTCTACCTTGTGGATAATTATAAGTTCTAATTTTAGCACTTCGGTCGCCACTTGTTACCATATTTCCACGCTTTTCTGCATCTTCAGCTTGTTTTTTAGCGAGTTCCATTTCGTATAATCGGGAACGCAAGACTTTAAATGCCTTTTCTTTGTTTTTATGTTGCGATTTTTGATCTTGACACTGAGCTACAATTCCTGTAGGTTCGTGAGTTAGCCTTACAGCGGAGTAGGTAGTGTTTACCGATTGACCACCTGGTCCAGAAGAACAAAAATAATCAATACGCACATCTTTAGGATCTACTTCAACATCAAACTCTTCAGCTTCAGGAAAAACCATTACTGTGGCTGCACTAGTGTGCACTCTACCTTGGGTTTCGGTTTGTGGTACACGTTGTACGCGATGTACGCCAGCTTCGTATTTTAATGTTCCATATACATCTTGGCCAGATACTTCAAATTGAATTTCTTTGTAGCCGCCATTTGTTCCTTCACTGTAATCTACAGTACTTACATTCCATCCTTTACTATCGCAGTATTTTGTAAGCATTCTAAAAATATCACCTGCAAATATACTAGCTTCATCTCCGCCAGTACCAGCTCTTACTTCAACAACTGCATTTTTACTATCTTCAGGATCTTTTGGAATAAGCATCATGCGTATTTCTTCTTCCAAAGCTGGAAGTCGTTCTTTAGCTTCATCCATTTGTAACTTAGCCATATCTAACATTTCTGCATCGCTACCATCGCTAATTATTTCTTCAGCTTCTTCAATATTGTTTACTAAATTGAGGTATTCATCTCGCTTTAGCATTAAATCCTTTAAATCTTTGTATTCTTTCGATAAATCAACATATCGCTTTTGATCGCTAATTATTTCAGGTTGAATTATTAAGTCGTTTACTTCGTCGAAACGTTGTTTTACAATATTGAGTTTATCTAACATGAATAAAATTTAATGAGCAAATTTAAGGAATAAAACGCACACGCTCGCATTTGCGTTTACAATTCAATTAAAATTCCAACTCCAATTTGTTGTTTCCATTGTATTTTTGGGCCTTCATCTCTTTCAAGTGCATCTTGATCGGTACTCGTGGTTCGGATATCATCGTCATAACGAATATGAGAGCCAATTCTTGCTTTTATATACTCGTTTACTTTTAGGTCTACAATTAATTCCCAATCCACATCAATATTACCAAAGTTTTTAAAATAATCTGTAAATAAGCTAATTCTGCTAAATAAGATTACATCGTTTAAAACTTCTTTTCTAAACTCATTTTTAATAAGTATACCAGTTTCGTTTCTTATTTTGCTTCCTTTTCTTACTAGGTTTCCTTGGTTGTCTAGTTGTGCTTCACGTACACCAAATGCACCTTGGTTTGCCAAACGTTGATTCAATACGAATGTTGTTTTTTGGGTTAATGGAGATGCATAAAAAATCAATTCTTTTTCGGGTTCAGAAAATTCGGCACCAATACCCAGGAAAAAATACCCAGGTGCCATAATTTGAGAAATACTTTCATCTCGGTTTGGATAATTATATCCTGGTGTAAGTTGGGTTTTAAAACTTGAACGTGCGGTGTAAAACCATTTTGAGCTTTTACTGAATTTGTAACCAAAGGTAGATACCATTTCAAAATCATCGTCTGTTTTTCGCCAATTTTGATTTTCTTGTTTATTAAGACCATAACGAATTATCATTTCATTATTCCATCTTACAAAGCCTTTTTCATAAGTTCTTCTAAACCGAAAATCTGATAATCCAGCAATTGAACTAATACCACCTGCATTCCAGTTTGCGAAGGATACTTGCGTAAAGTCGAATGAAAACCGATTTATTTTTTTCCAAAAACTTTCTGGAGCTTGATTGGGAATTAACAGAGTAGCATTTTCAATTTTGTAGTCACGGTCGGTATAATCTTTAACAAATTCAATTGGTCCACTTTTTTTTATAAAAACGTTAAGAGGTCTTTCTTTAAAAAATAGAGGGTTTCTTTGGGAATTTGCTTTGCTGAAAACCAAACAGATAAAAAAAAAGAAAATTATTTTTTTCATAAATAATCTACTATAAATAAGCTATTTTTTGTTTTATTTTGTGTGTAAATTAAATCTTAGCTTTCTAATTGTTGAGTATAAATTAGATAAAAAAGACTATTTAAAAATCAATATATCTAATAAATAAAACTACCGTGTACAGAATTTATTGTTAGTTTTTTGTGATTTGAAGCTTCTACATGACCAACAATTTGCGCATTTACATTAAATTTCTTTGCAATATCGATAATTTGTTGCGCATTGTTTTTTTCTACATATAACTCCATACGGTGGCCCATATTAAAAACTTGATACATTTCTTTCCAGTCCGTTTCACTTTCTTTTTGAATAAGCTTAAAAAGGGGAGGTGTTGGAAATAGATTATCTTTAATTACATGTAAATTGTCTATAAAATGAAGAATTTTGGTTTGTGCTCCGCCTGAACAGTGAACCATTCCATGAATATCTTTTCTGTTTAATTGTTTAAAGATTTCAGAAACAATTGGTGCATAAGTTCGAGTTGGCGATAAGATTAACTTTCCGACGTTAAGTTTAACATCTTCTAGTAAATCGGTTAAGTTTTTGCTGCCAGCATAAGCAAGGTGTTCTGGTATGGAATGGTCAAAACTCTCAGGATATTTTTCTTTTAATTTTTTGTGCAACACATCGTGTCTTGCCGAAGTTAGACCGTTGCTACCCATGCCACCATTGTATTCGTTTTCGTAAGTTGCCTGCCCAAAAGAAGCTAAACCTACAATTACATCGCCAGCTTTTATGTTTGCATTATCAATTACGTCGTTTCGTTTCATCCTGGCTGTAACTGTCGAGTCTACAATAATAGTTCTAACAAGGTCGCCTACATCTGCTGTTTCACCACCAGTTGAATGTATTTTAACTCCATATGTACTTAAATCTTTTAATAATTCTTCTGTACCATTAATTATAGCTGAAATTACTTCACCTGGAATGATGTTTTTATTTCTCCCGATGGTAGAAGATAGTAGGATAGAATCGGTAGCCCCTACGCAAAGTAAGTCGTCAATATTCATAATTAAGGCATCCTGGGCTATTCCTTTCCATACAGAAATGTCTCCTGTTTCTTTCCAATACATATAAGCTAAAGAAGATTTTGTTCCTGCTCCATCGGCATGCATTACAATGCAATGCTCTTTGCTATTGGTGAGGTGATCTGGTATTATTTTACAAAATGCTTTTGGAAATAGTCCTTTATCTATTTTTTTTATAGCTTGGTGAACATCTTGTTTTTGTGCAGAAACACCACGTTGGGCGTATCTTTCTTTAGGTTCTTGATTCATGATGCAAATTTTCATTGCAAAAGTAAGCTTTGCCTAATAAACAAAATAAATTTAGTAGAATAATCTACTTACTTTAATCATTAAATGCAACTTTAACTTGAAAATTATTCATTATTACAGGTAGTGTTTTAGGTATTATTTCAAGCTTTATTTCAGTTACTTGCCTAAAAGTTTCGAAGTATAATTTGCCATCATATATAGGCTCGTAGCCTGTTTCTTCAGGGCATCGACAAAGTCTTCCGTAGGTTACTTTTGCACGATCTAAGGCTTTGTTATTAAACTGCCTAAAGGTTTTGCTTTTTTCAATTTCAAAGTAAATTACTTCTTGGTATTCTGTATCTGCAAGGTTTATATCTGTCTGTTTATTGTAAGTTATTTTATATAAATGGTAAGTATTCGATTTTTTGAGTTCAGGATATAATTTTCCAGTATCATCTTTTTCTAAGCTTATTTGGGTATCTCTAATTTGTTCAATATTGCAATCACCCCCATCAGGACAACCACTAAATTTAAGGATTCCATTTTCGTAATCAGTTATTTTTTTTGCAGTACAAGAAGATAAAAAAATAAGGAATAAGGCAACCAGTTGAGTAGATTTCATGAATTTATTGTTGTGAGTTGTTTTGCTCACAATAATAAATAAATTGTGATATTTTCAAGCTTAAAATTTGTAGACATAAAGCTACTTTAAATAAAGCTTTGTATGGCCAAAGCATAACTTTGTAATCCAAATCCAGAAATAACACCCAAGGCATTAGGGGCAATAAACGAATGTTTTCTATACTCTTCTCTTGCATATATGTTAGAGATGTGTACTTCAACAACAGGTATTTCAAGTATTTTTATAGCATCAGCTAATGCAATTGATGTATGTGTGTAAGCCGCTGCATTGATCACAATTCCATCTACATTAGTACTAGATTCATGAATTTCAGATATTAACTCACCTTCTATATTGCTTTGAAAATAAGAAAGTTCAACATCTTTAAATTGAAACTGAAGTTCTGAAAAATAATCTTTAAATGAAGTTTTTCCATAAATTTCAGGTTCACGAACACCTAGCATATTTAGGTTTGGACCATTAATAATGTGTATTTTCATTTCTAGGTTGTTTAATTTATAAAAATAGAAAATTATTTGATAAAATTAGTTATTTTGCTTTCATATTCTTTATTATGAATTGGAAGCAGGCGCAGAAAGAATTTCAAAATTACCTACGAATTGAACGTGGTTTAGCTGAAAACACAGTTCAAAATTATAGTTTAGACTTGGCCAAATTAATTCAGTTTTTAGATCAATACTATGAGGGAATAAATCCCTTACAAATAGAGCCAACTCATTTATATGCCTTTGTACACCAACTTGCTAAAGTGGTAAATGCAAGAAGTCAAGCCCGCATTATTTCTGGTTTAAAAAGTTTTTTTGAATATTTATTGATAGAAGACTTTAGAGTAGATAACCCTTCAGAACTACTTGAAGCACCTAAAATAGGCAGAAAGTTACCTGATACTTTGTCAACTTCTGAAATAGACCGACTTATAGGTGCTATTGATTTGTCGCATCCACAAGGCGAGCGAAATAAAGCAATTATTGAAACTTTGTATGGCTGTGGATTACGAGTAAGTGAGCTTGTTGGTTTACGACTATCTGATTTATATTTTGAAGAAGGTTTTATTAGTGTTCTTGGGAAAGGTAATAAGCAACGCCTTGTACCTATTGGCAATTTTACTATAAAGTTAATTAATATCTATAAAGACGAAGTCCGCGTACATGAATCCATTGATAAGTCTGCAAGCGATATTTTATTCCTTAATCGACGTGGTAAGGCTTTAACGCGTGTTATGATATTTACTATCGTTAAAAATTTGGCTAAAGCAGCAAACCTTCAAAAAAAAATTAGTCCACATACTTTTCGCCATTCGTTTGCTACCCATTTATTAGAGAATGGAGCCGATTTACGAGCTATTCAACAAATGCTCGGACATGAAAGTATAACTACTACCGAAATTTACATGCATTTAGACACTTCACATCTAAAAGAAACCGTCTTAAAATATCATCCGAGAGCGTAATGAAAATTTTAACTCATACTTTTTCTAATACAAAATCTTTCTTTTTAAATACTACTTCTGTATTTTGCATAAAAATTTAAAATGGCTAAAATACTTATTGCAGAAGACGAACCTTCTATACGTAGAGTTTTAATCAAGATACTATCTGAGGAAAACGAATCTTACTTCATTGAAGAAGCAGAAGATGGGGCTGTAGCAATTCAGAAAATTAAATCGATGATTTTCGACCTAGTACTTTGCGATATAAAAATGCCTAAAAACGATGGTTTGGAAGTATTAACCCAAATTAAGGAACACCAACCCGACGTTCCAGTAGTTATGATTTCTGGCCATGGCGATATTAATACAGCTGTAGAAACCATGCGAATGGGTGCTTTTGATTATATTGCTAAGCCACCCGATTTAAACCGTTTACTTACAACTGTTCGTATTGCTTTAGACAATAATCAGTTAAAAACAGAAAATAAAAACCTGAAAAAAAAGGTTTCTAAAAAGTACGAAATGATTGGTGATTCCGAGTCCATACATTCTGTTAAGCATATAATCGACAAAGTAGCGCCAACTGATGCACGCGTTTTAATCACTGGAGAAAATGGTACTGGAAAAGAATTAGTAGCCCATTGGTTGCACGAAAAAAGTGAACGCGTAAAAAAGCCTTTTATTGAAATAAATTGTGCTGCAATACCATCAGAATTAATTGAAAGCGAATTATTTGGTCATGTAAAAGGTGCATTTACTTCAGCTAATAAAGATCGAGCTGGTAAATTTGAAGCTGCCAATGGCGGAACCATTTTTTTAGATGAAATTGGAGACATGAGCCTTCCTGCTCAAGCTAAGGTTTTACGTGCACTTCAAGAAAATAAAATACAACGTGTTGGGAGCGATAAAGATATAAAAGTAGATGTTCGGGTAATAGCAGCAACCAATAAAGATTTAAAAAATGAAATTAGTAATAAAAAATTTAGAGAAGACTTGTACCATAGGTTAGCCGTTATTTTAATTCAAGTTCCATCTTTAAACGAAAGAAGAGAAGACATTCCTTTATTGGTAGACCATTTTGCAAAAACCATTGCAAAAGAAAATGGCGATGCTCCTAAAACTTTTTCTAAAAGTGCTCTTAATGAATTGAAATCGTATAATTGGACGGGAAATATAAGAGAATTAAGAAATGTAATAGAGCGGCTTCATATCCTAGGTGATTATGAAATCACTAAACAAGATGTAGAATTATTTGCTTCTAAGTAAGTTTGGAGTTATCCATAAAAAAAACGGTCTTGATTAAGTTCAAGACCGTTTTCTATTTACAATCAACTAATTTTACTTAGCAAACTTAAATGAATATAATCCATTTTCTGTGTTAATTTCAGCAATATAAACACCAGTATTTAATGTATTGATGTCAATTTGCGCTTCAGTTGCACCATTTAGTTCATTGTTAATAATTTGCTTACCGCTGATATCAAAAATTTGAATTTGATTAAATTGCGTAGAAGCTTGAATATTCAATTTGTTGTTGTCAATAAAGTGAACAAAATTATTTTCTACAACAAATTCGTTATTAGATAAGGTTTCAGCGAATACATTAAGTTCATGAATGGCTATAAAATCCATATCTGTTGTATTGAAATGTCTAAATGTGATATACACTTCAGACTCGCCTGCAAAACTAGAAATATCATGAGTATGAGTTTCTTGTGGGATACCACCAGCTCCATTACCAAGAGTTGTTGTGAAAATTGGTGTTTCAGCTTGTATTGTAGTAAAATCGTCTGTTGTTGTAACATAAACAGAATAGGTTTCTTGATCCCATGCCTGTGCTGCTACTTGAGTGATATAATCTACAGTTATGGTACCACTTGCAGAAGATAAATCTATAGCTGGACTAACAGCCCAGTTATCTGGAGTTAGAGGAGAACCTTGCCATGATCTAGAAATTAGTGAAGGAGGTGTTATAAATCCACCCTCGCCATCGCCAATTTGGTTTAAATCACCCCAAAAGTTTCCATCACCGTCTTCATCATAAAATGTCCAGCCTGGAAAAGTATCGTCTGTAAAATCGTCTGTAAACGCACTTTGTTGTGCATAACCTAAGCTTACGACAAAAATCATTGTTAATAAAAAAGTAATTTTCTTCATATTTATTTGTTTTAGATGTTTGTATACAATATTAACAAAAAATAATTAATTTTTTATTTAATCCAAAAAAAACGTCCTTTCGAATGAAAGGACGTTTTTATAAATATTAACTAAATTAAGTATTTTATCTAGCAAATTTAAATGAATATAAACCATTTTCTGTATTAATTCTAGCAATATAAATACCAGTATTTAATGTATTGATGTCAATTTGCGCTTCAGTTGCACCATTTAATTCATTGTTAATAATTTGCTTACCACTGATATCAAAAATTTGAATTTGATTAAATTGCGTATTAGCTTGAATGTTTAATTTGTTGTTGCCAATAAAGTGAACAAAATCATTTTCTAAAACAAACTCATTATTGCTTAGCGTACTTTCAGTTGTAAAAGACCAAACAGGGCTCTCTGCTGAACCTTGGCTATTGATTGAAGTAACTTTCCAAAAATAAGTTGTATCAAATTGTAAACCTGTTAAAGTTAGGGCTGGACTAGGTAAAGTAGTACTAAAAGCATCTACATTTGAATCAAGTCCTAATTCAAAAAGATACGAAGTTGCTGGCTCAGAGCTGTCTGGTAATTCAAAACCAAATACATACTGGTAAACTTGTACGCCTTCATCATTTATACCACCATCAGATAAAAAAACAGTAGATTGGTCTGCAGGATCAGGGTTTATAACGGCTTGTGGAGCTGTAGTAGCTAAGCTAATAAATTCAGCATTTCTAAGCGCCCACGCATCACCGTCGTTATTAGAATAAACGAAAGCGATAAACACATCGTCTCCAGCATAAGCTGATAAGTCAACTTCTACAGTGTTAAAGGTTGCTTCGGGTAGTAAATCTGTTTCAGTAAAAGTTTCTATAGTTGTGTATAAACTTGGATCTACTCTATCGCTTCCAGCTCCGTCAACTTGTACACGAACTGATAGTGTAGAACCATAATCTGGTGCATTAAATGGAGTAGCTTCAAATAAAAGTACTGGTGTAGTTGCATCTATAGTGTAAGATGGACTTGCAAGCCAATCTTCAGCTGTTTCACCAGCCCCAACAGCTTCCCATAAAACTAGTGCAAAGCCATTTTCACTTTGTTGCCAAGATTCAACTGTTCCAATTCCATTATCAAATATGGCCCAAGTCGCTGGTAAACTATTTGGTCCTTCAAAAGTTTCAGGAAATTGAGCATAAGTCGATAAAGTTGCTAGAAAAGCTAGCATAAGTAAGGTAATTTTATTCATAAATATATAATTTTATTGAGTTACAATAATAAGGATTTACTCAGTAAAGAAAGCTTTGCACATGATTTTTAACTTATCTTTAATTTACTTGATAAAAATTTAAGATTTTTAAATATCTGTTAATAATTAAATTTTCTAGTCCATCAAATTCCTATCTTTGCAATCCTTTGAAAGCCGTAGCCAAAATAAAAGCACCCATATCTCATGAAATGGAAATTTTTGAAAAAAAATTCTCTCTATTCATGTCTTCTCGTGTAGCTTTACTAAATAAAATCACCCATTTTATTGTCAACAGAAAAGGCAAGCAGATGCGACCTATGTTTGTATTTTTGGTAGCAAAAATGCTCTCAAAGGGAGATGTTAACGATCGAACCTATCGTGGTGCTGCGGTAATAGAATTAATTCATACCGCTACTCTTGTCCATGACGATGTGGTAGACGATAGTAACCGAAGACGCGGTTTTTTTTCAATCAATGCTTTATGGAAAAATAAAATTGCTGTTTTAGTAGGTGATTTTTTACTCTCAAAAGGTTTATTGCTTTCCATAGATAATGACGATTTTGATTTACTCAAAATTATATCTGTTGCTGTTCGTGAGATGAGTGAAGGCGAACTTCTTCAAATTGAAAAATCTAGAAAACTAGATATTACTGAAGATGTATATTACGAGATTATTCGCCAAAAAACAGCCACGCTTATTGCTGCCTGTTGCAGCCTTGGTGCTGCCGCTGTTCAGCCAAACTCAGAACACATAGAAAAAATGAGAAAGTTTGGAGAATTAATAGGTATGGCTTTTCAGATTAAAGATGATTTATTTGATTATGGTGAAGAAAAAATAGGCAAACCAACAGGTATTGATATTAAAGAACAAAAAATGACGCTCCCTTTAATTTATGCTTTAAATACGTCTGCTGCTAAAGATAAAAAATGGTTAATTAATTCTGTTAAAAACCATAATAAAGATAAGAAACGTGTAAAAGAAATTATTGCTTTTGTTAAACAATCTGGTGGCTTGGATTATGCTATAGAGCAAATGAAAAAATACCAAACCGAAGCATCATTAATTCTTAATTCTTATCCAGATTCTGAATACAAAACTTCATTACAGACCTTAATCGATTACGTTATAGAAAGAGAAAAATAAAAACAGAGAATTAAAGCTCAATCAATGTTTCTTTAGATGCTTTTTCTTTTTTCATATAAAAATCAATTCTTCCCATATTTAGTCCTGCCCAACCAACTTGATTTACCAGCACATTTTTAAAATCTAAATTTTCAATAAGCGATGGTTTTTCTAAAAAAGTGTGCGTATGGCCACCGATTATTAAATCGATATCTCGTGTTTGTTGTGCAAGTTTTACATCGCATATTTTACGACCACTGTAGTTAAAACCTAAATGCGATAAGCAGATTACTAAATCGCATTCTTCTTCATTTTTTAGCTTTTTAACAGTGTCTTTAGCTACATCAACAGGGTCTATATATTCAGTTTCTTTAAATAATTTTTTTGAAACCAAACCATTTAGCTCAATTCCTAAACCAAAAACACCAATTTTAACACCGTCCATTTCGTAAGTTTGGTAAGGTTTTACCAAGCCATCTAAAATGGTGTTTTTTAGATTGTAATTTGCATTTAATAATTTAAAATCAGCATGGGCTAATTGTGCAGCAATATTTTCTATTCCATTATCAAACTCATGATTTCCTATTGTTGAAGCATGATAACCCATTTTACTCATTAATTTGTATTCCAGCTCTCCACCATAAAAATTAAAATAAGGTGTTCCTTGAAAAGCATCTCCAGCATCGAGTATCAAGGTGTTGGGATTTTCTTTTTTTACCATGTTTATATATGCGTAGCGTCTTGCAGCCCCACCACGACCTGGATACTTAGCATGCGTATTGCTAAAAGCTTCAATATGGCTGTGTACATCGTTGGTATGTAAAATTGTAATCTGCTTTGCATCTTCTTCAACTTTTGTTAACGAAGAATTTAATAAACTAAAACTTCCAAAACCTAAAACACTAGAAGCAACGCCTGTTTTCTTAATAAAATTTCTTCTTTTCATAGTGTTGTTAAAATGAATCTGAAACAGTAAAGCGCTTCTCTACTGTTGCTAAAATTTGTTCTTTTTTTTCGAAATAATCAATTAAAATATTTCGTAGTTTATAGTCTAAGTGATACACATTCTTATTATCTTCAAAAAAAGACATTTCATCTCCACCTTGCAATAAATAATCTGAAGTTGCAATATAAAAATGCTTGTCTTTTTGGTCGTTCAATTTAATTTCTTCTCCATTTATACTTGCCTTTTTAAAAGTATAATCATGATTTAACTGAAGTTGTATTCCTGCAATAGGATGGGCTATTTTTTTCTTCATTAAATAACGAATCATCTTTTGTACACTCTCATAAGTAAGCTCTACTACAACTACTTCATTTTCAAAAGGCATAATATCGAAAGCAGTACGAACGCTAATATCACCTTTACTTATTCCTGCACGAATCCCACCATAATTTAGTAAAACGGCATCAATATTTAAATTTTGTTGTTTCTTAAAAATGGGAGTGGCTTCTTCAAGTACAGCGTCTGCCATCATGTTACCAATAGCCGTGTTGTACTTGCCTTGGCTTTTAAACATGCTTTGTGGTGCATAACTTAAAACTTTTTTCATTTCTCCTTCAATTCTGCTTTTATAAGGAGCTATAAAATTTTCAATTTCTTCATCAGCCATAAGATTTGCATCTATAGCTTGTTGTTTATAGTTAATTTTAACTGGCTTAACATATTCTTTTTCACAACTTAATGCACCTAAGCTTATACAGATAAGGAGTATGTTAATAATTTGTGTTTTCATTATTACGAATTAAGCTTCAAAGATAGTAAAGTAAGCACTTATTACTAATATAATTGTATAACAATGGAGCGAATTTACTTTTTTTGAAGTATCTAATTTAAATTAAAGAAACTAAACTTTTAATTTGTGTATTTTTGAATTCTTAATTTTTTTGAATTGATAAGTAAGTCTACCATAGAAAAAGTATTTGATATTGCTCGTGTTGAAGAAGTAATAGGCGACTTTGTGCAGTTAAAAAAGTCAGGTTCTAATTTTAAAGGATTAAGCCCTTTTACTGAAGAACGGACGCCTAGTTTTATGGTTTCGCCTGTAAAACAAATTTGGAAAGACTTTTCGAGTGGTAAAGGTGGTAATGCGGTTTCATTTATTATGGAACACGAACACTTTAGTTATCCTGAAGCTATAAAATATTTAGCTAAACGTTACGGAATTGAAATTGAAGAAACTGAACAAACCGACGAAGAGAAACAAAAAGCTAGCGAAAAAGAAAGCCAATTTTTAGTTTCAGAATTTGCAAAGACTTTTTTTGAAGATCAACTTTTTAATACCACCGAAGGGAAGCAAATTGGATTGAGCTATTTTAAAGAACGTGGATTTACAACCGAAACCATCAAAGACTTTAGTTTAGGTTACTCACCCGACCAATGGCACGCTTTTACTGATGAAGCTTTAAAAAAAGGATATCAACTTAATTATTTAGAAAAGACAGGACTAAGCATAGTAAAAGGCGATAAAAAATTCGATCGATTTAAAGGTCGTGTTATTTTTCCTATCTTTTCTATGTCTGGTCGAGTTTTGGGTTTTGGAGGTAGAATTTTAAAAAACGATCCAAAGGCAGCAAAATATTTAAACTCTCCCGAAAGTGAAATTTACCACAAAAGTAAAGTGCTTTACGGTTTGTATCAAGCTAAAAAATACATAGCCAAAGAAGATAATTGTTATTTAGTTGAAGGCTATACCGATGTTATTCAGTTTTTTCAAACTGGAGTAAAAAATGTTGTAGCTTCTTCGGGTACGGCACTTACACCAGATCAAATTCGATTAATTAATAGGTTAACCCCAAACATAACGGTACTTTTTGATGGTGATGCTGCAGGTATTCGAGCATCTTTACGCGGTATAGATTTAATTTTGGAACAAGGTATGAACGTGAAGGTTTGTACTTTTCCAGCAGGTGAAGATCCAGACAGCTTTGCTAAAAACAACAATGAAGTAGAGTTAAAGGCTTACTTAAATGATAATGCAACCGATTTTATTCAGTTTAAAGCTTCGTTGTTAGCTGAATCTGCTATAAACGACCCTATTCGCAAAGCAGAAGTTACCCGAGAAATTGTAAATAGTATTTCTTTGATTCCTAATGAAATTCAGCAGGAAATTTATATCAAGGAATGTGCTAGAATTATGAATGTTTCTGAAGAAGTTTTGTTTAGCTCGTTAGCACAAATTTTAGCTAAAAAACAACGCGACGAATCGAAAAAAAAATATGCTCCAGAAAAACCAATGGCCTTAGTAAAGCCAGAAGAAAATCAGGTAAAAGCAGAAGCCGTCGATCCAAAATATATCCTCGAACGAAAAATTATTTCACTATTATTAAAACACGGTCACGAACGAAATGTTTTTAACGACGTAGTGATTGATATTGATGAAAATGAAGAAATTATTTATAAAAATTTAGAAGTAGAATGTAGCGTTTACGATAAAATTTATAAAGATTTACAAGACGATGAAACTGAATTTAGTAATCCTATTTTTAGTGAATTGCACAAAAAAATTGAAGTTGAGCTGGCAAGTAAAGGAAAAATTGAAGTAAATGCTTTTTTACAATCCTTAAGTCAAGATGAAGCTACCGAAGTTACCCATATTTTAATGGAAGATGAAAAGGAAAAACTTCATCGGTGGCAAGATGCCAATATTTTTGTAACCGATAAATCTATTTTAGATCCTAAAGAAGTAGTGCAAACTATTTTAAGTATGCGTAGATTACTCATAAAAGAAAAAGTAAATCAATTTGGGGAAAAAATTAAAACAAATCCTAACGAAGACGTTTTTCAAATTCTTACTGAAATTAAAGACTATAAACAGTTAGAAGTAATAATTTCTAAACGTTTAGATCGGGTATTGTAATTTTCTGAAGCTACAATTCGCTGTTAAACAACTTGCTTTTAGTAACAAAATCCCATAAACAAACTCCAGTGCTAACTGAAATGTTTAAAGAATGTTTAGTGCCTAATTGTGGTATTTCAATTATACCATTGCAATTATTTACAACTTCTTGTTGTACACCTTTTACTTCGTTACCAAATATAAAAGCATATTTTTGGCTGGGTTTAACTTGAAACTGATGTAATTCTGTAGCCTTTTCTGCTTGTTCTATAGCGTAAACTTTTATTTGTTCTTTTTTGAGTTTTTCTACCAATTTAATTGTGCTCTCTACATATTCCCAGTCTACACTTTCGGTAGCACCTAAAGCTGTTTTATGAATGTCTTTATGTGGAGGTTTAGCAGTTATGCCACACAAGTATATTTTTTCAATTAAAAAAGCATCAGCAGTTCTAAAAACAGAACCTATATTATTTAAACTGCGTACATTGTCTAAAATAACAATCAGTGGAGTTTTTCTAGCTGCTTTAAATTCATTCAGGCTTTTGCGGTCTAATTCTTCGTTTTTTAGTTTACGCATGTTGTTCTTTTTTGGGCGGATCGTAGCGCATAAAAACCATAGTATCACCGCTTGGGTGTTTCCAATCTTTTAATTTTTTAAAACCATAACGTTGATAAGCCAGTGCAACTCGCCGAATTCTAGTTTCTGCATAAATAGGAATTTGGAGTTGATAAGCACGTTCGTAAAACTCATCTTTCATTTTAAAAGCTGTCATTTTATCGGTTACTCCTCGAGCATCAGCTAAAATTCCCCAAAACCAACAATACAAATAGGTACCTTGGTTAGGGCGTTGTTTACGAACAACTTGTTGAGTTTTAAAGGCTTTTAAACCTTTTTTAATACCCGTAACATGAATTGCTAATTTTAAATCTTCCCAGGTGTCTAACCAAAAATTTTTTTGGCTACCATCAATCTTAAATAAAATTGCAATCCCTTTTAAATCATCGCTTACAATTAAGGCATCTTCTCTTATGGCTTTTTCTACCATGTGTTTAGCAAGATAGCGAAAGCGTTGTTGCTTTTTGTCGTCGTCTTTTACAATTTCTAAAGAGCTTGGTACCTCTTGAAGTAGCTGAGCAATGTTATTAATTATAGTCTCTTTATTGTCTTCCAAAATTAGATTTTTTTAAAGCATAAAACTCTGCAATATACAATATTTTTCAGTTTAATTTTTGAAGTAAACTTCCTTTTATGCTTAGTTACTCTAACTTGTATTTGATGAAGCACAAACAACTTTTAGAAAAAAATTCACCTAAAAAATTAAAATGATTTCATTTGAAAAAATATTCGAGAAGAGAATATATTTTTTTCAATAAAGCCATTTATCCCCAAATCGCTAAACAATTAAGATAGCTTATTAAAAATTCTCAATTCCGACTTCTAGTCGCTAGATCTTAACTAAAATTTTATCAAACATTCTTTTCTAATGAGTTTTGTTTCTCTTTTAAGGATCGCTAATATTTAGGCTTATTATGTGGCAACCAGAAACCAATATTTTTATTATGATAAATGAAGGATAAGCCAGCAAAAAATTAGAAGACAAACTTGAATGCATCTAAATGCTTAAATAATGTTCTAGCCAATTCGAAAGTTTAATTAGAAAAGTAGTTGAAAAAACAGGCCATAAAAGTATTTTTTCATAAATTAACTTTATCCAAAGCTAAACTCCTTGGCGTATAAATCCATTTTGGATTCATGCTTACAAAGCTATAAATAAACTACATTTGCAAATTTTTTATTGTAATGCTAAACAGATATACCAAGGAGTTTTTTACGAATTATAAGCTAGCTTATCCGATTATGCTGGGCCAGTTAGGTCATATATTAGTTGGATTTGTAGATAATGTAATGATTGGTAAGTTGGGTGCAGCTCCTTTGGCAGCTGTTTCACTAGGAAATAGCCTAGTTATGTTTGCTTTGTTTTTAGGAATCGGTTTTAGTTTTGCAATTACTCCTTTAGTAGCAGAAGCCGATGGTGAAGAAGACCGTACAAAAGGAAGGCAAATTTTTCAGCATGGTTTATTAATGTGTGGTTTTATTGGAGTTTTGTTACTGCTTTTTTTGGTGTTCTCAAAACCGATTTTATTTTATCTAGACCAGCCGCTTGCTGTTGTAAACTTAGCCATGCCTTACTTAAATATTATTGCTTTATCTATGCTTCCTATGATGCTTTTTCAAGGTTTAAAGCAATTTGCCGACGGTTTGTCGCTAACTAAATATGCCATGTATGCTACCATTGGAGCTAATTTAATAAATGTACTTTTAAACTATTTACTAATTTATGGAGTTTGGATTTTTCCGAGACTTGAAATTGAAGGAGCCGCTATTGGAACTCTTATTTCCCGCATTTTTTTAGTTAGTTTTTTGTTTATTATTTTATTCAAGAAGCCTAAATTGAAGCCTTATTTTGTTTTAATGAAGAAGTCTTTACAAAAATTGATTTTTAAAAAACTTTTTCATCTTGGTTTTCCAACAGCTTTACAAATGATTTTTGAAGGCGGTATTTTTACAGCTACTGTTTTGCTAGCAGGAACACTCGGAACCAATGCACAAGCTGCTAATCAAATTGCGTTAAATTTAGCATCTATGACTTTTATGATTGCGGTTGGCTTAGGAGTAACCGCTACAATTCGTGTTGGTAATCAAAAAGGAAAAAAAGATTATGTTAGTTTAAAACGAATTGCATATTCTATTTTTATTCAAGTATTTACTATCATGTCTTTTTTTGCTTTAGGCTTTATTTTGTTGAAAGACTTTTTACCAAGCATTTATATCGATGATATAGAGGTTACGCAAATGGCCAGCCAGTTATTAATTGTCGCTGCTATTTTTCAACTGAGTGATGGTTTACAAGTAACCATCTTAGGTGCTCTACGTGGCATGCAAGATGTTTGGATTCCTACCTTAATTTGTTTTGTAGCCTATTGGATGATTGGCTTTCCAATTTCGTTTTTTACAGGTAAAGCTGATGTTTTTAGCAGTGTAGGCATTTGGTTAGGATTACTCGCTGGTTTAACCGCTTCTGCTATAATGTTATTTTTTAGATTCAATTACTTAACAAAAAAAATGCTTACAAAGACCAAACATAAAGCGGCGTAATATCTTATAAATGAAATGATTTTGATAATATTGCAATAAATTAACTTTTAATTTATGAAAATTCCGCGTTTTATAATGGGTGACGCTTCTGAATGTCCCGACTCAATTTTTGTTATTCATACTGAATTTCCTAGATGTATAATCGATTTATCTACAGACGAATTAAAGTTTTGGGAAGATATCTCTAAGGAAGATGAAGATGAATTACGCGAAGAAACAGCAAATTTAGTAAAAGAAGCAAGTGATTTTTATGATGCCGAAATTCAGTTTTACGAACAACAAGAAAATTAAACGAATGCATCATGATAAAAGGTTTAGATCAAGACTTGTTGCTAGCTTTTAATCAAAACCATACAGCGTTTTGGGATTTTTTTTGGCTTTTTTTTACGGATAAACTTACAGGTGCTATTTTTACGGCTATACTCATACTATTTTGTTGGAAAAAATCTAATTTTAAAACTGCATTTTGGGTTGGAACTTTTTTATTGGCTGGTATAGTTTTTACTGAACTCTTTTCTATGTTGGTTAAGACCAGCGTGGCTAGACCAAGACCTTGTAGCCAATATTCAGTCATTGCAAATCAAATTCGTTTATTAGCCGACGGTTTGTTTTTTAAAGGCGATTTAATTGATAGCAATCTGGTAAAGTGTGAAAAATTCAGTTTTTTTTCAGCGCATGCTGCGGTGTCTTTTGTTATTGCGGGATTTATAGGTAGACTTTTAGGCAGAATACACTTAATTTATTTTATAAGTATATGTATTTGGGCATTCTTAGTAAGTGCTAGTCGTATTTATTTAGGCTACCATTATCCAAGTGATATTATAGTAGGAACTTTATTTGGTTTTGGTGTGGGTGTTATATTCTATGAAATTTATCAAAAATTAGAACAAACTACATTAAAAAGTTACCGTTTTAAAGTTAGTAAATAGTTAGCTGCTTCAAATGGAGTTGTTTTTTGTTGATGTATTTTTTCCAATTGTTCGGCTAATTCTTTTTTAATTTCTGGATGATTGTAAAATTGACTTTTCAATTGTTCGTTGATGCTTTGTAATAACCAATATTTATTTTGTTGTTTTCGGTTTTCTTCAAAAAAGTTATTTTTTTTAGTAAGGCTAAAATAATTGGTTAGCATTTCCCAAGTTTGTTCTATTCCCCAATTTTCTAATGCAGAACAGAGTTTTACTTTAGGTATCCAATTACTTCGTTTTTCGGGATATAAATGTAATGCACGTTTAAATTCAACTTTTGCTTGTTTTGCAGCTTTCTTGTTTTGCCCATCAGCTTTGTTAATTAAAATAGCATCTGCCATTTCAATAATCCCACGTTTAATGCCTTGCAATTCATCTCCAGCTCCAGCTAATTTTAACAATAAGAAAAAATCAGTCATGCTGTGTACAGCGGTTTCACTTTGACCAACTCCTACGGTTTCAATTAAAATTACGTCAAAGCCTGCGGCTTCACATAAAATAACACTTTCTCTTGTTTTTCTTGCCACGCCACCAAGCGAGTCGCCAGAGGCGGTAGGACGTATAAATGCAGCTTCACTTTTAACCAATTCTTCCATTCGGGTTTTATCGCCTAGAATGCTTCCACCAGAAATTGAACTAGAAGGATCTACAGCTAAAACAGCCACTTTCTTGCCAAGTTGGATAAGGTAATTTCCAAAACTTTCAATAAAAGTGCTTTTTCCGACACCAGGAACACCTGTAATGCCAATCCTAACCGATTTATTAGCGTGTGGTAAACTTGCTGCTATAATTTTTTTTACTGCATGTTCATGCTTATTTGCATTGCTTTCTATTAAAGTAATAGCTTTACTGAGTTGTGTTTTATTTCCTTTTAGTAATCCTGTAATTATAGCATCTGTATTAAATCCTAATTTTCTAATCTCACGAATGCGTTTCTTACTCGCATGGCTAATGTGCGATTTTTCAACAGTAGCTTTGCTGTGTCCTAAAGCTGAAGTGAATTTAGAATTTTGTTTTGATGCCAACTTAAAAGTGTTTAGCACAAATTTATGAATTCATTTTTGTTCTCCGTTACTTAAGTTTCTACATTAGTAAAAAATATAATCATGGAAACAATTTATAAAGCAGCAACCAAAGCAATTGGTGGAAGAAAAGGTCATGTTAAATCTGAAGATGGACCAATAGATATGAAGTTGAGTCTTCCAAAAGCGCTTGGAGGCGATGGTGGAGACGGAGCTAATCCTGAGCAATTTTTTGGCGCAGCTTACGCAGCCTGTTTTGGAGGTGCAGTTGAAGCAGTTGCTAATAAACATAAAGTTGAAATTGGAGATTTTGAAGTTACAGCACATGTTAGCTTAGGAAAAACGGAAGAAGGCGACTTGCAATTGGCAGTTATTTTAGATACATACTTGCCAAAAGTCACTGATATTGAAACGGGAGAAAAGTTAGTTAATGAAGCTCACGTAATGTGTCCATTTTCTAGAGCTACTCGCGATAATATTGATGTAACACTCAATTTAATGTTAGACGAATAGTAATTTATCTATCAAAACTCATTAAAAAAACCTTGATGCATTCCATCAAGGTTTTTTTAATTGATCTAGGTTTTTTGTTTTTTAGGCTTAATTACAAGTCATTTTAATTGTCTTCCACATTAACGAGGTTTTTTAAATACTGCCAGCAGATGATTGATATTTTAGCACCTTAGGTATTGGTGTATTTATTAGCGACATTACATAATCAAAATAGTATTAACTCACTTCGCCTTTAATTTCTTGATTTTCTTTCTTCCAAATTTGATAGTTTTCAATATCGCTGTTAATCATTTTATAAGTAACGGCAATTACACTAGCATCGTCTATATAGCCAACAAACGGAATAAAATCGGGTATTAAATCTAAAGGGTTTAGTATATAAAGTAGCACAAACACAATAGCGGCAATGCTTAACCACGGAGTTTGTTTGTAGCGTTTGTTTTTGTAGTCTTTTAGTAATTGAAAAAGCAAAATAATTTGATTTTTAAAATCTTGTAAGTATTTCAGTTTACTTTTAATTTTTCCTTCGTTTTCTAAAGCTTCATTGAGCTGATCTTTGTCTAAGTTTTCTGCATTTTTGTTGATGTATGCTTCATCGATATTTTTAGATGATTTTTTCATGGGTTTCTATTTTAGATTCTTTTCCGTATTCTTCTTTGTAAATTTTCATTATTAACAAGAATAATGATATAAGTAAAGGACCAAATATCAAGCCAATAAATCCGAATAAAGGTACGCCAATTATAACGCCAAATAATGTAATTAGCGGATGCTCATCTGCCATTTTTTTCAGAACGTACAAGCGAATTAAGTTATCGCTAGCACCAACCACTACAAATCCATAAACTAAAATACCAATTCCACTTGCCGTTGCTCCTTCAGCAAATAAAATAATACTAACAGGTAAAATTCCGATGGCAGTTCCTACAAAGGGTAAAACCGAACCAACCGATGTAATTACAAACCAAAACCAGGGATTGGGTACATCAAAAATCCAAAATCCGATTAATGCAATTAGTCCTTGAAAAAGGGCAACTAACGGAATACCAATGGCATTGGCTTTAACTTTTTGGTAAGCTTCATTGCCAATTCGTTTAAAATTTTCTACTCCTATGGGTACGTATGCTTCTAAAGTTTGCTGTAGTTTTTTATAATTAATAAGCATATAATACAGTAAAAAATACATAATAGTTAATGCTATAAATACATCAAAAGTTCCTGTAGCAAGTCCTTTTAAGCTGCTAGATACCCAATCGGTTACAGAATTCGGATCAAGTTGGGAAGCAAGTTCAAATCCTAAATAATCTTCTATTATTACTAACTGATTTTTGAATGCCTTAACTAGTTGCTCAGAATTTTTTACAGCTTGCCCAATTTTATTGGTCATTAAGTATACAATGGTAAAAACAGGTAATATTATTAAAATGGTCGAAATAAATAATATTAGAGAACTTGCAAAAAAGGGATTCCATTTTTTTGCTCGCATTTTTGCCATACTTTTTTTAAAAATCACAAATAAAGCAATAGCTCCAAGTACGCCAGACAAATAAGGAAATGTTTTACTTAAAATTAAGCCTGCTAAAATTATAATTAGTAGGAGAGTGAAAATTTGGCGTATTAAGGATGTGCTTATTTTTTGATTACTCATTTGGCAAATATTTGTTGTTCGTCTTTAAATGCTTTAAATTCTAAGGCATTTCCAGAAGAATCATAAAAAAACATGGTGGCTTGTTCTCCAACTTCTCCTTGAAAACGAATGTAAGGTTCTACTTGGAATTTTATTTTTTTAATACGAAGCATCTCAGAAAAGTTATGAAACTCATCCCAATCTAATAAAATGCCGAAATGTGGAATAGGAACTGTTTTACCATCAACAATGTTACTCACTTTTGAATTTTGATGAGCATTTTGGTCTTCATGAATTACTAACTGATGCCCGAAAAAATCGAAATCAACCCATTGTTTGTCACTTCTACCTTCCTGAAGCTCTAAGGTATTTCTATAAAAATTTCTAGCTTCTTCAAGGTTTTGAACAGGTATGGCTAAATGAAACGGACGTAATTTTTGCATTTTTTATGTTTTGGCTAAAATTACAATTAAACTTTTAATTTTTTTTAGCTAAAGCAGATTTTAAGCGCAATACTTCTTGGTCATTTAATTCTCTGTATTCGCCCTGTGGTACATCTAAAAACAAATGCATTAGTCGAATTCGTTTTAAGGCATATACCTTATAGTCTAAGGCTTCACACATTCTTCTAATTTGCCTGTTTAAGCCTTGCGTTAGCACAATTTTAAAACGGTAGTCGTCTACTTTTTCAACTTTACAGGGTAAAGTTACCGTATCTAAAATAGAAACACCATCAGCCATTTTATGTAAGAATTCATCAGTAATGGGTTGGTTAACTTTTACAATATATTCTTTTTCATTTTTATGTTTGGCTCTTAAAATTTGGTTCACTATGTCACCATCGTTGGTTAATAAAATTAGTCCTTCGCTCATTTTATCTAATCTGCCAATCGGAAAAATGCGTTTGTGGTAATTTACAAAATCAATGATGTTATCTTTTTCTACCCTAGTATCGGTGGTACAAACAATTCCTTTGGGTTTGTTTAGTAAAATATAAACAGGTTTGTTTTCTTGCTGTGGTATGGGTTTATCGTCTACTAAAATTTCTTGGCCAGGAATAATTTTAGTACCTAATTCAGGTACTTTTCCTTCAATTTTAATTCTTCCTTGGTTAAGTAATTCGTCTGCTTTTCTACGAGAGCAATATCCAATTTGGCTTAAATACTTATTTATTCTAACAGGTTGTTCTTTCTCCATAACTAATTTATTTTGCCAAAAATTCGAGTATATGCTGATGTATATAATCACGATTTAATGAGTGACCCGCGCCTTCAGTCTCTATATAATTTACTTTTTTTAATTGTTTTTCTAGATTTCTACCGGACTGAACAGGTACAATTTTGTCGTATTTATCATGAATTACCAAGCAATCTTTATCTACTGATTGCACAAAGTTTTGTGTTGTAAAATCTTTAAATCGATAACCAAATTTATCTTTAAAATAAGCTTCAACATCCTTCATTAATTTAGGTTTAAGTCCTAAAATTTGCTGTAAATCATCAATTATTTTTTTCATTTCAGTAGGTGCGCCTAAGCTTACTATTTTTTCAACTGAATTAGATCTGTTTTGAAATTCATTAAAAAAAATACTCATACCACCCATAGAATGACCAACCAAGTATTGAGGCTTATACATTTTTATCATTTTGCCAATGCATTTAGCATAGAGCGGAACATTTAGTAATTTAGCACCAGAATTGCCTTGTGCGGGTGCATCGAAGGCAATAATATTGTATTTTTCTGTAACTAATTGTTCAATTAAATCTCGCCATCTGCTGGTATTGCTATCCCAACCATGAAGTAACAAAACACTTGGTCCTTCATTTTTCCAATGGTAAGTTTGTAACTTAATATTACCATGATTTATTTTAGTGGCTTGGGCATTTCTTAAAAACAGCTCCTGATGTGGCTTAACTTTTCCGCCACGAGGCGTACAAAAAATGCGATAAACTTTAATTACAGCTTTTTTCTTATTAATTCGGTAAATTGAATTCAGTTGAAGGCCTATAAGTTTAGGAATATATTTTTTGAGTATTTTTTTCATAATTAGCTGAGATTTAGTTCTGAATCTAAAAAAGCTTCACCATACCAAATTACACGACCGCCAGCCTTTGTGTTTTGATTAATTAATGCTTCTTGAAGGTTTTTATTCAATGAAATGTGATTTACTACGAAATCTTCAAAGCTCTTAATATTTCCATTTTTTTCGGTAAAACCAAACCAATCTTTGGTTTGGTTATGCCATTCAACCCGAGCTAATCCAATCGATTTTAATTGTTTTAGATGATTTTTTGATTTGTTTTCGCCTAAAACAATAGCTTCATTGTTCTTGTTTTTTCCAGCTATATATCCCAAGCTAGCAATCCCTTTTAAAAAATGGTTTTGCTTGGTAAGTTCTAGATTCTTTTTTTCGAAATTAAAATTACTAATAACAGAATCTCTTAAGCTTGTTGAGACTAAAACTTGAATATAACCATCTTTTGTAGTTGTAGGAATATTTACTAAATCAATTTTCTTTTTCTGGCACGCTAATACAATGAATAAGCCAAAAATAAATAATTTACTTTTCTTCATCTAAACTAAAGTTCATCCATAAATGTTGAATTTTAGCATCATCTGGAATTTGGCTAGCTTTAATTTCAATATCCGAACCAGTCCGTAAATTCTCTGGAAGTTGTTTTTTGTTAATAGTTACAAATGCATCAATATCTTTAATAGTAACAATTACAGACATAAATGTATTTTGTATTTTTCCGATTTCGTAATTTTGATAAATATCTTTAAAAGTAGAATTTGTTCCAAAACCTTTTTCTGTAACAAACAAAGGACTAGCTACTTGTATTTGTTTAAAAGTACTGGTAGAATCATCTGCTTTTCTAGGTTCTAAAACCAAAAGTTTCTCACCTTCTTTGTTGTAAACTTCAACATCTTGAATTTTGGTTCTAAAACGGTCTTCTAAATCCATTCGAACAACAGAATCGTTTTTAAATAAATGCTCTAGCTCGTAAACGGGTGTATTAGCATTTACCAATCCGACTTGGTTTTTAGCTAATAAGAATTTATTTTTTTCAGCATTGGTACAAGATACTAAACCAATAAGCACTAAAATGACTGTAAATATTTTCTTCATAATTAAATTTTAAGTTACAAAAATAAGAATTGCTAGGGCTAAACAATTATACTTTTACTTAAATCTTATAGCTTTTATAAACAGAATTGAAGTAGTATCTTTGCCCGCTATGAAAAAAGAAAAAATTGAAACGCTTGTTCATGAAGGGAAAATGCTTCCTTTAATGGAAGCGTTTTACACAATACAAGGTGAAGGTCACCATACAGGAACATCGGCTTATTTTGTTAGAATAGGCGGTTGCGATGTAGGTTGCCATTGGTGCGATGTAAAAGAGAGCTGGAACGCAGAAAAACACCCACCAACAGTTACCGAAAAAATTGTAGATGATGTAGTGAAATACAGCGATACTGTTGTAGTTACTGGAGGCGAACCACTTACTTGGGATATGACTTTGCTTACTCAAATGCTCAAACAAAAAGACGTAAATATCCATATAGAAACTTCGGGAGCTTACCCTTTTACAGGAATTTGGGATTGGGTTTGTCTTTCGCCTAAAAAAAATAAATTACCTACAAAAGAAGCTTATCAAAAAGCACATGAGCTAAAAGTAATTGTTTTTAATAAACACGATTTGCAATTTGCTGAAGAACAGGCTACTCAAGTAAATAACGATTGTTTGCTTTACCTGCAACCCGAATGGAGTATGCGTGAAAAAATGATTCCTATAATTGTTGACTATGTAATGCAAAATCCGAAGTGGAAAATATCATTACAAACCCATAAATATTTAAGAATCCCTTAAATATTCATCTAAATCACCTTTTTCTTTTAAATATAGTTAATTAATCACTTTATCGTTTTGTTAAAGTGAACCAACATTATGTTTTCTTACATAACTATTGTGAATAAAAATTAAACACTATGAAATCAATTAAATTTTCTTTCTTAATGGTATTGGCCATTTTATTTGTGAATTGCTCAAGTGATGGCGATACAGGAATGAGCATGTCTGATACAAGAATGGGGCAAAGCGATGGAGAAAATTCATATACTTATGAAGATATCTTAGCTGTAGATGGTTATGTAAATGTACATTTAAGTGCAGATAAACTTGAAACCATAGTTGCTCAAGGCGATATTGGTTCAAATTTCTAAGTGAAATTAAATCAATACCTATTTTACAAAGCTGTTCCAATTTTGGAACAGCTTTTTTTATGGATTTAAAAATTTACCTTCCCAGTTATTTTCTTCCTTAAATATAGCACGAATATGGTTTGGTCGCTTTAATTGCAAATATTCAATTTCAGTTGGTACGAGCTTTAACAAACAAAAATGATGCTCATTGTTTTTGTATTCAACTTCATCTGGGTTTGCAATTTCGGTGCCTGGTGGGTTTTCAGTAATGAAATCTTTTTTAGATTCCCTTTGAATTTTACTCCAATAATCTTCATAAACTTTACCAGAAGTCACTATTTTTATTTTCCCCATAACTTTAATCTGTAAAAGTTTTTTGGGATGATAAAACAAAACACTAGCCATAGGGTTTTTCGAAAAATCTTCTATTTTATCACTTCGTTTATCTGTAAAAAAAAGGAGTTCAAAATCAGTTGTAGTGTCTCTTAAAACTACGGTTCTTTGGTTTGGGTAAGTGTTGCCTAAACTAGCTAAACTAGGGTAACGAAAGGGATGTTTCTTCTTTAAATAACCAAATTTAATTTCTTGTTTGGCAGTTTCTAAAATTTCGTTTAACATTTTTTAATTCAAATGTCTAAAAATAGGCGATTAAAATGCTTAATTTTAGCGTAAATTTTTACTTTTGTGCATGCAAAAAAACCTTCTTATTCTCGATTTTGGTTCTCAATATACACAACTTATTGCAAGGCGCGTTAGAGAGCTCAACATATATTGTGAAATTCACCCTTTTCACAAAATACCAGAAAATTTAAACGAATTTAAAGCGGTAATTTTATCGGGTAGTCCATTTTCAGTACGTGCTGAAGACGCACCTAAGCCAGATTTAAGTAAAATTAAAGGAAAACTTCCGTTATTAGCAGTTTGTTATGGAGCCCAATACATTGCCCATAATTTTGGTGGTGAAGTTGCCCCATCGAACACACGGGAGTTTGGTAGAGCAAAATTGAACATCATTAAAGCAGAAGAAGCGTTGTTTAAAAATGTAAATGAAGGTTCTCAAGTTTGGATGTCGCATAGTGATAGTATAAAATCACTACCCAATCAAGCAGTTCGTTTAGCTAGTACCGAAGATGTTTTAAATGCAGCTTACCGAATTGATGGCGAAGAAACCTATGGCTTACAATTTCATCCCGAAGTGTATCATACCAAAGACGGAGCGCAAATTTTAAAAAACTTTCTAGTACACATTGCTGGAGTTCCCCAATCATGGACACCAGCACGTTTTGTAGATTTAACCGTAGCCGAACTTAAAGAGAAAATTGGTAATCAAAAAGTAGTACTAGGTTTAAGTGGCGGAGTAGATTCTAGCGTTGCCGCTGTGTTACTTCACCAAGCCATCGGTAAAAATTTGTACTGCATTTTTGTAAACAACGGTTTGTTGCGAAAAAATGAATTTAGTTCAGTTTTAGAACAATACAAAGGCATGGGTTTAAACGTAAAAGGAGTAGATGCTTCTTCCCGTTTTTTAGATGCTTTAGCTGGAATTAGTGATCCAGAAACCAAACGTAAAAAAATAGGCAATACTTTTATTGAAGTTTTTGATGATGAAGCGCATCAAATTAAAGATGTAAGTTTCTTAGCACAAGGCACCATTTATCCCGATGTAATTGAATCGGTTTCGGTAAATGGACCATCGGTAACCATTAAATCGCATCACAATGTAGGCGGTTTACCCGACTTTATGAAATTAAAAGTGGTTGAGCCTTTACGAATGTTATTTAAAGATGAAGTGCGTAGAGTAGGAGCAGAATTGGGAATTTCTAACAAGTTGTTAGGTCGTCATCCTTTTCCAGGTCCAGGTTTAGGTATTCGTATTTTAGGCGATATTACAGCAGAAAAAGTTCGTATTTTGCAAGATGTAGATGCTATTTTTATCGATGGTTTACGCAAGTGGAATATGTATGATAAAGTTTGGCAAGCCGGAGCGATGTTGCTGCCCGTATCTTCGGTTGGAGTAATGGGAGACGAACGTACTTACGAAAAAGTGGTAGCTTTACGTGCTGTAGAATCTACCGATGGAATGACGGCAGATTGGGTAGATTTGCCTTATGCGTTTTTGCAAGAAACTTCTAATAAAATAATTAATCAGGTTAAAGGCGTAAATCGTGTAGTTTACGATATTAGCTCTAAACCACCAGCTACAATTGAATGGGAATAAAAACAAAGCATTTTTTAATAGGCTTATTTTTTTTAGCTTTTGTACAAACGCATACTGCTCAAGAATATGTAGCTCACTCAGTACAAAAAGGTGAAACAATAGCAAGCATTGCACAGCAATATCAAGTTAGTGAACAAGCTATATTAGATTTAAATCCCGACGCGCAAAAAGGAGCATCGTTAAGAGTACCTAAATTAATTATTCCTGTAAAAAAAGTACCTGAAGGTGCTAAAAAAGTAGACTTTACTTTATATGATGTAAGCCCAAAAGAAACGCTTTATAGTATTTCTCGTTCCTTTGAAATTTCTATTGATGAGGTGAAAAAATACAATCCTTTTTTATATGAAAGGGAATTGGACATGAACGACCAACTCCGTATACCAGTTACTAAATTGTCTAAAGAAGACGAAGAGCATTTAAGCAATAATTTTAACCAAAGTGTTACCAATTCATCCTTTTCTAAATTGAAACACTTGGTTTTACCAAAAGAAACCAAGTTTAGCATTGCTAAACAATATGGTATTACAATAGCTGATTTAGACAGTTTAAATCCCGATTTAGAAACTTTACAAGCTGGGCAATTTGTAACTATAGACCGTTCTTTGAAAAATGAAAAAAAAGAAAAAGTAAAGCAACCCGATATTCGTAAAGAAGAAATAAAATATTATGTAGTACCTAAAAGAGAATCGATAGGTTCTATTTTAAAAAACAACGAATTTAGTAGAGAACGTTTAGAAGCCTTAAATCCGGCTTTGCGATATGGAGGGCTTTCGGAAGGCATGGTTTTAAAATTACCTACTAAACGAAAAAGTTTAGTCTTGCCTGGAGAAACATCCGTAAATCTTGAAAATTTTATTGAAGAAGAAAACTTAATCGAAGCAATAAAGTTAAATTTATTGATGCCTTTTAATTTAGTTGCTTTTGAAAATGACAGTATCGATCAAGAGCTTTTATTGAAAAGAAGTCAATTAACCCGTATAGCTGTAGATTTTTATACTGGAGTTGAAATGGCAGTAGACTCTGCCAAAACTAGAAATATACCTGTAGAACTTCAGTTTTTTGATACGGAGCAACGCAATCCTAATGCAATACAATCTATATTTCAAGACAAAGCATTTTCTGAACAAGATGTGTTTATGGGGCCATTTTTAGAAGACCAAATTAAGTTGGTTTTAAATGAAATTGAACAAACAGAAAACCTGTTGTTTTCCCCTTTAATAAATCCAGAATATTACCATAAAAATCTGGTTAAAACCATACCAAGTTCTGATGTAAAACAAGAGGTATTAATTACCTACTTAAATAAAAATATAAACGATAGCATTAATTTAATTTCGCTTACAGATTCTACGGGTTTAGACATGCGTAATAAACTGAAATATACCTTTCATACAATTCAATTTGTTGAACTGGAAGAGAGAGAATACCTGCAAAAAAGCGATATAAAACCATTGCTGAAAAAAGATAAAACCAATTGGTTTTTATTAGAAACTACAGATTATGGCAAAATTGAAAGTGCCATAGCTTATTTAATTGCTTTACAAAAAGACGATTACCAAATACGTTTATTTACTTCGAACAGAAGTAGCTTTTATGAAGATGAAATTTCGAATGCCTACTTAAGCTCTTTACATTTTACCTTTGTAGGAGCATCAAAGGAATTGATACGACCAGCTCCTGAAAGTTTTTCTGAAGCTTACAAAAACAAACATGGTTATTATCCCAATCGGTTTGTTGTTCGTGGATTTGATTTAGCCTACGATGTGATTTTACGAATGGCTTATGCTGAACAAAAATTTAATGAAACGACTGATTTACCAGCTCCTACATCTTATTTTGAAAGTAAATTCAATTATCACAAATTTGATTTTGAAGAAGGTTATTATAATGATGCTCTTTTCTTAATTCAGTATTTAGATAACTTAGAAACTGAAGTAATCGAATAAGTAAATTTCAGATCAAACAAAAATTAGGCTTTCCGCTTTACTTTGCAAAGTTTAAAACTCACTCATCTTATATATTAGTTAGGGATAGATAGTAATCAAAACCCTGCAAGCGTTATAAATGCTTGTAGGGTTTATAAATATCTTTACTGTAGGAAAATTTTCACACACAATCGTAAAATTCAATTATTTAGTTTATAATATCGTTTTATTAAAAACTAAATAATATTAAGTATAATTTGAAATTTATTCAATAATTGGCGTCACTTAACTAGGTTTACATTTAAGATTTGCTTAATATATAAAAATTATGTAATTTTAAATTTATTATTATGAAAAACAGCAACACCGCAACACCGCAACACCGCAACACCGCAACACCGCAACACCGCATAACAGCACAATTAACAGACTGTCTTTCGCTATAGTCGTGCTAATATGTTGTATAATGAGTACAACAAATCTATTTGCACAAAACTCTAACCCTGTATTACATTACTATTATATTTTAGAAGCAGAAAACAATAGCATAAGCATACCTACAAACCAATTACCAACAGGTACCTATATAGTCAATCTTATTGCCAATGGAAATATGTTGGATGTAAAACAATTAATTATTAATTAAAAATATTTATCATGAAAATAATTATAAAAACGTTATTACTTCTTTTTTTCATAAACACAACTGCACAAGTTACTCCTATACTTGATCATACTTGGACTATTGAAAAAATTGTCACCGAAGATGAAACTATCATAGCAGATTTAAATGCATTCGGAGAATATGATCAATTAAACTTTTCAGACCAGTTTAGTAGTGGCGGCATAGCTTTCTTTTATTATTTCTTACCTGACTGCGAAAGCCATGTTGTTTTTTTGGAAAACGAGCAGTCTTTTTATAATGAAATTCTAGGTTGTACGTTAAATTCTGATAGTTCAGATATCGGTGATTATTACAACCAAGTTTTCATACAAGGTTCAGAAGTTGTAACTTTTGATAGTGAAGTGATATCGCAAGCCTTCGGTCCTTTCAATTATAATTTTAGGTATGAAGGTGATTTAATCTACTTAGACATTACCAATACTAACGGAGAAGTTGCCACTTTTTGGACAAGCACCTTAAGCAATGAAGATTTCGATAAAACTAATTTTTTAATTTATCCTAATCCTGTTTCTAACCAATTGCATATAGCTAGTGATCAAGCAAAGATTGAGCAAATTATCATATATAACCTTAACGGTAAGCAAGTATTAAAAGTAGATTTCCTTGAAGATCAAACCATTGATCTAAGCAATTTAGCTAAAGGCATGTATTTGGTAAAAGTGCAAACTGAAACAGAAAGTTTGACGAAGAAGTTGATTAAAAAGTAGTACATAATTTTTTAGATAAATCAAAACTCTGCAAGCGTTATAAACGCTTGCAGAGTTTTTTAGATTTGTGTTTATTTAAATAATTGCTTTATTAAAACGTTTTGGGGCCCATAAAATTTGCTGTGGTGGTTTCAATTAGTTCACCTTTGCTATAAATTCCGATTTTCACTTTGTTTTTATGTCCATCTAATTCCATGGGGTGAATATTGATAAACAAACTTCCTTTGTCTAAATCTTTTGGAGGTACTGTGGTATACTCATCTCCAACTCTAGTAATTTCACCCTTATGAGACATCAATTTAAAATGTACCGAGTCTTTTTCAAAGGTGGTTTTGTTAACTAATTTGTAAGTGTAAACATTTCTAAGTTCACCACTTTTTGTAGTTTCATACAAGTTTCCAGGGAGTCTAAGAACTCTAGCTTCAACATCACTTCTAATGAATAATAATCCAATTAAAATTCCAACTAAGATAGAAAGCACACCGGTGTAAGCTTTCATTCTTGTTGTAAATTTAAACTTAGCTTTCTTTTCAATATTTTCTTCGGAGGCAAAACGAATTAAACCTTTTGGGAGATTTACCTTTTCCATGATATCATCGCATTCGTCGATGCAGGCTGTACAATTTACACATTCTAGTTGGGTTCCGTTTCGGATATCAATTCCCGTAGGACAAACGTGCACACATTGTTTACAATCAATGCAGTCTCCATAACCAAGTGCAGCTCGGTCTTCATTTTTTCTGAACTTTTTTCTTCCTTTTTCGGCTTCGCCGCGCTTATGGTCGTAAGCTACTACAATTGATTTTTCGTCGAGTAAAACGCCTTGCAATCTTCCGTAAGGACAAGCAATAATGCAGACTTGTTCTCTAAACCAAGCAAATACAAAATAGAAAACTACTGTAAAAATTAACAGAGGAATAAAGGTGCCGAGGTTAGCACTTGGGCCTTCAGTAACATATTGTAATAACCTATCGCTACCCACTAAATATGCTAAAAAGATGTTAGCTATTAAAAATGAAATAAACGCAAAAATTGTCCATTTACTCCCTTTTTTAATGATTTTTTCTTTGTTCCATGGCATGCGGTCGAGTTTCATTTGTTTGTTTCGATCACCTTCAATAGCAAACTCGATTCGCCTAAAAACCATTTCCATAAATATGGTTTGTGGGCAAATCCAGCCACAAAAAATCCTACCAAACGCTACTGTAAACAGTGCTAATAAAACGATAAGGGTAATCATAGAAATAACAAACAAGTAAAAATCTTGCGGCCAAAATGGAAATCCAAAAATGTTGAATTTACGTTCTAACACGTTGAACATTAAAAATTGGTTGCCATTTACTTTAGTAAACGGAGAAGCAAACAAAAAAACCAGTAGGCCATAGCTTACCCATTTTCTGTATTTGTATAAAATTCCAGACGGTTTTTTAGGATAAACCCAAGCGCGTTTGCCTTGGTCGTCTAAGGTACCAATGCTATCTCTAAAGTTTTCTTGATTATCCATTTTGTTTTGGTATTGAAAACGGCTATGGCTTAGCTTATTTTTTGCTCTGCCTAGCCGATTTGTATAATTTCAATTTTTAGTTCTATTTATTCTTCAGTAGGTTCCCAAATCTCCCCTTCTGGAGCTTTGCCATCTGCTGGGTTGTTTTCTTGTAAAGTAAGTACATAAGATGCTACTTGTTGCATTTCTTTTGCACTTAGGTCTGCTTTCCAAGAAACCATTCCTTTGCCTGGTCTACCACCTTCACTAATGGTTTTGAATACATTTTTAACTCCACCGCCCAAAATCCAATGTTCATCGGTTAGGTTAGGTCCAATTCCACCACCACCATCAGCTCTATGACAAGCAACACAATTGGTACCATAAATTTTTTGTCCAGCGCTGAGATCATTTTCATCTTCTAAAACAACTACTGTTTTGTAATCGATAATATTCTCTGCTGTAGCTAAGTAAGTTTCAATATCTTTCTCGGCTTGTTTAACTTCGGCAATATATTCTTCTGCTTGCGTATAATCTCCTACAACGTGAAAACGAATTAAATAGATAATAGCAAATACAATAGTTGCATAGAATCCATATAACCACCAAGGTGGAAGTTTGTTGTCAAGTTCTTTTATGCCATCGTAGTCGTGATCTAAGATAATTTCATGCTCTTCTTCTACTTCTTTAGATTTTGTCATGCTTTGTAGAAAAGCTTCAATTTTAGCAGGAATTTCACTTTTTCTGGCTTCTTCGGCTTCGTCATACTTTTTTTGAGCTTCTTCAGAAAGGCTCATATAAAGAATATTTTTTAATGAAGCTACAGAAGCTTCAATAGCTAAGGCAAATAAAAACACAATGCCTAGAAATATTCCAGCAAAAGGAAATTCTATTATAGCCCATTGCCCAGGTTCAGTTTCCATTAAATATTCGGTACCTAGCCAAGCTAAGCCTAATAATACGATTATTCTAAAATAGGATTGTGTTTTCATGATGTGTACCGATTTTGATTTTCATTATCGTTTTTATCTTCGTTTAAAGGCATTTGACTTACCTGCTGTATGTAGTCTTTTTTAGCGGTAAAAACCCACCAAAAAAGAACTACAAAAAAGCTAAAGAAAATTAAGAGTGATATGATAGGGTAGAGCTCTACACCTTCAATAGTTTCTAAATATTGTTTTGCGAATTTCATGATTTCAAAAGTTTATTTAGCAGAAGCTGATGTTTCTTCAGGTTGCACAATTTTAATGTCGGTTCCTAGGCGTTGTAGGTAAGCAATTACTGCTGTAATTTCTCTATTTCTCATTTCAACGAAGTCCAATCCATTTTCTTCAGCATATTTTTTTGAAGCTTCATAAGATTTTACAAAATCGGGATCATTGTACAGGTTTTGCTCAATTTCTATTCCTTGTTCTAGCATACTTTGCTGTACATTAGCAATTTCTTTGTCGGTATAGGGAACACCTAGACTAACCATAGTTTTTAACTTAGCTTCTGTTGAAGATTTATCGAGTTCATTTTCAATTAGCCACTGATAAGCTGGCATAATAGAACCTGAGCTTGTGCTTTGTGGGTCGTACATATGGTTAAAGTGCCAATTATCTGAATATTTTCCACCTACGCGGAGTAAATCTGGCCCTGTACGCTTGCTTCCCCAAAGGAATGGCCTGTCGTATACATACTCTCCACCTTTAGCATATTCGCCATAACGCTCGACTTCAGATCGGAATGGACGCACCATTTGTGAGTGACAACCTACACAACCTTCACGAATATAAATATCCCTTCCTTCAAGTTCGAGTGGAGTATAAGGGGTTACACTGGTTATAGTAGGAACATTCGATTTTACTAACAAGGTAGGTACGATTTGCACAATTCCACCAATTAAAATCGCGATGGTTGCTAAAATGGTTAATTGAATAGGTTTTCTTTCCAACCAAGAGTGAAATGCTTCACCAGTAATTCTACCGCTTTTAACACGTTGTAATGGAGCAGCTTCAGCTAACTCATCGCTTACAGGAGAACCTGAACGAATGGTCATAACTACATTATAGAGTAAAAGGAACATTCCTGAAATGTACAATGTTCCACCAATGGCACGCATCCAGTACATAGGCATAATTTCAGATACGGTTTCTAAAAAGTTACCATACACCAAAGTTCCGTCTGGGTTAAAGTCTTTCCACATTAGGGCTTGTACAAAACCAGCCACATATAAAGGTAAAGAATATAAAACAATACCTAAAGTTCCAACCCAAAAATGTGCATTAGCAAGACCAACGGAATGTAATTTGGTTTTAAATAATTTTGGTATTAAAAAGTAAATCATACCAAAAGTTAAAAAACCATTCCACGCCAAAGCACCCACATGAACGTGAGCAATAATCCAGTCGGTAAAATGGGCGATAGCATTTACATTTTTAAGGGAAAGCATTGGGCCTTCAAAAGTAGCCATACCGTAACCTGTAATAGCTACTACCATAAATTTAAGCACAGGATTGGTTCTTACTTTATCCCATGCACCACGAAGAGTTAATAATCCGTTGATCATACCACCCCAAGATGGCATAATAAGCATAACCGAAAAAGTTACTCCTAAATTCTGAGCCCAATCGGGTAAAGCTGAATACAATAAGTGGTGAGGCCCAGCCCAGATGTATATGAAAATAAGTGACCAAAAGTGAATAATAGATAATTTGTAAGAATATACAGGGCGGTTGGCTGCTTTAGGAACAAAGTAATACATTAAACCCAAAAACGGAGTGGTTAAGAAAAAGGCTACTGCATTGTGTCCGTACCACCATTGGACTAAAGCATCTTGTACACCAGCATAAGCAGAATAGGATTTTAAAGCAGAAACCGGGAGTGCTAAAGAATTAAAAATATGAAGTACTGCAACCGTAACAAATGTGGCTAAATAAAACCAAATAGCAACATATAAATGGCGTTGTCTTCGTTTTAAAATGGTACCGATTAAGTTCCAGCCAAAAGCCACCCAAATAATTGCAATGGCAATATCGATTGGCCACTCTAGCTCAGCATACTCTTTAGAGCTTGTAAAGCCTAAAGGAAGTGTAACGGCAGCAGCAACAATAATTAACTGCCAACCCCAAAAGTTAATATTGCTTAATGCATCGCTAAACATTCTAGCTTTAAGTAAACGTTGCGAAGAATAATACACTCCAGCAAAAATAGCATTACCTACAAAAGCAAAAATTACTGCGTTGGTATGCAAAGGCCTTAACCGACCAAAACTCAACCAAGAAATTCCGTCGGTGAGTTGTGGGAAAATAAACATAAAAGCGAGCAAAAGCCCAACGGTCATTCCTATAATGCCCCAAAATATGGTGGCATATAAGAATTTTTTTACGATTTTGTTATCGTAATAAAACTGCTGTACATCCATAATTAATCTTGTTTTTGTTTTTGGGTAGATGATTTTTTAGAGTCCTTTTTTACCAACTCATCGTCGAATAGCATACGCACAGAAGGTGTATAACTGTCATCGTATTGTCCTTTTTTAACAGAAAGTATAAATACAACCAGAAATACAAGTGCTACAAAAATGCTAATGGCTAGAAGTCCGTAAATTACACTCATGGTTTAAATTTCTCACAAATGTAAAGGCGAAGTTAAAATCGAAAAATGACGATAGTCAGATTTACAGATGTATTGCTGAAATTTATTAGAAATTATAAAAATTTGATTGTAAAAAATAAAAAAATGACTAAATTTGTCATGAATAATTGTGTCACTAATGAATCTAATAAATACAAAACGACAGGCATTAAAATTAAAAATTTGCGACTTAGCGCAGCTTGTTGGTGTGGATTCAAGTTTAATTAGTAGAATTATTTCTGGTAAACGACAACCTACATTAACTCAATTAAAAAAAATTAGTGAAGTATTAAGCTTAGATTACTATTTGTTACTCAAAGAATTTTTAAGTAATCAAGTTTTTGAATTGTTAAGTCCTTATCCTGGCATAGCTGAAGAAGTAATTGCAGTTGCAGAAGAACGCATAACGTATTTAACAGGTAAGGATAAGTTTAAAGTTATTAAGCTAAGCCAACCAGTAACTAAGTTATTAAATGAAGCCGAACAACATCATAAAAAATGGCAAAGTAAAAAACCTTTAGATGGTGTACAAGTGCAAAAAATGCAGGAATTTTTTCATACCGCTTACACTTACGAGAGTAATCGTATAGAAGGAAATACATTAACACTGAGTGAAACACATTTGGTAATTAACGATGGAATTACCATAGGTGGTAAGAGTATGCGCGAACATTTAGAGCTTATTAATCACAAGGAAGCTATCGATTTAATACTGGATTTTGTGAAAAATAAAATCCACTTTAATGCTTTTTATTTGAAGCAAATTCACCAATTAGTTTTAAAAGGAATCGATAGAAAAAATACTGGTGTTTATCGTTCGGTTCCTGTACGGATTTCTGGTAGTGCGCATTTACCACCAGAGCCTTACATGATCGATAAACTAATGGAAGATTATTTTTTGTTTTATGAAATGCAAAGAAAAGTCTTGCATCCCATAATTCTCGCTGCTGAAATGCATGAGCGTTTAGTTTCCATCCATCCGTTCATCGATGGTAATGGTAGAACTTCACGGCTAGTCATGAATTTAATTTTGCTTCAAAACGGGTACACCTTAGTCAATTTAAAGGGTGATCCTGAAAAAAAGGCAAGTTATTTTAAAGCGCTAGAAGCTGTACAAGTAAACCATGAAAATAAGCATTTTCACCAATTAATAGCGGAGCATGCCATAGCATCGCTTCAAGAGCATATTCATTTAGCGGGTTAATTAAAGCTGTTTCATTAGATTGGAACAGCTTTTTTAATTATTGAGAAGTTTTATCATTCAATAAAGAATAAGGCCTTATGTCTTTTAAAAAGCTATGCACTTTTATTTTTTTGGTCTTATTTTTTGTAATTATTATATATGTATAAATTGCGCCAATTTAACTTCATCAAAATATTTCAGATTATTGAATTTATATTATATCAGTAATTATTACAATGCCGAATTATAAATTCCAAATTTAAAAAAACAAGCTTCAATTAAGAAATAGCTCAGCTTTGCTTATATTTATCAAATTATATTTATCAAAAAAGACCCATGTCTAAGTTTTTAGTTTTATTGTTCACTTTATTTTCTATTTTTTCTATTGAAGCACAGTTGTTAAAAAAAACAGCTTCGTTTACCGAAAAAGACAGTTTACGCGGAAGTTTGCGCCCTGAACGTACAAGTTATAATGTGTTGCATTATGATTTAGATATTCAATTGAATCCAACTGAACGCTTCATCAGTGGTAAAAATACCATTCGTTTTGAAACTTTAAATGAGTTGGCTAAAATGCAATTGGATTTATACCAAAATATGCAAATCGATTCGATTATTTTCGGAAATCGAAAACTCACCTACGAACGAAAATTTGATGCTTTTTTTATCACTTTTGATGAACCGCTTCCAACTGAAACACAATATAAAATTAGTGTTTATTATAGCGGTCGTCCTAAAGTTGCAAATAATGCGCCATGGGATGGAGGTTTTGTTTTCAAAAAAGATCAAAATGGAAATCCTTGGATTGGAGTAGCTGTACAAGGTGATGGCGCAAGTTTGTGGTTTCCGAATAAAGACCATTTAAGCGACGAACCCGATGAAGGTGCAGATATAAAAGTAAGCGTTCCTGATGCTTTAATGAATGTTTCTAATGGTAGATTAATTGCCGAAACCCCACAAGAAGATGGGTACACGCAATGGCATTGGCGAGTTACACAGCCTATAAATAATTACAACATTACTTTAAATGTTGGTGATTATGTGAATTTTAAAAATCAGTTTCGCGATTTAGATTTAGATTTTTATGTTTTGCCATACAACTTAGAAAAAGCCAAGAAACAATTTGCACAAGTACAACCCATGATGGAATGTTTCTATGAAAAATTAGGTCAATATCCTTTTGTTGAAGACGGTTTTAAATTAGTTGAAACGCCTTATTTAGGCATGGAACACCAAAGTGCAGTTGCATACGGTAACCAATTTATGAATGGATACTTAGGAACCGATTTGTCTGGAACGAGTTATGGGTTAACATGGGATTTTATCTTAATTCACGAAAGTGCACACGAGTGGTTTGGCAATAGTATTTCGGTAGCCGATATTGCTGATTTGTGGATTCATGAAGGTTTTACTACTTATGCAGAATCAATTTTTGTAGAATGTACCCAAGGTAAAGATGAAGCGCTTTCTTATTTATATGGAATTCGGAAAAACATAAAAAACGAGCGCCCATTAATTGGGGATTATGGAGTAAATCATTCGGGTCCGAGTGATATTTATTACAAAGGAGCTAATATGTTAGGTACGCTTAGAAGTATTGTAAATGATGATGATTTGTGGTGGAAAACACTTGGTTCTTTTGTAGCTGATTTTAAGCATAGAGTTACCGATAGTAAAGAAGTTGTTGCTTATTTCAGCGAGAAATTAGGCGAAGATTATTCATCTTTTTTCGATCAATATTTAAATTATAAGGACATTCCTGTGTTAGAATTCCGAAAAAACAAAAAAAGAGTCGATGCTCGTTGGCGAGTACATGCCAAAAATTTTGAAATGCCTATTGATATTGGTTTTGTTGGAGACGAACAAGCTTACCGATTGCATTTAACTAACAATTGGATTAAAACTGATTTACGAATGAAAGATTTGGAGAATTTAAAAATTGATATATTTCATTTTTATGTTGATTTTGAGTTTTTAGATGAAGATTGATGAGTTTTACTATATGTGAATGAATAGATATTTAATGCGATAATTAATTTAAAATCAGCAGTATTATCTTAAGTTGATTTATTCGTTTAAAATGAAGTATTGAAGTTTACAGTTAAGCCTGAACTTTCAGGTACAAATCTACACACACCGCCAACACAAACTAATCCGCCACGTTGTCGACCGTAATTTAAAGCTACACGATAAGCTCCAATTCGGTAAGCGCCACCTACATTAATATAGTGTACTTGCTCACTTTCTTTTTTGCTTCCATAGTTCCAAATATCCCAAACGTAAACCGATAGATTTTCGTTAAAGTTATACTCAATTGTTCCACCAATCCAATCTTCACGATCGCCGACAGCCCACATTTTTTCAAGTTCAATTCGTATGGATTGTTTTGTAGTGAGATTATATGTGGCTTCAGTTGTAAAAATATCAGCTCGTACTAAATCACCTCCGCCTAACAAACGTTGATCGTAATATTGATTGATATAGTTGAAGCCTAAATGCCAAGTATCATCTAATTTCTTTTTAATTTCTATGCTATAATCAGAAAAATATTTATTTCCTCTACCAAAAAAGTCGACTTCATAATTTGGTGGATTAAAGGTATACACACCAGGAAGATTGTACCAAGTAGCAAAATTCAAATACACATGTGTTCCATATTTTCCACCTAAAAAGCTATTTTCTTTAAACTTGTAAAAAAAGTCGATTTGGCCGCCTGTTTCACCCGATCGCATTACTTGTGTGTCTTCAAAAAGCGTATTTTGTTGTGCTTGAAACACATATATATTGGCTAATAAAGAATGATGCTGTTTTGTTAAAGCAGGTACGAAATTTATAAAGGTATCTAAGTAGTCGAAGCTAGTAGAAAGTTCTCCCTGAAAATCAGTAAATACTGAAGGTTCACGCTGAGAGAAAAACCCCATGTTTTCAACTCTACGTAAACTTACATCAAGTCCCAATCCAGTTTCAGAATATCCAAAATTAAGGGTTACTGCATTTCCTGCACGTGCAAAATCATCGGATAGTTGGTTTTGGATATTTAAAATTCCGTCTTTCGATTTGTAATTTACTTCAGCATTGGCATAAAAAGCGCCAATTAAATAATCAGCTCTAAATGAGAAGGAATTGGTTAAATCTTCGTAACTTGGGTCTTGTAATTGCGGGTATTTTTCTAAAGATTCGTATCTTCCTAAGTAACTAAAGCCCAAACTTAAATCTTGATTTTTCTCGTATAAATTAAGGTATTCTGCTAAGAAGAAATTAGCATCAAAGCCAAATAAATCACCCGAAGTAACATCAAACCCAGAACGCTGTCTGCCGTAAAATGCTGTAAAATCTATATTGTAGTTGGGACTAAATTTTACTCGGGCTCCTCGAACTGCAGAATTTATACCTAATGCACGGTCTTCCCAAGCTCTAAAAATCATTCCATTTCCAAATTGCTCGTAAAAATGCCCTAAAGTTACATCCCATTTTTCATCTTTATAATTTAAGTAATAAATTCCTAGATTAGTGCCTTCAAATTGAGGGTTGTAATTTAATAACGCATTCTGTTCGTAAGCTTCGACTTGAATTCCAGCTGTCCAACGTTTATAATTATAATTGGCATAGACATAAGAGTTAGATCGAAAAGGATCATCGGGTAAAATAGCACTTTCTAGGCCTTTATCTTTTACGTAGTATTGCATGTTCGATTCAATTCCTCCATAAAATCGCCCATAGTACTCATCTTCTTCTTGAGTTGTAGTAGAAGATTGACTAAAAGAAGGGAGAGAAATAGAAATTAAAACGAATAGAATAGTGGAGCTTTGAAAAATTAATTTCATTTATTGTAGTTCTTTAATTACTTTATACAATTCTTGTTCTGCTCCTTGTGTATAGCCATTGAATATATGTTCAATTTTGTTGTTTTTCACCACAATAGAATATGGAATATTTACAATAGAAAGGGCACGTTTTAGTTCTTGGTTTCCATCTAGTAAAACACGATAAGGCCAGGCTTTACCGTTTAATAATGGACGTACTCTTCTTTGTGTGCGCGAATCATCAGTAGAGACTGCAATTAATTCCATATTTAATTCTTTAGACCAAACTTCATAATGTTCGTTAATTGCTTCTAATTCACTTATGCAAGGTGCACACCAAGTGGCCCAAAATGAAAAAATATAAACTTTGTCTTTTTCATTAAAATCGTTAACAATATTTACAGGTTTATTTTTTAAATCTTTAATACTAATATTTGGCATTTTTTCTTGAGAAAATGCTTGAGTGCTGACAATGAGAAAGAAAAAAAGTATTAAACGCATGTTGTAGATTGTTTTTTGTGTTAATTAATATTAAATTTATTTTACAAATTAAGTAAATTTTAATAATTAAATTATACATTTGAACATAAAAAATTAATAAAAACTTATACTTATGAAACTAAAGTTACTTATTTTATGTCTTTCATTCTTTTGTTTAAAAGGCTTCACACAAATTGCTGATGGTTCTGTTGCACCCAATTTTACAGCAACTGATTTAGATGGAAATTCGCATACTTTACAGGATTATTTAGACGATGGTAAAACCGTTATTTTAAATATCTCTGCTACTTGGTGTGGTCCTTGTTGGAATTACAAACAAACTGGTGCATTATCAGATATTCATTATGCTTATGGTGAAGACGCATCAGACGAGGTCGTTGTTTTATATATAGAAGGAGATGCAGCTACAACCACAGCAGATTTGTATGGGAACGGATCAAATACAATTGGCGATTGGGTTACAACCACACCTTTTCCGATAATAGATAATGCCGCGATTGCAAATCAATATCAAATTTCCTATTACCCAACTGTTTACCGAATTTGTCCAGATGGATTTGTTACAGAAACTGGCCAGTTGACATCTACAGCTTGGGACTCAAACATTAATGCTAACTGCGGACCATTAACTGGTGTTGACGAACTTGCAGGTATTAATGTTAACGATGCTATTTTATGTGAAGATAGCGTAGCTACAGATATGGATATTGAATTAACCAATTTCGGTAATAATACAATGACTTCTGTTCAAATAGATGTAAATAATGGAGGGAATGTACAAACATTCACAGAGACTGTTTCTATCTCGAAATTTGGTCGTACTAGTGTAAGTATTGATCCAGTACTAGATGCTAGTCAAGATTTTACTTTTGAAATTTCTTCGGTGAATGGTAATACAGTTACTGCTTCTGATTTATCATCAGATATGCCAGCTTTAGGTGCTGCTGAAGAATTTGAAACTACTTTAGTAGAATTAGATATTTTATTAGATAACTATCCTGATGAAACTACCTGGGAAATAACAGATTCTTCTGGATCAGTAGTTCACTCGGGCGGTCCTTACAATAATCAACAAGGCCAGTTAATACAAGAATCTTTAAATCTAGATGTAGAAGATTGTTACACCTTTGCTATATTTGATGCCTTTGGAGATGGTATATGTTGTGCATGGGGAACAGGTTCTTATAGTTTAAAAACTTCTGATGGAGATATAATAGCATCTGGTGGTGATTTTGGTTCAGAAGAGTCTAAAACGTATAAAAATTATATAAATCTTTCTGTTGAAGATTTCGGGGTTTACAACTTCAAAATGTATCCAAACCCAACAAATGGAGAATTAAACCTTCAAGCCAATGAAAATTTCGATTTTGAAGTGTATACCTTACAAGGCAAAAAAGTATACCAACAAGAAGCAAGTGCTAATTTTTATCACACAAATTTATCTGAACTTCAAAGTGGAATTTATTTATTAAAAGTAAATATTGATGGAATATCTAAAACTCAAAAATTAATAATTAAATAAATATCAATGTTAAAAACTAAACCAGGAATTTTTTTAGTAGCTATTCTCTTATTTTCAACCGTTTTAATTACTTCATGTAGTAGCGATGACGATAGCCCTTCTCAAAATCAAGACAACATTGTTTTGAATGTTGAAAAGGCCGACGGGAGCCTTTTTGTAAATGGAGAAATTATAACTTTTAATCAATTAGGTTCTGGCAACGGTCGTGATGATGGTAAATTAAAATACTTTTTAAAAAATGTAGGTAACGAAGATATCAATGTAAAAATTGAAGTTGCAGATATGCGTGGTACAGATGGTTCTTTGTTTACTTTCTGCGTACAGCCAATTTGTGTTTTTGATGTAGAAATAGGCGATATTTATCCACCTAACGGAACTCTAATTGCACCTAATCAATACAATAGCCAAGACGACTATTTTATAAATAATGACCCGGGAAACGCAACTACAACTTCTATTGAGTACGACTTGCGTTTTTATGTAGAAGACGAAAGTGGAAACCAAACTAACGATATTACAATTACCTATAAGTACATGCCAAATTAGTTAGTTTGTGTAAGTAAATAGGTGTCTATTAGACTCTGTTTTTACAATTAAAGAATAAATTAAATGAAACTAAAAAGGAAGAATCTATTGTTAATTCAAAAAATTCTTCCTTTTTTATTTCAATATTGTATATTTTTATCATCTTAAAAACTTCAATAATGATAATTAAACAACTAAACTGGTTTATTGCACTTCTGCTTTTTGTATTATTAAGTTGTAGTGAAAAATATGAAATTGTTACAGGAGAAACAGGAATATTTGCTACTCATAATTCAAGTACTAGAGCTTTAGGGGAAGAAACTATAATTCGTGTTTTTACAGAAGATGGGAAAGAAGTAACAGATGAGTCTACCATCTTTGTAAACGGTGAAAGATTTGATGATAATACATTTACAGCAGATCAAACAGGCTTTTATGAAGTAATAGCTAAATATCAAAATATAGAATCTTCTCAGCTTTTTGTAGAATATCACGATGGTAGTCAAGTTAACTATAAAAAAAGAGTTTTAATAGAAGACTACACCGGAACTTGGTGTGGTTGGTGCCCGCGAGTATCGCATGGCATGAAGCTAGTTAGTGAAATCTCAGAAGATGTTGTTTTTATAGCTATACACAGAGCGCCAGTAGGAACTTCAGACCCTTATAATTACACTAACGCAGAAGAATTAGAACAATTTATAAATACGCCCGGTTACCCTAAAGGTTTTATTAATCGAACCAATCAATGGAAGTTTCCAGAACCTTCTAACTTAAGACAGGTTGTAGAGTTTAAACAAGGGAGTAATCCAAAGTTAGGCTTGGCCTTAAATTCTTCTCAAAACAATAATTTTATAAATGTTAGTGTTAATGTAGGCTTTGCAAAAAATTTTAGCAACTTAAAATTAGTTGTACAGTTACTAGAAAATAACTTGGTTTACCCACAAGTAAATTATACAGATTATTATGAAGGCAATAATCCAATTGAAGCTTACGTGCATGATTATACTTTACGGTATACAGCTACCAATATTTTAGGAGATGAAATACCTAATGCTGAAACTTTTGATACAAACCAATGGCAAAAAAACTTAGCGTTTCCATTACCTGAAAATATTGAAGACATCAACCAGTTAGATATAGTAGCCTTTGTCGTTAACGAAAACGGAGAAGTCATCAATGTAAGAAAATCAAGTTTGGGAGAGCAACAAGAATTCGAAATGGAATAATAACATAGACGAGCATATGAATGCGTTTTAAAATGAATTATTAATTTTTACTTGATGTTACCAACTAAGGTCCATAAATAAACAACCCGCTTTTTAAAAGCGGGTTGTTTATTTATATAATGCTAATCACTTTTTAAATTTTTCCAAAACGTTCAAAAGCAGCTTTTTCCAAATTTTCTCTATGGTCTGGATGAGCGATTGAAATTAAAGCCTTAGCCCGTTGCGATAGATTTTTACCATATAAATCAACTATTCCATATTCAGTGGCAATGTAATGTACATGTGCACGAGTGGTAGTTATTCCTGCGCCTTCATTTAAAAATGGAGTAATTTTAGAAATTCCTTTTTTAGTAATCGATGGCATAGCAATAATGGCTTTTCCACCTTCAGAAAGCGAAGCACCGCGTATAAAATCCATTTGACCACCAACTCCAGAAAACTGCATCCTTCCAATGGTGTCGGCACAAACTTGCCCAGTTAAATCGATTTCTATAGCAGAATTAATCGCAGTGACTTTCGGATTTCTTCTAATAATGGCCGTATCGTTAGTGTAAGCAGCTTCTTTAAAGTGAACCATAGGATTATCATCTATAAAATCGTATAGTTTTTGTGATCCCATTGCAAAGCAGGTTACAATTTTTCCGTTTTTAATAACTTTATGTTCACCGGTAATTACACCTTTTTCTACTAAGGGCAATATTCCATCTGAAAACATTTCAGTATGTATTCCTAAGGATTTTCTGTTGCCTAAATTGTTTAAAACGGCATTAGGTATGGCGCCAATTCCCATTTGTAAAGTCGCACCATCTTCTACTAAATCGGCAATGTATTTTCCTATTTTTTGTTCAGTTTCATTAGGAGTTAAGGCATCATGGCTATAAATTGGAGTTTGGTGTTCAACTGCAAAATCAATTTCATCTACATGTACATTTCCATCTCCATGCGAGCGCGGTACTTCAGGATTAATTTGCGCTACAATTATTTTTGCTTTTTGCACAGCAGCTAAACTAACATCTATAGATGTGCCTAACGAGCAATAACCATGTTTATCTGGTGGCGAAACTTGAATAAAAGCAACATCTAAGGGTAAAATGTCCTTTTTAAAAAGTAAATGAATTTCACTTAAAAAAATTGGAATATAATCACCAACCGAAGTGTTTACAGCTTTTCGAACATTGCCACCCACAAAACAAGAGTTGGTTTTAAACGCATTACAATAAGGTTCTTGCGTATACAGCGCTTCGCCTTCGGTATGCATTTGTACAATTTCTACATCGGCTAGTGCTTTGTAATTTTTGCACAAACCATCAATTAAATATTTTGGTGTCATAGCTGCACCTTGGAAAAAGATACGATTGCCAGATTTAACTTTGCTAACCGCTTCTTCAAGATTTACATAAATCATATTTCAAATTTTTGGCAAAGGTAAAAACTCCTTAGACTTATAACATTGATAATTATCAGTAAAAAGCTACACAAAGCTTAAGCAAATTTTAAAACAAGCCTGTTGTAATTATGCGTATTTTTGAACTAACTTTTATTAAATACTAACTTTCATGAAAAAAGGATTCAAAATATTCGGCATAATTATTTTAATTCTAATCATAGCTTTGCTAATTGCTCCATTTATATTTAAAGGAAGTATAGAAAGCTTTATTAAAAAAGAAATCAATAAAAATGTAAATGCTGATGTAACTTGGGAAGAAGTCGATTTAAGTTTAATACGTAATTTTCCAAATGCATCTGTTGCTTTAAACCAAGTATCGGTTATAAATAAAACTCCTTTTGAAGGCGACACCCTTTTTTATGCAAAGACTTTACATTTAAAAATGGGAATTACTCAGCTTTTTAAAAATGAAGGCTACAGTGTTGATGAAGTTTTTCTTGCAGAATCGCTCATAAACTTAAAAACCAATAAACAAGGTAATTCAAATTGGGATATAACTAAAGAATCTGATGTTGTAGAAGGTGAAACGAATGAAGAAACTGCTTCTAGTTTTCAGTTGAATTTAAAACATTATGAAATTAATAATTCTAAAATTGTTTTTGAAGATGAAAATGCGCAAATGCGATTTAGTTTGGAAGAATTGAACCACTCAGGCGATGGTAATTTTGAAAACACCCTTTTTAATCTGCGAACGCATACCGATACCAAAGTGAGTTTTGATAGTGAAGGCACTAATTATTTAAAACAAAACTTTCTTCAGTTAGATGCCGATTTAGAAATTGATTTGGATAAAATGAAATTTAGCTTTCTTGAAAATGAAGCCATGATTAATCAATTACAACTTCGGTTTGATGGTTTTTATCAAATGAATTCAAATAACGCTGAAATGGATCTAAGTTTCAGCACACCTACTTCCGATTTTAAAAACTTCTTAGCTTTAATTCCTGAAGCTTATGCAAGTAATTTAGATGGCGTTGAAACCTCTGGCAATTTTGATGTTAATGGTCGTGTTTTCGGTAAGTTAGACGACACCCATATTCCTGAGCTTGACATTAAACTAAACAGTAGCCAAGCTTCCTTTAACTATCCTAGTTTGCCTAAAAAAGTAGAAGATATTTTTATGGATATTCACCTAAGTAATACCACAGGATTGGTTGAAGATACAAACATCTCTATTAAGGATATTCGGTTTAAAATTGATGAAGACCGATTTTCAGGTAAATTAAATCTAAGCCAATTATCTACAAATATGCTAATAGATCTAGATGCTAATGGAAGCTTAGATTTAGGTAAAATTAATCAAGTATATCCTATGGAAACCGATTTAGATTTAAACGGAAAACTCAAGGCAGACATCAATGCAAAATTTGATATGGATGCTATTGAAAAAGAACACTATCAAGATATAAAAACTGCTGGTAAATTAGAATTAACAGATTTTCATTACCAAGATGAAGAATTGCCAAACGCTTACGATATTAGTGAAGCTGCCGTTTCGTTTTCAACAAATAATATCCAGTTGCAAAAATTTGTTATGCAAACAGGAAGCACCGATCTTTCAGCTAAAGGAAAATTAGATAATTTAATGGGTTTCATGTTTAGTGACCTAGCTTTAAAAGGAAGATTTACAGCAAGTAGTACCAATTTTGACGTTTCGGATTTCATGATGAATACTGAAGCAACTTCAACTACAAAAGAAAACGAGTCTATTGAAGAATCAACTTCAGAAGAAGCCATTAAAATTCCAGATTTTTTAGACATTGTTTTAGACTTTTCAGCAGATCGTGTGTTGTATGACAATATGCAACTTACCAATGCAACAGGAAGCATGATTATAAAGAATGAAACGGCACAAATGCAAGATGTTTCAGCAGAATTATTTGGCGGTAGCATAACTTTAAATGGAAATGTTTCTACTAAAAATGCACAGCCAGACTTCGCAATGAAGCTAGGTTTTGCCCAAATTGACATTGCACAAGTGGTTACTGAAATGGAATTGGCTAGAGCATTAGCACCAATTGCTACCGCCTTAGTTGGTAAAGTTTCTACTAATTTCGACTTATCAGGTAATTTAACAAAAGACTTTTCTCCTGTTCTAAACTCATTGTCTGGCGGTGCTTTAGCAGAAATTATTCAAGCGAAAGTAAATCCGCAGAAAACACCTTTATTAAACCAATTAAACCAAAATTTAGATGTAATTGATTTTTCCAAAATACAGCTAGATGGTTTAACCACCCAAGCAAGTTTTAACGATGGAAAAATTAACTTAAAACCTTTTACTATAGAAGTTGAAGGCGTAGATGTAAAAGTTAACGGTAGCCATAATTTTGATGCTAGCATGAATTACAGCCTAGATTTTAAAATACCAGCTAATAAATTCGGGAGTAGTTTAAGCACGGAGCTAGCTAAATTGTCTGGCGAAGATGACAGCCAAATGTTTGTAAACTTGCCTGTGAATATTGGCGGTAGCTTTACTAAGCCACAATTACAAATGGACATGCAAGCAGCGGTTAAGGAATTATCAACTAAAATTATTGAAGAACAAAAGCAAAACTTGAAAAACCAAGTAAAAGATGAAGTTGAAAATCAAATTAAAGGATTTTTAGGTGGAGGTGAAGATAAAAACGAAAAAGATTCTACAGCAACTAAAAGTGATAAAGAAAAGGTTGAAGACCAAGTAAAAGATGTGCTAGGCGGTATGTTTGGCAAGAAAAAGAAAAAATAAAAAGAAAGCTTTTACCTACTTGATTTGCAATTTAGTTAGGCCTTGAAATACTTTAAAAAATAATTTAGTTTTCTAAGCTTACTTAAATTAATTTATTTATATCTTTGCAACTCGAAAAATTTAAACTAAACATAAACTAGTATTATATGTTGATAATTAAAGTAAAAGATGGTGAAAAAATAGATCGCGCGCTTAAACGCTTAAAGAGAAAATTCCGCGATACTAAAGTTTTACAAACCTTGCGTGATAAAAAAGAGTTTACTAAGCCTTCGGTATCGAAGAGACAGCAAATTAAAAAGGCGCAATACATCCAGTCGATTAAAGAAAAAGAGAACCTGTAATAGTTACAAGTTCAGTTCTATATATACAAACCAGCAACTTATAAGTTGTTGGTTTTTTTATGGCTTATTTTTAGCTATAAAATGTTTTAAACGATAAGCGAATACCGTATTTTTGAATTAAATATTGATAATGAAAAAAATATTAGCTTTTACAGGCTCTAATTCTAGTACATCTATTAATGCCAAGTTGTTAAACTATGTTTTAAATAGAGTTTCGCAGCATGAAGTACTTCAAATAGAATTAAGCAACTATAATGTGCCTATTTATTCTGAAGATATCGAAAAAAACAACGGCTTACCAAATCCGAGTAAGCAATTAAAAAAATTAATAGACGATCACCAAGCTTTGATTATTTCGGTAAACGAACATAACTCTGCTCCTTCAGCTTTTTTTAAAAATCACATCGATTGGCTTTCTCGGGTAGATGCTAAATTTTTACAAGGCAAAAAAATCTTGTTAATGAGTACATCGCCCGGAAATCGCGGAGCAAAATCTTCTTTAGCTTTTGTTCGGGATATTTTATTTCCGCGTTTTGGTGCTGAAGTTATAGAAAGCTTTAGTCTTCCATCTTTTGGTGAAAATTTTGATGATACAAGTAAAAAATTAACCAACGAAGTGTATGCTTTAGGACTCGATGATGTTGTAACTAACTTTGAACAAAATTTATTGAATTAATTGAGAACAAGCCAAACACATACTATTGTAAACCAAAACAAATTTAAAAAAGCATTATTGGCTTGGGCACAACAATTTTCTAGCTTAGTTTGGTTAGACAGCAATCAATTTCCGAGCTTGTATGCAGAATACGACGCTATTTTAGCAGCTGAAGAATTTACGGCGATAAAAACTGACGCTTTTCAGGCTTTTGAGCAACTCGACGAATACCAACAAACTACAAAAGATTGGATTTTTGGATATTTATCTTACGATTTAAAAAATGATACCGAAAATCTATCATCAGCTAATTTTGATGGTTTGCACTTCCCAGAATTATATTTTTTTCAACCACAAAAAATATTTTTAATTAAAGGAAATGAGTGTGAAGTTTTATATTTAAACATTTGTGCAGACGAAATTGAAACCGATTGGGATGCAATCGAAAATTATAAATTTCCTGAAGCTTCTGAAGTACACCTATCCAATTTAAAATCAAGAATTTCAAAATCTACTTACTTAGATAAAGTTGCTGAAATACTTTCGCATATTCATCGTGGAGATATTTATGAAATGAATTTTTGTCAAGAATTTTATGCTGAAAACGCAAAAATTAATCCATTAACAGCTTTCGAAGATTTAACTGCAATTTCTCAAACTCCATTTGCAAGTTTTTGCAAATTTGAAGATTTGTACGCTTTAAGTGCAAGCCCAGAACGTTATTTAAAAAAAACAGGAAAAAAAATTATTTCCCAACCTATTAAAGGTACAGCTCGAAGAAGTGATGACGCAACAGAAGACAAAAAATTGTTGAAGGCACTAACAGAAGATCAAAAGGAACGTTCTGAGAATATAATGATTGTAGATTTAGTTAGAAACGATTTGTCTAAAACAGCAGAAAAAGGAAGTGTACAAGTTGAAAAATTATGCGAGCCTTATAGCTTTAAACAAGTACATCAACTTATTTCTACAATTACATCTAATTTACAAACATCTAAAACACCTGTAAATGTCTTGCAAACCACTTTTCCAATGGGAAGCATGACTGGTGCTCCAAAGGTTTCTGCTATGCAAATTATAGAAGCTACCGAAAGCACAAAACGCGGATTATACAGCGGAGCAATTGGTTATTTTACACCTACAGGTAATTTTGATTTTAATGTGGTTATTAGAAGCATTTTATATAATGCAAAAGTCAACTATGTAAGTTACATGGTAGGAAGTGCTATTACCGAAAAATCTGTTCCTGAAAAGGAATTTCAAGAATGTTTGGTAAAAGCACAAGCGCTTCAAAAGGTTTTAGTACCTAAATTAGAAAGTAATTATTTTGGATAACATGTTAGATAAGTTTAAAAAACATATCAGTTCTTCTTTTCCAATGCTTAATCAAAAAAAGATTTTGGTAGCAGTGAGTGGAGGAGTAGACTCGGTAGTCTTAGCCCATTTATTGCAGATGTGTACTATTAAAATAGCACTTGCTCACTGTAATTTTAAGTTACGCGGAACTGCAAGCAATCAAGACCAAATTTTTGTAGAAGCACTTGCAAATCAATTAAATTGCCCAATTTACAACACACAATTTGACACTAAAAAAGAAGCCGAACTTGCAGGAGAATCCATTCAAATAACAGCGAGAAAATTGCGTTATAAATGGTTTTATGAAATAACAGAAGAACATGATTTTCAGTACATAGCTACAGCACATCATCTAAACGATAGTTTAGAGAATTATGTGATGCACAGCATCCGTGGTACAGGTTTAAAAGGGCTTTTAGGTGTGCCACAACAAACTCATAAAGTAATTAGACCATTGCTTCCATTCAGCAAAAACGAGGTTATAGACTTTGCACAAAAACAAAATTTGAAGTGGCGCGAAGATGCTTCAAATGCAAAAGATGATTACTTTAGAAACCGAATTCGTAATCAAATAATTCCCTTATTAAAAGATGAAAACCCAAATTTATTGGCGTCTTTTAAACAAACACTTCAACACTTACAACAAAGTCAAAATCTGTTAGAAGATTATTCCGCTTTACTGTATAAAGAATTAATTACAGATCATTCAACTTATTATAGTTTAGCTTTAGATAAATTGAAGACTTTACCTAACCCCAATGCTATTTTGTATCAACTATTACATCCTTTTGGTTTTACCGATTGGGAAAGCGTTTACAGTTTGCAAAATGCAGAAACCAGTAAACAGATTTTTTCTGAAACCCATACTTTAGAAAAAAATAGAAATCAAATTTTGATATTTATCAATCAAGAGCAAACAAATAATATTGAAATTAATATACTTGAAACCAATAAAGTAGTTAAATTTGGGGATTCTGTTTTAAAGTTGGAATTAGCAGAGCATTTAGGAGAATTAGGAAATCAAATTGCCTATTTAGATTTTAACAAACTTAAGTTTCCCTTAAGTCTGCGATGGGTTAAAAATGAAGACCGATTTTTTCCGTTAGGTTTAAAGCATAGTAAAAAAGTTATTCACTTTTTAAGAGATGAAAAAGTGCCAACTTCCATAAAAAAACAAACCTGGGTTTTATGCTCTAATCAAGAAATTATTTGGGTGGTAAACTACCGAATTAGTGAAAAATTTAAATTAACCAAAAACACAAAGAAATGCCTAAAAATAAGTTGCCTAAAAGTTTAATTCTTGTTTTTACAAGTTTATTTTTTTTATTTACAACAGCAATAAATGCTCAATTTGGGCAGCCAGATACAATCCAAGAAGAAGCTCACCTTTCTTTTGAAATTGATGCTATACCACAAGGTGAAAATGTTTTTGAAATTCAAATAAAAGCAAACATTGCAGAAAATTGGCATTTGCCTTCACAACGTCCAATCCCTGAAGGAGAAAATGGACCGATTCCAACAGAATTTACCTTTGTTTTCGAAAACGATGCTTACGAATTAATTGGTGAAACATCCGAACCCAAAGGCATAGAAAAGTTCGACCAGATTTTCAAAACAGATTTAAAGTATTTTGTAGATGAAGCCATTTTTACTCAGAAAATCAAAGTAAACAACGCTGAAGAAACCTTGCTTTTAGATGTCTTGTTTATGATTTGCGACGACGAAAAGTGTTTGCCACCCGATGTTGAAGCTTTTGAGCTAAATTTCGATTTAACTACTCAGCATTTACAGGTTTCAGGTCAACAAATAGAAATAGATGAAGCTGACCAAAAGCTAACCAACTCCTTAAAAATAGATTTAAAAGAAGACCGATTTACCGTAGCAGAAAAGGAAAATGAAGAGCCAGATACTAATTTTACGATCTTTCTTTTAGGTTTTTTTGGTGGCTTTATTGCTTTGCTCACACCCTGTGTTTTTCCTATGATTCCGTTAACGGTTTCCTTTTTTACCAAAGGCGCAAGAACACGAAAAATCGGATTGTTGAATGCCATTATGTATGCGGTTTTTATTGTTGCTATTTATTTAATACTCAGTATTCCATTTCATTTACTAGATTCGGTTAATCCAGAAATTTTAAATAATATTTCAACCAATACGTATTTAAATATTTTCTTCTTTTTCATATTCATTATTTTTGCCATTTCCTTTTTTGGCTATTTTGAAATTACCTTACCACAATCTTGGAGTAATCGATTAGATCAAAAAGCTACTAGCGTTGGTGGATTAATTGGCGTATTTTTTATGGCGCTTACCTTAGCTTTAGTTTCTTTCTCATGTACAGGACCAATCTTAGGCTCATTATTGGGTGGTTCCTTGTCTAGCGATGGTGGAGCAACTCAACTTTCTTTTGGTATGGGTGGTTTTGGTTTAGCTTTAGCGCTTCCGTTTGGCTTATTTGCTTTGTTTCCAAATTGGTTAAATTCCTTACCAAAATCTGGTGGTTGGATGACGACCTTAAAAGTTGTTTTAGGATTTTTAGAACTTGGTTTAGCTTTTAAATTTTTATCGAATGCGGATATGGTAGAACATTGGGGCTTTTTAAAACGTGAAATATTTATCGGAATTTGGATTGTAATTGCGCTAGCCATGACTTTGTATTTGTTCGGAAAAATTAAATTTCCACACGATCCCCAAAAGCCTATTTTAAAGCCAATGCGTGTTATAGTGGGTGTGCTTACCTTGGTTTTTGCTATTTATTTAATTCCCGGTTTAACCAACACATCGCATGCTAACTTAAAGCTGCTTAGTGGTTTTCCGCCACCTATGTTTTATAGTGTTTACGATAAAGAAACCGACGGGCCTTTAGGCTTAAAAGCTTATAAAGAATTTGACGAAGGTGTTGCAGCGGCTAAAGCAGAAAACAAACCAATTTTACTTGATTTTACGGGTTGGGCTTGTGTAAATTGCCGTAAAATGGAAGAACAAGTTTGGAGCGATCCGCGTGTTTTTGAAGTAATTCAAGATGATTATATTCTAATTTCCTTGTATGTAGACGACCGTAAGGAATTACCCCAAGAACAGCAATTTAATTACGAACGCCCAAAAGGTGGTGTTAAGCAAATTAAAACTATTGGTGATAAATGGGCTACTTTTCAAACTGTGAATTTCGAAAATAACTCGCAACCCTTTTATGTATTGATGAATGCTGATTTTCAAATGTTGAATAAAACTGTTGCCTATATGCCAAATGTGGATGAATATTTAGCTTGGCTTCAACAAGGTTTGCTAGAATTTAATGAAAACTAGTAGCTAATAATTTGGCTCCTAATTTCTAGATTGGAATTTTTTTAATTCATAAAATTTTTGTGTTATTTTATTTAGACTTAAAAAAAAGCTCCTTTAACAATTTGTTAAAGGAGCTTTTAGATTTACAAAGTTCATCTTCATAATTTTATTCCACTAACGAATACTCGAAAGCGGGATTTCCACGCTCTCCAATTTCACTTACTAGAGCTGTAAATCTTAGTTTGTAATAGTTGCCGTCAGTATCTTTAATTATAAAAAAGCGATCTTCTCTTAGGCTTGGTGCTTGTCCGGGACCTCCACCTTGTCTCCAATTACTTCCAATACTTCGTTGGTCTAATTCAAAATTACTTTCGTCTATGTTGGTTAAATTAAATTCTTCATAATTTACTTCTGACGTTAAAACTTGATAAGCCATTACCTCCGCTTGACGGTTTGTAAGAACAAAATCTGTAAACATATATGAACCTGCTCCCATAATTTCGTTTGTAAATACTGTAAAATTGATATCCCATTTATTTTTTTCAGGCTCAATGATTACTGTTGAAGCTTGCTCAAAATTGAAAAAAGTATAATTAAAGCCTTGTGATTTGTTTATTTCAATTTCGGTATAATCAGTTTCATTTACATCTGCATATTGTAAAATATAGGCTTCATTATTCTGTAAGACACGAATTTTTATAAGTCCTTTTGCTTCACCATCTACATCTACTGAACCCAATTGCGGAGTAGAATTGCCAACTTCATTACCTAAATTTAAAATGTAAACTGGGTTTTCTTCATTGTTTTCACTTACTACATCCATAGCTGTTTGACCTAAGTCACCACTTGGATGGTCAATGTATTCCATATTAGCAGGATTAAAATTACCAATGCTAATTTGTGGTATTAGTTGTGCAACGTTTGATTCATTTACTTCACTAATATTGTAAAAATCTGTTTTACCAACTGCCATTTGTGTAGAATAGTTTAATACTACACGGTTTGTATTTCCGCTGTAAAATGCTAAATCCCAAGCATCACGTTGAATTACAGTTTCTTGTTGACTGCTTAAATCAATATAGACTTGATTAGGTTGATTTGGGCCACCAACTTCGGGTGCTAAGTTTCCACCTAATGCAGCAGATTCGAATAAGTTAACCACTAAATTTGTGTTTCCAGAAAATACAGTTTCAGGAATACTTACAGCTGTTATTGAAAATGTAATGCTTTTTTCTTCACCTTCAATTATTTCAGAAAGTTGCTCTAATTGAAAGGATGCAGCTTCATCTCCTGCTTCAAAGCTAATTTCTAAATTGCCATTTACTGCTTCTGGAATGGTAGCAAAATCTTGATTATAAGTTGCATTGCTAGACTCTGTTTGTATTGTAATCATACCTTCTTGCGGTGCTGGCTCAGAAAATACTAAATCGATAGTATTGCTATTGGTTTCATTTGAAAGTTGAATTGATGGTTGTTCAAAAGCAACTACAAAGTTGGTGGTCGTTGTTTGCGAATCGTCATCGGTGCAACTATTTAGTGATAAAACGAGTAAAAAAATGCATAAGTAATTAAAGTAATTTTTCATAGTGTAAATAATTTAAAAGTTTAAGTTATATTGAATTCGTAAAAAAAATGATCTTCCGTAGCCTAAAAGTAAGTTTGAAGCAGCTTCACTATGAGCTCCACCTTCAGCGGCTGTTGTGTTTACTCGTGTTACATCCAAAAGGTTTCTGGCACCAAGACTTACATCTAAATTTTGATTCAAAAAAGATTTTCTGATGCTGGCATCAAACCAAGAAAAAGGATTCAACTTTCCTCTTCGAAATTCGGTTTCTCCTGCTTCGTTTTGTTCTTGTATAAATTGATATTGTGGTCCGTTATATTTGTAATACAGCGCTAAATTGGTTTTCCACTTCGGAATTTTATAAGTTAAATTTGCATTGGCTTGTATGGTGTATAAAAAATCATCATTAAAGTTGCTACTATCTAAAACTTGAGATATACCACGCAGTGAGATGCCTAAATTAAAACCAAAATTGTGATGTTGTATTTGGTGTGAATTTTCAATTCCCCATGTGCGAAACAAATCAATGTTATTATATTGAAATTGTAATGGTGTGTTGTTAGTTACCGTAAGTTCAATGCGATCTTTCACATCAATATACCAAGAAGATAATTTAGTTTGCCAACTGGAATTATAATCGTTAAACCAGAATTTCTTTTTTAGATGTAGGAAAGATGAAGTGCCAATTTCGGGCTGTAAAGCTTCATTACCACGTACATCGTGATTAGAATCTACAAAAAAGGTATAAAGCTCATCATAATTTGGTGTTCTTGGAGCTCTGCCTAAGATTCCACGAACTTCAAGCCCATTTTTAAAAATATATTTGGTAGTAAATGAAGCAGCTAATAATGGATTAAATTTATTAGTTAACATTAATCGTGCTCCTGGTCGAAATGAAAGGCGATCTGTTGCTTTTACTTCTGCGGTTGTAAACACATCATAAGAATTTAGACTTCGGTTTACCTGGTCACCGCTTAATGGATTAGACATGGGTGAAGAAAACCCGTCGATTAAATTTAACTCATAGCCAGATTGGATGTTTATGTTTGATAATTTAATAAAATCATTGAGAGTTCCCCTAGTAAAAAATACTTTTCTAGACTCAAATTCTGTGCGCTCTACATTAATTCTTTCTTGTGGTAAAATTCGATATGTAAATTGTTCGATGTCTCTAACTTGTTGCTGATATGAAAGCGAAATATTAAAATGAGTTTTTTTATGAAACTTTCCATTTAAATTAAGATGGTGAATCATCCGTTCTGAAAAAAAATATTCGTCTGATGCACTTGGATTGCTAGTTTGTGTGGCTGAGTTGAAATTGGTTCGAACTTCCCTAGAATATCTATTTACATCCTCATTAAAATATTCAAATTTGTAAAATGCATTTACTTTTCCGCGGTAATTTACTAAAGCTTTTAGGTTGTTTTGAAGCTTGGGCAACCATTCATGACCACGTAATCCATCATTAAAAGGATGATTTTTCCCTTTCTGTTCATTTAAAAATCCATTGAAATCATTTCGAGTAAAAACAGCATTGGTATACCATTTTTCATTAATATTTTTTCCAATTTTTATGGATTGAATATGCCTCCCTTGATTGCTTAAATTATACTCGTTGCCAATGCTTTCCTCTTGTATAAAAGGAATGATTTCCCAATTTTTTTTTGTTGTTTTTTTAGTAATGATATTAATAATACCAGAAACGGCATTGGCACCATATTCAACTCCCATAGCACCTTCAACAATTTCAATACGTTCTACATCATCTAAATTAATTTGGGTTAAATCGGCCATGTTTCCCATACCTTCATCATTCACCATGGGAATATTATCTATTAATATTTTAAAATACTGACCATCTAACCCAAATAGATTAACACTTGATTTTCCTGTTGAAGTATTTGGAATAATATTGATGTTTAAACTTTGGTTCAATACATCAGCTAAATTATTAGCTGCCAAATTTTCTATAGTTTTTCGATTAATCACTTTTACTTCATAAACAGATTTTTTTACTGATTGTGGGTTAATCTGACCAGTAACAACTACTTCCTTTATATTTTCCTTCCAAGTATTGTTTGCTTTCTGTTTAATTTCTTTTTGTGCATAAGAAGAATAAACACAAATAATCATTAAAAATAAATAATACTTCTTCATTATATTAATTAAGTCTAAATAATATTAACATTGACAAAACTATAAAATTATCTTTATTAAATCTAAATAAATTTATATATTTGTTGCAAAATTTTATTAATTAAAACATAGTGATATGATAATGAATGATTTAAAGTATTTTTTTGCATATTTATTAATTACCGGTTTTGTTTTTGCACAAGGAAAAAAATACAAAGAAGATGTAGAAGCTATCAAATCGATGTGCGGTTGTTATGAAGTGAGTTTCAAATACACCGAAACATTTGCTCCAGAAGTAGATTATGAAAAAGCTTATGATTATACATCGGGAGCTTTAGAATGGGCTGAAGTAATTATTGATAAAAAAGGTGAGATTTCAATTCAACATATTTTGTTAGTAGGAGAAGGTCGAGTGATTAAACATTGGCGTCAAGATTGGACCTACGAAGACCCAACTACATTTGCTTTTCATAAAAATAATCAATGGAATTTTTTTGAACAAGAAAAAAAAGATATTAAAGGAACTTGGACTCAAAAAGTATATCAAGTAGACGATAGTCCTAGATATGCAGGTACAGCAACTTGGATACATTATGATGGTAAACATTTTTGGGAATCTGATAATGATTCGCCACTTCCGAGAAGAGAATATACTAAACGAGACGATTATAATGTAATGAGACGTGGCAATCGTCATGAAATAACAAATTTTGGCTGGGTACACGAACAAGACAACAAAAAAATTCTTCGTACAGATGGAGTAGAAGATGTACTTATTGCAGAAGAAAAAGGCTTTAATACCTACACAAAAGTCGATGATGAAAAGTGTAAAAAAGCCAAAGAATGGTGGCAAGCCAATGAAGCTTATTGGGAAATGGTAAACAAAAAATGGGATGAAGTTTATGATAGAAAAGGCAGTTTAAAATTAGCTAAAACAGTTGATGATAAACCCATGTTTATGCACCTTATACCTAAAGAAGGTGTTGAAAATGAAAACCATGTACAAAAGGTGTTTTCCGAATTTGTAATTGAATAAGAAATGATGCAGATTTCAAATTTACTACTTAAAGTATATCGGATTAAGCAATTGATTTTACTTGCAGGCTTGTGTGTTTTTTCGTTTGTTTTGTTTGCATTTGATAGTAAATTAAATGAGCCAGATATACGTTTACAGCAAAAAATGAATAAAGCTTTAAATGATCTTTTTGAAACAGAACAAATTGAATTAAAGTTAATTGCTTTACCTGAAAATATCAATCAAAAAATAAAATATAATATAGAAACTGACTTTGTTTACCAAATTAAAATTGAAGATAATTTAAAAGCTTATGCTTATTTAGGTCAAGCGAACTCTATGAAAGATGTTTTTGATTATTTGGTTATTTTGAATACTGATTTAGTGATTTTAAAATCAAAAGTATTAATTTACAGAGAACAGCACGGAAGACAAATTGGTAGCCAGCGTTGGTTAAAACAATTTATAGAGATGGACACGAGTAGTGAACCCAAACTTGGTGAAAATATACAAGGCATTTCTGGAGCAACAATTTCTGCCCGTTCTATGACACAAGCCACGCATCAAGTATTGAATAATTTGGCCTATTTAGCTGAACATAAATTATTACTAAATGAATAAATTTAGATTATCTCAACTTCCCAACGAGTTAAAAATACTAGTTGGGATGTTTGTTTTGGTACTGAGCATTGGTTTTTTTACTGGAATTAATTTTGTGCATTTTACTACAAATGGAACACCACATGGGATTGAAGAAAATTATTTAGGAAATGAAGATAATTTAGAAGCGATTGAAATGAAGTTTAAAAAAACCGAAGCCCAAATGTTAAATATATCGCACACCCATATTTTATCGATGTCTATTATCTTTTTTTTACTTTCAATATTGGTGTATTTTACTTCAATAGCGAGCTATTTAAAAAAGTTTTTAATGTTTGAAGCACTTTTATCAGTTTTACTCACTTTTGGTGGTATTTACCTAGTTTGGTTGAATATTGCATGGATGGAATATATAGTAATGATTTCTGGAAGCTTAATGATATTCTCTTTTGTATTAAGTGTTTTGTTTATTACTAAAGAATTGATTAAAAAAAAGCCAAGCGATAATGTACTTAACTTATGATTTTATTTAAGATATTGATTGTTCTATTCTTCCTTCAACTTGTTCTTTCCCTGTGTAGCTTTTTTTTCAATTTTTTGCTTTTCTGCTTCCAATGCTTTTGAAGCACTATCTGCTTTTTTGTTCGCTTTTTCCATTGTTTTTTTTGCGTTTTCTTCAGCTTTTTTCAACATGGATTTGGTTTGCTCTTCTGCTTTTCTTTGTGCTTTGCGTGCTGCTTCTTGAGCGTCGCTCATTAGTTGGTCGGCATCTGTTGCATCTTTTATTTTTTCTTTTACTTCATCGTAAGATTCGATTACATCTTCTTCAGTTTCAGTAGAAATTGAATCTGAATTTATATTATTTTCATTTTCGCTAGTGTATTTAGTATCAGAATTGTTTTCATTAGCTTTTTCTTTGTTTCTGTCTTCAGAAATGCTTTCTTCAACTTCTTGCTGAACTTCGCTTGCAGGTTTATCTGCTCTTTTTTCGCCACAACTCCACAAACTGATTATACTTAGAGCAAAAAATAATTTTAAGGTTGGTGTAAATTTCATGTTTTTAGTGTTTATATAACAAATGTAAAAGATTAGCGCTTCAAATTAAAATTGATCTGGATTCTTTATAATTTCTTCAGAACGCTGAATGTGATTTTGTAAGGTTTCTTGGTTCATTTTTTTCAACAAGTTCATCATCATTCCCATGCGTTGATTATTCTTAAATTTCTCTTGATTTTTATACAGAAAATTCCAGTATAAATTATTGAAAGGGCAAGCGTTTTCTCCTTCCTTTTTGGAAACGGAATAATGACAAGATTTACAATAATTACTCATTTTGTTAATGTAACTTCCGCTTGAAACATAGGGCTTTGTAGCTACAATTCCACCATCTGCAAATTGGCTCATTCCACGAGTATTGGTTAATTCTACCCATTCTATTGCATCAATATAAACGCCTAAATACCATTGGTCTACTTCGTCTGGGTCTACCATAGTTAACAAAGCAAAATTACCAGTAACCATTAATCGTTGGATGTGGTGTGCATGCGCTTCATCTAAACTTTGATTAATAGCATGGCTCATGCAATTCATTTTTGTTTTGCCTGTCCAATAAAAATCAGGAAGCTTATTGGTGTTTTCTAACACGTTAAGTTGCTTGTAAGCTGGCATTTCTTTCCAATAAATACCACGCATAAATTCACGCCATCCTAAAATTTGTCTTACAAAACCTTCAACCTGAGAAATATCAATTTCATCTTTATGTTCGTAATAATAGTCTAAGGTAGTGCCTACAATTTCTTTAGGAGATAACATTTTAGTATTCATGGCAAAAGATAAACGTGAATGAAATAAAAACTTTTCATCGGTATGCATAGCATCTTCATAATCACCAAAATAGACTAGTAGTTTCTTGCAAAAATAATCCAGTACTTTTAAACATTCTTCACGGCTAGTGGGCCAAGAAAAATTTCTGGCTTCAATTCTACCAATGGTTTCAATGTTTTCTTGCTCTAATAAATTAATGATTTTAGTAACATCTTTCTTAAAATTTTTATGCGGTGGAATTTTAGGATTGCCTGTCCATTTTTTGCGATTACTTTTATCGAAATTCCATTTGCCACCTTCAGGTTTTTTATCGTCTAGCATCATAATTTCATGCTTTTTACGCATATCTCGATAAAAATATTCCATGGTCATTTCTTTTTTACCCTCAAAGAACTTCGCCACATCTTTGCGTTGGGTGTAGAAATGTTCTGTATCTACTGCATTGGTCTCGATAGATAATTCTTCACAAAAATCCTTCAGTTGTTTATCTAATCTAAATTCATCTGGTAATAAATATTGAAAAGCTTTAGCATTATTTTCTTTGATAATTTGTTTTAAGTTTTTTACTAAATCTTGTTGATTTCTTTCATCATCTAAATTATAGTAAATTACTTTATGGCCCTGTTTTTCTAGTGTTTCTGAAAAATTTCGCATCGAAAGAAAGAAGGCAACAACTTTTTGAATGTGGTGTTTTACATAATTGGTTTCTTGTTTCATCTCGGCCATAAAGTAAATTACATCATCTTTTTTTTCTTCAAACCATGAGTGCTTCAAATTAAGTTGATCGCCTAATATTAATCGTATTGATTTTTTCATTCTGTTATTTCTTTAGCTTTTTATGTTATTGACTTCGGCTTAGACTTATTAAAATAATGATTCTTGCAACCAAGTTCGCTGAAATTTGCCATTACTATCGTAGCGGTCTGCTTGGCTTTTTATATTGAATTTTCTATCTCTTGGGTCATTTCCAACGCCACTATTGTACATCCAATTTCCCCAGTTAGAATGCACATCATAATCGATTAACATAGCTTCAAAGTAAGCTGCACCAATACGCCAATCTTGTTTCCATTCTTTTGCCCAATACGAATTTACGTTTTGGCGTCCACGATTGCTCATGAAACCGGTTTCCAGAATTTCTATCATATTTGCGTTCACAAAAGGCTCGGGGGTTTGTCCGTTAATCCACTGATTTAATGCTTTAGTTGAATTTCCCCAATTATAGTCTTTGTTTAAAATCCCTCCTAATTGAAAGATTTTATTACCATGTTTTAGTGAAACATATTTGAAGTAATCGCGCCAAATTAATTCAAATATGAGCCAATACGTATCTTGATTTTTTTTGACTTCCTTTTCAAATTCTTTTACTTCCCAATAAATTTGAGTTGCAGAAATACTTCCGTTGGCTAACCAAGCTGAAAGTTTTGAGCTGTAATCTTGCCCTAGTAAGCCATTTCTTGTTTTCTTGTAATATTGAAGTTTCTTGGTATCCCAGAAATACTGATTTATGCGTTTCCAAGCTTGACTTTCGCCACCTTTAAAGGGAAACGCAGAACGCGAATCAATTTCGAAATCTTCAAAACCTAAATCGGTTAAACTTGGAATTTTAGATGATTTATCTTCAACATTTTCTTCAGAAATTGGTTTAAGTTTTGCTAGTGTTTTTCTAGGTTGAGATTGTTTTTCGCAAGATTTTCTAAATTCAGTATAAATTTCAGGAATTTCATTGAAATTCGAAAAAGGAATGTCTTCTGGATGAAACAAAAATTGGTCATATTGTTCTGTCCACTTGGTTTCGGGTAATAGCTTAGCAATTGTTTTCTGTAGGTTTACTTCTTCTTGAGTCCATTCCTTTTGGCAAAATATTTGTTTTATGGAATATTCTTGATTTAAGCTTTTAAAAATATCTTCTGTTCTTTGGTGCTGTACACACAAATTGATGTTTAGCTGTTTCAAGTTTTCTTGGAGTTCTTTTAAACTTTCTAAAAGAAATTTTGCTCTGTATTTTTCAGTTTTTTTAAAACCGTATTTTGTTTCTTCAAAATGCCTAGGGTCTAAACCATATACACCCAACACAGGTAAATTTTCTTGGCAAGCGGCAAATAAAGAATGTTGGTCGCTAACCCGTAAATCGTTTCTAAACCAAACTATATTTATTTCTTTTTTCATGAATAATCAATTTAAAGATTTACTACTTTAATTTTTGTTTCTTCTGCATCGCTCACTACAGTATTTTACATCATCCCAGTTTTTCTCCCACTTTTTTCGCCAAGAAAAAGATTTTTCACAGGTTTTACATATTTTACTAGGTAGGTGTTGTTTTTTGTGCGCCATTTACAGAATAGATTTAAGCTCTTCTTCAGGTCTGGCATAACTAAAACGATCCAGCATTTCTGTTTTTACATATGCATCTAAGCCAATAATTCCTACTGATTCTGCTTTAGTTAAATCTAGAAAACCGTCTTTAGACTGAATGTGTTCATCGAAATAAATATGTTCAATATTAGCAACGATAACAATGCATCCACTTTCTTTTATAGGGTATTCATTTTCAAAAGAACATCCCATTTTTATTCGGGATTCTTTTACATAAGGTGCTTTAAAGTTCGAAATATACTCTTCTGTTAGCTTTACTTCATCAAATTCACTGATAGCTGCATCATAACTAGCAGAAGTTTGGTGGGCTTTTTCTATGATGTGTTGATGAATATGATTAATGGTAAAAAATCTAGTATTTTTTAAATTAGTGTAAGTATGCCGTTCTACAGTTACAGGGCGTAGTGTAAAGGTAAGTTGTGGTGGATTACTTCCTAAATGTATTACCGAATTAAAAACAGCTAAATTGGTTTTGCCCGCTGCATTACAGCTTCCTAGCAAGTTTGCAGATTTAATTCCGCCACAAGAATTAATTAAATTCATTCGCTCAAAGCGGGGAAGGTTGGCAATCTGAGATTTATCTAAATGCTTCATGATTTTTTTTGAAGCATAAAATTAAATTTTGTTTAATTATTTTGTGTTAATAATTAAACAAAAAATGCTGCCTTAAGAAAAAGCAGCATCCATAAAAATTATTTAGAAATGGGTTTAGTCTAGGTATTCGCTAACTTTTTCGCGGAGCTGTCTTCCTCTTAAATTTTTACCTATAATTACACCATCTTCATCAATTAAAAATGCAGCGGGAATAGAACGAATTCCATATTTAACAGCAATAGGATCTTTCCAAAACATTAAATTAGAAACGTGTTGCCAATCGCCTAAATTATCAGCTTCAATTGCGTTTGTCCAGGCTCTTTGCTGGTTTTGCTTATCTAATGAAACTTGTACTATGGCCAAACCTTTGTCTTTGTAATCTTGATATACATCTACAATATTTGGATTTTCTATACGACATGGCTTGCACCACGATGCCCAAAAATCGATAAGTGTAATTTTACCCATGGCATCTTTTAGTCTTAATTTGTTTCCATCTGGAGTCGGTCCAGAAAAATCTGGGGCAACTGCTCCAATATCGGTAGCACCTACTTTTGCTATTTGTTCTTGAAGGCTTCTTCCTAAATTATGGTCTTTAATATTTTTCCCTAAGTTAGCGAAAAAGTTTTTTGCTTCTTGGTTATTTATTTTTTTACGATTAATTAAATCACCTAAAATCATTAAGCTAACAACCGATTCGGGATTGTTTTCGATAATTTGTTTTCGTTCTTCAATCGATTCTTTTTCTATTTCTCTTTGAATGCTTCGTAATTCTGCAACACTTGTTTGGTTACCATTTCTGAATGCATTGTTCATATTTTCCTGAATTTCTTTATTGTCTTCATTCAGTTTTTTTAAGTTATCGAAATAATCTTTTAAGAGTTGATTGTGTTTTCCTGCTTTTATGGTAGAGTTACGAAGATCTAAAGGGTCAATTGTTAGTTGCATGGGTTGTTGCTCGTTAACAAAAATAAAATTTCCTAGTGTTCCATCAATTCGAATTAAATTGAGCTCTTGTTCGTTTTGCTGATTAAGCTTAAAACTGAAGCTTTTGTTTTCAACTAAGCTTGTATCGACGTATATTTGTTGGTTATTTTCTCCTAATTTCGATAAGTAAACTTTAGAATTTTCAGCAATTCCAGAAGCATCAGCTGTGAGTACTACTTCGTTTGTTGAAGTATCGCAAGCCCATAAAAGACTAACTACATATAAAATAAAAATTGTATTCTTCATTATAATATTATTTTTTTGCAAAAGTACTAAAGACAATAGCGTATCTCAACTAATCTGCGTTTTTTTAGTAATCTTTTTCAATTCAAGTTTAATTCTAGCTTAGTTTTTTATAAATCATCATGCCTTAATGCTAAGTTGAACTAAAAAACTGACATAAATCATATTCCTTTGTTTTTCAGTTGTTAATGTGACTTTTGTAACATAAAGAAAATTAGTATCCATTTATTTTAGCTTTAAATTAAAATAACAGATTATGAAAGTTGAACAAATTTACACAGGATGCATTGCTCACGCAGCTTATTATATTGAAAGTAATGGAGAAGCAGCAATTTTTGATCCACTTCGAGAAGTACAACCTTACATCGACAAAGCTAATAAAGATCATGCTAAGATTAAATATGTATTTGAAACGCATTTTCATGCAGATTTTGTTTCAGGTCATTTAGACTTAGCTAAAAAAACCGGAGCAACTATTGTTTACGGACCTACAGCAAAGCCTGGGTTCGATGCGCTAATTGCAGAAGATAATCAGCTGTTTAAAGTTGGAGATTATACTATAAAAGCCTTGCATACACCAGGTCATACCATGGAGTCGACAACGTATTTGTTAATCGATGAGCATCAAAATCAACATGGAATTATTACTGGAGATACCTTGTTTATTGGAGATGTTGGAAGACCAGATTTGGCACAACACGTAATTGAAGATTTAACAGAAGAAAAACTGGCTGCCCATTTATACGATTCATTGCGCAATAAAATACTACCGCTTGCAGACCATTTAATTGTTTATCCAAATCATGGCGCTGGTAGTGCTTGTGGAAAAATGATGAGTAAGGAAACAACCGATACTTTAGGCAATCAAAAAGAAACTAATTATGCTTTGCAAGATATGCCTAAAGAAGAATTTATAGAAAAATTACTAGAAGGGCTAACTGCACCTCCAGGCTATTTTCCAAAAAATGTGTTGATGAATATACAAGGCTATGACAGCATCGATGATGTAATTGATCGTGGGCAACAACCTTTGTCTCCAGATGCTTTTGAAGCAGCAGCTAACGAAACTGGAGCACTTTTATTAGACACAAGAGAAGCAGAAACCTTTAAAGATGCTTTCATTCCTAACTCTATCAACATTGGTTTAGATAATAATTTTGCTATGTGGGTTGGCGAGTTAATTCCTGATATTAAACAGCAAATTTTATTGATAACAGACCCTGGTAAAGAAGAAGAAAGCATTATTCGTTTAGCAAGAGTTGGATACGACCATGCTATTGGTTTCTTAAAAGGCGGAATTGAAGCTTGGAAATTAGCTAATAAAGAAATAGACCAATTGGAGCGCATTGAAGTTTCAACCTTGTTAACAGAACAAGAAAAAGGAATGAAAGTTTTTGATATTAGAAAGAAAAATGAATATAATAGTCAACATTTAATTGGTGCTGAAAACACCCCTTTGGGAAACTTAAACGAATATTTATCTACTTTTCCGAAGAATGAAAAATTTGCTTTACACTGTGCAGGGGGTTACCGAAGTATGATCGCTGCATCGATGCTAAAACAACGCGGTTGGGATAATTTTGTTGATGTTCGTGGTGGATTCGATGAGATTTTAGAAAATGAAGAAGCCAAACTAACAGAATATGTTTGTCCGACAAGTCTGTTGTAATTTTTTTAAAATTAATAACCACACCTGTAATAAATAAAGTAGGTGTGGTTATTTTATTTAGGCAACTACAAATTAATAGAAAAGTGTGTTATGCAATATTAATTCTTATTTAAGACTAACAATTCATCTACATACTTTCGGTTATTAGCCAGTCTTGGTATTTTGTGTTGGCCACCTAATTTGTCATTTATTTTTAACCATTTATAAAACAGACCTTTCTCTGCTACAATTAATTTTAGTGGATTTAGGGTCATATTATTCAGGCGCTTAGCTTCGTAATCACTGTTTAGTTTTTGAAGCTCTTTATCTAATGTTTTTGCAAATTCACTAAAGTTTTTTGGTGCTTTATTAAACTCAATAATCCATTCATGCGCACCTTTTTCTTTTCCATCCATAAAGATAGGAGCGGCTGTGTATTCAGCAATTTCAGCAGCATGTAATTTTGAAGTTTGTTTTAAAGCATTTTCTGCATTTTCAATAATTAATTCTTCACCAAAAGCATTAATAAAATGTTTGGTTCTTCCAGAAACTTTTATGCGATAGGGTAATGTAGAAGTGAAGCGAACGGTATCGCCTATTTTATAGCGCCATAATCCAGAATTGGTAGTAATGACCATGGCATAATTTTTTCCAACTTCAACTTGGCTTAGCGGAATTATTTTTTCTACTTCGTTTCCGTAGGTATCCATGGGTATAAACTCATAAAAGATGCCGTAGTCTAAAAACAGAAGCAATTCATCGCTATCATTTTTATCTTTTGCAGCTAAAAAGCCTTCAGATGCATTATAAATTTCGTAATACCTAAAATTATGATCTGGAATAAGTTTTTTGTATTGTTCTTTGTACGGAGCAAAACTAACACCACCATGAAAATATACCTCTAAATTAGGCCAAACTTCTTTTATATTTTTGGCACCTGTAGTTTCAAGTACTTGGTTAAGTAAAACCAACATCCATGAAGGAACACCGGCCAAACTAGTTACGTTTTCGTGTATGGTTTCGTCTATGATAGCTTGCATTTTGGTTTCCCAATCTCCCATAAGCGATATATCATTACTTGGAGTGCTACTGTAGGTTGCCCAAAAAGGCATATTATCGATTAATAAAGCAGACAAGTCGCCATAGCTAGATTTATTGTCTTGGTAAATTTGTTTGCTGCCACCAAGTCGTAAACTTTTTCCTAAAAAAAGCGAAGCATCGGGGTTATTGTTTAAATACAGGCACAACATGTCTTTGCTTGCAGTAAAATGGCATTCTTCAAGCGCTTCTTCACTTACAGGAATAAATTTGCTTTTGCTATTTGTGGTTCCGCTGGATTTTGCAAAAAGTTTGATAGGCGAAGGCCAAAAAATATTATTTTCTCCCAATCGAGAACGCTCAATATCTGCTTCAAAATCTTCATAAGTTTGAACAGGAACTCGATTTGTAAATTCTTTATACGATGTTATGCTTTGAAAATCATACTTTTTACCAACCTCTGTTTTCTTAGCAAAGCGAATTAAATTGATTAATAATTCGTGTTGTACTTCGTTGGGGTATTTCATAAATAATTCCATATGATGAATTCTTTTTTTCAAAAACCAAGAAGCGATAGAATTTACTATAGGAATCGGCATAAATTGCGTTTATTTTACGAATTTTACAATCGTAAAAAAACGATTTTTATTTCAATTTTCAAAGTTAGATTATATGCTATATCAAGGAGTTTTAAAGAAAATGCTTACAGAAGAAGCAAAACCTATTCAATATTTTTTAAATCTTGACGAAGATTTTATTCATTTAAATCAAAAAATAAATTCAGCTTTTTCTATAAAATTTTTAAAATACCAATGTTTAAACTGTGGAAAAAATAAAAAAATATATCGTCAAGGTTTTTGCTATTCATGTTTTGGTGAAACGCCAAGAGCAGGTGAGTGGATTATGCACCCTGAAAAAAGCAAAGCACATTTAAATGAAGAAGATCGCGATTTAGCTTTTGAAAAAGAAATGCAATTACAACCCCATATTGTGTATTTAGCTAATTCGAGTAATGTAAAAGTTGGCGTAACTAGAAAAAAACAATTGCCAACTCGGTGGATCGATCAAGGAGCACATGAAGCCTTAATTTTTTTAGAAACACCAAATCGATATCTAGCAGGAATAGCCGAAGTTGCTCTGAAAAAACACATTGCTGATAAAACAAATTGGCGTAAAATGTTAAAGAATGATATAGACGATAAAAACTTAGAAGATATAAAAGCTGGATTAGTACAATATCTCCCAGAAGAAGTAAGAGCTTATGTTCAAGAAAATGAAATTGAAAAAGAATTAGTTTTTCCTGTTGAAAAATATCCTATGAAACCAACTTCTTTAAATCTTGAAAAAAATCCTACATACCAAGGTAAATTAATAGGGGTTAAAGGACAATATTTGTTATTTGAAGATAATCGTGTTTTTAACGTACGTAATAATGAAGGTCTTTATGTAGAAATCAATGTTTAATACAATTTCTACATAAAATTTATTTTAAATAATTTTATTTTCACTTTGGTAAATAAAGCAATGAAGATTGTAGTTGCGGGTTGGTTTTAATTAATTGTAAAACATATAAACGCAATTCTTCAATCTCGTAAGGGAGTAATCTTTTTACAGCTTTTTCTACTTCTTTAGAAAATAAATGAACGTCGAAGCTAACGCTATTTAATACTTTTTTTGTGTATTCAAACATAGCTCTTGCCATAATTTAAATAGTTTTAGGTTAAGTATTTTTTTATCATAAATACAATTTATCTTCGAATATACTACTTTGATTACTTAAGTGTTGTTAAAAAAAAGTTAGAGATTAAGGCTTCAACTTAGCTTTTAACTTTTAATGTCCATTTAAAATAAAAAATAGATACTACTTCGTTTGCTTCGTTTTTTCCTTCAGATTTCATCCAAAAAGTGGCACCTTCTTTTTGATTGATGCATAGCTGCATGGCATCATTTAAAGCCTTTCCGTCTGTGCATTCAAATTGAATTTTCCCAGTTGCTTTTTTTACAAATTCAGCTTTATTTTCAGCCACTAACATCGAAATATTTTTGTTTTCGTTTTGTATGCTTTGCATAACTAATGCTCCCGTGGTTAGTTCTGCAGCCATGGCTTGTACAGCAAAATACATACTTTTAAATGGATTTTGATTAATCCATTTAAAACGAACAGAAGCAAGGCTTTTTGTATGATTAATATAATTTAAACGCACACCACAAAACCATGCTGAAGGTAGCTTTAACAATAAAAACCAATTTATTTTTTTGGGTGTTAATTTCATGCGTTCAATATACAATTCCAATTGCTTTTTATGCAGTTTTTTTTGATCAATTTTAATTTTTTCAATTTCAACTCAATTAGTTAATATTAAGTTAATTTATAGTATTATGTAATGCAAAGTAGTGTTTAATAAACATATCTTTGCATTGTGTATTAAAAGTAGTTATATAGTTACTTTTTATAAAATAAAATGATGAAACTTGAAAACACGCAAGCACAGATGCGTAAGGGCGTTTTAGAATACTGCATTTTGTCGGTTTTAAAACGTAACGACGCATACGTAGCTGAAATATTAGAAAGTTTAAAAGCCGCCAAATTAATTGTAGTCGAAGGCACGATTTATCCTTTGTTAACGCGATTAAAAAATGCTGGACTTTTAGAATATCGCTGGCAAGAAAGTACAGGCGGTCCGCCGCGCAAATATTACGCATTAACCAAAGATGGAGAGGCTTTTTTAAGAGCGCTTTCTACTACTTGGGAAGATTTACAATTTGCCGTAAAAACCATTACCGAACACAAAACAACCAACCATGAATAAAACAATAAATATAAGCTTAGGTAAACAGTTTTTTCATATCGATGAAGAAGCTTATGCTGTTTTAAAAAACTACCTTGATGCCATAAATAGTTATTTGGTAAATGAAGAAGGTAGCGATGAAATTTTGGCTGATGTAGAAGCAAGAATAGCCGAATTATTGACCGAAAAATTACAAAGTGAAAGAGAAGTAGTTCAAATTGCTGAAGTTGAGCGTATCATCAAAATCATGGGGCAACCAAGCGATTATAAAGTTGACCATGAAGAAGATGATTTTAGCCAAGCAAAAAACAATAATTTTCAAAATGAAAGTCATCAAGCAAAAAACAAAAAGTTTTATAGAGATGAAGAAAAAAATCTTTTGGGTGGTATTTGTGCTGGTTTAGCTCATAATTTGGGAACTGATATTTTATGGATGCGTATTATCTGGTTAGTTTTATTCTTCTTGTCTTATGGTACCTTCACTATTTTATATATCGTACTTTGGATTGTTGTACCAGCAGCAAGAACCACAGCCCAAAAATTGGCTATGATGGGGGAGCCAATTAACATTTCGAACATCGAAAAAAAAGTAAAAGAAAATACAGAAAAAGCCGCTAGCTACGCTAAAAACTTCGATTATGAAAAAGCTGCTCAAAATGGAAAATCTACGGTTACTCGTTTTGTAGAACAACTTACAGAAATTTTGAGTAAAGTGGCAAATGTGTTGGTAAAAATTATAGGTTTCATTTTAGTGTTTATTGCTGGCTTAAGTTTGGCGGGAATGTTTATTTCTTTTATCAGTTTTGGAAGCATTAGCTTTTTAGATATTGCAGATTTCAATTTATCTAACGAAGGACCTTTTGTTTTTGAAGCACCAGTTTGGTTGCAAATGCTAACATTTTTTTGCATAGCTGCTATTCCTGTTTATTTTCTTTTTCTGGCTGGCTTGAAAATCATCAATCATAAGTTGAAACTTTTTAAACTTAGAACCGTAGTAATTTTTTTAGCGCTGTGGTTTATTGCTATTGCATATGTTTCATTTTTAGGAATTCGAAAGGGAATAGCTTCTAATATTACAAGCGAAGTTGTTGTGCTTCAGGATTTACAAGCTTCTATAAAAGACACACTTTCTATACAAATGATTCCTAATTTAAATTATACTGAACAGATTTACAGATCTTCTACAAATCAAATAAAATACAATCCAGAAAAAGGAGAAGATATTTTAGTAGGTACTTCCATTTATATTGCTATACAGCCATCAAACGATACAATTCCAAAACTTCGAATAAGTAAAAAATCATCTGGAAAGAGTACAAAAGAAGCTAGAAGTAATGCTCAACTAATTAGTTATTCTTATACTCAAAATGAAAATGATTTGTTACTAGATGCTTTTTATACTTCAGACATTGCACTGCAGGACATGGATTTAAAATTGAATTTAATTTTATATTTACCTGATGGTTTATATTTTAAAGTAGATAAAAATGTGTCAGTTTTTAAAGATTACCGACAAACGAATTACTTAAAATTTACTGATAATTCATCAGATGTATTTCAAGTTCAAGATTATGAATTAGTCTGTACCACCTGTATTCAAAATAAACCTAAAAACCAAAACCATGAGTAGTATTTTAAAATTAGTATTTAGTCTTTTTGTATCGCTAACTTTAACTCAGTGCGGATACATTACCAATAGTGTAAATGGAAAAGGAGAAGTAATTCAACAAGAAATGCAATTAGATGCTTTCAACTCTCTTCATTTAAAAAATGGTTGGGAAGTAGAATTGATACCTGCTAATGAAAACAGAATGTTGATATCAGCCAATAAAAACCTGATGGAAGAGTTAGTCTTCTCTTTGGAAGATAATGAACTTGTAATTGAAGCTAACAACAATATAAGGAAGGCTAACAAAAAATTAATTCAACTTTTTTATACTGAAAACTTATCCCAGCTTTCAGTCTCAAGTGGAATTTATTTACATTCTGCATCTGCAATAGAAAGTGAAAAGCTTCAAACTAGTTTTTCAAGCGGTTGTAAAGCTGAAATAGTAATTGACACAAAAGAATTATCCGTCTCTTCTTCTAGTGGTGCTAACGTAATTTTAAGTGGAAAAAGCAATTCAATTTCTTATTCAGCTTCAAGTGGAACAGGTGTTAATGCTGTAGATTTAATAGCAGAAAACGTAAATGCTTCTGCAAGCTCGGGAGCTTCAATAAAGTTAACGGCTAATGAAAGTTTGAATGCAAGTAGCTCTAGCGGTGCATCTATTAAATACAATGGAAAACCAAAATCAATTGATAAGTCAACTAGTTCGGGTGGAAGTGTAAAGCAACTTTAGTCTTAGTTATTAAATTAATTTGTATTTTATCATCCTTCCTTTTCTAGGGAAGGATGTTTTACATCTAAACCATATACTTTTTGAAATTTCTGTAATACGCGATTAAATTCTTTTTTGCGAACACCAAGCGTGAAATTGCAATTCATTTCTAAATTTTGATGAATAAGCTGTAAATTATCTTCTTCAATATACCGCATTACAACATTTATTAAATCATAATTACATTGTATTTTAAATTGTTCATCAATAGTATGTTTGGTAATTTTTGCTTGTTGTAAAGTTTGTTGAGCAGTTGTTTTATAAGCACTAATTAAACCGCCAACGCCTAGCTTAGTACCACCAAAATACCGAACCACAACTACCAAGCAATTAGTTAAATTAAAAGCTTGTAATTGGCCAAAAATTGGCATTCCAGCCGAATTAGAAGGTTCGCCATCATCATTAGCTCTAAATCTAGAGTAATCTTTTTCTAACTGCCACGCGTAACAAAAATGTCGAGCTTTGTGTTGCTTTTGTTTAACATTGGCTAAAGCGAGCTCGATATCTTCTTCAGACGAAACAGGATAGGCGTAGCCAATAAATTTACTTCCCTTTTCTTTGTAAATTATATCTGAAACAGACGAAGCTATGCTGTAATAAAGGTCACTCATAAACGTTATTGAAATTGCGAAGTTACTTATTTATTACAACTCCTAAAAAAGACTTATCATTGGATTTTAACACTGTTCAATTCTCAAATAAGCTAAGGGACAATACACCTTATTTTTAGCGTTTATTTTGATATTGAACAGTTTATTTTTTGTGTTTTAAAAAAAGTAAAAAAACATCAAATAAATATTTGGTGATTTCGAAATTGCGCTTATATTTGCACTCGCATTTACAAAACGATATGAGTGGAGTAAATATTTGAAATTTTGGTCTGGTAGTTCAGTTGGTTAGAATACCTGCCTGTCACGCAGGGGGTCGCGAGTTCGAGTCTCGTCCAGACCGCAATAAAATGTTGTGTTGAGCGTACTTTTTGTACGCAGGTTTTAAGTTGTAAAACCACGAGAAGCTTTTCCGATGAAGGAAAGGCTTTTTTATTTACAATAATTGTGATTTACAGACTTGATTTCAATCAAAAAAAATAAATTATCGCAAATCACTTATTTTTTACAATTTCAGATAACATGCCATGGAAAATGAAGTAATGGAAAGGCAACATACAATACCAATATAACCGTCCACGTAAACCTTTCGGTCTAAAAGTAGCATTTTGATGTACCACATTATGGGCATCAATATAAAACTCTAACCAAGCTTCACCAGGTACTTTCATTTCAGCAAATAGGAGTAATCTTTTTTCTTCTTTGTCGGCCATTAACACACGCCAAAAATCGAGCGCATCGCCTGGGTAAATGTTTTGTTTGTTGGTTCTGCCCCGGCGTAATCCTACGCCACCCAAAAACTTATCTAAGTAGCCGCGAATTTTCCATAAAAAATTGGCATAATACCATCCATTTTCTCCACCAATTGCCCAAATTTTTTCTAGCGCCATTTCAGGGTTTTCTGCTTTCATTTGTTGGTGATCTTTTAAACATCCATAACTCGGAACCTGTATGTATTTGTTGAGGTCTCGTTTTGAAAATCGACCACTTACTTTGGAGTCTTTCCAACTAGAAATTACCTGATTTTGTTCAATTTTAGCAAATGCCATCCGTATAGCATCTTCGTAAGTAATGGCTTCTATTTCTAACAAATCTTGCAAGCGTTTATCTTTACTTACTACTTCAACTCGCATACTATCAACTAAATTTACAGCTAATTTATAAGATGTAGCAGTAACAAAATACAACCAATACGAAGAGAGCTTGGGCGTCATTATAGGAACATTAAAAATGCTCAAATTAAGTTCTCTTACTTTCGCATATTTTTGCATCATTTCTTTATAAGAAAGCACATCTGGACCACCAATATCGAATGATTGATTGAAACATTCTTCGCGACCAATTACACCTTCTAAAAATTGTAAAACGTTTCTTATGGCAATGGGTTGGCACTTGGTATTTACCCACTTAGGCGTAATCATAATGGGTAATTTTTCGCATAAATCGCGCAATATTTCGAAAGATGCACTACCTGAACCAACGATAATTCCAGCTCGTAAAACCGTTAAATTAAATCTGCCTTCGTACAAAATTTCTTCTACGCGTTTTCTAGATTTTAAATGTTTTGAAAGTTCTTTTTCATTAACAATTCCGCTTAAAAAAATAACTTGTTTTACATTAGTTTCAGCAAGATATGCATTAAAATTTTCAGCAGTTTTACGCTCCAACTCATCAAAATCAGTTGTAGAGCCTGACATAGAATGAATTAAATAAAATGCAACGTCAATGTCTTTAGGTATTTTTCCATGTTTAACATCTTCTAAAAAATCAATTTCTATCACATCAATTTCAGCACGCGTTTCTTGATCAATCGAAAAACGGTCTTCGCTTCGAACGGCACAGACAACTTCGTGACCACTTTTTAGCAAAGCAGGCAAAAGTCGCATACCTATGTAACCATTGGCACCAGTAAGCAGAATTTTCATAAATTTAATTTCTTAGTTAGGGTATTGTAGTTTGGAATCGTATTCCTGAAGCTTAAAGTTTAACAACTTCTGCATAAATTTGTGATGCTGCTTTTCTTTTACTTTCACTTTTATAAAATATTCATCTCTATAAATGGAATACACATCGCTTTGTCCTTTGTATATTTTTAACTTGTAAAAAGGAATAATTAATGCATAAGTTTCTAATAATGAACGAAAAGAAACTAAAATTCCATTTGGGCGCATCTCTATTCCACAAACATTTTGATTGTTATCTAAGACTAATAAATTGTGAATTTGGATGCTAGTAGAATCGATAATCATTTTACCAGAGCCAATCCCTTTCATTTTAATTCGTTGCATTAACGAAAAAGGCTTACCCACGGCATTATCGATTTGCTTTTTAATTTTAGGTCGGTTGTAAGAAATATTTAATAGCATTTTTGTTTTAAAAATAGACAATTCTATCATTACTTTCCTAAATGCCTTGTAAATTTTGGATTATCTTTGCATTTCAAAATTTTTAGCATGCAAATTCAAAAAAAATTAGCTTCTGCCGTAACTACATTTTTACAACAAGAGCACCAATTACATCTCAACGAGTTCGATTTTCAATCGACTAGAAAGGAGTTCGATGGCGATATTACCTTGGTTGTTTTTTCGTTATTACGGCACATTAAAACCAATCCCGTTGCTTTAGGAAATGCTATTGGCACATTTTTAAAAAATGAAGTAGAAGAAGTGACGGATTTTAATGTGGTGAAAGGTTTTTTGAATATCAGTTTAAGCGATGCTTATTTTTTAAGTGAATTACATACGATAACTGAATCTAAAAATTTTGGATTTTCAATTGAAGCTTCCGAAAAAATAATGGTAGAGTATTCTTCACCCAATACCAATAAGCCACTTCATTTAGGACATATTCGAAATAATTTGTTGGGTTACGCTGTAGCTGAAATTTTAAAAGCTAGTGGTAAAAAGGTTATTAAAACCCAAATTATTAACGATCGTGGAATTCATATTTGTAAAAGTATGTTGGCTTGGCAAAAGTTCGGAAATGAAGAAAATCCAGAATCTACAGGCTTAAAAGGCGATAAGTTGGTTGGGAATTACTATGTGAAATTCGATAAAGAGTACAAAAAACAAATTGAAGCTCTACAAGCTGAAGGCTTAGAAGAAAAAGAAGCAAAAAAACGAGCACCACTTTTAATTGAAGCTAAACAAATGCTTCAAAAATGGGAGCAAGGTGATGAAGAAGTGGTTGCGCTTTGGAAAAAAATGAACAATTGGGTGTACGAAGGTTTTAAGGAAACCTACAAAAATCTTGGAGTAGATTTCGATAAGAATTATTACGAAAGTGAAACCTATTTACTTGGAAAAGATATAGTAGCAAAAGGATTAGAAATAGGTGTTTTTTTTAAAAAAGAAGATGGAAGCGTTTGGATTGATTTAACCGAAGATGGACTAGACGAAAAAATTGTTTTGCGCGCTGATGGAACAGCTGTTTACATGACCCAAGACATCGGTACTGCCATACAACGAATGCAAGATTTTGCAGCTAATGGAATGGTTTATACGGTTGGAAATGAACAAGATTATCATTTTAAAGTATTGTTTTTAATCTTGAAAAAACTCGATTTCGCATGGGCAGAAAATTTATACCATTTAAGTTATGGAATGGTAGACTTACCTTCTGGCAAAATGAAAAGTCGAGAAGGAACTGTGGTTGATGCAGACGATTTAATTTTTGAAATGACCGAAACAGCAAGGAAAATTTCTAGCGAACTCGGAAAGCTGGATGCTTATAATGAAGCTGAAAAAGAAGAACTATACCAAAAAATTGGTTTAGGAGCTTTAAAGTATTACATCCTAAAAGTTGATCCTAAAAAGCGAATTTTATTTAATCCTGAAGAGTCTGTAGATTTTCAAGGAAACACGGGACCTTTTATTCAATATACCTATGCCAGAATTCAATCTATATTGAAAAAAGCACCAAAATCTATTGCAGTTGAAGCCTATATTTTTCACGAAAAAGAAAAAGCTTTAATTAAACAATTGCAATTATATCCAGAAACTATTCAGCAAGCAGCTAGTCAGTATAGTCCTGCTTTAATTGCGAATTACACTTACGATTTGGTAAAAGAGTTTAATTCTTTTTATCAAAATGTAAGTATTCTTGGTGCAGATAAAACTGAACAAATTCATGTTCGAGTTGAGCTTTCTGCCCTAGTTGCTAATGTTATTAAAAGTGCTTTTGCTTTACTAGGAATTGAAGTACCTGAACAGATGTAAGGTTTTTTATTTTCAACATCAAGCAGATATAGTTAAACTATTAAGTTCTTAATGCATTAAAAATAGGCCGTACTGATTTCAATTCTTGCTTTACAGTTTATTTAAGTAACTTGTAAGTGCGGTAGAATTTAAAATAGCAATTCACAAAAAAAGTTAGATGTTTAAGATCTTTTTTATGAACTGATGAGTTTCGTATTCTATTTTACTGAATTTGCTTTTTCTTATCGCGTTGTAAACTCCAAGACACAATACCAAAGCCAATTACAATAAAAGGAAGACTGAGTAATTGTCCAGTATTGAACAACCAATCTGCTCGTTCAGCTACTTGCGGCTCTTTTGCATATTCTACAATAAATCGAATAATCCATAAAATACTAAAGAAAATGCCAAAAGTAAGTCCGAGTTTTTTTCTAATTTCGGTTTTCCAGTACAAGAAATATAGAAAAACAAAAAGTAATGCATAGCAGGCAGCTTCATATAATTGCGCAGGATGTCTTGCAAAATCTTCTCCAAGCTGCACAAATACAACACCAAAATCTGAGTTAGTTGGTTTACCAATAATTTCAGAATTCAAAAAGTTACCAATTCGCACAAAAATAGCCCCAAAAGAAACGGGAACTACAATTCGGTCTAAAATCCAAAAAACATGTTTTTGCAATATTTTTTTACTGTACAAAAAGGCAGCTATAAATATGCCGATAGTTGCACCATGACTAGCTAAGCCTTGAAAACCTGTAAACTCGAATTCTGGAACAAAACGTGCAGGTAATAAAATGGAGAGGGGATCTTCAATAAATAATTCAGCTTGGTAAAATATAACGTGACCTAATCGAGCACCTAGCAAGGTGCCAACTACTACATAAGCAAAAAGACTATCGAGTTTTTTTTCGGATAGACCTTCGCGTTCATACATTTTTTTGGTAATGTACCATCCTGACCCAAAAGCAATTAAAAACATTAAGCTGTAGTAGCGAATAGTAAGAAAACCTAAATCAATTCCTATAGAAGGATCCCAGGTGATGGAATGCAGCATAAATTAAAATTTTGGTAAAGATACATTTTCATAAAAAAATAGCTTGTGTTATGAAGCATCCTTTGTTTTATTTTTTGCAGGTGGCACAGGATCGTAACCTGAGCTTCCCCATGGGTGGCACTTCGAGATCCGTTTTAAGCTCAACCAGAATGCTTTTAATACATGGTGTTTTTGAAAGGCTTCTAAGCTATAAGCCGAGCAAGTTGGCTCAAACCGACACGATGATGGAGTAAAAGGTGAAATGCCATATCGGTAAATCTGAATCAATACAATAAAAGGAAAAGCCAGTATTTTTTTTAAAAGTTGCATTAAGCTTTTACCGTGAAGACAGTTCCATCTTTGTTGTCTTTTAATTCAACTCCCATTTCAAACAATTGGTCACGAATTTTATCGCTAGTAGCAAAATCTTTATTGGCACGTGCTTCTGCTCTTAGATTAATAAGCATTTTTACCAACGAATCTACTTGCGTGGAATTTCCATCTTTTTGTACTGCAGCTTCCTTTGATTTTAGGCCAAGTACATCAAATACAAAAGAATGCATGCTTTCTTTTAGAATTTGTAAGTCTTCTTTAGAAATGTATTCTTTTTCAACTTTAATAGCGTTAATCATTTTTACCGCATCGAATAAATGGGCAATTAAAATCGGACTGTTAAAATCGTCATTCATAGCATCGTAGCACTTTTGTTTCCAATTAGAAACATCAAGGCTAGATGTATTTGAAGTTGGTAATTTGTCAATTTGTTGCATAGCTTCCATTAATCGATCAAAACCTTTTTCAGCAGCTTGCAAAGCTTCATCAGAAAAATCTAAAATGCTTCTATAATGCGCTTGTAACATGAAAAATCGAGCAACGGTTGGAGCGTATGCTTTAGAAAGATGCTTGCTATTGCCGGTAAAAATTTGTTCTGGTAAAATGTTGTTACCCGTACTTTTTGCCATTTTTTTACCATTTAAAGTCAACATATTGGCGTGCATCCAATAATGTACGGGGTCTTTTCCAGTAGCTGCTTTTCCTTGAGCAATTTCGCATTCGTGGTGCGGAAATTTTAAATCCATTCCGCCACCGTGTATGTCAAATTCTTCTCCTAAATATTTTGTGCTCATGGCAGTACATTCTAAATGCCAACCTGGGAAACCAACGCCCCATGGTGAAGGCCAACGCATAATATGTTGTGGTTCAGCTTTTTTCCATAAAGCGAAATCCTGTGGGTTTTTCTTTTCAGATTGTCCTGCCAATTCTCTGGTGTTGGCAATTAAATCTTCAATTTTCCGACCGCTTAAAATTCCGTAATGGTTATTTTTATGGTATTCCATTACATCAAAATAAACACTCCCATTGGCTTCGTAAGCTAAGCCTTTATCTACAATAGTTTTAATAATTTCAATTTGTTCAACAATATGTCCAGTTGCTGTTGGTTCAATACTAGGTGGAATGTTGTTGAATTCGCGAAGAATATCATGAAAGTCTACCGTGTATTTTTGAACCACTTCCATAGGTTCTAGCTCTTCTAGACGCGCTTTTTTTGCTATTCGGTCTTCGCCTTCTTCAGCATCATTTTCCAAATGGCCTGCATCGGTAATATTGCGAACGTAACGTACTTTATAACCTAAATGCTGTAAGTACCTAAAAACTAAATCGAAAGAAATAAAGGTACGGCAATTTCCCAAATGAACTTTATTGTAAACAGTTGGTCCACAGACATACATGCCTACTAAGCCTTCGTTTACAGGTAAGAATTTTTCTTTTTTGGTAGCTTGAGTATTGTAAATATAAAGTTCTTGTTGGTTGTATAATGCCATAAGTAGAGCTTAAAATTTAGTGTCTAATTTAATGTAGTCTAAAAATTCTTTTCGCGTATTGATTTCTTTAAATTTTCCACCAAATTCGCTAGTTACGGTTGAGCTTTCTATGTCGCGAATGCCTCGAGAATTAACACATAAATGTTTGGCATCAATCACGCAAGCAACATCATCGGTAGCTAATGCAATTTGTAATTCTTTTACAATTTGCATGGTTAAGCGTTCTTGAACTTGTGGTCTTTTTGCAAAATAATCTACAATTCTATTCATTTTAGATAAACCTACAACTCTACCACTAGAAATGTAGGCAATATGCGCTTTTCCAACTATAGGAAGCAAATGATGCTCACAAGTTGAATATACCGTAATATTTTTTTCTACCAACATTTCGCCGTATTTGTATTTGTTCTCAAATGTGGAAGCTTTGGGTTTATGTTGTGGGTTTAAACCAGAAAAAATTTCATTTACAAACATTTTAGCCACACGATTTGGTGTACCGCGCAAGCTATCGTCGGTCATATCCAAACCAAGGGTATGCATAATTTCGCCAACGTGATGTTTAATTTTATTCCTTTTTTCTTCTTCAGATTGATGAAATGCATCTTCTCTTAAAGGAGTTTCGGTTGATGTTCCTACGTGATTATCACCTATTTCAGTGATTTTTTCGTCTAATTTCATAGTTCATTAAATGTAATTGCAAATATATGTTTTTTACGCTTTTATAGGTTTTAGTGAATGTTAGAGTTATAATAATTCTTCTATTAGGCTAATTTTTGTTATATTTTCATTAATTTTCGCCACTCTAAAATTAAATATATGGCCACTTTTAAATACACAATAATCTTACTTTTCATAGGATTTACAGGTTTGTTTGCTCAACAAAAAATTGGTGAAGCGAATGTTGAAAATTTTGAAAAATTTGTTACTGATGTATATGCCGATGCTGCTGAAGATGCTATCAAAAATAATCAAAAATCAATTGATTTTTACAAAGGGATTTTAGATAGAATTGTTTTTTATGAAGCAACTTCCTTTCCAGATAACCTACCAACCATTAATATGGATAAAGTATATAAGATTGAACATTACAATCCGAATTTAGAATTTAATCTTCCTGAAGATTATAAAGAATTTAATCCCTATAAGTACAAATTGAATACCTACAATACAAAAACTGTTTATTATTATTCTGATAATACTAGCTATATTATAGGTCTTTTACCCATTTCTAAATAATATTTATACAATGAAATATTTTTTACTTTTTATTTCCCTAATAAGCTTTGCAGTTAATGCTCAGACCAATATTAACGATATTGTAGATAATGATGGATTAGCAAATGTTTCATCTTGTGAAGATTCATTTTTCATAAACAATGAAAACGGTAATTTGAGCACTCTAGATATTGTGTTCACCATTTGCCCTGATGATGACACACAAATTAGTACCTTAGATTTTACTGCATTCAATATTCCTAGTATTGTTGATTTTACCATTTATGATGGTAACGATACAACAGGTAATGAAATTCCTTACGATGGTTCTCTTGGTTTAGTTTCAGCTTCAGATGCTGATGAAAACCCATCAGGTTGTATTACCATTGCAATATCTTCAGGTTTTGTTCCAAATTTTATTTCTGCAGAAATTGCTTTTGATGTTGGCTGTCGTGCTCCTTGTGAAACTACTCCATCTACACTAGTTGGTTTACAACCATCAACTTTTAATAACACAAGTGGTAATTACGAAGTGGGCGATTTTATTCCTGTTACACTTGAAATTGATCACGAAGGTTTAGATAATGAAAGTTATACCTATCTATGGGATTTTGGTGACGGCGAAACCACAACTACCGATGTGCCGTTTGTGCAACATGCTTTTGAAGCGGTTTTAGTATACAACGTTCAAGTTACGGTAATCGATCAATTTGGGTGTGAAACATTAAATACAGATTTAGCTAGTGTAGAGGTAATTTCAAGAACAAGCGACTCCTGCGCCGAAGCACAAGCTTTTTGTGCGGGTGGAGATTTGTATTTTTTCCCGAATATTAATAATCAAACGCCAGGTGGTGCTCAATCTGCTGAGCCTGGTCCAGATTATGGTTGTTTAGGCTCTCAGCCTTATCCAGCTTGGTTTTTTATGGAAGTGGAAGAGTCTGGAGATTTTGTGTTTCTTTTGGAGCAGGATACATCTCCGAATTTTAACAATCCAAGCTTAGATGTAGATTTTATTATCTGGGGTCCATTTGATACACCAGATGGAAATTGTGATGACTTAATTTCAGCTAACGAAGTAGATTGTAGTTTTTCTGCCGCTCCTGTAGAGACTATGACTATTCCTAATGCCCAACAAGGCGAATTTTACATTGTTTTAATCACTAATTTTAATCAAAGCCCTGGCTTTATTAGTTTCCAACAAACTAACGACGGTCAGCCAGGTGCTGGAGTTTCGGGTTGTCCTATTTTAGGAGATGATGTTGATCTGTGTGTGGGTGAAGAATATACCATATTTTCTTCATTGCCAGCTGATTTAGTAGGCGATCAAGTTGAATACACTTGGGAATTATTTAATAATACAACCGATGAGTTCGAAGTTATACCAGATGAAAACGAGTCATCTTTAACAGTCACTGCTCCAGGCGGAACCTATAGACTTACAGCAGAAAACCCAATTAGCGGAACATCGGTAGATGGAACGGTAGATATTAATTTTTTTGAACAACCTGCTATACAGCCCGATATTGAAGATATAGACCTTTGTGTAGAAGATTTTGATGATGCAGCAGTGAATTTAAACGAAGTTGATTTAGGAATTACAGGAATAACAGATTCTGAATTGAATGTTACCTTTTATCCAACATTTGTAAATGCTGAGAATAATACAAACCCCATTCAGAATCCAGAAGCTTACCAGCCTGCTAATGAATCTGAAACCATTTACGTTAGAGCTGAGAATAATTCTCTATCTTCTTGTTCTGCTATAAACAGTTTTGAAATTAATACCACAGTTTTAACCATTGGAGAACCTTTAGTAGTAGAGCCTATAGATCCTAATAATCCTGTGTTTTTCGATTTAACGATCAACAACAATATTGTTCTCGATGGACAAAGCACTTTAGATGTAGAATTTGCATATTTTGAAACCGAACAAGATGCACTTAATTTCGAAAATCCAATTGATAACACTTCTAATTATAATGCAGGTACTAATCTTATTGCTTTTGTTGGGATACGAAGTTTAGAAAATCTTGATTGTGTTTTGGTGCGTTCGTTTGAATTATTTGCTTGTGTTGAAGTACAAATAGAGCAAATTTTTAATATTTATGAATGTGGTGATTTTTCTGGAACTGAAACCTTCGATCTTACAGAGAATAATTTAACATCTATGGGAGTAAATGATCCTGATGATGTTGAAACTATAGAGTATTTCTTGACTGAAGCTGATGCTGAAAATGAAGAAAATGCAATTACGAACACTACAACATATCAATTGCCTGAAGGTATTGTTTCACAAGATATTTTTGTGCAAATTACCAGAACACTAGATGCAGGTAGTTGCTCAAGTATTTTTAGTTTTGAACTTAATTTATTTAATGTACAAATCGGCAACAGCCCACTCCCCCTAATCGAAGAATGTGAAATCGGTGACACTGGCGAAGGCGTATTTAACTTAACCCAGCAAAACGGCTTGGTATTGGGTGCCAACCAAGAAGCTTCAGATTACAGCATTAGTTACTT
>NZ_BMGL01000012.1 GCF_014640175.1 Psychroflexus salis | reverse complement strand
TATTAGTGAATAGTTATTAGTGAATAGTTATTAGTGAATAGTTATTAGTGAATAGTTATTAGTGAATAGTTATTAGTGAATAGTTATTAGTGAATAGTTATTAGTGAATAGTTATTAGTGAATAGTGAATAGTGAATAGTGACTGATAACAGAGGACAGACAAAAATATATTGTTCGCAAAAGTTTACTGAAAATTTTCAATCTAAGACTACTTATTGGAAATACCGAGTAAGCAATTAATCAATTTTGCAGTGTTTACGAAAAGCTATGTGGACTTTATGTGAGCATTGTATTTTAATTATTGAAGAATTACATATAAAGCATACAAATAAATTTAAAGCCCATGGCTAGTTTTTAATTTCCAGCTAGCGGTAAACACGTTGTTTATTCATCCATTGTCGGTATGTTGCTGCGTTGCGGTTATGCTGCGCTAAGGTTTTAGCGAATTTGTGATAACCAACGCGTTCTAAATCAGCTACAAAATAATAATAATCGTGTTGCTCTGCATTTAAAACTGCTTCGATAGAACTGATGTCTGGCATGGCGATGGGTCCTGGTGGCAAGCCAGCATATGCATAAGTGTTGTAAGGCGAATCGATTTGCAAATCTTTGAATAAAACCCGCTTGATTATGGTATCAAAATTTTGTTGAGTTTTCTTTAACGCATAAATTACTGTCGGGTCAGCTTGTAACTTCATTCCGCGTTTTAATCTATTTAAATACACACCAGCTACTTTAGGACGTTCGTCTACTTTTGCAGTTTCTTTCTGCACGATAGATGCTAAGGTAATTACATTGTTTGGAGTTAATTTTAATTGAGCTGCTTTGTCTGTTCGTTTTTTATTCCAAAACTTTTGGTATTCTTTCCACATTCGCGCTCTAAATTCTTCTGCTGAAGTATTCCAATACATTTCATAAGTGTTGGGTAGGTAAATATTAAGTTGTGTTGCTTCCGATAAGTTGTTTTTTTGAAGAAAAGCTTTATCTTTTATAGCTTTCAAAATACTCAAACTATCAGCTTCAATTTGTTCAGCAATTCTTCCAGCTAACAATTCAGCAAAATCTTGATTATTAAAACTGACCTGAATGGGTAAATTAGCAGAACGTAAAATATTAACAATGTCGTTGTTGTTCATTCCTTTTTTCAACATATAGCGACCAGCTTTTACATTGGTAGAATATTTTTTCTTATTCGCCACTTTATGAAATCCGTCTGGGTTTTTCAACAAAGGTTTAAGTTGGTAATATACATCACGATAAGTAGCATCAGATTTAATAAATACTTCTTTTTGGTCTTCGCTAAAGGATGTGTTAGGCGAAAAAATAGTTTGATAGATGTAATAGCTAAATCCGCCAATTGCTAATAAACCAATAACGGCGATAAGTAAAATAATTTTTTTAAAGTGCATTTTTTATTTTTTGAAGTAAATATTCGTCGTGGTAAGCATCGTTAAAATAATTCCATTCTTTTTTTAAACCGACTATTTCAAAATCTAATTTTTGAAATAATTGTAAACTCGCTATATTATTATGATTAATACCAGCATATAATTGATGCAAGTTTAAGTGAGCAAAAGCATAATTGGTTAAAATATCGAGTGCTTCAAAAGCAAAGCCTTTTTGTCTGAATTTTTCGTGAATTATAATTCCCACCCCTGCTCTATTGTTTTTGGGGTCAAAATCGTATAAATCGATAAATCCTACTGCATTTTCATTTAAGTTCGTAATTACTAAACGCAGTTGTTTTGATGTATAAATATCTTCTAGGGCATGCTCCAAATAGCGTTTCAAAACATATTTTGAAAAAGGGGTTTGGCTGTTGCTTAAATGCCAATATTTTTCATTGTTCTCAATTTCGTCTAAAAACAATAAATCTTCTGGCTCTAAAGCACGTAAAATTACTTTGTTCCCTTTTAAGCTTCGCATTCTATTTCTCCTTTAAAAACAAATTTAGCCGGTCCGACTAATTCTATATGAGTATACACTTGATTTTGCAATAAAAAACGAACGGCTAAATCTCCACCTATGGCTTGTACAGCAACTTCGTTCCCCGTTATTTTTTTTGCAAAATGTGCTGCTATTGCTGCGGCAGTTACTCCTGTTCCACAAGCTAAGGTTTCATCTTCAACACCACGTTCGTAGGTGCGTATTTTCATAAAATTATCTTGCACTTCAACAAAATTGATATTGCTGCCTGCTTTTCCGTATAAATTTGAATTTCTAATACGAGCACCTTCTTTTTGTACATCAAGACCTGCAATACTTGACAAAAAATCAACATGATGTGGAGATCCAGTATTTAAATAAAAACTTTCTGAATGATAAGATTGTATAAGATGAACATCTGGCATAGATAAACTTACCAATTCTGCTTCAAAATGCGCTTGATGTAAGCCATCAATCGCCATAAAATGACAACTTTTTTGAATGATGCCTAATTGTTTTGCGAAAGCTACAATGCAACGACCACCGTTACCACAAAGCGTACTTTCATTACCATCTGAATTGTAATAAACCATTTTAAAATCGACTGAATTTTCTACTTCATTCTCTAATAAAATCAAACCATCAGCTCCAATACCGAAACGTCTATTGCATAATTTAGCAATTAAAGCTGTGCTAGCTTTAAATTCAAGATTACGATTATCTACCATAATAAAATCGTTTCCTGCGCCTTGGTATTTATAAAAAGATGTTTTCAAAATAGCTATTTTAAGGGCAAATATACAATTTGTAAGTATTTTTAAGTGGGTTAAAATGTAGTTAAAAACATTTTAAACGTAGACGATTCAAAATAATTTAGCGTTTATTAAATCAAAGTATTCATCAAAAATTTATAATTATAAAATTAAATATTATGAAAAGATACATGGGATTTTTTATTGTTAGCATTTTAGCGGGCAGTTTAACTTTATTGGGATATCAGTTTTTCTTTGAAAATGAAACAAATTTTCATCTACCAGAAAACACAAATTTACAAACTCCAATTGTGCCTACTTCTTACAATCTATCAACTACTAGTGAAACAGAGCTGCCAGACTTTACTTTAGCTGCAGAAAATACGGTACATGCTGTAGTGCATGTTAAGAATGTTAGCACCGCAAGAGTGCCAAGAAATATTTTTGAATATCACTTTGGTAGTGGTCCAGAACGTAAAGCCGTTCGTGGAATGGGTTCGGGTGTAATTATAAGTCCAGATGGTTTAATTGTAACTAACAACCATGTAATTGAAGGTGCTACAGAAGTAGAAATCACTTTAAACAACAATGAAGTTTATAAAGCTGAAGTTTTAGGTCAAGCAGCTGAAAATGATTTAGCAGTTTTAAAAATTGAAGCTGAAAATTTAGAATACCTAACTTTTGGCGATTCCAATCAATTGCAACTAGGCGAATGGGTTTTAGCCGTAGGCAATCCGTTTAATTTAACATCAACCGTTACCGCTGGAATTGTGAGTGCAAAAGCAAGAAATTTAGATCCAAGAAAAGCGGGAATGCAGTCGTTTATTCAAACTGATGCTGCCGTAAATCCTGGAAACAGCGGCGGTGCATTGGTCAATAAACGCGGAGAACTTATTGGAATTAATACTGCCATTACCTCGCAAACGGGTTCATTTATAGGTTATTCTTTTGCAATACCGAGCAACAATGCTAAAAAAATTATAGAAGATATTATGGAGTTTGGCAGTGTAAGAAAAGCAGTTTTAGGTGTTCGAGGTGTTGATTTAGACGGAAAAAATGCAAAAGAACTCAATTTGGATGTTACACAAGGATTTTATGTGGGTAGTGTTGATGAAAATTCTGGAGCAAATGAAGCTGGCTTAAAAGAAGGAGACATTATAACGCAAATCGATCAGATTAAAATTAGAAAATTTGCAGATTTAACAGGATACATCAGTACCAAAAACCCTGGTGAAACAGTCGAAGTTACTTACTTAAGAAATAATAAACAAAGAGAAACTCTTGTTGAATTAAGTATTTTTGAAGTATATAAAATTGAAGATTTAGGTATTGAAGTAAGCAATGCTTCTGCTTCAGAATTAAAAGAATTTAAAGCCGAGTATGGAGTAAGAATTAACCGAGTGCTTTCGCAACGATTGGCTTCAGAAAACTTAACTGGAATATTAATTACAGAAATTAATGATACACCTGTTAAAAATGTAAAAGATGTGGAGGATGTGATTTCTAAAAAGGCATTCTCAGATCCTTTAAAAGTAACATTCAAAGGACCCAGTGGCAAAGAAAAGACTTATATTTTTAGGTAAGAAGGGATTAGATGCTAGGTGAAATATTCGTATGAGTAGTAATCAGCGTCAAAAAAAACATTCATTTTTTTGACGCTTTTTTTGTGATAGAATGGTTGGAAAAACACCCACTTAAATGTTGAAAAAGAAGCTAAAGAAATGTGTTTTGCTCATAAAATCATAAAACAGTTTCATAAGCATTGTATGTATTTATAATTTGTGCTTAGCAAGATTTTAGGGTTCGCTTATAAAAACGTGTTTTACTAAGTTTGCTCCCATTTGTAAAGCTTTTTCTCTCACTTCTTCAGGGTCGTTATGTACTTCGGGGTCTTCCCAGCCGTTGCCTAAATCACTTTCAAAAGTAAACAAAAGTAAAAGCCTATCTTTATCAAAAATTCCAAATGCTTGTGGTGGTAAACCATCGTGTTCATGGATTTTGGGTAAGCCTTTTGGGAATTTAAAATGTGAATTAAAAATTGGATGTGTAACAGGTAATTCTACCAATTCTTTATCTGGAAAAACAGTCTTTATAGCTTCCTTAAAATAAGGTGCCATTCCGTAATTATCATCTACCAACAAAAAGCCTCCACTTAGTAAATAATCTTTTAGATTCTTTGCATCCTCTTCTGAAAAGAAAACATTACCGTGCCCTGTCATATACACAAAAGCATAATTAAACAAATCTGGACTTGCTGTTTCAACTGTAATGGGTTTTGGGTCGATAGCGGTGCCAATTTGTTGATTACTAAAATTTATTAAATTGGGTAATGCGGTAGGATTACTATACCAATCACCACCACCTTGATATTTTAAAAGTGCAATTTCTTGGCTAAAACCAAAACTACTAATCAACAACAAACAACTTACAAAAAAACGATACATTATTAAATTGAATTTTTAATTGAGAAAGTATGACATGCCACTATAGCTGCTGTTTCAGTTCGTAATCTATTTTTGCCTAAACGAATAGCTTTAAAATTATGTTTTAGAGCCGCTTGAATCTCTTGTGAGCTAAAATCGCCTTCAGGTCCTATTAATATAGCATAATTTTGATGGGGTACAATAGCATGAAGCAAATCCTGTTGTTTTAAATAATCTTCACAATGTGCAATGTATTTAACTTGACTATTTACATTTAAAGCATTTTCAAAACGTGTTAAGTTGTTTATTTTAGGAAGATGAAACTGAAGTGATTGCTTCATTGCACTTAGAATAATTTTTTCATATCGCTCTATTTTTATTCGCTTTCGCTCAGAATTTTCAGTTAAAATTGGAGTAATTTCATCTACGCCGATTTCAGTTGCTTTTTCTAAAAACCATTCAAAACGATCGTTGCTTTTGGTAGGAGCAACAAGCATATGTAAAACATAATTGTGGTTTTTAGGATAATACTTGTGTTTTAAAATTTCAATATGGCAAGCTTTGGGTTGAGCTTGCGTAATTTTACATAAAAACCAATCGCCTAAACCATTGGTTACTTCAATTTCATCTCCCACTTGTTTGCGTAAAACTTTTACAATATGTTGACTTTCATGTTTTGAAAAAACAACTTGTTTACATTCAAGGTTTAGCAAAGAGTGATAAAAAAGCTGCATAAATTATTCGTATATTAAAACTAATATTTCTCGAAGAGTAGTTGGTGTAAAAGTTTTTTTAACCAAATAATGCCAATTAGCATCTGGTAAATCTATTGAGTAAACTTCGTTGGCAAGTAATTTAGGGTCGGTAATTTTAGAAAAGAAAATAGGCACTGTTCTTTCTTTTTTAAACCATCCAGAATCTCCGCCATTGTAGGCGTTAGCATCCATAGAATACTGTCTTGCAAGCGATTCGAATTGAATACCTTTGTCTAACATTTCGTTTATTTTCGCTCGCATGCGCTGTATAGCTTTTTCTGACATTTTGTTCCCGTCTAAAAAGATATAATTAATTCGGTAATGCATTACTTCTCGTTCGGCAATTACTTCGTAATTTTTTTTACCAGTTCGTGTTTTTTCTTTGTGCTTCTTCCCTATTTTTTTATCGAATAAAATCGAAGCCAGTTTGGTGCTGTGTTTTGCTTCATTAAAAACTTCAAGTTCGCCTTCATTTTCATATTCGGCAATTTCTTCGCTGCTAAAACCAAATCCTTCTAATTCATTATACGATTGGTTAAATAATCTGCTTTGTGCAAAACTGGATACTGTAGAAATTAAAATAATAGTAAATAAAAAATGTTTCATAAGTTGGTTTGTAAATAGTTTGAATAGTTTAGGTTAAAATATTTTTTTTAAATTGTTAATCTAGCTTGTGCAAGTTTATGCTGGGCAAAATCTTTTTCTTTAAATTTATAGTATCCAACAATAGCAATCATAGCTGCATTATCGGTACAATATTCAAATTTTGGTATATATGCTATAAGTTGGTTCTTGGCATCGGCTTCTAACAAAGCTTTTCGAATAGCAGAATTAGCAGAAACTCCCCCTCCAATAGCTATGTTTTTAATTCCAGTTTGTGCAATAGCTGCATTAATTTTATCCATTAAAATGGAAACTGCGGTATATTGAAAAGATGCACATATATCCTTGATATGTTCTTCAATGAAATTTGGATTTTTCTGTGTTTCTCGTTGTAAAAAATACAATACTGCTGTTTTTAAACCACTAAATGAAAAGTTTAAACCTTCTACTTTTGGTTTTGAAAAACGAAAAGCAGTTGGATTTCCTTTTGCTGCTAATTTATCAATAATTGGGCCAGCGGGATAGTCAAGCTTCATCATTTTACCACACTTATCAAAAGCTTCGCCAATTGCATCGTCTAAGGTTTCTCCTATAACATCCATCTTAAATGCAGAATCTACCTTTACAATTTGTGTATGCCCACCACTAATTGTAATTCCTAGAAACGGAAAAGTGGGTGATTTTTGTGCATCGTCTTCAATAAAATGAGCTAACAAATGGGCCTGCATATGGTTCACTTCGATTAATGGAATGTTTAATGCCATGGCAAAAGATTTAGCAAACGAAGCCCCAACCAACAACGAGCCCATTAAACCAGGGCCTTGCGTATAAGCAATAGCAGAAAGTTCTTTGGCAGTAATACCGGCTTCAGCTAAAGCTTGATATACAACTGGAACAATGTTTTTTTGATGTGCTCTTGAAGCCAATTCGGGAACTACACCACCATAAGCTTCATGTACTTTTTGTGTGGCAATTACATTACTTAGTGGTAACCTATGGTGTAAAACAGCAGCCGATGTATCATCGCAAGAAGATTCTATACCTAAAATATACACGGAATCATTGTTTTGCATTTGGTTTATTTTGTAACGATTATTCAGGCAAAGCTAACTAAATTTGTAGCAGAATTGAAATTATTTGAAGCCTTGTTTTTAAAAAGCATTATATTTGAATTCCTTGATAAATTATACTAAACCTTAAGCTATTAAAAAGTTTATACGCATACTTGGCAAAATCATGATTGCCTTATTGTTATTCCTGCTTTTGGTAGTTGTAGTTTTTACTATTCCAAAGGTGCAGACCTATACTGCTAAAAAATTAACACAAAATATCAATGCCAAGTACAACACTACTATTGATGTTGAAGCGCTTCAAGTAAAGTTAAATGGCGATATTAATTTAAGAAATGTATTTGTTGAAGACCATCGGCAGGATACATTAATTTATATGCGTAAGTTTTCAACTTCATTCATTAGTTTAGCTTCTTTTTGGAATAATTCAGTTCAACTAAATAACACAGAAATTAATGGGCTTAGGTTCAATCTAGTTCGATATAAAGATGAGGATGAAGATAATTTAATTCAGTTTATAAATCGTTTTGATACGAATAAACCAAAAGATTCATTAATAGCTAACCATGCATTTCGACTCTCTGCAAATTTCATTTTAGCAACCGAAACACATTTTTCATTTACCGATTATGCTAAAGAAAATCCTGAATTGTTCAGCATACAAGACATGGTACTCGATGCTGAAGACTTTAGAGTTAATGGAAGTGACATTTCAACACGCATACGGAAGCTTTCTGGGACAACAGGTAGAACATTCGAAATTGAAGATTTAAGAACAAATTTTAGTTATACACCACATCAACTTCAATTGAAAGAGCTTCATTTAATTACCGATGTTTCATCTATACAAGCTGATGTAATAATGAATTACGAATATGGAGATTTTTCAGATTTCAACAATCGTGTGCAATGGGATGCAGAATTCAGAAAAACCGACTTATCTACTTCAGATTTAGCTAAATTATATAATGAATTTGGTTACGGTGAACGCATACAATTTAATGCAAACTTAAAAGGAACCTTAAATCAATTTAGCTTAGAAAATATAGCTTTAAAAGGAATGATTAATTCTGAAATAAAAGCTGAAAAGCTATACTTTTCGAATATGTTTGATCCTGAAAATGATTTTATATTAGAAGGAAATTTTACGGTTTTACAGACCCAATATTCAGATTTAGCTAACTTATTACCTCGATTATTAGGTGGTAATTTACCAGAAGAGTTGAGTCGTTTTGGGGTTTTTAATATTAAAGGATACACCTTGTTAAATGGCGTAAATTTAACTTCAGATTTTACAGCGACTACAGCCATAGGAAACGCAGATGTTAAACTTAATTTTACCGATTTAAACAACAAACAAAATGTACAATACCAAGGCGATTTAAGCTTTGATAACGTACTTTTAAACAAACTTTTACTAGAAGAAAAATTGGGTTCTGTAAGTTTCGATTTAAAGATTGATGGCAAAGGATTTAAACGAAAATATTTAGACACAGAATTACAAGGAAAAATATTTGAAATTGATATTAATAAGTATACCTATCGAAATATAAATGTAAATGGTAAATTAAAAGAGCCCGAGTTTAATGGTGATTTTAAAATTAACGACCCTAACATTAATATGGATTTTACAGGCTTAATTAACTTAGATAACGAGCAAAATCTTTACAACTTCGAAGCAAAAATCAATTATTTAAACTTGCAGGAAACCAATTTATTTACCCGCGATAGTATTTCTGAAATTGCTGGGAATGTAAATATTAATATGCAGGGAAAAGATATAAACGATTTAACTGGTAACATAGACTTAAATAATTTTATTTATAGAAATGAAAATGAACTATTAGAGTTTAGCAATTTCAAGTTAACTTCTCGAATTGAAGATGATATAAAATACATTGAAGTAGACTCGCCCGATGCTATTGAAGGAAGCCTAACTGGTATTTTTGAATTAACAGAATTACCTGAAATTACACTCAACGCATTTCGGAATTTGTATTACAGAAAAAAACCAGTTTCACTTGAAAAATTTGCTTACGTAGATTTTCAATTCAACATTAATAGCAAAATTGTTGAAGCTATTTTTCCACAAGTTCGATTTGATCCAGGCACGAGTCTAGAAGGAAGTATTGTAGCTAACGAAAATTATTTTCGACTTAATTTTATTTCACCAGAAATTGAAGCATACAATAATGTATTTACCAATATTAATCTGCAAATTGATAATAAAGATCCCTTACTCAATACACTGGTAAATATCGAAAAAATAAAAACCCCGATTTACGAAGCCAGCGATTTAGAAATTATAAATCAAACACAAAACGACACCTTGTTTATAAAAGCTAATGCAGTTGGTGGTAAAAATAATCAAGATAAATTTCAGTTAAAGTTATACCAAACTTCTACCGACCAAAACGAATTGATTTTTGGATTAGAAAAATCTAATTTTAAAATTAAAGACTACCAGTGGGAGATTCAAAAAGAAAAACAACAAAATAACCGATTGGTTATTGGCGAAAACTTTCAAAATATTGAGTTTGATTCTATCGTCGCTTCACACAAAAATAGCTTTGTAAAGCTAAATGGAATTGTACGCGATTCAACTTATAAAAATGTTTCGTTAGACTTTAACGAAGTTCAGCTTGCAACCATAACCCCAACTATAGATAGTCTTGCTTTAGCTGGTATAGTGAATGGGAAAGCTTATTTATTTCAAGACCAAGGAGAATATCAGCCCAATATAGACTTTAATATTGTTGATTTTAGTGTAAACCAAACCCCACTAGGTAAATTAGCCTTATTTGCCAATGGGAAACAAGGCTTAGAAAATTTTGATATTAAAGCTGCTTTAACTCGTAAAAATGACACTTTATTTAAAACTAAAGGAGAAATTTATAAGCAGAACAAAACACAATTTATAAATGCTAAATTATATACTAATAACTTAGATTTAAGTATGTTTTCGCCATTAGGTGGAGATGTAATTAGTAAAATGCGTGGGCGTTTAACGGGAGAAGTAGCAGTCACAAATCGATTAAATGCGCCTAATTTAGAAGGAACTTTATTGCTTCAAAAGGGTGGTCTACAAATACCTTATTTAAATATTGATTACGATTTTTTAGGAAATACAGAAATAAACGTTTTAAAAAATGCATTTATATTTACAGAAGTAGAACTTAAAGATACCAACTATGAAAGCACAGCTAGATTAGATGGATTAATTGGACATAATAACTATAGTGATTGGGAGTTAGATTTAAACATTAGCGGTGCAAACTTTGTAGCATTAGATACCGAATTTGAAGACGGAAAACTATATTATGGTACTGCTTTTATTACAGGTTATGCCGAAATAATTGGTCCTACCGACGACCTAGAAATCAATGTAAACGCTACGACCAATAAAAACACCTTATTTAGGATACCATTAGACGATTCTGAGTTTTTAACCGATGCATCTTTTATTTATTTCTTAACTGAAGCTGATAAACAAGCAAAAGCTGAAGGCAAAAGCCTAGAGATTAGAGATGTAAAAGGTTTAAGTTTAAATTTTGATTTAGATATTACTGAAGATGCAGAAGTAGAAATTGTTGTTGACCAAGAAAGCGGAAGTACACTGCGTGGTCGCGGTACTGGTAACTTGCTGATTGAAATAGATACCAATGGAAAGTTTAATATGTTTGGTGATTTTGAAGCCAAAGAAGGAATTTACGATTTTAAATATGCTGGATTAGTAAACAAAAAATTCTCGGTTGTACCAGGCGGAACACTTACATGGAACGGCGACCCATTACAAGCTAATATGAATGTAGAAGCCATTTACAGAACACAGGCAAATCCTGCAATGATTTTAGAAAATCCAAGCATTAATAGAGATATACCTGTAGAAGTAAAAATTAGCTTAAATGGAGAATTAGTTCAACCTGACATAAACTTTGATATTGATTATCCCAATTTATCATCTATTATAAAATCGGAATTAGATTACCGAATTCAAGGTAGAGAAAATACAGAAATACAAGCTATTTCTCTGGTTGCCCAAGGTACATTCTACAATATTGAAGGTATTGGTGGACAAGGTGCCATAACAGGAAATTTAGTTGAAGGGGCTTCAGGTCTTATTGATAAATTGTTTACAGACGATGAAGGTAAATTTAAGGTAGGCTTAGATTATACACAAGCTCAACGTACACCCAATCAAAACCAAACTGGAGATCGTGTGGGAATGAGTTTTCAAACACAAATTAGCGATCGCGTTCTCATTAATGGTCGTTTTGGTGTTCCCGTTGGCGGTACTACAGAAAGCTTCGTTTTTGGTGATGTAGAAATTAATTTATTGCTAAATGAATCAGGATCCTTACGAGCCAATGCGTTTAATAGAGAAAGCGATATACAATTTATAGGTGAAGAATTAGCTTACACACAAGGAATTGGTTTATCGTACAGTGTCGACTTTCAAAGTTTAAGAGATTTGGTAAAGAAAATTATAAACAAACCAGTCAAAAAACAAGACCAAACTGAAAAAGAAAGTACCGAAAAAATGAAAAATGAAAAATCAGTTTTACCCGATTATATAGAACTACCAAGTTCATTAAATTAATTGAATTTCAAGAATATGATACAAATTACACATCATAGGAATCTAGCCATCAAATGAAGCTATTTAACGCATTCATTTTTACTTCTATCTTAAGGTACACAACTACCCTAGCCAGCTAAAAAATGCATTTTCGCTATATTAATGGCATTTAATAGTCAAATTGGTATAACATAAGTGTAAACAGAAGCTAAGGAATTATTCCAACTCGATTAGAAAAAACAAATCCTGTAAAAAGTAAGGTGATAATTCAGTTAATAATTGAATACTTAAAGTATAAAATTAAGGCTCTACACCATTAAATTGATTGAAAGCGAATTTTAATTTTTCAGAACCTATGTATAATATTCAACAAGTTTAATTTTTAAACTTCCTTTCAGAAAATTGTCCAAGGAAATAGGCCAACATGATAGGTATTAAAGATAATCCTCCATACTTTTCCAGTAAGTCAAATTCCAATATAATCAACAATAAGGCTCCTGAGATAATTATAAAAAGTAAATTGAATGTTTTCTTTTTCATGTTTATTATCTTTATAAGTCGGATAAATACAGCAATAAACTACTTAAGGTAAGTATTCAAATTTAGCAATTACTAATAAAAAACGGGGTTATAAAATTATTCTTTATGCATAAATGCCTGTTTGCCAAGTAATTCTTCTTTTGTTTCTACATGTTCTTCATCAGGAACACAACAGTCTACAGGACAAACTGCAGCACATTGGGGCTCTTCATGAAATCCCATGCATTCTGTACATTTATCGGCAACAATATAATACACTTCGTCGTCTATAGGTTCTTGCGCTTCTTCTGCATTGGCTTCTTTTCCGTTAGGTAAAACTATATTTCCTTCTAAATCGGTACCATCGGCATAACGCCAATCGTCTGCACCTTCATATATTGCTGTATTTGGGCATTCAGGCTCGCAGGCACCACAATTTATACATTCGTCTGTTATCTTGATAGCCATCTTTATTTTTTTAGTAATTTTGTTCAAAAATACACAGAAAATAACTTATGGCAAAGCCAGGAAGCCTGCAAAACACAATAAATTCACTACATCAACTCGGCAGTACATTGAGTGAATTTCTTCAAGAAAATACAAAAGCAAATCCTTCATTTAAAGATGAATTACAAGCAGAATTGCATCAAATTGTTCAATTAGCAAAACACCATAATTCTTGGTTTACTGAAAATGAAGTTCTGTACTGTTTACAATCTTGGAGTGAAGCTTTATCTCATTCAAATTTAACTACATGGCTAGCAAAATATAAGTTTGAAGAAAAATCTCCAAAACGTGTAGGCTTGGTACTTGCAGGAAATATTCCTTTGGTCGGATTACACGATATAATTTGTGTTTTACTTTCAGGAAATGATGTGGTTGCTAAATACTCATCAAAAGATAAGTTGCTTGTGCATTGGATTGTGAAATTTTTAATTCACACCGATTCATCTTTTGGCTGCAGAATTGAACTAACCAAAGACCAATTGAAAAATTTTGATGCTGTAATTGCAACAGGAAGTAATAACACCGCTCGCTATTTTGAATATTATTTTAGAGATAAACCACACATTATTCGGAAAAACAGAAACAGCCTTGCTGTACTTACAGGCGATGAAACCGAAACAGATTTTGCCAATCTAGCCGAAGATATTTTTCGTTATTTTGGTTTAGGTTGCCGAAGTGTTTCAAAATTAATGGTTCCAAAAGGCTATGATTTTACACCTTTTTTTGAAGGTATTTACCATAGAAAAGACTTGCTACAGCATGATAAATACACCAATAATTACGATTATAATAAAGCTGTGTATTTAATGAGTAGTGTAAAACTTTTCGATAATGGCTTTTTAATTTTAAAAGAAGATAAAACCATGACATCTCCAATTGGCTGTTTGTTCTTCGAATTTTACAATTCTAAAGCAGAATTGGAGAATACAATAAATCAACAAAAAAATAATTTACAGTGTGTGGTTGGAAATCTTCAGTTTTCTTCTCGAATTAATACAGCTTTTGGTCAATCTCAACAACCTAACTTATGGAATTATGCAGATGGTATCGACACTTTAGAGTTTCTAATGAAATTAAAATAAGCATTTACTCCTAGTTTTTCATAAAATATCTTACAGAAGTCTTCTCTTGAAGTTTCTTTTTTTCATATTTTTAACGCAAATTAAATTATTTTATGAAAATTTTTTATTTGCCCTTCGTATTACTATTTACTTATTTTGGATACAGCCAGGATTTTAATTGGACATCCGATTTTAACGATACCGACCAGATAGATACCTGTAATGCAACGCTTGCACTCAATAATAATGATGGCAACTTAAGTAACCAAAACAAGACGCTTACCATTTGCCCTAGCGACCCAGATGAAGTAATTTCTTTAGAATTTATCAGTTTTAGTTTAAACACTACATTCAGTACCCTAGAAATTTATAATGGTAATAGCACAAATTCACCTTTGGTTTTTGAATATGTAAGTGACGCTATTCCACCAAATCCTTCTTATATAGCATCTAATCCGAGTGGCTGTATAACTATAAAATTTACAACAACTTTTATTCCTAGTATTATTAATATTGGCTTTGGTGCACAATTTGTATGTGGCGACCCATGTCAAGATATTTTCCCAGAAGTAAACATCGATGGAAATACTACTTGCGAAACCACAGATGATATTCCTTATTATCTTACTAATGAAATGCTCACTTTTAATGGCTCTGCATTAACTTCAAACAATACACCAGCAGAAGATTTAAATTTTGATTGGGAGATTGATGGAGATGATTACAGTGGAGAAAGCATTCAGCTTACTTTTACAGAAGTAGATGAAATTGATGCAACATTAACTGTTACCGATGCTCAAGGTTGCCAACAAAGTATTGATTTCGAATTTGAAATTAGAAACGATTTACTTAACATCAATGAAGTTGATGATGAATTTACACTAAACGAGTTGGTTTCTGATGTATTTATTGCCGGTGATTGTGCTATTGTAGACAACATTAACTCACCAAACAATTTGAATATATATAATTCTGACGACCAAAGCATAGGATATTTTTCTAAAGGATGTAGCGATTTTCCTTTCGAAAACGGAATAGTAATAGGTTCTGGCAGTGTAAACAATATAAAAAACCCATCAAGTGGCGAAAACAATAATTGGCCAGGAGAAGATGAGTTAGCTACATTAGTAACAGGCGACCCTAATGTTGGAACAAGCAATAATGCAACTGTAATTGAATTTGAATTTAGCTCGTACGAAAATGAAATCAGTTTCAATTATATTTTTGCTTCAGATGAGTACGGAGGGAACTTTGTATGTAATTTTGCTGATACTTTTGCTTTTATTTTAAGCGGTCCAGGAATTAATGATATCAATACATACAATAATGATGCAAACCCAAATACTCCAGCCATCGATTTAGATTTAGGAGGTTTAAACATTGCGTCAATCGATGATGGTAGCGGTAATGGATTAATACCTACTACACCTACCAATATACATCCAAATACTGATTGTGCAGAAGGAAGCTTAGGCGAATTTGCTTTATTTCAGCTATACAACCAAGACAATCCACCCTATCATACTTTAGATGGCGAAACCCAAGTATTAACAGCTACCGCAACCGTAATTCCGTGTGAAACTTACACTATGAAAATTATGGTAGCCGATTTCCAAGACAATATCTTTAATTCTTTTGTTTTTTTAGAAGGTGGTAGTTTTAATTTAGGAGCAAACTTAGGAGATGATATTTTCTTTACCGATGCGGAGCCTTTATTTGAAGGCGATGTATTTACCGTTGAAGCTTTTGAAGACGATTTAGAAGGTGGAGTTTGTAATTTTAGTATTGAGTGGTATAAAGATGGCGAATTAATTCCTAATGAAACCGATTTAACTTTAGATATTACTGAAACAGGCAACTACGAAATTTTTATTATTAGCGAAGAAAATTCTACACTAGCCAACTGCAATAGCAGCGATTCGATTTATGTAGAGTTTATTCCTGTTCCTAATCCAGATAATATTGATGATATACAAGATATATTAATTTGCCAACCGCCCTTAAACGTATTCAATATTAATTTACGAACAAATGATGATTTTGTACTAGGTACACAAAATCCCGATAACTTTAATGTGGACTATTTCTTAAGTGAAGTCGATGCCAATGCTGGAGTAAATGCTATTGATGATCCTGAAAATTTTGAAATTAATGCAACAGAACTGCAAAACGAAAACATTACAATTTGGATACGTGTAGAAGAAGCTTTAACAGGTAACGCACAAAGTTTTGTAACTTCTAGTTTCCAGATAAGAGTAGCAGAACCAGATTTGAGCTCTGGTATTCCTAACTTGCAGTCTTGTCAAAACGAAAATACAGGATTTGGTGTATTCGATTTAAGTGAAGTTGAAAGCAGTATTTTTCAAATTAATGAATCTTCTGCTTTTGTAATAAGTTATTTCAACTCTGAAGCAGATGCTCAAAATAATACAAGTCCCATCATTAATATTAACAATTATGAAACCGACTCTACTTCAGAAACCATTTGGGTTAGATTAGAAAGTAATTTTAATTCCGATTGTTACGAAGTTGCTTCCTTTGAAGCTGAAATTTACCAACAACCAGAAATTAATCAGTTACCAGATTTGCAAGTCTGTGGAGATTATTCAGACAATCCAAGTTTCGATTTGAGCAGCATAAGTCCTAACTCTGTAAATACACCCAATCCAGACGATACATTATTAAGTTTATACACTACGGAAGCAGATGCCATAGCCAACATAAATCCTATTACACAAGATTTAAGTAACTATCAGTTACCAAACGGTGTTTTTTCACAAGATTTGTATGTAAGATTAACCAACAATAATGAAAATGGAAGTTGCTTTACAATTAGTAACTTTACATTAAACATCAACAATGTAACTATAAATCCAGTAGAAGATTTAGTGGCATGTCAAGATGATACAACCGCTTTACCTGTTTTCGATTTAACTCAACAGTCTTCTACATTATTAGAAGGAAACTCTATTCTTGATAGCAACAGTCTTAGTTTTTATCAAAGCGAAAATGATGCTATCAATGCTACTAATGAAATTGTAAATCTGCAAAATTTCTCAGCTTCAAGTCTAAATCAAAGTATTTGGGCACGAGTAGAAAGTGGAGCCAATCCAGATTGTTTTGAAACAACAAGTTTTAATTTAGTTACTCAAGAATTGGCTGATGTGAACTTAAACGTAGATGATATCATTGTTTGCGATAACACCAATAATAGCGGATTTTATGAAGATTTTAATTTTAATGTACTCATACCGCAAATCAATAACCTAAGTTTGTCTGATGTAACAATTAGTTTTCATGAAACTCAAATTGATGCAGATAACGGAATAAACGCAATTTCTAGTCCTTATACCAACATCCTAGCATTTGCACAAACTATTTTTGTACGTGTTGAAAATGGAACCAACTTAAGTAGCTGTAAACAATTTACAAGTTTCGATATTTTTGTAAATGCGCTTCCTGAAGTTACACTACCCAACGAACCGCTTTTAGATTGCGATGAAGATGCCGATGGCTTTGCTAATTTCGATTTAACTGCTTTTGAAGCGATCTTGTTCGAAAATACCAACGCAAATAACTTTAGTGTTGCGTATTACGAAACAGAAGCGGATGCAATTAACCAAACCAACCCGATTGCTAATCCGCAACTGTTTATCGCTTTAACCGGCTTCACTCCTATTTACATCGCTGTAGATAATGGTGATTGTCCTATTGTAATTTCAACAGGAGTTAACGTAAACCCAGACGATGTTTCTTGCGAAGGAATTGGTGTAGACGATTTTAGCAAATACATAAATGTATATCCTAATCCTGTTTCAACTAATTTACAAATCAACTACAGTGCAGGAACTCCCATTGAAACTATACAAATATTCAATTTAAATGGTCAATTGGTTTTTCAAAAGCAATACAATGGCTTGCAAAGTCATTTAGAATTGAATTTTGATGAATATGCCGCTGGGGTTTACTTGATTAAAATTAGTGCTGGAAAACAAACCAATATTCAAAAAATAGTGAAAAAGTAAAAAACAAAGCAAAACAAAAAAGCGAGTAGGTTATAAATCTACTCGCTTTTTTTATTTATTAAATTGATTTTAATTTTCTACATCAGTATTACTTTCAATCAATAAATCTTGGTATTCCCATTTTTCAAGTCCACCTTTTAATTCATAGATCTTTGTAAAACCTTGGTCTTTTAAAATTTGGCTACACTCTTTGCTTCGTCTTCCCGTTCGACAATACACTGCAACCGGTTTTGTTTTATCGAGTAATTGTATATTTTCTTCAAAATCTGAATCAAATACAATACTTTGAGCTCCTTTTATATGTTTATTTTGAAAATCTTCGAAGGAGCGCACATCTATTAATTGAACCGAATCTGCTAAAATTAAATACTCCATTTCATCTGAAGTAACTATTTCAATTTGCGAATTTCCAAAATTACACGAAACAAGCAAAAAGCTAGCTATGGAAATATTTACAAATGGTTTTAATATTTTATTTTTCAATATCTCCATCCCATTCTATTATGCCAGTAGCTAAATTATTTACGTCTTTAAAACCCATATTTTCCATCACTTGGCAGGCCATTTCACTCCTTCTTCCAGAACGACAGTAAATGTAATAGGATTTATCCTTATCTAGCTTTTTTACTTCTGCTGTAAAGCCAGCAGGATTTTGTATATTAATTAATTTAGAATTTGGTATAAATCCTTCAGCATATTCATCTGGAGTTCTTACATCAATAATCGCTGCAGCGTCTGAATTTTCGTAACCTAGCTTCCAATCTGTATTGTTCAAATTTTTCATATGTGATTTAATTTTATGCAAAATTAGTAAATATTTAAATCTTATGCCTATTATTTTCTTAAGAAGAAAATTAACAAAACTATGTGATTGTTGTGTATACAATTATCATACATTTGTGCATACAATTGTTAAGATGAATATTGAAGAAGAGATACAAACTAAAAAAAGACTCCCAGATTACAAGCGAGCATTAATAAATGTAATCTACACAGGGAATTGGATTACAGATGAAATGAATTCTGTATTAAAACCATTTGATATTTCTACCCAACAGTTTAATGTACTTCGAATTTTGAAAGGACGCGAAGGAAAAACTACCAACCTATCTACTATACATGAAAGAATGATTGCTAAGAACAGTAATACAACTCGATTAGTAGACAAGCTTGTAACTAAAGATTTGGTTGATAAGCGAATTTGTGTAACCAATAAACGCAAAGTTGAAATACAAATTACAAAAAAAGGACTAGCGTTTTTAGAAAACGTAAACCAAGCTGTAGAAAATAGAGAAAAGAAAATTACTGCCTCGTTAAATATTGAAAGTTTAGAACAATTGAGTGAACTATTAACCTTATTAAGACAAGAATAATGACAAACATAGATTACATAGATCAATTAAAATGGAGATATGCTACTAAGAAATTTGATTCGACTAGAGCTATATCTGATAATGATTTGGAAAAATTATTAGATGCTATACAACTATCTGCTTCATCATATGGCTTACAACCATACGAAGTTATGGTTATTAAAGATGAAGAAACTCGAAAAAAATTACATCTAGCAGCATTTGAACAACCCCAAATACTCGATGCTTCTTATGTTTTTGTTTTTGCAGCTAATACTGTTATAGATGAAGGATATTTAGATAGATACATCAATAATATTGTGGAAACACGTAATATGACGAAAGAAGATTTATCTGGTATGAAAAATATGATCATGAATGCAGTAATTAGTCAATCTGCTGAAAACAAAATTGAATGGGCAAAAAAACAAGCCTATTTGGCCTTAGGAAATTTACTTTCTGCTGCGGCACATTACCAATTAGATGTATGCCCGATGGAAGGCTTTAATGCTGCTCAATTTGATGAAATTTTAAACTTAAAAGAAAAAAACTTAGCATCAGCTGTAATTGCTACCGTTGGATTCCGACATAAAGATGATGGATTACAACATACTAGTAAAGTAAGAAAACCAAAAGAAGAATTATTTAATCGAATTTAATATAAACCTTAATACTAATAATTAATTTTAAACACTATGAAAATGAATGTACTAAAAGGCATATTTGCCACAGCAATTGTTGCAGTAATTGGATTTACAACTGCAAACGCACAAGAAAAAGTAAACATTAAAGAGAGCCAGATTAAATGGGTAGGTGAAAAACTAACCGGATCTCACGATGGAACTATCGATTTAAAAAGTGGATATTTCCTAATGGAAGGTGGAGAACTTGTTGGTGGAGAATTTATAGTTGATATGACGACTATAAATGTAACCGACTTAGAAGGTGATAGCAAAAGCGACTTAGAAGGTCACTTAAACTCAGACGACTTTTTTGGTGTAAGCAATCATAAAACTGCTAAGTTTGTTATCAATACAGCTGCTAAAAAAGGAAATACCTATGGCGTTTCTGGGACTTTGACTATTAAAGGAAAATCTAATCCGATTGCTTTCGACTTAGATATGGCTAATGGAAAAGCTAATACTACTTTAAAAATTGACAGAACTAAATACGATATTAAATATGGTTCTGGTAGCTTTTTTGATAATTTAGGCGACAAAACAATTTATGATGAATTCACTTTAATGGTAAATTTAAATTACTAATTCAGTAAAACATTTAAAATTAAAAAACCACTTGCAATGCAAGTGGTTTTTTTAATTCTAAGAAATAAATAAATTATTGCTTTACAAGTTTTAGCGTCTTGGTATTTCCAGAAGTAGAAATAAGTTGAATCATATACATCCCTGCATCTAAATTTGATGCATTGATTTCTATTTCAGTTTGATTACTTATGTTCATTTTCTGAACTAATTTTCCCGTAATTGAAAATATTGAAATTTGATTAATATCTGCACTTCCAGTTAAAATATTCCAATTTCCTTTCGATGGATTTGGATACACTTTCAACTCATTAAACTCTACATCAACAGTAGACAAAGTAACAAACATATAACTTAAATTTTCACGATCGAAAGTTACATCGTAAAAACCAGCTTCAGTAACCAAAATATTGTTTGGAGAATTTAATACCAAATCGCCAGAAGGGAAAGCACCACCACCCCAATTTACATTCCAGCTTTGGTTTTGTCTGAATTTAACTTCATCTTCAAAAAATTCTTGAGCACTTAAGGTATAAACTGAACCATCTGCTGAAGTCATTAAAACATCTGGTGTTGGATTGTCTCCAGGCCATTCTGAAACGCCAGGACCAACTAAACCTACATCAGGAATATTTAACGAATAATTTAAATTATTTAAAAAGAATTCAATTTCGTAATATCCAGCAGAAACTGCAATAGGATCTCCATTTAAAACTAAATTTCCTTCCGGTGTATCACTATTCGCTCCGTATACTTCACCAGTAGAACTTGTAAAAGTTATTGTCCCATCGTTAAATTGACTAACAGAAGCTTCGTAAAAATCTCCATCTGCTGAAGATAAATCAATAGGCGACTCCAATGCCGTTCCTGATATACTTATTTGCTCAAATGTAGCTACATCAGAAAATGTATAAGTATTGTTATTTAAATCGAGAACAATATCATATACTCCTGCTTGCACTGGTATATCACCACCAGTAATTGCCCCAGATGGAAAATCGTCTCCACCATAATTTACAGTCCACTGTTGGTCTTCTCTAAATTTTGCTGGACCGGTGGTTAAGGTCAAATCTTCTATACTGTATGTACCATCTCCATTATTGGTAAGCATAATATCAGTCGGATTATCATCACTTGGCCAACCATTTGCAGCTGGACCAACTATTCCAATTTCTTGAGCCTGTAAAAAGCCAAAACTGAAGCATAAAATAATAAGTAGTAATTTTTTCATAGTTATAAATATTTAAATTTTCAATAAAAGTATTGATAATATGTATCTTAAATCAAGAATTAAAGAAAAAGTTATCAATACGAAAACGTTTTCGCTTAGTTTATAATTTCTATAAATTGAATAAAAGAGTCATTATATACCCGATGGGTTTGTGTTTTAAAATCTTCTGGTTTTGCTTTAAAGATATTATCTACATAAGTTTGTGGGTTTCTATCTATGTATGGAAACCAAGTACTTTGCACCTGTATTTGTAGTTTGTGCCCTTTTTTAAAAGTATGGTTTATATCTTGTAAACTCAGTTTTACTTCAGTTTTTGTATTTGGTTCAAAAGCTTCTGGTTGACTAAAAGAGTTTCTATATTTACCACGTATTACTTCACTTCTTACCATCATATGGTAATTACTCATTTGTAAATGATCTTGCATTTCTTCTGTATTTTCAGCATCATGCGGATGTACATCGATAACTTTTACAATCAAATCGGCGTCAGTTCCAGTTGTAGCAACTTGAAGGGATGCTAAAATTTCTCCAGTAAGTTTCATGTCTTGTTCAAAAACTTCAGTTTCGTAAACCAATACATCTGGTCTGCGAGCTGCAAAACGCTGATCGTCCGTCATGTACTTTCTAGGTGTAAAAGTTACTTTAATATTTTCTGTAAACGGTACTGGTTTTGTAATATCGCTAATAAACTCTTGATATGTATCTACCGATGCTGTTTCTTTTAATTGTTGACCTTCTCCGAGATAAAATATTTTTTGTTTACTTTGTTTTGGTGGCCATTCACTATATTCATTCCAATTTTTAGTTCCTGTATTAAAGACCAAAGCTTCGGGTAAATTCATTTCACCTTCATTTTTTAAAAAATGATTAAAGAATTTAGCTTCAATTTCTTCTTGGTAATATTGAGATAAATCATCTCCAAAATAAATATTTCCTACAGCCTGACGCTTCCGTAGTCTAGCCCAATCGCCATGACTCCATGGCCCGAATACCATCATGTTAAAATTATCGCTATTTTTTTCTAAACTTTTATAAATCTCAAATGGTCCGTATAAGTCTTCGGCATCAAACAAACCACCAACGGTCATTACAGCTGGTTTAACATCTTTCATGTATTGAATTAAACCGCGTTTTCGCCAAAATTCATCGTAATCAGGATGATTTTTTAATTGTTGCCAAAATACATTGTCTTCTTTATAAAATTCATCTAAATTAGATAAAGGGCCAATATCCATAAAAAATTGATAAGGATCTTTAGTTCCAATATCTGGAATGCTATACCATGCTGAAGCAGTTGGTTCTTCTTTCATATAACCAAAAACCGCTGTAGCTATCCAGTAACTCAATAAATAAGCTCCGTTATGGTGAAAATCATCAAAATAAAAATCGCCGATTGGGGCTTGTGGTGATGCTGCTTTTAGTGCTGGATGACCAGATAACACAGATATAGCTGCATAGTGTCCTGGATACGAAATACCCCAAGTTCCTACATTTCCATTATTGTTCTTTACATTTTTTACCAACCAATCAATGGTATCGTATGTATCTGAAGCTTCATCAGTTTGTTTTTTCTTTTTGTTAGGAATATAAGCGCGCATATTATCGTAAACGCCTTCGCTCATCCAACGGCCACGCACATCTTGATAAACAATTATATAGCCTTCTTCCATTAAAGTTTTACTAGGGCCAATACTTCTCCGATATTTATCTTCGCCATAAGGCCGACAACTGTATGGTGTACGTTGAAGCAAAATAGGATATGCTTTGGAAGTATCTTTGGGTGCATAAATGGTGGTGTGTAGTAGAATACCATCACGCATTTTGATTTGCACTTCTTGTTTGTTGTAAAGTTCTGAAACTTCAAACTTTTCTTGTGCTTTTGCAAAAAACAAAAAACCTACAAAAAACAAAACTAAGGCTGTATTTTTAGTCATATAATTTATTTTCGACTAAAATAACAAATTGCTTTTTGTAGGTTATATTTAACTTAACTTTTAACTAGAAATTGACGTTAATCATTGTAGTATCTTCATGGTAAGTAAACTTCACTTCTTCCCATCGTGGTGGTCCCATTTCATTTGGAGTGCCAGACATGGCATAATCTTCGACTGGCATGCCATTTTCATTGAAATCCATTTGTTGATTTCCATTGATGTCATGAAAGGCTGAAACTGCATAAACGCCAAAAGGCACATCTTTAAAAGTAATTTCGAAACTATACTCTTCTCCTACTTCATGTATTGTAGATTGATAAAAGTTTTGCGTCATAAAATTTTCTTTGGTAAAAAGGGCTAAATAAATTTTCCCTTTGTTTTCAACATTTACGTTCTTGATTTTTAATTTTAATTCACCTGTTACTTGAGTTGAATTAAAGTTTGCCGTAAAGTTTGAAGCAATAAACAAAAAAATGTAAAAAAATGATTTCATGATATGTTTTTTTAAAATTATATACCAAATGTAATTTTAAACTTAATCTACCAAGAACACAACAAGATGAACTGTCGTTTTTTAAAGTTGAATTGAAGATATTGCAATTACTTGCCAATTAAGCGTAAAAATTCATTGCGAGTTTCATTTTTTTTAAATTCCCCTCGAAAACCAGATGTGGTAGTAGCTGAATTTTGTTTTTGAACTCCACGCATCATCATACACATGTGGTATGCTTCAATTACAACTGCTACTCCTTTAGGTTGCAGGGTTTGGTTTATGCATTCTAAAATATCGTGTGTTAAGCGTTCTTGAACTTGTAAACGTCTAGCAAACACATCAACAATTCTGGGTAATTTACTTAAACCTACAATCCGGCCATTGGGAATGTAAGCAATATGTGCTTTTCCGAAAAAGGGCAACATATGGTGTTCACAAAGAGAATACAATTCAATGTCTTTAACAATAACCATGTCGTCGTAATCTTCAGGAAACATGGCAGATAACAAAATTTCTGTGGGATCCATTTCATAGCCTTGTGTTAAAAATTGCATAGCCTTAGCTGCACGCTCTGGTGTTTTTACAATTCCGGCACGATCTGGATCTTCACCTACAGAATTTAAAATAGACAAATAGCTATTTTTCATTTCCTGGGTGTAGGTTTGTGTATATTCTTCGAATATTTTATAAGACATATTGTTTTATTTTATTGAACTATTAAGTGTTGAAATTCAGCTTTTAAGGTAGCTAACTTGGGTTCGATAATTAATTGACAATACCGAAATTCTTTATTTTGATTGTAAAAATTTTGATGTTCTTCTTCGGCAACATAAAATTCTGATAATTTTGTTATTTCAGTTACAATAGGGTTGTTGAATATCTTTTTTTGCTTAATTTCTTCAATAACTTGTAAAGCATCTTTTTTTTGTTTTTCATCAACATAAAAAATTGCACTTCTATATTGTGTACCAACATCGTAGCCTTGTCGATTTAAGGTTGTAGGGTCGTGAGTTGTAAAAAAAACGTACAGCAACTCTTTGTAACTAACTTGTTCTTCATTAAAATATATCTGAATAGCTTCTGCATGCCCAGTTCTGCCCATTACAACTTCACGATAAGGTGGATTTTTAATTTTACCACCTGTAAATCCAGATTCTACTTTTTCAACTCCTTTTAATTGTAAAAAAACAGCTTCAGTACACCAAAAACAACCATTCGCAAAAACAGCTTTAGATAAACCCATATATTAATATTTGTTAAACAAAATTAGAGATATATTAAACAATTAAATTTCATTTAACGTATAATTAGCAGCTGCTAAAAGCAAGTGTTTTTTATCTTAGCAAAAAATTAGTTTGTATGATTTATGCCAAACACATTTACAAGCATTATAAAAATCTTCAAGTTTTAGACAACTTAAGTTTATCTATTCAAAAAGGTGAAATCGTTTCAATTGTAGGTGCATCAGGAGCTGGAAAAACAACCTTGCTTCAAATATTAGGAACTTTAGAAAAAGCGGACGAATCACCAACTCCTGAAATTAAAATTGATAATGTAGATGTAACTAAGCTTTCAACTAAACAGATGGCAGCTTTCAGAAATGAACATATTGGATTTATATTTCAATTTCACCAACTATTACCCGAATTTACAGCTCTCGAAAATGTATGTATTCCTGGATTCATAAAAAAAACACCAAAAGCTAAACTCGAAAAAAGAGCCAAAGAGTTATTGTCCTTTTTAGGTCTTTCCGATCGTGCTGAGCATAAACCAAATGAATTAAGTGGTGGTGAACAACAACGAGTTGCTGTAGCTAGAGCTTTAATAAATGAGCCTTCGGTAATTTTTGCAGACGAACCAAGCGGTAATTTGGACTCAACTTCTGCTGAACAACTGCATAAACTCTTTTTCGATTTACGCGATCAATTTGGACAAACCTTTGTAATAGTTACTCATAACAACGATTTAGCAAATATGGCCGATCGAAAATTAGAAATGCTAGATGGCAGAATAATCAATAATACAACACCTATTGAAGCTTAACCAACTTAAATTATTTTTAGACGAAAAAGCCGAATTGTACAATCAGCCTAAATTTATTGGTACAGATCCTATTCAAATTCCCCGTAAATTTATTCTAAAAGAAGATATTGAAATTGCTGGTTTTTTGATAGCCAGCTTTGCTTGGGGTAACCGGAAAAGCATCATTAATAATGGAAATAAATTACTCCAAATTATGGGACAATCTCCCCATGATTTTGTAATGAATTACAAAGCGAAGTCTCCAAAATACAATTTTGTTCATCGTACTTTTAATTCGGATGATTTGCATTATTTTTTTCAAGGTTTAAAGCATATTTATACTAACCATGATGGCTTAGAAGAAGTTTTTATGAAAAATCAAAAAGAGAAATTTTTAATGCCTGCCATACATAATTTTAAAAACCTATTTTTTGAATTACCCCATCTTAAAAGAACTGAAAAACATGTTAGTGATCCCTTAAAAAATTCTGCTTGCAAACGCATCAATATGTATTTACGCTGGATGATACGTAATGACAATAATGGTGTAGATTTTGGAATATGGAAACATTTAGCTCCTAGTAAATTATCCTGTCCATTAGATGTGCATTCTGGTAAGATTGCTCGAGAATTGAAGCTTTTAAAACGAAAACAAAACGATGCTAAAGCGGTGTTAGAATTAGACACAAAGCTTAGAAAATTAGACCCTAAAGATCCCGTTAAATACGATTTTGCTTTATTTGGTTTAAATGCCTTCGAAGATTTTTAATACTAAAAATAGCTTCTCATTAAAAGAAAACGCGTACAAAAGGCATCCATGCTTCGGTATAGATGTTAATGCTTTTTTTGAACAACACATTGTAACGAATGCCGAAGGTGAAATTTCGCTGTGTGTAACCCAGTCCTAAAAACAGAGCTGTATTCCAAAAATCGTCTTTAAAACCGTTTTCTAACTTGGTATTTACCCGAAGCTGCTCTAATTCTGTAGATAACTGCATCTCAGGAATGGGTTGAAAAATAGAAATCCAACTACCGCCATATACATGGCTTCTAAAATCATTCCGACTACTTAAATAACTATATTGAAGTCCTAAACCTGTAGAAAAATATGCATTAACAGGGTAAATTGCTTGTGGAGCTATACTAATAGTAGTAAAATTATTCGAAAAATTCAGTGCACCGGTGCCGCTCCATTGCAATTGCCTAAAGAATTTTTTATCATTTTGTTGTTGTGCACTTACAATTGTAATTAAATTACTAACACACAAAAAAATCTAAACTTCATACCTCTAGAATTTTATTTTTCAAATATATATAATGAATTTTATCACTTTTAAGGCTTTAAACTTATATATGTCATAAATCAAACCAAAACATTTATTAACTTGCACCTCCAAAAAATCAAATGTATGGCTCAAGTTAAAATTACAGGTAGTGGGAGTTATATTCCGAATGTAATTCGAAAAAACGAAGATTTTTTAAATCACCATTTCTATAATGAAGATGGAACTGCTTTTGATGAGCATCCAGAATTAATCATTAAAAAGTTTGAGAAAATTACAGGAATACAAGAACGGAGATACGTAGAAGATCATCTTACCGTTTCGGACATTGCTACAATCGCTGCAAAAAAAGCCATTAGCAGTGCTGGTATTGATGCAGAAGACTTAGATTATATAATTTTTGCTCACAATTTTGGCGATGTAAAGCATGATAGTGATCAAACTGATATTGTTCCAAGTTTAGCTTCACGTGTAAAGCACTTTTTAAAAATTAAAAAATCGCGGTGTGTAGCTTACGATATAATTTTCGGGTGTCCAGGTTGGGTAGAAGCTAGTATTCAAGCCAAAGCATTTATCGATAGCGGTATTGCTGAAAAATGCTTAGTTATCGGTGCAGAAACCCTATCTAGAGTAATCGACCCACATGATCGGGATAGTATGATTTATGCCGATGGCGCGGGAGCAACTATCTACGAAAAAGTTGAAGAAGAAGGTGGCATTTTAACTCACGAATCAGCTAGCTTTACTTACGATGAAGCAAATTATATTTATTTTGACCGAACCTTTTCGCCTAAAATCGACTCGAATACAGCTTATATTAAAATGTATGGCCGAAAAATTTACAATTTTGCATTAAGCAATGTTCCAGATGCTATGAAAAATTGTTTGGACAAAAGCGGAAAAGACATTAACGATTTAAAAAAGATTTTTATTCATCAAGCTAACGAAAAAATGGACATTGCTATATTGAAGCGTTTTTACGAATTATATGATACAGAAATTCCTGAAAACATTATGCCAATGACCATTAAAACCCTTGGAAACTCAAGTGTTGCGACTATTCCTACTTTATACGATTTATTCTTAAGAAAAGAACTTGGAAATGAAGAATTAAAAAAAGGAGACATTGTTATGTTTGCAAGTGTTGGCGCAGGAATGAATGTAAATGCAATAATTTATCAGTATTAATGTACCAAGGAATTGATCAAAAAATTAATTTATAACAGTCAAGTAAATTTCTTTATTAGAAATCTTTGTTACTTTTTTAAAGCATTAATTCCAAATAACCTAAGAATCCCTGTTTCTGGAATATTTAAGCTCAAAGTTGAGAAAAATTTAAATTTAAAAATTAGCACAAACCAAACTAGTTATATCTCAAAACAGTTATTTTGGGAAGGTTCAGAAAATTACGAGTACACACCTATATTTAAATCAATTTTAAAAGAAACTAAGACTTTTATAGACATAGGAGCTAATTTTGGCTATTATAGTTTACTAGCTGCAAAACTAAATAAGAACATAAAAGTTTTCGCATTTGAACCGAGTCCTGGTCCCTTTGTTTATTTAAAAGAAAATATAAAAATAAACAAGCTTAAGAATATTGAAGTCTTTAAATTAGCACTGTCAGACTTTAGTGGTTTATTAGATTTTTACGAAGTAAGAAACCGAAAATATAAAAACGTTCCAAATCTTTCTGGAGAACATAATACAGGAAGCAAAAAACACCTTAATACCAATAAAATAAAGGTAAAATGTGAAAAGCTAGATTCAATTTTCCGAGGTGATGACATTGAAAAAATAGATTTGATAAAAATTGATGTTGAAGGTTCTGAAAATCAAGTGATCATTGGTGCAATTGAAATAATCAGGAAAGTTAAGCCTACTATAATTTGTGAAATTTTAGAACAAAAAAAAGCTGAGTTAATCGAAAAAAAATTAATTTCTTTAGGGTATTTAATATATGTTCATCATAATAATAAACTTTTAAAAGTAGATAACATCCAAGTAAGAAATTATATAAAGAAAGATTTCTTCTTCATTCACCCAAAACGAATAATTGAATAAATGTTAATTGATGTGTAAAACAAAAAGCTAATAGATTTTTTTATATTTGATAAAAATTATTATGAAAAAATTTCTTTTTGTTTTATTGATATGCATAACACCCGATATATTTTCCCAACAATCAATAAATAGCGATTTAGTAGTTCATTACAGATTTGACAACAATTTTGAAGATTCATCAGGCAATAGTTTCCATGCTACTAATCAAGGATCTATTTTATCAGAAGATAGACATGGAAATTCAAATAGCGCTGTTTATTTTAATGGAATAGATAGTTACATTGATTTACCAAATGAAGATGATCTAAAACCAAATATGCCTTTTACAATCTCATTTTGGATTAAATATGCAAGTGATGACTACCAAAATCAAGAAGTTTTTGAGCTTTCTTATGAAGAAAATAGAAATTCAGGTGTTTATTTTAATTCTGAGATTGGCACAAATAATTTAGCTATAAATATTGCAAACGGAGCTTATAATTACGTTTCATTTGCTCGAAAATCCTTTGTAAGCTCTAATTCAATTGAACTTAACACTTGGAAAAACATTAGCGTAGTTGTAAATAACCCATCAGACATGAAAATCTATTCAGACTGTAATGAAACAGGAGGTAATTATAGTGGTACGGCTAATAATTTGGTATATTCTAATACTATTGGAGTTCTAGGAAAAAGACAAAGGGATTTAAATTCTAACCCGAATTTTTTTAATGGATATATTGACGATTTTAAAATTTGGGATAGAGCCCTAAACCCAGAAGAAATTTCATCTTTATGTAAAAACCTATCAAATAATCAATTTGATAATTTCGGAGAAAAATTAACTATTTATCCAAATCCAAGTGATGGAAAATTATTTTTAAAAACTAAAATTGACTTTACTAAAATTATAATTTTTAATCAAATTGGATCTAAAATTTTAACTCTAAACTACCAAAACGAAGTTAATTTAAATAGTCTAGATAATGGGATTTATTTTTTAAATTTCATTGGAAATCATAACTCAATTACCAGAAAAATAATAATTAGTAAATAGCTTATATTTTATGAACATCTGCATCATTATTCCTGCACATAATGAAGAAGCTTTTATAGAGAGATGTTTAAAATCTTTAGTGAGCCAAACCTATCAAGCAGCTCAAATAATTGTAGTTAATGATAATTCTACAGACCAAACCCCAATTTTAATAGATGAGTTTGCTAAAAAACACTCATACATTCAAGCTGTTCACGCTACATCTTCTGAAGCACACGAACCTGGAAGCAAAATTATTAATGCATTTTATAAAGGGTATAATCTAATAAATGCTAACTACGACATCGTGTGTAAATTTGATGCTGATTTAATCTTCCCAAAAAATTATTTATCCGAATTAAAAAAAGCGTTTTCAACCAATCCGAAACTCGGAATGTTTGCGGGTTTTTGCTATATACAAACTGATCATAAAAATTGGGAAATAGAAAATTTAACTAACAAAGAACATATTCGCGGTCCTTTAAAAGCTTACCGAAACTTATGTTTTCAACAAATTGGCGGACTACAATCTGAAATGGGTTGGGATACAGTAGATGAGCTTCTGGCTCGCTATTACGGTTGGGAAACTAAAACCACCGAAACCTTAATTGTAAAACACCTAAAGCCAACGGGGAAATTATACTCCAGTACTTTAGCTCAACGTTTTGGAGTTGCTTTATATAAAATGGAATATGGCATAGTTTTAAGCTTTATAGGTCTTTTAAAATTGGGCTATCTAAAAAAGGAAACTTCATTTTTTGTAAATGGAATAACTTCCTACATCAAAGCAGCTTTACATACAAAACCCGAAAAGATGGTAAATGCTAAACAAGGAAAGTTTATCCGTAATTATCGCTGGAAAATGATTTTTAGGAAAATAAATTTAACTTCAAATAATTCCTGATAAAAACATACTGTTTCATATCTAAAATTTGATGTTACCTATTCCCTATTGCAATATTTATAGTATGATTGTACTAAAAATAGTTAAAAAAGGAATCATTTACAAGTCACTATATATTACATAAAATTTGCGCAAATTATTCAGGTTTTAAATAAACAAAATTTTAATCAATGCTTTTTATAATAATGCATGGCTTGTTATCATTTTACTTATAGGAAAAATTATATAAGTTTCTAATTATACATTCAAGAATGAATAAAATAAAGTTAAAACTTAACTTACAAATAATCAATAGTTCTCGGCTAGAATGTGTACTTTTGCAACTTATTTTATTATATGACAAATTTTTCAGAATTAGGCTTACAAGAAGATTTATTGAAAGCCATTAGTGACTTAGGTTTTGAGTCACCAAGCGAAGTTCAAGCACAAGCCATTCCTATTTTACTAGAAAAAGATACCGATTTGGTAGCTTTAGCACAAACAGGAACCGGAAAAACAGCTGCTTTTGGATTTCCGCTTATTCAGAAAATTAACCTTGACCAAAGACATACGCAAGGATTAATTTTATCGCCGACTAGGGAATTATGCTTACAAATTACCAACGAATTTCAAAATTACGGAAAGTATAGCTCAGGTTTAAGAACCGTTGCTGTATATGGTGGTGCTAGCATTACCGACCAAGAAAAGCAAATTAAAAAAGGAGCACAAATTATCGTTGCTACTCCTGGACGAATGAAAGATATGCTAAAACGTGGAATGATTGATATTTCTCAATTAGCTTATTGTGTTCTCGATGAAGCAGACGAAATGCTAAATATGGGTTTCTACGAAGATATTACCGATATTTTAGCACACAGTCCAAAAGAAAAGTCAACTTGGCTTTTTAGCGCTACCATGCCCAAAGAAGTGTCAAACATCGCTAAAAAGTTCATGAATAGTCCTAAAGAAATTACGGTAGGACAACGAAATGTAAGTACAAAAAATGTTAGCCACGAATACTTTTTAGTTTCGGCAAGAGACCGCTATAACGCGCTTAAAAGATTGGTAGATGTAAACCCAGAAGTATATGCTTGTGTTTTTTGTAGAACCAAACGCGACACCCAAAAAGTAGCCGAGCGCTTAATTGAAGATGGATACAATGCAGCTGCTTTACATGGCGATTTAAGCCAAAGCCAACGCGACATGGTTATGAAAAGCTTTAGAAACAAACAGGTGCAAATTTTAGTAGCTACCGATGTAGCTGCTCGTGGAATTGATGTAGACGATATTACGCACGTAATTAATTATCAATTACCCGACGAGGTTGAAATTTATACTCACCGAAGTGGAAGAACAGGTAGAGCTGGTAAAACAGGAAAATCTTTAGTGATTTTAACCAAATCTGAATTGCGTAAAATCAAACAAATTGAACGCATTATTGGTCAGAATTTTACCGAAGAAAGTATTCCTTCTGGTGAAGAAATCTGTGAAAAACAGTTGTTTCATTTGGTGAATGAAATTAAAGAAACTGAAATTAATCCTAAAATTGATGCATATCTTCCAAAACTAGAAGAAATGTTGATAGATTTAACAAAGGAAGACTTAATTAAGAAATTTTTCTCGGTAGAATTTACTCGTTTTTACAACTATTATAAAGATGCAGGTTCCATTAGCAAACCTTCGGCCAGCGAAAGAGATTTCCAAAGCAACGAACGCTCAGACGAAACCCGTTTCTTTATCAATCTTGGTGAAAAAGATGGCTTTAACTGGATGCAACTTAAAGACTTTTTAAAAGAAACCTTAGATTTAGGGAGAGATGCTGTGGCTAAAGTAGATGTAAAAGATAGCTTTTCATTTTTCAATGTTGCTAAAACTGACGAACCTAAAGTGATGCAAATCTTTGAAAATTTTACCTATCAAGGTAGAAACATCAATGTTGAAATAACCAAAGACAAAGGTGGCCGTGGTGGCGGAAGAAAAAGAAATGACCGAAAAAAATCTGGTGGTTTTGGCAAACGCAGAGATGATAATAAAAGTGGATTTTCTGGAGCTAGAAAAGGGAAAAAGAGCAATGTAGAATCATCATTTAACCGAAGACGCTCTAAAAAGAAATAATTAAGTATTAAAATTATAAAAAGAACTCGTTTAACTTCAAAAAAAACTAGTTTCTTCGCTTCTTATGAAGATATACTTTTTCAGCATATTATTTAGTTTAATTTGTTTTTCATCTTGGTCGCAAAATCAAGATGAATTACAAGTTATTGCTGGCGAAGTGCTCAATGCTGCTAACGACAAACCGCTAGACGGTGTTAATATTGTAAACACAACACGCGTTAAAGGAAGTATAACCGATCAAAAAGGACGCTTTACTTTAATGGCAGCGGTAAACGACACGCTGTTTTTTCAATACTTAGGCTTTAAACCCATTCAAGTAAAAATTACTGAAGACTGGGTTAAATTTGGCGAAGTAAAAATTAAAATGACAGAAGTTGCCATTGCGCTTGAAGAGGTTACCGTAAAAGATATTAAACTTACTGGTTTTTTAGAAATCGATGCTAAAAACATCCCCATTTACGACGACTTTAGATACAGTATTTCTGGTTTAAATTATGGTTACGAAGGTGGTAAATACCAAAAATCTGCATTTTCTAAAACCTTAGAATCTATTTTCAATCCAGCAGACTTTCTGTATCAAACTTTTGGCAAAAAAGGCCAAGAAATGAAGAAATTACGCAAAATGAAAGAAGACGATGAAATTAGAAATATTTTGCAAGATAAATTTGACCGGGAAACTTTAGCTGCTGTATTAGGTATTAGCAAACCAGATATCGATGAAATTTTGAGCCGTTGCGATTATTCTAGACAATTTATAACTTCTGCAAACGATTTGCAAATATTAGATGCTATTAGCGGTTGTTTTGAAGAATATAGAGCGATAAATCGATAAAAACAAAAGCATGAAAATTGCAGTTCTTACCGGAGCAGGAATTAGTGCAGAAAGTGGAATTCAAACTTTTAGAGACCAAGACGGTTTATGGGAAGGCCACGATGTTATGGAAGTTGCCACACCAGAAGGATGGCAAAAAAACAAACAAAAAGTTTTAGATTTTTATAATGTGCGTAGACAGCAACTTTTACAGGTGCAACCTAATTCAGCTCATTTTGCATTAACAAAATTACAAACACACTTTCACGTAGATGTTGTTACACAAAATATCGATAATTTACACGAAAAAGCTGGCAACAAAAATGTGCTGCATTTACATGGCGAATTATTAAAAGTACGAAGCGAAAAGAGTGATAACTTAATTTATTCTTGGAAAAAAGATATAAAAATTGGCGATTTAGCCAAAGATGGCAATCAACTACGTCCGCACGTAGTTTGGTTTGGAGAAGCTGTACCTTTAATTGAAGATGCTGCTCAAATTTTTAGCAATGCCGATTTAATTATGGTAATAGGCACTTCGCTTCAGGTTTATCCGGCTGCAGGCTTAATAGATTATGCTTCAGTAAATACCAAAATTATTCATATTGACCCAAAACCCAGTGTTTCTGAAACGAAACGTATTTCAGTTTTTACTGAAAAAGCTTCAATTGCAACACCTAAAGTAGTTCAACAACTTATTTCAACTTATTTATAAACACTTATCGCATGAATGCCTTAAACAACATTTCACCAATAGATGGTCGCTACCAAAATAAAACAGAAAATTTACAAGCTTATTTTAGCGAATTTGCATTGATTAAATACCGTGTTCGTGTTGAAGTAGAATATTTTATTGCGCTTTGCGAAGCCAAAATACCACAACTTAACCATGTAGAAGCTACTTATTTTGATGCACTTCGAAATATTTACAAAGATTTTTCAGATGAAGATGCTCTGCAAATTAAAACAATAGAACAAGTAACTAACCACGATGTAAAAGCAGTTGAGTATTTCTTAAAGGAAAAATTTGAAACACTTGGTTTAGTTGAAAGCAAAGAATTTATTCATTTTGGACTCACATCGCAAGATATCAATAACACGGCGATTCCTTTATCTATTAAAGAAGCAGTAGAAGAAATCTACATGCCGATGCTCGAAGAATTAAAAGAAAAATTAATCGAATTAAAAGTAGAATGGCAAGATATTCCGATGTTAGCTCGCACTCATGGCCAACCGGCTTCTCCTACTCGATTAGGAAAAGAAATTGAAGTATTTACCAAACGAATTGAAGAACAAGAAGTACTGTTGTTGCAAATTCCATTAGCGGCAAAATTTGGCGGAGCAACTGGTAATTTTAATGCGCATCATATTGCTTATCCCGATGTTGATTGGAAAAGTTTTGCAGAAAATTTTGTTGAAAATCAGTTGGGTCTCCACTACTCTTTTCCAACCACACAAATTGAACATTACGATCATTTAGCAGCACTTTTTGATGCATTAAAACGTATCAACACCATCTTAATTGACTTTAATCGAGATATTTGGACTTACATCTCGATGGATTATTTCAAGCAAAAAATTAAAAAAGGCGAAGTGGGTTCATCGGCTATGCCGCATAAAGTAAATCCTATTGATTTTGAAAATTCTGAAGGGAACTTAGGTATGGCAAATGCCGTATTTGTTCATTTAGCTGAAAAATTACCCATTAGTAGATTACAACGCGATTTAACAGATTCTACTGTTCTTCGCAACGTTGGCGTACCATTTGCACATTCGTTAATTGCTTTTCAATCGACTTTAAAAGGATTGAATAAATTACTTTTAAATGAAGAAAAAATAACAGCTGATTTAAACAGCCAATGGGCAGTTGTAGCTGAAGCAGTACAAACCATTTTAAGAAGAGAAAATTATCCAAATCCTTATGAAGCTTTAAAAGAATTAACCCGAAGCAACGAGAAAATAACGCAAGCTTCTATTCAAGATTTTATTCAAAGCCTAGATGTAAACAACGAAGTAAAACAAGAATTGCTTCAAATTACACCATTTAATTATACAGGAATTTAGAATATGCTAAAATTAAAAGCTTGGATTTCTGCTGCTCGATTACGTACACTTCCCCTATCTGTTGCTGGAATTTTAGTCGGATCAACTTATGCACAGATTAATGGATATTTTAATTTAATAATTTTTTGCTTAGCACTAGCTACCACACTAGCCTTACAAATCCTTTCTAATTTTGCCAACGATTATGGCGATGGCGTTAAAGGAACTGATAACCATGAACGTATTGGACCAATGCGTGCTTTACAAAGCGGAATTATTAACGATCGAGAGATGAAAATTGGAATTATTATTACCAGCTGTATAGCTTTAATATTAACTGTAGCTTTAATTTACGTTTCATTTGGAAGTGAAAATCTATTGTATTCATTAGCTTTTATAGCCTTGGGTTTACTCGCCATTTATGCAGCTATAAAATATACGGTTGGGAATTCGGCTTACGGTTATCGCGGATTAGGTGACTTGTTTGTGTTTTTGTTTTTTGGTTTAGTAAGTGTAATTGGTACTTATTTTCTATATAGCCAAAAGTTAGATAGTTTAATCGTATATCCAGCCATAAGTATTGGCTTGTTAAGTACTGCCGTTCTTAATTTAAATAATATGCGAGATTTAGAAAGTGACAAAAAAGCAAATAAAATTACCTTAGCTGTAAAATTAGGAATTACAAAAGCTAAACAATACCACGCCAGCTTAATCGGAATTGCATTGGCTTGTTTGGTGTATTATATCTATAGTTTAGCTGAAAATTTACACTATATTAGTTTATTGGCATTTATTCCTTTACTGATGCATTTAAGTAAAGTAAGTAAAACAAAACAAAATAAACTTTTTGACCCAGAACTTAAAAAAGTAGCATTAAGTACATTTGCACTTGCAATGCTTCATTTTGTTGTAAGCCATTATAACTAAGCTACTAAATAAAAAACAAGTAGATTAAATTCATTCAATTTTATTGAATAACAGATCAATCATTTTAGTACTTGTAAATCTTTAAAATTCAAATGAGCGTAAAATATAGTTTGCATCATCAATATATACTGGATATCTAAATTCAGTAGTATAATAAACAAGCTCATAAAGCTTTTGTCCATCACTTTTTAAATACACTTTGTAACGACTCGATGAATACTTATATCCATTGTTAGCATTGTAGGCTTTATCATAGAGTTTAACGATGTAAAAATTATCAGCTATTTTTTTAAAATCTAATTCTAGGTTTGAATTTTTTTTGGAATTCTCTAACTTAAAATCTAAATAATCTTGTAATGTTTTTCCGTTTAGGCTGATTTTATTGATATACACATAAGTGCTCGTCATGTCTATATTTTTATCAATTACTTGAAGATTTTCGGCAATAGGTTCGTCTTCTTTATAGCGTTTTCTTATGGTATCTATTTTTCCGTTGGCATAATCTAAATACCGTAAGCCTTTAAAAATTTCTTTGCTTGGTGTAAGTTGTAAAATCCGGTTTCCTTTTTTGGTCGTATCTATTATTTCCCAATTTCTAGGATATTTAAGACTAAAGTCAACAGTTGTATAAACCAAAACTCTTTTGCCTAAGTTAGCATCATAAACACTAGGTACACTACTGCAGGAAAGCAAAACAAGCGTAAAAAATATTATATAAAAATGCTTCATTTTAAAAGGATGGAATTTCAAACAAACCTACAAAAAAACCCTGAGTACAATTGCACTCAGGGCTTTAAATATAAAAAAGTAGAACTTATTTAATTTCAACAATTTCTAAGTCAAAAACTAAATCTTGTCCTGATAATGGGTGATTAGCATCTACTACAATGTGGTCTTCATTTACTTCAGCTACACGAAGTTGACGCTCGCTTCCATCTGGATTTTGAGCAACTAGTCCCATACCTACTTCTGGTTTAATATCTTCAGGTAATTGTGCTTTTTCTACTTTCTGAAAAAGTTCATCTACTTTTTCTCCATAAGCTTCAGCTACAGGAATATTTACTGTTTTTTTCTCGTTTACTTTCATGTTAACAACTGCATTTTCAAAACCAGGAATCAACATGCCTTGACCTAAAGTAAATTCTAACGGCTCACGCTCTAGTGAACTATCAAAAACTTCACCTGAAGTTAATTTTCCTGTGTAATGTACGCGTACGGTGTCTTTTTCTTTAACTTGACTCATAAAATATAATTTTAATAATTTTTCAATCTAATGACTGAATTTGGGTGCAAAACTACATTATATATATTGAAAGCCAATATTTTAAGCAGATAATCTGTTGTTTTACATTTATCTTAACATTTTGAAGCTGAAAAAGAAAAAATGAAGCAAGTTCAGCTCGGTTCATTTTACTAAATTTACCATTCTATTTTAAATTTAGCACTATGGCCATAGCAAAACCTTTTAACCTACAAGCTTGGATTGATGATAATAGATCGCTCTTAAAACCACCTGTGGGAAACAAAAACCTATATAAAGATGCAGGCGATTACATTGTTATGATTGTTGGCGGACCTAATGCTCGCAAAGATTACCATTACAATGAAACCGAAGAGCTTTTTTACCAACTAGAAGGTGAAATTGAAGTTCATATTCAAGAAAATGGTGAAAAGAAAACCATGAAGCTAAGTGCTGGAGACATGTATTTGCATCCAGCTAAAGTTCCACATTCGCCAGAAAGAAAAGAAAATTCTATAGGTTTAGTTATCGAAAGAAAACGAACAGATTTACCAGGTAAAGATGGTTTGTTATGGTTTTGCGATAATTGTAACAACAAATTACACGAAGTTTATTTTCCTTTAGAAGATATTGAAAAAGACTTTTTGAAGCACTTTAAACATTTTTACAGCAATAAAGATTTACGAACTTGCAATAAATGTGGAACAACAATGCCGGTTGATCAACGTTTTGTAGCCGAAGAATAATTTATGAAATTAAAAACCGACAGCTACCCTATTTACAATTTTGGCAACTTGCCACTTTTAGCAAATCAAATTGTTGAAGGTTTTATTTCTGGAATTCATAAAAGTCCGTTTCATGGTTTTTCAGCTGAATTTGCTGAACATAAAATCTATAATACAGGAGAAAGCACCAAGCATATTGATTGGAAGTTATTTGCTAAAACTGATAAATTGTACACCAAACGCTTTGAAGAAGAAACCAATTTACGTTGCCATTTTATAATCGATAGTTCTAGCTCGATGTTTTACCCTCAAAATTCAGGCGATAACCAACCGAACAAAATGGGCTTTGCCGTTGTTGCTACAGCAGCTATCATGCAAATTTTGAAAAAACAACGCGATGCAGTTGGCTTAAGTATTTATAATGAAAAAATCGACTTTTCTTGTCAGGAAAAAGGAAGCGATCGGCATTTTAATATGATTTATAATGAATTAGAAAAGTTATATAAGCTAAAACCTAAAGCTAAAAAAACAGAAACCTTTACCTTTTTACATCAAATTGCTGAGCAATTAAAACGAAGATCTATGGTCATTTTGTTTAGTGATATGCTTCAAGATCCAGATGCACAAGACGAAGTTTTTGAAGCTTTGCGACATTTAAAATACAATAAACATCAGGTTATTTTATTTCATGTGGTAGACCAAATTCATGAAGTAGATTTCAACTTCGATAATTCACCTAAAAAATTTGTAGATGTAGAAACGGGAGATCAAGTTCAATTATATGCAGATCAAGTTAAAGATGATTACCAAAAAGCGGTAAAAAGCTATTTTAAAGCGTTGAGCCTGAAATGTGCCCAATATAAAATCAATTATCAACAAGTAGATATTAATCAAGGCTTTGATCAGATTCTACGAAGTTTTCTTGCAGAAAAGGTGCGTGTTCGTTAAGTTTGGATAACAAAATTAAACACAGTTCAAGTTATGCAACTAAAAATTAAAGTTTTGGGGTATTTACTGTTCAGTAGTTTTGGATTTGTAGTTTTAGGTGCAATTGCCAAATTATACAATTGGGAAAATGCTAACTTCGTTTTGGAATTTGGTCTTTTGGTATCGGTAATGACCTGGATTGCGTTTGTATACGACATAAATCAACTAAAAATTAATAAGCGTTTATTCTGGATAATTTCAATTTTGATGTTTCCTACTTTTGCAATGCCGTATTATCTATTGAAAAGAGAAGAACTGCTAAAAGCTAACCATTAGATTTTAAATATTCGTAAAATTTAGCAAAAGCCCTTCCCCGATGACTAATCTCGTTTTTTTTAGTGGATAGCATCTCAGCAAAACTCAATTCACTTTCATCAGGTTTAAAAATGGGGTCGTAACCAAAGCCTTTTTCTCCTTGCTTTTCGGTTAATATCTCGCCTTTACATAGGCCTTCAAAAAATAAATTTTCAGTTGGAGTTTTATAACAAATAATCGTTTTAAAGTGAGCTTTTCGATTGCTTTTTCCTACTAAATTATTTAGTATTTTTTGCATGTTGGCCTCGCTATTTTTTTCTTCTCCAGCATAACGGGCACTAAAAACACCTGGTTCGCCTTGCAAAGCTTCAACTTCTAAACCAGTATCGTCTGCAAAACAACTCATTCCATAATTTTCGAAAACAAAATCGGCTTTAATTTGAGCGTTTTCAGTTAAAGTGCTTCCATCTTCAATAATTTCTTCATGGCAATTTATATCGTTTAATCCAAGTATTTTAATGTTAGAAGGCACCATATCCTGTACTTCTTTCAACTTATTGAGATTATGTGTAGCAAAAACTATTTCAATTTTTTTATGCATTATAAAATTCCTTTGGCTTTAATTTCTAAATATTTGTTGATGGTATTGATGCTCAAGTCTTTTGGCTTGGTTAAAATACTTTGTATACCATTATTTCTTAATTCTTCAACCATTAATTGCTTATCGTAAATAAATGTACCAGCAATTGTTTTTTCGTAAACATCGCGAATGCTCTCAGAATCGATGTGGTGTAAACGTTCTAACTCTGTGTTTTCGAAAAAAATAACAACCAACATGTGTTTTTTAGACATGGCTTTTAAGTAGGGTAATTGTTTACGCATTGCATCTAAATGTTCAAAATTAGTAAACAACATTAACAAACTACGTTGATTAATTTTACGTTTAACGTAGGTGTATAATTTGCTGTAATCGCTAACTAAATAGTTGGTTTCTATATTGTATAAATGTTCTGAAATGCTGTTTAAATGTGTTTTCTTATTTTGTGCGGGTAAGATTCTGCCAATCTGATCGGCAAAATCCATCAAGCCTACTTTATCATTTTTTTTAATGGCCACATTGCTAAATGCCAAGGTAGAATTAATGGCGTAATCCAATAAACTTAAACCTTCAAAAGGCATTTTCATTACCCTGCCCTTGTCTATTAAATTATAAATGGGTTGCGATTTTTCATCTTGGTATTGGTTTACCATTAAATTTCGATGTTTGGCCGTAGCTTTCCAGTTAATGGTGCGTACATCGTCTCCAACAACATAATCTTTAATTTGCTCAAATTCTAAAGTATGCCCAATTCTTCTTATTTTTTTGAATCCGAACTCGGTTAATTTTTTACTATGTGCTAAAAAGTCGTACTTCTTCATTTGGATAAACGACGGGTAAACTTTCACCGTTTGTTCGTTAGCAAACTGATAGCGTTTTTGTATAAATCCAATTTTTGAACTAGCATACACATTTAAATTTCCAAAAACATATTCTCCTCTCCTTTTAGGAACTAATTGATAGGTTTTTAAGCTCGATTCTTTTGAAGCCAATTGCAAATAAAGACTAAAATCGCGTTTTTGAAATTGCTCAGGAATCTCGTCAATAATTTCTAAATTTAATGCAAGTTGAGATGTATTTTGTATCGAAATCTGAATTTCATTTTCATCAGAATTAGAAAATTTATCGGCTGCTTTGCGTCTCGCCATTAGATTGTTTTTCGAAAATAAAACTACAGCATCTGCCACTACTAAAATTACAAAACCAAAAAGCAAAAGCGTTGTTATAGAAAATAAAAAACTAATCCAGTTACTTATTAAAAATAGGAACGCAATGCCAAATAAGGCATAAAAAAACCGAGCTTGTAAAAAAATACGTTTATAGAAAGTGATCAATTAGCGTGGAATTTCAACAGATTTTACAATTAAATCAATTACATCTTCTGGGGTCATGCCTTCCATCTCGCGTTCGGGTGAAAGTACGATTCTATGGTTCAATACAGGTTTAAGTGTTTTTTTAATATCTTCTGGGGTAACAAAATCTCTTCCGCTAATGGCTGCATAAGCTTTTGAAGCATTTAAAATAGCAATCGATGCTCTTGGCGATGCTCCTAACATTAAATGCGGATGATTACGCGTATGGTCTACCAATTCCGCGATATAGGTAAATATTTTTTCTTCAACAACAATTTCGGTGAGTTGTGTTTTAAAAGCTAATAGGGATGCTGGATTTAACACAGCTTGAATTTGTGTTTCGGGCAGTTTGTTTTTTCTTTTATGGTGCGATGTTATAATTTTTACTTCGCTTGCTAAATCGGGATAACTCAATTTAATTTTAAAGATAAATCGATCTAATTGCGCTTCAGGTAAAGCATAAGTTCCTTCTTGCTCAATCGGATTCTGTGTAGCTAGCACCATAAACGGAGCTTTCATGGTATACACTTCGCTATCCATACTCACTTGTTTTTCTTCCATTACTTCAAACAAGGCGGCTTGTGTTTTAGCTGGCGCACGATTAATTTCGTCAATTAAAACAATGTTTGAAAAAATAGGGCCTTTTTTAAATTCAAAATCTCGTTTGTTTTCGTTATAAATGGAAGTTCCTAACACATCGCTCGGCATTAAATCTGGAGTAAATTGAATGCGGTTAAAATCGGTTTCGATGCTTTTAGCAAACAATTTTGCAGTCAAGGTTTTGGCAATACCTGGAACACCTTCAATTAAAACATGCCCATCGGCTAGTAAACCTACTACCAATTGCTCTAAAAATTCATCCTGACCAATAATTATTTCTTTTAAATTATCTTTAAGTTGGTCTACAGAATCTTTTAGTTCTTGCAACGGAATTCGGTTTTGAAAATCTTGATTTTCTTTGAGATTTTCATCTTTTACACCTTCTTTATTGGCTATCGAATTTGCAGCATCTTCTTTTTGAGTTGCTTTAGTAGATGCATTTTTTTCTATATCTTTTAAAGGTTTTTGATCTAATTGATTTTGGTCTTGTGGTTTTTTTTCTTCGTTTTCCATGACTAATTTTTTATTTTTTGAACAAACTCATTGAACTTTAAAAGTTCATCTTTACTTATGCTAGACTGCTCTTCAATATATTGAATATGAAGAAAAGTTTGTTGAACTAAATTGAAACTTAATCCTGTTTTAGCAGCCAACTCTTTATAAAACTTTTCATTAATTGTTTTAGTTGATAATCCGTACTGCTTACGAATGTAATGCAATAACAACTTAATTTGTTTAGTAGCAATGTCTTTATTCGCATTTTCTTCTAAAAACATATGGGCTACGGTTTTTGTAAATTCATATGTTTTATTGGCAAGTGGCTCTCGAATTGGAATGGGTTTTTGCTTCCGTTTTCCTTGTATAAATACAAACAACAAGGCTGCAAAAATACAGGTATAATAAGCCCACTTTAAAGCTTTATTTTGAATTACGTAATACAATAAACTATCAACTTGTTCTCTTCCTGTTTTATAGTATTGATCTATATAAACTGGATTTTCCCAATTAATGTACTGCAAACTAGCTAAGGTATATTCGTAATTAGTTTCGTTTACAAAAAAATGATTTCCGAAAGCAGGTGTAAATGAGTGCAAATAAAACTTTCCTTCTCCAAATGGAGCTTCAATAAAATTGACAAGTTTTTTGTTTTTATCGGGTTCTATATCATTTTCTGAAATCGGTTTAGCGTAGCCTAAAACACGTTGATTTAAGGTATCTAATTCTGAAAAATAATAAATATTGTAATCAGTTGCACTCGGAAAAACCTGTTTACTTAGGTTAGGATTGGTAAGTGCTAATTCACTTTCGTAATTAAATTGGTACTGAAAGTTGAATCTCTTCGTGTTTAAATTCAGTGTGTCTTTTAAAGAAGACGGAAAGTTAATCGCAGAAATATATACCGTGTTTCCATTATCTACCCAGTTTAATAATTGATCTGTAGTTTCTTCATCTAAATCAAGATAATTATTAAAAAAAAGCAAACTAGCAGCATCATTAATTTCATTGTTTTGAAAAGCTTCAAATGTAGGTTTATGTATTTCTTGAATATGCTTTTTAGTTTCAATTAAATTTTCAAAATATAAATTAATGGCCTTTGCTCCCAAAGGTGTAGATGCTTTTTTAGAGTAGTTTGGCATCCAGTTTAGTGGCATTGGCCGATTCGCTTCCATAAAAATGCTTAATGCTATGATTATGAGCAAACCCCCTAAGATTATTTTATACGATTTACTCATGCTTTTTGTTTATTTGTTGTTGAAGCTGAATAAATAAGCGATCTATTTTTTGAAACTGTAGTTCGTTGACATCAAATCCACCATACCAAGCAAAATTGTAATAATTAGTGGTTTGTTTAAATGAATTTGCAAAACTTAAATTTTGTAATTCTTGAGCATAATCTGAATTTGTTTTTTCAAATTCGTATGCAATGAGTTCTAAATCGTCCAAGTCTTTTAATATTAACAAATACCAATACCTAACCGCTAATCTAAAATTATTGTTAGCCATTGCATCGGCTTTCAATTTATTTAAATCTTTGGTTTTTATTAATTCCTCTTCATTTGAAAAATAGACTTTATCTCTTTTTGGCTCTGCTAATACATTTTGTCCTGGATTCAGCTTAATGAATAACCAAATAATAAATATAATTACAAGTCCAAGAATTAAATAAGGTAAAATTTGCGTAACGAAATACACAAAACTATCAGGTTCAATATCGCCAAAAATCGCTTGTAGCAAATCCTTCCATTTCCCGTTAAGCCATTCGGTAAAATCATCCCACCAAGATTCTTGCTGGAATTGCTTCTGATAATCGAATTCCGATTTAGATTTTATTTCTTGTATTACAGACTCTTTTATTTCTAAAGATTTATCTATGGAATTTTTATCTACCACAAGACTATCTTTTTGCGGGTTAGAAAAACCAACAAATTGGATTAAAAATATAGAAATACAAATGAAGTAGTTATGCATTAATTATTACCTATAGAGTCAATTTCCTGTGCCGTTCCCGTTAGGTTGTGTTTTTCATTTAAATTGTAATATACTAATGAAAATGAAATTAAACTAACTAAAGATAAAACGCTAGAACCTAGCGTACCTAGTGTGTTTAAAATTAAGAAAACCCAATCGGTTTCAACTGCTGCATTATAATCTACCGTTCTAGCTTCTAATGCAGAAATTTGATTGAATAATGAGTAAATTATAAGGGGTACTTGAAAAATTCCTGAAGCAAAACCAATAATAAGAAATACAACAATAATGGTGAGTAATGTCATCCAAAAGTTTTCTTTAATTAGCTCAAAAGCATGAGAAATAGTATCGCCAACCGACCGGTCTTCGAAAACCATAATCGAGTACATTATGGAAACTGGAACCATAAAATAGAAAACTGGTAATACACATAATAAAGCAGAAACAAAAATTATAATAAAACTTACTATAAGTAAACCCAACATACTCCAAAACTTCTGTTTTACTTCAGACTGTACGTATTCGATTTCAATTTCACCTTTTAAAACATAACTTTTTATGCTACAAAGTATGGCTAAATAACTAACCGTATAAAACAACACAGCTGAAATTATGGTTAAGATTAAGGGTAAGATGAGTTGAGAAATGTTATTAAAAATATCAAAAGCGCTGTTTTGACTTAATATATCATTGCTTACATGCAGCGCAGCATATTGATAGTATAAACTTATGGCTAAATTAACCACCAAAAATGGTAGAATAATTTTTGCAAATATCTGCGCAAGCGATTTGAATTGTTCTCGAATAAAAACAAAAGTATCGGTAATTACATCGCCTAATTCGCGTTCTTTTTCAAATTTAAATGTTTGTTGCATGTTGTTTTTTGTTTAGTTGAATAGGGTGTAATACATAGTAGTATATAATTAAAAATAACGATGCCAGTATAATACAAATTGCTAATGCATCGGGCATTTGGGTATATCGAGTAACAAAACCTTCTAAGAATCCGGCAACTATAAAAAAAGGAACCGTACTAATTACGATTTTTAGTCCAGATTTAACACCATTAATAAAAGATTGAAGCCGTGAATAAGTTCCTGGAAACAACATTCCTTTTCCTACAACAATTCCAGCACAAGTAGCTATAATAATCACTGAAATTTCAATCGTGCCATGTATCCAAATTGTTCTTGCAGACTCCCAAAGTAGGCCTTGGTCATAAAAAAAATACTGAAACGAACCCAACATTATTCCATTTTGCATGGCGATAAAAATGCTACCTAAACCAAAAAAGAGACCATATGCAAAAGCCGTTAAAGAAACACGAATGTTATTCACCGTAATTCCCATAAACATATCGGCTTGGTTTGCTTTTTTATAAACCGCCATAGGATCGCCATTTTCTATGTTGGCTAAGGTCATATTCACGTAACCGTCTCCTAAAATTAAGCGAACAAAACTATCGTCTACCGATGCCGAATAAGCGCCAATAATACTAAATACCAAAAAAATTGAAAAAGCCAACAACAATTGCGGATGGTGTTTTTTAAAGGCCAAAGGAAACTCTTGAAAATAAAAACGGTAAAATCGATTTCTAGATTCTTTTTTGCTTTTGTATATTTTTTGGTGCGAAATAGATGCAAGCTCATTTAAATAGCTAGTTGTTTCACTATTAGGATAAAAAGTTTGACTGTAACTTAAGTCTTCAGTTACATTTAAATATAAATTGGAAAGCTGGTCTGGAGAAAGTTTTGCATTATTTTGCAGAACGCTTTCAAATTTTATCCATTTGTTCTTATTTTGCTTGATGAACGCTGCTTCTCGCATAGATTAAATATAAGCAACCAAATTTAAAACAATTATGAATAAATATAGCATTCAAACTGCACAAAATATTACTATTACTCAACAAGTTGCTTCTATAACAGACCGAATGCTTGCCTATTTAATTGATGGATTGGTTATTGTAGCTTATGTAATTCTTTTTTTGTTTTTAGCCAATGCTTCTGGAATGGATAATTTTGAAAGTTGGGTTTTTCAACTTGTTTTTTTACTTCCTATTTTTCTATACCATTTATTATTCGAAATTTTTAATAATGGTCAAAGTTTAGGGAAGAAAGCTATACAAATTAGAGTAGTTTGTCTTGACGGAAGCAAGGCAAAGTTTTCAAATTATTTAATACGTTGGTTAATTAGACCCATCGATTTTATTTTTACTGGTAGCATTGCCATTGTATGTATTTTAAGCACACAGCGTGGACAACGTCTTGGAGACTTGGCAGCCAAAACAACGGTTATTAATGAGCGTAGAAAAACAGGTTTTACCAAAACAGTGGCTACCTATTTGCCTGAAAATTATACGCCAAAATATCCGCAGGTAACTATCTTTAATGATGTAGATATTCAAAAAGCAAACCGCATTTATAAAAAGGCAAAGTCTACTGGAAATCACAAAGTAATTTTAATGCTTAGTAAAAAATTAGCCGAACAAATGGATTTAAAAGAGTATGATGAAAAACCAATTGGATTTGTAGACCGTGTTTTAACAGATTATACCTATTACGCTCAGCAATAGATAAAAATCAACTACATGTCAATACAAACAATCAATTTTTGGAGCGGAAACCGATCTAAGGCTCGCCAAACTTACGAATCAAAGATTTTAGAAGCTGTATTAGAAGCTACTAAACATGAATACCCAAAATACACCTTAAAAGAGAATTCAACAGACTATCCAGGTCATCATGAATACAAGGTGTTTACCGAGAAAAATGCTGATTTATTGGTTACGGTTGCAGGCAATAAAAAATTTGAAAACATCCATAAAATTGTTGTTAATCTTCCAATTGCAAAAAACTTGTTAGGTTATCGCCTATTAATCATTAGAAAAAGTGATGAGCATTTATTTACAAAGATTAATTCAATTACTGAATTGCAGCATTTAAAACAGGGTATACCAGAAAGCTGGAGCGATGTAGATGTGTTTAAACACAATAAATTTAAGGTGGTAGAAAAAGGAAATTTCGAAGATATTTTTGCTCGACTCTCAGCCAAAGAATTCGATTATTGTAGCTTTGGAACAAACGAAGTAATAGATATTTTAAATCAAAATGCGGCTAAATATGAAGATTTAATGATGGAAAAAAAGGTACTGCTCTTCTACCCTTTTCCCTTGGTCTTTTATGTAAATGCAAACAAAATTGAATTGGCAAAACGCATCGAAAAAGGCCTTGAACAAATTTTAAACAATGGTGTTTTAAATCATATTTTCAATACTTTTTATGCGAACATAAAAAAACAACTTCATTTAAATGAACGAAGACTCATTACCTTAAAAAACCCTCTAGTTTCAGATAAATTTCAAGATGTAAAACCAGATTTAAAAAGTTTATAATGGCTATATCTTCAATTTTTGAAATTGTATAGCTTCATTTTGTCTTTTTTGTGCTAAAAGCGAAATAGCTTTTCTACCCAACTGCAAAACACGAGGATAACCCCCTGTGATTTGAGCATCTTTCATTAAAACAATCAATTTTCCATCGGGTGTTAATTGTACGGTGCCTGGAATTACAGGCGAAGTAATTATCGATTCCAATTGGTTAGAAAAAATTTCTTCTATTTGAAAAGCCATACGATTGTAATTTTTAGAAAGATGAAATTTAGCATTCAATAATTTATCTTGCTGAACTTGAGATAAACAATGAAATTCGGGACCTTCAAAAACTTCTAAAATATCATTTTTATACTGCTCTTTTTGAAACTTTAATTGTGCATGTTTTTCAGTTGAAGCTCTTGCTAATTGATAAGAATTAGACATTGCTAATTCATCTTGTTTTTCAACTTTTTCTTGCGGGGTAATACCTTCGTAAAAACTTCTTGAATTAAAAACTACATCGCTAATAAAACCACCATTGCAAGCCAAATACACATAATTTCCTTCGCTAACTTGTTGAATGTGCAATACATCTCCTTTTTTTACAGCCAAAACTTCATTGATAGGAACTTCAACCGAATTTAATTGAATTTTAGCTTTTAAACCCGTACAAACAAGTTCAGTTTCCTTTTCAAATAGCAATTTCGGCCCGAATAAGCTAATTTCTAAAACAGGGTAATTCGCTTTATTTTGAAGCAATAAATTGGCTAATTTGGCAGCATACTCATCCATAACTCCCGATTGTGGAATTGCATATTGAGCTACACCAAAACGGCCTATATCTTGGAAAGTGGTATGTAAACCTGGATGTAAAACCTTAATCATGTGTAGTAGATTTAATGTGGTAAATTCCGGCTTCTACTTGTGTTTGTATTTCTTTATGTTCCTTTTTATCCACAACTTTAAATTGAATTTGATCGCCTGCTTGAAACAAGCTAGGTGTTTTTCGGCGTACATCAAATATTTCCAAGGGACAATTGCCAATGAGTTGCCATCCGCCTGGGCTTGAACTCGGGTAAATTCCAGTTTGTTGACCACCAATACCTACACTTCCTTTTGGTATTTTGAGTCGGGGTGTATTTTTTCTTGGAAAATGCAATTTTTCGTTCAAACCACCCAAATAGGGAAATCCGGGTAAAAACCCAATGAAATAAACAGTATAAGTTGCTTGACTGTGTAAACGAATTATTTCTTCTTGTTCTAATTGTAATTGTCCAGCTAAAAAAGCTAAATCGGGTGCAAACTCTTCTTTATAACAAACAGGAATATGATATACACTAGGACTAAATTTCGAGTTATTTTCATTTAAACTAATACATTCAATAAAACTCTTAATTAATTGTTTTTCAGTATTCAGATTAAATTCATTAGCATTTTTAAATCGAATTGAAAGACAAGTATATGTATTTGTAATTTCAACATTTTTGTTTTTGTATTTATCTTCAAGTTGAATTTTATAATGCAGTAAAACGTTTAAATCTTCAGTAGAAATTGACATGTCGAATTCCACTAAAAGCACTTGTTCACCCAGTTGAAAAATACGTTTTAATTTATGCATTAGCCTTTCTAATTTTAATGTGGTTTTCATTTAAAATTTGATGCACCGATTCTAAATTTTTTAATGCATTGGGCGAATCGCTATGAAAGCAAATGGTATCGAAATTAAGAAGTAAAAGTTTACCTTCTACACTTTTTACTTTGTTTTTGGTAGCCAAGTCTAAAACTTGTTTAGATACGGCTTCTGCATTCGCTAAAACAGCATTAACATTACTCCTACTTACTAAATTACCATTGGTATGATATGCACGATCTGCAAAAACTTCTTTAAAAATTCGGTCTTTATCGATTTCAAGTTCCTGTAAAACCGAATTAGGTGCAGTATACACAATGATATGCTTATCGAATTCCTTCACCACTTCTAAAAACAATTCTGCAATGCTAACATTTAAAGCAACATCGTGGTACAATGCACCATGCGGTTTAACATGATGAACTTTTGCATTTAATTTGTTAGCAGTTTCAAAAAAAAGCTTCAATTGTTGGCGAATACTTTTTTTTAAGTCTTCTTTATTCATTTTCATGGAAAATCTTCCAAAGTTAATAGCATCGGGATACGAAGGATGCGCACCGATAAAAACAGAATTTTGAATGGCAAGTTGCATGGCAGTTTTCAGACTATTCGCGTTTCCAAAATGACCACCACAGGCAATATTACAGCTAGAAATCAGCGGCATAATTTCTGCATCAAAGGTTCCACCTTCGCCTAAATCACAATTAATATCCATATATTTTTTCATCATAAAAAGAAAAAGAATAAACTTTTAGCTCCTAAAAAGACAGCAAACAATAAAATGAGTAAACCTAGAATTTTTTGTAGAGCATTGTTTTTATACTTCCCCATCCATTGAGAATTATTTACTGTAATATACAAAAAAATGGCGGCAAAAGGCAAAACAATGGCATTGCTAATTTGCGCAGTTTGTATTAATTGAAGTGGCTGAATGTTTAAACTTGAAAACAAAACTCCAGCTAAAACAATTAATATCCAAACTAATTTAAAGTAGATTTTTCCTGATTTCCCCTGCCAATTTAAAGCTGATTTTAACACATAAGCTGCGGCTAAAGCAGCAGTAATACTCGATGTTATTCCTGCGGCAAAAAAACCAAATCCCAGTAAATAGGTTGCATAGTCTCCATACAAAGGAGCTAAACTCAGCGCTAAACTCGAAAAATCTTGCGTAGTAATTTCGCTTGTATGTAAAGCAGCTCCAGCAATAACGACACAAACCGAAACTAAACCACCTAAACCAATGGCTATAAAAATGTCCCAACGCGCATGTTTAATAGAACTTACAGATTTCCATTTTTCTTGTACAATCGCAGAATGTAAAAATAAATTATAAGGCACCACCGTTGTGCCAACAATCGCTAAAATACTAGTAAGTGAAGTTTCTGGAAATCGGGGAACAAAAATCGATTGTAAAATATCCAACCAATTAGGAGCTATTAATAAAGCTGAAATTACAAAAGATAGACTCATTAAAACCACAAGCAACATGAGTACTTTTTCAATTTTTTTATACGAACCTAAAGCCAAAACTAAAATTGAAACAAAACCAATTAATATGGGTAATATATTGATATTTTGATTTAAAAATGAAAACTCAGCAACCTGAAAAACAGCATCTAAGCCTAAAACTGCTCCCGTAATATTTCCGGCTTCGTAGGCTGCATTTCCAAAAACAATAGCTAAAATCACCAAACTTAAAGCCAGTAATTTTTTCCAAGTTGAGCTAAAATAAATCCGAATAACACTTGCTAAATCCTTACTGGTAACTAAACCTAAACGTGCCGACATTTCTTGTAAAACCATAGTCGCAACTATAGAAAAAACCAATGCCCAAAGTAAATCGTAACCAAAGTTAATGCCTGCCAAACTACAAACGCTTATGGTACCTGGACCAATAAATGCAGCAGCAATTAAAGTACTAGGCCCAATATTTTTGAGCAATTTTTTCATTAATTTGGTGCTTTATTAATGGCATATAGAGCAAAACTACCTAGCCAATGTGAGCCTTCGTAGGCATCGCCAACCAAATTAGGATAAGCGGCCATAAAGTGCTGATTCCCTAAATTAGTTAAATGTTTTAGTTGTGGGTGTTTAGCCAATTCAAATAAATTCCAAGCTCGACTAAAGTTTAAACCGTCTAAGTGCACTAATTTTCCATCACTTCGGTCACTGACTTCTGCTATGTTTAATTGAAAATCTTCTTGGAATAATTCGGGTAAAAATGTTTTTAACCATGCTAAAAATTCTTCATCTGAAAGAATCTTAGCCATCAATTTAGCTTCTTCTAAACAAGGCGATAAAAAATCATAACCACTTGGCTCCCATTCTAGTGGACAATCAACATCTTGTAAATAATAATCCTTTGCGCGTTTTTCAATTAAGTCTTGTAGGTTTTTCTTTTGAAAAGCAATTGCATAATCGTAGCTTAAGGATAATGCAAACGCCGTATTAGAATGTTCGCCTACGCGAATTGGATATACTAATTTAGGAAGGAAGTTCATCATTTTTTCTTCAAGCACTTCAACCAAAGGCATTAGATTAGTAAGTAATTCTTCTGAAATTTCATCGTCCCAAGTTTGCAATTCCGTGGCCAATTGAAACAACCAAGCCCAACCATAAGTGCGTTCAAACGAAGCATTTTCTTCGGTTTTAAAAAAAGCAATTTCAGTTTGTATATGTTCTTTTGAAAGGTGGTTTTTCAAAAGTTCTTTTATTTCTTCCGCTTGACTAAGATTAGGGTATTTCTTTAGCAAAACCACCAAAGACCAATGTCCATGAACAGCCGAATGCCAATCGAAACATCCATAAAATGCAGGACGTAATTGTTTAGGAGTTGCCAAATCGGCTTGGCTTGCTAAAACTTGCCCCAGTTTATTAGGATATTCTTGTTGAATGCAAACTAAGGGCAAACTTGCTAATTGCTCTGCATTTGCTTTGGTAAATTCTGGAAATTCGGTAATTTGTATTTCAGTTTTTGGGGTTGATCTAGGCGCCTTTTTATTAACAGCTTCACAAGCAAACAAAGCTATACAGCAACTTAAAAAAATAATTTTCTTCAAAATGGTCTAATTTTATTTTCAAAAATAGTGGAATACTCGGACTTTTAAACAAAGTTTAAGGGCAAATGCCAAATGAATGATTTATTATTGTATTCCTTATTAAAATTAAAGTATGTCCATAAAGGTTTATCAAGTTAGCAAATCGTACAAAGAGCAAAAAGCCTTAAACGAAGTTAGTTTTTTTGTTCCGAAAGGTCAAATTCTTGGTTTTTTAGGTCCTAATGGAGCTGGAAAAACTACTTTAATGAAAATCTTAACAGGCTACCTTTCTGCTGATGAAGGCTATGTAGAAATCAATGGAATTTCAGTAAAAAATCAAAAATTAGATGTTCAAAAAATTATTGGTTATTTACCAGAACATAATCCCTTATATGAAGAAATGTATGTAAAAGAATACTTGGCTTTTCATGCAGAAATTCATCAAATTTCAAAATCAAAAATAGCACATTACGTTGAGCTTACAGGCTTGAACGAAAATGCCCATAAAAAAATAGAACAGCTTTCTAAAGGCTATCGACAACGGGTAGGTTTAGCAGCAGCTTTACTGCACGAACCTAAAGTTTTAATTTTAGATGAACCTACTACAGGTTTAGATCCCAAACAATTGGTAGAAATAAGGCAGTTGATTCGTTCGTTAGCTAAAGACAAAACGGTTATGCTTTCTACGCATATTATGCAAGAAGTAGAAGCCATCTGCGATCGTGCTATTATTATTAATAATGGCAAAATTATAGCCGATAAAAATTTGAATGAAGAAGCTTCGAGCCAACAAGTTATTGAAGTGGAATTTAACTACCGAATTGAAGAACAAGCTTTAAAAGATTTACCACATATAGAAGCAATTTCAAATCCTAGAGGCTTTTTATATGAACTCAGTTTTAAAGTTGAAAAAGATATGCGATCCACGGTATTCGACTTTGCCTACGACAGAGGATTAAAAATTATTCAACTGAATAAAAAAACACAAAGTTTAGAAAACCTTTTTATTGAATTAACTTCAGAAAACGCTTAAATATTAAACTATGAAAAATATAATTTTATTTACGCTATTATTTATTTCTGCAAATACAATTGCACAAACCAATCCTAAAGTTTACGATATAATCGATGCTGTTTCAGCAGAACATTTGGAAAATAAGGTACAGCATTTAGTCGATTTTGGAACACGAAACACTTTTAGCGATACCTTGAGTGATACACGAGGAATCGGTGCTGCTAGGCGATGGGTAAAAAGTGAGTTTGATAAAATTTCGGAAGAATGTGGTGGCTGTTTAGAAGTTTTTTACCAGAAAAAAATGGTGACAACCGAAATGGGAAGCCGTGTTCCTTTCAATACTTACGTGGTGAATGTAGTCGCCATTCAACGTGGCAAAAAATATCCAAACTCGCTGATTATGATGAGTGGCGATATCGACTCGCGTGGGTCGAATACGATGAATTACGAAATTGATGCTCCAGGTGCAAACGATAATGCTACCGGCGTAGCAGGTGCAATTGAAGCAGCTCGAGTTTTAAGCAAATATGAATTTGACCATAGCATAGCCTATGTAGGATTAAGCGGTGAAGAACAAGGTTTATTTGGTGGTCAATTTTTAGCTGAATACGCGAAAGAAAACGATTGGGAACTCATCGGAATTTTCAATAATGATATGATTGGAAATATTGAAGGCGTAGATGGTGTTATTGATAACCGTAGTTTTAGAATTTTTTCGGAAGCACACAATCCACTAGAAACCGAACGCGACCGAAGCATGAAACGCTTCTACGGTGGCGAAGTTGATGGCGCATCGCGACAATTAGCACGCTATGTTCATAAAACTACACAAACCTACATGCCCGAAATGAATCCACAAATGGTTTATCGTTTGGATCGATTTGGACGTGGCGGACATCACAAACCTTTTAATGATGTGGGTTACCCAGGAATTCGTATTATGGAAAGCCATGAAAATTACAACCGCCAACACCAAGACATTCGAACTGAAAACGGAATTGAATACGGCGATGTAATCGAATACGTAAATTTTGATTATGTAAAAAAACTAACCGCTGTAAATGCCATCAACATGGCAAGTTTAGCTTGGGCTCCACCGGCTCCAAAAGTTGTAAAAATCGGCGGAATTGTAGAAGCTTCTGTAAAACTAAAATGGAACGAAGTAAATGACGAAGATTTAGCCGGTTATAAAATTTATTGGCGACACACCACTTCACCTACTTGGCAACATTCGCGATTTGTTGGTAAGTTGACCGAATTTACGCTCGAAGGCATCGTTATTGACAATTATTATTTTGGAGTAAGTACAGTCGGTAAAAACGGTCACGAAAGTCCCGTTGTTTTTCCAAACAGCTTATTACGAGATTAAAAGCTTACTAAACCAATCATTTTTTGTATATTCAAGATTCATATAAATTTCAATTTTGAAAAAACTACTGCTACTATTCATCTTATTTAATTTTTATGTTGGATTTGCTCAAACTGAAGCGCAAATCCAACAAATGAATAAAGCGTATAATTTTTCTGAAATCAATGATTTAAAAATAAAATATGAAGCTACATTAGCTAAAAACCGCAAAGATGTTGAAGCTTTTGCAAGACAAAATAATATTCCAATTCAATATAAAGATTCTCTCGGAAATAAAGTATTAATGGTTGAAATATATAAAGGAAAGCCTTTGTATTTAACCACATCTACTACACAAACGGCAAATTCTACCAGAACAAATTGGCTATTTGAAAACCAAATACTCAATTTAAATTTACAAGCAGAAAATCTAACTTCTTATGTTTGGGATTCGGGTCACGCTCGGATTACACACCAAGATTTTGAAAATGAAAACGCAACTAGTAAAATTTCTATAGGCGAAGGTATTTCAAATTATCTATTAGACAAGCATTCTACTCATGTTACTGGTATAATAGCAAGTACAGGAAACAATCAAATTCGTGCTCGTGGAATGGCAAAGAAGGCACAAATTATAGCTTATGAATTTACTGATTCAGAAGTAGAAGTAATTAATGAATTAGGAAATGGTATGTTGGTTTCTAATCATTCTTATGGTTTAAGTAGTCAGCAAATTAGTGATGGTGGTTTTTCTGCAATAGTTGGTGCTTACATCGACCGATCAAGACGTTGGGACTCCATTACTTTTGTAGCTCCTTATTATTTGCCAGTTACTTCAGCTGGAAACGATGGAAATTTCGATTTTAACGATGAGCCTTTAGATCCATCAAACCCTGAATTTGACAAGCTTTCGGGGATGAAAACCAGTAAAAACCCATTGGTTGTAGCCAATGCTAGTCCAGCAACTATATCACAATCTGGTGAATTGATTTCAGTAAATATTAACTCTTCGTCTAGCCAAGGTCCAACAGACGATTTTCGTATAAAACCAGATATTACTGGTGTTGGAACACAAGTTTTTTCAACCATCAGCGGAGCCGATGATACGTATGGATATTTAACAGGAACTTCTATGTCTTCTCCAAACGTAGCTGGAACTTTATTGCTCTTACAGGAATTGTTTGAACGTGAACAAGATACTTTTATGCGGGCTTCAACTTTAAAAGCTTTGGTTTTACATACTGCCGACAATGTAGGATTAGCTGGACCTGATGCAATACATGGTTGGGGTTTGCTCAATGCCAAAAAAGCTGCTGATGAAATTTTAAACAAAAAAAAAGACAAAAGCATTATTATTGAAGATGTTTTAGTGGATTCTGCAACCTATACATTAATAGTTAATGCCAACGAAGTAGATGATTTAGAAGTTTCTATTTCTTGGACCGATCCAGCAGCTACAGTAAGTACAACAGCAAACGATGCAACTCCACTTTTAGTTAACGACTTAAATGTAAAAGTAACACAATCTACAACCGATTACTTACCTTGGAAATTAACGAGTGTAAATTCCAACACAACAGGAATAAATGAAGTCGATCCTTTTGAAAAAGTAGAAATTAACAACGCAAGCGGAGCCTATACTATTGAAATTTCACATGCTGGAACTCTAACCAACGGTGAACAAGATTTTAGTTTAATCGTTACTGGCATTTCTCCCAATACGGTTACCTGTTCGCCTGTTCAAAATTTAATGGAAAGCAGTATTAATTCTTCAAGTCACGATTTTAGCTGGGATACTTCATTAAATGAGACTAATGGCTACGATTGGGCTGTTTTAGAAGCAGGAAAACATCCAGACGAGCATAGTTCAATTCAAACTGGAACAGTTTCAACTGGGACAACTTCAGTAAGCATTACAAGTTTAAGCCCAGCAACAAACTATTCATTTTTTGTAAAAACGAATTGTACTTCAGAAGAAAGCGAATGGAATTCAGTTGACTTTTCTACAGCTTGTGATACCATTAAGCAATTACCTTTTATAGAAAATTTTTCTACAACTTCGGCCTCATTAAGTTGTTGGAGTGTTAATGCAGCTTCTACAGCGAGTTGGGCAACTACTAATGCTGGAAGTAGTTTTGGTTCAGTTTTAACTTCTTTTACAGGTACTCAAAATGCCGTTTTTATTCCTGATGGTACAGAAGAATTAGGCTTTGTTTCTCCTTATTTTGATACTTCTAGCTTTAGTGAAGTTCAATTAGAATTTTACATCGTTCAACAAGATAATGCAGGAAACCAAAATGAAACCAAAGTTTATATCCAAGAACAAGCTAGCTCAACTGTTGAAATTGCTCACTTAACAGCGAATTATTCTGATTGGACAAAAATTAGCTTAGCACTCAATACAACTTCTACTCCATTCCGAATTATCCTTGAAGGAATTAGTAAAAATGGGCCTAACATTGCTATAGATGATTTTAAAATTATTTTTGATGGTTATCATTTTCAGGACTGGGTCTGGAAACCACAAAATCCAGAAAATGAAATTTCAGCTTTAACAGATGCCATTTGGGTAGAAAATAAAACTGCCAAACTCAATAAGAAAACCTTAGCTAAAAGCATCCAAATTGATACGGGTGCCACTTTAAAAATTGCAGATATTTTAGAAGTGGATGATTATATTAATGGAAATGGATTACTTCAATTTGTCAATAATGAAAATGAACTAGGTCAATTAGCTTCCTTGTCTCCTACATCAACGGTTACTGCAGAAACCCAAGTAGAACGATGGATTCCTGCTGGAAATCAAAATACACGAGCATTTAGAATGATTTCTAGTCCTGTAACTTCTACAAGTAGCATTTTTGAAAATTGGCAAGAAAATGGAAATCATCCATCAAATTTAGGCACCCATATTACTGGAAGTTCTACTGGAGCAAATGGTTTTGATGCAAGTACCACAGGAAATCCTTCGCTTTTTTGGTTTGATCATGCTGAAACTAATCAATCAGGTGGATCAGCTTGGAACGCCATTGTTAATACCGATATAAATACCATTTCTGCTGGAAAACCTTATCGTTTATATGTTCGTGGTGACCGAAACATTAACTTAAGCACCAATTCGCCTACACCAACCAATACCATTTTAAGAACAAAAGGAAGTTTACATACTGGCGATTTTAACTCGACTTTAGCCACTGGAGATGCACAATTTAGTTTTATCGGAAATCCTTATCAAGCAATGGTAGATGTAAATTTGTTAGATTATACTGGCGATATTAATACGAACTACATCTATGTTTGGGATCCTAATTTAAATTCAGAAGGTGGTTTTGTTAGTATAGAAGCTTCAACTGGAAACCATGCAACAACTTCAGATGCAAATCAATTTATTCAACCTGGACAAGGTTTTTTTATTCGAAATAATTTGGATGTAACCACTACACCTATCATAAATTTTACAGAAGCAAGCAAAACAGTTAATGCGTTGCCCACCCAAGTTTTTTCTAATGAAGAACCAGAAAGCGTATTAAACTTGAAGCTTTTCAATTCACTAGAAGAAATTGATGCAGTTGGAATTTATTTCAATGAAAATTACAACAATGCGTTTACAGATGAAGATGCAGGGAAATTAGGAAATGTCGACGAAAATTTTGCAGTTATTGGTGAGAATCAACTATGGAGCATTAATAAAAGAGCAGCCTTGTTGGAAAATGAAGAAATTGCACTATTCATCAATAATTATGCTGAAAACAATTATGCATTTATACCAGAAATTTCAAGTTTTACAGAAGAAACACAACTTTTTTTAAAAGATGATTATACGGGTGAAGAAATTGAAATAGTAGATGGTAATCCAATTCTTTTTGAAATTGAATCGAACAATCCTGAGAGTATAAATCCGTTTCGTTTTAGTCTTGTAGCTCGAAATGAAACGCTATCAAATACTGTTCAAGATGAAGCAAAAATTGAAATTTATCCAAATCCTGTTTCAGATTGGCTTCATATAAAAATTCCCAACACAACTCATTTACAATCGATTGAAATTTTAGATGTGCTTGGGAAAATTCATTTGCAAAAGGAATTCAAATCAAGTGAACAATTGCCTGTCGACTTAAATGAATTAGCTTCAGGAGCATATTTTATAAAAATAAATTCAAACAATCAACAGTGGATTAAAAAGTTGATTAAAAAGTAATTTTAAGCCTTCGATTTAATAATCTGGATAAGGTCGTCTTTTTGAAGAACGCCACTTTGTCTCCATTTCTGTACTCCATTTTTAAAAAGTATCATAGTAGGAACTCCGCGAACTTGGTACTTAGCAGCCAGTTCTTGATTTTGATCAACATCTATTTTTACAATCTTCACCTCGTCTCCTAATTCTGATTTAACTTCCTGTAAAATTGGTGCTAACATTTTGCAAGGCCCACACCAGTCTGCGAAAAAATCGATTAGTACCGCTTTATCTTCTTGTATTATTTCATTAAAATTAGATTTCATAGTATTGGATTTAAATTTCCTACAAAAATACAAATACAAGCTTTATAAGAAGGTAACAGATGTTACAATTAAACATTAAGCATGAAATGCAAAATGATTTATAAAACTTATCTTTGAAAAAAAATTAAAATGGATTTAAATCAAATTCCTAAACTCAAGCATTTAAACGCTAATAATTTCTTTTTACTAGCAGGACCTTGTTCTATTGAAGGAGAAGACATGTCTTTTAAAATTGCTGAACGTATTGTAGAAATCACCAATAAATTAAAAATCCCCTTTATTTTTAAAGGTTCATTTAAAAAAGCAAACCGCAGCAGGATTGATTCTTATACAGGTATTGGAGATCAAAAAGCACTAAAAATTCTATCTAAAATAAGCGAAGAATTTAATGTACCAACTGTAACCGATATACATGAGGTAAATGATGCACAAATGGCTGCAGAATATGTAGATGTATTACAAATTCCTGCTTTTTTAGTTCGTCAAACAGATTTGGTAGTGGCAGCCGCTAAAACAGGAAAAGCTATAAATTTAAAAAAAGGCCAATTTATGAGTCCAGAAAGTATGAAACATGCAGTTACAAAAGTAATTGATTCTGGAAATTTTAAAGCTATGATTACCGATCGTGGAAGCATGTTTGGTTACCAAGATTTAATTGTAGATTTTAGAGGAATTCCAACCATGCAACAGTTCGCTCCTACCGTTTTAGATGTAACACATTCCTTACAACAACCTAATCAATCTTCTGGTGTTACAGGAGGTCGACCAGATATGATTGAAACAATAGCTAGAGCAGGAATTGTAAACAAGGTAGATGGTTTGTTTATTGAAACTCATTTTAGCCCTAAAGATGCTAAAAGTGATGGAGCAAATATGTTAGACTTAGAACATTTAGAAGGTTTATTAACGCGACTTGTAGAAATTAGAAAAACAATTAATAAATTTTAAGCTTAGAAGCTTTTATAGCTAAATAACAGTAATACCAATTTAACCATAAAAAGACGGGTATTTAATAGTTAAACTAGTGTAATTTGGAATCTTTTAAAACAAAAAAACCGCCTATATAGGCGGTTTTTTTGTTGATAGAAATTAAAACTATTGTTTATATGGACCATATTTTAAATCGAAACGATCTAAAGTCATTACTTTATGCCAAGCTTTTACAAAATCGTTTACAAACTTTTCGTTTGCATTTTGAGCAGCGTATACTTCAGATAAAGCTCTTAATTCTGAATTAGAACCAAATATTAGATCTGCACGAGTTGCAGTCCACTTTACTTCTCCAGTAGAGCGGTCTTTAATATTATACAATTCAGCTTCTTCATCTAAAGCTTCCCATTTAGCATTCATATCTAACAAATTCACAAAAAAGTCGTTAGTCAACACTCCTTTATTATCAGTTAATACACCATGTTCAGACCCATCGTAATTAGTATCTAACACACGCATTCCACCCACTAAAACAGTTAATTCTGGTGGAGTTAAAGTTAATAAATGAGCTTTATCAATTAATAACTCTTCAGTTGTAAAAATATACTGCCCACTGGTAAAATTTCTAAAACCATCTGCAATAGGCTTCAGTAAATTAATTGATTCTTCATCAGTTTGTTCAGCTAAAGCATCCATTCTTCCCGGTGTAAAAGGAATTTCAACTTCAACACCAGCATCTTTTGCTGCTTTTTCTACTGCAGCATTTCCAGCCAATACAATTAAATCGGCCATTGAAATTTGCTTATTTCCTTTAGCTTTCTTATTAAATTTTTTCTGAATTTTTTCTAATTCAACTAAAACTTTATCCAATTGCTCAGGATTATTTACTTCCCAGTTGCGTTGTGGCTCAAGTAATAAACGAGCCCCATTTGCACCACCACGTCGATCTGAATGACGATATGTTGAAGCAGAAGCCCAAGCTGTTGATACCAATTCACCTACGCTTAAATTTGAGTTTAAAATTTCTTTTTTCAGTTTATCCACGTCACCTTGTGCTACCAATTTATGGTCTACCGCTGGAATTGGGTCTTGCCAAACAAATTCTTCCGATGGAACATCTGAACCTAAATATGTAGAGGTTGGCCCCATATCTCTGTGAATTAATTTAAACCATGCCTTTGCAAAAGCTCTTTTAAATTCGTCTTCGTTTTCTAGAAAACGACGTGAGATTTTATCGTAAGCTGGGTCCATTTTTAAAGACAAATCTGTAGTTAACATATAGGGTAGTTGTTTTTTCTCTTCATCAAATGCATGAGGAATAATTGCTTCTGCATCTTTAGCTTTCCATTGATGTCCACCGCCAGGGCTTTTCATTAATTCCCATTCGTATTTATACAAAAACTCTAAATAATCATGACTCCATTCGGTTGGTGTAGATGTCCAAGTAACTTCTACTGTAGAAGTAATGGCATCAGCACCGCTGCCCGATTTGTAATCGCTAATCCAGCCTAAACCTTGATTTTCTATACTTGCGGCTTCAGGTTCAGCTCCTAAGTGTTCATCTCCAGCTGCTGCGTGGGTTTTTCCTAAGGTATGACCACCAGCAATTAAAGCAACAGTTTCTTCGTCGTTCATACCCATTCTAGCAAAAGTTTCGCGAATATCGTGAGCTGCAGCTACTGGGTCAGGCTCTCCATTTGGTCCTTCAGGATTAACATAAATTAAACCCATTTGTACAGCCGCCAAAGGTTTCTCTAATTCTCTGTCGCCTGAGTAACGTTCATCTTCTAGCCATTTTGATTCTGGACCCCAGTAAATATCAGTATAAGGTTCCCAAGAATCTTCTCTACCACCTGCAAAACCTAAAGTTTCAAACCCCATGTCTTCTAAGGCAACATTACCAGCTAAAATCATTAAATCTGCCCAAGAAATTTGGTTGCCATATTTTTGTTTAATTGGCCAAATTAATCTTCTAGCTTTATCTAGGTTAGCGTTGTCTGGCCAGCTATTAATCGGTGCAAAACGTTGTTGACCATCGCGAGAACCTCCGCGGCCATCGCCAGTTCGGTAGGTACCTGCACTATGCCAAGCCATACGAATAAATAAACCGCCATAATGACCAAAATCTGCTGGCCACCAATCTTGAGAATCTTTCATTAAAACTTTTAAATCTGATTTTACAGCTTCTAAATCTAATTGACTGAAAGCTTCTGCATAATTAAAATCTTCGCCCATTGGGTTAGATTTTGCTGCATTTTGTCGTAAAATACCAACGTTTAATTGATTTGGCCACCAGTTTTTATCGCGGGTTGCAATACGATTCATATCCGAATCATCGTAGGAGTTTTCTCCAGCACTTGCTGTTTCTCCATGAGCAGAATGTGCATTACCTTTCATTCCTGTAACTGGACATGTAGCAGTTTCTGAAGCTGCAGATTGTGCCCAACCTGAAAATGAAAGAAAAAGCATACTGAGTAATACTAAATTTTTCATGTGTACTAATTTTTGAGTTTTTATAAATATAATCATTTGTCAAAAGTAAATTATTAATAAACTTGTAAATATTTTAATAGATTGATATTATTTATACTTCAATTAGCTAATAAAATTTTAAATTAAGAGTTTATTTTAAATCATTAACTATTAGATATTTAAATTATATTATTTTTTATAATAGAACAAATCTATATTTAAAATATTTCACAAAGCTTAAGCTATCATTTGATATTGTATTAATTTAGAATCAAAAAGAATGAAGATACTGCTTCTGTTTGTTGGTTTATTGTTAAGCTCAATATCGATTTCTCAATCTATTGAAGACAAATGGATTACCATAGATGTTGATTCTGGAAAAGAAAAATCTGTTGTAGAAATTTACAAACAAGATGGGCAATACTACGGGAAAATTGTGAGATTCCTTGAAGATGGTGTTGCAAATGATGCTGTTTGTAAGCATTGTAAAGGCAAAATGAAAGACAAGCAGCTTATGGGTTTTAATGTACTTAAGTCGTTTAAAAAGGATGGAAATGAATTGATAAATGGAACCGTAACTGACCCAGAGAATGACAAAACCTACGATGCGAAATTGTGGATTGATAAAGAAAATCCAGATATTTTAAATCTACGTGCTTACGTGAGTATTATTTTTAAAACCATTCAATGGAAACGCGCTAAATAATACTTTCGCCACCATCTACTTTTATAATGCTTCCATTAATCCAACTTGCTTCAGGTAGACTTAACATATAAACCACATTAGCTACATCTTCTGGTTGAGTTAATCTTCCTAAGGGATGTTGTTTTTGTCTAAATTCAGCTAATTTTTCACTATTGGGTATTTTCTTAAATGCTTCAGTTAAAGTTAATCCAGCCTGAATACAATTGGAAGTAATACCGTGTACTGCAAATTCTATCGCTATATTTCTACTTATCGCTTCCAAAACACCTTTAGCAGAAGAAACCGCTGCGTAGCCTGCCCAAGCTTTTTGATTGCCTTCACTAGTAAAAGCCAAAATTCGCGAAGGATTGTTTAGCAATTTTGAAGTAAATAAAGCATCTACCCATTCGTACAAGCTGTATCCCATAGCTTGTATTGTAATTGAAAAATCTAAATTAGATAACTTTTGCTCACCATGCATAGATTTCATACTTCCTTTCGCTATGCTATGCAAAACTAAATCGATTTTTAAATTGGAATTTTCATTTTGAAACTCTTTAATTAGTTTTTGAATGGATTCTGACTTGGTAGCATCTTTATTATAGGTTGTAATCTTACAGCCTGAATCTTCTAACAATTTGACTTCAGCATAGAATTGATCCAATTGATTTTTAGGATCACGATGAATTATTATTAAATTCCAATCGTGTTTGGCTAATTTTTGAGCACTAGCCCATCCTAAACCTTTACTTCCGCCTAAAATGAGAGCTGTTTTTTTCATTTAAAATTTTGAGTTTTTTGGTAAAAATGCATGTGCCATAACAAGCTTTTTTAGTTCATCAATAACACATTTATGCAATTCTACTATATTTTTTAGTCCCGAAAGTACAATCTCAATAATATCTTAATAATGATTTATGTTTTTTAATAATTTATATTTAGTTGTTTAATATTATACAAAGACTATTCTGCTTACTCCTATTTTTAATTATGACTTTATTTTTAACTTTATTAGTAAGCATGTTAAAAATAAACTGGCTTTGTCCTTAGATAGAAAAGTAAGTGATATTACCTGTTTAAAAAGCTTTTTAAAAACTATAAATAAAGTCACTAATCTATACTATAAAAGACTTATTTCTACGGCAGCAATTGCACAATTTGTTTAAAACCTATAGTTATCTGAAAAAGAAATAAATTAAAAGTACTGTAGATTTAAAAATAAAGCAGTGGTATAAGTATGCTAGCAGCAATCCAAAAAAGAATATTTAGTCCCACCCCAACTTTAAAAAAGTCAACAAAAGTATATTTACCAGCACTAAATACCATGGCATTGGTTTGGTAACCAACTGGAGTCATAAATGTTGCTGAAGCTGCGAACATAACTGTAATTAAAAAAGGCAGTGCTTCCATATCCATTCCATGGGCTGTAGCAATGGCAATGGGAGCCATAATTGCTGCCGAAGCGTTATTCGACATAATTTCGGTTAACATAGAAGTAGTTAAATATAAACCTGATACTATAGCAACTGGCCCATAACTACCTAATTGATAGGTTATAAAATTAGCAATATAAACATCTAGGCCTGTATTGACCATGGCGGTTCCTAAACTTAATGTGCCCGCAATTAAAAAAATTATTTTCCAATTAATGGCTTTATATAATTCTTTCATATTAATTACCTTAAACAACACCATCATAACCACGCAAGATATGGCTCCAACCATAATGTCTAAGATATTAAAGGCTGCTAAGCCAATCATTATTAAAATTAAACTCAATACCAAGCTAAACTTAGGTTTGTCGAAGTCTGTAATTACATCTTCGCTTAATAAAACAAAAGGTGGTTTTTGTTTACTTTCTATACGTTTTAGTTCTTTAACATAATGAGTTTTTACTTCAGCAAGAATAATATCGCCTGAACGTAGTTTTACATCGTAAATGCCTTCGTTAGAAATCGATTCTCGATGTTGTATAGCTAAGGGAATTGCTCTAAAACGTCTTCTAAAATCTAGTTCCCGTAAGGTTTTATTGTGTAGTTCAGATTCTGCAGAAATCACCATTTCCACCAAAGTAGATGCTTTACCTTTCAAGTCGTCGTCTCCAATTTTTATAGGTGTAGCAACTACAATTTTGGCTTGGTCTTTTAAGGTTTTAATTTTATCGACATTACAACGCACTTTTAATACATCGTTAGCCTTTAAAACAAAATCTCCCGAAGGTTGATTGTACTTATTTTCACTTCGCCTAACCTCCATTACGTCTAGGTGTAAATCCTTGACCATTTCAGCATCCATAATAGCCTTATTTACCGAATTTGAATATTCTAAAATCTCTATTTCAGTAATATAAGAACGTAAATTAAAGCGTTGCTTTAAATCTTGATTTGCTCGATTAGGTAGTAATTTCTTACCAAAAATCAGCATATAAACAATACCAATTACAAGAAAAATTATTCCCATTTTGCTCATAGCAAATAAATCGATAGCAGCTTCTCCTTCCTTTTCTGCAATCCCACTTACTAAAATATTAGTCGAAGTACCAATGAGCGTACACATGCCACCAAAAATGGAAGCAAAAGACAGAGGAATTAACATTTTAGCAGGGCTTAAACCTGCACGATGTGCAATTTGTATTACTACAGGAATAAAAACAGCTACTACAGGCGTATTGTTAACGAAGGCCGAAATAAAAGCGATAAGTAACATCATTAACAACAAGCCTAAATTAAAGTTTTGCTTAAATAATTTAGATAAACGCTGTGCTAAAACTTGCAAAGCTCCGGTTTTTAATAGTGCTTCGCTTAGCACAAACATAAAAGCAACCGTTATGGTAGCTTTATTACTAAAACCAGCTACACCTTCTTCAGCAGAAATACTTCCGGTTAATACAAGCGCCAACATAGTTAAAATCGCTACTAAATCTATAGGCAACCAATCTGTTGCAAACAACAACACGACAACTCCAATAATAATAAGCGTAATAATTGCTGCTGTAGCCATTTTTTAGGTTCTAAAACAGGCAAATATAAATTATCTCTATCAATTTACTAGAGTAATAGGATAAATAGTTTTAAAATGTAAGTTAAATTTAAAACCTTAACATTTAGACTTCAATTTCATGAGATTCCTTTGTGCACTGTTACTTATACGGAATAAATAGTTGTAGTTTAGTTATTAATAAATAATTGAATCAAAAATCGTAAATCTTAATTTTTTTGTGGAATCAAAAACTGAAACTTTAACACATTTTCATATTCTAAAAACCACAATAAGTATTGATAATTCGAGTTTTATAATGGGAGAATAAATTGTACTTTTACAAACTGAATTTTATAAAATTTCATGGGAAAAATTATCGCGATTGCTAACCAAAAAGGAGGAGTTGGGAAAACAACCACAGCTGTAAACTTATCGGCATCTTTAGGGGTTTTAGAGAAAAAGGTTTTGTTGATTGATGCTGACCCACAAGCCAACGCTACTTCAGGCCTAGGTATTGATGTAGAAAGTGTTGAAATTGGAACCTATCAAATTTTAGAACATAGTAATCCTGCCGAAGATGCTATTATAATAACCGACTCGCCAAATCTTTCTATTCTACCTGCTCATATAGATTTAGTGGCTATCGAATTGGAATTGGTAAACCAAGAACGTCGAGAGTACATGCTAAAAGAAGCCTTGGAACCCATTAAAAACAACTACGATTATATCATTATAGATTGTGCACCTTCTTTGGGTTTATTAACTTTAAATGCCTTAACAGCAGCCAATTCGATCATCATTCCTATTCAATGTGAATACTTTGCTTTAGAAGGTCTGGGTAAATTACTCAATACAGTGAAAAGTGTTCAAAAAATACACAATCCCAACTTGGACTTTGAAGGTTTGTTGCTAACTATGTACGATTCGCGCTTACGTTTATCTAACCAAGTTGTAGAAGAAGTAGAAAATCACTTTGAAGATATGGTTTTTAAAACCGTAATTCAACGTAATGTGCGCCTAAGTGAAGCACCTAGTTATGGAGAAAGCATAATTAAATACGATGCAAGTAGCCGTGGAGCAAATAATTATTTAAGTTTGGCAGAAGAAATTATAAAGAAAAACAAGTAATGGCAAAAGCTACCAAAAAAAAGGCTTTGGGTCGTGGGCTTTCGGCCTTACTGAAAGATCCAGATAACGACATACAATCGGCTAAAGATAAAAATGCAGATAAAGTTGTAGGTAATATTGTAGAACTCGACTTAGACAGTATCGATGTCAATCCGCATCAACCTCGTACCAGTTTTAATGAAGATGCATTAACAGAGTTAGCATCTTCTATAAAAGAATTGGGAGTAATACAGCCCATTACCGTACGTAAATTAGGCTTTAACCAATATCAATTGGTTTCGGGTGAGCGACGTTTTCGCGCATCTAAACTTTTAGGTTTAGCTAGTATTCCCGCTTACATTCGCATAGCCAACGACCAAGAGTCGCTCGAAATGGCTTTAGTTGAAAACATACAACGCCAAGATTTAGATCCCATAGAAATTGCACTTTCTTACCAACGTTTAATTGAAGAAGTAGATTTAACCCAAGAGGAAATGAGCGAACGCATTGGTAAAAATCGTTCTACTATTGCCAATTATTTGCGTTTACTAAAACTCGACCCAATTATTCAAACTGGAATGCGCGATGGCTTTTTAAGCATGGGTCACGGTAGAGCTTTAATTGCTTTATCGGACACCAAACAACAATTAGAAATATACGAACGCATTGTAAAAGACAAACTTTCAGTTAGAGAAACCGAACGTTTAATAAAAGCTCTAAACACTAAGCAAAAAACAACTGCCCCAACCAAGTTTGACGAAAATAAGCAAAATGCAGTTAAAGAAATTTCGAGTTACTTTGGAGCCAAAGTAGAAGTTAAGCTCAATAAAAAAGGAAATGGAAAATTGATAATTCCATTTGCTTCTGCTGAAGATTTTGAGCGAATCAAAAAACTAATCGATGAATCTAAGCAAAACTAAATATTGCCTTTTGTTTATTTTAATTTTTGGGCTTCATTTTACCAATGCTCAAAATGATAGCATTCCCCAAAAAAAAGGCATGAGCATGAAATTAAAAACAGAGCCTAATTTAAAAGAAAAGGATTTCAGTTTAGATTTATACGACCCGCTTGGTCCTGCAAAAGCTGCATTTTACTCGGCTATTGTACCTGGATTAGGCCAGATTTACAATGGTAAATACTGGAAATTACCAATAGTTTATGCAGCGATTGGTACAACTACTTATTTTTATATCGATAACAATAACCAGTACAAAAAATATAGAAATGCGTTTAAACAACGCTTAACAGGTCAAGAAGACGAATTTTTTGATGTGTTAACGGATCAAAATTTAATTGATGCTCAAAAATTATTTAGAAAAAATCGAGATTTATCCTTGCTTTTTGTAGTTGGTGCTTATGTTTTAAACATTGTAGACGCTAATGTAGATGCACATTTGCAACAATTTAATGTCAGCGAAAATTTATCTTTAAAACCCCAAGCTGAGCAAGATTTTTTTACGGGAGAATTACGCTACGGCTTAAGCCTAAATTTTAAATTTAATTAATTATGAGAATTGCTTTGTTAGGATATGGAAAAATGGGGAAAACCATAGAACAAATTGCTTTACAGCGCAAACATACAATTGTTCTGAAACAATCGGCTACACCGATGGATATAACCAAACTACAAAATGCAGATGTAGCGATAGATTTTAGCATTCCTAAAGCAGCATTTAACAACATATCCACTTGTCTAGATTTAAACATTCCTGTTATTTCTGGAACTACAGGTTGGTTAGATCAGTATCATGAAATTTGTGAACTAACCAAAACTAAAAAAGGAAGATTTATCTACGCTTCAAATTTTAGTCTAGGTGTTAATTTGTTTTTCGAATTAAATTCGAAGTTAGCACAACTTATGGCAAATTTTAAAGAGTATTCAGTTGACTTAGAAGAAATTCACCATACCGAAAAACTCGATGCGCCAAGCGGTACTGCCATTACTTTAGCTGAAGCTATTATGGATGAAAACGAAAGATACATTTCATGGAAATATCCAGCTAATGAAGCTAATAAAAATCAACTTCCAATTGAAGCTAAACGCATAGAAGATGTAAAAGGCACCCATCAAATCGCCTACAAAAGCAATATTGATACTATTGAAATTAAACATACAGCTCATACCCGCGACGGATTTGCACTAGGTGCTGTAATTGCCGCAGAATGGCTTTACAACAAATCTAATCCAGGCGTTTATCTAATGAAAGATGTGCTAAAAACCTTTACCGCTTAAAATCTAAACTCATGACTTTTATTCAATTAATTATTTTTATACTCGCAATTCAAGTAATTCACTTTTTAGGGACTTGGAAATTATACAAACGTGCTGGCAGAAGTCCATGGCAAGCAGCAATACCTATTTACAATGCTGTAATTTTAATGCGTATTATTCAGCGTCCTACTTGGTGGACAATTTTGCTGTTTATCCCTATTATTAATTTAATTATGTTTCCTGTAATTTGGGTAGAAACTGCAAGAAGTTTTCAAAAAAACACGAGTACAGATACATGGTTAAGCATACTAAGTTTAGGATTTTATTTGTATTATATCAATTACTTTACTACCACAAAATACGTTGGAAAACGAGAGTTAAATGCACAAAGTAAAGCGGGAGAAACTGTAAGTTCTATTTTATTTGCTGTTGTAGCTGCAACCCTTGTGCATACCTATGTAATGCAACCCTTTACCATTCCAACTCCTTCCTTAGAAAAATCGCTTTTAGTTGGCGACTTTTTATTTGTAAGCAAGTTTCATTATGGTGCTAAAACGCCACAAACTCCGCTTGCGCTTCCTATGGTGCACGATAGTATTCCGTTGGTTGGTGTAAAATCATATATCAGCGATGTGAAGCTTCCTTATTTTAGATTGCCTGGTTTTCAGGAAATACAACGTAATGATATTGTAGTTTTTAATTGGCCGGTCGATACAGTAAGGCAATTTTTCGATACTTCAGGAAAACACTACTATAAACCCATCGACAAAAAATCGAATTACGTAAAAAGAGCAGTCGGTATTGCTGGAGATTCTTTAGAAATTATAGATGGTTACGTACATGTAAACGGAAAACAAATTGAACTTCCTGATCGGGCTAAACCTCAATTTTCGTATATGGTACAAGGTAAAGGACAAGGCTTTAATCCAGAGTTTTTACGAAGTAGATACAACATTACCGATGGTATTAGTTACTACAATAAAGATAAAGACCAATACTACATTAAAGCCATGTCTGAAGAAAGTATAAAAACTTTTATCAATCACCCCAATGTAAAAGAAGTTACTCGACTATTTTCTCCAACCGATTATAAAGACGACCGAATTTTTCCTAATAATAAAAAACATACTTGGAACCACGATCAAATGGGACCTATTTACATTCCAAAAGCTGGACAAAGCGTAGCTTTAAATGCAGAAAGTTTCGGTTTTTATAGGAGAGCTATTGAAGTTTACGAAGGCGAAGAAATGGGAATTGAACAAGTTATGAGTATAGAAGGCGACCAAGTCTTTATTAACGAAAAAGCTGTAAACGAATACACATTTAAACAAGATTATTATTGGATGATGGGTGATAATCGCCATAATTCTGAAGACAGCCGTTATTGGGGCTTTGTACCAGCTACGCATATTGTTGGTAAACCAGTTTTTATATGGTTAAGTATCGATCCACACGCAAGCGGTTTAAATAAAATTCGATGGGATAGGATGTTCACTACCGTTGGTGGTGAAGGTGAACGAACTTCTTATTTACCTTATTTTTTAATTTTTGTTTTGATTTGGATTGGTTACAGCACTTTTAAAAAACGTAAAAAAGAAGCTTAAATTATGAAAAAAACGCTTGTTCAACCTTTATACTTTGGACCAATCGATTTGTTTGTTCCTATTGCTCAGGCAGATGCGTTAGCGTTTGAAATCAATGAAAATTACCAAAAACAAAGTTACCGAACAAGACAATATATTTATGGTGCTAATGGGAAATTGTTGTTAAATATTCCTATAAAACACAATGGTAGCGGAGCGCATCAGCTTTTGAAAGAAGTAAAAATTGAAAACGATTTTAAGTGGCAACGTTTACATTGGAAGTCCTTAGAATCTGCGTATCGAACTTCTCCGTATTTCGAATTTTTTGAAGATGACTTTTATCCTTTGTATCATAAAAAATATGAATATTTAATCGATTTTACTCAAGATGCTTGGCAGGTACTTTTAGCAAGTCTAGGGCTGGATTTACAGATTGAGTTTACAAGCAAATACCAAGAAGCGCAAACCGATAAAGAAGAAATAAACGATTTGAGATTTTTGGGAAAAGCGAAGCGGACTGCGAATCTTAACTTAGATAAATACATTCAAGTTTTTGAAAGTAAGAAAGGTTTTATTTCTAATTTAAGCATTTTAGATTTACTTTTTAATGAAGGCACAAACGCGCTAGCATATTTGCGAACCCAAGAAGCTAAGGAAGCTTAAATTCAACAGAAATAGGATAATGATCGGATAATTGAATGTCGTAATTTTTAAAATTTAAAACTTCAATTTCATTATCAACTAAAGCATGATCTATACGAATTGGAATAAAATCGAAGTCGAAAGTTTTTCCAAAACCATTTCCCTTTTCTTTGAAAGCATCTTTTAAATTATTATTCTTAAGAGCTCTATATATATAAGAAAATGCAGTATTATTAAAATCTCCAATTACAATATTTTTAAAAGGTGAAGCTTCCAAATGTGGTAAAATTAATTCAATTTGTTCAGCTTGTTTTTTAAATGAATGCCCTACCCTACTAATTAACTGATTGCGGTCTTCATTTTGAAGTTCCTTTACATCAGGTTTAATTTTTAAGGATTCTAAATGAATATTAAAAATACGTAGGGTGTCTTTAGGTAACTTAACATCAACAAAAAAAGCACCATTCCCCGTATTGCTAAAATCTAGGTTTTTTTGTTTTAAAAACGGGTATTTAGAAAACAAACTTAGACGAAGATATCGATTACCTTCTTTTTTAAATTGAACCTGGTAAGGATATATTTTTTTTAAATCAAAATCATCTCTAAATTCAAAATCTTGAAAGGCTATAAAATCTGGTTGTTCCTTAAGCAAAAAATCTTTTATTTGAGGAGTGACCTCTGTATTGGGAATCCATTCATGCATATTGAAATGCCGAACATTATAACTTATTAATTTAAAACTAGATGTGTTTGAAATAACTTCATTTTCAGAAGTTTGCTCATTAAATACATACAAAGATGTGATATGGTTTAATCCTAACAATAAAGCTATTGCTGATAAAAGTACTTGTTTTTTCAATTTTAAAATCCAGTAAGCACAAAACAGCACATTAATTAGTATCAACAGCGGTATTCCAAAATTTAAAATGGAAATAAAAGGAATAAATTTAGGCGATATAAAAGGAAGTAGATAAGAAATTAAAAGTAAAAAAGCAAAAACTACATTCAAAAAATAGATAAAACGATCCAACCAATGTAGTTTTTTTTGCGCCATCATTACAAATCTTTGCCAGCATCAAACAAAAAGTCTTTTTCTGCTTTAGTTAGACTTTCGTAACCGCTTTTCCCTATTTTCTCAAGGATTTGATCAACTCTTTTTTGTTTTTCAGATTTAGAAACTGTAGATGTAGATTTTTTAGATTTGGATTTATGAACGGTTTTCATATTGCGTTTTGACCGTGCAGAACCATCGAATAAAGACTGGAAATAATGCATTATTGATGTTACAAAACTTCCCAAATCGTTTCCTTTGTCTAGTTGTTTTGAGTAATAATAACCAATAAAAGCACCCCCTAAATGCGCTAAATGTCCGCCTGGATTGCCAAAGGGAATTCGTATAAAATCTAGAATTACAAAAACTACAGCAATATGCCAAAGCTTTACATTCCCGAATAAAAACAAACGTAACCCATAATTAGGAACTTTTGTAGCGATGCCAATTAAAATAGCCATAACTGCTGCAGACGAGCCAATTAACCTGCTACTGCCTAAAGTTTTAAATACAGGAAACAAGTTGAAGCTTAACATAAAAATAAGTGCTCCAAATATGGCTCCTAATACGTAAAAGTTAACCATTTTTTGTGGCGCATAAAATTCAAGAAAAATCCTTCCCGAAAAATAAAGCACAACTAAATTGAACAAAATATGAAAAAATCCACTATGCAAAAAAGCATAAGTTACTATGCTCCATGGCTGAAAAATAAATTCAAACGGATTAGAAGGGAAAATTAACCAATCTAAAAAAAAATTACCTTGAGCTTCAAAAAAGAAAGCAATGGTTTGAAAAGCGTAAGTAAGTACAAAAAAAAGTAAATTTAAAGCAATTAACTTCTCTAGTACATTTGCCGTTGCATATTTATATCGTAATTTTTGTTGCCAGTCGCTCATATTTTAATTCCACCTATTTTGGTTAAACGAATTTCTTTTCCAATACCACATTACTAAAAAACCTACTACTGCTCCACCAATGTGCGCCCAATAAGCTGTATTGGATGGACCTAAAATTGTTGAACCGGTAACTGCTGAATATAAATTAATTAAAAAATAACCTCCTATTAAATATTTAGCTTTTATTGGTATGGGTACAAATATAAAGTATAAAGGCATGTTTGGATAAATTAAAACAAAAGCAGCTAAAACACCAAATATAGCTCCAGAAGCACCAACCATAGGAGTTCGAAAGTTACTAACCAAAGAACGCGCAGCTTCTACATTAGAATCGTTTATGTAATATGGAAATTCTCCAGTTTTTAAAGTACTCGATATCATAGTAGGAATTTGATCTAATGCTACGCCAGAGTCGGTTAAAATCTGTAAAGCTCCATAATAACCAATGTAGCTAAATAATACCTGAAGTCCAGCAGCACCCAAGCCTGCAGATATGTAAATATAAATAAATTTAGACTGACCAATACTGCGTTCTAAAACACTACCGAACATGAATAACGCAAACATATTGAAAAAAATATGCGACTGGTCACCATGCATAAACATATGGGTTATAATTTGCCAGATACCAAAGTTAGGATTTTCTGGAAACCATAAAGCAAAAAGCTGATAGGCATAGTCTCCTAAGTACAAAGTACCTACAAAAAAGAGTATATTGGCAATTAATAGAGTTTTTACAGTATCGGTAAGGTTTCCCATTTACAATAGTTTATGTTCTAAATCTTGATGTGCAAAATTGATGAAAATATTTTGGTTTGTAGCCGTTTTTGTTGGTTCCTTACAAGTAAATAATTGATGAATTAAATCATGTTGTTCTTCTGTACTTAAAATTCGGCCTGATTTAATCGCCATGTTCTTAGCTAAAGATTTTGCTAAAATATCGTTTTGTTCAAAGTTATTTTTAGGAATTCCTAAACGCATGTCGGCCACTAATTGATCAAACATAGCAGCAATATCACTTTCTTTAACATGACTAGGAATACCAGATATAAGTGTTTCATTATCTTCCCATTTTTCAAAACTAAATCCTATAAGCACCAAAGCTTCTTGCACATCCGTTAAAATTTGAAAATCAGCTGAACTAAATTCCATTTCTAAAGGAAAAAGCAATTGTTGGCAAGGAGCTGCATCTAGTGTAATACTTTTCATTAAATCTTCATACAAAATTCGAGAATGTGCCCGATGCTGATCTATAACCAATAACTTATCATTTATATCAGCAACAATAAATTTTCCATTAAATTGAAAGCATTTTATACTTTCTGAAATGGCTTCATGTTGAAACAAGTTATTTTCTAAAGGTGCATTTAAAAATTTAGATGAATGTTCAACTTTGTCCTTTTGGGGTTGAATATCAGTATACAGGCTTTCCCAAGCATTAGGTATAATTGGTTTGTGGTTAGAAAAGTTAGATGTTGCTTTTCTTGGAGTTTCTACTTCAAAGGGATTGTAATCTCGATTTACCTGAATTGTGGGATTAGAGATAGGTTTTTTATGTTGTTCGTAGGATGTATCGAAATCCGTATCACGATCGAAGTCTAAAGCTGGTGCGATTTGAAATTGACCTAAACTATGCTTAATTGCACTACGCATAACAGCGTAAATGGAATGTTCGTCTTCAAATTTAATTTCAGTTTTGGTAGGATGAATATTAATATCGACTGTTTTAGGGTCTACATCAATATACAAAAAATAAGAAGGAATAGATTTGTCTCTCATTAAACCTTCGTATGCAGCATTAACAGCATGATGTAAATACGAACTTTTAATAAAGCGATTGTTCACAAAGAAAAACTGTTCACCTCTTGTTTTTTTGGCGAATTCAGGTTTTATTATAAAACCTTTTAAGTGAATATAATCGGTTTGTTCTTCGACAGGAACAAGTTTTTCATTGGTTTTTGCTCCTAAAATTCCAACAATACGTTGCCGAAAATTAGCAGATTTAAGATGAAACAATTCTGATGAATTGTGTACGTAGCTGAAACCTACTTTTGGATGTGCCAAAGCAACACGTTGAAATTCATCGATGATATGGCGTTGTTCTACAGCATCAGATTTTAAGAAATTTCGACGAGCTGGTATATTGTAAAATAAATTTTTCACAGCAATTGAAGTTCCTTTTGGTGTTACACAAGCTTGTTGTTCTTTAACACGACTGGCTTCAATTTGTAATGAAGTTCCCACATCTGCTTTTTCCGTTTTACTCTTAACCTGAACTTGTGCAACAGCTGCAATCGAAGCTAAAGCTTCACCTCGGAAACCTTTGGTGTGTAAGTTAAATAAATCTTCGGCTGATTTTATTTTGGAAGTGGCATGGCGTTCAAAAGCTAAACGTGTGTCGGTCATACTCATACCTAAGCCATCATCGACCACTTGTATTAAGCTTTTACCGGCATCTTTAACCACTAAATTTATTTGTGTTGCACCTGCATCTACTGCATTTTCAAGCAATTCTTTTACAACAGAAGCTGGACGCTGCACTACTTCTCCAGCTGCAATTTGATTAGCAACATGATCGGGTAAAAGTTGAATTATATCACTCATTAATAAACTTGACTAAATATGGATAAATCAAAATCGATAATATATAAAAAAACAAGAATTAAAATTGCAGCAATTAATAAAATCCTACCGTTAAACGAGCGGTTGCCTCGAGTTCTACTTTGTTTTCTAGCTTCTGCCCATTGCGAACCAAAATCGATTTGGTTGGTTGTATCTTTGTATTTTTTAAACTTCGAATCGAATTCGTATATATTACCTTCAGACTTCCCTTTGTAATATCTAGGAGTATAGTTGTAACGCTGGTTTTTGTTCAGCTTAAAGGAATTGAATTTTAACATGAAAACGATTTTGAACAAATTTAATCATTTCCTAATAAATCTGGGCGTTGGCCAATAATTTTAAGAAAAATAAAGGTCTAATGAATCGGCTTAATTTTCAAATCCATAAAATTTAGCATCCTTTTTAAGCTGAGCCATTTTTATAGCAGCAATGGCAGCTTCTGTACCTTTGTTTCCGTGTTTACCACCCGATCGATCTATACTTTGTTGAATATGATTATCGGTTAAAACACAAAATATAACTGGAATATCGCCATTTATGTTCAAATCCATAACGCCTTGAGTAACACCTTGGCAAACAAAATCGAAGTGTTTGGTTTCTCCTTGAATTACCACACCAACCACTACAATTGCATCTAGCATATCAAAGCTTTCCCGCATTTTTTTAGCAGCATAGACCAACTCAAAACTACCAGGTACGTTCCATCGCACAATGTTTTCCTTAAGAGCTCCATTCTCAATAAATGCATCAAAAGCACCTTGAAACAAGTTTTGTGTAATCGTTGGGTTCCATTCTGAAACAACAACGCCAAATTTAAAATCTTTGGCGTTGGGTATTTCTTCTTTTTGGTATGTAGATAAATTTTTATGTGCTGTTGCCATAATATAATTTACATTAAACCTTCAGCTTTACCAGTTAAGGCTTTAGCTTGTCTAGCTTCTGTAGCTTCTGGAAATTCTTCGTTAATACGCTCTAAATAACCAAGCGCTTTTGCTGGTTCTTTAATTTCTAAAGCCGTAATAGCAGCTTTTAGTAAATACTTTGGTGTTGTAAAACTATTTTTACTTAAACTAATGGCAGACTCAAAGTAGCCAAGAGCTTCTTTAGGCTGATTAATTTGCAAAAAAGCATCACCCAAAGCTCCTTTTGCCATAGGTGCAATTACTTCATCGTTTAAATTGAATCTATCTAAATGATCGATTGCTTTTTGGTATTCACCAATATTCAAATAAGAGATACCTGCATAGTAATTGGCTAGAGCAGCGGTTTTTGTTCCACTAAAATTATCTGCAACAGCAACAAAACCAGGCTTAGCATTACCTCCATTAATAGCTAGTTTAAAAATTGAATCTTGTGCTGTTCCGGTAGCATTAATTGCATTGTCGAAAAAAACTTGTGCTTGATGCATTTCTGCAGCAGCTTCTTTTTCTTTAGGGCCTAAAATAAAGTTTTGATAACCTAAATAACCTAAAACAACTACGGTTATTAATACAATTACACTTAAAATTACATTTTGATTTTTACTAATAAAAGCTTCCGTTTTTGAAGCGCTTTCGTCTAAAGAATCAAATACTTCTGCAGTTGTAGATTCTTCTTGGATTAACTCTTCTTGCTCTTTTTTATTTTTAGGCTTGTAGCCACGTTTTTTGTAAGTTGCCATATTGCTTTTTAATTCAATTGGCAAAAATATAATTTTAATTGAATATTCATCTTTCCACTTCTGTTTTTTTAATCTACTTATTAACATAACAACACTAATATAATCTTAGATAGTGAAGTATATTTATAAACTGTAAGCTAAAATCGAAAACAAAATAGTACATTCGTGAGCATTAACCTATGTTTAATTAATTGAAGCAAACCGCATGGTATTAAGGGATTTATCGATTATTAACTTTAAAAATATTACACAAAAAGAGTTTCATTTTAATGCTAAGATTAACTGTTTTGTTGGCAGAAATGGCGTTGGCAAAACCAATATATTAGATAGTATTTATTTATTGGCATTCGGAAAAAGTTATTTTAATCCTATTACCAAACAAAATATTCAGCATGGAAGCGATTTTTTTGTAGTTGATGGTAATTTTCAAAAAAATGAAAATCAACAACAGCAAATTGTAGTTTCTGTAAAAAAAGGACAAAAAAAAATTATTAAAAAGAATGCTAAAGTCTATGAAAAAATAGCAGACCACATCGGTGAGATCCCCTTGGTAATCATTTCTCCAGCCGATCGCGATTTAATTGTAGAAGGCAGCGAAATTAGAAGAAAATTTGTAGACTCAGTAATTGCACAAGGAAACAGAACTTACCTAAACGCATTAATTAATTATCAAAAAATACTTTCTCAACGCAATGCTTTATTAAAATATTTTGCAGCTAATTACCAATTTAATCAAGCACAATTAGACGTTTATAATTTACAATTACAAGAGTTTGGTACTTATATTTATCAAGAGCGCGAAGCTTTTGTAAAAGAGTTTCAACCCATACTCCAACAGCGATACGAAAACATAAGTAATGCCAGAGAATACGTAAACTTTGTGTATAAAAGTCAACTGCAACAAGATGATTTTTCAACGGGATTTGAAAAGCATTTAGAAAAAGATAAACGTTTGCAGTATAGTAGTTTTGGAGTACACAAAGACGATTTTCAATTTGAAATTCAAAATTATCCAATAAAGAAATTTGGTTCGCAAGGACAACAAAAGTCTTATTTAATTGCATTAAAATTTGCACAATACGATTATATGAAAGCCCAAAAAGGAACCAAACCATTATTGTTATTAGACGATATTTTTGATAAATTAGACGAAGAACGTGTGCAAAAAATTATTGAAATGGTAATGAAAGATGATTTAGGGCAACTGTTTATTTCGGATACGCATGCGCAACGAACTGAAAAAGTGGTACAAGAAAACACAAACGATTATCAATTATTTGAGCTAACTTAAAAATAGAAAAATGAAAAATATTATATGTATTGTAAGCCTTGTTCTTCTTTTTAGCTGTAACAAAAAAGAAATTAATTTAAGTAATCTTGATGGCTATTGGGAAATTACAAAAGCTGAAAATAATAAGGGAAAATCTAAAGAATTTCCCTATAATCAAACGGTCGATTATTTTGTTTTAAAAGATTCAACTGGATTTAGAAAAAAGCTAAAACCTTTGTATAATGGAAAGTTTAAAGGTAGTAAAGACATTGAAAATTTTATGGTAATTACAAAAGATGATACTTCAATTATTTTAAAGTACTCCACTAATTATGATTCTTGGGAAGAAGAAATTTTAAGTTTAACTTCAGAAGAATTAGTACTTCAAAATAAAAATGGAATTATTTATACTTATGCACCTTACACTGGTTTCAAAAAAATTGAAGATGAAGAATAAAACAAGATTTAGTGAAGAAAAAAGTTTAAAAGATTTATTACAAGATTTTAAGAAAAACGATAAACTCTCTAAAGGATTTAATCAATTAGCTATTGAAGATGCTTGGCATAACGAATTAGGTCCAGCTATAAAAAACTACACCCAAAGCATTCAATTAAACAGAGGAAAATTATTTGTAAAACTAAACTCTTCTACTTTACGAGAAGAGTTAAGTTACGGAAAGCAAAAAATAATTGATATGTTAAATGAAAAAGTCGGCGAAGCTGTGGTAAAAGAATTGATTTTAATTTAATAGCATTGATTAAAATAATTTAGTTTTCCTTAAATTTTAGCGAATTCCAAAATACTTCGATTAATTTTCTTCCTTGCGATAACTCGTTATCGTCCATAGCCATAGTCATGATTAAAATTCCTGAATCTTTTTTACCTATTGAAGTAATTTCGTAAATGTTAATTTCGTCGTTATAAGTTAAAGTAGCTTTTTGTATGCTTAAAGTTTGACCACTCAATAAGGTTTTTTCGTAATCTTCTCGTTGCATTTCGAAACCATAATTTAAACTTTCTTTAGTGACATCGTTAAGCATCATTTCATTTAAAAAAGCGGGATTAAAAGATACGTATTCTTGCAAAATTACACCCGTTCCTTCTGCTGTTACCATCATTAATTGTTTGATACCTTCATCTAAAATAACTTCAGAAATAGGATTAGTTCTCAGGTATTTAAAACTCGATAAATTACTGTTATATTCTAAGGTATCTTTAGCTCGTAATTGAAGGTTTATTTCCTTTTTCCAACTTTATAACTGTAGCTTTTATCAAGTTCAATTTCAAGCTCTTCGCCATCGATAGTTAAGTAAAATTTATCTTGTGCATAATTAGTTTGCCAACCAAAAATTAAAGCAATGGCAATAAGACTTAAGTTTTTCATTTTATCGGAGTTTATTTCGGTTAAGAATAGATTTTAAATTTACTTTTATTTCTTCACTAGCATCAATTAACATGCGCTCATTGCTAGGGAAAGGTACCGCTCTATTTTGTAAAAGCTGTCTTTCTTCGTCGTTTAATACACGGGCATCACCTTGAAAAGATGCAAATACATTTTCGAAAATAAATTCTGATGCCAATGGAAATGAATTAATTTGTTGGTTAGCCTTCAGATCTTGGTAAATTACTCTAGCTTCAACCATCACTGCCTTACGTTGAACGCTTTTTATCAAGACACCTTCTACTTCAACATAAATATCTTCTTTAATTCTATTTCCTTCATCGTCTTTAATGTAATTTCCCCTAGCATCGGTTTTATATTTCCAACCATCTACTATTTCGTCTTGCAATTGAATTTCGCGTTCTCGTAACTGGTCGGGAGAAAAATTAAAATTGGTAAAATCGATTAATAAACCAAAGTCATAATCTAAGTCTGTTTCTAAATTAGTGTGGTACTGTGTCCACTTATCGTTTAAACCATAAGTATTAAAGTCGGTTATAACATCTTGTAATTGTTGTGGAATAACAAAACCGGTTTGATTTTCGATACTAACTATAACAAAATCAGTTCCCAAAAAATAAGCTTCATCTATTAATTTAACTGTGTTTTTGTAGTTGGGTCGTATGCTTTGTAATTCTTGCAAATCATCAAAAGCTTGTCTTGCACTAAATTTTTCTCTGCTGTTTAGCAACATATTAGCTTCTTGGTAATAAAATTCTACCAATTCATCTTGAGCTTCTAAAATTGCTGAAGAATAATCTGTAAAGTTAAATTCTACTTTTGTAGCTAAACCTTGGTGGTATAATGGCAAAAGTGGCTGAATACGGTTTTGAATACGGTCTAACTTTTGGTAGGTATTATAAATTTCAATGATGTTGGCATCATTCTTTTCGCGTTCTAGAAAGCGAATTCTTTTTTTATCTCTTACGGTTAACTTTGTAAAAGCTTCCTGTAGGATTAAAATTTGTTCCTGTCCTCTACTGCGTGTTTGGTCACGCTGTAAATGATTAATGGCAATATCGATAGCTTGTTCGTAGTTTCCCATCGCTATTTTTTTCTGTGCTTTTTTAGCTGAATTACAGCTTACTAAGACCAACAAAACCGTACAGAGAAGTAATATTTTTTTCATCTTCTAATTTTATTTTTCAAACATAGTAATAAAATAGAAATACTACTCTAAGTGAACAAATCTAAAACATCAATAATTTTGAAACTAATCTAAATAAGCTTTGTGCTTATTATAAAGTGAAATATATTTGCAGCGCTATTTGAAATTAATCTAAATAAATGTCAAAAACACCCCTATTCATCTGTCTACTCTTGGTAAGTTTAATTTCTTTAGGACAAAAAGATACTGAAAAAACAAAAAAAAAAATTATAGCGAAGAACGCTTTCCGTTTGAAATAGATTCTACTGAATTTTAGATGAAGTAATTTTAAAACCAAACACTGTATTGGGTAGTAAATTTCAGGCCCGTAACCGAACTGGATCTGCTTATTTTCTCTCTAAAGAAGATTTACAAAAACACAACTATTTAGATGTTAATCGGGTTTTAGGACAAATTCCTGGTATAAATGTATACGAAGAAGGTGGTTTTGGATTACGACCTAACATTAGTCTACGTGGAACTTCGCCAAAGCGATCGGCAAAAATAACACTTATGAAGATCGTGTTTTAATTGCACCTGAGCCCTACTCTGCTTCTGCGGCTTATTATTTTCCAAATGTAGCACGTATGCAAGCTGTAGAAGTATTAAAAGTAAGTAGCCAAGTACAATATGGCCCATTTACTACCGGTAGTGCCATCAATTTTGTTTCTTCTGAAATTCCAACTGAGTTTAATGCAGAATTAAGAGCAAATTATGGCTCGTATGGAACTTCAAATTCTATGGTTAGATTTGGTGAAACGATGCATAATTTCGGTTACATGCTAGAGTATTTAAAAAATACTTCTAACGGATTCAAAAATTTAGATGGACCTGGCGGAACTGGTTTAGACCGGGATGATATAGTAACTAAATTTATATATACTACCGATAATGATGCTAAATTTAAACAATATATTGAATTAAAATTACAGTATGCTGAAGAAGATCGTTTTCAATGGGTAGATGGTTGCCGAATCTTAGATGGTGTAATGGGGCTAACTTCATCTGGAGTTCCCGGTACCGATAGCAACTGAATTTCGATGGCAGAAGCAGTCTCAGCTCATTTGTTGTATAAAATTAATAATTTAATGCTTACACCTGGCTTGCGTTACGAAAATGTAAACTTAACTCGTGAAGATTTCGGTACTGCTGATGTAAGCCGAACTGGAACAGATTTAAATATTACCAAAAATAATTTTGCCCAATTTATACCAGGCATTGGAGCCAATTATAAATTCAATGAAAATTTATCAGCTTTTGCTGGAATACACCGCGGTTTCTCTCCAGCTGGCTTTGTTGAAAATCAAAACCCCGAAGAAAGTACAAACTATGAACTAGGAACCCGTTTTAATTGGAAAGGATTTACCAGTGAAGTTGTTGGTTTATATATTGATTATACCAACATGTTAGGCAGCGATTTAGTAGCAACTGGTAGAGTTGATGGAAGTTTAGACCTATTTAACGCTGGAGCTTTAAAAGTACAAGGTTTTGAAGTACAACTCGATTACAATCTTATTGAAAAAAGCAATATGAAATTACCCATAACATTTGCTTATACCTACACTTCTACTGAATTTCAATCTGATTTTGATTCGCCTGTAGGCATTTGGGGAGAAGTTTCAACTGGAGACGAGATGCCCTACATCCCAAACCATCAATTCAATTTGAGTACAGGGTTTGAATATGGAAAATTAGAAATTAATTTAAATGCTCGCTATAGAGATGAATTTAGAACCGTAGCTGGCGTTGTAAGTATTCCCAAAAACCAAAAAGTAGAATCGATGTTTGTAATTGATGCATCTGCTGCCTATCAACTTACATCAAAATTAAGTTTAACTGCCAATATAATTAACTTGTTAGATAAAGTTTATGTTTCATCACTTGTTCATGCCGGATTACGACCTTGACACCCATTCGGAATTTATGGCGGATTAAGATTGCAGCTCTAACTTGATCTTTAACATTTAAAAGTCATCAAAAAAGCCATTTCAAACTGAAGTGGCTTTTTTAGTGGTATTATACGGAAATTCTAAAATAAAAACTAATTACAATAGTTTAGCAGCGCTTCCAAAAGCATTCTACTTTCGTCTCCTAAACCTTTTGCTTTTTGTAAATCTTTACAGATTTGATCTATGGCTTCTACTGTTACATCTACTTTCGAGCTTCCAAATATGGGTGATTTATGATCGCTTTCAGGCTTATTGGCATCTTCAAACTCTTGTTTTCTTAGTAGCGTAAAAGCGCGATTTGTATATGCATAAGCATCTAAAGGCTCAATTTGTATGGCTTGGTTAAAATCAGCTAAAGCTTTTTCAAATTGGTTGTTGTTTAAATAGGCCGTACCACGTGCAAAATAAGCATCATTCCACGTAGACTTTAATTTTATGCAGTGGCTAAACTCCTCAATTGCTTTAGAAAAGTTAGCAAGCTTAAAATATTGTTCTCCAGCTTCATATAATTGCTGAAGCTTTTTTTCCTTTTTAGTTTCAACTAGTTCTCCATTTACAAAATTGCTGCTTCCCTTTAAGGCACCTGTAGAATAGTAGGATTTAACTTCACCGTTTAGTTTTCCGTTTTCAGAAAAGAAAGAAACTTGCTTTAAATTTCCGTTGGGGTGAAATTTTTTCCACTCGCCTACTTCATATCCATTTTCATAAAAACCTATTTGCTTAATTTCTCCATCAAGAAAATAACGCACTTCTTTACCATCGGGAAATCCATTTTTATACTGCATTTGTTCAGAAACCTTTCCATCTTCAAAAAAAAGCCAGCGTTCTCCGTCTAATTTTCCGTCTTTAAAAGTTCCTTTACCTTGTAATTTTCCATTTACATAATAATCTCGAAAAGGTCCAGAATAAGGATTGGGTTTATTGTTTAAATGCCATTTACCCTTAATGCGTTGCATTTGTTTAGAAGACGGAATTTGCTTTAAACTGTCTGGCCTATTTACAAAATTTTTAGTGGTAATTTGAACCAACTTTTTGACTTGATGATAACCTAAACGATCAATTTTTGAAGGATCATCAACCTCTTGAATCGAATGTATATCCTTTTCAGTTAAGTCTTTTAATTCTATTAAATAAACACTTTGTACTACAATACCATCAACTTCATAAATTACTTCTTGTTTTTGAGCATGAAGCATACAACTAAACAGAAAAACATTTACACCAAATAATATCTTTAAAGTGTTTATTTTCATATTAAGTAAGTCATTATTCAAAAAAAATGTATAGAATCTTTATTTTTGGGAAAAATACACAAATGAAATATATATTTAGCATCATACTTTCATTTTTAGCCTTTCAACTCCAGGCGCAAGTTAAAAATGAAACCGAAAAACGTATCAAAAAAAAGGATGTTCCTGAAGAAGTAATGGAATGGTTTAAAGATGCCTATGAAAAAAGAAAAAAAGTAAAGTGGTTTTACCAAACTGATGGAGAAAAAACGGTGTATGAAGCTAAATTAATGTACAAAAAACAAAAACACAGTGTTGAAATTTTACCTAATGGAAATATTGTAAACATTGAAGTTTTAATTGATTTTGATACGATAGAAGCTAATTCGAAAAATAATATTGAAACTTATTTATATGCCAATTACACCAAATTTAGCATTAAAAAAGTACAGATACAATATACAGGAAGCAATGACGATTTAGAAGATTTAATTGATGAAGATGAATTAAATGAAGCTATTACAATTAACTATGAAATAGAGTTTTATGGAAAAAATGAAATAGTAGATGAATTATGGGAAGGCTTATTTAATAGCGATGGAAAACTGATGGAACATAGAAAAATAAAATTAAAAGCAACCGATAATTTAGATTACTAACTATGCAACCTATCAAAGCATTATATTTTATACTATTTGTATGTTGCCTATATAATACCACAGGTAATGCGCAAAATACACGACAATCAATAGGTTTTTTTCCAGAAGCTTCATTGAGTTATAAATTAAACAACGGATATTCCATTACCCATAAAATTGAATCGCAACATGGAGTTTTCGATAAAACATCGCAATTAAATGAAGAATTAGCATACAAGCATGTTTTAACCGATTTACAAAGCTTTATAGGTAAGAAAATTAGTCCCTTTGTAAAAATAGATTTAGGTTATCAATACCGTTTAGAAAAAGGAGAAAACACACACCGCACCATACAACAAGTTTCTATTTTACAACGGGAATCGCGTTTTAGGTTGGGACATAGAATTCGAATAGACCAAACCTTTTTTAAAGAAGCAAAAACACTTTGGCGAGCAAGATACCGAGCAAAAATTCAAATTCCATTACAAGGATTTGAGTTAGATGCAGGAGAAAAATACATTAGTTTAAGTAACGAATTGATTTATATGTATCAAGATAGAGAAGATGATTTAGAAAACAGACTTGCTGCTAGTTTAGGTTTTTATATTAACGATAAAAATAAACTTGAAATTGGGTTTGATTATCGAACAGACGACTATCTTGTAGAAGATAGATTTCGACATCGTTTATGGTTTAAAATAGGCTATTATAAATCAATTTAAAAACAATCACCCACTAAAACTAAGTTTCAACATAGTATTAATAGAGTTAAATTTTTAAATATGCTAGATGCTAAAATTCCCTCTGGTCCATTATCTGAAAAATGGGAAACTTACAAACAAAATGCTAAGCTAGTAAGTCCAAACAATCGCAATAAGTTAAAAATAATTGTGGTTGGAACAGGTTTAGCAGGAAGTTCTATTTCTGCATCTTTAGCAGAAATGGGATATAATGTAGAAGCCTTTTGTTTTCAAGATACAGCACGTAGAGCACATTCGGTTGCAGCACAAGGTGGAGTTAACGCATCTAAAAATTATAAAAATGATGGTGATAGCGTTTACAGGATGTTCCGTGACACTTTAAAAGGTGGCGATTTTAGGGCGCGAGAAGCCAATGTGTATCGCTTAGCCGAATGCTCGATGAGTTTAATAGACCAAGCCGTTGCACAAGGCGTTCCTTTTGGTAGAGAGTATAGTGGTTATTTAAATAATCGCTCGTTTGGTGGAGTTCAGGTAAGCAGAACGTTTTATTCTCGCGGACAAACTGGTCAACAACTCTTACTCGGTGCTTATCAGGCACTTTTGCGACAGGTAAATCGAGGAAAAATTACCCTACATACTAGCCACGAAATGTTAGATTTAGTAATAATCGATGGAAAGGCAAAGGGAATTATTTCTAGAAATTTAGAAACTGGAGAAATTAAAAGACACGTCGCTAATGCTGTAGTTTTAGCAACAGGTGGTTTTGGTAAAATATTTTATTTATCAACGTTAGCAATGGGATGCAATGGTTCTGCTATTTGGCGGGCACATAAAAAAGGAGCTTTTGTAGCCAACCCAAGTTGGACACAAATTCATCCAACATCTTTACCACAATCGGGTAAACATCAGTCAAAACTTACCTTAATGTCTGAGTCGCTTCGAAATGATGGTCGCATTTGGGTACCTAAAAAGAAAGCTGAAAATCGCAAACCTAATGCAATTCCAGAAGAAGAACGCGATTATTATTTAGAAAGACGTTACCCTGCATTTGGAAATTTAGCTCCACGCGACATCGCTTCAAGAGCTGCAAAAGAACGTATTGATGCTGGACATGGAATTGGTGCTATGAAAAATGCCGTGTATTTAGATTTTAGCAAAGCCATACAAGACCACGGAAAAGACTTAATTAAAGAACGTTACGGAAATTTATTTTCGATGTACGAAAAGATTACAGGAATTAACGCCTACGAAGAACCGATGAAAATTTCTCCAGCTGCGCATTTCTCCATGGGCGGTTTATGGGTAGATTATGAATTGATGACTAATATTCCAGGTTTATTTGCTTTAGGAGAAGCCAATTATGGCGATCATGGTGCTAATCGTTTAGGAGCAAACTCCTTATTACAAGCTTGTGTAGATGGTTACTTTATTGCGCCATATACCATCGGAAATTATTTAGCAGACGAATTAAAAGATGCCTTACCCGACGTAAATAACCAAGCATTTATTGAAGCTGAAAATAAAGTAAAACAGCAATTAGATTTTTTTATTAATAATAAAGGAAGTAAAACCGTAGATCATTATCATAAACAGCTTGGTAAATTACTATACGATTATTGTGGACTATCGCGAAGTAAAAAAGGTTTAGAAAAAGCTATTAAAGAAATTAGTGCTTTAAGAGAAGATTTTTTAAAACTGGTATTAGTACCTGGAAACACCAAAGAAGTAAATGCAGAATTGGAAAAAGCAGGTCGTGTTTACGATTATTTTGAAATAGCCTTGTTAATGTGCGAAGATGCTTTACAACGCGATGAATCTTGTGGTGCACATTTTAGAGAAGAATACCAAACCGAAGATGGAGAAGCTATGCGGGACGACGAAAACTTTCAGTACAGCTCTGCATGGGAATGGAAAGGGGAAAATAAAAAACACCAACTTCATAAAGAGAAATTGGTGTTTGAATATGAAAAACCTAGTATTAGGAGTTATAAATAAGTTTTAATTAAAAAATTAAATTATTTTATATCTTTTTCTATCAGTTTCCTTTAAGTATATTTTTCGAATACGAAGATGGTTAGGAGTAACTTCTACATATTCATCTTTTTGAATATATTCTAAAGCTTCTTCTAACGAAAACTTTTTAGCAGGTACAATCTTAGCTTTGTCGTCTGCTCCTGAAGAACGAACGTTCGATAATTTTTTAGTTTTGGTAATATTTACCGTCATATCATCTTGTCTAGAATTTTCTCCGATAACCTGACCTTCATAAATATCTTCACCTGGATCTACAAAAAACTTACCACGATCTTGAAGCTTATCGATTGAATAAGGTATAGCTTTCCCTTTTTCCATAGAAACCAAAGAACCATTCATACGTTGAGGAATATCTCCTTTTAAAGGCTGAAATTCTTTAAAACGATGAGCCATAATTGCTTCACCAGCAGTAGCAGTTAATAATTGATTTCGCAAACCAATAATTCCACGCGAAGGAATTATAAATTGAATAATCATGCGTTCTCCACGCGTTTCCATGCTTAACATTTCACCTTTTCGTAGAGTTACCATTTCTACAGCTTTACCCGATAAATTTTCAGGCAAATCGATAGTTAATTCTTCAACAGGTTCGCATTTAACACCATCAATTTCCTTAATAATAACCTGTGGTTGACCAATTTGCAATTCGTAACCTTCTCTGCGCATAGTTTCAATTAATACAGACAAGTGCATTACACCACGTCCAAATACATTAAATTTATCTGCAGAATCAGTTTCTTCTACTCTAAGCGCCAAGTTTTTTTCTAATTCTCTTTTTAAACGGTCTTTAATGTGTCTTGAAGTAACAAATTTTCCATCTTTACCAAAGAAAGGCGAATCGTTTATAGTAAACAACATACTCATAGTTGGCTCGTCGATAGCAATAGATTTTAGTGCTTCAGGATTTTCGATATCGGCAATAGTATCGCCAATTTCAAATCCTTCTAAACCTACAATAGCACAAATATCTCCAGGTTGAATTTCTTCAACTCTACGTCTTCCTACTCCTTCAAAAGTATGTAATTCTTTTATTCTTGTTTTAGAAATAGTTCCATCGCGTTTTACCAATGAAACCGGCATATTTTCCTTTAAAACTCCACGGTGTAAACGACCAATTGCAATTCTACCGGTATAGGAAGAGAAATCTAAAGAAGTAATTAGCATTTGGGTGTTACCTTCTTTAATTTTGGGTGATTCGATATGTTCAATAACCATATCTAGTAATGGTTCAATATTTTCAGTTTTAACATCTGGGCTATCGCTCATCCAGTTGTTTAAAGCTGAACCATAAACCGATGGAAAATCGAGCTGCCATTCTTCTGCACCCAATTCGAACATTAAATCGAAAACTTTTTCGTGCACTTCGTCGGGTGTACAGTTAGGCTTATCTACTTTATTGATAACCACACATGGCTTTAAACCTAAATCTAAGGCTTTTTGTAAAACAAAACGGGTTTGTGGCATAGGTCCTTCAAAAGCATCAACTAAAAGAAGTACTCCATCTGCCATATTTAAAACACGTTCAACTTCACCACCAAAATCGGCGTGACCAGGTGTATCGATAATATTAATTTTTGTTTCCTTGTAAACAACAGAAACGTTTTTAGATACAATTGTAATTCCACGTTCGCGCTCAAGGTCGTTATTATCTAAAATAAGATCTCCAGTAGATTCGTTTTCACGAAATAATTTACAGTGGTGCATAATTTTATCCACTAAAGTTGTTTTTCCGTGATCTACGTGAGCTATAATCGCTATGTTCTTGATATTCATAAAAAGGCATTATTTAAGTCGGCAAATGTACGGTTTATTTCTTTCAGAAAAACAGCTTGAAGCATAAGGAAATAAAAAGATAAATAAAAGATAAATAAAAGATAAAAAACTGACTATATGCACTTTAAAAAATATTAAATTAAAATTAGGTTTGATTTATTTTAAATAGGTAGTTTTTTTAACACTTTTAATTAAAAAAAAATCATTAAAAATTAGTGTTGCAGATAGAAGCTGTACTATTTTTGCTTGCTGTTTTTTTGCGAAAAAGTGTAACCTTTTGTAAAAAACTGCGTACAAATTATAAAACTGAATAGTTATTAATGAGACAACTTAAAATTACCAAACAGGTAACCAATCGAGAAACTGCTTCGTTAGACAAGTATTTACAAGAAATTGGTAAAGTAGATTTAATTACTGCTGAAGAAGAAGTAGAATTAGCACAACGTATTAAAGCAGGCGACGATCTTGCCTTAGAAAAGCTTACTAAAGCCAATTTACGATTTGTAGTTTCCGTATCTAAACAATACCAAAACCAAGGTTTAACTCTGCCCGATTTAATTAATGAAGGTAATTTAGGCTTAATAAAAGCAGCAAAACGCTTTGATGAAACTAGAGGATTTAAATTTATTTCGTACGCTGTTTGGTGGATTAGACAATCTATTTTACAAGCTTTAGCCGAACAATCTAGAGTAGTTAGGTTACCTTTAAATAAAATTGGTTCGATTAATAAAATTAATAAAACCTATGCTTTTTTAGAACAAACTAATCAGCGTCCACCGAGTCCAGATGAAATTGCGAAGGAATTAGATATGTCTATAACCGATGTAAAGGAATCTTTAAAAAATTCAGGCAGACACTTATCGATGGATGCACCACTTCGAGAAGGAGAAGATTCTAGCTTATATGATGTATTAAATTTTGAAGAATCGCCAAATCCAGATAAAGATTTGATGCACGAATCGCTTCAAACAGAAATTGAACGTGCTCTAGAAACATTAGCACCGCGTGATGCCGATGTAATACGTTTATATTTTGGCTTGAATGGTAACCAACCCATGACTTTAGAAGAAATTGGTGAAACCTTTGGTTTAACCCGTGAACGTGTTAGACAAATTAAAGAAAAAGGAGTTCGGAAATTGAAGCACAATTCTAGAAGTAAAATTTTAAAAACTTATTTAGGTTAATTTTACGTATTCAAGATTTAGCATACAAGTGCAGCATTTAAAATGCTGCACTTTTTTTTTAGTTATGTATCCTTGCCTCTATTTTTTTTCTTCCATTTATTCCTAGCATACTTTTGCATATCGTCTACTTTATCTTTTTCGTCGATAATTTCGAAACCGAGCATTGATTCTATTATATCTTCTAAAGTAGTAATCCCATCCATACCACCATATTCATCTATAATTAATGAAATATGTTCACGTTTAGATAACATTTCTTCCCATGCATTAAAAAGTGTAACTGTTTTAGGAAAAGTTAGTATATCTCGTTTGATATCTTTCAATTTCACATCAAACTGATCTTCTGCTAATTCTTCAAAAACCATTGAACGTAAGACATAACCCGTAATATTGTCTTTGTTATTTTTAAAAATTGGAATTCTAGAGAAGCTTAAAAACTCTTTGTTATCCATGAATTCTTGTAAACTCATATCTTCACTTGCCGTAATTACCACAACTCTAGGAGTCATTACTTCTGCAACTTTAATATCTTTTAATTTTATTAAATTCTGAATAATTTTATTTTCATTGTCTTCAAAAATACCTTCATCTGTGCCAATATTAGCTAAAGCTGAAACTTCTTCTCTACTAGTCGTAGGTTCATTTTCATTTCTAGAAAGCACTTTAGTTAAGTATGAAGAAATCATGACAAAAGGATAAGTAATAAAAATCATAGCACGAATAGTAGATGCAGAGACATTCATTAATTCTTTGGAATAATTAGCTCCTAATGTTTTTGGAATAATTTCAGTAAAAACCAATATTAAAATAGTTAAAATGGCAGACACCATTCCAAAATATGCATCACCAAAAATAATGGTTGCTTGTGCTCCTACTCCAGCAGCACCAACTGTATGAGCAACCGTATTAAGCGAAAGTATAGCAGATAATGGCTGATCTACGTTTTCTTTTAATGCTAACATTTTTTTTGCTTTTTGCTGTCCGTTTTCAATACGTGAAATAATGTAAGAAACAGGTAAAGACAACAATACAGACTCCATGATGGAACAAATAAAAGATACTACTAAAACTAAAGCTAAGTATGCAAATAATAATGCCATATTAAGTTAAGGTAAAATTGATTAGTACTGAATGTACTCTGTAATTTCTAAGCCATAGCCAATCATACCAACACGTTTCTTTTTTTGTGAATTCGATAAAAGTTTAATTTTATGAATGCCTACATCATGCAAAATTTGAGCGCCAATTCCAAAATCTTTGCTGTCCATGCTTACATTTGGGGCTTTCATTACTCCGTTGCTTTGTTGCTCTTTTAAAACACTCAGTCTGTTCAATAAATTAAAACCTTGGTTAGATTGATTTATAAATACAATTGCTCCTTTGCCTTCATTGTTGATGGCTTTAAACATGTCATCTAGCTTCTTATCTGCATTATTGGTTAATGTTCCTAAAATGTCATTATTAACCAATGTGGAGTTTACGCGCACCATTAGGGGTTCGTTAGGCTTCCAACTTCCTTTAGTTAATGCTATATGTACATGTTGATTAGTAGTTTGTTGGTAAGCGCGTAAACGAAACTTTCCAAAACGAGTTTGTATTTCAAAATCTTCCTTTTTTTGAATTAAAGAATCATGTTGCATCCGGTAGGCCACTAAATCTTCAATACTCACTAATTTTAAATCGAATTTTTCTGCGACTTTTACCAGTTGAGGCAAGCGAGCCATGCTGCCATCTTCATTCATTATTTCAACAATTACACCCGCAGGTTTTAAGCCTGCTAATCTGGCAAAATCTATAGCTGCTTCGGTGTGTCCAGTTCTTCTTAATACTCCACCTTCTTTCGCTTTTAGAGGAAAGATGTGTCCAGGTCTATTTAAATCTTGTGGTTTAGTTTCATCGTTGGCTAATGCTTGGATAGTTTTAGCACGATCTAATGCAGAAATACCTGTGGTTACTCCATTTCCTCTTAAATCTACAGAAATTGTAAAAGCTGTTTCCATGGGGTCGGTGTTATTACCAACCATCATATCTAAGCTTAATTTTTTACATCTGTTTTCTGTTAATGGAGTGCAAATTAATCCACGGCCATGAGTAGCCATAAAATTAATCATTTCGGGAGTAACTTTTTCGGCTGCTGCTAAAAAATCTCCTTCGTTTTCGCGGTCTTCATCGTCTACTACAATAATAACTTTACCAGCACGAATATCTGCAATGGCTTCTTCTATGCTTGATAATTGAATTTTCTCTTGATTATTTGTCATATTACAAAAGTACTTACTCTCTAGTTTTATATTTATCCAGTTTCAGTTTAATTAACAACTTACGAATCGGAACGCTTATAAAATCGATGTTTACGAAGCCTTGATCGGTTGTAGCTCTATAGGTAAAGTAAATTCCTACAGGCAAAAACACAAAAGTTGAAATCCATGAACCTAAAAATGGAGATATTTTTCCCGTTTCGGCTGAGTTTTGAGCAAAGATTCCTAAAAAATGATAGATTAAAAATATAACTATTGCAAAGACTAAGGGTAAACCTATTCCTCCTTTGCGAATTATTGCTCCTAAAGGCGCACCAACAAAAAATAAAACTACACAAGCAACCCCCAAAGCGTATTTATTGTGTAAGTGTGTTTCGGTTTTGTTTAAGACTATAAACCTATTTTTATAAGAATTTTGTTGGTTTTTAATTTGTGGTAAAATGCTATTTACTGTACTAATGGCTCTACTGAAAATTTGACCTGACTCCCGATCAGGGAATTCGAATACAATTTCTTCCATATCGTAAACACTAGACAAATCTTTGTACTGTGGATCTGTTTTGTTTGTGTTTTTATTAGAGTTATTTTGATTGTTATCTTTCTGTCGATTTTCGTTTAAAATTGATTGTATACTCTTTGATTTGGTTAAAATTGCTTTGTGTGCAAAATCACTTAATTTAGCTGAATCTTCAGGTTTGTTTTGAGATGAAGAATTATTGTCTTGGTTTTTGTTTGGAGTGTTTTCTTTTTTACTAGTATCTTTTTTAATTTTTTTCTTGATGGGAGTTCGGTTATTTACGCTCGAAAACCCATTACGTTGAATAATTAGATTTTGGTAACGATCTTGAGCACGATTTAAGTCTGCCGAAGCCGTATCTATCTGACTAACCAATTCGCTTATATTTAGCATTTTATATGGATGCGATACACTTTCGTCTCCCAAATCAACTTTGTTAATTTCAGACAAATCTATGTTGATAATGTGTTCTTTAAACGAAGATTTTACAAAAGGAAGCGTTCTCCTTTTTTCAACTGTATTTGGGTAAATTTCGTTGTAGTAATGGCCGTTGTGTAGGATTAATTTTAAAAAATTAGAGTTTTCTTCTGAAGCTAACTCACCTTCTTCAGATTTAATTACTGTATAATTACCAGGTCTTCCTTTTAATTTTTGATGAATAATTACATCTTCTAAAAATTGATTGTTTTCGCCAGACTTTTTATTTACCTTAATGTTGTAATTTCCAACTTCAGTGAAAACGCCTTCCACAATAGCCATGGCTGGTTTTACTTTAGCAATGTTATTTTTTAAATTAATAGCTTTAAATTCTGCCCAAGGAATAACTGTATTGGAGAAATAAAAAGTAGCAAAACCAAATATCACTATAAAAAGTATTAAGCTTCTCATTGCACGCTGTAAAGAGATTCCTGCCGACTTCATAGCAGCAAATTCGTAGTTTTCAGCAAAATTACCGAAAGTCATTATAGAAGCTACCAAAACTGTAAGCGGCAGCAATAAAGGAACTTGATAAGGCAAATAATAGAATAAAAACTTAGCAATTACTAGTAACTCGATATCCTTACCTGCAAAATCTGATATAAATTGCCAAATGGCTTGCAAAACAAATATGAGCATGAGTATAACAAATACCGAAAAAAAAGTTTTCAGGAATGAAAAAAGAATGTACCGATCTAGTATTTTCAATTTATTTTATTCTATTGATGTAGTAATTGCTATACTTCTTTTCGTTAAACTGGAATAAGATTTCAGAAAGCGGTTGGTTAAATTTGAAGCTATTTACTTTAATTTCAGTTTTTGTTCCGTTGTCCTGAATTTGAATTAAATTATGAATGTGGTAGGTTTGCTGATCAATTCCTAAAAGTATTTCTTTAACTTCTTTTTCTTGGTCTGTTGGTATTAGTTTAACAAACTGAATTTTTCGGCCTTTATTATTTTGTATAATATCCATTTTATAATCGTAGCCATCTTTAAAAAAAGTAAGCATGGATGAAGGAGTAATCTCATTGTTATCATCCTTATTGTATGGTGAAATAATCACTTCTTCGTCTTCTGGTATAATCGTATAGATATATTCACCATCAAAAATACGTTGTGTTCCCATTAAATTGAGTACATACTTATCGTCTTCTATGGTAACATCGCCACGAGTTTCTTGTTTAACATTTTCGGTTGTATTTTCTAGAGTATATCGAAAAGATATAATAACATTATTGTAGGCTTCAACTTTTTGAAGTACCTTATTTACTATTTTTTTAGCTTCAGGATCAGATTGTGCTGATAGTTTAGGAGCGTAAAAAAGAGCGAAAACAAAAACACTAAGTATTATTAATTTAATTTTCATACGTATATAATTTTATTCAAGTAATTGTTCTAAAGCTGTAAGGTCTGTAACTAAAACTTGTCTTGCTTTACTACCTTCGAAAGGTCCGACAATTCCTGCTGCTTCTAATTGATCTATAATTCTACCAGCTCTGTTATAGCCTAATTTCATTTTGCGTTGTAAAAGTGATGCTGAACCTTGCTGAGCAGTTACAATAATTTCTGCAGCTTCTTTAAAACGTTGATCCCGTTCATCTATATTATCATCAAGACTTGTGCCACCTTCTTCGCCTTGATATTCGGGAAGTAGATGTGCATCGGGATAAGCTTTCTGCGAACCTATAAAATCTGTAATTCGTTCAACTTCTGGAGTATCGACAAATGCACATTGCAATCTAACCAAATCGTTACCTTGTGTAAAAAGCATATCTCCCCGACCAATTAATTGGTCGGCACCACCGGCATCTAAAATAGTTCTTGAATCGATTTTGGAAGTAACTCTAAAAGCCAAACGTGCTGGAAAGTTAGCTTTAATCATACCTGTAATAACATTTACAGAAGGCCTTTGTGTGGCAATAATTAAGTGTATTCCGATTGCCCTAGCCAATTGTGCCAACCGAGCAATTGGCGTTTCTACTTCTTTTCCGGCGGTCATAATTAAATCGGCAAACTCATCTACTACTAAAACTATATAAGGCAAGAATTTATGTCCATTTTCGGGGTTGAGTTTACGAGCTTTAAATTTCTCGTTATATTCAGCTATATTTCTCACCATGGCATCTTTTAGCAAATCGTAGCGTGAATCCATTTCAATACACAAAGAATTTAAAGTGTTAATTACTTTAGAATTATCGGTAATAATAGCTTCTTCCACATCGGGCATTTTCGCTAGATAATGCCTTTCAATTTTATTAAACAAAGTAAGTTCTACTTTTTTAGGGTCGACCAGTATAAACTTTACTTCTGCTGGATGTTTTTGATACAATAAAGATGTTAAAATTACATTTAATCCTACGGATTTACCTTGGCCAGTTGCACCCGCCATTAATAAGTGGGGCATTTTAGCTAAATCTACAACAAAGGTTTCGTTAGAAATAGTTTTACCAAACGCAATAGGTAAAGCCATTTTACTTTCTTGAAATTTACTAGATGCAACTACCGAACGCATAGGTACAACTGAAGGATTTTGGTTAGGCACTTCAATACCAATGGTGCCACGACCAGGAATGGGTGCTATAATACGAATTCCTAAAGCTGAAAGTGAAAGTGCAATATCATCTTCTAGATTTTTAATCTTAGAAATGCGAATTCCTGCTTCGGGGATTATTTCATATAATGTAACCGTTGGTCCAACCGTTGCTTTTATTTCGGCAATACCTATCTTATAATTTTTGAGCGTTTCAACAATCTTATTCTTATTGCTTTCTAACTCAGATTGGTCTATTGTTATGCTTTTGCCTTTATTGTAATCTTTTAATAAATCTATACTAGGAAATTGATAATTTGCCAATTCTAACGTAGGATCAAATTCACCAAAATCTTCAACTAATTTTTTACTGGTAGCATCAACTTCGTCTTCTTCTTCGGCGGTTTCAACTTCCATAGCAACATCATCTTGATTTTGAGATTCAATAATGATTTTTTCTTTAGGCTGGCTTTTAGGTTCTGTAATTTCAGTTTCAACTTGATCATCATGTGTTGATGATAAATCTACTTCTACCGATTTTTCTTCAGTGCTAGGCTTAGTTAAATTATTTATATCTGAGTTTTCGTGAACTGAAGTCGATTCAGAATTCAGTTCATTTTGAAGTTTTTGATCTTCTGAAAAATCGTCTTCGATAGCTTTTTTGCTGGATTTTAGTTTAGAAATAACCAAATCTGGTGTAATATTTAAACGAATAATAAAATAAAGTATAAGCATAAAAAGCAAAACAGCTCCAACCCCAGCTTTACCAATAAAATCCTGTAAAAACATATTGAGTTCAAAACCTGTAACTCCACTTAATAAGGCTTTATCGGGTAATATAAAACTCAATAAAACCGATAACCACAACATGGCCGCTAAGCCCCAAAACCAGAATTTATGTAATTTTTTAATGCTGATATTTAAAAACAAATACAAGCCTGTAAAAGTAATAAGTAAAGCAACATAAAAGCTGGCTACACCAAATCCACTATACATAAAAAAATGACTTATTTGAGCGCCAAATTTACTCAGCCAATTATCAGCTACAATTTCTCGTTGGGCAAATTGATTTAATAAGCTTTGGTCAGCTTTCCAAGAAAAAAGAAATGACACAAAAGCAATTAATAACATAATCCCAAAAAACAAAAGGAAACTACCTAAAATCACCTTGTTTTTTTTGGTAAAATTCAACTTTGGAAAATTAAATCTAGCATTTAATTTTGAAGTTTTTTTCTTGCTTTTTTGGGTCATACCCTTCAGAATTAATTAATTTCCAAAAGTACAAATATTAAACGAAATCTTTAGAAATAGCTTCATTTAAAAAAAGGGTTTTTAAATTACTATAAAAACTAAAAAATAGAATGTTAGATTATTAAATTTAAAAAAAAACAAATGAAAAAGATATGTCTATTGAAAAATATTCAGAAATCCTCTACATTTGTTAATATTTTAAAAACGCTAAACATTCATGGATAATACATTTTACATCAGTTCTGCACTTTTATCTTTAACCGACATATACTTGATTTTAAAAGAAAACAAAAAAATTGAACTTAGTGAAGAAGCCATACAAAATATTAAAAAATCGCGTTCATATTTAAATAAAAAGCAAGATTTAAGCGAGAAAGCAGTTTACGGAATAAATACTGGTTTTGGTTCTTTATGTAATATCAAAATCTCGGATGATCAACTTTTAAAACTACAGGAAAATTTGGTACTTTCTCATGCATGTGGAACTGGAGACCAAGTAGATTTTACTATTGTAAAATTAATGCTATTACTAAAAATTCAATCCTTAAGTTACGGACATTCTGGTATAAGCTTAGAAGTTGTAAATCGATTAATTAATTTTTTTAATTACGATATTTTACCCGTAGTTTACGAACAAGGTTCTTTAGGTGCTTCTGGAGATTTGGCACCACTAGCACATCTTGCATTGCCTTTGTTAGGAAAAGGAAAAGTGAAATACAAAAATAAAATTATTGAAGCTAATCTGGTATTAAAAGAATTAAACTGGAAAGCTTTAATATTAAAGTCTAAAGAAGGTTTAGCACTTTTAAATGGAACTCAATTTATGAGTGCGCATGGAGTTTTTGCTCTACTTGAAGCGCATCGCCTTACTTTTTTCGCTGATGTAATAGCGGCCATTTCTATTGATGCATTTGACTGTAATATGTCTCCATTTGATCAATTAGTGCATCAAATACGACCGCATGCTGGCCAAGTTAAAACTGCAAAGCGCATTAATGCTTTACTAGAAGGAAGTGAACTCGCAAAAACTGAAAAACAAAATGTACAAGATCCTTATTCATTTAGATGCGTTCCACAAGTACATGGAGCTACTAAAGATGCAATCGATTTTACTACTAAGTGCATAAAAACCGAAATAAATAGCGTTACCGATAACCCCAATGTTTTTGTAGATGAAGACAAAATAATTTCTGGAGGAAACTTTCATGGACAACCTATTGCTTTATCACTCGACTTTTTAGCAATTGCTATTGCAGAGCTTGGCAATATTTCTGAACGTAGAATCTATCAATTAGTTTCGGGTTCACGAAATTTACCTGCCTTTTTAATTCATAATTCGGGTGTAAACAGCGGTTTTATGATTCCTCAGTACACCGCAGCAAGTATTGTTAGCCAGAATAAACAATTATGTACTCCAGCCACAGTAGATTCAATAGTATCTTCTAACGGCCAAGAAGACCATGTTAGCATGGGTGCCAATGCCGCTACTAAATTAATTAAAGTAGCTACTAATTTAAAAACAATTTTAGCCATTGAACTATTCAATGCATCTCAGGCACTGAGTTTTCGAGACCAAAAAAGCTCTGTTTTTGTAGAAAATTTAATTGCAGCATACCGAAAGCATGTACCTATTGTTAAAGAAGATTGCTTAATGCATAACGAAATTGAAAAAAGTATTCGGTTTTTAGACGATTATAAGGTTGATTTAGAAACTTTTTTAAATGATTAGCTTTTCTTTTACTAAACCATTTTTGGATTTTTAAAGTAAACAGAAAAAGTGGTGATTACTCCTAACTTACTTTTCACTCTAATTTTACTGTCTATAGCTTCAATTTGATTTTTGTTTTATAACAAACAACAGTCTTTATTGTCCTGATTTCTATGAAACTTTTGGTGTATTTTTAAATTTCTCTAAATCTATTTCTGCTTTCTTACTAGTTGTAGTATCTAATAAATTCATCATAAGGTGTTTAACGAATTAAACTAGCTAAATTCTTAATTTGGTCGTATTCTATTTCTTGAACACTATCGAGTATTCCAAACAAATTTAAACAATTAAGTAAGTTTATTTTCAACTATTATTAGTTGGAATTTATTCAAAAAAATCTAAATATTTTTTATTGAAACTAGTACTGTTTAAAAAATCAAAAATTTAATTAATACTAATTGTAAGTCCAGATTTAGCAAGAGTAACATTACTAAAAACTTCTTCAGCTTCTAATTTAAATTTTTCAAGATTTCTATATCGAACAGAAAAATGGCCTAAAACCAAATGTTTTGCTTTAGCTTTTTGTGCAATTATACCAGCTTGCTTAGCAGTAGCATGTTTGGTTTTGAAACATAAATCTTCATGTTCTTCTAAAAAAGTAGATTCGTGATATAGTAGATTTACATTTTTAATTTGATGAACTATATCTGGCTTAAATGAAGTATCTGAACAAAAAGCATAGGTTTTAGGTTCATCTGGTGGTAGTGTAATTTGTTGATAGGCTATAGTTTTACCATCTAAATTAACTACGTCTTTTTTGCGTTTAGCTAAACTAAAATAGGTATGACTTACCTTATGATTTTTAGCAGCTTCAAAGTCTAGTTTACGTTCGCCTATTTTTTCTTTAAAAAGAAAACCATTGGTATATACTCGATGATGAAGTGGAATTGTCTCAACGCTTAATTTTTCATCTTCAAAAATAATCTGTGGTGCCAAGCTTTCTAGTTCATGAAAATGAATTTGATACTGTGTATAAGATTTGCTTAACTTTAATTGAAGCTGTATAATTTCTTTAATTCCATTAGGTCCATAAACATGCAAATCTTGCTGCCTATTCATTAACCCAAAAGTAGAGATAAGTCCTATTAAACCAAAAAAATGATCGCCATGTAAATGCGAAATAAAAATATGATTGATACGAGAAAATTTTGCCTTTTGTTGGCGCATTCTAATTTGCGTTCCTTCTCCACAATCAATTAAAAATAAATGTCCTTTCATTTCTAACAATTGTGCAGTTGGGTGTGCATTTGCCTTCGGACTTGCAGAAAAACATCCTAATATGGTAAGTCTTGGGTTGTGCACTAAAATCCTAAATCGCGTTCAATTTCTTCCATTTGTACCATATCTTGTGCTTCTTGCATTGTTGGTACCACGTTTAATTCGTCTGGTACGTCATCTATATTTATCGTATCGTTTATTAATATAAATGATTTTTTATTAGAACGATGATGATTAGAAATATCTAAAAAGGATAAAAGTTCTTCTAATTTAAGTAACTTATATTTTTGTAAGTCTAGAACCAAATTATCATTTTCAAATTGGTGGTGAATACTTCCTATAAATGAAGCAAAGTCTTTTGCATCATCTTTTTCATCAGTTAAGACTAAATAATTATCGAATTTTTCAGTTTTCATCTTTATTTAATTTTTGATGCTAGCAGATAAATAACTGCCATTCTAATCGCTACGCCATTTTCAACTTGATTTAAAATAATAGAATGTTCAGAATCGGCTACATCACTACTTACTTCTACTCCACGATTTATAGGTCCCGGATGCATTATAGTAATGGGTTTATTTAATTTAGCTAATAAATCTGAAGTTAATCCAAATTGCTGAACATATTCGCGGGTTGAAGGAAAATAGGTTATTTCCATGCGTTCGTTCTGTATACGTAACATATTGGCAACATCGCACCACTCTAAAGCAGCTTTTAAATTGGTTTCTACTTTAACTCCTAAACTTTCTATATGCTTTGGCATTAAAGTTAAAGGACCGCATACTTTTACTTCTGCTCCTAACTTCTGTAAGGCAAAAATATTACTTAAAGCAACCCGACTATGGAGTATATCACCGACGATAACCACTTTTTTACCCCTTACGTCTTTCAATTTTTCGCGAATTGAGTATGCATCCAATAGTGCTTGTGTAGGATGTTCGTGAGCACCATCACCCGCATTAATAATAGCAGCATTAATATGTTTTGAAAGAAAGACTCCCGCACCAGGATTGGGGTGGCGCATAATTAACATATCTACTTTCATAGCCAAGATGTTATTGACGGTGTCTTGTAAAGTTTCACCTTTTTTAACCGAAGAAGAAGCTGCAGAAAAATTAATTACGTCTGCGCTCAAACGTTTTTCGGCTAACTCGAAAGATAATTTAGTGCGTGTACTGTTTTCAAAAAATAAATTGGCAATGGTAATGTCTCGTAGGGATGGTACTTTTTTTATGGGACGGTTTATAACTTCTTTAAAATGATCTGCAGTTTCGAAAATAAGATGTAAGTCTGCTTCGGTTAAAAATTTAATTCCTAAAAGATGTTTTACACTTAAATTACTCATCGTTTAATCGTATTATTTCAACTGCATCTTCGCCGTCGTTTTCTTTCCATTTTACCACTACACGTTCTTTGTTAATGGCGTCTACTTGCTTTCCGTTGTAATCGGGTTGTATAGGTAAATGTCTACTAAACCTTCTATCGATTAAAGTTAGAAGTTCGATTGTTTTTGGTCTTCCAAAAGATTGTATTGCAGTTAAGGCTGAGCGAATGCTTCTACCGGTGTACAACACATCGTCTATAAAAATTATGTTTTTATCTTCAACAATGAAATCGATTTGAGTTTGGTTGGCTTCTAGTGTTTTGCTCCCGCGCCTAAAATCGTCTCTATAAAATGTAATATCTAGCTTCCCGAACTTTGGGCATTTATTTCCTAATTCTTTTTGAAGTATTTTTTCGATGCGGTTAGCTAAATAAACTCCACGGGGTTGAATACCAATTAAGACTGTGTTTGAAAAATCGGAGTAATTTTCAATAAGCTGAAAAGCCAAGCGCTGAAGAATTATATCAATTTCGTTTGCATTTAAAAGCTTATGTTGACGCATTGAAAATATAAATTGTTAGACAAAAGTAGGCAATTTAATCCATATATTTTGATTGCAGATGCTAAGAAAATCAATAAAAAAACCTGCCAAAGCAGGTTTATAAGTTTTTCTTTAACTTAACAATATTAATTATTCCCAAGAATAATTGGCATTCCTTCTTGTCCAGAACCAATTACAATTACTTTTGAGTTATTAGATTTAGATAATTCAATTGTTGCTTGAATTCCTTTTTCTTTTAATATGTTAGAAGTTAAAGATGCATTTAAAATTTCGTTTGCACGAGCTTTACCTTCTGCATCAATACGTTGACGTTCAGCTTCCTGTACTGCTTTTGTTAATCTAAACTCGTATTCTAAAGCTTCCTGTTCTTGTCTTAATTTACGTTCAATAGCATCCTTAATGTTTTCAGGTAAAGAAACATCTCTAACTAAAATTCGGTTCACTTGTATGTATTGATCTTTAAGTTGCTGTTGCATCTCATCGTCGATTTCACTTTGAATTATTTCTCGCTTGCTAGCATATAATTGTTCAGGAGTGTATCGCCCCACAACAGTTCTGGTAGCAGAACGTATAGCTGGCATTAAAACACGTTGCACATAATTTTCGCCTTTTTCTTGGTGTAATAAACCTAACTTTTCGCGTTGCGGCTCAAACCAAACCGATGCATCTAAGCGAATATCTAAACCATTTGAAGAAAGAACTTTCATACTTTCATCTAAAGTTTGTTGTCTTACTTCGTAAATAAAAACATCGTTCCAAGGAGCTACAATATGAAAACCTTCGCCAAGTGCTGGCTCATCTGTAACTACACCACCGCCAAAACGTTCGAATAACACGCCATTTTGACCTGAGCTAATGTTAACAGCTGACTTTGAAATAATAATTATAACAACGATTGCTATAATAACAACGGGTAATGCAATTTTAGGTAACTTATCCATATAAAAATTTAATTAAATTAATCCTTTGTATTTTCTTAAAAACCACTCTAAGAACAAAGTTAAGGCTAAAAATACGAATAGTAATATTCTATCGATTAAAGATTCATTTTTTAAGATGCTTTTTTGAATTGGATTAAACTTCGTATTGTTCAGTAAGTCTTTTTTTAGTAGTTCAGCTTCATTTAAAGTGTAAAGTTTATTGTTTTTATGCAAGGTTTTTAAACCATCCAAATTCGGACTAATAAATTGCTTTTCGGCATTATAACTTATTATACTAAACTTTCCTGATTTCTGTATTTTAGTATCCTTTTCTGTAATAGTGTATTCGTAATTTCCAGCGCTTAAAGCTTCTGTGTTATAACTAAATTCGTTATTCAATAATAACATCGGAAATTCTTGCCAATCTTCATCGTCAAGTTTTTTAATTTGAATACTTAAATTAGCATCAGCTAAAAAACGATAGTTGGCATCATAAAATTTGGCTGTAATTTGGTTTGGTTCACCTTCATATAAAAAATTTGATGCACTAACCAACAAACGTTCTTTTGTGTTATTGGTACTTACATATTGCACTAAACTTGAAATAAAAGCATCGAATGTTTTAAAATCTCCAGTGTTTAAGTAACTCTCGCTTCGCCAACGCCAAGCATTTTCTCCAAGCAACATCGCACTTTTAACCTTATGGTTTGAATAGGTTAAAAGCATAGGCGAATTAGTTTGAATTCCTTGAACTTTTTGAAATAATAGAGTTTGAAATGGCGTATTTAATGAAACTGTACCAAATTGGTCACGTATTGGCGGATAAGATTGGAATTCTAGATTTTCTACCTGAAAACTATTGAAATTATTGTTAAGCAAAGGAAAAAAATCTTCAATTACAGCTGATTTTTCTTTGGTAAAGAAGTCAAATTCTTTGTTTAAAAAATTATAATCTGTTTTAGTGCCCGTTATTAGCAAACTACCCATTTGCTTTTTAGCAACCTGTTGCATTAAACTTTTAAAATTAGCCTTGGGTTGGTAGTAAATAAGCATTTCATACTTATCGATATCTATAGGATTTTCTCCTACAAGCTTTACATCTACTTTTCGTTGCGGATTAGATTCGATACTGCGTTTTAACATTGCTATATCTGGATGTAAAATGGAAGTTGCGATAAGAATTTTAGCACTTTCGTCTATTATTTCTACACCTAATTGAAAAGAATTGTTTTCTGTAAATTTTTCATCTTTTAAAGGTGAAAGCCTTAAAGAAAAATTTTGAAGCCCTATTTGATTAGCCTTCACTTTAAATTCTATTTGTTGTGAAGCTTTATCGGGAGTAAATAATATATTTTTAGAAGCCAGTAAACGATTATTTTGAAATAATTCTAGTTTGGTATTTAAATCTTCTTCAACATTGTAACTAACAAAGGCTTCAATAGGAAAAGTATTATTAAAAAAAGAATACTTATTAGCATTAACTAAGTCTATTTTAGAATCGATTACAGGCAAAGTGTCACCAATTACTATTGGAAAAAAATTCAGCTTCTTTGTACTAGCCCAAAAACTAAAATCTGCACCCAAGGTTTGGTTACCATCTGAAAGGAATACAACAACATCTTTTTGCAAATCAAAGATTTCTTCAATTGAAGTAAAAGCCTTAGCAATGTTTGTTTGTTGGCTTGAAAAATTTAATTGACTAAAAGGCTCGATGTTAGTGCCAAATTTAAAAATCTCTAAATTAAATTTATCGTTTAAAGCTTGGTCTTGTTGTATATTATCTGTTACTTTATTAACTAATATCGTATCGCCTAAATGTTGAATAGAAGCAGAATTATCTGCTAAAATCACTAAATTTCTTTTTTCAATTTCTGTGCTTGTACTTTCAATTTTAGGGTTTAGTAAAAGCACACCTATTCCAAAATATGTAAAAAAGCGAAGCATGAAAAACCACAGGTTAATCTTGCTTCGCTTTTTAGGTAAAAAAATATATTGATAATAAGACAAAGCCAGTGCAATGAAAAAAATGCATATAAGTAATGCGATGCTTTGGTTTGTCATTAAACTTTAATTTAGGTTAGCATACCACCATCGACATTAAGTGTTTGTCCAGTAACATAAGTACTTAAATCGCTTGCTAAATATACACAGGCATTAGCTACATCTTCTGGTTTCCCACCTCGTTTTAATGGAATAGCTTGTCTCCAACTATCTACTGTTTTTTCGTCTAATTTAGCGGTCATTTCAGTTTCTATAAAACCTGGTGCTACAACATTACAACGAATATTTCTTGAGCCTAACTCCAAGGCAGTAGATTTAGAAAAACCTATAACGCCAGCTTTTGAAGCTGCGTAATTAGCCTGACCTGCATTCCCCTTAACACCAACAACTGAACTGATATTAATAATGCTTCCGTTTCTTTGTTTTAACATAGGACGTAAAACAGCTTTAGTTAAATTGAAAACAGAATTAAGGTTTACTCGAATTACTTCGTTAAAGTCTTCTTCAGACATACGCATCATTAAATTATCTTTAGTGATACCTGCGTTATTGATAACCGCATCAATACTTCCAAAATCTTTTAAAACTTCAGTTACAAAATCTTGGGCTTGGTCAAAATCTGAAGCATCAGATTTATAAGCTTTTGCCTTTACACCCAATTGTGTTAATTCTGCTTCTAGGTCTTGTGCAGGTTGAACAGAAGAATGGTATGTAAAAGCAATATTGGCACCATGTTGAGCAAAAACTTGAGCAATACCTTTACCTATTCCGCGACTAGCGCCAGTTACAATTACATTTTTATTTGCTAATAATTTCATAAGTTATTTATGTTGTTAAAATGTACAAGCCTTTGCTGAGACAAAAGCATCAGTAAAGGCTTGTACAAATAAATTAAACTTAGCTTAAAACTTCAGCTACTTTTTTTCCAATTTCAGCAGGAGAATCAACCACGTGAATTCCGCATTCACGCATAATTGCTTTTTTAGCTTGAGCTGTATCTTCAGATCCACCAACAATTGCACCAGCATGGCCCATGGTTCTTCCAGCAGGAGCAGTCTCGCCAGCAATAAACCCTACAACTGGTTTTTTACTTCCACTTTTTTTATACCAATTGGCAGCATCAGCTTCTAATTGTCCGCCAATTTCGCCAATCATAACTACACATTCAGTTTCAGGATCATTTACTAAAAGTTCTACAGCTTCTTTTGTGGTTGTTCCTATAATTGGGTCTCCACCAATACCAATTGCAGTAGTTATACCTAAACCTTGTTTTACAACTTGGTCTGCAGCTTCGTAGGTTAAAGTACCTGATTTAGAAACAATACCAACTTTTCCTTTTTTAAAAACGAAGCCTGGCATAATACCAACTTTGGCTTCTCCTGGTGTAATTACACCTGGACAATTAGGACCAATAAGCCTACAATCTCTATTTTTTATATAATTTGAAGCTTTAATCATATCTTTTACAGGTATTCCTTCAGTAATTGCAATAATTACTTTAATTCCCGCATCGGCAGCTTCCATAATAGCATCGGCAGCAAATGCAGGTGGCACAAAAATAATAGATGTGTCTGCTTTCGCTTCTTTAACAGCTTCTGCAACTGTATTAAAAACCGGTTTATCCAAATGCGTAGTTCTTCCCTTGCCTGGAGTAACACCTCCTACTACATTGGTACCATATTCAATCATTTGTTGTGCGTGGAAAGTTCCTTCGCTACCTGTAAATCCTTGAACAATTATGTTTGAATTTTTATTGATTAAAACGCTCATTTATTTATTTTTTTTATGAAACAAAAGTAATTTTTTATAAAGACTAATTAAAGCTTTTAACTGTATATTATCTTGATTAATTGGGAAAAAATGAATAGAGATTATCCACATTTGCATCTGCTGGTTGTGAAACAAAAAAACCTTTATAAAGCAAATTGTTTTTTATTTCCCAAATGCAAATAAAATCTGCCAACGGAACCATCTCTTCTTCTTCTACCATTTCAACTTCATAAGAAAAACGGATGGCAACTTGATTTTGATCTTCTAACACATGAGAAATAATAGCATTCATACTTAGAAAAGATTTACCCATTTCGAGCACTAAATCTTTAAATGTATCGAAATTAAGGTGCAAAAAGCCAGTACTTCCATTCCATTTAACTTCAACTTCAGGATGAATGTATTTTTTAAAATCAGCTTCATTTTTATAAAAATCTGATGTAAAAAAGGCTTTTACTAAATCTTTGTTAGACATTTCGTTTTAATTTTTGTATTAAATTTGGCAGCTGAGTTATTGCAGCTACTTCTTTAAATTTAACTCTTATTTTGCCAGCTGGTGAACCGAAATAAGTTTCGTTAACTTCTGTATTTTTATTAATTCCGCTTTGTGCCAATAGGGTGGTTCCTTTTGCTAAAGTTACTCCACTCGTTACACCTACTTGTCCCCAAAGTGTAACTTCATTTTTTAAAATAGTACACCCAGCTATACCAACTTGTGCTGCAATTAAGCAACGTTCTCCTATTACCGTATCATGTCCTATTTGAACTTGATTGTCTATTTTAGTTCCTTTTTTTATGCGTGTAATGCCGGTAACACCACGATCTATTGAGCATAATGCTCCGATTTCAACATCATCTTCAATAGCAATGCTTCCACAGGTTTCTAAACGCTCAAAATGCGTTTCTCTTTTTTTATAATAAAATGCATTTGCTCCTAAAACAGTTCCTGAATGAAGGATGACGTTATTTCCGATTTCTACTCCATCGTAGATAGAAACATTGCTATGGATAATACAATTTTTACCGATTTTTACGTTGTTTCCAATAAACACATTGGGTTGAACAAAAGTACCTTCACCGATTTGAGCAGATGCTGCTACACTTTGAGAAGCCGGTTGGAAAGAGTTAAAGTGTCTAGAAATAATATTAAAATCTGAAAATGGATTATCGGAAATTAATAAGGCCTTACCTTCGGGGCATTCTACTTTTTTATTAATTAGAATAATACTTGCTTTAGACTGTAGGGCTTTATCGTAATATTTAGGATGATCTACAAAAACAATATCGCCTTTTTCTACCACATGAATTTCGTTCATCCCCAAAACTGGAAAATCAGAAGGACCAACAAATTCAACATTAATCAAATCTGCTATTTCTTGCAAGGCATATGTTCGTGGAAACTTCATAAATAAAAATTATTCTTTAACACGCTCTTTGTACGTACCTTTTTCAGTTTCAATTTTTATTGTATCGCCTTCATTAATAAAAAGGGGAACATTTACTTCAGCACCTGTTTCAACTGTGGCTGGTTTAGTTGCGTTAGTTGCAGTGTTTCCTTTTACGCCTGGTTCCGTATGAGTAACTTTTAAAGTTACACTTGCAGGCATATCTACAGATAAAGGGGTGTCGTTTTCGGTATTAATTAGTACAGTAACTACTTCACCTTCTTTTAATAATTTTGGAGCATCTAAAGCCGCTTCTAACAAACGAATCTGGGTATAATCTTCAGTATTCATGAAGTGGTAAAATTCGCCTTCTTGATATAAAAATTGAAATTTATGCGTTTCAACACGAACTTCATCAATTTTATGCCCTGCAGAAAAAGTATTATCGATTACTTTTCCTGTAGTTACACTTTTCATTTTTGTTCTAACAAAAGCAGGGCCTTTGCCAGGCTTAACATGTAAAAACTCCGTTATTTTATAAATGTCGTGGCTATACTTAATGCATAATCCGTTTCTAATATCGCTTGTTGTTGCCATAATATGGTTTAATTAGTAAAATATCCTTTCATGATTCCACGTTGAGAATCTTTAATAAATTGTAAAATCTCATCGCGTTCTGGGGTTGCTTCCATTTCCGCTTCAATTATAGAAACTGCTTGAGAGTTATTATAATTTTTCTGATATAAAATTCGATAAATATTTTGTATTTCTCTTATCTTTTCAGTGTCAAAGCCTCTTCTACGTAGACCAACTGAATTAATTCCTACATAAGAAAGCGGTTCTCGTCCAGCTTTTACATAAGGCGGAACATCTTTTCGAACCAGCGAACCACCCGTAATAAAAGCGTGGTTTCCTATGCTACAAAATTGCTGAACAGCTGCCATGCCTGCTAAAACAACATGGTCGCCAACCGTAATGTGGCCTGCTAAAGTTGAATTGTTAGAAAATACACAATTGTTACCTACAATGCAATCGTGTGCTATATGGCTATATGCCATTATCCAACAATTTTGACCAATTTTAGTTTTCATGCGATCGTAAGTTCCCCGATTAATAGTAACACATTCTCGAATAGTTGTATTGTCTCCAATTTCGGTAACGGTGTCTTCGTCTTCGAACTTTTTATCTTGTGGAATAGCCGAAATTACAGCACCGGGAAAAATACTTACATTTTTACCGATTCTTGCGCCTTCCATAATGGTTACGTTTGAACCTATCCAAGAACCTTCTCCTATGACTACGTTATTATGAATAGTTGTAAAAGGTTCAATAACAACATTTTTGGCTATTTTGGCTCCTGGATGGACATATGCTAAAGGTTGATTCATTAATTTTCTTGTTTTTGTTTAACAATTTGCGCCATTAGTTCAGCTTCGCAAGCTAACTTACCATTTGCATATGCATATCCTTGCATGTGGCATATTCCTCTTCGAATTGGGGTTATTAATTCTAATTTAAAAATCAGGGTATCACCAGGTACAACCTGACGTTTAAATTTCACATTATCAATTTTCATGAAAAAGGTTAAGTAGTTTTCTGGATCGGGTACTGTGCTTAAAGCTAGAATACCGCCTGTTTGTGCCATAGCTTCAATTTGAAGCACTCCAGGCATAACAGGTTTCCCAGGAAAATGACCTACAAAAAAAGGTTCGTTCATGGTTACATTTTTCATTCCGATAACGTGCTTGTCTGATAATTCAAAAATTTTATCAACTAACAAAAAAGGGCTTCTATGAGGTAGCCTATCCATTATTTGATTTACATCGTAAAGTGGCTCGGCATTTAAGTCGATTTGTGGTACTTTATTTCTTTTTTCTAATTTAATAATTTTTGCCATTTTTTTGGCAAACTGAGTATTAATGGTATGTCCTGGTTTATTAGCTATAACTTTACCACGAATTCTGGTACCAATTAATGCTAAATCTCCAATTACATCTAGCAATTTATGTCTTGCAGCTTCATTAGGATAATGCAAATCTAAATTATCTAAAATACCATTAGATTTAACTGAAATATTGTCTTTATCGAAAGCCTTTTTTAGGCGCTCCATATTGGTTTCAGACAATTCTTTATCTACATATACAATGGCATTGTTTAAGTCTCCACCTTTTATTAAGCCGTGTTCTAACAAAGCTTCTAGCTCATGTAAAAAACTGAAGGTTCTGGCGTTAGAAATTTCGTCTTTAAATTGATGGATAGAAGATATAGAAGCATTTTGAGTGCCTAAGACTTTAGTTCCAAAATCTACCATAGTTGTAACTTGGTAATTGTCTGATGGCATGACGATAATTTCGGACCCTGATTCTTCATCTGAGAAAGAAATTACATCCTTTACTATATATTCTTCTCTTTCTGCATCTAATACAGTGATTCCTGCTTTTTCAAGAGCTTCTACAAAGTATTTAGAAGAACCATCCATAATTGGAGGCTCAGATGCATTTAATTCAATAATAACATTATCGATATCTAGTCCAACGCAAGCAGCTAAAACATGTTCTGAAGTATTAATAGAAACTCCATTTTTTTCTAAACTTGTACCGCGCTCTGTACTAGTGACTAAATTGGCATCGGCAGGAATAATTGGGGATCCTTGCAAGTCTGTTCTTACAAATGCATAACCGCAATTTGCTTTAGCAGGTTTAAATGTTAACCTAACTTGTTGTCCTGTGTGTAAACCTACTCCATCTAAAGTAATTTCTTTAGAAATAGTAGTTTGTTTATTGGGTTGGTCACTCATTATTTTAATGATGTTTAGTTTCTAAACTATCTAATTTTTTAACTAATTCTGGTAAATTTTTAAAATGCACGTAAGATTTATAGTAATCGGAATACCCTAGAGCTGGTGAGCCTTGAAGTACTTCATTGTCTTTTACATTTCTTCCAATTCCTGATTGGGCTTGGATTTTAACGTTGTTTCCTATTTGAATATGGCCAACAATTCCTACTTGTCCACCAATAATACAATTTTCTCCAATTTTTGTCGAACCTGCTATTCCTGTTTGAGCAGCGATTACGGTATGTTTACCAATTTCGACATTATGTGCAATTTGAATTTGATTATCTAACTTTACTCCTTCTCTAATAATTGTAGAACCTAAGGTTGCTCGATCTATAGTTGTACCAGCTCCAACATCTACATTATTTTCTACAATTACATTACCTATTTGTGGTACTTTTTTATAAACTCCTTTATTATTTGGTGCAAAACCAAAACCATCAGCACCTATTATAGCACCACCATGTATTACAACTTGGTTTCCTATAATGCATTCTGAGTAAATTTTACCACCACTAAACAATACTACATCATCGCCAATAACCACATTGTCACCAATGTAAGTATTGGGATAAATTTTTACACGGTTTCCTATTTTTACATTTTTTCCAATGTAAGCAAATGCACCTATATAAATTTCAGTTCCGTAAGTAGAAGTCTCATCTATAAAAATAGGTTGTTCTATGCCTGATTTATGAAGTTTAACTTGGTTATAATATTCCAATAACTTAGAAAATGCTTCATAAGGTTCGTCGACTTTAATAAGCGTTGTATTAACATTTTGAGTAGGCTCAAAGTCTTTAGCTACAATACAAATACTTGCATTAGTTTTATAAATAAAGGATGTGTATTTTGGGTTAGCTAAAAAAGTAAGCGAACCCTTTTCAGCTTCTTCAATTTTTGAGAGTTTATCAACTTCAACATCGGGAATGCCTTCGATGGTTCCGTTTAATATTTCGGCTATTTGAGTTGCTTTAAATTTCATTTTGACAAAAATAGAAAAAAAAGTCGATTAGTTGGTTTTTGGGTAACACATATAATATTTAACAACTGGTTTTGCTAATGCTTTTAAGTTTAATTGGTCCGATGCTTTAGACACATCTTTAATTTTTCCATTTTTATACAGAATGTTAATAGGTGTGGTTAATGTTTGATAGGCTAAATTTGTTGTACTTCCTTTAAAAACAAAATAACTAGTTTCTTCTAATGTAAAATTAAATTTTGCTTGAACTGCATTGAATCTAGCATTGAATTTTTCATCAGAAATAGGCTTGTTCTTCAACTTTATTCTAAGTAAATTACGGTGTAATATCATGTTACATAAACGTTCTAAAACTTCATCTCCACAAGTTGTCCATTCTTTAACTGCTGAAATAATATCGTAGTCGTCTAGACTTGCAAAACGATCTAAAACTTCATCAGAAAGATTTTCGATATTACCTTGTTGCTTCATGAAGTATAAAAGATTTATACTAGCTTTTAATTGAAAGGAATTGTTAACTAAAAACTTAGCTCGGTTCAACATTTTAATTAAAAGCTGCTCGGCAACTAAACTCGTTTTGTGTAAATAAACTTGCCAATACATTAACCTACGAGCTACCAAAAATTTTTCGACTGAATAAATGCCTTTCTCTTCAACTACTAATTGGTTGTTTTTAACATTTAACATGGTAATTAATCGCTCAGAATTAATATTGCCTTCTGCTACACCAGTGTAAAAACTATCTCTTTTTAAATAATCTAAACGATCTATATCCAATTGACTTGACAACAATTGTGTAAGAAAGGATTTAGGATGTTGGTTAGTAAATAATTGAATAGCTAAACTCAATTTACCTTGAAATTCATCATTTAGCTTTTGCATAAACTTTAGAGATAAGTGTTCGTGGCTAACACCTTCAATAATACTATGTTCCATAGCATGTGAAAAAGGTCCATGGCCAATATCGTGTAACAAAATGGCGATATACAAAGCTTCTTCTTCTTCTTTGTTAATTTCAATACTTTTAAAACGTAAAACTTGAACTGCTTTTCGCATTAAATGCAAACAACCTAAAGCATGATGAAAACGAGTATGTTGCGCTCCGGGATAAACAAGATGCGACAAACCCATCTGAGTAATTCTTCTTAATCGTTGAAAATAAGGATGTTCAATTAAATCGAAAATCAATTCGTTAGGTATGGTAATAAAACCATAAATTGGATCGTTTATAATTTTAAGTTTGTTTCTTTGAGACAAGTTGAATGAATTTAAAAACAAATATACATATATATGTCTAACATAAGTCTACTGTGGGTGGATGATGAAATTGATTTATTAAAACCCCATATTATATTTTTAGAAAAAAAAGGCTACCAAGTAACTACTTGCCAAAGTGGAACCGAGGCTTTAGAAGAAATTGAAACTAAAAATTTTGATATTATTTTTTTAGATGAAAACATGCCTGGTTTAACTGGCTTAGAAACTTTAACTGAAATTAAAGCAGTTAAAGATTTTATTCCTGTAGTAATGATAACTAAAAGTGAAGAAGAGTATATCATGGAAGAAGCTATTGGATCTAAAATTGCCGATTACTTAATTAAGCCTGTAAATCCTAATCAAATATTATTGAGTTTAAAGAAAAATTTAGATAATACACGCTTAATTACTAACAAAACTACTTCTAATTATCAACAAGAGTTCAGAAAAATAGCGATGGATTTAACAGCAGTCGATTCTTATGCAGATTGGTCTGAGCTGTATAAAAAATTAATTTATTGGGAGTTGCAGCTTGAAGATGTAGAAAACACAGGTATGCTAGAGATTCTTGAACAACAAAAAACAGAAGCTAATAATGAATTTTTTAAATTCATAGAAAATAATTATCAAAATTGGTTTAGCCAAGAGAATGAAGCTCCTATACTATCTCATACAGCTTTTAAACGTTTTGTGCTACCAGAAATAACCAAAGAACAACCAACCTTATTGGTCGTAATTGACAATTTGCGATACGACCAGTTTAAAGTTTTTGAAGATGTAATTCAAACGTATTACAAATCTAAAAAAGAACATACGTATTATAGCATCTTACCTACTGCTACACAATATGCTAGAAATGCATTTTTTGCTGGCTTAATGCCATCTGAAATGGAAAAATTATATCCAGATTATTGGTTAAATGATACAGATGAAGGCGGAAAAAATCAATTTGAAAATGAATTTTTAGCTGCACAATTAAAACGTTTAGGTAAGGACATAAATTATGAATATCATAAAATAACTAGCCTGCAAAAAGGCAAAAAATTAGCTGAAAGTTTTAGATCGCAAAAAAGTCTAGATTTATCAGTAGTAGTTTATAATTTTGTAGATATGCTTTCGCATGCAAAAACTGAAATGCAAGTAATTAAAGAACTTGCAGGAGACGACAAATCCTACAGATCCCTTAGTTTGAGTTGGTTTAAAAACTCTGCATTGCTAGATATTATTCAACAAGCCAAGCAAATGAATTTTAAATTGATTTTAACTACAGATCATGGGACTATAAATGTAAATACCCCTACAAAAGTAATCGGCGATAAAAATACAAGTTTAAACCTGCGATATAAAACAGGGAAAAGCTTAACTTATAACGAAAGAGATGTATTTGCAGTAAAAGACCCTAAAAAAATACACTTACCATCAATTAACATGAGTAGTTCGTACATTTTTGCAAAAGGTGATTATTTTTTAGCTTATCCTAATAATTACAATTATTACGCTAACTACTATAAAAACTCATTTCAACATGGTGGTATTTCCTTGGAAGAAATGATTATTCCTTTGGCTGTCTACACTCCAAAATAGATTTAACAATCAATTTACTAATGATAATAAATGAAGATATAATAATACTGTAAAAAAATGTAAAAGTAACATTTTATAAAAAATCACAAATAAACATCCAAATTTGGATCAACTTAAAAGTCAAACTTTAATTAGTTTGGCTTTTTTTGTCTATGCATTAAATGTACGAAATGAAGCTTTAAAAACAACTTTTTTTATTTGGTGTAATAAGCCTTAAATATGACTTAATCTTAAACGTAATACATAAATTGTACTATACGACAAAAAAAACCTTAATACACTCACATAAAGTATATTAAGGTTTTTAATAGTGGAGTCGGGGAGACTCGAACTCCCGTCCAAACAAGCAATCAAACAGTTTTCTACACGTTTAGTTTTTACTTAAATTTTCGAGTTTATACTGGCCAAAAACAACCTACATAAACCTTATTCTCAATTAAATTTCACTTGTGCATCAAGACCCTACACAAACTATATTTACTTTATCGGTGCCTCTAGTGTAAATGCCGTAAATCAAGGCCTTTACGAGACATCATGGCCCACTACCTTGTAGTGGCTAAGCAATCCTACTGTAATTCGGATTATGCAGCCATGGCGTAGTTATTCTCGCCGTTTAAAAAAGTGTGAAATATGAGATTTACGAGCTGTATCCCAGCGCTCGACGTGCTTACCCTTTAATTGTCCTTGCTGTCAAAACCAAATCGACCCCAAGTGTGATTAAGAATAAATTTATTTCAATGAACTATTTTTTTTGGCGTTCTTGTGAAATAAACAATCAACTATAATAGTTATTTAAAAAACAGTAAAATATTTTTGTTGTAAAAGTCTTACCATGATTTCCACAAGATAGGATTGATAACATACCTAACTTCCTGCAGGCAGGTCTTTTTGTGCCATTTAAAAAAAACACAAAAAATATGGCGCTGCAACCCTTAACGCAAAAAAAAGAAATTAAATCGAATATTTGAAATATTAGATAAATTCAATCTTCCAATCATCTTGCAAAAATAGAGAATTCAACTATATTTGAAACTAAATTCATCTTAAATTCTTTATATGAAATTCGGAATAATAAAAGAAAGAAAAAATCCACCAGATCGAAGAGTAGTTTTTTCACCAAAAAAAATAAATGAACTTCAAAAAAAATTTCCTGAAGCTGAATTTATTGTTGAGCCATCAGATATTAGAATTTTCTCTGATCAGCAATATAAAAACAATAATATAAAAGTAAGTCAAAATATGGAGCAATGCGATGTACTTCTTGGAGTGAAAGAAGTACCTATAGACGCTTTAATACCAAATAAAAAATATTTTTTCTTTTCACACACAATTAAAAAACAAATCTACAACCGTAATTTATTAAAAGCTATAGTAGAAAATAACATAGAGCTTTACGACCACGAAGTGATTATTAAAGAAAATGGCACTAGATTAATTGGTTTTGGTAGATATGCTGGTTTAGTAGGCGCATATAATGGGTTTAGATTACTCGGCATCCATGATAATTTATATAACCTACCTAAAGTAGAAAACTTAGCTGATTTGGAAGAAGCAAAAACAGAATTAAATAAAATAAAGATTCCAAATATAAAAATTTGCCTTACTGGTCTAGGTAAAGTAGCTAAAGGGGCCAAAGAAATACTGGAACATTTAAAAATAAAAAAAGTAAGCGTAGTTGATTATTTATCTAAAGAGTTTAATGAACCTATTTATGTAAATATTGATGTTCTAGATTACAATAAACAAAAAAATGAAAAAGCAGGAAATAAAAGAGAATTTTTTAAAGATCCATCCAATTACGAATCTAATTTTATGCGTTTTGCAAAAGTAACTGATTATTTTATTGCAGGACATTTTTATGGAGATGCTGCTCCTTATTTATTTACTAGGGATGATGCAAAAGACAAAGACTTTAAAATAAAAATAGTTGCAGACATCAGTTGTGATATTGATGGACCAGTAGCTTCAACTATTCGAGCTTCAACCATTTCAGATCCGTTTTATGCTTACCATCCGATTTCAGAAAAAGAAGTTGAAGTAGGCAACCCTAATTCAATTGCCGTAATGGCAGTCGACAATCTACCCTGTGAACTACCTAAAGACGCAAGTGAAGGCTTTGGAGAAATGTTTGCAAAACATGTTATTCCTGCATTTTTTAATAATGATGAAGATGGTATTTTAAATAGAGCAAAAATGACTGAAAATGGGAAATTAACACCACATTATAAATATCTGGAAAATTATATAAACGGTAATGAGTAAGTTTAAATTACAGATACTTTAATTTAATATTACTACAAACAAAAAAGTCCTTTATTTTTATAGATAAAGGACTTTTAGTATAAGGAAGGCGGCGACCTACTCTCCCACATAATTGCAGTACCATCGGCGCA
>NZ_BMGL01000011.1 GCF_014640175.1 Psychroflexus salis | reverse complement strand
GTAAATTGTTGAGTGAACTCATCGACAAGACAAAAAATATCAGTAATTTTGCTGTAAGATAACATAAGAAATAGCTTTTATATATTTGAATTTCAACACTTTAAATATAAAGCTATTTCTTTTTTTATGCAATAAAACCTTCAAAAATATTAATCGAACTCAGGTGTATAATTATTGATTAGTTTAGTTTCTTGTGTAATTTCCCAGTTGTTTTTTATTTCTGAAGATACCCATTTATTAGGATTTTCAAAACTATTTCTTGCATTTTGATAATATGTTTTATCTGCTATTTTTACAATTGGATTTGCGTAATGGGCAATTAGACTCGCTGCGTCAGCAATAATTTGATTTCTATACAATTTGTCTTCTAAGCTGAAATAAGATTTTTTATTTTTAAAATAAAGTTGAAAACTTAAATCGCTAACATAATCTAAAATATCTGGGGCAATAGATTTCATTTGCTGTTGTATAATGTCATCTTCATTTTCTACAACAGAAACAGAGTAAGTTGCAACTCCATGTGCTTGTGCATTGCTAAATGTAGCATACAAAAAGCAAAAGCTGGTTATAATAAAAAGTGCGTTCTTCATATTATTTTTTTTAGAAGTTCTTCATTTCTTTTTCCCACAATTCTCTATATTCTTCTGATGTATAGGTAAGATAATTATCAGGCATCTTCGGTATTTGTACTTTTTTTAAGCTAATTTTTTTAGCTACATAATCGAAGTAAATATCTTCATATTTTAAAACTAAACCTGGTAAACCATTAAAATTATTAGGTCCGTAACTATAAGGTATTTCTTCTGTAAACCATACACTTACTCGTATGTGATATCTTTTCATTTCATCTTTATGAAAAAAACTAGTCATTAAGTTAGCTTTTTTACAAGTATAACCTAAAACTTCTTGACTTTCATCTGTAATTACCCAATTGCTAGGCATTGGCTCCTTTCGGATACAATTATCAATATTCATTTTTTTAGGTATAAAACGATAATTAGCTATTTTTTTTTGCCAAATCTGTCCTTCATACTTAAAGTACAATGCAGGTAAATAAGTTGAACTTTTTATCCTTGGATGATTTGTTTGAAAAGAACTTAGCACTTGCTCGTATTGTTTGTTATTTAAAATTTCAAAATAGGCAAGGTCTTCTGTGAAAAGCAATTTAAAATCAACTACATCAGCTAGTTTTTGTACAGATTCTTGCCAAGGTGTTTTTTCACTTGGTATAGAATCATTCACTTTAACTTTTACGCCATAAGTTACTTCACCACTTCTTTGAGTATATCCTGTAAAACAGACAATAAGAATAAGTAGATACTTGTAAATGTTCATTGTAATTAAATAATAAGCTTACCCAATTAGCTTCATAATAATTGGGTAAGTTATTTGGCTATAATTTAATGAATTAATCCATCATACACAAGTCATAAAAAATCTGTGCAGATCTTTTAGCCATGGCATGGTCCATTCCACCTAAAACAGCCTGATTATATCGGAATGTAAAAACGTGTTCACAGTCTCCATAATATGAATTGTCAATTGCATTACTCGTGTTTGTAAAGAAAATTGCACCCATTAAACTCAGTCCAAAAATTAAATATCCCTTTTTAAAAGTTGTTACCCTTTATTATAAAAAAAATCCGCTTCAGTTCAATATTTGAGAACTTATTGTATATTTGTTCTATAATTTGACTGATGAAACGAATAATTGCGAAAAGTACACTTAGAGAATTTTGGGAAAAACACGCTGATTCCGAACAGTATTTGAAAACTTGGTATGATACGGCAAAAAGCTCCAAATGGTTTTCTCCAAACGATGTTAAGCAAACTTATGTTTCAGCAAGCATTCTTAAAAATGGTCGAGTTGTTTTCAACATAAGAGGAAACTCCTACCGACTTGTAGTCAAATTTAATTACGAAAAACAATGGGCATTTATTCGATTTATCGGAACTCACCCTGAATATGATAAAATAAACGCTGACACGATTTAAATACAATTGATTATGAATTTAAGACCTATTAAAAACGAAACAGATTACCGAAACGCTCTTGACCGTTTAGAAGTAATTTTTGATGCTCCTACTGATACAAAGGAAGGTGATGAAGCTGAGATTCTCTCTTTAATGATTGAGAACTACGAAAATGAACATTACCCAATTGAATCTCCTGATCCGATTGAAGCGATAAAAATCCGAATGGAAGAACTGAATATGCGTCAAAAGGATTTAGTTGGTGTAATTGGCGGAAAGAGCCGAGTATCTGAAATCTTAAATCGGAAAAAGAAATTGACTGTTGAAATGATAAGAGAATTGGAACGAATACTTCAAATTTCAGCTTCGGTTTTAGTGAATAATTATCAACTCGTGAAAAAATAACAAAGGGTAACAGCGCATAACAAAAATGGCGTATTTAATGCTGAAACGAGAGATTTTTGTATTTTTAGAAAATTAAAGTTTAACCGAAAAGTTTGCGCATTTTAAGTCGCCACTTTCGTTATGCGCGAGACGGAAAACATGCACACAAGTAGTATATTATTGTACATACAACTTAGTAAATGTCTCATGAAAAACTTATCTTTGTAATTCTGAAAGGATGTGGTTTTTCATGTCTAAAATTGGTGACTGCTTCTACCTTGTAGGAGCAGTCTCTTTTTTAAATTAATTATAAGAAGATTGACAATTTTTTTTGGTTAGCATTACATAGCAAAAAAAAAAAACATAACAGACAAGCTTTTTACTATTAAAAAATTAATTTAAGTGTATATATTAACTTGATAATCAATTGTTTTCACTTCCATAATTTAGTTGTGCGTTAGGGATAGGAATGAAAATCCCGTAAAGAAAAAGTCTTAAAAAATAACTTTAGGCAAAGCGACGATAGAAGCTCTTGCCCAAAGTTATTTATTTTTTTGGCTTTTACACAACGGATTGTAATGTATAGCCTGGCGCCAAGCTTTAGTTGGCGCAACGCTCAAATCTTACTTATTCTTTTGGAATAAATCTGTAAAATGTTTATAAAAATACGGAATGGTTTCGATGCCTTTTAAGTAATTCCAAATGCCAAAATGTTCGTTGGGACTGTGAATGGCATCGGTATCTAAGCCAAATCCCATAAGTATGGTTTTGCTGCCCAAATTTTTCTCGAACATAGAAACGATGGGGATACTACCACCACTGCGCTGTGGAATGGCCGATTTACCAAAGGTTTCCTGAAAAGCTTTATCGGCGGCTTGGTATTCAATTCCGTCGATGGGCGTAACGTAGGCTTGTCCGCCATGATGGGGTTTTACTTCTACTTTTACACTATCGGGCGCTAAACTTTCGAAGTGTTTTTTAAAGAGTTGGGTAATTTCTTTCCAATCTTGGTTGGGTACTAATCGCATGGAAATTTTGGCATAGGCTTTACTCGGAATTACGGTTTTTGCACCTTCGCCAGTGTAACCGCCCCAAATTCCGTTGACATCTAAGGTTGGACGAATGGAATTGCGTTCGTTAGTAGTATAAGTGGCTTCGCCATGGATATTGCTAATACCGATTGATTTTTTATAATTTTCTAAATTGAACGGCGCTTCTGCCATTCTTGAACGTTCTTCTTGGCTTAAATCTTCTACTTGATCGTAAAATCCGGGAATGGTGATGTGGTTATTTTCGTCGGTTAGTTGGGCAATCATTTGTGTGAGAATGTTTATCGGATTGGCCACTGCTCCACCGTACAATCCGGAATGCAAATCACGATTAGGACCAGTAACTTCTACTTCTATATAGCTTAAACCACGCAAACCTGTGGTTATGGAAGGTGCATCTTTGCTAATCATTCCGGTGTCGGAAATGAGAATAACATCGTTGCTTAATTTCTCTTGGTTACGACTTAAAAACCATTCTAAACTTTCGCTGCCAACTTCTTCTTCGCCTTCGATCATGAATTTAACGTTACAAGGGAGCACATTGTTTTTAGTCATGAATTCCATAGCTTTTACGTGCATGTACATTTGCCCTTTATCGTCGCAAGCTCCACGGGCAAAAATCGCACCTTCGGGATGCAATTCTGTTTTTTGAATCACCGGTTCGAATGGTGGCGAATTCCATAAATCGATGGGATCTGGCGGTTGCACATCGTAATGACCATAAACGAGCACAGTTGGTAAGTTTTTATCGATTATCTTTTCGCCATAGACAATAGGATAACCTGGAGTTTCACAGATTTCAACCGTATCGCATCCTGCTTCTTGAAGTCGTTTTTGTACTTCTTCGGCAGTTAACAGTACTTCTTTTTTGTAGTGTGGATCGGCTGAAACCGATGGAATTTTAAGTAAGTCAATCAATTCGTTGATAAAACCTTGTTTGTTTTCTTCAATATAATTTCTGGGTGATTGCATAAAATTTGATTTATGCTTGAAATATACAAAATATCAAATTTTTTATATCATGAAATTCTTTTAAATTCTTTTCTTTATATATATTTGCACTCGCAAAAATCAACTTGCGATTTGTATTGAAAATGCGGGCGTGGTGGAATTGGTAGACACGCTAGACTTAGGATCTAGTGCCGCGAGGTGTGAGAGTTCGAGTCTCTCCGCCCGCACTTAATTAAAAGCTCTTCATGAAGTTGAAGGGCTTTTTTTATATAATAAAATTTATTGAGACTTGCGAAGAGACGAGAAGTTTATCCTGAGCTTGCCGAAGGGAGTCTCTCCGCCCGCACTTAGTTAAAAGCTCTTCATGAAGTTGAAGGGCTTTTTTTATTATAATATAATTTATTGAGACTTGCGGATAGACGAGAAGCCTGTGCTGAACCTGTCAACTTTTCTCAAGACGGGATTCTTGAAGTTAGTGTTCTTTTTACTTCTTATTTGTTACTTCTTTTAAAACATTTTCAAATTTTGATAAAACTGCTTCATCATCACAATTCAGAATAAATTGAATGATTTCTAGTTTTATTTTATTCATTTCAGCTTCGGCCATATTTTTTAAATTTGATATGGAAAAACAAAAAGATCTTAAATTATTGTTGTTTATTTATTTTTATTAGGGTTTTGACGTGTATCAAAAATTCTTATAACGTAAATTTTAGAGTTTCCTTCTCGATAAGTGATTTTGCAATGTTGAATAATCAATTTTCTATATTCATGTTTCAGATGAGAAAAGTTATCATCTAAAGCACCCATTTTCGTGAGATTGATTTTAGGGTTTTCTAAAATTTCAAGTTGATCAAAAATATCATCTAAGATTTCTTAAGCTTTAATATCACCATGTAGATTTTTATTAAATCGCTATACTTTTTTTAAATCTTTTAAAGCTCTTTTGGTTAATTCTACAGGCTTGACTATTCTTCCCAATGATCTAATATTTCCTTAGCTTCTTCTATTGAATAAGTCCTGCCTGCTAGAATATCTTCTTCACCTTCATCAATCATCATATCCAATTTCTTTTGTTCAATATATGAATTTGCTGATTTATAAAGAGCTTCTAAAAAACTTTTATCGCCTATTTCAATATATTTATAAAGTTCTTCGCGGATTTTTAAGGTGCTCATAACTAAAATTTTAATCAAGGTAAATATACAATTTAAGTTTAATACGCAATGAATTAAATTACAACTGAATCTTTTTTACAACCCATTAATAATTTGTTTCAATAAATTAAATATTGAATTAAGCCTAATGAATTTCCTACTCCCCTTTAAACTCAGGTTTACGCTTCTCCATAAAAGCTGCAACACCTTCCTTATAATCCTGGGTTTGAGCGGATGCGATTTGTAACTTAGATTCTAATGCCAATTGATTTGCTAATGAATTATGCATAGATTCATTATAAGCAGATTTAATATGGGCTAAAGCCTGAGTAGGCATGTTAGCGAGTTTTGTTGCCAATTTTTGCACTTCATCTTCAAAAGTTTCAGACGAAAAATAGGTGTAAATCATTCCCATGCGTTCCGCTTCAATAGCATCTACTTTGTCGCCTAACATGGCCAAACCTAAAGCGCGTTGAAATCCGACTAAGCGTGGTAAGAAAAAAGTTCCGCCCGAATCGGGTATTAATCCTATTTTGCTAAAAGCTTGAATAAAACTGGCCTTTTCGTTAGCCACTACCAAATCGCAAGCCAAAGCTAAATTAGCACCTGCACCAGCTGCTACACCATTTACAGCCGCAATTACTGGCTTGGGAAGCGAGCGAATTAAAGCTACAATCGGATTGTAATGTTCTTCTAATATCTTTTTAAACCCTGGATTTAATTCTGGGTCGGTTACTTCTTGTAAATCTTGACCTGCACAAAAAGCCTTGCCTTCTCCGGTTAAAACCACGGCTCGAACCGCCTTATTTTCTGCGCAAGCTTTTAACTCGTCTTGAAACAACAAAGCCATTTCGCGATTAAAACTATTAAATTTTTTAGGTCGGTTAAACTTAATATAAGCTACTTTACCTTCGATCTGCGTTAAAATACTCTTCTCCATTCTAATTTTTGTTTTGAGCATTAAATATACTAATCTTGATAAACCTATTTAGCAAAATTTTAAATTTAAAATTGAAGATAAATCTTCACAATACATTAAATTGTAAAAAAATATACAATGAGCATTAATTCTATTAAATATACCTTTTTTGCTAGTATTTTTAGTTTGTTAAGTTTTTCCTTAATTGCTCAAAATACAAACAATAATCAACTGAATAACAGTTCTTATCTTGTTGAAAAAGGAACGCATTGGCTAGACCTTAATCTTGGATTAAGTTTAATGAATTCAAATTTAGCCGATTTTGAAGATCCTTTTTTATTAACAGACGAAAATCGCAGAAGCTTTGGATTTATTTTTCAACCAAAATTTCAAGTTTTTATACAAGATCAGCTTTCTGTTGGTTTTCATCTGGGTTTGGCTTTAGATGAATTTGAAAACAAACAAATCGACTTTCAGCAAAACAAAAATAATTACTTTACAGGCTTACAAGGAGAATACTATTTTCTTAATGTAAAAAACATCTTATATATCAGTAGTGAAATCGATTTTGGAATTCATTATTTAGAAAATAAATTTACTTCTTCAAACATCGAAGTTAGCAATACATACCACACTTATTTCAAAAGTGGCTTGCATCTCAACTTGAATTTTATGATTAGTCCTGATTGGATATTTTATGCTAAATTTTTCGATTTAGTAACTTATACCAATTCCGAAAATAACTTTTTTGGATATGATGAAGGAGTTCAATTTAATAATAGCTTAGATAATTTCATCAGTTTCCCACAATTCGGGGTGATGTGGAAATTGTTTTAGTCTAATTCATTTAAAATCATATTTCTACCAAGGAGCCAAAATGTTGTAATTTTACCTAAACCTATATCTAAAACCTAATTACATGAGAAAATATCTAATTCTACTGTTTGCTATCTCTTTTTTATCATGCCAAAATAAAACTAAAGACATGTCTGAAAATGGAAATCAAAACAAAGAACAGCCCGAATCTGTTGAAGTTAAAATGAATTACAACGTTGAGGAACTCGCCAACAATTTTAAATTTACCGAAGGACCTGCGGTTGACGCTGAAGGAAATGTATATTTCACAGATATTCCTGAAGCAAAAATTTGGATATGGACGGTAAATGGAGAAATGGAACTATTTAGAGAAGAGTCTGGTGGTGCTAACGGCTTGTTTTTTGATGAAAATCAAAATTTATTCATATGTGAAGGCTGGGAAGGAAGAATAACTAGAATTAGTCCAGATGCCAATTATGAAGTTGTGGCTTCAAAATATCAAGGAAAACGCTTTAATCAACCCAATGATATTTGGCCAGATGCCAAAGGTGGTGCTTATTTTACTGACCCCGAATACAACGAAAATCCAGCTTTGCATCAAGGTGGAATGCATGTGTATTATGTAAATTCTGAAAACGAAACAATACAGGTTATTACAGATTTGGTAAAACCTAACGGATTAATTGGAACACCCAATGGAAAAACCTTATACGTTACAGATCATGGCGACGATAAAACATTTAGCTATACAATTCAAGAAAACGGAAGCTTATCGAATAAAACTTTATTTACAAACCTAGGTGGCGACGGCATGACCATCGATCAAAACGGAAGTATTTATTTGACAACAACCGATAAAAAAGCCATTGATGTATTCAATAAAAATGGAGATTTATTTTATTCTATTGCTTTACCTCAGCAACCATCGAATGTATGTTTTGGTGGAAAAAATCTGGATGAGTTGTTTATTACAGCTCGAACATCTATCTACAAAATAAAGCTCGATGCTAAAGGCGTAAATTAATTGAAAGATGAAAAAACTAAATTGGGGAATTATCGGTTTAGGGAAAATGGCTCAAGTTTTTGCTGAAGATTTAGTAGGAGTTGAAGCTTGCCAACTTTATGCAGTAGCTTCTCGATCGCAAGAAAAAGCCAATCAATTTGCCTATCAGTTTCAAGCAAAAAAGGCATATGCTAGTTATACTAAATTAATTGAAGACAAAGAAGTTAACATTATTTATATTGCCACGCCACACGCATTTCATTTTGAATGGGCTATGAAATGCTTACAAGCTAAAAAACACGTTTTATGTGAAAAACCTATGTGTCTAAATTTAAATCAAACTCAAACATTAATTAATGAAGCTAAAGCGCAAAATTGCTTTTTAATGGAAGGTATTTGGACACGATTTATGCCATCTACTAAAAAGTTGCTTGAACTTTTACAGAAAAGCAAAATTGGCAGGCTCATTTCAGTTGAAGCTGACTTTGGTTTTAAACCTAAATACGATGAAAACAGTAGACTTTTTAATAAAGCTTTAGGCGGTGGTTCTTTACTAGATATCGGTATTTATCCTGTTTTTTTGAGCTTATTGTGTTTAGGAAAACCAAATGATATAATTGCCCTAGCTAGAAAAGCACCAACTCAGGTTGATGCTTCTTGCCACATGCTTTTTAATTATGCAACTGGCGGAAAAGCAAACTTAAAATCTACATTTGAAAACACAACGCCAAGTGAAGCCGAACTATTTGGAACAAAAGGAAGTATAAAGTTACACAGCCGCTTTCACCAATGTGAATTGATGGAGATTTACGATGAAAATAGAAACTCTACTGAAAAAATTGAGCTGCCATACCAAGGTAATGGATATATTCATGAAATTGAAGAAGTAAATTCCTGTATAAAAAAAGGAAAAATAGAAAGCGATTTGTTGCCTTTGAAGTTTAGTTTAGATTTAGCTGAAACCTTAGATTTTATAAAAAAGGAAATTAAATTGACTTATTAATTTGTAACATTTTTGAAAAATTTTATACGTATAATCCAAATAAACAATCATGATCATTACAACCACAAATACAATTGAAGGAAAACAAATTAATGCATATTTAGGTATTGTAACCGGAGAAACCATTATTGGCGCCAACCTTTTTAAAGATTTGTTTGCTAGTATAACCGATTTGGTAGGTGGACGCTCATCTTCTTACGAAAAAGTGTTGCGGGAAGCTAAAGAAACCGCTTTACGAGAAATGGAACAGAAAGCAGCAAATTTAGGAGCTAACGCCATTGTAGGTGTAGACTTAGACTATGAAACACTTGGTAAAGCTAACGGAATGTTGATGGTTACCGCTTCGGGAACGGCTGTAAAAGTTTAATTGAGAATTTAAATTAAAGTTCCAATTTCGGTTAGGGATGGAGGCTTTGTTGGAGCTCTTGCTTTGCCAAAACAAGGCAAAGGAAAGCGACTGACGAAAGCCTGCCTGAGTTCCTTGGAAGGCAGGCCCGACCCCGATATGATAAATAATGCTATAACTAACGAATTTTGTAAACGGGGTAACCGCCAAATTTTTAGCAGGATTCTAATTCGTCATTTTAAAATACTTCTGCATTACTAAAAGTGAAATAAGTTCTTCCCGCTCTTTATCTTGAAATTGCTTTACATATTCATTTGCATTTTTAATGATTTGTAAAGCTTCATCTTCGTGTTCGATATAGTAATTTAAACGTTCTTCTACATCGGAAAAATCGGGTTTTATTTCTACATAATGGTAATTGGGAATGAGTTTAGCTTCCATAAACCAGGTTTCGAAACTAGGTTTAGGCATAACGGCTAATGAGTTTGAAGACATCACCCATTTAAGATTACTCGCCACATCGATACCTTCGATGGCTAAGATAAATTTGTATTGTAACAAATAATGAATGCTGGTTTTTTTTACCTTCCATTCGTCTGGATTGATTTTTTTTTGCTGGGTATCACCCAAATCGCACATAGGATGCTTGAAGTACATTTCAAAAAACTTACGGCGTTGCTCTTTGTAGGTAACTTTGCCCCGAAACACCAATTTGTTTTTCTTTTGCTGAAAGGATTGATCTTTTTTGATATACACAAAATGACGTACGCGATTTAATTTAAGTACTACTGAATTTTGGTTATCATCGCTAATCGGGCGACTTTTTAAAATGGAAGGGGTTTCTGGAATGTGCACCACATCGCCAAATTCATGACAAAATTGGTAATGTTCTGGAAATCCACGTAAAGTTTGGTAAGCATCAAAAAAATAAACTTTTTGGTCGATGTCTTTTAATTTGAAATCGGCTATGGAAACCGGATTTTTTAAAGCAGTTTTTTCTTCTAATTTGTTATAATAATTAACGCGTTGCATTAATTGTGGGTAATCTTTGCGAGAACTTACATTTTCCAAAAGTTTTTTAGTTCGATTACGGTATATAAAATTGGGCAATAAGCGAAGACTGTACTGCTCTAAATAATATTTCCACTTGGGATTTTTACCGTTATTGAAAACAATTGGAGAATTCATTAATGCAAATTAAAATTGAATGGTAAAATTAAATAAAAACTTGCAATTGAGAATGATTGAAAAAGTATTGTTTAAACTGAAAATAATACTCCGTTAAAAAGAAGGTTTTACTTTAAATCAAACACTTAAAGTAATCAAATGTTTCTTCGCAATCTTGACATTTAAACATAGCTTTACAAGCAGTTGAAGCAAACTGACTAACGAGTTTAGTGTTTTTAGATTCGCATTGTGGGCAAGCAATGACTTGCTTATTTCCAAGCAAAGCTTGCTTATCGGTTTCAGCATCTGTAGGTGGTGCAATACCGTATTCTTTTAAAGCTGTTTTCCCTTCATCGGTCATCCAATCGGTTGTCCAAGCTGGAGATAAAATAAGTTTCACTTCGGGCACATAGCCATTATTTAACAATGCTTTTTTTACATCGTCTCCAATTACATCCATGGCAGGGCAACCGCTGTAGGTTGGTGTAATTTCTACTTTCACTTTATCATTATCAAGTAATACAGCAGAACGCACAACACCTAAATCAATTATTGAAAGAACTGGTATTTCAGGATCAGGAACTGATTTTAAAATTGAATATAATTTATGGTCAATGTTTTGTATTGTGTTCATTTATTTTTTAGCTAATGGTTCAATTGAAGAAAGCTCAGCTCTTTATAAGCTTTATCACAGACAAATTCTTTAATCAAATTACTGTTTTTAACGAGTAATTTGGCAATGTTTTTTGTAATTAAATTTCCAGTTTTCAGCCAAATTATTTTAGGTGGATGTCAATTAATATTAGAAACATCAAAAAAATCCGCATCAAAAGTAAAAATGGTATGATTATTCTCTTTGGCAAAAGTCCAAATTGCGAAATCGCTTTCATTATCTAAACCCAGAGTTCTTACTTGTTCACAAAAATGAAAATCGTTTTCTAGTAGCTTTTAAATTCTAAAAGAAATATTTTGATCAAATAAGAGTTTCATTAAGCAACTCTTGTTCTGTTTTCTTTTTCTGCAGCGTAAAATAAGCAGGCGCTAATCAATTTTTGATTCAACTCAGGAAAATCAGCTGAAATTTCAGATTGGCACATTCCATTTGCTAACCAATTTAGAACATCATAAACAGAAATTCTTGTGCCAATTAAAATTGGTTTTCCAAATCTTTTACTAGTGTCAACTTCTATATATTTTTTATACTTCATCATCTTAATTTTTATAAAGTTAAGAATTTTCTTGAAAACTAAATCTTACCACTTCATATCTGGATAGGTTCGTTGCATGTATTGCATATCTGCTAAAATGTATCCCATATGCTCCGTATGAATTCCTTTTTTACCACCTTTTTGAAAATACGATGTAGTTGGTATTTCAATAGTCGATTCTTTTAACAAAGCTTCAATCTCTTGGTAATAGGCATCTTTTAATGCTGCATTATCTATTCCAAAACCAGCTTTTGTAACAATTTCATCGTCTTCATTCATATGAAATAATTCGTCGGTGTAGACCCATAAATCCTTTACTGCTTGTTGCATTTTTTGATGACTTTCTTCGGTCCCGTCGCCTAGTCGTTTCAACCAATCTCCCGAAAAACGTTTATGATAAGCAACTTCCTTCATACTTTTTTTGGCAATAGCCTGTAAGTTTACATTTTTAGAATCCATCATTTTTTCTAATAAAAGAAAATGATACACATCAAAAAAGTACTGTCGAGCTATAATATATGCAAAGTCAGTATTAGGTTGCTCAACCAATAATACATTTTTATACTCGCGTTCTTTTCTTAAAAAAGCTACATCATCTTCGGTTAAGTCTTCTTTACTAAGTTCGGCAACATATTGGTAGTAACTTCGTGTTTGCCCCAATAAATCTAAGGCGATGTTCGTTATAGCTATATCCGTTTCTAAAGTAGGACCATGTCCGCAAAGTTCGCCTAATCGCTGACCGAGAATTAAAGAATTATCGGCTATGCTGTATATATATTGAATTAAATTTTCGTTTGTCATAAGGCTAAAAATTAGCTAAAATTACATGTGTTCTATATCGTCTGGTAAATCGTAAAACGTAGGATGACGATAAGCTTTATCTGCTGCTGGTTCAAACAATTCACCATTATGTTCTGGATTAGATGCAGTAATATTTTTCGATTCAACCACCCAAATACTAACGCCTTCACTTCTTCTAGTGTAAACATCTCGAGCATTATTAATTGCCATTTCTGCATCTGCTGCACGCAAACTTCCAAAATGGCGATGTTCTAATCCGTTTTTACTTCTTACAAATACTTCCCATAAAGGCCAGTCTTTATTCATAATTTTTAATTTATAGATTTATTAAGCAAATAAATTACACTGCTTTTTTCACAGCTTGTTTTTCAGCTTGTTTTTCAGCATAAGCAACAGCTGCATCGCGAACCCATTTACCATTTTCCCAAGCATTTTTTCTAGCCGAAATACGCTCTTTGTTACACATACCATGACCTTTTACAACTTGCCAAAACTCTTCCCAATCAATTTCACCAAAGTCATAATGCCCCGTATCATTATTGTATTTTAAATCAGCATCAGGAATAGTCAAGCCTAAAATATCAGCTTGTGGTACGGTTTGGTCGATAAATTGCTGACGTAACTCATCGTTAGTTTTTCGTTTCAGTTTCCATTTCATGGATTGTTCGGTGTGCGTAGACTCATCGTCTGTTGGACCAAGCATCATTAAAGATGGCCACCACCATCGATTTAAAGCGTCTTGCGCCATTTCTTTTTGTTCTTGAGTTCCATTGCAAAGTGTCATCATAATTTCATAACCTTGACGTTGATGAAAACTTTCTTCCTTACAAACTCTCACCATAGCTCGGGCGTAAGGTCCAAACGAGGTATTACAAAGTGGCACCTGATTAATAATTGCTGCTCCATCTACCAACCAACCAATGGCTCCCATATCGGCCCAAGTTAGCGTTGGATAATTAAAAATACTAGAATATTTAGCCTTTCCAGAATGCAATTGCTCATACATTTCTTCTCTAGAAATCCCTAAAGTTTCACAAGCTGAATACAAGTATAATCCATGACCAGCTTCATCTTGAACTTTAGCCAATAAAGCAACTTTTCTTCTTAATGAAGGAGCTCGGGTAATCCAATTACCTTCGGGTAGCATACCTACAATTTCAGAATGAGCGTGCTGAGAAATTTGACGAATATGCGTTTTCCTGTATTTTTCTGGCATCCAATCCTTAGGCTCAATTTTTTCATCTCGAGCTATTTTAGCTTCAAATACTTCTTCTAAACTTTTAGTTTGCTTTTCTTGTTCTTTCATATTTTCATTATTTTTCATAGCAAATTATTTTTTTCATCTTAATTTTTAATACTTATGGCTATTCTGTTAATCAATTAAAGCCATTTTTACTTTAGCGATAGTATTTTTATTCCTTATAGCTAATTTCACCTCAGAGTCGCAGAGAACGCAAAGTCTAACTTCTTTGTTCTTTTTTTTTGTTCTAAATACTCAATTCTTCATCGTTAACGCTAAACACCAACTTACACATCAAAATCTACCACTAGATTTTCCGAAGTTGGAACCGCTTGACAACTTAACACATAATTTTGTGCTACCTCATCTTTCTCTAGCGCGTAATTTAATTTCATCTCTACATTGCCTTTTTTTACCTGACATTTACAAGTGCTACAAACTCCACCTTTACAAGCAAATGGCAAATCTGCTCCTGCTGCCAAAGCAGCATCTAGAATATTGTCATAATCTTTAGTCATTGCAAAGTGAAACTCCTTTCCACCATCTAAAATGGTTATTTGGGTTCCATCTTTGCGTTTGGCCATGGCTGCTTCTGCTCGTTTTTTATCTGCTTCACTTAAACCCGAAACAAAAAGTTCAAAATGAATATGATTCTTAGGTAAACCTAAATTAACTAATTCATTCTGAATCATAAAAATCATTTCTTCTGGACCGCAAATAAATACATCGTTTACTTCCTCTACATCAAAAACTTGCAAAGCTAATTGCTGAATTTTTGCTGGTGTAAATCTTCCGTTCAATAATTCGATGTCGCGCTGTTCACGGGTTAAAAAATAAAAGATTTCCAATCTACCAAAAAACTGATTCCGCAACTGTTCAATTTCTTCCTTAAAAATAATGGATTTTGCGTTCTTATTCAAATAGAATAATTTACAATTTGCATTAGGTTCTTTAGCTAAATGCGTTTTAAGCATCGACAAAACTGGTGTAATACCACTACCTGCCGCAAAAAACAAGTAGTTTTTACTAGCTTTTTCATCTACATCAACTCCAAAATCTCCCGATGGCGGCATCACTTCAATTACCTCATCTTTTTTTAATTCTTGGTTGATGTAAGTCGAAAATTTACCTTCAAAAATTTGCTTCACAGCTACTCTCCATTCATTATCTAATGGGCTTGAGCACAAAGAATAAGATCTTCTTACATCTTCGCCATTAATTATTTTTTTTAAAGTTAAATGCTGTCCTGGTGTGTAAGAAAACTCCTGCTTTAAATGATTTGGTATTTCAAAAGAAACAACCGAACAATCCTCCGTTTCTTTGTAAACATCATTAACTTTTAATGGAAAAAATTTAGCCATGTAATTGTAATTATATAAACAAAACTAACGATTGTTAGTTTTACTTTCAAAAAAATGATGTTAAATTTAGTATTTGGAGTTATTTACGAAGCTAATCCCGCTATCCTTTACAAGTCCGCAGCTAAAAAGCAAAATTTTAAAGTTATTTCAAGAGCTTCCTATCGGTCGCTTTTCAACAACAAAAAATTTAAGCTTTTCAGCTTTACAGGCTTTTCATTCCTATCGGGGCTAAAAAAGTCTTCGGTAATCTTACAATCTAGTTACTCAAATTATAATTTAACTTTCCTGTAAATTAAATTTGGCGAAGTTTTTATAATGCTCTTTTTCTTTCCCGATTATGGATATAATTTAAAACGGCTTCTTCAGTAGTAAGCCAGTTTCTGCCTTCTTTATAGGCATCAATTTTTCCTTGCCTAGCTAATAAACTAATATACTCTTGGCCATATGGTAAGCTTTCTTCTTGAACTAAATTAGAAATTTCCATAAAACCCATATCGTTATCGGGTAGCGAACCAATATAAATATTCATGGTACGTTCTAAGGCCTGTACCATAAGTAAACTCAGCTTATAGTAATTACCTTTGTTGGCAGTATTTAAGGCCGAATAATACTTTTTGCGGTCGGTACTTAAAATAATGGCCGGCGTAAAACCCACTTTAAGCAAAAGTAAATTCATGACTAAACGAACAGTACGGCCGTTTCCATCGAAAAAAGGATGAATCCAAACAAACTTGTGATGAAAAACCGTAGCCAACTCAATATCGTTGAGCTGCAAAGGGTTTTCTAACACAAATTGAATAAGCTCATCGAGCAAATCTGAGACTTTGCGCGCGTTAGGCGGCACAAAATTAGCTCCAGAAATACGAACACCACCGGTGCGAAGTCTTCCTGCATAATCTTCTTCGATGCTTCGTAAAACGTAGCGGTGCAAATCGAGTATATCGCTTGCGTTTAATTGGTAATCTTCACGAACTAAAGTATAGAGATGATGTAATGCCAATTCGTGATTTTTGGCTTCAAAATGTTCGCGTAAGGATTTACCTTTTATAGTAATACCTTCTTGTAAAACCAATTGGGTTTCTTGCAATGTAAGTGTGTTTCCTTCTATGCTATTAGAGTTATAAGTCCACTCTACTGATAAAGCTTCTTGTATTTTTTGCAAGGCAATTTGTGGCAATGGTCTTGCTTCGTGAAGCAGGTCTCGCTTCTCGTAAAGCCTATTAAAGCTGGGTTGTAACTTTTCTCGGTATGACAAATTTATTTCCCACATGCCACAAAAGTACGTCTTATTATCGGATATTAAAAATTTTTAACTAATCCGATATTAAGCTATACCGCTAAGTAATACTTGACTGAGTTCTTTTTTGAGTTGTTTTGATGGAATTGAACCACGCTTTTTAATCCATAGATTTAGATTTCTTAAGGTAGAAAGCATAGAAAACAAAACGAGTTCTGTATGAAGTGGTTTTAACTCCTTGGTAGATTTTCCAGCATTGATAATTTGGCGAAGACTTTCTTCATATTGATTCCGCTTAGTTTTAAAATTAACCAATGCTTGGCCTTCTAAATGCATCCATTCATTATTTAGCAAAGCTAATTGATTGGGAGAGTGCAAACTTAAATCTACATGATGTTCTATAATTTGCTCTAGTTTGGTTAGGCTTGAAATTTGCTCTGTAGCAACATTTTTAATTTGAGAAGTAAATTCTTCAGCTAAATGAAGAATTATTTCATTAAGTATAGCTTGTTTAGATGGAATATGATTGTACAAAGAAGAAGCTCTTACGCCAATTGCCTTCGCTAAATCGCGCATGCTTAAACCAACATATCCTTTTTCGCGTATGAGCTGCGCAGCTACTTTTAATATTTCATTTTTATTTGTCATTTATCGAGTTGCAAATGGGGTTCTTCTGCTAATAAATCTTGTTTAAAAGCATTGATTTTAGCTAAATGAGCTAATTGAGTAGCTTTGTTTTCTTGCAAGGGTCGATGTGCACTTAATTTTCTATACTTACCTACTTTATGCATCAATTGTAGAGCATTTTCTTCAAAAAAAGCAATACTGAATTTTTCCCAAACATAGTCGATAGCCAACTCGTTAGGATGCAATAAATCGCGATTGTAGAATCGATAATCCCGTAGTTCGTCCATTACAATTTCATAAGCTGGAAAATAATCTACATTTGTATTATTTTCAATAACATGATGTACCGCAGCCAACAAATTTGCTTTGCTCAAGTTGTTTTCTACTAACCCATCTTTAATATGCCGAACAGGAGAAACGCTAATATAGATGTTTGCTTGGTTAAATTTAGAAAGCGTTTTAATGATTTGTTGCATAGCTTCTACTAAAGCTTTAATCTCAATGAGTTCCTTTTTAAATAAAGAAGAATGTTGTTTTTGGCAATTGGCCACATATTTTTTGGTGGGAAGGTGATGATAAACAAATGCGGTACCGAAAGTGATAAAAATAGTGTCTGTTGTCTTTAAATAATTTCGAGTTTCTACAACTGCCTTTTGTAAATTGAAAAGTAAATCTTCGGGAGTTTCTCCCTGTACTACAGAATGTGCTTGCAATGATTTCCAAACTTTGTTTTGTTCTACAAATAAATCTAGATTGATGGCTTCAGCTTCTAGCCATTTACAGAATTGTTCAATAGCAAAAGGGTGAAACAAAATTCCAACAGGATTCTGTTGCGTTTTAAATCCAAAGTAACTTAGCTTATTCGCAAGATTATTTGCAAAGCAAGAACCGATATTAAAAAACTGACTCCCATAATTCAGTTTTAAATCTGGCGACTTTACTAATATGGGAGTAGATAATTTCATGCTATTTTATAAAGTTTTCTGCTGCTTGAAGCGCTTTTGCAATTCCGTCTGGATTTTTACCCCCTGCGGTGGCAAAAAACGGCTGGCCACCACCACCGCCTTGTATGTGTTTACCTAATTCGCGTACAATCTGCCCAGCATTTAACTGTTTGTTTTTAGCCAGTTTTTTATCAATATAGCAAGTTAACAAAGCTTTTCCATTTACATCGGCACCAAAAATCAAAAACAAATTATCTACTTCACCACCAAGTTGAAAAGCCAAATCTTTCATTGCATTAGCATCTAAATCTACTTGTTTTGCAAGAAATTTTATTCCGTTAACTTCTTGCAATTCATTTTTTAAATCGCCTTTTAAATTTTTAGCTTGTGCTTTTTTAAGGCTTTCTATTTCTTTTTTAAGTTGAAAATTCTCGTCATGCAAATTCTGTAAAACCTTTTCGGGTTCATTACTATTATTAAGCATTTTTCGGAGTTGATCGAAAGCTTTGACTTTATCGGTTAAATAAGTTTTTGCCACTTGGCTAGTAATGGCTTCTATTCGGCGTATCCCAGAAGCTACAGAAGTTTCTTGGGTAATGATAAAATGCCATAATTCAGCCGTGTTTTGTACGTGTGTACCACCACAGAGTTCAGTTGATTTTCCAAAGTTTATAGTTCGCACTTCATCGCCATATTTTTCGCCAAATAAGGCAATGGCTCCATTTTCAATAGCTTGATGGTAAGGAATATTTCTGTTCTCTACTAACGGAAGCTGCTCTTGAATTCGTGCATTTACCAAAGCTTCAACTTGCTTTAATTCTTCTTCGTTTAATTTTGAAAAATGAGAAAAATCGAAACGCAAATAATTAGCATTTACTAACGAGCCTTTCTGCTCAACATGTGCTCCTAAAACTGTTCGCAAAGCTTGATGAAGCAAATGTGTAGCCGTATGATTTCTAGCTGTTAATGCTCTGAACTTTTGGTCTACAACCGCAGTAAAAGCTTTTTCAATTTGCTCGGGTAATTGTTTTGTAAAATGAATAATTAAGTTGTTTTCTTTTTTGGTGTCGATTACGTAGGTAACATCTCCATTAGCACTTTCTACATAACCCTTATCGCCTACTTGACCACCACCTTCAGGATAAAATGGAGTTTGATTAAACACCAATTGATATAGTTCACCATCTTTTTTACTGATTATTTTTCGGTATTTCACCAATTTTACATCAGCTTTTAAGGTATCGTACCCTATAAATTGATCAGCTTCATTTGTTAACAAGACCTTCCAGTCTCCTGTTTGAGAAGCTGCTGCATCCTTCGATCGATTTTTTTGAACTTGTAAAGCTTTTTGAAAAGCTTTTTCGTCTAAAGTCAACCCCTTCTCTTCTAATATCAACGAAGTTAAGTCTACTGGAAAACCATAGGTATCGTATAATTCGAAGGCTTTTTCGCCCGGTAGTTCATTCCCTTTATTTTTATCAATCATTTGGTCTAATAAAGTAAGACCTTGTGCCAATGTTCGCAAAAAGGAATGTTCTTCTTCTTGAATTACATTTTCGCATAAAGTGTCCTGTTTTTGTAACTCAGGAAAAGCATCACCCATTTGAAAGACAAGCACTTTTACCAATTTAAAAATAAAAGCTTCTTTGGTATTTAAAAAAGTAAATCCATAGCGAATAGCTCTTCGTAAAATCCTTCTAATTACATACCCAGCTCCTGTGCTACTCGGTAATTGCCCATCGGCAATAGCAAAAGTGACTGCTCTAACATGGTCAGCAATTACACGCATCGCAATATCTATAGTTTCAGTTTTACCGTAAGCACAACCTGTAATAGTTTCAATTTCAGACAATAAAGGAGTAAAAACATCAGTATCATAATTGGATTGAACACCTTGCATAACCATGCTTAAACGTTCAAAACCCATTCCTGTATCAATATGTTTTGCGGGTAATTCCTGTAGTTTGCCGTTGGCTAATCTGTTATATTGAATAAACACTAAATTCCAAATCTCCACTACTTGCGGATGGTCTTTATTTACTAAATCTTTACCTGATACTTTAAGTTTTTCTTCTGGAGAGCGAATATCTACGTGAATTTCGGAAGCAGGACCACATGGACCCTGGTCGCCCATTTCCCAAAAATTATCTTTTTTATCTCCAAGTAAAATTTGATTTTCGTCTACAATGCGCTTCCATATTTGGTATGCTTCATCGTCTTTAGCTGTACCATCGGCTTGATCACCTTCAAAAACAGTAACATAAAGCGATGATTTATCAATTTTTAATTCTTCAGTTAAAAATTCCCAAGCCCACTCAATCGCTTCCATTTTAAAATAACCAACCGATGAGTCTGTTGGATCGCCTATGCTCCAATTTCCCAACATCTCAAACATCGTATGGTGGTAGGTATCTTTTCCTACTTCTTCTAAATCATTATGCTTACCACTAACGCGCAAACATTTTTGTGTATCTGCAATTTGATGGTATTTTGGTTTTGAGTTTCCTAAAAAAAACTCTTTAAACTGGTTCATGCCTGCATTGGTAAACATCAAACTCGGGTCGTCTTTTAAAACCATTGGAGCTGAAGGAACAACGTGGTGAGATTTGCTTTTAAAAAATGCTAAAAATCGATTTCTTATTTCGGTTGATTTCATAAAATGAAACTATAATTTTAGGTGAATTAATCCATCCAAAAAACAATGTTTATCTTTGTATATTGTTTGATGAGCGATGCAATTCAATTTTATTCGCAAAAATAGTATAATTTAGAGAATGAGTAAGGTTAAATATTATTACGATTCTGAAACACTTTCTTACCGAAAGATCGAACCTAAAAAAGGTAAAAGAATAGGCTTAAGCCTTTTGTTTATCTTAGGAGTAATGGTAACTTCGGTTCTGTTTTTAATAATTTATTTAAACATCCCGAACCTAGAAACCCCTAAGGAAAAAGCTTACAAGAGAGAATTACAAAACATGGAGCTTCAATATGAATTATTGAATAGAAAAATGAATCAGGTAGTTAGCGTTTTGGAAGATTTAGAAGAACGAGACGACAAAATTTACCGTGTTTACTTTGAAGCCAACCCTATTTCGCCTGAACAACGAAAGGCAGGTTTTGGTGGAATTAACCGCTACAACGACTTAGAAGGTTACGATAATTCTAAACTAATTATTAGTACGAAGAAAAAACTAGACCAACTATCCAAACGAATTGTAGTCCATTCTAAATCGCTAGACGAAATAACGGCATTGGCCGAAAATAAAGATGCACTTTTGGCAAGTATTCCTGCCATTCAGCCAGTTAAGAATGACGATTTAAAACGAACAGCTTCGGGTTATGGTATGCGAATGGATCCTATTTATAGACACCGTAAAATGCACAATGGCATGGATTTTTCTGCACCAACTGGCACCGAAGTCTATGCAACTGGAGATGCTGTGGTTAAAGAAATTAAACGAACCCGAAGATCGGGTGGTTTTGGAAACTTGATTATTTTAGACCATGGTTTTGGCATAGAGACTTATTATGCACACCTAAGCGATTTTAACGTGCGTAGAAACCAAAAAGTAAGTCGTGGAGAAGTTATCGGTTTTGTAGGAAACACAGGGAAGTCTACTGGTCCACATTTACATTACGAAGTAAGAAGAAACGGAAGACCGGTAAATCCTATCGATTACTATTACAACGACTTAACCACTGAAGACTACAACATTATGTTGAATAAAGCTTCACAAGAAAACCAATCTTTAGACTAAATGAAAACAAAACTAGCAGGCAAATTGTATTATGGTATTGGAGAAGTTGCTGAAGCTTTTGAAGTAAATGCATCATTAATTAGGTTTTGGGAAAAAGAATTTGATGAAATTAAACCTAAAAAAAACGCCAAAGGAAACAGAAAGTTTACCAATGAAGATGTAAAAACTATCGAGTTAATTTATCATCTAGTTAAAGAGCGTGGATTTACTTTAGAAGGAGCCAAAACTCACCTTAAAGAAGAAAAAAACAAAACCTTAAGCAGCTTTGAAATGATTAGCAAACTTAAAAATGTAAAAGCCGAATTACTCAAAATTAAGGAGCAATTATAAAATAAACTTAAGTCAAATTCAATTTGCCCAAGTAATCATCAATGCTTAATTTGCTTTAAAATAAATCCTATGAAAAATATTTTTTTAGTAATGGCTTGTCTTTTAAGCATGCCATTTAGCCTTTTGGCTCAATATAATGTTGAAAAACATTTAACCTATTTAGCTTCAGATGAGTTAACAGGAAGAGAAACTGGCTCAGAAGGCATCAATTTAGCTGCCAATTATATTGAAAATTTCTTCCATAAACATAACATTCAACCTTATTACGAAACTTATCGAGATTCTTTTCAGGTTAAAAATAAAGCAGCTTATAATGTAATTGGTTTGGTTGAAGGCACGGATCCAAAATTAAAAAACGAATTTATTATAATAGGTGCTCACTACGACCATATTGGAAAAGGAAAAGAAATAAATGGCGACAAAATTGCTAATGGTGCCAACGATAATGCATCGGGTACGGTTACAGTGATGGAAATAGCCAAACATTTTGCTGAAAATCCAAGCAAAAGAAGTTTAATTTTCGCTCTATTTAGTGCTGAAGAAATGGGACTTCTTGGTTCTTATCATTTAGCCGGACGAATGAAAAAAGAAAAACTAAACTTATACACTGTTTTTAATATTGAAATGGTTGGCGTGCCTATGCAAAATAAGCCGTATTTAGCCTATTTTACTGGTTTTGGAGCATCTAATTTTGCTGAAAAATTTAATGTTTACGCTGAAGCTGAAGTGCTTGGTTTTTTACCACAAGCTAAGGATTATCAACTTTTTGAACGCAGCGATAATTATCCATTTTTTAGCGAATTTAATATTCCAGCACAAACTGCTTGTACATTCGATTTTACCAATTACGATTATTACCATCATGTAGATGATGAAGTTTCAGAAATAGACACCAACCACATGCAGAATGTAATTCAAGCATTTATACCAGGTATCAGCGGAATGGCTAATTCAACTGAAAAAGAAATTAAGCTTAACTAATATGAAAAAAAACATTGTTATAACAGGAACTAGTAGAGGAATAGGCTTTGAAATGGTGAAACTTTTAGCCCAACAAGGGCATCAAATTTTGGCACTCTCTAGGAATGAAAAACCTGTAACAAATTTAAAACTTCCTAACGTTACTGCTTTATCTTGCGATTTAGGAGATGAAAAGGAAATTAAAAAAGCGGTAAATTATGTAAAGCAAAATTGGGAAGCTGTAGATGTTTTAATCAATAATGCAGGCTTCTTCTTAAAACAAGATTTTGCAGGTACAAAAATGAAAGATGTAAAACAAGTGTATGAAGTAAACGTGTTTTCTGTATTTAATCTTACACATCAAATATTACCCTATCTTAAAGCAAACTCGCATGTACTAAACATAAGTAGCATGGGCGGAGTGCAGGGAAGCGTGAAATTTCCTGGATTAGCTGCTTACAGTTCAAGTAAAGCTGCAATAATTACTTTTACCGAATTACTTGCTGAAGAATATAAAGAAAATGGTCCGAGTTTTAATGTGTTGGCACTTGGCGCAGTGCAGACCGAGATGTTAGCTGAAGCATTTCCTGGTTTCGAAGCTCCTGTAAGCGCAGAAGAAATGGGAAGTTATATTGCTAATTTTGCGCTTACAGGACATCAGTTTTATAACGGAAAGCTGCTTCAAGTTTCTAATTCAACTCCTTAAAAGTGAAAGATGTTTTAAAAAAATATTTACCTGAACGCGCTGTCCAGCCAACAATTCAACTTATTCAAAAACACCGTGTACAACTACAAATTGTCGGTCAAAGAAAAACTAGACATGGCGATTACCGTAAATTACCCACAGGGCAAGTAAAAATTACGGTTAATGCAAGTTTAAACCAGTATAAGTTTTTAATGACTTTAATACACGAGTTTGCTCATTTATTTGCCTACGAAAAGTATGGAAACAGCATAAAACCCCACGGAATAGAATGGAAACAGAGTTTTCAACTACTAATGCTCCCTTTTTTAACACCCGAAATTTTCCCGAATAAGTTGCTCCCTTTACTAGCCAAGCATTTTAGAAATCCTACAGCAAGTAGCGATACTGATGCAGTTTTATCGGTTGCTTTAAAAGAATTTGACCCCCCTAATTTAAAAAACTATATATTTGAAATTCCGATGGGTAAACGATTCCGAATAGAAAATGGAAGGGTTTTTACAAAAGGAAAAAAGCGCATAAAACGATACGAATGTACCTGCGAACATACAGGACAAATTTATGTTTTTCAGCCCCATGCAGAAGTTGAACCATTATAATGAAACTAAAAATGATTAATAAAAATAACTATGCAATTTTAATGGCTGGCGGCGTAGGTTCGCGCTTTTGGCCTGTTAGTAGAGCTGATTTTCCTAAACAATTTCACGACATGTTGGGAACTGGAAAAAGCCTGCTTCAATCTACTTTTAACCGTTTAGAAAAAAGTGCTCCTGCCGAAAATATCTTCATCTTAACCAATGCTGATTATGCAGATATAGTAAAACAACAACTTCCTAATATCGAAGACAGGCAAATAGTTTTAGAGCCTGCCGTGCGAAATACCGCACCTTGCATTTTATTAGCAGTATTAAAAATTCAAAAAGAAAATCCAAATGCGCAAATTTTAGTTGCTCCAAGTGATCATTGGATTGAAGACGAAACTTCATTTAACAGCGATATTCAAGCAGCTTTTGATGCTACTCAACGTCAAGAAATTTTAATGACTTTAGGTATAAAACCCACTTTTCCAAATACGGGTTATGGCTACATAAAAGCAGAACAATTTCACAAATCGCCTATCAAACAAGTTGAACGATTTACTGAAAAACCAAACTATGAAACGGCTAAAACTTTTTTAGCTGATGGTAATTATTTTTGGAATGCTGGAATTTTTATTTGGAGTGTAAAGGCTATTGTAAATGCTTTTAAAAAGCATCAACCAAATATGTATAGTTTATTTAAAAAAGGACTTGAAAGCTTCAATACAAAGGATGAATCATTTTTTCTAGATTCAAATTATACACAAGCTGAAAATATTTCGATAGATTATGCTATTTTAGAACATGCAAGTAATGTGCATATGTTAGAAGCAAGTTTCGATTGGAGTGATTTAGGCACTTGGGGTTCGTTGTATGAAGAATTACCTAAAGATGAACATGAAAATGTAATTATTAATTCTCAAGAAATATTGCTAAATAATGCAGAAGGAAACATTATTCGTACTTCTTCTAAAAAGTTAGTAGTGGTAGATGGTTTGCAAAATTACATTATTGTAGACCATAAAGACGCTTTAGTAATTGTACCTAAAGAAAAAGAACAGGACATCAAACAGATAAGAGCGAATGCTATTAAAAAGTTTGGCAAGACTTATGAATAATGGAAGAACAAAACACAAATAATTCGGGACAAAAGGAAAAAAACGAAGTTCAAAAAAATGTAAAAAAAACATATGGAAGCATTCGTTCTTTTTTACATGAACTACTAGACATAAGAGAAGACACCGATCGGGATTCTACCATGGAAGCCATTTTAAAAGACATTCCTTTTAAAGGTCATACTGCTTGGATTTTAATTTTTTCGATAATTGTAGCTTCTGTTGGTTTAAATGTAAGCTCAACAGCGGTTGTTATTGGCGCGATGTTGATTTCACCATTAATGGGTCCGATAGTAGGTTTAGGATTTTCAGTTGCCATTAATGATATTGACACCTTAAGAAGGTCTTTAATTAATCTAGGTGTTATGGTGGGTTTGAGTTTGCTTACTGCATTTTTATATTTTCAAGTTTCGCCACTAACTGAGCTTACACCAGAATTAGAAGCAAGAACTTATCCTACTATTTTAGATGTATTAGTTGCCATATTTGGTGGCTTAGCCTTAATCATCGCTAAAACGAAAAAAGGAACTATCATTACTGTAATTTCGGGTGTAGCAATTGCTACTGCCTTAATGCCGCCGCTTTGTACAGCTGGTTATGGTTTAGCTGTTTGGAATTTAAGCTACTTTGGTGGCGCGATGTATTTATTTACCATCAACACAATTTTCATTGCACTTTCTACTTTTGTTGTTTCAAAAATCTTAAAATTCCCATTGGTTAAATATGCCAACTCTATCCGTAGAAAACGCATTGCTCAAATTGCTTCAACTATTGCAGTAATTGTAATCATTCCTAGTATTTATCTTTTTTATAATTTATTAAAAGAATCTTATTTTGAGCAAGATGCAAAACGTTTTGTGGAGCAAGAATTAATAGAATACCCCAATGCCTTCATTCAAAAAAATGCAACAGTTTACAATTATAATTCTGGGATCGATCCTGAGATAGAAGTTTCATTTTTAGGAAAAGAAATACCACAATCTGTAATTGATTTATGGAAAGCTAAATTGTCTTCTTATTCTGCTCTCGAAGATGCCAAGTTAAAAATTCTTCAGAATGAAAACTCAGAAAATTTTGATCAAATGACCTACATCTTAGAATTAAAGTCTCGAGATTCGTTAGAAATAATTAGCAAAGGAAAGGAGATAGATGAACTTAAAAAAGAAATGGAAAAAATTAAATCTAGCGTTAAATACGTTCCTTTTGGTGATATTGCTCAAGAAATAAAATTAAACTATGGTGATGTAGCCAATGTAGAATATGCAGAATTACTATCTACCGATTTCAATAAGTTAGACACCGTTCCTTATTTTAAAATTAAATGGAAAACTCCTTTAGAAAAAGAAGAAAAACAAGATTTTGAGAAAAGATTAAGCGATTGGCTCGCATTTAAAATTAAGCAGGGAAAAGTAAAAGTAGATATTGAAACAACAGAAACAGTTAGCAATTAACTATTTTATTTCGTTTGCTAAAGTTGAATTACAAACCTCTTTGGTAAGCCTTTTTTACCTTTCTAAATAAGTTAGATGAATAGACAAAATCTGATAAATCTTGGTTATCGCTATGGTGAATTTCTTCTTTAGTTCCTTCCCAAGCCAAATTACCATCTTGTAAATACACAATTTTTTCACCAATTTCGAACACAGAATTCATATCGTGGGTGTTTATTACGGTTGTAATATTGTATTCTTTGGTTAATTCTTGAATAAGATTATCGATTACTGTTGCTGTTCTTGGGTCTAAACCAGAATTAGGCTCGTCACAGAACAAAAATTTTGGTTGGTTAACTATAGCTCTAGCAATTGAAACCCTTTTTTGCATTCCACCGCTAATTTCTGCAGGAAAACGTGTATTTACATCCTTTAAATTCACACGTTCTAAAACTTCTTGAACACGATTTTTCATTTCAGTATTGCTGAGTTTGGTAAACATCCGCAATGGAAATTTCACGTTTTCTTCTACATTCATCGAATCGAACAATGCTCCACCCTGAAAAACCATTCCCATTTCTTTTCTAAGGTTTCTTCGTTCGGATGCAGTTAGGTTTTGATAACGTTTGTCTTCGTAATAGATGAATCCTTGTTCTGGCTCAAATAAACCCACTAAATTTTTTAAAAACACTGTTTTACCAGAACCTGATTGACCGATAATTAAGTTGGTCTTCCCTTTTTCAAAAACTGTAGAGATGCCTTTAAGCACTTTAGTATCTCCAAAGGATTTATGTAAGTTTTCTACTTTAATCATTAGCTTAATAAAAGTTGAGTTATAATATAGTTGGTAATAATAATTACAACACTAGTCCATACAAAAGATGTTGTACTAGCTTTTCCAACTTCTAGCGCTCCACCTTTCATATAGTACCCATGATAAGCCGGAATAGTTGCTAATAAAAATGCAAATACTAAAGTTTTAAAGAATGCGTAAAATACATGAAAGGGAATAAAATCGTCTCTTAAACCAGTTAAAAATTGAGCTCCGTCTAAAAAACCACCATAAACACCAGCTAAATAGGCTCCCATAATACCTACAAACATAGCGATACCAATTATAAAAGGATACATTAGCATAGCAATGATTTTAGGAAATACTAAATAATTTAGCGAATTAATCCCCATTACTTCCAAAGCATCAATTTGTTCTGTAACGCGCATTGTACCAATGCTAGATGTTATAAACGAGCCCACTTTACCTGCCATAATTACCGACACAAAAGTAGGTGCAAATTCTAATAATATAGATTGTCTTGCAGCGTAACCTATAAGCTCTTTCGGAATTAAAGGGTTAGTTAAATTAAGAGCGGTTTGTATGGTAACTACAGCACCAATAAAAAAGGAAATGAAAATTACTATCCCCATCGACTTTAATACCAAGTCGTTTATTTCTTGAAAAATTAGTCTCCACAAGACACTTCGCTTAGTCATTCTACGAAAAGTATCTTTAATCATAATAAAATAAAGACCTATGGAAGATACGTAATTCATTTATTTTTTTTGAATTTTTAAAAATAGAAAAAATATGTCTTTAAAATGGATTTTGTTTCTTATAATAAACAAAAAACCTACTCATTATAAAGAGTAGGTTTTGTAGTATACATTTATTTTAAGTTACGCGAGCATGGTAACTGGATTTTCTAAATAGGTTTTTAAAGTTTGTAAAAACTTTGCTCCAGTTGCACCATCTACAGTTCGATGGTCGCAAGCTAAAGTTAGTTTCATGGTGTTGCCTACCACAATTTCTCCATTTTTAACCACTGGCTTTTCTACAATGGCCCCAACCGATAGAATACAAGAATTAGGCTGGTTAATAATACTTGTAAATTCAGTAATACCAAACATGCCTAAGTTAGAAACGGTAAAAGTACTGCCTTCCATTTCTTGGGGTTGCAATTTTTTATTTCTGGCTTTACCTGCTAAACTTTTTACATTATTTCCTATTTGACTAAGCGTTTGTTGGTCTGCAAATTCCAATACAGGAACTACTAAACCTTCATCTACAGCAACAGCTACACCAATATGAATATGCTTTGCATAACGCATAACATCTTCTTTCCATTGTGTGTTCACTTGTGGATGCTTTCGCAAAGCCATAGCCGAAGCTTTAATGACTAAATCGTTAAACGAAACTTTGGTATCGGGCATTTCGTTAATTTGCTTTCTAGATGCCATTGCATTATCCATGTTCACTTCTATATTTAAATAGTAGTGTGGAGCCGCATTTTTAGATTCTAATAAACGCTTAGCAATGGTTTTACGCATTTGTGAATTCTTCACTTCTTCAAAAGATTCTTCGCCCGCTGGAACGTAAGTTTCAACTGGCTTTTCTTCTTTTGCTTGTGTTTTATCTTCAGATTTTGCTTCACTAGCTTTTGGAGCATCTGTCTTTGATGTAAAACTTTCTACGTCTTTCTTAACAATGCGACCATTTTCGCCTGAACCTTTAATATCTGAAAGTTTATAGCCTTTTTCTTCGGCAATTTTCTTAGCTAATGGTGAAGCAAATATTCGTTCTCCATCGTTTGTTTCAGTAGTATTTTCTTCTGACTGATTTTCTGATTCTTGGCTAAATGAAGCATTTTCACTAGCTTTTTGATCAGATTTTTTATTGCTTTTTCCACCTGATTTAACCGATTTTAAAATAGCTTCAACATCTGTACCACTAGGTCCAATTATAGCTAATACATCGTCAACTGGAGCAGATTCGCCTTCATCGATACCTATATGAAGTAATTCGCCGCTATAAAACGACTCGAATTCCATAGTTGCTTTATCGGTTTCGATTTCAGCTAAAATATCGCCTTCTTCAACTTCATCGCCTACTTTTTTCAACCAAGTTGCAACGGTACCTTCTTCCATGGTATCGCTTAGCCTAGGCATAGTTACCACTTCTACGTTATCTGGAATTCCTTCTGCATCTTGACTTTCGTTTTCAGCTTCTGTTGATGAATCTTCTTTAGTTGATGAGTCTTCTTTAGCTTCATCTTTTTTACTCTCTTCAGTATTTTCTCCAGATTTAGATTTTTCAATTAAATCGCTAACATCTTCTCCTTCTTCACCAATAATGGCTAAAAGAGAATCTACCGGAGCACCTTCACCTTCTTCTATACCAATATGCAAAAGAACTCCATCGTGGAAAGACTCGAATTCCATAGTTGCCTTATCAGTTTCGATTTCAGCTAAAATATCGCCTTCTTCAACTTTATCTCCTTTTTGTTTTAGCCACTTAGCCACCACTCCTTCTTCCATGGTATCACTAAGTCTTGGCATATTTACTACTTCAGCCATAATAAAATATTATAATTTGTGTGGAATAAAAGGATAATCTTCTTGTTCGTAAACAACGTCATACATTACATTTTTATCTGGATAATCAGATTCGTCTGCAAATTTTTCGCATTCTTTTACGCGATCTTTTACGCTTTTGTCGATTTTTTTCAATTCATCTTCATCAGCGTATTTTTTATCTAAAATAATCTCCTTCACTTGAGTAATAGGATCTATTTTTTGGTATTCTTCTACTTCGTCTTTTGTTCTATATTTTTGAGCATCACTCATGGAGTGTCCTCGGTAACGATAGGTTTTTAAGTCTAAGAAAGTTGGACCTTTCCCAGAACGGGCTCTATCGATTGCTTCATCCATTGCTTCTGCTACCTTTACAGGATTCATTGCATCAACTGGACCACATGGCATTTCGTATCCAAGGCCAAGCTTCCAAATATCTTCGTGGCTTGCAGTTCTTTTAACAGAAGTTCCCATGGCGTAACCATTATTCTCAACACAAAAAACAACTGGCAAATTCCAATTTACAGCCATATTAAATGTTTCGTGTAAAGACCCTTGTCTTGCGGCACCATCGCCAAAAAAACATAAAGTTACACTATCGCGTTTAAAGTATTTGTCTGCAAAAGCAAGACCCGCCCCTAAAGGAATTTGGCCACCAACAATACCATGACCACCATAAAAACGATGTTCTTTTGAAAAAATATGCATAGAACCACCCAAACCTTGCGATGTTCCTGTGCCTTTTCCGTACAATTCTGCCATAACACGTTTTGGATCTACACCCATCCCAATAGGCTGAACGTGGTTACGGTAGGCCGTTATCATACGGTCTTTAGTTAAATCCATTGCATGTAAAGATCCTGCTAAGATTGCTTCTTGTCCGTTATACAAGTGCAGGAATCCTCTTACTTTTTGTTGAATGTAAACTTGAGCAAGTTTATCCTCAAATTTGCGCCAGAAGGACATTTCTTCGTACCAATTTAGGTAAGTCTCTTTGGTGATTTTCTTCATCTCACAATTATTTTTGCTTTTACGTCTAACTGCTTTTAGTATAATAAACTATGATTATTAGTTTAAAAAAAACAGAATTACAAAAGTAATATAATAAATAGGATTTGAAAACACTTTAAGATTTATAATGGCTAGAAGAATTACGAAACCGTTGTAGTTAATTTGAAATTATAAAAAATGCCTATCGAAAGCCAAAGGTAATAGACTTAATAGTGAAGCAACTCTGCAAACCTTACCTGTTTTTCCCATAAAATAAACTTCTATGGCTTGCTCTTGCTTTTGTTCGTATTCGGCAATGGCTTGTCTACATGCACCGCATGGTGGCACAGGATTAATGTTTTCTCTTTCCTTAGGTCCAGCAGCAATTGCAATTTGTAATATTTTTTGATTCGGATAATTTGCTCCAGCAGCATAAATAGCTGTTCTTTCTGCACATAAACCAGATGGATACGAAGAGTTTTCTTGATTGCTACCCGTAACTACTTCTCCATTATCTAACAAAATTGCTGCACCTACTAAAAATTTTGAGTAAGGCGCATATGCATTTAAGCGAACTTCTTTTGCTTTTAGCATTAATTGCTGAATGTGTTTAGGAAGCTCACTTTCCTTTTCATAAACTTCTATTTCTGTAGTAATTTGCTTTTTTATCATGCTGAAATTAAAATTCTACATATGCTTTATCTCCAATATTAAATGAGAGTGAGAAACGAAGTGTTCCTTCTAATGGATTTGTAACGCCTTGTGCTGTAGAGAACAGATAAGAAGCATCGATTATTACAGAAGAATACTTAAAACCGAAACCAAATGTTGCGTATTGGCGAAAGCCTTTTTCGGGGGCTTCATAAAAATAACCTGCACGGATAGCAAAACTATCTTCATACCAATATTCTGCTCCGAGTGACCAAATTATTTCTTTAAATTCTTCTGAAAGACCATCGGGTGCATCATTCCAAGAAGAAAAAATTGCTCCAAACTGACTTTGATTACGGTATTCTTCAGCTAATGCTTGGCGTTCTTCATTTGTAGCATCTTCTGGAATTTCTGGTGGTGTGGGCACTAAAAGCTTATTTGCTTCCACATAAACACCTATTCTATTTGAAGCATCTAAGATAAAATCGAAACCTCCACCAATTTTAAAAGTAGTTGGAATAAAATTATCAAACTCATTATCATAACTAATTTTTGGACCTATATTGGTAATGGCAGCTCCTACTCTCCATCGCCCATCAAAATCCTTATAAGCCTTTACGGGTCCACGGTAAAAAGCGTGTAAATCCGCAGCAAAACTATTGGCTGCAGAAGCATCTTGTATACCACTTGGTATTCTTAAATCTGAACGTAAATAACGACCTGTAACTGCCATAGAAAAGTTTTCGCTCAAACGCAGTGCATAACTTACATCTACAGCAAGTTCGTTAGGTTCTACATCTCTTCCAACTTGTTCTGCAGTTTGTCTTAACTCGACACCTCCTAATCCAAAATAGCGCAGGCTACCAGAAAATGAGCTACGTTCATTAATACGATTAAAGTAAGTTAAGGTCCCTAAATTGATATCGTCTACTAATTCACGTAAATACGGGGTATAACCAAAGCCTATCCCTTGTTTAACTTCAGAAAAGGCAAATTTAGCTGGATTCCACTGCTGTGAAAACGCATCTACAGGCGTGGCGATACCTTGGTCTGCCATAGCTGAAGAGCGAGCATCTGCCGGGATACCTAAAAATGGAACTGCAGTTGAAATTGGCCGAACAGGCTCTGTTTGACTAAATCCAGTTTGTACTACTAAAAAACAAGCAATAAGGGGTAAAAAATACTTTTTCATAAATTCTTTAAATGTTTGCAAATATAGGTTTTATTATAAACTATAAAATAACGAGTTTTTCGTATTTCTCTGATTTTTGATTGGTTAATGTTGAACGGACGGTAAGTTTATACACATACACCCCTTTCCCAATACGATCGCCGAAATCGTCTCTCCCGTTCCAAATAATATCTCTAGATAAAAATCCATCGGTGTTGATTACTTGGTTTTGAGACCAAACTACTTTTCCGGTTACTGTAAAAACTTGCACTTGTACTTCTAGGGGTTCAAACGGCCGATTGTGGTTAAACCAAAACTCAGTATAGTCAGTAAATGGGTTTGGATAGTTCAATACCCGCGTAATACTTAATTCTTCTTCGCTAGAAACAGTAAAATGGATTTCTGCTAAAGATGAATTATTGTAAGTATCCCAAGCTCTAAAACGCAACACATGCGGACCTGGTTCTAAGTCGCGCAATTGATAATATACCTTACCACGCGTAAAATTATCTGCTTCGGCTTCATAATATTCATTTAACACCACAGGGTTTTCATCATTTTCATCTAAAATAGCTACAATATCATGACCAATTCCACCAGCGGTATTAATTCCGCTCATATCTTCTAAATTGGCTAAAATAAATGGAGAGCTATTGGTAATACCACCATCTACAAAGGTTTCGTCGTTCATGGACAATTGAATTAGCGGCCCGTCGTTATCTTCTGGGGCATTTTCGTTAATTCCTCCCACTAAAATTTCATTTGAAAACCCAACTTGATCTTCTAAGATGTTATCGCGTACGGCATACATACTTATTCTTCCATTATCAACTGGTACACGAGTGTCTTTTGGCAAAATAAATTCAACATCAAAAATACCTTCCCTTACAGTAGATTGTCCTTTAAAAAGCGTTTCCCCTAAGGTTGTAAAATCTAAAACAAGTAATTCACCACTTCCATTTGTAGTTCCATTATTAGCAAGCGTAGAACGCTCAATGCGTTTATCGAAAATAGTAGTAGTTAAATTTCCGTTGTAGGTTGTAATTCGGTTTCCGCTTGCATCTACAATTTCTCCTGAAATTTTGTTTTTACTTAGACCTTTAAGCGTATCGTTGGCTTGACCAAAGGCTTGATCGTTGAGCGAAGTTAAACGAATACTTGGTTCGCCATAAGGTAATTTAAGAGCTGGATCGCCAATATAAAAAACAATTCGCTTGCCATTTGTGCCTAGATTATTTTTGGTTTGCTGCACAGCTTCGCCAACTGTATTTCCAGTATTTTGGTAATCGAATAAAAAGGGTGCCAATACATTATTGAAACTAACCCCGTCTCCCACACCAATAGCTCGTGTAGTGGTAATTAATGAAACTGGGCCACCTTGTGGGTTTTGATAGCACAACTCACCTGCAGTTACTCGCAAAGGATTATCAAATTTAGTAAAATCGCAAGTAACCGTTATAAAAACATTATATCTCGATGGATTTCGCCAAGACTGGACATCACCAACAGTAACAATTCGTTCTTGTGCTAAGCCATCTACACCACCATGACCAAAATAGTTTACCACTGAAACACCTAATTCTATTTCTTCTGTAATGGCTTTGTTGACTTCGGGATAACGATCGCCACCTGCAGAAGATATTTGCTGAAAAGCATCAGAATGAATTTTTTTTACATTAATATTTGGTTTATTGGCAGAAATTTCATCGCCTAAATCATCTAGTTGTACTTGTATTTGTTGGTGCTCCCATGATACATCTACATCGTCTGAAATCAATAAAAAGTTATTTCGCCAGCTGGCATAAGAAGGTCTACTTTCGTAAGCTTCAATTTTGTCAATCATTTGGTCGGCTATTTGTGGCGTATCGGCGACAATTCTCCCTACTGCAATATCCATTAATTCATTAGAAAAAATCATCCTTCCTTCATCTGGATCCATCATTGTATAGAAATCGTCCGACATGAAAGAGCTTACCGTGGTTGCAAAACTCCCTAAGCTTTGAAAAGTAGGAACAATATTGTTATTTCCTTGAAGTCTATCCTTATAATCTACCGAAGTATCGCCAATAATAGCGACAAACTTCAATCTATTTTCGGGCGAAGATGCATTGTAATACATATACCGAATAAAGTTACGTATAGCAGCGATGTCTTGTTTGCCAGAATTAAACTCGTTATAAATCTCCTGTAAACTAACCACCCGAGTAGTTAACGAACTGCTATTTGCTCTTAAATTAGCTAAGCGATTTGCTTGCGGAATGAAGTTAGAGTGTGTAATCACCACATAATCTACATCTTCAAATTGACCTTGAGAATTATTAAAAATACTTCCTTTTAGGTTTTGATTCACAACATTTCGTTGGCTTGCATCAATCCTTGGCCTAAGCACATCCGTTGTTAAAAAAGTATGGTATTTTCTAGGCTCGCCTAAATTAACCTTAAATGAAAATGTATTCGAAGCTTGTTGATTGTTGTAAGCTTGCACATTATGTATATCGGTAATATCCCAAACTTGTTCAACTCGACTCGCATTTCCTAATATATATTCACCAACACCTATTTGTTGAGCTACTTGATTATTTTGAAAGCTAAACTGTTGGTTTGTTGCCGTTAATTCTCTAACAGCCTGTATCTGGATATAATCTAAAAAGCCACGAGCCGCTGGATTTCCTTGTTTATTGTAAGTTAAAGCAATTTCGATCGAATTCGAATTTACATCTACAACCCTACTAAAGGTGGTTCCTCTCGAAGGTAAATCGCGTCCAGTTGATAGGACACTAGCGTTACCTAAAAATTCACCATTTAAACCAACCGAAAAAGATGTGGTATTTACAGCTATACCACCCAATAAAATTCGAAGTTGCACAGGTTCAGATGTAACTAAATTAGGAAACTCAAAACTATAATTACGTTGTGTTGTAATATCAAATCGATCGCCAAACCAACGCCTTCCCACTAAAGATAATGAGCTTTCGTCAACTTCATAATATTGCAAATCGTTAAAGGTAGTAATACTTTGTATTGCTGGAGCTGTTGGCTCTGCTGCTGGCGTAATCCGCTTACCATTTCCACCGTTAAATGTTACATAATAGTAAGCACGATCTGCATATAAATTCAAATGGGTTTCATTTTCTTGTGAATATTGACCTTCAGTAGCTTCTGCATAAAAGTAAATAGCATCTCCACTAGCTAACTGAGTAGGATTATTCAAATCGAGTTGCAATGGGATTTCGGGTAAACCGAAAAAGTCTGGAGGTGTATCTGCATTGATTAAGGGAAGCATTTTTCCACCGTGACTGTAAATCTTTAACGTGTTGGGGCTGATTTCGTCATTCGAAAACCCCAAGTCTCGCAAAAAGCTTAAATCGATACGATGTATACCTGATTCTTCAACGTAAAATTTTCTCCACTTTCCAGAAGCAAGAACTGAATTTTGAACCGAAGGCACATCGTTGTTGCTTTTTTGTTGTAGATAAAATTTGGGCTTAGTTGATGTTTTTGCAAGTGTAAAACTAACTAAACGTTGTACTTTATTATTAACCTTAACAAAGGGATTAAGTTCTAAGACTGTTTTTGAAGAGTTGCGTGCTTTACCTAAGCCAAACTTATATTCTAATTGACTTGTATTTACATCAATATTGTTTAATAAGTTTGTATTGACATCTTCATAAACAGGATTTGATATTTCGTAATATTGAGTTCCATCAAAACTACGTACATACCTTAGCTTTTTAAGGTTAATATCATAATAACGATATTTTGCATCGAAACTCGGAATCAGAATTGGCTCATCTGCACTAGACGAAACATTTTCAGCATCAACCCACTCTAAATTAATCTGTTGCTTTTGTGCTGCACAAAAAAAAGGAATGAATATTAAAAAATTAAAAAATATTTTTCTCATGTAATTTATAACTTCATCTACTGCATAACGTAAACTTACAGCAAGTATTATTTAGCTTCAAAAATACTTTTTTTGTTTAAAAAATGAATGCAATCTCTATTTAATAAAAATAAACTTGATTTTACATCGTTAATTAGTATATTGCGAGCCTATTTTAGGATAAAATTATCATTATGAAGTGCAAATCTTACTGGAAAGTTTTCCTTATTTTAAGTGTTGTTGTTAGTGTTACAAGCTGTTCGCTTTTTCAAAACGACGATAAGTATTCTAGCGCCACAGGTTGGGATCTGAGTGGAAGAGACGGCGGTGTTGAATACCAAACCGATTACCGCGAACAAGAACCTGGTCCTAATTTGGTTTTTGTTGAAGGTGGTACTTTTACTATGGGTAAAGTTCAAGACGACCCGATGAAAGACTGGAATAACACACCTACACAACAACATGTGCAATCCTTTTATATGGATGAGCATGAAGTAACCAATTTAATGTATTTAGAATATTTAGATTGGTTAAAAAAGACATTTCCACCTACAGAATCTAATTTTAGAAATATTTATTATGGTGCTGTACCCGACACTTTAGTTTGGAGAAACCCGCTTGGTTTCAATGAAAACATGACCAACAATTATTTAAGACACCCCGCCTACAGAAAATATCCTGTGGTAGGTGTAAATTGGGTTCAAGCAGTAGAATTTAGCAAGTGGAGAACAGATCGTGTAAACGAATTACGTTTAGAAAAAGAAGGTTATACCAGCGAAACTGGTCGTTTAGAATCTGCTGCAACATCAGTATTTACCACTGAAACTTATATTAATACACCTACACAAGTTTATGGAGGCGATGAAGAAAAATTACTTGGTGGTCGCCAGTCAGACAATAAAGGTTATGAAGATGAAAATGGAGAACGAAGAAACAAATTTGTTCAACAAAAAGATGGTGTGTTATTACCAGATTATAGATTACCTACCGAAGCTGAATGGGAATATGCTGCCTTAGGTCAGACATCAATTCGTGATTTTAATTCGTATCGTGGTCGAAAAAAATATCCTTGGGATGGTCGTTACACGCGATCTGAAAACAGAAAATCACTAGGTGACCAAAAAGCAAACTTTAAGCAAGGTTCTGGCGATTATGGCGGAATTGGTGGCTGGAGTGATGATGGTGCCGACATTACTGAAGAGGTTAAATCTTTTGAGCCTAACGATTATGGCTTATACGACATGGCTGGTAACGTAGCAGAATGGGTAGCCGACGTTTACAGACCAATAGTAGACAACGAGTTTAACGATTTTAACTACTATCGAGGAAATGTTTACACCAAAAATGTAATCAAAGATGATGGGACTGTTAAAGTTTTAGATGCTTCTGAAGTGGTTTATGATACTTTACCTAATGCTAAAATTGTAGCTGTTAATTTACCTGGTGAAATTCAAAAGCAACCTATTGATGAAGAAGAAACCTACATGCGTACGCAATTTGACGAAAGCTATAATGTAAATTATCGTGATGGAGATAAAGCATCTTCTGTTTATTTCGACCAAACAAGTACAGCTGTAGATAATAAAATGTACAATTCTCCTGAAAACGAAATTACTGTTGACCCAAATACAGGGAAAATGGTTAGAAAAAAAGATGAGAGTAATAACCGATCAACACTTATTGATGATAAGGTTCGTGTATTGAAAGGTGGATCTTGGAGAGATAGAGCATATTGGTTAGATCCTGCTCAAAGAAGATACTACCCACAACACATGGCGACAGATTATATCGGATTTAGAAATGCAATGTCTAAAGTTGGATCTAAGTCCAACCAAAAAGGTAGAACTAGAAATTAAATTGTAGAACATATATTTTAAAAAAGCCTTTTCTTTGTGAAAAGGCTTTTTTTATTTTCAAACTTAACATGGTTATGAATATTTCTAATTTACATTCAGATTTCCTAAAAAGTAGTGGGATTGCAACAGACACAAGGAAAATCGGAGAAAACTCAATATTTTTTGCCCTTAAAGGTGAAAATTTTGACGGTAACAATTATGCAGAAGATGCGTTAAACAAAGGAGCTAAATTAGCTGTAGTCGACGATAAAGACCTTCAAGGCAAAGGATACTTCTACTGCAAGGATGTACTTACTTGTTTACAAGAGTTAGCTAACTATCATAGGAGATTTCTTAATCTTCCCATTTTAGCTATAACGGGCAGCAATGGAAAAACTACAACCAAAAAACTTGTTTTAAATGTACTTCAACAAAAATTGAAAGCGGTTGCTACCAAGGGCAATTTAAATAATCATATCGGGGTACCGTTAACATTACTTTCCTTTAATGAAGGTACAGAAATTGGCATTGTAGAAATGGGAGCTAATCACCAAAAAGAGATTCAAGCATTATGCAAAATTGCTGAACCTAATTTTGGATATATTACCAATTACGGCAAAGCACACTTAGAAGGTTTTGGTGGTGTAGAAGGCGTAATTAAAGGTAAATCTGAAATGTATAGTTTTATTTCAAATAATAATGGGCTAGCATTCGTAAATGCAGAAGATAGTATCCAGTTATCTAAAACTAAAAACATGAAGCGATTTACAATAGGAGAAAAAAATGCAGACTGCATTGTTAACTGCTTACAAACCCATCCTAAGTTAAAAATTAAATATCAAAATAATACCATAGAAAGTGAATTGTTTGGAAGCTACAATTTTAAAAATGTAGCTGCAGCAGTAGGAATTGCGGAATATTTTAAGCTATCGTTTAGCGAAATAAAAAAAGGAATTGAAAGTTTTACAACCGAAGAAAACCGATCTCAATTCATTCAAACTGAAAAAAACACAATTTTAATGGATGCATATAATGCCAATCCTACAAGCATGGAAGCAGCTTTACGAAATTTTGAAGCTATTAAAGCTAAACAAAAAATGCTGATTTTAGGAGATATGTTTGAAATTGGTAAAGATGCAATTAAAGAACACGAATTTATAATTCAACTAACTAAAGAGCTAAAATTTGACACAATTTTGGTTTGTGGACATACCTTTTTTGATGCAAACAAAAATTTAAAAAATATAGTTTCTGCTTTCAAAAATTTTGATGATTTGAAAATTCACTTACAAGAAAATGTTATAACTAATTTTCATATATTATTGAAAGGTTCTCGTGGTATGGCCTTAGAACGCTGTTTGGTCGATTTATAAAATGCAAAAAGTAAGCTTTAAAGACATCAATAAAATTGCAATTCCTGCAATAATTGCAGGAATTGCAGAACCTTTAATATCCTTAGCAGATATTGCTATAATTGGAAATGTTCAAAAAAATCCAGTTGAAGCACTTGCAGCTGTTGGAATTGTAGGTTCGTTTTTATCGGCTATTATTTGGATTATTGCGCAAACTAAAACAGCTATATCTGCTGTAATATCCCAAAGACTAGGGCAAAATCGAATTCTAAGTATTAAGACCTTAGTACCGCAGGTAATTTTGTTCAACTTTTTACTGAGCTTAATTATTTATTTCAGTTCTGCAGTTTTTGCCGAATTAATATTTAAAGCTTATAATGCAGACGGATTAATCTTAAATTATGCATCGAGTTATTACCGGATAAGAGCCTTAGGGTTCCCTCTAACACTAGTAACATTTGCTATTTTTGGTGTGTTTCGTGGGTTACAAAACACGCTTTGGGCTATGAAGTGTAGTTTAGCTGGTGGTGCTGTAAACATCGGTTTAAATTATATTTTGGTATATGGTATTGATGGCTGGTTCAACGGGTTTCATATAATTGGTGCAGCCTGGGCAAGTATAGCCGCACAATTAGTTATGCTGATTATGGCTTTGTATTTTTTCTTCAAAAAAACTCCGTTTCATTTAAAGTTGAGTTTAAGAATAAATCCAGAAATGAAACCTTTATTGCTAATGAGTGCTAATTTGTTTATTCGAACGCTTTCTTTAAACATTGCTATTTACTTAGCAAATACCTACGCAACAGCTTATGGAAATACATACATAGCGGCACAAAGTATATTGATGAATATCTGGTTGTTTTTCTCTTTTTTTATTGATGGTTATGCTAATGCAGGAAATGCAATTGGCGGAAAGTTGTTAGGTGAAAAAGCGTATCTTAAACTTTGGAGTTTAAGTAAAGACATAAGTAAATATGCTGTTGGAATAGCAATTGTACTAGGAATAATGTGTTCTGTGTTTTATACAGAAATTGGCTTATTGTTCAACAAAGATGAAACGGTTCTGAGGCTTTTTGAAAGTGTGTTTTGGATTGTCTTAATTATGCAACCCATAAATGCTATTGCTTTTATGTTCGATGGTATATTTAAAGGTATGGGAGAAGCTAAATATCTTCGTAATTTATTAGTAATTGCAACTTTTCTAGGCTTTATTCCAACCCTACTTATTACCGATTATTTAGGCTTAAAACTCTATGGAATATGGATTGCCTTTTTTGTTTGGATGCTTATTCGTTCTAGCGTTTTGGTTTTCAAATTTAAAAACAAATACGTGGCAAAGGCTAAATTAGAAAAGGCTAATTCAATTTAACACCAATTGCTATTTTAAATTTCTTGTAAATACTATTTAAAAATATTGATTTTTGCTTTTAGAGAGCTGAACTGACTTTGTTGTTAAATTGGTTCATAGCACATTAAATATTTCAAATTAAAGCAACTAAGTTGTAAATTTTATATTTTCAAATTTTAGCCGCAGTTTAACAAATACTTAGTTTCAATTGCTTCAATTTACTCCTATTTTTAGGCTATGGAAAAAAAAATGAATTCTACTGGTTTTCGTTTCAGTCAATTTGAAGCTAAAAGCACTTCACCTTTCGATCGTTTATTTGAAGTATTTAAAGAATTAATTACCTATACATCTGGCGATTTTGATGAAGCCATGGATTGGTTAAAACAGCTTGACAAAGAGTATAAGTTAACCACCGATGATTATAGCTTAGAAGATTTTATTGAAGACTTAAAAAAGAAAGGCTATCTCCGTGAAGAAGTGAAGCCCGATGGAAAAAATGGTTTACAAATAACAGATAAAACCGAACAAGCCATTCGTAAAAGAGCTTTAGAGCAAATCTTCGGAAAACTAAAAAAAAGTAGAACAGGGCAACATAAAACCAAACATACAGGCATTGGAGATGAAGAAACTGGAGTGCTTCGCGACTATCAATTTGGAGACACTTTAGATAAAATTTCTATGACCGACTCTATTAAAAACGCACAAGTAAATCATGGAATTGGTGATTTTCAGCTTACAGAAGATGACTTAGTTGTAAAAGAAACTTCGCATAACAGCCAAATGAGCACCGTTTTAATGATTGATATTAGCCATAGTATGATTCTTTATGGCGAAGATCGAATTACACCTGCAAAAAAAGTAGCTATGGCTTTAGCCGAATTAGTTACCACCCGTTACCCAAAAGACAGCATAGATATTATAGTTTTTGGAAATGATGCTTGGCCTGTAAAAATAAAAGATTTACCCTACCTACAAGTTGGCCCGTATCATACCAATACCGTCGCTGGTTTACAATTGGCTATGGATATTTTAAGAAGAAAACGAAACGCCAATAAACAAATTTTCATGATAACCGATGGTAAACCAAGCTGTTTAAAAATGACCGATGGTAGCTATTACAAAAATAGTGCTGGATTGGACCCTTTTATTACAGAAAAATGCTACAATATGGCAGCACAAGCTAAAAAATTAAACATTCCTATAACTACATTTATGATAACTTCAGACCCGTATTTGCGAAGATTTGTTGAAGAATTTACAGCATCAAACCGTGGAAAAGCTATTTATGCTGGCTTAGAAGGTCTAGGAGAAATGATTTTTGAAGATTATGAAAACAACCGAAAAAAAAGAATGCGATAATTATGAAAATAAAGACAATACAAAACTTAGGTGACTTAAAAGCTGCCAATTACTTTTCAAAAAGTATTAAAGATGAATTAAGGGTTAATTTAATTACCAAAATTAAAAATCAAGAAAACACCTTTGAAGGAATTCACGGTTTTGAAAACACAGTTATTCCTGAATTAGAGAGAGCAATACTTTCGAGACACAACATTAATTTATTAGGATTGCGAGGTCAGGCAAAAACTAGAATCGCTCGAAACTTAATTCAGTTATTAGATGAATATATTCCAGTAATTGAAGGTTCTGAAATAAACGATGATCCTTTACATCCGATTTCTAGATTTGCTAAAGAACAAATTGAAAAACACGGAGATAAAACACCAATTACTTGGTTGCATCGTAGCGAACGTTTTTTCGAAAAATTAGCTACTCCCGATGTTTCTGTAGCCGATTTAATTGGCGACATCGATCCGATTAAAGCAGCTAATTTAAAATTAAACTATACCGATGAGCGTGTAATTCACTTTGGTATGATTCCTAGAGCCCATCGGTGTATTTTTGTAATTAACGAACTTCCCGATTTACAAGCTAGAATTCAAGTGGCTTTATTCAATATTTTACAAGAAGGCGATATCCAAATACGAGGTTTTAAACTGCGTTTACCCTTAGATTTGCAATTTATATTTACAGCTAATCCAGAAGATTACACCAATCGTGGTAGTATTGTAACACCACTGAAAGATCGTATTGGTTCACAAATCTTAACCCATTATCCAAAAGATATACCAACCGCAAAAACCATAACCCAACAAGAGGCTAAACTAGAAGTGAATCAACAAATGGTCGATGTACCTGAAATTGCAAAAGACTTACTAGAACAAATTAGTTTTGAAGCTCGCGAAAGTGAATATGTAGATGCTAAAAGCGGTGTGAGTGCTCGGTTAAGTATTACTGCATACCAAAACTTAATTAGCACAGCAGAGCGAAGAGCACTCACCAATGGAGAAAATAAAACAAAAGTTCGATTATCTGATTTTGTAGGGATTATTCCTTCGATTACAGGCAAAGTAGAATTGCTTTATGAAGGCGAACAAGCTGGAGCAGACTATGTAGCGCTTCAATTATTAGAAAATGCTATTAAGAAACAACATGAAAATTATTTTCCACCTTTAAAAAAATTAGAAAAAGAAAGCGATAAACTACCTTATAAAGCAATACTAGAATGGTTTTATGATGGGAATCAAGTTGAATTATTTGATTATGTATCTGATGATGAATATAAAGCTGAATTAATTCAGATTGAGCCCTTATTTTCGTTTGTGAAAAAACATGTAAAAGACATAAAATCTGAAGATATATATTTTTATATGGAATTGGTTCTTTGGGCTTTAACTGCACATCAAAAACTAAGCAAACATCGATTTACAGAAGGAAATCAATTTAGAGATTTACTTGGAGACTATCTAAACAACATTTAATATTTATCTTATGCAAAGTGAAATACCAAAACCCGAAAATGTTTCAGAAAACTATGAATTTGTGCTTGGTGAATTTCTAAGTGAAAATTGGTTTTTTTTACTTGGCTTTTTATTAATTGTTGCCATTGTGATTTTTTACTCGATTTATAGAAAACAAAACATCAGTAAATAGTTTATATAACGTAAATAAAAAAAGGGAGTTCTAAACGGACTCCCTTTGTTATTATATACTTTTTAAAAAAATTAAGGTTTCAACTTTTTAATACCGATATAACCTAGCCAAAACTACAAACATATTAATTGGTGCTTTAGAAACATCGTTAACCGTATCTGTAAAACCAAGTGCATCTCCTAAGCTTTGTGCAAACATAGGTGGCTTACCAAAAAAGCAAATAAGCTAAGCAGTACAATTTTACAAGACCAGCTATTTTTATCTTTCATAGCCCTTATACTACAAATACTGATGTAGATTGTTCTAATTACCTTTTTTATTGCTTAACCATGTTATAAACGGCACGTATTATGTAAATATTTACACGATTAATTTAATTGATTTTTAGAAGTTTTATACCAAATAAAAAACTTACAAAACACAACTTATTCACTAAAACAATTGAATTAGCTTAGTGGTGAATTATAATACTAGAGTAATACAGATGTTTATTAAATAAATTAGATTTGATGAATAACACCAATTACATCAAAAAAACCACCTATTATCGAGGTGGTTTTTTTATATTAATGAAAAACTTAATTCTATTTCAGTTTCTTTTTCACCTCAACTTCTTGGTAAGCTTCTATAATGTCATCGATTTTAATGTCGTTATAGTTTTTAATTTGCATACCACAGTCATAGCCTTTGGAAACTTCTTTTACATCGTCTTTGAAACGTTTTAGCGTTGATAATGTTCCCGAATGAACAACAATACCATCACGTATTATTCTAATATTTGAATTTCGATAAATTTTACCTGAAGTTACCATACAACCTGCAATCGTTCCAATTTTCGAAATCTTGAAAGTTTCTCTAATTTCAGCCGTACCAGTAATTTCTTCTTTTAATTCTGGTGAAAGCATTCCTTCCATCGCATCTTTAATGTCGTTTATAGCATCATAGATAATAGAATACATACGGATATCGATTTCTTCTTTATCGGCCAATTGTCTCGCTGCACCAGCAGGTCTTACATTAAAGCCGATAATTACGGCATCGGAAGCAGAAGCTAACAATACGTCAGACTCGGTAATAGCACCTACACCTTTATGTATAATCTTCACTTGAATTTCTTCTGTAGATAATTTTTGCAAACTATCGCTCAAAGCTTCAACTGAACCATCTACATCAGCTTTTAGAATTACATTTAATTCTTTAAAGTCGCCTAAAGCAATACGCCTACCAATTTCATCTAAAGTAATGTGTTTTTGCGTACGTACATTTTGTTCGCGCATTAGTTGAGTTCGTTTAGCAGCAATATCTTTCGCTTCTCGTTCATCTTGCATTACTTTGAAGGTGTCTCCGGCTTGTGGAGCACCATCTAAACCTAAAATAGAAACGGGAGTTGATGGGCCAGCTTCGTTAACTCGATTACCACGTTCATCTTGCATGGCTTTAATTTTACCAGAAGTTGTACCAGCTAGCAAGTAATCTCCAACTTTAAGCGTACCAGATTGAACCAATATAGTTGATACATAACCACGTCCTTTATCTAAAAAGGCTTCAACAACGGTACCTGTAGCTAAACGATTTGGATTTGCTTTTAAATCTAAAATTTCTGCTTCAAGCAATACTTTTTCTAATAGTTCTGCCACACCAGTTCCTTTTTTAGCAGAAATGTCGTGCGACTGAATTTTACCACCCCAATCTTCAACTAACAAATCTAAGGCGGCTAATTTTTCTTTAATTTTTTCTGGGTTTGCAGTAGGCAAATCTACTTTATTAATTGCAAAAACAATTGGTACTTCTGCAGCTTGAGCATGAGCAATTGCTTCTTTTGTTTGCGGCATAACATCGTCGTCTGCTGCTACTACAATTATTGCAATATCGGTTACTTTTGCACCACGAGCTCGCATAGCTGTAAAAGCTTCGTGACCAGGTGTATCTAAAAATGCTATTTTTTGACCATCTTTTAATTTTACTCCGTAAGCACCTATATGCTGAGTAATTCCACCACTCTCGCCTGCTATTACATTTTCTTCTCTTATGTAATCTAATAAAGATGTTTTACCGTGGTCTACGTGTCCCATTACGGTAACAATTGGCGCACGTGGCTCTAAATCTTCTGGATTTTCTTCTACCAAATCGGTAATTGGTTCAATTTCTTCAGAAACAAACTCTACATCATAACCAAATTCTTCAGCTACAATACTTAAAGTATCTGCATCTAGACGTTGGTTCATCGTTACCATCATTCCCAAAGACATACATGCAGAAATAATTTTAGTAACGGGTACATCCATCATGGTAGATACTTCATTAACTGTAACAAATTCTGTTACTTTTAATGTTTTACTATCTAGCTCTTGCTGTTCAAGTTCCTGTTGAGATTTTTGCTTATGTTGGTCTCTTTTATCTTTACGGTAGCGTGCTCCTTTTCCTTTGCCACCTTTTCCTTGTAACTTTTCTAAGGTTTCGCGTACTTGCTTTTGTACTTCTTCTTCAGTGGGTTCTGCTTTAGGTGTTGCTTTTTGACCACGTGCATTGCCTTTATTCTTCCTATTGTCCGCAGCATTTCTTCCTGCAGTAGGATTTTTAGTTATTCGTTTTCTGCGTTTTTTCTTTTGGTCTGCAGATGATGTAGATGGCTTTTTCGCTTCTGGTTTTTTCTTCTTCTTAAATTGATCGAGATCAATTTTTTCGCCAGTAAAATTAGGGCCTTTTAATTTTGTGTAAGAAGTTTCGTGTGCTTCAGTACCAGCATCTCCAGGTTCAGCTTCCTTGCGTTTTGCTGGCTGCTGGTCGGCAGAATTAGATTTATTTTTTTGATTGGGCTGCAGGTTTTGCTTAGCATTTGATGGTGTTGCTTTTTCACTTTTGGATGCTTCTTGTTTAGATTTATCTTCAGGCGATTTTTTTTCACTAGAAGAATCTTTAGCTTTTTTGCTCTTATCTAAATCTATTTTACCTACTTGTTTTGGTCCTGCAAGTTTCGCTTTTTCTTTAGCTTTTAAAATTTCTTCTTCACGGGCTTTAGCTTTAGCTGCTTCAGCATCCTTAATTTTTTGAAGCTCTTTTTCTCTAGCTAAGCGAATTTCTTCTTTTTCTTTCTTTTTCTCTTCGCTTACTTCTTTTGAAGCTACTTTTTTACTCTTATCCGTCTCGAAGTTATCAGAAAGCACCTGATACACTTCGTCAGAAATTTTGGTAGTCGGTCTAGCTTCTATTTCATAACCTTCGGAACTAAGAAATTCTACCGCTCGGTCTAGTGAAATATTAAACTCTCGTAAAACCTTATTTAATCTAATTTTTTTTGCTTCAGCCATATAATGCTCTCTAATTTGCAGTCCAAAAATACACAAAGATTAGTTGAAATCACTAATCTTCAAATTCTTCTTTTAAAATTCTAATTACTTCTACTATTGTTTCTTCTTCCAAATCCGTTCTACGAACTAAATCTTGGATATCTTGCTCTAAAATACTTCTTGCTGTATCTAGGCCTATTTTCTTAAATTCATTTATAATCCAGGTATCAATTTCATCCGTAAATTCAGTTAGCTCTACATCTTCTTCTGCTAATCCATCGCGAATTACTTCAATTTCGTAACCTGTTAATTGGCATGCCAGCCTTATATTATGTCCGCCTCGCCCTATTGCTTTAGAAACTTCTTCTGGTTTTAAAGAAACTTCTGCCGTTTTTTTGTCTTCATTCAGTTTAAGCGAAACAATTTTTGCTGGACTTAAAGCTCTAGTTATGTAAAGATGAATGTTATTTGTAAAATTAATTACATCTATGTTCTCGTTCCCCAATTCGCGAACAATTCCGTGTATTCTAGAACCGCGCATACCTACGCAAGCTCCAACAGGATCAATTCGGTCATCGTAGGTATCTACAGCAACTTTAGCTTTTTCACCAGGAACACGAACACAACCTTTTACATTAATTAAACCATCGAAAACTTCTGGAATTTCTTGTTCGAATAACTTTTCTAAAAATACAGGAGAAGTTCTAGACAAAATAATAGATGGTTTATTACCTCGAAGTTCTACACTGTGAATTACACCGCGAACGGAATCTCCTTTTCGGTAAAAATCTCTTGGTATTTGGTGCTCCTTTGGTATAATTAATTCGTTGCCATCATCATCTACTAATATAACAACTTTATGTCGTACATGGTGTACTTCGGCGGTGTAAATTTCGCCTTCTAAATCTTTAAATTGTTTAAAGATATTGGTGTTATCGTGTTCGTGAATTTTAGCAATTAGGTTCTGTCTTAAAGACAAAATTGCTCTTCTTCCAAGTTGTGCTAATTTTACTTCTTCAGAAACATCTTCGCCTACTTCAAAATCTGGCTCAATTTGCCTTGCTTCAGTTAGTGATATTTCTTGGTTACTGTCTTCAACTTCTCCATCGTTTACAACAATTCGGTTTCTCCAAATTTCTAAATCACCTTTATCTGGATTGATAATAATATCAAAATTATCGTCTTCTCCGTATTTTCTTTTTAAAGCTGCTCTAAATACTTCTTCCAGAATAGACATTAAAGTTACACGATCTATAAATTTATCATCTTTAAATTCTGAAAATGAATTAATTAAATCGATATTTTCCATATCATTATTTGTTAAATGTTATCATCACTTTTGCTTGTTTTATATCTGCATAAGCTAGTTCTACTTCTTTATCTACAGTATGCTTTCCTTTGCCTACTGGCTTAGGTTCTCTAGCTTTCCAAGTAAGCCGAATAGCTTGGCTGGTAGCAGAAACTAAGTCAGCTTTAATTTTTTCTTTATCGGTTTCTACATCGAGTTTTCTTCCAACGTTTTTAATAAACTGCCTAGGAAACATAAGTTTTTCGCCCACACCAAAAGATGTTACTTCTACGGCAAAATCTTCTTCATCTCTATCTAACTCATGCTCGATGGCTCGGCTTACTGCCATACAGTCTGAAATCGAAACGTCTTGATCTCCATCGATTACCACTTTTATATGGTTGGCATTGGTAACATCTAAACTAACCACAAAAAGTTGTGGGTTTTCTGTAATGGCTTGTTTTAAATAAGTCTCTGCTTTTTGTGCTAACGTACTCATAGTTATAAAAAGAGGGGACTATTGTCCCCTCGTTCCTCCAATTCTTAAAATCATTTGCAAAATTACATATAAATATTGGTTTTGAAAAATTTTTAATTAAGGATATTTTTGTAGACCAATATATTGAAGATAATTTAAAAAGCTTAGTGCGGCTTAAATACTAAAACAAATACTTTTTGTATATTTATTAAAATTTTTAATATGAAAAAAATCCTTGTACCAACCGACTTTTCTCCTTTAGCAGAAAATGCTTTAAAAGTAGCCGCTAAAATTGCTAAAAAACATAATGGTGAAATATTTTTACTTCACTTACTAGATTTACCTCTAGATTTAATAGATCCTAAAGCGTCTTCTAGTAGCGATTTACCTGAATCTATTTTCTTTATGAAATTAGCTCACCAACGTTTTACAGCAGCAATGAATAAAGATTATTTAAAAGATATAAAAGTTCATGAAACTGTTGAATTTAATGAAGCTTTTGACGGAATAATGAAAGTTGGCGAAAAACATAATTGTGATTTAATTATTATGGGATCGCACGGAGCGGAAGGCTTAAAAGAAGTTTTTGTGGGCTCAAATACAGAAAAAGTAGTTCGGTATTCTAAAATTCCTGTTTTAGTTATTAAAAGTGAAACGGAAGAATTTAAAGCCAAACACTTATTATTTGCTACTAACTTAGCTCTAGAAACTGCCGAATCTTACGAAAATGCTCGAAAATTTTCTAAAAAAATGAATGTTGATATGACTACCGTTTTTGTAAATACTGTAGGTAAATTTAGGACATCAGACCATATCGACGAGCAAATTGAAAAATTTAAAAACAAAGTGAATGACCCTAATTTTAAAATTGTTGTTCGAAATGATAAAAACACAGAAGATGGAATTTTAAATTTTGCAAATAAAATGAAAGCTGATGTTATTGGCATTGGAACTCACGGCAGAAAAGGGATTTCTAGGCTGCTTAATGGTAGCTTAAGTGAGCACATTGTAAACCATGCCAAAAGACCTGTAATTACTTTCAATATAAGCGAATAAAGCATTTTATGCATGTAATACAAATAAGGGGGCTTGATTAGGTAAAGCTCCCTTATTTGTTTTTAACTCCGAAAATACCTGATTCCCAACACTTAAATTTTTAGCTGCAAAGACCATTAAATCGTATGCTGCACTCTCTTTTGTTAGTTTTACCTGATGTTTTTCTTTGTTAAAAAAAGTAACTGATAGTTCGGTGCTTAAATTATCTTCTAAAATTTGTTTTGAGCTTAATACAAGATGCTCTGCTACTGTAAGTGGTTTTAACTCTAATATAAAAATCTCTAAATTTTCCCAGTCAGGTAAGTTTTTTAATTTATCCAAACAAGCTGGGTATAAAGCATCTGTGTAATTTACAGGAAATAAAATTCTTGAAGGATTCATTAAAGTGCTATTTTCAAAAACAATTAAAACTGGACATTTAACTTTAGTAGCAATAGCGTGTGTGTGACTTCCTATGGCTGCTTCATTTTGAGTAGACTTGCCTTTGGCGCCAATAACAAGTAAGTCAATATTATGTTTAATTATGGCTGCTCTTACTTCTTCTATAAAACTTCCTTCGGCCATTAAACTTTTGTAAGTAGCTTCTTTATTTACATTGCTTAAACTTTGTAAATCTGTATTTAATTTTTGATGCAAAGCCAACTTACAGCTACCACTACATTTTTCTGTGTTTACACATGGCTTTTTTACATGAAGTAAAAATACGTTTATAGGTCGATTTTTATAAAGTTCTAATGCATACCGATGCGAGTGCATTGCATGATGCGAAAAATCGGTAAGTAGCAATAGATTCATTTAATCGAAAAAAATATTTTCGCCAAATGTATTTAAGTTGCTATTTCAAAAAAATGACTTTTATCAATTAAGGTTGATTAAGTTATTTTTTCTAAGGCTTCAAAATCGTTTATTTTTATGTTTCTTCCTTCTATTTCTAAAATTCCTTGTTTTTTGAATTTAGATAATGTTCTAATTAAACTTTCTGATGCAATACCAGCCACCGATGCTAAATCTGATCTTGAAATTCGAATCTGGCTAAGCTTATTTTTCTTTAAACGTTCGGTAAAAAGAAGTATGGTCTGAGCTGTTTTTCGCTGTACAGAGCTATATGCCATATCTAACAACTGATTTTTTGTGTCTTCTAAATGCTCATCTAATATATCTATAATGTCGTACAACACATGGTGATTGGCTTCTAAAAAAGATTGTACATCTTGCTTTGGTATGCAATGTATTTCAGAATCTTCTAAAGCTGCGGCATATTCTTTATGCACCACGGGCTTTTTAAAAATTAAATTTCCAAAAAAAGAATCTATCTTATGCAGTCCTGTTATTAATTCTTTTCCCGATGCATCTACATGATAGGATTTTACCACGCCTCGTTTAATTAAGTACAAATTGCTTGCTGCTTCATTGGGTTGGTAAATATAATCTCCTGCAGAAAAATTTTGGGTAGGGTAAGTCTTTAAGCTTTCCTTAAAGTGTGTAATGTTTAAATTTTGCTTTATTGAAGATTCGTTTTGTCTCCTTGACTTTAAAATATCTACTTTAGCTATTCTACTTTCAATAGCATTAATTAAGTCGTCTTCTTCAAAAGGTTTAGTTAAGTAGTCGTCTGCGCCCAAATCCATTCCTTTTCTTATATCTTTATGATCAGTTTTAGCCGAAAGAAAAATAAAAGGAATAGCTAAAGTTTTTTCGTCTTCAGCTAGATGTGTTAAAACACCATACCCATCCATTTCGGGCATCATAACATCGCAAACAATAATATCTGGCAATTCTTTTTTAGCAACCGCAACGCCTTCTTTCCCATTTTTTGCTGTATAAACTTTATAGTCCGATAGCATTAAAAGTTCTTCTGTATTTTCTCTTACAGTTTGGTCGTCTTCAATTAAAAGTACTCGTTTACTCATATTGTATAGGAATTTTTACTTTAAAAATACTGCCTTTGCCTTCTTTACTTTCAAAACTTATATCGCCTCCAAGATTTTGCAAATGTACCATAGCGATGTTTAATCCAATACCTGTACCTTGATTTAATAATGCATTTTCTGCTCTAAAATATCGTTCAAATATATGCTTTTGGTCTTTTTGTGGTATTCCAATACCTTGGTCTTTTACTTCAAAAAACAACATATGACCAGCTTGTTGAATATCAAAGTTGATGGTTGTATCTTCGTTAGAATATTTGATAGCATTGCTTAATAAATTAGACAGTACTAACTCTAAAACACTTTTATCTTGTTTTAAAATACAGTCTTCTAAATTTTTAGGATAATTAATTTCTTGCCCATTTTTAAGGTTGATGTTAGCAGAGTAAACCACTTCGTTTACTAGACCTACCAAACTAAATTCTTCAAATTTATAATTCACTTTACCCGATTCTAAACGCTCTATAGACAAGAAGTCGTTTAAGATATTGGTTAAATAATGTACTTTGTTTTTAATCGTATTTAAATGTTTTTCGCGGTTGGCTTGTTGGTCTTCTTTTTGGTACTTTCCTATTAAAGTTGCCGAAGATAAGATTCCGCTTAAAGGAGTTTTAAATTCGTGAGAGACTAAAGACAAAAATTTGGTTTTTAAATCGTTTAATTCTCGTTCTTTTTTAAGTGAATTTTTAATTTTAGTTTCTGCCTGCTTACGCTTTTTAATTTCCTGCTCCAACTCTTTATTAAAATCGTAAAGCTGATCTACTGTGCGTTTAAGCTCATTGGTACGCTGACTAACTTTCTTTTCTAAGGCTTGGTTAAGATCATTTATTTCTTTTTCGTTTTCTTTTCGAGTAGTTATATCTGTTACTAAGGAAAGTACAAAATTATAATTGTCGTATTGAAATGGACTTAGTCCAGCTTCTACAGGAAATTTGTTCCCGTTTTTTTTAATTCCAAATAAATCTCGACCAATACCCATTTTTCTACTTTCCCCTTTTTCAATAAACTGCTTAAAGTAAGTGTCGTGTTTTTCATGAACATGAGATGGTATAAGCAAATTTAAATGCTGACCTATAAGTTCGTTGTTTTCGTAACCAAACATTTCTTCTGCAGAATCGTTTACCTGCACTATAATTTGGTCTTCATTTACAACCAATACACCTTCAGAAATACCTTTAAATAGTAATGAAAATATACTTTTTTGTCCAATTTCTTTATCCACAAATGTTATTTAATTGCTCAAATTTACAATACATTTTAATCTTTTGACACAAAGTTTAAAAAACTTCTAGCAAGCTGAGTTCTCTTTTGTTTTATTCAAAATAATCTTTAAAGTATCGAATATTTTATTTAATGCTTTCGTGTTTCAACAAAAAACATAGCTTTTATAGTAGCTTTAAACCCATTAAGGCTATTTAAAAAACAAAATTTACTCATTGTATTAGGCAGGAAAAATCAGCAAAAACAGAAATTAAAACCCATTTTATAAAAATAGAACAAATTGAAACAAAAGCTTTTGCAAAAGCTTAGCCTACATTGCTTGGGTTTTAATAAATTTGCGCTCTTTTTGATACATGAAAATAAAATTATTTACGTTCGGTTTTTGGAATACCATAGCGCGTTTCATTTTAAGGAATAGAATTTTAATTATAATTCTATTAATGCTTGCTACACTTTTTCTTTCAACGCAGTGGCAAAAAATGCGATTTTCTTATACTGAAGCCAATTTACTACCCGATAATGATTCAATAAATATTGAATATAAAGGCTTCTTAGAAAAATTTGGAGACGAAGGAAACTTAATTGTAATTGCAACCAAAGATCCAGATTTATTTACTCCAAAAAAATATCAGGCTTGGACAAATTTAACCGATAGTTTAACCAAATTTCCCGAAGTTGAATATGCCTTAGGGATTGGTAACCTTCAAAAACTCACAAAAAATCAAAAAGAAAAAAGCTTTGAATTTGAAGCTGCATTTCCTTCAGATCCGTTAAATGAAAAAGCGCTTTTAGCTTATAAAAAGGAATTACTAGAAAATTTACCTTTTTATGAAGGTTTAGTTTATAGTAAAAAATCGAATACTTTTCAAACAGCAATCTATTTAGATAAAGCCATAGTAAACAAAAAAGAACGCAAAGAGTTTGTGTTACACGATTTTGTGCCTTACATGGAAAAATTTCAAGAAGAGTACAACATGCGTATTTATGTTTCAGGCATGCCATACATACGCACACTCAACTCGCAAAATATTGTTGATGAAATACAGTGGTTTGTTTTAGGTGCTTTGTTAGTTACTTCATTTATATTTTTCTTTTTCTTTAGGAGTTATCGAGCTACCTTAATTTCAATGATTACCGTTGTTATAGGTGTAATGTGGGCATTTGGTTTTTTAGGGCTTTTTGGATACGAAATTACCGTATTAACTGCCATTATTCCGCCCTTGATTATTGTAATTGGCATACCGAATTGTATTTTTTTAATTAATAAATATCAACAAGAGATAAAAAAACATGGTAACCAGGCTAAATCTTTACAACGTGTGATAACAAAAGTGGGGAACGCCACGCTTATGACCAACTTAACAACTGCATCTGGTTTTGCTACCTTTATCTTTACACAGAGTGAATTATTAACAGAATTTGGAGTTGTGGCTTCTATATGTATTATTTCTATATTTTTACTTAGTTTACTTATAATACCTATCATTTACAGCTACATGCCAGCCCCTAAAGACAAGCATTTAAAACATCTTGGCAAACAATGGATTGAAGGTTTTGTAGATTGGATGGAAGCAAAAGTTAAGCACAAACGCATAAGCATTTACTTTATATCGATAAGCGTTTTAGTTTTAAGCATAATAGGCATTTACAACATTAAAATATCGGGGAGTCTATTAGAAGATATGCCCCAAAAAGCAGCATTTTTTAAAGATATTCAATTTTTTGAAAAGGAATTTGATGGCATTATGCCATTAGAAATAATGATTAACACAAAGCAAAAACAAGGAGTTACAAAGCTGAGTACAATTCAAAAAATGGAAAAATTATCTATTTTAATTGAAGATTTACCGCAACTCTCTAAACCTATCTCGATAGTAAATATTGCGAAATACAGCAAACAGGCTTTTTATAATAATAACCCAAAATATTACGAGCTACCTACAAGGCAAGAGCAAAACTTCATTGCACCTTATATAAAAAGTATAGCTGGAGACGAAAATAATTTTTCAGCATTTATAGATTCAACCGGGCAATATGCAAGAATTACTACATTTATGAAAGATGTAGGCACCGAAGAAATGGAACTCATAGAAGCTAGCTTGTGGCCGCAAATCAATAAAATTTTTCCAAAAGAAAAATATGAGGTAAGTATTACAGGCAAAGCCCTTATTTTTCAAAAAGGAACACGTTATTTAGTTAAAAACCTGGTCATTTCTCTTGGATTGGCAATATTGTTAATTGCCATTTTTATGGCTTGGATGTTTCGATCGTTTAGGATGATCTTAATTTCGTTAATCCCCAATTTGCTTCCATTATTAATGACAGCTGGTATGATGGGATTATTAGGCATTCCTATAAAACCATCCACTATTCTAGTATTTAGTATTGCATTTGGAATTAGTGTAGACGATACGATTCATTTTTTAGCAAAGTATAGGCAAGAGCTAAAACAACATCATTGGAAAATAAAGAAATCTGTATATCCCGCTTTACGCGAAACTGCAGTAAGTATGTTTTACACATCCATCGTATTATTTTTTGGTTTTTCTGTATTTATGATTTCCAGTTTTGGCGGTACTGTTGCTCTAGGTGGCTTAGTATCTGCCACCTTATTATTTGCAATGCTAGCTAATTTATTGTTATTACCATCTTTACTTTTGTCTTTAGAACGCAGTATTGCCAATAAAAAAACACTCAAAAAACCACAAATTGAAATCTTAGATCACGAAGAATAAATTTAAGTTATAAACACAAAAAAGCCTAGCAATTGCTAGGCTTTTAAAATTGAATAAGAAATACCCCTAAAACTTATTCTCTAACACCAAATATATAAATAAACAACATAGAAAAGCATACCCGATAATGGGTATTTTTTGTATTTTTATGTTAAAAAAAATATTTTTACACATAAAATACTAATAAAATCGCGGTTTTATTAGATAAAAAACAAAATTTCAGCATATTTCTTCATCAAAAAGTAGGTAAATTTCTACATTATTTTTGATAGACTCCGTTATGTTTCTAAGATTCAAATAATTTTTATCTGAGTAGAAAAAATTGCTATTTATTTTTTTTAACTTCAGATGAAGCAGTTTAGCTAGAATACATTTTGAATATCAAATGAATCATTTTAACGTGCAAAAAGTTAAATATTAGTAGTTAAAGTTTTTGCTGGCGTGTTGTTTTGATAACTCTTGTAATAGATAGGAGATAGTTAGAAGAACATTCTGTGCGACTTCTCTAATTCATTTTAAAACGCTGCAAAGAATTAGCTTAAAAAAGTATATTTGCGAGACATAAAAAAATCTACTTTAAAATGATAAAAGCTGGAGTAAAAGAAATTCTTGAAAGCGGAGATTTACTCAAAGAATTTGAATGTAAAGGATGGGTTAGGTCGTTTAGAAGCAATCGTTTTATAGCATTAAACGACGGATCTTGCGTAGAAAACCTTCAATGTGTTGTTGATTTTGAAAATTTTGATCAAACAATATTAAATCAAGTTAACGTAGGTGCGGCTGTTTTGGTTCAAGGCACTTTAAAAGAGAGTGAAGGTAGCGGTCAACGTGTTGAAATTGAAGTCGAAAAACTTAGCATACTGGGTGAAGCTAATCCAGAAGATGTTAGAAAAACTATTTTATCGCCTAAACGACACAGCTTAGAAAAACTAAGAGAACAAGCACATTTAAGAGTTCGCACTAATACCTTTGGTGCTATAATGAGAGTTCGCTCTAAACTTTCTTTTGCTGTACATCAATATTTTAACAGTAAGGGATTTAACCATGTGCATACACCAATAATAACAGGATCAGATGCAGAAGGAGCTGGCGAAACTTTTAAAGTAACCAATTTCAACTTAGACGAAATACCAAAAAACGATGATGGAAATGTAAACTTTAAAGAAGATTTTTTTGGAAAAGAAACCAACTTAAGTGTTAGTGGCCAATTAGAAGCAGAAACATATGCACTAGGTTTAAGCAAAGTATATACTTTTGGTCCAACTTTTAGAGCCGAAAATTCCAACACATCTCGACATTTAGCAGAATTTTGGATGATTGAACCCGAAGTAGCTTTTTGTGAATTAGATGGAAACATGGACTTAGCAGAAGACTTTATTAAATATGTACTAGATTATATTCAAAAAGAATGCAATAGCGATTTAGCTTTTTTAGAAAACCGATTGTTACAAGAAGACAAAAACAAACCACAAGCAGAAAGAGCACCTATGCCACTACGTGAAAAAATTGATTTTGTATTAAAAAACAATTTTAAACGGGTAAGTTATACTGAAGCCATCGAAATTCTAAAAAATTCGAAACCCAATAAAAAGAAGAAGTTTCAATACCCGATTGAAGATTGGGGAGCTGACTTACAAAGTGAACACGAACGATTTTTAGTTGAAAAACACTTTAAATGTCCTGTAATTTTATTCGATTATCCTACTAATATAAAAGCTTTTTATATGCGTTTAAACGAAGATGGCAAAACGGTTCGTGCTATGGACATTTTGTTTCCTGGTATTGGCGAAATTGTTGGTGGGTCTCAGCGAGAAGAACGCTATGATGTATTACTAGAAAAAATGAAGGCTTTGCATATCGATCCAGAAGAATTGTGGTGGTATTTAGAAACTCGAAAATTTGGTACATGTAAACATAGTGGCTTTGGTCTTGGATTTGAAAGATTAGTCTTATTTGCTACAGGAATGAGTAACATTAGAGATGTAATTCCTTATCCCAGAACCCCACAAAATGCTGAATTTTAAAAATAAAAAGTCGCTTTTAAAGCGACTTTTTATTGCACTTTAGTATCCAATCCATAACTTCATCTATCAATATTTCGCTATCTTTGATTGAAACATTAATTATACAATGCTTAAGCAACAATTTAATTTAAAATTATCACAAAAACTGTCTCCTCAGCAAATCCAGTTGATGAAATTAATTCAGTTACCTACACTTGCTTTCGAACAACGTATAAAACAAGAATTAGAAGAAAATCCTGCCTTAGAATCTGGAAAAGAAAAGGATGAATTTGCAGATGAGTTCGACAATTCTAACCAAAATGAAGACCATGATGTAATTGAAACTGATTTTGATGTAGACGATTACCTTAGCGACGACGAAATACCCGATTATAAACTCTACACCAATAATTATTCGCCAGACGATGATGATAAAAAAGTTCCTTACGCATCTGGTACTAGTTTTACAGAGTATTTAAACAACCAATTGCAAACTTTTTCGATGTCTCAACAAGAAGAAAAAATAGCAGAGTTTTTAGTGGGTAGCATCGATGAAGCTGGTTATATAAGAAGAAGTACACTAGATTTACTAGACGATTTAGCTTTCACCCAAAATGTATATACCAATGAAACTGAACTAAACCAAGTACTAATGAAAGTACAAAGTTTAGATCCAGCTGGAGTAGGTGCAAGAAATTTAGAAGAGTGTTTAGCTATTCAACTTAAGCAAAAAAATGCATCAAAATCAGTTGACTTAGCCGCCAATATTATAAATAATGCTTTTGATATGTTTGCGAAAAAACATTATCAAAAATTAATGCATAAATTTTCAATTACTGAAGAAGAATTAAAAGAAGCAATTGAAGAGATTGAAGGTTTAAATCCTAAACCAGGTGCTTCTTATGCTGGAGGAACTAAAATGGTAGAGCATGTTATTCCCGATTTCACTATTAAAATTAAAGATGGAGATTTAGAATTAAGCTTAAATTCTAGAAACGTACCCATGATGCATGTTTCAAAAAATTATGCGAACATGCTTAATTCGTATAAAGAAAGTAAAGAAAAGTCAAAATCGCAGAAGCAAACAGTTTTGTTTATTAAACAAAAGCTAGATTCTGCAAAATGGTTTATTGAAGCTATACGGCAACGCCAAGAAACACTCATGTTAACGATGAGTGCAATTATGAATTACCAAAGAGAATATTTTTTAAGTGGCGATGAACGCGATTTAAAACCAATGATTCTTAAAGATATAGCCGAAGAAATAGATATGGATATTTCAACCGTTTCGCGAGTTGCTAATAGCAAATATGTAGACACACCCTATGGCACAAAATTGATAAAAGTATTTTTTTCAGAATCGATGAAAAATGATAAAGGCGAAGACGTATCTACACGAGAAATTAAAAAAATACTAGAAACAGCTGTTTCAAAAGAGAACAAAAAGAAACCTTACACCGATTCGAAATTAGCATCCGTTTTAAAAGAAAAAGGATATCCAATAGCTAGAAGAACAGTAGCCAAATATAGGGAGCAGCTTGACATTCCTGTAGCTAGACTTAGAAAGGAAATATAATGAAACGATTTTTAACCTTTGGCTCTTATTTTTTTCACCCGATTTGGCTTCCGTTAGCAGGCATAATGTATTATTTTTTAGAAGCTAAAAATCTTTACACGCCACACTACATAGTAGCTCAACTTATTGCAATTTCAGCCTTAACTATTCTAATCCCATTGTTTTTTTTATTTACTTTAAAAAAGTTTAAGCTAATTAGTAGTTACCAAATGCCGAATGTTAAAGAACGTAGACTACCTGTTTTGTTTTTTACAACTATTGCTGCATTTATTGTCAATTTTGTTTTTCAAAACGATGTAAACCAAGTGCTATTTTATTTTTTTTCAGGAATATTTTTTACGGGAATTTCGGCAAGTATATTAGTTTTTTTCAATTACAAAGCCAGTTTGCATGTTTCTGGAATAACGGGGTTAACCTGTTTTATAATTGCATATATGGTTCATTTTTATCAAATCAATTTAATAGTTTTAGCTTTATTAATTTTTGGAATTGGCTGGGTTTCTTCTTCCAGGTTACACTTACGAGCTCACACTGGTCTAGAATTGGTAATTGGTGCATTAATAGGGGCAATTCCTCAACTGTATTTTTTTAATTTGCTGCTATAGCATATAAAAGATAAAACCGAATTTAAATATTTGAAAATCTAAATTAGTATTGGTATCGGCTATTTGAGCATCGAACAACGTATTGAAATTATACTGGATGTGAAAATTGACAAAATTACTACCAAATGAAAGATGTAAACCTGTACGTATTCGGTTTAACTCAGATAAAGAAGAATATTTTAAAGTAGATTCGTTGCCTTCAAAACGGCTTCTAAAATGATACAAGTACCCAAAAGTAAAGCCTGCATAAATACGATAAAAAGAAGATTTTGTTGGGGTTGATGTTCTCCATCTTAATTGAACAGGGACTTCGGCAATATAAGTCGAAAAACGGTTGGTAGAGTATTCAACTTCATCACGGTCAAGAATTTGAAAAACTCCTTCACCGCTTTCGTTTTTGCCTATAAAAAGGTTACTTCCATAGGTGTTAGCAGAAACACCTAAACCCAATCCTATAGCCCAATTTCGTCTTTTATTAATAGGCATATCACGAATAAAACCACCCATAATACCGCCAGACAAACCAGATTGATTTATGCCTTCAGGCAAATTATGCAATAAATTAATGTGGAAGCCGAAATAAAACTGGTCTTCTCTATATAAAGAATCTGTTTCGTCTAAATTCAAAACACGTTCATCTGTTTGAGAAAAACAAGCAAAAAAGGCTATTACAAAAAAGAATATACTGTAAAAAAACTTCATGTAACAAAGGTAAATCAAAGAAGTACAAAAAAATAAAAAAGCTGCTTTTTAAATAAAAACAGCTTTCCTATTACACCAATAAACTTACAAGTACTAACTATTCGTAATTCGCTAAAGAATTACCTTGTTTAGTGGTGTAATTAATTTTTAAGGCTTCTGCCTTTCTTAATTCTTGCTTAATATCAGACACTAAACCCATATTGGTTTCTTGGTCAACTTTTAAAGCAGTGGTTAAGTAGGGCACCAATTCTTCTCTTTTAGACTGTCTCTCTTCAAAAATAAATTGCTGAATATCAGACACAGATGCATATTTATCGTTTAATTGTATTCTAGCTTCAGTACCATATTGTTGTTGGTATCGTTCGGATGGTTTCCCTGCATAAATATACATAACCAAATCCTTTTTATCTAACTTTTCAGTTTGGTTAGCATAAGGCAAAACGTTTTGCACTTTCAAGGACGTATCACGCATTACAGTTACTACCATAAAAAAGAACAGTAGCATAAAAACAATATCGGGTAAAGATGCAGTTGAAATAGCAGGCGTTCCGCCATCTCCTTTCTTTTTAAACTTTGACATAGTTTTAATGTTAATTAATTTAGATGATTAACGTTTGGGTTCAGCTTCAGATAGTTTCTGTGGATACATCTTTTTAATAATTTTGATGCGATCTTCCAACTTATCTTTTTTACTCTGAGGATACTCAGGATCGTTAAAAGCTTTTTCCATTGCCGTAAAATCTGTACCAAAAAGACGATTAGCTTCTCTGTTTCTTAAAAAATTATAAGCTGCAACCAATTCGTTTTGAACCGTAATATAGTTCTTATACTTAGTCTGCCTATTATTTTGTAAAGAAATAACGGCTTTATCTGGATTGTCTGAAGATTCCGGATCTCTAGGACCACGACAGTAGTCGCAAGCTTCGTTTCCATTTCCTCCACCATTATCTAAAAACTGAATAGCTGCTTGACGTAAATCTTTTACATCCATCAATTTTTCTTCAACAAGAATATTTCCTGCATCGTCTACCAATACTTCGAAAATGTTTTTTTCTTTTAAAGTAACATCTTCCATATCTGGCGGCTCAATGGGAGGTAATTTTCGGCTTATACCACTATCGGTTTCAATAGTGGTTGTTACCAGGAAGAAAATCAATAATAGGAAGGCAATATCTGCCATAGAACCTGCATTAACTTCTGGTGCATTTCTTCTAGCCATAATTTATGATTTTGCTATTAAACCTTTCAAATTTGAAGCTACAATAGCTAGTATTGAAATAGCTACGAGTATGTAAAACATAGTTAATCCTGCACTTACCCATCTAGAGCCATATGCAGAAAGAACTTCGCCATCCCTCAAGGCTGTTTCTTGACCTTCAGACACTAGAAAAGATACAATAAGTACTACAATAAAAGAACCTAGCCCTATTAAAGTATTTTTTACATTTCCAGTAAATAAGCCTTTTACTACAAATACTAATACAGATAAAATACAAAGTAAAAGTATAGCATAAGCTACATACATAAGTGGAGAAACCACGCTGGACTGTAACACTGCATCTAATTCTAATGCTTCGTCGCCAGTATTTAGGATTCTAAAAAATAGAATGGCTCCTAAAACACCAACAACAATTTTAAATATTTTTAAAAACTTACTCATAATAAAGTATTATTTGTTTTTGTGTGCTACTAACAAGTCGATTAAAGTAATTGATGCATCTTCCATATCGTTTACAATACTGTCGATTTTAGCTACGATATAATTATAAAATATTTGAAGAATAATTGCAACAATTAAACCAAATACGGTTGTTAAAAGTGCAACTTTAATACCACCAGCTACTAAAGATGGTTGCATATCTCCTGCCGCTTCAATTTTATCGAAAGCTTTAATCATACCTATTACAGTACCCATAAAACCTAACATTGGTGCTAAAGCAATAAACAAAGAAACCCAAGATACGTTTTTCTCTAATTGTCCCATTTGCACACCTCCGTAGGCAACAACTGCTTTTTCAGCAGCATCAACTCCTTCATCCATTCGGTCTAAACCTTGGTAGTATATTGAAGCAACTGGACCGCTTGTGTTTCGACAAACTTCTTTTGCAGCTTCTACTCCACCGCTATTTAAGGCATCTTCTACGGTAGCAGAAAGTTTCTTAGAGTTGGTAGTGGCAAGATTTAAGTAAATAATTCTTTCAATAGCAATAGCTAAACCTAAAATTAAACACAAAAGTACAATACCCATAAAACCAGGTCCACCTTCAATAAATCTTTTCTTTAATTCTTGGTGAAAGCCTAAGGTTTCTTCTTCTTCTACTTCGGCAGTTTGTGCTACTTCTTCGGTTGCAGCTTCAACAGGTTCTTCAACTTCTTCTACAGCTGTAGAATCAGCTTGCATTTCGGTTTGCTCTCCATCAGCTACAGAAGTGCTGTCGGCATCTACTGCTTCATCTTCTTGTAACCAAACTGATGTTGTATTCGCATTTTCAAAATACACATTTGCACTTAAAGTAGTGCTTGCAAAAAATAAACCGGCTAAGGTTAAAATTGAAAATAGTCTTTTCATTGTTGTTTGTCTTAAAATTAGTACTTGTTTTAATTTGGGGTTAAATATATAAATAAATCATTTAATTACTTACAGCAGAGAGGAAGGGATTCGAACCCTCGAAACGCTTTTGGCGTTTACACACTTTCCAGGCGTGCGCCTTCGACCACTCGGCCACCTCTCTTAATAAGGCGTAAATTTATGTTTATAAACATAAACAGCAAAAAAAATCGTGTAATTATCTTATTAATATTAAAATTTCTACATAACTATTGTTTAATACCGCTCTACTAGGCTTAATTCGCCACGTAAAGAAGTTTCAAATATGGTTCGAAAAACTTTTTTTCCTAATTTTTTGGTTAGCAAATACATTAATTTAGCTACAGCTGCTTCAGTTGTTATATCTTTTCCGGAAATTACACCTATTTTTTTTAAGCCTTCGCTTGTTTCGTATTTCCCCATATTTACACTTCCACCACTACATTGTGTAACGTTAACTACTGCAATATTATTTTGTACGGCTTCGTGTAATAATTTTAAAAACCATTGATCTAATTTAGTGTTCCCACTTCCAAAGGTTTCTAAAACCACTCCTTTTAGTTTAGGTGTTTGTAACAAATGCCGTAAACTTGTTTCATTAATAGCAGGAAATACTTTTATAATTAAAATAGCATCTTCTAAATCTTTATGTACAACTAATTTTTTCTTTTTATGGGTGGTTAGCAAAGCCGTTTCATTAACCTTTAAATTTACACCAGATTCGGCTAAAGCAGGATAGTTTAAGCTCGCAAATGCTTCAAAATGTTCAGCATTAATTTTAGTAGTTCGATTAGCTCGATACAATTTATATTCAAAATACAGGCCTACTTCATTAATAATGGTTTTACCATTTCGCTTTAATCCTGCAATTTGTATGCTGGTTATTAAGTTTTCTTTAGCATCAGTGCGTAAGTCTCCAATAGGCAATTGCGAACCAGTAAAAATAACTGGTTTCGATAAATTTTCTAACATAAACGAAATCACCGAAGAAGTATAAGACATGGTGTCGCTGCCATGCAAAATAACAAAACCATCGTATTGCGCATAATTGCTTTCAATCAATTCTACAAGATTTACATAATGAGTAATATTCATGTCTGAAGAATCGATGGGTTTATCAAAACTAATTACATCAATATGATGCTCTAATAGCTGAAGCTCAGGAATCCGTTCTAATAATTGATCAAAATTAAAAGGCTTTAGAGTTCCACTTTTTGGATCTTTTATCATCCCTATGGTGCCTCCCGTGTAAATTAATAGAATATTAGATGTGTTTTTACTTGTCATAATTTTTAAATATTTCTTTAGCATTATTCGAAGTAATACGAGCAACTTCATCTAGGCTTAAGTTATAAACTGAAGCTACTTTTTTAGCGACATTTAGCAGGTAACTACTTTCGTTTCGTTTTCCACGGTATGGCGATGGAGCGAGATAAGGCGAGTCGGTTTCCAATACAATTTCTCGAAGAGAAATACGATCTAAAAACTGATCGATTTTACCATTTTTAAAAGTTACAACGCCTCCTATTCCTAGTTTCATCCCCAATTCAATTGCTTTTTCAGCTTGCTCAAAAGTTCCAGTAAAACAATGAAAAATTCCGTATAAATCTTCACCTTTTTCTTCTTCTAACACAGCAAACACTTCATTAAATGCTTCTCTACAATGTATAACAATAGGTAACTTATATTGTTTAGCCCAGTGTATTTGTTGTTTAAAAGCACGGATTTGTAAATCTAATTTTGTTTTATCCCAGTACAAATCAATTCCAATTTCACCAATAGCAGCAAAATTTCTTTCATGCAACTGCTCTTCAATATGGCTTAATTCATTATCTACATTTTCTTGTACCGAGGTTGGATGCAAGCCCATCATTAACTGCATGCAATTGGGATAATTTTTTTCCAGCTTGTACATGGCTTCGGTGTACGAAGAGTCGATAGCAGGAATATAAAAGCGTTCAACTCCGTTTGCAATGGCGCGCTGTATAGCTTCATCTCGATCTTCATCGAATTGCTCGCTGTACAAATGGGTGTGTGTATCTATTAAAATCATGTTGGCAAATTTATTGAATCGCTTGCTCTATATTTGCCAAAAATTGCAAAAATGTCATCATTAAAGAAGTTCTTATTCCAAAAGAAATTTCATTTGGTAAAATTAACCACAACAGCAACTCAACATTTACAGCTTTCCTGCCAAATTAATGGCGTGTCTGGCGACTTTATTTTAGATACAGGCGCATCTAATTCTTGCGTTGATTTTAAGTATGCGGACTACTTTAAGCTACAAACAGAAGACAGTAAAATACGTGCAGCTGGCGCTGGTGCTTCTAACATGCTTACACGCACATCATCCGCCAATAAACTATCTATCAAAGACTGGAATTACAATGAATTCGACTTAGTTTTGTTTGACTTAAGCCACGTTAACCGAGCCTTAGTAGAACACGAATCTGAAGTAATTCATGGTATAATTGGCGCCGATATTTTAAACACAGGCAAAGCAATTATCGACTACAAAAAGAAACGCTTATATTTAAAATAAAGCATCTCTGTTAAAAAACTTATACTAGTATATGTAGCCATTTCCCGCTTTTCGTTTTTACGCTTCTAGCTGCTGCTTTATTTTTATAGTCTTTCCTGCGGCTTCTAGGGTCGCCACCGCAAAAACCTAAAAATATAAGCATCAGCTCTGCAGGGTAACCACTACAATCGGGGCTAGGAATTTAGTTTTAATTTCAACTCGCTAGTTTACCTATCAAAGCATAACTTAAAATTGAAAGCTAGTAAACAGAAAAATCTTGACAAATAAAACGCTGGCCATTCCACACAAGAATTCGGAATTAAAAAACACCAATCAAAACTGTCATTCCGCACTTGATGCGGAATCTCATGAATTTGAGCTGAAAAGTTGAATCGAACTTGCTTTGCGTTTTCATAGCAATAAGACTCCGTGTCGTTGCACGGAGTGAGAGTTGGTAGGGAACTTTGCGGAGTGACAATTCCTAGGGAATATTTACAAGCTAAAATAATGACATCCATAAACTGAATTAAACAAAAAAAGCCCCCAAAATTGGGAGCTGTATTACAAAATACCAAACTTAGTTTAAGCTTCGGTATCTACTTCTTCTTCAGTATTGTCGATAAGCACTTGGCCACGGTAATATAATTTACCTTCACTCCAGTGTGCTCTATGGTAAAGGTGTGCTTCACCAGTAGTAGAATCGATAGCAACTTGTGGTGCAGTTGCTTTATAGTGCGTTCTACGTTTGTCTCTTCTTGTTTTGGAAATCTTTCTCTTTGGATGCGCCATTGCTCTTATGTATTAATCTTTTAATAATCCTTTTAACTTATCCCATCTCGGGTCTATTTCGTCTTCGTCTTTTGTTTCTTCTTTCTCGTCACTAGTTTGTGGCTTTAATTCTTGTAATTTATTTAAAATTTCAGAATCTAAAGTTCCATCTTCAACACCAGGATGTATGCGTTTAGCAGGAAGCCCTAAAATTACTGCTTCATAAATATACTGCTGCACCTCTACTTCATACTCTCCGTGTGGCAGAATTAGTAATTCTTCGTTTACTTCTTCATAATCGTCGCCAAACTTAACAACTATGCTCAATTTATTTTTAATGTCTTGATTATAAGGCTCCAGGGTAAGGTCACAATTTAAATTTACTTTTCCTACAACTTCAAAATCTAACTCAAGCATGTTTGCCTTTTTAGTTAAAAGCAAATTTGCTTTTACATTTGCAGCATTGAATTCTTGGTAATCAAAAAGTTCAAAGAACGAATTATCTAACTCATATTCAAACTGGTGCTTTCCAATTTTCAATCCCACAAATGGAATTGTGTAATCTTTAAATACCTTTTTCACAACATCAGTTTTGAGCCTGCAAATATAAAAAATAATTACAAACTACAAGTTGCTATCTTAATTAAGTTTATTACGTCTATTATCTTTACTTTTAGGCTGTACAGGCAGTGGGTTTGCGTTCATTTCTAAAAAATCCATTCTGTTTTTAAAAATATCGATAGCCCTATAAACTGCTTGTACAAAAGAGCTTGGGTCCGCTTGGTTTTTTCCAGCAATATCGAAAGCGGTGCCGTGATCGGGCGAAGTCCTAATTCGATTCATTCCTGCTGTAAAGTTTACGCCTTTTCCAAAAGCTAAAGTTTTAAATGGTATTAGGCCTTGGTCATGGTAAGCTGCTAAAACCGCATCGAAATTTTCATGATTTTTAGATCCAAAAAAAGAATCTGCTGCATAGGGTCCATACACTAACTCGCCCTGTAAATCGTTTATTTTATGAATGGTTGGTTGTAAAACCAACTGGTCTTCGTTACCAATTACGCCGTTATCGCCACTATGTGGATTAATTCCTAAAACGGCTATTCTTGGTTTTACTATTCCAAAATCTTTTTGCAGAGACTCGCTCATTAATTGCACTTTTTTCTGAATGCGTTCGGGCGTTATGTGTTTTGCTACATCTTTAACCGGCACATGGTCTGTGAGTAAACCAACCTTCAATTGGTCTGAAACCATAAACATTAAATTTTCTCCTTTTAGTTTTTCTGCAAAATAATCGGTGTGACCAGGAAATGTAAATTCTTCAGATTGAATACTATTTTTATTAATCGGTGCAGTTACTAAGACATCGATATCTTTATTTATTAAAGCTTCAGTGGCTACTTCAATAGAACGGACTGCATATTTTCCAGCTACTTTATCTTCTTCACCAAAATTCACTTTAAAATTAGATTTCCATGCGTTTACCACATTTATTTTTCCGTGTACCGCTTTAGTTGCGTGCGGTATACCGTGTAACCTCAACTCTAAGTTAAAATACTTTTTAAAAAAAGAAAGCATTTTTACGTTAGCAAAAATTACAGGCGTACAAAAATCTAGCATACGGACATCTTCAAAAGCTTTTAAAGCAATTTCGGGGCCTATACCATTTAAATCTCCAATACTAATACCTACTTTTATGGGTTTGTTTGTGCTCATACGCTGTTTCAAATTTTAAATCTAGCTATTTCTTAAATCGAACTTAAGTAAATTACAAATGAAGAAATACTAGCTTTATTTCAATTACTTTTGCTGCACAAAGGTAACTAAATAATCAAGGAAATGTTTACAGGAATTATTGAAGAAATAGGAAAAGTTAGCTCTATTGAACAAGAGGGCAGCAATTACCATTTTATTATTGAAGCCAAAATAGCTAAAGATTTAAAAATAGACCAAAGTGTTGCGCATAATGGAGTTTGTTTAACCGTGGTGGAGTGCGATGAAAATTCGTATCAAGTTACAGCAATAAAGGAAACCCTAGACAAAACCAATTTAGGAAACTGGAAAGTAGGAACTCCTGTTAATTTAGAACGTGGCATACGTTTAAATGCGCATTTGGATGGCCACATTGTGCAAGGTCATGTAGACCAAACTGCCATTTGTACAGAAGTAAAGACCGAAGATGGAAGCTGGTTTTTTAGTTTTGAATACCAACCTGAGCAACAAAATATAACCATTGAAAAGGGAAGCATTACCATTAATGGGGTAAGTTTAACCGTGGTAGATAGCAGGATTAATACATTTAGTGTTGCTATTATTCCGTATACCTTCGATCATACCAATTTTTATTCTTTAAAAGAAAGTGATGTAGTAAACTTAGAGTTTGATGTAATTGGCAAATATGTTAAGCGTTTAATGGAGGTACAAGGGAAATAATTTTTTTTTCACTTTGTTATTAGCCACCAATTTTTATTAAAATTAATGCTACCTAGCAAAAGAAATAAAGCTGCCATGCTTTAATTGAAGGAATTTTTTTATAAGCTGATGTAAAACTTTGTTTTTAGTAAACAGCACAGGTTGCAACCCCTACTATCCAAAACATTAATCTGTATCCTTATTCTTTAAATAATTTAATAGTTCATCTCTTACCTTAGCATTAAAAGGCTTATTACGTGCAGGAAAAGAATCACTTGCAAGTATTTCTTCTAAAGAAAGATAACCACTATCAAAGCCGTCTAAAACTCCACCAGTTATAAATATTTTATCAGGGACTTCGCACTTTAAATCGATTATAAAAAACTTTAATGCTTCTAAATTTGCTTTTCTTAGGCAGTTGTAAACTACATTATGATAGTAATCATCAGGGTTATTATATTTATTCAAATCAATATCCTTTAAGTTAGTGGTTAATGCTTTTAGCATTTTGATGACACATTTCTTATTATTTTGCTTATAAATAATTACATCTACGATGGCTTCATTATTTAATACATTATTACAGGCTTCAGCATATTCATCATCATATCTTAATCTAACATCTGCATTATATTCGACGAGTTTATTAATAAAAAACAAGTTGCAATTCGGAGAACCCAACATTATCGCTGTACCCAATGGTTTATTACATCCAAAATCCATTATATTAGGGTCAGCACCTAATTTTAATAATTCTTCAAAAGCTTTTTTTCTATTGTTGAGAATGGATATCGACAGTAGAGAAACATTGTATTTAGGGTCTTTAAAATTTAAGATTTCTTCATTTTTATTTGCTTCTTCCCTAATAACCTGTAAATCATTTTTCTCAATCGCTTTAACAATTCGTTCCGCTGTTGTTCCATAAAAGTTTGAAAAACGATGTGATGGCTGTCTAAAATCTAGACAGCTATAAACTAGTAGTGGTATGAATATTAAAATAAATTTTTTCATCATTAAATTGATTTTGATAAAGTTACGGTATTATAAAGCTATTTGCATAAATACATCTTTACTATTGGCGCGGATTTGAAATCTGCACTATCGCTTATTTAACGTATTGATTAGTGTATATTTGTATACATTTTTCACGCTAAAGTTATAAATCTCTGCGTTCATTGCGTCTCTGGGGTGAGAAAAAATAACCGCAAAGACGCTAAGTTCGCAGAGAAAGTACATCAGCTCTACTATTAAGCAAGTGCCTAAGCCAATTAACTTATTACAATAGTTTGATATCAGTAAAAAAAAGAGTTCCAAATTCAATTCAAAATCTGGAACTCAAAATTTAAAATTTATACCAACTTACATCTCATTCAGCATATTCGAAATCTCGTCTAATTTTGGAGTTAAGACTACTTCAATTCTACGGTTTTTGGCTTTGCCATCTGCGGTTTCATTGGTAGCAACTGGTGCGTGTTCGCCTTTTCCTGCAGCGGTTAAATTCTGTGGATCAATATCATTATTTTTCAATAAAAGTTTTAAAACTTCGGTGGCGCGTTTGGTAGATAAATCCCAGTTGTCGGTAAGTTGTCCCGTTCCACGATACGGATCGTCGTCGGTGTGACCTTCAATTGAAACGGCAATATCTGGATTTTGAGCTAAGACTTTTCCTAATTCGGCTACTGCTTTTTTTCCTTCGCTTCCTACCGACCAGCTTCCTGAACTAAACAACAATTTATTTTCCATAGAAACATAAACCTTTCCGTCACGTTGTTCTACCGTTAAGCCTTTACCTTCAAAGTTAGTTAATGCTTTGGATAGATTTTCGCGTAAGCTATTCATTTTTTGCTCTTTGTCGGCAATTAAGCCTTCTAGCTCATCGATGCGTTGCGAACGAGATGCTAAATCCTTTTGCAACTTTTCTAGTCGATCTTGTTCTACGGCTAAGGTTTTTTCTTTTTCTTCTAATTCTTTTAATAACTCGCGATTGCGTTTGGAATTTTCAGCTAAAGCAGAAGAACTATTTTTCTCCAAAGCATCGTATGATTTGGATAAATTTAGGTAATTGGTTTGCATGTTGGCATACTGCATTCGCAATTCTTCTTCATCTTTTTTCAACTGATTGTATTCACTTTGTAAGTTAGCTAACTGCGATTTTACATCGGCTAGCTCACTTTCGGTATCTTGTTGTTTTTCTTTTAGCAGCTGATAATCGTCTACCAAACTATTATAATTTCCTTCTAAGTCTTTAAATTTTTTCTGGCTTACACAAGATGTAAGTAAAAGTGCCGGGAGAGCAATGGCAAAAATTAAGCGTATTGATTTCATAGTTTGTTTTTTAGTTGAACGGTTTTAAATTGGTTTTCGTATTTAATTTAGTTCTAAAAGTACAGGACAATGGTCGCTGTGCTTGGCTTGGTTTAAAATTGCAGTGCGTTTAATTTTATCTTGTAAATGCTTGGCTAATAAATGGTAATCTAAACGCCAACCTTTATTGTTTGCTCTGGCATTAGCACGATAACTCCACCATGAATAGGTAGTTTCATCAGGATGCTGAAGCCTAAATGTATCAATAAAACCACTGGCTAAGAAGCCTGAAAGCCATTTGCGTTCTACTGGTAAAAAACCGGATACATTTTTTAATCGAATAGGATCGTGAATGTCGATAGGTTCGTGGCAAATATTATAATCACCACAAATATTTAGATTTGGAACTTCCTTAGTCAATTGATTGATATAGGTTTGCAAATCGGACATGTACTTCAATTTAAAATCCAGTCGTGTATCGTTAGTTCCCGATGGCAAATACATACTCATGATGGAAATTTCATCGAAATCTGCCCGTAAGTTTCTTCCTTCGGCATCCATATAATCAATTCCCGTTCCGTAAACTACATTTTTAGGCTGGTTTTTACTGATGATTCCCACGCCGCTATATCCTTTTTTTTGGGCTGAATACCAATAACAATAATTGTATCCTATCGCTTCAAATAACGAATTATCAATCTGTTCGGGTTGAGCTTTGGTTTCTTGAAAACATACCACGTCTGCATCAGCGGCTTGAAGCCATTCTATCAAGTCTTTTTTTAAGGCAGCACGAATTCCGTTTACGTTATAAGAAAGTATTTTCATTGCAATAATTTGGTTTCAAAAGTAATGGATTTTAGCAAGAAAAAAGACATGTGGAGAAAAGAGATTAGCAATATTAGATAAGCGAATAAATGATGAAAAGAATAAATGATGAAAAGACTAAAAGACTAAAAGATGAAAAAGGATAAAAAAAACAAAAGACTTCCTACTAAAAACTATCAGCTACCAACTTTTTTACCTTGAGAGAAATGTTCTATGGTAAATGGTGTTTGGGTAGTATTAAATATTAAGAATTGAGAACAAAGAGACAAAAAGATGATTTTTTCTTTGCATATCATTATTTAAACCAATAGCAAGGAAAAGAGAGACATAAATGCATAAAAAAAGCCGTTTCAAATATGTTGAAACGGCTTTTTTAAATTTTTTTTCTAGTAATTAAGCTTGTACAGGCTCAATTGAAACATAAGATTTATCATCTTTTGTTCTACTAAATTTTACAATTCCATCCACTTTTGCGTGAAGGGTATGATCTTTACCAGCGTACACATTTTCACCTGGTCTATGAGCAGTACCGCGTTGTCTAACAATAATATTGCCTGCAATCGCTGGTTGACCGCCAAAAATCTTAACACCTAAGCGTTTTGATTCTGATTCTCTTCCGTTTTTAGAACTACCTACACCTTTCTTGTGAGCCATCTCTTTAGGTTTTTAAAAATTAATATTATTTACTTAGTGCTTCAATTAATTCTGCTTTCTTTAAAGCAGAATAACCTTCTAAACCACGATCTTTAGCTAATTTTTTTAAATCTGCTACTGTCATGCTTTCTAAATCTGCACTTTCTCCCTTAGGAGCTTCAGACTTTTTAGCTTCAGCTTTAGGAGTTGCTTTTTCTTCTTTCTTTGGCGCTGCTTTCTTAGCACCAGAAGCGATAATTTCTTCAATTAAAACTTCAGTTAAGGATTGTCTGTGTCCGTTTTTCTTACGGTAACCTTTACGTCTCTTTTTCTTAAAAACGATAACTTTATCGCCTTTTAAATGCCCTAAAACTTTTGCTTTTACTTGAGCACCATCTATAGCTGGGGCGCCGATTGTAGTATTTTCACCATCCATTAACAACATTACATTGTCAAAAGTTACGCTGTCTCCTTCATTAGAAGCCAAACGGTGAACATACACTTTCTGGTCTTTTGCAACTTTAAATTGCTGCCCTGCCATCTCTACAATTGCATACATAGTGTATAAATTTAAATTATTTTTTAAAAATGTGTGCAAATATAGTGCTTAAATCTGAAACCACAAAGTTTGTTTTAAAACTATATTTTACTGTATATGAAGTGATTTAAAATTAGTGTGATGATGTAAAAATATCAATTTAGTAAAATTAATAGCATTTCGATTGTATGTCTTCACTATTTAATACCGATGTACGAACTTTATTCGGCAGGGACATTTAAAACAACATTCGGTATAAAGATTTGAAAAAAATAATGTAATAATAAAACTTATCCTTTTAGTTTATTCTTAAACAATTGCATAAAAGCTAAGGTTAATACCACGGTTGTAGCTAAACCCATTAACAATACAATAAAAGCAAAAGTAGCAACACCTATATCGTAATGACTAGCAAAGTCTGAAACTAATTCACTTAAAAAAACCGGCTCTAATTCTGTGGCATAAACAGCCATAAAAACTGTAAATAAAATAGAAGCGATAAATCCAGTAACCAATCCAGCCGAAAACCCAGTGGTATAATTATAATCTTCACCTGTTTCTATCCTTCTATAGCGTATCGCTTCATAAATTGCAAAACCCGTAATTACTCCATTAAATAAACTGAAAAAAGGATTGGTATGTAATCCAAATAAAGATAAAACCAAAAAATAGGCAATTAGCGATGTGGCTAATGCAAATGCAAAACGTATAGGTAAAGTAAAATTATTCATTATTTATATTTTTATGGTAAATTTAAAGAATTCTTCATTTTATTAAATTAAATACTTGTTAATTTTAAATTTTATTAAATTTAGAAAGTTTTAAGAAGTTGCTATCCAAAAAAACCTTCATATTTGTAACAAATGTTTTAAACAACATACATATTATACTAACAAATTAAAACTAATAAAAATGACACAAAAAATTAGCTTATCTGTCATTGCCGTATTGCTTTCTTTTGTTGGCTTCGCCCAACAAGTAGATTATGAGCTATACACCATGGACAATGGCTTAGATGTAATTCTTCATCAAGACAATTCAGCTCCCGTTGTAACGGTGGGGGTAATGTACCATGTTGGAGCAAAAGATGAAGTAGAAGGAAGAACGGGTTTTGCTCACTTTTTTGAGCACTTACTTTTTGAAGGAACCGAAAATATTGAACGTGGTGAATGGTTCGATATTGTTTCGGCAAATGGCGGGCAAAATAATGCCAACACTACATTTGATAGAACATATTACTACGAAACTTTTCCATCAAACAATTTAGAATTAGGTTTGTGGATGGAGTCTGAGCGTATGTTTCACCCCGTAATTAACAAAATTGGAGTAGACACACAAAACGAAGTAGTAAAAGAAGAAAAAAGAACTAGAGTTGATAATGCTCCTTATGGGAAAATTATTTACTCCACAGGCATCAATCCTTATTTATTCGAAAAACATCCATACAAAGGTTCTGTTATTGGAACCATGGCCGATTTAGATGCAGCAGAATTAGATGAGTTTTTAGACTTTTTCGATAAATTTTACGGACCAAATAATGCTACGCTTGTTATTGCTGGCGACATTGATTTAGAAGAAACTAAAGTTTTAGCTAATAAATACTTTAGTGAAATACCTAAAGGCCCAGAAGTAGAGCGAGTTAAAATTGAAGAAGACCCAATTGAAGAAACTATTGTTGCTACTGAATACGACGACAACATTCAAATTCCAGCTAAAATCTTTGTATACAGAACACCAGGAATGGGTGAACGCGATACGTATGTTTTAGATATGATTTCTTCTATCTTAACTGATGGAAAAAGTTCTAGAATGTACAAACGCTTAGTTGATGATGAAAAGATTGCGCTTCAAGTTCTTGCCCTTAATAGAACACAAGAAGATTACGGAACTTATGTAATGGGTGGTTTAGCTATGGGCGATACTGATTTAAGTGAAATTGCTGCGAGTGTAGACGATGAAATTGAAAAATTAAAAGCAGAATTAATATCTGAACGCGAATATGAAAAATTACAAAATAAGTTCGAAAACAGATATGTAAGTTCTAACTCAAGCATTCAAGGTATTGCTTCGTCGCTTGCTACTTATCACGTACTTTTTGATGATGTTGATTTAATTAACAAGGAAATTGAAATTTACAGAAGCATTACTCGCGAAGAAATTAAAGAAGTTGCCAATAAGTACTTAAATGCATCTTCTCGATTAGACTTAGACTATTTACCAACACCAAACGATCAATAAAATGAAAAATAAACTCATAATAAGCCTATTTTGTCTTTTTGTAAGTGCTTCGATATTTGCACAGATTGACCGCTCACAGATGCCAACGCCTGGACCAGCACCAAGTATTAATTTAGGCGAACCTGAAACTTTTACACTTAAAAATGGACTTAAAGTTTTAGTTGTAGAAAACAATAAATTACCGAGAGTAACTGCTAGAATCTTAACCGATTTACCACCTTCTTTCGAAGAAAAACCAGGCACGTCTGCCTTGCTTTCTTCTTTAATGGGAACAGGTACAGAGAATATTACTAAAGATGAATTTAACGAAGAAGTAGACTTTCTTGGAGCTAACATAAGTTATGGTTCTTCAAGTGTTTACGCAAGTTCACTTTCAAAATTCTTCCCAAGAGTGGTAGAATTAATGGCAGATGGTTTATTAAATCCTGTTTTTACAGAAGAAGAGTTAGAAGCCGAAAGAGCAAAATTAATTGAAGGCATTAAATCTAACGAAAAAAACACGCCTGCAATTACAAGCCAAGTAGCTTCTGCATTAAGCTATGGTATAGACCATCCTTATGGCCAAATAGAAACTGTAGAAAGTGTTGAAAGTATCACTTTAGAAGACATCCAACAAATGTATAATGAAAATCTTACGCCAGCGAAAGCATACATGGTGGTAGTTGGAGACATTTCTATAAAAGAAGTAAAAAAATTAGTTAAAAAGCACTTTAAAAAGTGGAAAGGCAATGCAACACAAGATCATAATTTAGTAACACCACAGGACGCAGAGTTTGCGCAAATTAACCTTGTTGATATGCCGAATGCAGTGCAAAGTCAAGTTACTGTGCAAAATTTAGTTGACCTAAGGTTAGGAGATGAAGATTACTTTTCTGTTTTAGTAATGAACGATATTTTAGGAGGAAGTTTTGGAAGTTACCTAAACATGAATCTTAGAGAAGACAAAGGATGGACATACGGAGCACGCTCAAGCGTTGGCACAAGCCGCTACCCTATGGCGTCGCGTTTTAGCGCTTCTAGCCAAGTAAGAAACGCAGTTACCGATAGCACAGTAGTTGAAATTTTAAAAGAAATTGATAAAATTAGAACTGAAGATGTAGATGCTCAGAAATTAGAAGATGTTAAGAAAAGCTTTGCAGGTACATTTGTATTGCGTTTAGAAAACCCTGGCACCGTTGCAAATTATGCGTTAAACATTGAATTAAACGACTTATCAGAAGATTTTTACGAAAACTATTTAAAGAAAATTAATGCTGTATCCGTAGAAGATGTAAAACGTGTTGCAAATAAGTACATTAAACCTGAACATTTGCGTTTTGTAATTGGTGGTAAAGGTGCAGATATTGCATCTGGACTTGAAAACATTGACTACCAAGGAAAAACACTTCCTGTAATGTATTTTGATAAAGAAGCTAATCAAGTTGAGAAACCTGAGTTTTCAAAACCGATTCCCGACGGTGTTACTTTAGCTACAGTTTATGCAGATTATATTGAAGCCATTGGCGGAGAAGAAAACGCCAAAGCTGTAGAAAGCGTAGTAATGAAAGGAAATGCAAGTATTCAAGGTATGAGCTTAAATGTATTGATGAAAAATACAAGCGATGGTAAAATGTTACAAAGCATTAACATGGGTGCTATGGCTATTAACAAAACAGTTTTTGACGGTGCAAAAGGATATACCGAAACACAAGGTCAAAAAATGGAATTTGATGAAGAACAAATCGAAGCCCAAAAGAAAATGGCTGGCATTTTTCCAGAGCTAAATCCTAGTGAAGGCATAGAGTTACTTAGTATTCAAAATTTAGATGGTGAAGATGCCTATGTTGTTCAAATTTCAGAAAACATAAAAGAATATTATTCTGTTGGTACAGGTTTAAAATTAATGACAGCCACAACAGTTGAGCAAGGAGGACAATCTTTTACTACTACGATTAAATATGAAGATTATACTGAAATAGATGGTTTAAAATTTCCATTTAAATACGTACAAGATATAGGACAAGAATTAGTAATTAACTTCGACGATATTTTACTTAATAAAGAAGTTTCAGAAGAAGATTTTAAATAAAATTAAATTTCTTATTTAAACAAAAAACCCTGCAAATGCAGGGTTTTTTGTTTTTTTATACACTAATCATCTAAAGCATAGATTAATTTTCTTCTTTTGTAGTGGCTTCTTCTTCATTTAGATTACTTCCTACAATTAATTTAGCTTCATTAGCTTCATCTATATTTCTTTTTTCTGCTGCTTTCAAATCATCACCTAAAATTTTAGACCAAGGTCTTAAGTTTTCTACATTTTCAAAAATTATTTTCAAGATAGCAACAAATAAAATCGACAAAAACATACCCGAAATTCCCCAGAGTGCGCCACCAAAAAACACGATTACAATAGCAACAAATGCGTTAATAGAAACTTGAGATGAGACTACTTTAGGCACTACAAAATAATTATCGAACAACTGTATACCCGTGTAAGCAGCTGCAATTATTACAGGCGTTGTTAAATCGTCTCCTCCAGTTAACATGTACATTACTATGGGTAAAGAAACACCAATAATGCCACCGATATAGGGAATTAAATTTAGTATAGCACAAATAATACCAAGTAAAACAGCATACTCTAAGCCTATAATTAAATATGCAGTTGAGTTCAATACTGCAATAACGAGCATTTCGAGCATTAAGCCTACCACATAACCTTGAATTGCAGATTTCGAACTTTCTAAAATAGAATGCACTTTATCCTGTTGTTTATCATCAAATACTTCATAAAAGAAATTAACGAACAGTGGTTTGTAAAGTAAAAACATAAAAATATAGATAAACACCAGTAATATGTTGGTGAGTAAAGTCAAAATTGAATCTAAAAACGTTCCGATATAATCTTTAGATTTATCAACTAAATTGTTAAGCGCATCAGATTGCGCCTGTTTATCAAAGCCGAGCGAATCGGTTACCCATAATTGCAAATTATCCTTTATTTCGGTACCACGTATTTTAAATTGATCGCCATATTCAGCAAAACTAGCTACTTGGGTATAAATAAATGAGAGCAAGCCAATCACTATTCCTAAAGCCAATAACAAACTAAGAAAAATAGCAATAATCTTGGGAATTTTCCACCTTCTTAAACGATTAACAACAGGATTTAGTAAAATAGCAAACATAAGTCCGAAACTTATGGGAATTAAAACATTGCTTAACAAGTTAAGTACATAAAAAAATAAGCAAATTCCAATTAAAACAAAGGTGGCTCGCATGTAAAAGGGTTGCGAAATAATCTTGGTAAAATTATAGTTGGTTGATTTGTTCATAAACAGGATTTTAAACAAAAGTAATCAAATAATTTTGCTGCAAAGCTTAAGAGAAATTAAGGTAATAATACCATTTTGATTATATATTGTAGATATGTAATGCTCAGATGTTTAATATCGACCTACCAGGCTGCTGCTGGCAGGTTTTTTAAGGAGCATTTGCTGCATTAAATAACATTCGGTACAAGCTTCTAAACAACACTATATGTGTTTATGAGAATTTAAAGCCTTATTCCTAGTCTAGTGTGATTTTAAGTCACTAAACATCAACGATGTTCCGGTGTTTTTTCTTGAAATGAGACTTTACGAGTAATGATTTCACTTCCAAAATACAAAAAAAATAAACTTATCAATAAACAAGGAATTAATCCTGTTTTAAATCCTATAGGAAGTCCAAGTTCAACCACAGCTAATGTCAAATATATTCCATAGCCTAATCCAAATTTAAGCATGCGCTCATTTCTGTTCATTGTATGGGTAAAAATGACAATGAATAAGGGAATTAAAATACTCACAATAACACCACCAAACAAACTATTGGTATTTGCTTTGGAGTCCAAGGTTAAAAATCCAATAATGCCCATCAAGATTAAATTGAAAACAACAAGAAAAATTACCTGAATAATTTGAGCGATTACACTTTGGTTTTTAGTTGAATTTTCTTCAACAAGAAAAGCTTCTAAATCAATTTCTAAAACTTCACAAATTAGGCTAAGTGTTTTTCCTCTAGGTTCGTTCTTTGAAATCTCAATACGCTGAATAGTTCTCAAGTTTAATGAAGATTTTTCAGCAAGCTCTTCTTGTGTCATCCCTTTTGCTTTTCGGATTCCTCGAATTTTTTTACCTATCTCGTTCATGTGTCTTCATTTACGCTGGATTAAATGTATAAATTTTGAAGATTATTTCTAGCGCTATTATTCGGATTTATACACGACATTTACTTTGTCATTAAAATGTCGTCAAACTAAAATTCAAATTTTAAGATTATTTAAGTAAGTAAAGCTTAGAATAAAACGCTTCAAATTTTATTCAACCCACACAACATAATAAAAACAACTTAAGCATTAGTGAACATTAGTGTGATTCGTAGCTAAATACATTTATGTTTTGTTAATCTCCCAATAAACTCTCATTAAACAATTTTAAAATGCGCTTGTACTCGTCTATCCAACTGCTTGGCTGGGTAAAACCGTGATCTTCGATGGGATAAACCGCCATTTCCCAGTTGTCTTTTTGCAATTCGATAAGGCGTTGCGACAAGCGAACTACGTCTTGAAAATGTACGTTGGTGTCAATCATTCCATGAGCAATGAGCAAATCGCCTTGCAAACCTTCTGCAAAATAAATCGGGCTGGATTTTTGGTAAGCTTTTGGGTCGGTAGTAGGTTCGTTTAAAATATTACTGGTGTAGCCATGGTTGTAATGCGCCCAATCGGTTACCGAACGCAAGGCTGCGCCAGCTGCAAAAGTTTCCGCTTCGTTAAACATGGCCATTAACGTAATAAATCCTCCATAACTTCCACCATAAATGCCTACTTTTTCGGGATTAATTCCGTGTTCTTCAACTAAAAAATCTACGGCATCTACTTGGTCGCTTAAATCTTTTCCACCCATGTGGCGGTAAATTCCAGTTCGCCATTCGGCTCCATAACCTGCGCTGCCACGGTAGTCTACATCAATTACCGTATAACCTAAATCGCTTAACAAATTATGAAACATGTATTCTCGAAAATAACTAGACCACCACCGATGCGCATTTTGCAAATAGCCTGCGCCATGCACAAAAACTACAGCTGCGTTGTTTTTTACTTCTGCTGTAGGCTGATATAATCGAGCTTGTACTTCTGCCCCATCTGCAGCTTCAAAAGTGATAAATTCTGGTGTTTTCCAATTGTAGGCTGTAAATTCCATTGAAACTCCATTGGTAATTTGCACGGGGTTTGCTTTGGCAGAATTCTTCTTCAAATACAACTCCCAAGGTTGGTTGGCGGTAGAATGTAAAATTGCCAATTGCTTTTCGTCGGGTGAAAGTGAAACCAAATTACTTCCGTTAAACGAAGTAATTTGCTGCTTTTTGCTGCCATCCAATTTCATGGAATAAAAATGACGCTCACCAGAATTTACTTCTGAAGATGTGAAATACCACTGTTTTCCATTTTTTGAAAGAATAGGATTAAAAACTTCAAATTTACCAGAAGTCAATGCCTTTTTAGTCTCAGTTTTTAAGTTGAAGCTATACAAATGTGAGTAACCCGTTTCTTCCGATTGAAAATAAATTTTATCTGTATTCGGAATAAAATCCCAAGTAGCATAATTGGCATAAGCATTAATTCCTGGGCCACCAATCCAAGCTTCGTTGTGTTGATGATCAAGCACTTCAAGGCTTTTATCTTCAGAATTGATGCTGCAAATCCAACGGTGTTTATTGTCGTTCGATCGAACATCTACCACCGCAAAATTTCCATTATCAGAAAATTTAACTTCCGAAAATTGTAAGGTTCGTTCCCAATTACTCCAATCTTTTTCTGGATAATCATTCGTGAATTCTGGTAGTTTTTTTAAATCGGGTAAGTTGGTAGCATCGATTTGAAAAACGGTATCTTTTACTAAATCGTATACATACAATTCTTCTGCAGCTGGTTTTTGCCCCACTTTTGGACGCGCTGATAAATCTTCGGTAAAACCCGATTCATCTACATAATTCGGCACTATAGTTGATTTACTTTTGCTGGGTAGGCGAAGTGAAAAGTAAATTTGTTTTAAGTTTGGTGAAAGCTTCAAATACCGAAGCTGTTTGTCTTCTTGGTAAAAAGTGAATTTTTTATCAGCTGGTTTTCTTTGCTTTTTTGTAGCTTCTGAAGCTTCTTTTTTAGCTTTTACTTCGGCTAATAATTGAAGGTTTTCTGCTTCAACCCAGGTTTCTTCTTTATTCTTATTTTTATTTGAATCTGATGGAGCACTTCCTTTATTAAAGTTGGTCAATTTTTCTAACTTCATATTTTTCAAATCCAATAAAAAAAGATTTCCGTTGTTTTCAAAAGCAATGTTTTGATCGGAAATAAATTTAGCATTTCGAATAGCTGAATCTAATTCTAAAATGGTTTCAGTTTCATTTTTAGTAATATCATAGATTTTTAATTGATGAGCATCGGTAATTAACTTCTGTTTTTTATTTTTTGAATAGGAAGCATATTGTGAATGGGTTTCTACTTTTTCATGCCTAGCGATTTTATGAAGCTGATTGAAATTCTTTCCACTTAATACAAAAATAGAATCGTCTTCAGGTCGACTATTTCGATCTTGAAAATAGATTTTTTCCCCTTGCTCACTCCATTGTACATTTTCTGGAGAAACACCCATCCAACTTGGGTGTTGCATTATTTTCTCGATGTTTAATGTAGACGTTTGCGAAAAAGAAACTGTGCTTATCAATAAAAAAATGAAAGCGGTTAAAGTGTATTTATATTTCATATGTTTAAATTTATGGTTATAAGTTGATTTAGAAAACACGACTTTTTTTTGCCACTAATGCACGCATGTTCACAATAAATATTCACATCAATTGGTGTATGCGTGGCTTCATTTTAAACTAAATATTTTTTATCGCCACAGATACACAAATGTACACGAATAAGGCTTTGTGAAGATTCTTGTATTCAGGACTAATCACTAATATACTATTCTTTTATATTCTAGTTTACCTCTTCCAAAATTTACTAAAAGACCTAGTTTATTTCCTGATACTTTTAGGTAATTAATGGTTTGTGCTATATGTTCATCTGCAATTCCAGTGGCACATTTTATTTCAAGAATGATTTTATCAAACACCACAAAGTCAGCATAAAATTTATGGGGAAGTAGAATGTTTCTAAAATATACTTCGTAGGGCTTTTCTCTTTCAAAAAAAATATCATCTTGTTTAAATACTAACTCTAAGGCATCCTTGTAAACAATTTCCAAAAATCCATGACCTAATTCGTTATGCACTTCCATGCACCTACCAATTATTTTATAACTTTCTTCTTTATAGATAAATTCTCTACTCATTTTAATATCTTAAATGCCACGAACCAACTTACATTAGGCAAGTTCACGAATATACACTAAATAATATTCGTGTATTAGTGCATTAGTGGCTTTATTACTGTTCTAAAGCTTTCAAATCTGCTTTAGAAAGCGGCACAACTTCAGCCTCTACTAATCGATATAATAAATGTTGCCAATTGTTGTGTTGACTAATAATTTTTTTCATATCCCGAATGCCTTTATCTTTTTTGGAAGATTGCATCATAGCCAGAGCTTTCCAGAATTGAATTTCGATATTTTCAGGTTGAAGTTTTTCGGCTTCAACGTATAATTGAAGTGCTTTTGAGAAATTCTTTTTTTCTAAAGCCACATCAGCTTCATTCATAAATTCGTACGCACGATGCACAATCAACAAACGTTCCAATTCAGCTAAAGGATAGGCTGCATCATCAACGCGTAAATCTATTTTTTTAACATTAGGATTGGTGTTTTCATCAATTTTTCCATCGACAACTACCAAAGCAGCCGACTGCATTCCGCGAATATCTCCACCAGCATCTTGAGCTGCCTTTAAACTAGCTAAAACACGTTCAGCTAAAGGTAATTTTGCATTTCTTTGGTACGCTTCAACCATGCTGGGAACTACCCGATTGTTGGCCATCATGTTGGCTTGTACCGAAAAGTTTTTTCCTTCGTAATGCGAAGCTTCCACTATACATTGTTCGCCTGTATAAGCAAAAACTTCTCCGCTAGTATTCATTATAGCAACTTGCCGATATGCTGCACCTTCATCTTTATTAAAAACTTCGGTAAAAGCTTCTTTAGGATGCACACCTTCTTCTAAATATTGAAGCCCGTAAATTCCATAATCTATATTCACAAAAGATTGACTCACAATAGCGCCAACTCCAGCTTTTACCCAAGGTACCACTTTGCCTACAGCAAACCAATGACTTTGGACGCCAACGGCTAATTCCCCAGTCTTTTCGTCGTAAGCTACAATGGAATAAGTGTGTGCAAAATCATCTTGTAAAGGAATCTTTTGTGCAACTGAATTTTGAAGAAATAATACTGAAAACAGGAGTATACAGAGATTTTTTTTCATTGATTTTTTTTGAATTGAAAAATAAATGTGGATGTTTTAAAACTTATAATTGCATTTCTGGAACGTCGTTTGGGACCAACATTTCGCCTTCGGTAGCATTTTTAATTTCTTCTACACTTACGCCAGGTGCTCGTTCTAGTAATTTGAATTTTCCGTTAGCTACTTCTAAAACCGCTAAATTAGTTACAATTTTGGTTACACATTTTACTCCAGTAAGCGGAAGCGAACAGGATTTGAGTAACTTTGAAGCGCCTGCTTTATTGGTATGCATCATCGCTACAATAATGTGTTCTGCAGAACCAACTAAATCCATCGCACCACCCATGCCTTTTACCATTTTACCGGGGATTTTCCAATTGGCAATGTCGCCATCTTGCGAAACTTCCATTGCACCAAGAATGGTTAAATCTACATGTTGACCACGAATCATCCCAAAACTCATAGCCGAATCGAAAAAACTGGCTCCAGGACGAGCCGTGATAGTTTGCTTTCCCGCATTAATTAAATCGGGATCAACTTCATTTTCTAATGGAAATGGTCCCATGCCTAAAATTCCATTTTCGCTTTGAAATTCTACCTCTATATCGTCTCTAACAAAGTTGGCTACGAGAGTTGGAATTCCTATTCCTAAGTTTACGTAGTATCCATCTTTTACTTCTTTGGCTATGCGTTGTGCTATTCCGTTTTTGTCTAACATGTTTTATAATTTGAAAATTATCTAATTTGATAATTATGTTTTTTTCTCTTTTTTGGTTGTGGATTGTTTTGATGGGTTTGTTTGTGGGTATTTTCTCGTTGTAGAGATGTTTTAATAAAACATCTCTACAACATTGTCACCTCATAAAACCCAACAAAAACGTTTTCATCATTTCCTCACCGTTCGTTGCTCAATGCGTTTTTCATAATTTTTCCCTTGGTAAATGCGTTGCACAAAAATTCCTGGGATGTGTACAAAATTAGGATCCAATTCGCCTGGTTTTACTAATTCTTCTACTTCAACCACAGTTATTTTTGCCGCACCACACATATTGGGATTAAAATTCCGAGCTGTTCCTTTAAAGATTAAGTTCCCAGCTTCGTCTCCTTTCCAAGCTTTTACAAAGGCAAAGTCTGCTTTAAACGCATGTTCCATAATGTGTGGTTTGCCATTAAATTCACGTACTTCTTTTCCTTCAGCAACTTCAGTTCCGTAGCCAGCTGGAGTATAAAAAGCAGGAATTCCATTTTGAGCTGCTCGGCAACGCTCAGCTAAAGTTCCTTGCGGAATTAAATCTACTTCCAGTTCTCCACTAAGCATTTGGCGTTCAAATTCGGCATTTTCTCCTACGTAGGAAGAAATCATTTTTTTAATTTGTTTTTTTTGAAGCAATAAACCAAGGCCAAAATCATCTACCCCAGCATTATTGGAAATACAAGTAACATTTTTCACGTTTCTACGCACCAATTCTGCTATGCTATTTTCTGCAATTCCGCTTAACCCAAAGCCTCCCAGCATAAAAGTCATATCGTCTTCTACGCCTTCTAAAGCTTCAGTTGCGTTTGCTACTACTTTTTTAATCATTCTTAAAAATTTTAGTGAAAAATACTGATTTTTTGAGTGTTTGACAAAAAAGTTATACAAAAATAAATATATTAAAAAAGTATTTAAAGTATTTTATTTTTCTGTACACTAATAAGTTTGTAAACTTATAAACTACTCGATTTCCTTTTATGGCCGATTCTTGTTAGGCTTCATTAGGTAATCTGCGATTTAGCCATTTACAGGAGACTAAAGCATGTTCGTAAGCAATATGGAGTAACTGATGATTTTCTTCACCTTAAATAGCAGGATTTGGGCCTTGTCATTGTCTGTAATATGAGTCCTTTTTTGTTTTTTTATAACTTGAAACCTATCTTTTTTATTGGCTAAATTTAGTTCTATAAAATCAGGCATTCTCTCGGTAATTTGTTCAATTCGGTTTAAAGTTTCTTTAGATGAGTTGGATAAATCATCAATTATTAAAACTTTAAAACCAGCATTTATCAGTTCGATTGCAGTGTGCGAACCAATGTACCCGGAACCACCAGTTACTATTACTTTAGCTTTCATATAGAATATATTTTAAAACACAATAGTAGAATTATTTAACCAGGAAACCAACTAGTACCTACCAGTTTGTTTTATTGAAATATTATTTTATATTTGCTTTATGAATTTGATACATGTAAATCAAAAATCGAATTTACCAAAATATCGGCAAATTATTAAATCTCTTGAATATGCTCTTTTAAACGGACATTTAAAAAAGGGCGATAAACTTCCTTCGTTAAACAAAATTAAAACACAGCATTCGGTTTCGAGAGACACAGTGCTAATGGCTTTTAATGAATTAAAGAATCGTGGAATAATCAATTCTATTGTTGGAAAAGGCTATTTTGTAAGCAGCGAAGATGTAGCTATCACTCAAAAGGTCTTTGTTTTATTTGATGAGCTCAACGCTTTTAAAGAAGATTTGTACAATGCTTTGCTAGATGGTTTAGGAAAAAATGTGCAAGTAGATGTATACTTTCATCATTTCAACAAAAAATTTTTTGATCAAATTATTTACGAAAACATTGGAGATTATTCGTTTTACGTAATAATGCCTGCCAATCTTCTTAACACACAACAAAGCATAAGTCAATTACAAACTGAAAAAGTTTTTATTTTGGATCAAATTCATGAAGAGCATCAAAAATATCCTGCAGTTTTTCAGAATTTTGAAAATGATGTATTTGAAGGGCTTCAACAAATAGAAAAACACATTCAAAAATACGAGCAATTCAATTTGCTTTTTAATGAAGCTAAACAGCCTAAAGGAATTTTAACTGGATTTGAAAAATTTTGTGAAACCTATCAAATTCCATTTCATATTCACACAGAAAATATGGAAATAAGCATTCAAAAAAATCAAGCCTATTTGGTTTTAGAAGATAAAAGTTTGATTAAGATTATAAAACAAATGAAAACCAAAGGATTTGAATTTGTAAAAGATATCGGATTGGTTTCTTATAACGATTCCTTATTAAAAGAAGTTTTAGAAGGCGGAATAACCACCATTTCAACCGATTTTAAATTTATGGGAAAACAATTGGCAGAATTGATTACTAATCAACAAAAAAAACAAATTGCTAACCCGAGTAAATTGAGTTTACGAAAATCGATTTAACATGAAAATTGAAAAGTATACTGCAAAAGATAAAGCTTTAAAACAAATAAACTTACAAAGCCCTGATGGAAATTTGATAGCTGATTTTTCGCTTTTGGAAGGTGGAAGACTTCAACAATTAAGTTATAAAAATCAACTTATTATTGCAGATTTAGAACACAAAACCTACGCAGAAAGTTTTGCTTCTTCTATTTTGTTTCCATTTGCTAACCGTATTCAACATGGAAATTATTCACACAACGGAAAAAATTATCAATTAGATTGCAACGAGAATGGCGCTCAAAACGCAATACATGGTTTGGTATATAATAAGGAATTTAAGCTTGTAAATCAGTACCAAAACCAAAAGGAGTCTATACTAATTTTAAATTTTGAAGATGTTAACCCGCCAAATGGTTTTCCTTTTCCTTATAGTATACAATTAACTTACACTTTACAAAATACTGCACTATATGTGGCTGTTCAAATAGTTAATAAAGGAACTGAAAGTTTTCCTTTTACCATAGGTTGGCATCCTTATTTTGTAAGTCAAAACATGGCGAAAACTCTTTTAGAATTTGATAGCTTAAAGAAAATACTTTTTAATCAAGAACAAATTACGATTGGATTAGCACATAGTTTTGCTCCCAAACCCTTTCCTTTGAATACTCCTTATATTGACGATTGTTTTGTTTTGTATAACCCGAACATAAAACTACAAACCGAAAATTATAAGCTAAATGTAAATGGTGGCAGCGATACAAAGTATTTACAATTGTATGCTCCAACAAACGAAAATAGAATTGCGATTGAACCTATGACTGGAATATCAGACAGTTTTAATCATAAAAAAGGTTTAAAAACCTTAGTAGAAAATCAAGCTTACACAGAAACATGGAAAATAAAATTTAATAACTAACCTAAAAATAAAAGCACGTATGTCAACCAACTTTGAATTAATAGATTATTTGATTTTTATAGGCTACGCCGTTTTAATTTTGGGAATTGGCTTGTGGGTATCGAGAGATAAGAAAGGGCAACAAAAAACAGCAGAAGATTATTTTTTAGCGAGTAAATCCTTGCCATGGTGGGCCATTGGCGCTTCGCTAATTGCGGCTAATATTTCGGCTGAGCAGTTTATCGGAATGTCTGGATCAGGTTTTGCTTCGGGTTTAGCCATTGCATCTTACGAATGGATGGCGGCTATTACCTTAATTATTGTAGGAAAATACTTCTTACCTATTTTTATTAAAAAGGGGATTTACACCATTCCAGGTTTTGTTGAAAGTCGATATTCTACTAACCTTAAAACCATTTTGGCTATATTTTGGATTGCACTGTATGTGTTTGTCAACTTAGCTTCAGTATTGTATTTAGGTGCTCTCGCTTTAGAAACTATTATTGGTGTTCCATTAATTTATGGCGTTATTGGTTTAGCGCTTTTTGCTGCAGCTTATTCGTTATACGGTGGTTTATCGGCAGTAGCTTGGACCGATGTAATACAAGTAGTATTTTTAATTTTAGGCGGAGTAGTAACCACCTACTTAGCACTAAATACCGTCTCGGGTGGAGAAGGAATTATTTCAGGTTTTAAGACTATATATAACGAAGTACCAGACCGATTCGAAATGATTTTAGATAAATCGAATCCAGAATACAAAAACTTACCAGGAATTGGTGTTTTAGTTGGCGGAATGTGGGTAGCTAATTTGTATTACTGGGGCTTTAATCAGTACATTATTCAACGAACTTTAGCTGCCAAATCTTTAAAAGAATCGCAAAAAGGAATTTTATTTGCCGCATTTTTAAAGCTAATTATTCCAGTAATTGTGGTCATTCCGGGTATTGCTGCTTATGTAATTGTAAACGATCCTGAGTTGTTAGCAAGTTTAGGCGATATTGGACAAAAAAATCTTCCTTCGGTGGGTCAAGCTGATAAAGCTTATCCTTGGTTGCTTCAACTTTTACCTGTTGGCATGAAAGGTTTAGCTTTTGCTGCACTTTCGGCTGCTATTGTTTCTTCTTTAGCTTCCATGCTTAATTCTACTTCTACCATTTTTACCATGGATATTTATAAACCGTATATCAATAAAAATGCAAACGATAAAACTACCGTTAATGTTGGTCGTTTATCGGCTGGGGTTGCCTTAATCATCGGTTGTATTGTGGCACCACTTTTAGGCGGAATTGATCAAGCTTTTCAATTTATTCAAGAATATACAGGTGTAGTCAGTCCAGGAATTTTAGCTGTTTTTTTATTAGGATTATTTTGGAAAAAAACCACCAACAAAGGAGCTATTGTAGGTGTTTTAAGTTCCATACCCATCGCGATGTATTTTAAAGTTGCTCCAAAAGAATGGTCTACAAATCCATTTTTTGTAAACGTACCATTTTTAGACCAAATGGGATACACTCTGCTGTTAACCATGCTTGTTATTGGTGTTTTTAGTTATATCCAGCATCAAGGAAAAGATGATGAAAAAGGAATTTCAATAACTAAAGATTTGTTTAAAACATCACCACTTTTCAACATTGGAGCTTTTGCCATTATGATTATTCTGGTGGTTTTATATGCGCTGTTTTGGTCGTAAATAATGTAATGAACTAGACTCTATTTTATATGAAAAATAAATTAATAAAAAACGTAAAGCAAAAATTTGAAGAATTATTCAGTTCTCCTAAAGTAGTTGTTTTTTCTCCTGGAAGAATTAACTTGATAGGCGAACATACCGATTATAACGATGGCTTCGCTTTTCCAGCTGCCATTAATAAAGGAATTGCTTTAGCTATAGCTAAAACTGAAAATGAAAAATCTACAGCTTTTGCAATCGATAAGGACGAAAGTTTTTCCTTTTACTTAACAGATGTAGCTCCGCTGAATAAAGGTGGCTGGCAAAATTACATTTTAGGTGTGATTGGCGAGCTTCAAAAGAAAGGAATTGAATTAGGAAATTTTAATCTTGTTTTTTCGGGAAATATTCCTGGTGGAGCTGGCATGTCTTCTTCTGCAGCCTTGGAAAACAGTGTAGTTTTTGCCTTAAATGAATTGTTTCAATTAGGTTTGAGCAAAAATGAAATGATTTTAATTTCCCAAAAAGCAGAACACAATTATGCTGGGGTTCACTGCGGAATTATGGATCAATATGCCAGCATGTTTGGTGAAAAGAAAAGTGCGCTATTAATGGATTGTCACAGCATTTCTTCAGAAGCTTTTCAAATTAATTTTAAAAACTACAAACTCGTTTTAATCAATACCAATGTAAAACATGATTTATCTGAAAGTGCTTATAATAATCGAAGAGCAGTTTGCGAACGGGTTTCAAAATTATTGAAAGTAAAAGCACTTCGCGATGCGACTATTCAAGATTTAAACCGAATAAAAAGTCAGTTAAAAGAAGAAGATTACCAAAAGGCTTTATACGTAATTCAAGAAAATATTCGAGTCCGTGCTTTTATGAAGGCTATAGAAAATCAGGATTTAAAAACCGTTGGAGAATTGTTGTATCAATCGCACGAAGGTTTAAGCCAACAATACCAAGTAAGTTGTGCCGAATTAGATTTCTTGGTCGAATTTGCTAAAAAATCTGATGCTGTAATCGGAGCCCGAATGATGGGTGGTGGTTTTGGGGGTTGCACTTTAAATTTAGTGCATAAAAAAGAACTAAAAAGCTTCAAAAAAGAAGTAAGCCATGCTTTTAAAAATGAATTTCAAAAAGACTGTTCCATTTATAAAGTAAAACTTTCGAAAGGAACACATGTAGTAGATTAAAACACGGTATGATGAATACAGACTTACAAGATTTTTCGCATAAACGATACAATATTTTAACGGGTGAATGGGTTTTGGTTTCACCACATCGCACCAAACGACCCTGGCAAGGCAAACAAGAAGATGTAGCTAACGAAGCTCGTCCAGCACACGATCCTGATTGTTATTTATGTGCAGGAAATAAACGAATTAACGGTGAGCAAAATCCAAATTATAAAGATGTTTTTATCTTCACTAACGATTTTGCAGCATTGCAGGTAAATACTAAACAATTCAGCTTAAACGAAGGCTTACTAAAGGCTGAAAGTGAAAGCGGAATTTGTAAGGTAATTTGTTTTAGTCCCGACCATTCTAAAAGCTTGCCCGATATGGATGTTAAAGACATTGTTAAAGTGGTTGAAGCTTGGCAGAATGAATACCAAACTTTAGGGGCTAAAAAGGAAATTAATCACGTACAAATTTTTGAAAACAAAGGAGCGATAATGGGTTGTAGCAATCCGCATCCACATGGGCAAATTTGGAGTCAGTCTTCCATACCGAATGAAGTTTTGAAGAAACACAAAAGCCAAAAAAAGCATTGGGATGCCCATAAATCAAGTCTTTTAGGTAATTATTTAGTACAAGAGCTTCAACTGAACGAACGTATAATTTATCAAAATGAACATTTTGTTGTACTTACTCCTTTTTGGGCTGTTTGGCCATTTGAAGTAATGATTGCTCCAAAACAGCATCAGAAAAATATTTTAGAAATGAATATGGAAGAAGTTACCGCTTACGCAGAAGCCATTTCGGTGCTTACTAATGCTTACGATCGATTATTTAATTGCTCGTTTCCGTATTCAGCAGGAATTCATCAAGCTCCAACTAATGGTGAAGCAAACAAACATTGGCATTGGCACATGAGTTTTTATCCACCGCTATTACGCAGCGCAACCATAAAGAAATTTATGGTAGGCTACGAAATGTTCGGAACCCCACAACGCGATATTACAGCTGAACAAGCGGTTGACCGATTAAAAAGCTTAATTAAATAAAAATTATACAATAAATAAAGTATTTTAAACTATCTAAGATTCTTCAAAAAGACAATTCAATCTATTTTTTAAACGCGATAAGCATTTCATTATGATTATCGCTTTTTTTTTATTGTTTAACTTTGTTCAAAATTAAAGCTAAAGTTACAGGAATTATAAACATTCATATAGCCATTATGTTAGAAGCTATTCCACCCGAAATCCAACTCATTTTAGTTATTATTTTAATAGCTGTCTTATTTGTGCTTATACTTTTAAACAACAAGCATAACCGTAAAAAAAGATACGAACGCGAACAACGAAATTTCAGAAAAAACATTCATCAAAAAAGAAGAAACAAAAACAAGTAATGTATGAAGATTTATACTAAAACAGGAGATAAAGGCACAACTGCACTTTTTGGTGGTACACGTGTACCAAAATCGCATTTACGCATCGAAGCTTATGGAACCGTAGACGAGCTGAACTCGCACATTGGTTTAGTAAAAGACACCTATGCAAACAAAAGTGCCAACCAATTGCTAAATCATATTCAAGACCGCTTATTTACCATTGGCGCTATCTTAGCAACAGACCCAGAAAAAGCGAAACTTAAAAATGGGAAAGATCGATTAAATATTCCTAAAATAAATCAGCAAAATATTGAAACTTTAGAAAAAGCCATAGATCAAATGAATGATGAGCTACCACCCATGACACATTTTATTTTACCTGGTGGTCATCCAACAGTTTCACATTGCCATATTGCACGTTGCGTGTGTAGAAGAGCCGAACGTTTAGCAACTGCTCTTTATAATTTTGAAACTTTCGATGAAGATGTTTTGCGATATTTAAATCGACTTTCGGACTATTTGTTTGTACTCGCAAGAAAAATTAGCAAAGATGTAAATGCCGAAGAAGTAAAATGGATACCCAATAAAGAAGAATAAAAGGCAGGCTACACAGTTAAGTATACTGATAACTAGACAACTAACTAGCCTTTCCCTAAATAAACAAAAAAAAACTTGACAATTAGCGCAAAAAAATTACATTTGCAAAAATTATAATTTACGTAAGATGTACTGGACATTAGAATTAGCTTCGTATTTAAGTGATGCTCCTTGGCCAGCTACCAAAGACGAGTTGATAGATTACGCAATTCGAACTGGAGCGCCCTTAGAAGTAGTAGAAAATCTTCAGTCTATTGAAGATGAAGAAGATACCTACGATTCAATGGATGAAATTTGGCCTGATTACCCAACAGACGAAGATTACCTCTGGAACGAAGACGAATATTAAGAAAATTTCAACATACAAAACGAAAAAGTCTCATAAGAGACTTTTTTTTTTCATTACCTTTGATGTACTAAATTTTAGTTCAGGTAAAGTATAAAATTAAATATCCACTATGGGATTATTAGATTCTGTTTTAAAAGTATTTGTTGGTGACAAATCCAAAAAAGATGTAGAAGCCTTAAAGCCAATCATCAAGAAAATAAAAACATTCGAAAATGAATTTGAAACGTATAGCTTAGATCAATTAAGAGCTAATACCATACAATTCAAACAAAAAATTGCCGATGCAACTTCGGAGTTTACCAAAAAAGTAGACGAACTTTCTGAAAAAGCTGAAAATGTAGAAGATATTGTTGAGAAAGAAGATATCTACTCAGAAATTGATGCCTTAGAAGAACAAATTTATGAAGCTTCAGAAAAAGTACTCGAAGAAATATTACCAGAAGCTTTTGCAACTGTAAAAGAAACGGCTAAGCGATTTTTCCACAATACCGAACTCGAAGTCGAAGCTTCTGAATTTGACAGACAACTTTCTGCATCAAAAGAATACATAAAACTTAAAGACGATAAAGCCATCTGGAGTAATTCATGGAACGCTGCTGGCAAAGAGGTAACTTGGGATATGATTCATTACGATGTACAATTAATCGGTGGTTTAGCTTTACACCAAGGTAAAATTGCAGAAATGCAAACTGGTGAAGGTAAAACCTTAGTGGCTACGCTTCCAGTTTACCTAAATGCTTTAACCGAAAAAGGCGTGCATTTAGTTACTGTAAACGATTATTTGGCAAAACGAGATAGCCTTTGGATGGCACCATTATTCGAGTTTCATGGCATGCGTGTAGATTGTGTTGATTATTACAAACCCAACTCGCAAGAACGCCGTGACGCCTACAATGCAGATATTACTTATGGCACAAACAACGAATTTGGTTTCGATTATTTGCGCGATAACATGAGCCACTCACCCAAAGATTTGGTGCAACGTAAACCCAATTATGCTATTGTAGATGAAGTTGATTCTGTTTTAATTGACGATGCAAGAACACCCTTGATTATTTCAGGCCCAGTACCTAAAGGTGATGTACACGAGTTTGAAGTCTTAAAACCACAAATCCAAAAAATAGTTGAAGCCCAACGTGCTTATTTAACTGGCGTACTTGCTGAAGCAAAAAAACTAATTAAAAATGGCGACACCAAAGATGGTGGCTTTCAATTATTAAGAGTTTTCCGTGGTTTACCTAAAAATAAAGCTTTAATTAAATTTTTAAGTGAAGAAGGTGTAAAACAATTGCTTCAAAAAACAGAGAATTTCTACATGCAAGACAACAATCGCGAAATGCATAAGGTAGATGAAACTTTGTATTTTGTAATTGAAGAAAAAAGCAATCAAATTGATTTAACAGACAAAGGAGTTGAGTTTCTTTCTGGAAAAGAGGACCAAGACTTTTTTGTCTTACCCGAAATTGGTGTAGAAATTGCAAAAATTGAAAACGACAATCTTCCTAAAGAAGAAGAAATTGCAAAAAAAGAAGAATTATACAGAGACTTTAGTGTAAAAAGTGAACGCATACACACGCTAAGACAACTTTTAAAAGCATACACCCTATTCGAAAAAGATACCGAATATGTGGTCATGGACAATAAAGTAAAAATTGTTGATGAGCAAACTGGTCGTATTATGGATGGGCGTCGTTACAGCGATGGTCTGCATCAAGCCATCGAAGCTAAAGAAAGTGTAAAAATTGAAGATGCAACCCAAACCTTTGCTACAGTAACGCTACAAAATTACTTTAGGATGTACCGTAAACTTGCAGGGATGACAGGAACCGCAGTAACCGAAGCAGGTGAATTTTGGGAAATTTATAAGTTAGACGTGGTAGAAATTCCTACCAATAAACCTATTGCTAGAGACGATAGGCAAGACATGGTTTTTAAAACCAAACGAGAAAAATACAATGCCATTATCGATGAAGTTGTACAGCTTTCGGAAGCTGGTAGACCTGTATTAATCGGTACAACCTCCGTTGAAATATCTGAGTTACTTAGCCGAATGTTGAAAATTAGAAGCATCAATCACAATGTGCTAAACGCGAAATTGCACAAAAAAGAAGCCGATATTGTTGCTGAAGCAGGAAAACCAGGCATCGTAACTATTGCTACAAACATGGCTGGACGTGGTACAGATATTAAACTTTCTGATGAAGTAAAAAAAGCAGGTGGTTTAGCTATAATTGGTACCGAGAGACACGATTCTAGACGAGTTGATCGACAGTTACGTGGTAGAGCTGGTCGTCAAGGAGATCCCGGAAGTTCGCAGTTTTATGTTTCTTTAGAAGATAATTTAATGCGATTGTTTGGTTCAGAACGTATTGCTAAATTAATGGACCGAATGGGCTTAGAAGATGGAGAAGTAATTCAGCACTCCATGATTTCTAAATCTATTGAACGCGCTCAACGTAAAGTAGAAGAAAACAACTTTGGTATTCGTAAACGTTTATTAGAATACGATGATGTAATGAATGCGCAGCGTGAAGTAATTTACAAACGCCGTTACAACGCTTTATTTGGTGAACGCTTACGCATTGATATTGCTAATATGATTTTCGATACAGCAGAATCTATCACCGAAACAAATAAACAAACCAACGATTACGAAAACTTCCAGTTCGAAAGTATTCGTTTCTTCTCCATAGAGCCGCCATTTACTAAAGAAGAGTTTGAAAAAATGCAACCGCAAAAAATTGCAGGTGAATTGTACAAAGCGTCTTACCAAAATTACGCGGAGAAAATGGAACGCAATGCAGAAATTGCATTCCCAGTGATTAAAAATGTATTTGAAGAACACGGCGAACGTTTCGAACGTATTGCTGTACCATTTACCGATGGCTCCAAGACCTTACAAGTAGCTACCAATTTAAAAAATGCCTACGAAAGCCAAGGAAAAGAATTAGTAACCGATTTTGAAAAAAATATTACACTTGCTATTATAGATGAAGCTTGGAAAAATCATCTACGTAAAATGGATGAGTTGAAACAAAGCGTTCAGTTAGCTGTTCACGAACAAAAAGACCCACTACTTATCTATAAATTTGAAGCATTCGAACTTTTTAAAGTAATGTTAGATGAAGTTAATAAAGATGTTATTTCATTTTTATTTAAAGGTGAAATTCCTCAACGCGATTCATCAAATATTCAAGAAGCCAAAAGTCAACGCCCAAAAGAACGAGTGCAAACCCACAAAGATGAAGTTCGAAATTTAGACGAGCAAGCTGCACAAAATAGGGCTGCTGGACAGCAAGCAGGAAGACCTCAACAACAAGTTACTGAAACCATTGTTAGAGAACAGCCTAAAATTGGAAGAAACGATAAAGTAACGATTAAAAACGTAAGCAACGGAGAAGAAAAAACAGTAAAATATAAGCAAGCCATCCCTTTAATTCAGAAAGGAGAATGGGTATTAACCAAGCATGATTAAACAATTAATTAAACCAAAGCATTTTGAAAAAGTTTGAAATAGAATTTAAATGGGCATTATACTGCACCGCCTTCAATATGCTTTGGCTTTCGCTAGAAAAATACTTAGGCTGGCACGATGAGCTTATTCAATTCCATACTTTTTATAGCTTATTAATCATTTTTCCACAGGTGGTATTTTTTTACTTAGCTATACGCGAGAAAAAATACCAATACTACAAAGGCAAGGTTAGCTGGCAACAAGCTTTTTTATCGGGCGGCATTCTCTCTATATTAATTGCGTCCCTTTCTCCTGCAACTATTTATTATATGAATACATTTCTATCGCCAGATTTTATCGATTTAGCAATCGATCGATACCTTATAAGTGGCGGAAAAGAAACTTCAGCTAAAAACTTTCACAGCTTAGAAGCTTACATTAAAAACGCAATTTTATTTAATGTATCTATGGGAATTGTTATTTCTGGAATTGTTGCGCTTTTTCTTCAAAGCAAAAAGGCTGATTAAAATAAACAACAAAGCTCAAGAGTTTTAATTTACAATTGTTAAAAAAAAACTGCAAATCACTTTTTAATTTTTTAAAAGAAATTTTTCCTCTATTTTGTTCAAAATTTGAAACATGTCTTTTAAAAAGTTAGTTGTATTCTGTATCATTTACAGCTTTTCATTCCCATTATTTGCACAAGATTTTACTAATCTTATTCAACAAAAATTAAACGAAGAAGTTGCTAATAATAAATTTAGTCAACAAGATGTTACCGATGTTGAAGTAAATTCTTCGCATTATGCTAAAAGTACCAAAACAAATAACGTTTATATAATTCAACAATTTAGCGGAATTCCTATTTTTAATGCTTTGGGTGTTTTGGCAATAAGAGACGAAAAAGTGCTTCATTTCTCAAACAACTTCGAAAGTAATATTGCAAACCGAATCAATACTTCTTCAACAACAATTAATCCAACTGAAGCCATTGTAAATGCTAGTCAACAACTTGGGTTAGATTCTCCTATTAATTTACAAGTTGTAGATGCCAAAAGTGCCACAGAATTTTTATACAATAAAGCCAATATTTCTTACGACCAAATTCCTGTTAAATTAGTGTATCAAAAAATTAAAGGAGCAAATGAAATTCGTTTAGCTTGGGATCTTTCCATTCATGCAAAAAACCAAAATAATTGGTGGAGTGTTCGGGTAGACGCACAAACTGGCGAAATAATAAGTAAAAACAATTGGAATTTATCTTGCAACTTAAACCACAAGCATAGTAATCAAAATTTAGGCTTAAGTAGTTCAATCGCTCCTCAGAATGAAAGTTTATTTTCTACCCTTCAAAACTATACAATAGCTACCGATGGTGCACAATATAATGTATATCCAATTCCTGTAGAGTCGCCCAATCACGGAGAAAGGAGTTTAATTATAGATCCAGCAGATGCCAACGCATCGCCATTTGGATGGCACGATACCAACGGAGTTGTTGGAGCAGAATTTACTATTACTCGTGGAAATAATGTCTGGGCGCAAGAAGATAGAGCGGGACAAAATACAATTGGACATGCACCCGACGGCGGAAACAATTTAGTGTTCGATTATCCCTTGGCTTTCGATGCTCCTCCAGAAGTTTATGAGGATGCAGCTATTACCAATTTGTTTTATTGGAATAATATTTTACACGATATCCTACATCAGTATGGATTTGATGAGGCTTCAGGAAATTTTCAAGCTACAAATTATACTGGCGAAGGTATTGGAAATGATTTTGTGTATGCCGATGCCCAAGATGGCGCAGGTATAAACAATGCTACTTTTGGAACACCTCCCGATGGAAACAATCCATCCATGACCATGTATTTATGGTCGCCTGTAGGCCCTATAAATCCTCCTTTAACTATTGTAAGCCCAACTAATCTTGCTGATGGAATTAACGGTTTAGAAGCCAACTTTGGCCCACGACTTTCTAGCGATCCTATAACAACAGATTTGGTTTTAGTAAACGACATTAATGAGTTTACTACAGATTATCTGGCTTGTGGTACAATAACAAACACAGCCGAACTAAACAATAAAATTGCTGTAGTGCGTAGAGGCGAATGTACTTTTGTTTCTAAAGTTGAAAAAGCTCAGCAAGCTGGAGCTTTAGCTGTAATTGTGGTAAATAACGTTGGAGGAATGCCTATAAATATGGGAGGAAATTCAAATTTAATTAATATTCCTTCCATCATGGTATCTCAAGCCGATGGGGAAGCACTTATAACAGAATTAGAATCGAACACTACTATTAACGCTACTTTAGCTAATAACGGGCCTTATTTTATCGATGGTGATTTCGATAACGGAATTATTGCTCATGAATATGGACACGGGGTTTCTAACCGATTAACTGGCGGAAGTTTGCAAGCCAATTGTTTATTTAACGAAGAACAAATGGGCGAAGGTTGGAGCGATTTTTTAGGCCTCTTGCTTACTATGAAAGCTACCGATGTTGCTACTCAAGGCCGTGGTTATGGAACCTTCGCAATTTCTCAACCCATTACTGGAAACGGTATTCGCCCTACCCCATATAGTACAAACACTGCAATTAGTCCTTTCACTTTTGACATTACCAACAACCAAAATTTATCTCAACCACACGGTATTGGATACATTTGGGCACAAATGCTTTGGAATATGACCTGGGATTTAATTGATGTATACGGTTTTGACCCTGATCTTTATAATGGCAATGGCGGTAACAACATCGCTTTACAATTGGTTATCGATGGCCTTAAATTACAAAACTGTAGTCCCGGATTTGTCGATGGACGAGATGCTATTTTAATGGCAGATGAATTGGCAAACAATGGAGCTAACCAATGTTTAATTTGGCAAGCATTCGCCAACCGGGGCTTAGGTTGGAGCGCAGACCAAGGCGATGCTGATAATCGTTTTGACCAAGTTGAAGCTTTCGATATGCCACCCACCGATGAACTCGATTGTACTAACTTAAGCAATCAAGGCTTTATTAATGAAGAATTTAAATTGTGGCCAAATCCGGCTAAGCATCAAATCCATTTGGACTTAGGAAATCGTATTTCGGGAGAAGTTGAAATTTCAATATTTAACATCAATGGTAAAAAGCTAGTAAATTACCGAAAAGATGCTTCAAATGCAATTGTATTACCTATTAATGAATTGAATTCTGGAGTTTATCTAATTAAAGTAATTTCAAATGAAGCCACATTCACAAAAAAACTATTGGTAAACTAAATTGAAGCTTTCTATATAATTAAATCTGCTTCATACATTGAAGCAGATTTTTTTTACTGAAAATCTAAACGTATTCAATTTGTATTATTTGATGATGTAAAAAAGTTTGTGAATAAGTTGATATACTTCATTTGAAAGTTTATTATCGTAACTTTATTTTTTAGGTATAAAAACTTTATCGCCTACTTTTGAAACGAACTGCTACAATGAAAAAAAACGAATTTCAAAATCAAATTGAAGCTTGGTTCAGACATCAAGGATGGGAGCCATTTCAGTTTCAAAAAGATACTTGGAAAGCTTATGCCGAAAGAAAAAATGGACTTTTAAATGCGCCAACAGGCAGTGGGAAAACATACGCACTTTGGATTCCGATTCTAGCCGATTTATTGCAAACTTCAACAGCTTCAAAAGCTGAAAAAGGATTAAAAGCAGTCTGGATAACACCGCTTCGAGCACTTTCCTTAGAAATTAAACAATCTATTGAGCGTTTAATCGAAGATTTAAATTTGCCTTTTCAAGTTGGAATTCGAACAGGCGATACTCCACAAAAAGAAAGAGCAAAGCAAAAACGGAATATGCCCGACTTCCTGATTACTACTCCAGAAAGCTTGCAGTTGTTATTGGCGAGTAAAAACTACCCTGAGACCTTCAAAAATTGCCATGCCATTGTGGTAGACGAGTGGCACGAATTACTCGGCACCAAACGCGGCGTACAAATGGAATTAGCGCTTTCTCGAATAAAAAATATTACAACAGATTTACGTATTTGGGGAATTTCGGCAACCATCGGAAACTTAAAGCAAGCACTCGAAGTTCTTTTAGGCGATGCGGCTTCTAATAAAAAACAAACTACACTTATAAAAGCCAATCTTCAAAAAAAGATTGTAGTAAAAAGTATTATTCCTAAAGAAATGGAAAAGTTTCCATGGCGTGGTCATTTAGGAATTCATCTTTTAGAGCAGATTATTCCAATTATTAAAAATTCGAAAACCACTTTAATTTTCACTAACACCCGTTCGCAATGCGAAATTTGGTTTCAAAAAATATTAGAAAAATATCCTGAATTTGCAGGAGAATTGGCCATGCACCACGGCAGCATTAATAAAGAAACTAGAATTTGGGTAGAAAATGCTATACGAAACGAAAGTTTAAAAGCTGTGGTTTGTACTTCGAGCTTAGACTTAGGAGTAGATTTTGCACCCGTAGAAACCATTATACAAATCGGCGGACCTAAAGGCGTTGCTCGATTTCTTCAACGCGCGGGACGAAGCGGACATCAACCTGGAAAAACCAGTAAAATTTACTTTTTACCAACACATGCCATCGAATTAATTGAAGCTTCTGCTTTGCAAAAAGCAGTTCGAAAAAATGCAGTAGAAAACCGACTGCCTTATATAAACTCCTTCGATGTATTGGTGCAATATTTAACCACTTTAGCAGTTTCTGATGGTTTTTACCCCAATGAAATTTATCCCGAAATAAAATCTACTTTTTGCTTTCAAGCCCTAACAGAAACGCAATGGAATTGGGCTTTAAATTTTATTGTGTATGGTGGCGAGTCCCTTCAAAACTACAATGAATACAAAAAAGTCGAAATTGGAGAAGATAGAAAATTTAAAGTAACTCACCGCGGAATTGCTATGCGGCATCGGCTTCAAATTGGCACGATTGTGAGTGATGCAGTTTTAACAGTAAAATATATCAGTGGCGGGTTTTTAGGCTCAATTGAAGAATGGTTCATTTCTAAATTAAAACCCGGTGATGTATTTACTTTTGCAGGAAGAAATTTAGAGTTGGTACGTATAAAAAGCATGCAAGTTTTGGTACGAAAATCGAAACAAAAAACGGCTAAAGTACCCAGCTGGATGGGCGGGAGATTAAGTTTGTCTTCGCAAATGTCCGAATTGTTAAGAGCTGAATTATATGCAGCGCATCAACCCAAAAAGTCTGAAGAACTACAAGCTTTAGCTCCAATTTTTGAACGACAGGAATTGGAATCTATCATTCCCACAGATAAAGAATTTTTAATTGAAACTTTTTCAACTAGAGAAGGAAATCATCATGTTTTTTACCCATTCGAAGGTCGATTTGTACATGAAGCTTTAGCGAGTTTATTAGCTTACCGCATCAGTTTACTGCAACCCATATCGTTTTCCATCGCGTTTAACGATTATGGATTCGAGTTACTTTCGGACACCAAAGTAGATATGCAACAAGTCTTAGATAACAACTTATTTTCTTCGGCTTACTTAATGCAAGATTTAGAAAAAAGCTTAAATGCTACAGAAATGGCAAAAAGAAAATTTAGAGACATTGCAGTTATTGCGGGATTGGTTTTTACAGGCTATCCAAATAAAAGTGTACAAAACAAACATTTACAATCCAGTTCGCAACTTATTTTTGATGTGTTTAAAGATTTTGATGCTACTAATTTATTATACCAACAAGCTTACGTAGAAACTTTTGAGCACAGTTTAGAACAAGGAAGGCTTCAATTGGCTTTAGAGCGCATTCAGAATCAAGAAATTATTTGGAGAGATTGCAAATATGCTACGCCGTTTTCCTTTCCAATTATCACCGATCGCTTACGCGAAAAACTTTCTTCAGAAAAATTAAAAGACCGCATTCAACGTATGATTAAAAAGCTTCAATCTTAAGGATTAGGCATTATTTCTTCCACACCAGGCTCAAATTTTTTAGTTTGATTAGGAAAAAGCCCACGAAATATAAGAACTGTACCAAAAACAATGATAACAATACTTATTATTTTTTTAGCCATGGCCACACGAGTAGGAGTTAATTTTTTATTTAGTTTTTTAGCTAATAAAATTTTAAAAATATCAATGACTAAATAGGTTATTAATACGGTACTAAAAAAAGTAATAAGTCGATTAGGTTGCATATCTAAACTAGGCCCAAAAACAATAATTAAGCCCAACCAAAAACCCAACACGCCAATATTAATGAAGTTAAGTAAAAAACCTTTTCCTGCAATGCCTAAGTAAGCTTTACCTTTGAGTTTTTGAATTTGAAATTTAGCAGGATTTAGGCTGGTTTTTTTCACTTTTAAAAAACCTATTATTCCATAGGTAGTTAATACGGTGCCACCAAACAAAAACAAAGCAGGGTCGTCTTTAATGCGCAGCAAAAGTTGATTGGTTCCAAAATAAGCTACACAAAGAAAAACAATATCGGCTAAAATCACGCCCAAATCGAATGCCAAAGCAGCTCGAAATCCCCGCATAGCAGCTGTTTCTAGCAAAATAAAAAAAACAGGCCCAATTAAAAAAGCCAAAAAAAGACCTAGCGGCAGTGCTGCTAAAATATCTTGTAGCATAAATTAATTTTGATGTTCAAAGTTAACAAAGTTTCAATAGTAAATAAGTTTATGTCCGTTTTTCGGTCAGTTAACCAAATTTATATAAAAACAGCCCCAAATGCATAGATTTTTATTCATGTATTCGCAACAAATATTTTCTAAAACTCAATTTATTATCTATGGCTATCACATCGTAATTTTAAGCTATAAATCATCGATAGTAAGGTATTTTTACGATGTACGTATTTCTTTTTAAGCTTTGCTTTATGTGAAGTAGAAATTCAGTAAATTCGCAGCTTAACTTGAGCACATGTCAGAAGAGAAGAAATCACTCAATTTTATTGAGCAAATTATTGAAGAAGATTTACAAAAGGACTATACAAAAGATCAATTAAAGTTTCGTTTCCCCCCCGAACCCAACGGTTATTTGCACATTGGACATGCTTCATCCATTTGCTTAAATTTTGGTTTGGGCTTAAAATATAACGCACCTGTTAATTTGCGTTTCGACGATACCAATCCAATTAAAGAAGAAAAAGAATTTGTAGATGCTATTAAAGCAGATGTGGAGTGGTTAGGTTTTAAATGGGCAAAAGAATGTTATGCATCCGATTATTTTCAGCAGTTATACGATTGGACGGTAGAGTTGATTAAAAATGGAGATGCTTACGTAGATAGCCAAACTTCTGAAGAAATAGCTGCTCAAAAAGGAACCCCGTCTGAACCTGGAAAACCAAGTCCGTACAGAAACCGAAATGTGGAAGAAAACCTTTCTCTTTTTGAAGCCATGAAAAATGGGGAAACCAAAGAAAAAGAACACGTAGTACGTGCAAAAATAGATATGGCTTCTCCTAACATGTTAATGCGTGATCCTGTCATGTATCGCTGCTTACATAAAGCACATCACCGAACTGGAAACGATTGGAACATTTACCCGATGTACGATTGGGCACATGGCGAATCTGATTTTATTGAACAAATTTCGCATTCATTCTGTACCTTAGAGTTTTTACCCCACCGCGAATTATATAATTGGTTTATAAATAAAGTTTGTAAGCCAGGCGAATTCCCCCCAAAACAACGTGAATTTGCTAGAAGAAATTTAAGCCATACCGTTGTAAGTAAACGAAAATTAGCTGAGTTAGTAGAAAATAAAGTGGTAGAAAGTTGGGATGATCCGCGTATGCCAACCATTTCTGGACTACGCCGCAGAGGTTATTCTCCAGCTTCTATTCGAAATTTTGCAGATAGCATAGGAATTGGAAAACGAGAAAACAGAATCGACCTCTCTCATTTAGAATTTTGCGTTCGTGAAGATTTAAATAAAACCGCTCCACGTGTAATGAGTGTTTTAGACCCATTAAAAGTGGTAATTACGAATTACCCTGAAGGAAAAGAAGAATGGCTAACTGCAGAAAACTTGCCTACCGAACAGGCTGGTAATCCAGAAGACGAAGCTGCAGGAGAACGCCAAGTTCCTTTTTCTCGTGAAATTTATATTGAAAAAGAAGACTTTAGAGAAGAAGCCAACCGAAAGTTTTTTAGACTTAAATTGGGAAAAGAAGTTCGCTTAAAAAATGCCTATATCATTAAAGCTGAAAAAGCCATTAAAGATGAAGCTGGAAACATTGTTGAAGTACATTGTACCTACGATGAAGATAGTAAAAGTGGAAGTGGCACTGAAGCATCAAAAAGAAAAGTAAAAGGGACTTTGCATTGGGTTTCTATACCGCATGCGGTTGCAGCAGAAGTTCGCCTTTATGATCGTTTGTTTAGTGTAGAAGATCCGACCGAATATAAAGACAAGGATTTCCTAGATTTTATAAATCCAAATTCTTTGGAAGTTATTACCGCTTATGTTGAGCCTAGCCTTAAAAATGCAAAAGTTGAAGAAGTAGTCCAGTTTCAACGTAAAGGCTATTTTTGTGTTGATCGAGATTCAACAGAAAACCATCTCATTTTTAACCGAACCGTTACTTTACGTGATAATTGGAAGGAAAAGTAAAAAGCTTTTACTTCAATTAAAAATTCATAATAAAGCCACTAACCTGCTTGCAGAAGGCAAGTACACTAATTTTTATTCGTGTAGTAGTGGCTATTTTTATTGAAAACCATCCATAAATATACATAGTACTGCTAATACAATTAACCTGCAGGTTAATTGTAAATTAAAGCCTACCTTTGCCAATTCATAAAAAGGAATGACCGCTGATACCATAGATTGTCATTTCAAAAAAACAAACTATGTCATTTAAGTCATTAGGACTCTCCGATAATCTTGTAAAAGCTGTAAGCGCACAAGGTTACGAAAACCCAACTCCCATTCAAGCTAAATCTATTCCGCCTATTTTAGAAGGTAAAGATGTATTAGCATCAGCTCAAACAGGAACTGGTAAAACCGCAGGGTTTACACTTCCGTTAATCCAGAACTTAGCTAAAAAACCCCCTTTACGAAATAGACCTGTTCGTGCTTTAATTTTAACACCAACGCGCGAATTGGCAGCTCAAATTTATCAAAATGTTAAAGATTACAGTCGATTTGTAGACTTGCGTTCTAGCGTTATTTTTGGTGGAGTAAACCAAAAATCGCAAGTAGCAACACTTCGCAATGGAGTAGATATCTTAATTGCCACTCCTGGCCGACTTATCGATTTAAACAACCAAGGTTTATTGTCTTTAAGAAGCCTTGAAATTTTAGTTTTAGATGAAGCTGACCGAATGCTAGACATGGGCTTTTTAAGAGATATTAAAAAAATTATGGGATTAATTCCTAAGCAACGGCAAACGCTTTTGTTTTCGGCTACTTTTTCAAAAGAAATACGAAATTTGGCTGGTGAATTTCTAAAAAGTCCCGTTTCGGTTGAATCTACTCCAGAAAACACAACTGTAGAAGCTATTCAACAACAAGTATACAGAGTTGCTAAAGAGAAAAAAACCGATTTATTGATCAAGCTTATTTCTGAAGGAAACTGGGAACAAATACTCATTTTTACTAGAACTAAGCACGGTGCCAATAAACTGGCCAAGAAATTAGAGTCGGCAAACATCAATGCTGCAGCCATACATGGCAACAAAAGTCAAGGTGCACGAACCAAAGCTTTAGCTGGTTTTAAAGACGGAAGTGTAAAAGCATTGGTTGCTACAGATATTGCTTCCCGTGGGCTGGATATTCCTTTACTACCATTTGTGGTTAATTTTGAATTGCCTAACGTATCTGAAGATTACGTTCACCGAATTGGAAGAACAGGAAGAGCTGGAGCAAGTGGATTAGCTATTTCTTTGGTAAGTGCTGATGAAACTTCATTTTTAAGAGATATTGAAAAGTTAATTGGCGATAAAATCCCGATGGATATTTTAGAAGGATTTGAACCTGATCCTAATGCATCGACTAAACCATTTAACCCACAACAACGCGGAAGAAAGCCCAGTGCACATTCAGGAAACACAAAAAGCAGTGGAAATAAATCTGGCGGACAACGACCAAGAACAGGAAATTCAAGACCAAATTCGAAAAAATCTTGGCGCTAATTTTCAAAAATTACAGGTATGGAAAAGCAACAAAATAATCCTTTACACGGCATTACATTAGAAAAAATTATAACAGAATTGCACAAGGAATATGGTTGGGGAAAATTAGCTGAAAAAATCAACATTAATTGTTTTAAGGATAATCCTTCTGTAAAATCTAGTTTAAAATTTCTTCGGAAAACTCCTTGGGCTAGAAACAAAGTAGAAGCTTTGTATATTTCTTATTTAAAGCAAACCAAATCGTTGTTTTAATCTACTAAAATCTCGTTTGCAAGTAAATTAAACAATAATGCTTTCGATTCAAATAAACGGGCATTCGCTTTTATTTGCTCTAGTCTGGCATCGATTAATTTTTGTTCTCGAGAGTTAATTAAAAAAACAGAGCTTTCTCCAAAAGAAAATTTGCGTTCTTCAGCTTGTAATAATTTATCAAAGTTTACAGCAATTTGTTCTATGGTAACTAATTGCCTATCAAAAGAGCTAATACTTTCTTGCGCAGCATCAATTTGGTTACGCAACTCTAAATTTTGAAATTCGTATTCTAATTCAGCATCTTGAATTTTAAGTTTAGTAAGTTTTAAATCGCCTCGTTCCTTTCGCAAAAACAAAGGAATACTAAAACTAACTCCAGCTTGAAAATTATTAGGTGTAAATGTATCTACTTGATTAGGTTGTTCGCTTAAAAAATTATACTCTACATCTAAAACAGGCTTTAAACGTTCTGCAGCCAGTTTTCTGTCAACTTCTAAAGATGCTATACCGTAGCTTAAAAATTGCAATAAAGGATGTTGTTCTACATTGTAATTTTCGAGCTGCAAAAGGTTTGTTCCTAAAATATTATCCATGCTCAGCTCGTTTAATTCAGCTGGCAAAACCCCTTCATCTAACTGCAAAGGCACGTTGTTTTCTAACCATAAAAAGTTGGATAGCTTAAATCGAGATTGGATGAGTTTCAACTTAGATTTTTCTAAGCTCAATTCTCTTTTTTGCACAGTAATTTTAGCTTCAAGCGTATCGATAGTTGGAATATCGCCTTGTAAAGCACTTTGTTTTATGCCTTGAAAACGAATCTCTGCATTTTCTAGAAATTCTTCAAAAATATCGACTTGTTTTTGAGCTTGGTACCAATCTATATAAGTTAAAGATGCTTTATACAGCACTTCGTTTACTTTTAAATCGCGCTCGGCCTGATTTAAATTTTGAATAATTTTTGCTTTTTTTAAAGTAGCCATACGTTCATTAATAAATAAACCTTGGCCTAAAGGCAAAGAAATTCCAGCCTTATACAAACCATCTTCTGGCACAGTCCGTTCAGGATTTAAAAAACTACCTTCTGCTTGTTCGTATCCTGCCTTAATATCTAATCCAAACCAAACTGGAATACTTAAACCTGCATTAAACATTTGGTAGTAATCTGTTTCTTTGAAATCTTTTTCTGTAAAACTGCTATATAACTTAGGGTCAAAATTTCCTCTAGCTTTCATCAATTTTGCTTCTGCTTGCGAAATTTTGAGTTCTGCTTGTTTTGCAATAGGATGGTACAACTTAACATATGCCAAAAACTCTTGCAAGCTTAAATCTAAACCTGTGTTGGTTTCTGACTGGGCTTTTAAGGCACTACTGGATAGTGAAAAAAATAAAATAAATAAGAAATATTTCTTCATTAAATTATTTTTTAATTTTTGTAGTTTCAACATCTGGCTGATAATAATCGGGTGGGAAACCATTAATTTGACGCCATAATTCGTACCAAACAGGAACATTGTTTAACAATGCAAAAGATCGGGCACCAGTTCCTGCCCGGATAGGCTCTGGCCAACTAGGCTCTTTTGGGTCTGGAGCAATTAAAACTCGATATTTACCATTAGGGCTAATAAAACGCTCTACTGCTACAATTTTTCCACCAAAAGTACCGTAAGATAAATTAGGCCAACCGGAGAAAAAGATAAATGGCCAACCATCGAAAATAATACGAACTTCTTCTCCAACATGAACAAGCGGTAAGTCTATTGGAGCTACAAAAGTTTCTACAGCTAATTCTACTTCTGCAGGCATAATGGTAACAATCTCTGCTCCTTCTTTAAAAGTTTCTCCAACACCTTGTTGTCTTGCTCTATTAATATAACCATCTTGTGGAGCAACAATATAGTTTAAACCACTACGTATGCTATAATTTACAAATTCGTTTTCTAACTTATACAGTTGCGATTCTGTATTAGCTTGGTCTGATTTTGCTGTGTATTGTTCACTTTCAGCTTTGGCTATTTTATCTTTATAACCTGCCTTAATGCTCGTAATTTCAATTTGTGCATTGAGCACTTCATTTTTACTTTCTAAAAGTTTGTTTTCTTGCGAAATAATTTTAGCTAAGCTTTCTTGGTATTTTACCTTTTTTGATTCTACATCGGTTACCGCTTTTAAACCTTCGTTTTCTAGTATTTCATTACGATTTAACTGTCTTTCGGCGATGCTTAATTGAAGTTTAGCTGCTTCAAAATTAATACTATCACTTTGCACTTTTAAATTGGCTTGTAGTAATTTATTCTGAGCCTGTTCTAATTTTAAGTCACGCTCTTCTTTTAATGCTGCAATTTGATAATCGAGTGCTTTTACTTTGTTTCGATAAGATTCAAAAGAAAAGTTTTTAGCTTTAACCTGCGATTGGGTTCTTGCCAATAAATCAGGATCGAAATAGGCATCTTTAACTTCAGAAATATGCACAATTGTATCGCCTTTACTAACATAATCGCCTTCTTGTATATACCATTTTTCAATTCTTCCAGGTATAGCCGATTGTATAGATTGGGGTCTTTGTTCTGGCCGTAAAGTAGTAATACTTCCGTTTCCACGAACAAATTGAGTCCACGGCAAAAACAAAACGATAAATACAATTATAAAAAGGGCTATAACAAACTTGTTGAAGCTGTTATACCTCCTATCGTCTGATGAGAATTTTACAGATTTAAACTTATTGTAATCTTCCCTAATTTGAATTTTATTTTTAGAAATATGTAGCATGATTACAATACTTAAGTGTTAGTTATTTTTCCTTTATCCAAAAATATTTTTCGATTACACCTTTCTATCCATTTGCTGTTTCTACTAACTACGACTATTGCCCAAGGATTGGAAGGTTCGAATAAAAAGTTCATTATTTTGTTAATTTCGTCGTCTTGAAACTCTACTAAAGGATCTTTTAGCACTAATAGTTTAGGTTTAGTAACAATAGCTCTGGCTAGCATTATTTTTTTAGCAGCTGTGTAAGGTATGTTTCTTCCTTCTGTAGCAATTACGGTGTCTATTCCATGGCTTTGAGACTTAATAAAGCCCATTAAATTTAGTTTTTCGATGGCCCAATCTAAATTTTCTTGACTTACATTAGCATCGTTAAAAGTAATATTATCTCGTATGCTACCTTCGAATGGGAAATTGCCAATTAACGAATGTCCTACGAAACTTCTATAATGATCAATTTGTATATTTTTAAAAGTGAGATCATTAACAAAGAAATCTCCTTCGGTTGGCAGTACTAATCCTGAAATTAATTTAAGTAAAGTTGTTTTTCCTGAACCAGATGTACCATCGATAAAAATTCGATCTTTAGATTCTATTTTAAGATTAATTCCGTTGAGAGATTTGCGTGTAGCATTTTTAAATTGTAGTCCAATGTCTTTTAATTCTATTTCAAAATTATCTTTTGGACTAAAAGGTGTAATTCCACCAAAACGTTCTAATTCTAAATCGTTTACAGCTCCTATTTTTTCTAACCCAGTTAAAACGTCGTAAACATTTTCTAATCCGAGAATAAGTTTTTCTACAGAATTAACCATTAAAATTACAATTACTTCTGCTCCAACAAACTGACCTATATTCATCTGTTGATTAACCACTAGTAGACCACCAATAATAAGAAGAGCTCCCAATACTAGAACTTTAAAACCAATCATTTTAAAGAATTGTAGTCTCAATATTTTGAAATGATTTTCTCTAGAATTTAAGTATTTTATTACAATATCATCGTGTTTAGATGAAGCAAGTTTTGCACTTCCTAAAACTTTGAAGCTATCGGTATTTCTAGCTACTTCTTCGATCCAATGAGCAGTTTGGTATTTGTATTTTGATTGAATTAAGCTGGTACGAAGACCTTCTGGAGCACTAAATTTGAAGACTAAATACATTAACAAAACAAGGAAAACACCAAAAAGAATAAAAAATGGATGATAAAAAGATAGTAAAATTAAACCGAATAAAATTTGAATTCCCGATGTAGAAAAATCGATTAACATTTTAGGAATTCCTTTTTGTATGGTCATAGTATCGAAAAAGCGGTTGGCTAATTCTGGTGGATAATTTGAACCAAAAGCAGTAGTAAGAATTCTAGGGAAACGATAAATAAATTCGAAAGATGTTTTCGTAAATAATCGCTGCTGTAAATCTTCAGCAACTCTCATTTGCATATAACTAAGCAAGCCTGTAAATATTACACTAATTAATACCAATGTTATAAGTACAATCATAGTAATTCTAAACTCTCCAGCCTGAATAAAGTTAATTATGGCTTGTATACCTAAAGGCAAAGAAAGCGAAACCACTCCAGCAAAAGCTGCATAACCTAATATAAGGTAGATGCTACGTAGTTCTAAACGTAATAATTTAAACAACCTTTGTAAAGGTCCTGGACTATTTTGTGAACTCATTGGGCGTATAGTTTATTTGATTACTCACCAAGTTTTTAAAAAAATCACCTGTTTTTTGAGCTGTACTACAGTTGGTAATGCTTTGAAAATGCATCGCCAAAAAATGCTGATGTAAAGCACCATCTAACAACAAAGATGCAAGACTTTTGGTATGTAAATAACTTGAATCTAAATCTTCTATCATGTCGGTTAAGCGAAAAACTAAGCGTTTATATACTTTAAAAAAACCCTGTTTATTTTCTTCGTCTACAGACTTATTATGGTATGCTTTCGTAAATTCTGAAATTACAATCTCACGAAGTGCAATTTGGTCTACTGATGTATTAAAAAATGAATTATCTGGTGTACTTGTAACAATTTCTATTGCCTTCATTAATTTGTCGTATTTGTCTTTTATAGAATTTGTGGCTATAACCAGCCTATACTCCATATAACTCCAATATAATGAAGTAATATACAACAAAAATTTATGCTTGTTCTCAAAATAACGGTATACAGAGCTTTCTGTAGAATTGATGCGCTTAGCAAGTTTTTTAAAAGTAAACTGCTCGAAACCGATTAAATTGATGAGTTGGATTCCTTCAGAAACAATTAAAGACCCTAATTGTGAGCTTTCAGGATCTTTTAAATACAACTTTTCGTTGATTTGAATTCGAATATTACTTAATGCTTCTGTCATTCACTTCATATAGAGACTAACAAAGATAATAGTAATACTATTACATTAGGAAGCTTTACCATATTTTTAACGCGTTTAATCTAAAAATCAGACGAGTAAAAAGGCGAATAAACATCTAATAATCAAGTATTAAGAATAATTTTTCTAGGTTAATAGTCTTGAAAATCATTTTTTTTTCTTAAAAAATGCGTGTTAAACTTATGTTGTGGTTTAAAGGATTCAACTTCTGCTTAGAAAATAGAAATCAATTTTTATAAAAAATATGTTTAACATCTAAAAGATATCATTTTAATAATCAGTTAAATAAACAGCTAAATTTTTTAACACAGCTTCAATCTCACTAGGATTATTAAAACTATGTATACAAAACCGAAGTCGCTCTTTTCCTTGGGGTACAGTAGGGCTTTTTATAGCACGAACATCAAATTCTTTTTCTTGAAGAAATGCTGCTGCTTGGCTTACTTTTTCGTTTCCTTTAATAACGCAAGATTGTATTTGGCTGTAACTTTCAATAAAGTAATGTTGCAAATTTAATTGATGCATTACACTTCTAAATTGACTAATATTTTCTTTTAAAAAGCTCAATTGATTTTTATCTGCTTCAAAATGCCGATGTGCTGCTATAATTGAAGCGGCCATATGCGGAGCTGCTGCAGTAGTATAAATAAAGCTTCGGCTAAAATTAACTAGATAGGCTTTTAATTTTTCGCTACCTAAAATAGCTGCTCCGTGCACACCAATGCCTTTTCCAAAAGTTACTATTCTGGCAAAAACATCGTTTAAAGCATGCTCGCTCAATAAATCTTTAAGCTTAAAAATTGGATTAGAATGTGCTTCATCTACAATTAAGTAGCAATTTGTGTTTTTGCAAACTTGCAGTATTTCATTTAAGTTGGGACCATCTCCATCCATAGAGAAAATAGCTTCAGTAATTACATAAATTGCTGTGTTTGGATGTTTACTTTGTTGAAGCTTAATTTTCTTAGCTAAGTCTGCTACTTGATTATGTTGAAATTTATAAGACCTGCCATACCCAAGCTGTAAACCGTCTCGAATGGATGCATGTGCTAATTCATCGTAAAAAACAATAGCATCTTTTGTAAGAATACTCGATAACAATCCTAAGTTAGCAAGGTATCCCGAATTAAAAATAAGCGCAGTTTCAGATTGATAAAATGCAGCCAATTCACGTTCAGTTTTTTCTAACAAAGAATAGTTTCCTCGAATTAACCGCGAACTTGTAGCAGAATTTATATTGGATTCTTCCTTAAGTAAATCATGTGCTTTTTCTGTAATGCTTTTTACTTTGGCAAAACCAAGATAATCGTTAGACGAAAAATCGTATTTTGGAAAATAATCAGGTAGGGTTCTTAAGTTTTTGTTTTTTTTCCGTTCAGCTAGCTTATGGTGAAGTTGAAGAGGAAAACTACCATTTATCTTCTTCTGCTTTTTTTCTTCCATCAGCTTCTTTTTTTTGTTCTTCTTTTTGATGTTGTTTTTTTACATCTTCACTAAGTAGTTGATGTTTTTTCTTATCATATTTTCCTTCGAGCTCATCAATAACAGAGTTTTTCCACATTTTATTCCCTGTAAAGTAGGACGTCCTACCGATTAAGTGGGCTCCTACTGGAGCAGTTAATACAATAAAAATAATAATTGCTTGCACACGTGTAGAAACTGCAAAATCGCCAAAATAAAGTGCAGCTGCTCCTAATATTAAACCTATACCTAAAGTTGCTGCTTTAGTTGTTACCGATATACGCAAATAGGTATCTGGCATTCTTAGTATGCCAATGGCGGCTAACATAGCAAATATAGCTCCTAGTGTTGCTAGAATGAATATAAAAATATCAGTCATCTTTTTTATTTCTTTTTTCTAAATAAAAGGCAAATGCCACAGTTCCTAAAAAGGCTATTAATGCTAAAATAGTAGCAATATCTAAAAAAGTAGGTTTATTGTTTATAATACTATAAATAGCAATTTCGCCAATACCTAATGTTATAATTAGGTCTAGCGCAACAACGCGATCTACAATAGTTGGCCCTTTTACAAAGCGTATAAAAACAACTAGCGATGAAATGGCCAGAATAGGCAGAATTACGTAATATAAATAATCGTGTAAACTCATCGTAAAATAGCTAATAAGCGGCGTTCAAAGCCATTTTTAATATCGTTTATAAATTCTTGTTTATTGTGTACATACATTGAATGTACGTAAAGTACTTTTTTATCTTCAGAAACATCTAAGCTTAAGGTTCCTGGTGTGAGTGTAATTAAATTGGCAAGCAATGTTATTTCTAAATTAGTTTTGGCATCTAGAGGTAATTTTACAATACCAGGTTTCATGTTGTTAGTGGGAGTAATTACTTCGTAAGCTACCTGAAGATTTGCTTTTATAACTTCCCACAAAAAAAATAGAAAAAATGAAATTAACTTTGGTATAAGTTGTACATATTTATTTTCATGATCGCGAGCACTTATAATCCATAAGATTAAAAAGCTAATTACAAAACCAAAAATGAAGTTGACAACAGCAAAACTTCCTGTTAAAAACACCCATATAATGGTAAGTAGTATGTTGGCTAAAAATTTACCTCGCATTGGCTCTAGTTTTAAAGACAGCGTCTATATATTGTTGGTTATCCATAAGCTCCATGGCTATACGTTCGGATAATTGCTGAATATGCTCAGCTCCAAAACCAATGTATAAAGATACAACACTTAAAAAAGCTATAGGAAAAATTAGTTGTGCTTTCTGTATGTGTTTAAGTTCACAAAAATCGACAAAATTTTTCCATTTTTTAACGGGCTGGGGATTCTTCCAAAAAGCTTCAGACCAAACTTTGGCTATAATAACTAAAGTAATTAAACTTCCAAAAATAACAGCTCCAACAAACCAGTAATTTTCACGTTCAAAACCAGCTAATAACAAGGATATTTTTGGCCAAAATCCAGATAAAGGAGGTATGCCAACTAAAGAAAATAATGGAATAGCTAAAAGCAAACTTATTTTAGGATACTCGCTATACAAGCCACCGAGTTTTTTTAAGCTTGATGTAGAACGTAATCTGTAAATTAAACCACTTATTAAAAACAAGTTGGTTTTTACAATAATGTCGTGTATTAAATAAAAAATTGTTCCCGCAATGGCTACACTTGTAAATAAGCCTAAGCCACCTATCATAAATCCGATATGACAAATAATTAAATACGAAAATACTTTGCGTATATTATTTTGAATTAAAGCGCCTATACCTCCACTAAAAATACTTAAAATAGCAATGCTTATTAAAAGTGTTTCTAAGAATAAATCGCCTACAAAAATCAAGGTAAATACCCGAATTAAAGCATAAACACCTACTTTAGTTAGCAAACCGGCAAATATAGCAGAAACTGCAGAAGGTGGTGTATGGTAGGATGCTGGCAACCAAAAATACAATGGAAAAACAGCCGATTTAATACCAAAACCAACTAAAAACAAGACTGCACAAATTTCGACTAGTGCTTGGTTTTCGAGTAAGACAATTTTTTGAGAAAGGTCTGCCATATTTAAAGTACCCGTTAACCCGTACAAAACTCCAAGTGCAGTTAGAAAAATCATAGAAGCCAGGATGTTAAGCGTAAAATATTTTACAGCACCTTCTAGTTGGTTGCGTTCGCCACCTAGACTAATAAGTACAAAAGAGCTAATAATAATTATTTCGAACCAAACATATAAATTAAAAATATCGCCTGTTAAAAACGCTCCTGTTAAGCCCATTAATAAAAAATGAAATACACTAAAATATCCAAATTTTAATCTAGCTTTTATAACTGAAACAACAGAAAAAATAGCAACTGCAAAGCCACTTATACAGGTTAGTAAAACCAATGTAGCTGCTAACATATCAGCTACAAATGTAATTCCGAATGGAGCTTCCCAATTACCCGATTGCACGGTTTGTGTACCATTTTCATAAATAAAAATAAACACCCAAATACTGGCTACTAATGCAAAACTGTTTCCTATTATGGTTAAACTCTTTTGCCATTTTAAGCTACGCCATGCAAACATGAGCAAGATGCTAAACAGCAAATGGATTAATAAAGGACATAATATAATTAAATTGCTCATGAGTCTTCGTCGGTTGTATTTAATTGATCAAGATCATCTGTACCTAAAACCTTATAAGCTCTTTTTACTAAAATAATAGCAAAGGCCTGTAAGCCAAAGCTAATAACAATTGCAGTTAGTATTAAGGCTTGTGGGACTGGATCTGCGTAAAGCTCTTCAAAAACTTTAGCTTCTTCAGGAATAATAGGCGGTTTGCCTTTGGTAATTCTTCCTAGTAAAAAGATTAATAAATTTACACCATTACCTAGGAGTATAATTCCTAAAATTAGTTTTACAAGGCTTCTTCTTAACATCATATAAATGCCAGCTGCGTAAAGAATTCCTGTTACTATAGCTAAAAGTATTTCCATATTAAGCCGTTTCTGAAATGGTGAAAATAATGGTTAAAGCTGCGCCAATAACTACTAAATAAACGCCTGTGTCAAAAATCAAAGCCGAACCTAAATTGCCAATTACAGGTATCGGCTCGCTAGCCCAAAGCCCTGTCATTATAGGTAAATCGAAAAAAAGTGGACTTATAGCACTTAAAAAAGCTAACGACAAACCTACAGGCATTAAAAAACCTGGATGAATTTTTAAAAGCGATTTTGCATTTTTTAATCCATTAGCAAAAGCATCTAGTACAAATGCAATGGCAGCTACCAAACCACCTATAAACCCACCACCTGGCAAATAATGTCCGCGCAATAAAATAAACAGCGAAAACAAAAGCAATACGGGTAACAAAAAATCTGATGCTGTACGTAATATAATGGTTTTCATAATTTATTTTTTATCTCTTGTTTTTAAACGCAGTTTTAATAAACCAAACACCCCGAGGGCGGCTACAATTAGCACACTTATTTCTACTAAAGTATCTACTCCTCTAAAATCTACTAAAATTACGTTTACCACGTTTTTGCCTTTGGCGAGTAAGTAAGAATTTTCAGCATAAAAATTAGTAATTTCTGAATTCTGGTCTTCTTGTAATACTTTTAATACCAAGATGGATATTAAACCTCCAAAAGTCAAACTTAAAATTCCGTGTTCTAATCGCAATACATTTTTAGAAAGATGTAAGTATTTAGGTAATTTATACAAGACTAGGACAAATAAAATTACCGTTAAGGTATCTACAGAAAATTGCGTCATTGCCAAATCGGGAGCAGAATAAAATAAAAATAACAAACAAAAAGCGAAGCCAACTACACCCATCGATGCTACAGCTGCAAGCCTTGAGTTTGTAAAAACAGTAAATACTACGGCACCAATCATCATTAGTACTATAGCAATTTCGTAAGCTGTTAATTCTGAAAATGAACTAAAATCTAACTTTAAATCGAAGTTAGAAAAAATAATAAAAGCCAAAGCTATTACCAAAAAACCAACTATAGTAGCAATATAATGGCGCAAATAGCCATTTTGAAAAAAGTTTGTCCATGACTTCGAAAAATCTTCAAAGCCGTTGGTTAAAAAAAACAAGATGCTTTTAGGTGAAGCTACTTCTAATTTTTCGATAAAATTTTCGAGTTTGTGCTTGGGTTTCAATACTACATACACTATAACACCAAGACCTAAAGTAAGAGCGCTTAAACCTAAAACAGTGTTGAATCCATGCCAAAGTTTAAGGTGAAAGGCTTCATTATCTATCACTAAACTCGAAACTGCATTGGCTACAAAAGCTGTTTCAATTAAATTAGGAAACATACCAAACACCAATCCTGCAGTTACCATTAGCAATGGTGGCACCCACATTAATGAACTTGGCATATGCAAATTTTCAAATGTAGTAGGGAGCTTTCCCATAAAAGGTTTTACGCCCACCACAAAGCCAGCATAAAAAAGTAAAATATTGGTTACAATAGCTATTGCAGTTAATAAAACCGCATTATTAGGCATGTGTAGAGTAGCTTCATAAATTAAATCTTTGCCAACAAAACCAATACTTGGTGGTACACCTCCACTTATTAAAGCTGCTATAAATCCTGCTACAGCAACTGGCATAAGCACTTTTCGTAAACCTGCAAGCTGTGTAATATCTCTTGTTCCTGTTTCGTGGTCTATAATTCCTGTAATTAAAAATAATGATGCTTTATACAAAGCATGTACAACAATAAAAACCAAAGCAGCTGTTATTGCGGCTTGCGTACCTAAACCAATTAAAAACACTAAAATTCCTAAAGCTGCAATAGTAGAATAAGCTAAAATTCCCTTTAAATCGGTTCTGAAAATTAAATGAAAAGCAGAATACAACATGGTTGCTGCACCAACAATAATGAGTGTAGTGTTCCACAATTCTGTGCTGCCTAGTGTCGGGCTAAAACGAAGCAACAAATATACTCCCGCTTTTACCATAGTTGCCGAATGCAAATAAGTAGAAACCGGTGTTGGAGCTTTCATAGCACCGGGTAACCAAAAATGAAAAGGAAATTGGGCCGATTTGGTAAAGGCTGCACCAAATATAAAAACCACCGCTACTAGATAAAACTCATGTTGTTGAAGCAGTTCTTTATGCTGAAGCATTTCAACAATTGAATAGGAATTTGTAATATATCCCAATAATAAAGCTCCAGCTAATAAAAACAACCCACCAATTCCTGTAATTCCTAATGCAGTTAAAGCCGATTTTCGAGAAGCTTCAGAAGTATTATTAAAGCCGATTAAGTAAAACGAAGAAATACTTGTTAATTCCCAAAAAACAAAGAGTGAAATTAAATTATCTGAAAGTACCAAGCCCAGCATAGCTGCCATAAACAAACTCAAATAAGCATAAAAACGATCTAAGTAAACATGCTTTTTTAAGTAAGCTGAAGTATAAGCAAATACCAAGGTACCAATACCCGTAATCATTAACGAAAACAACAAGGATAAACCATCTAATTGGAAGCTTAAATTTACGCCAAATGAAGGGATCCAACTAATGCTTTGAAATACAGTTGCACCCGATTGTATAGTAGGAATATAGCTTAAAAAATAAACAAATAAACTAAGCGGAAGCAATGTAAGTGCAACCGACCATTTCGATTTAAAGATTTTTCCCGTGAAAATTAAAGCTATGGCCACAACAAACCCAGCTAAAATAGAATACAACATATCTTGTAACAATAAGCTGCAAATATAGGCATTATAATAATTGAGACTATTTTTAGAAGTTGAAAGCTTTGTTAAGGAAATGGAATTTAGTTAAGCTCTTAAGCATTTATTTGGAACTAATATGATGCCTTTTAAACGATTAAAGTGGAAGAGCCAATTGCTCTGGAAGTAATTTGAAGCTTTTACGGTGGTATTGGGTAATTCCATATTTTTGAATAGCTGCTCGATGCTCTTTTGTTGGGTAACCTTTGTTTTGTTTCCAATTGTACATAGGGAATTCTTGATGAATTTTTTCCATATAAGCATCGCGTTGGGTTTTAGCTAGGACAGAAGCCGCTGCTATACTTAAATATTTGGCATCGCCTTTAACAATACATTGATGAGGAATACCTTTAAATTTATGAAATTTATTACCATCGACTAAAATAAATTCTGGTTTAGGTTTTAATTGTGCAATACTTTTATGCATAGCCTTAATCGATGCTTGTAAAATGTTTATTTCGTCAATTTCATGCATCATAACGTGGGCAATTCCGAAGCAAATTGCTTCTTCTAAAATTAATCCCCTTAGCTTATTTCGCTTCAATAAACTAAGCTGTTTAGAATCGTTTAAAACAGAATTAGAAAAAGAAGGATGTAAAATTACAGCTGCTGCAGTAACAGGACCAGCCAAGCAACCACGACCAGCTTCATCTGTTCCGCACTCTAATAGATTTTTATTTAAAAAGGCTTTAAGCATACTTCAAAAATACAAATTTATAAATAAGCCATAAGAAGTCTAGCTATTCAAAATCATTCTTTAAAATAATGCTACTTTTGCGGCTGTTGTTTTTTTAAATTATGCATCGGTATATCTATTTTTTCATATTTGTTTTTAGCATTGGTTTTATGCAAGGCCAAGAGCGCTTAAAAAAAACAGAAGGTGCTGGCGGAGGCGAACCTGTAAATCGTGCAGAACGCGGAATTGATACCCAGCGGGTTAACAAAAAAGACGATATGCCACCTGCTACCGACTATAAAATAATTAACCGAGAACGCGATACTACTGTTGTAGATACTTCTTTAAGCATTCAAAAATACTTTAAGGCCAATTATTTACGCAAAGATAATTTTGAATTATTAGCCTTGCATAATGTTGGTATGCCTTACAATAAATTAGGGCATGATTTTCAAGATTTTTCGCTTACACCTAAGCTAGGAGCAAGTGCTAAACATTTTAATTACAAAACAAAAGACGATATTTATTATTACGAAACACCTACTCCTTTTACAGAATTATATTTTAGAACGGTTTTGGAACAAGGCCAAAGTTTGAAATCGTTTTTTACTACCAATTTAAATCCTCGGTTAAATTTTTCAGTTGCTTATGAAGCTTTAAATTCCTTAGGAGAATATGTTCATGCGCGTTCTGAAGCCAGCAACTTTTCTACGAGTTTTAATTACCGAAATAAAAGTGATCGGTATTTTTTACGCTTTCACTTTACTTCGCATGATTTAGAACAGCAAGAAAATGGTGGACTAACCACAGAATCTGTTCAAAATTTTGTTAATGAAGTACCCGAATTTGAAAACAGAGCTTCCTTGGCCGTTCAATTTCAAGATGCCTTTAGTCGCTTATGGGGCAATAGGTTATACATTGACCAAGAATATATTTTGGTTCGCGGAAACGACTCTACACAAAATAACCAAATACGGCTTGCACACGAATTGAGCATTGAAGATAAAAATTATGCTTTTAACCAAGAAGATGCAAGTTCTTATTTTGGGCCAACCTTGGTAAACGACAATATACGAGATGAAGTAAAGCATTTTGAATATCAAAATGAGCTAAAAGCTAGTTATAAGCAAAATTTGCTTGGTAAATTTGAATTTGCAGCACAAATTACCGACTTTAGATACCAATACAACGCTATTTATGTTCAAGAAGATGGTAGTTTAATCCCTAATTTATTAAATGGCAATCTGTATTCGCTAAGTGGAATTTATGCTAACAAAATAGGAGACTTATCTTATAAAGGCGAAGCAAAATATAATGTTGCAGGAGAGTTTGATGGAAGTTTTTTAAAAGGAGAACTCAATTACGCCATTAATAAACAAACCGATGTAAACGCCTTTTTATCTGTTAGCTCGCGCGCACCAGATTTTAATTACCTATTAAATCAAAGCGCATATCAAAATTACAACTGGTTTAATAATTTAGACAATATAGATACCCAAATTTTAGGTGGAAAAATTAGCCACAAAAAATTCGGAAACTTAGAAGCTTCCCTAACACAAATTAAAAATTACACCTACTTCGGCAGCCTAGGAGAGATTGAAAGTTTAGAAGAAGTTTTTACCAATGTAAAAGCCTTACAGGCTACAGACCAAGATGTGCGGTATGTAAAAGTAAAGGCTACAAACGATATGCAGTTTGGTGTTTTTGGTATGCATCACAGCTTGTTATACCAAAATGTGTTAAATGGTGAAAATTTACTCCCTACGCCTGACTTTGTAAGCCGGAACACACTTTATTATCAAGATCATTGGTTCGAAAAAGCAACTTTTATTCAAACAGGAATTAGCTTTAAATACTTTACCGATTTCAACTCGACTATGTTTAATCCTATTTTAAACGAATTTGTTGTGCAGGACTTTACAAACTTAGAAGGTTTTTACAATGTAGATCTGTTTTTTAATGCTAAAGTACGCTCGGCAAGATTGTTTTTTGTCTTAGAAAATGCAACAGGCTTGTTTGAAGGTAATACTAATTTTACAGCGCCAGGCTACGCATTACGAGACTTTAGATTTCGGTTTGGCTTGGTTTGGAATTTCTTTTTGTAGTTCGCTACTTTTAAAATAATACGAACTTGATTTCACAAGGTCGTTAATAAAACAAAATTGCTTTCTATTTACCCCCAATCCTATCCCAAATTAGTCGGGAAAAGCAAAAAAGAAGCTTAAATCAAGAATATTTCTTTAAAACTACTCACTAAAAAACTACTTACTCACTACTAACTAAAAAACTACCCACTATTCACTACTCACTACTAACTAACATCCGCATCTGTTTTAACTCAAATTACAAGGGATGTAGGATGGTTTTTATTCAACAAAAAAAGCGCATCTGTATAAGAAGCGCTTTGTAGTTATAACTAGTACTAAGTACCTATATTACTTGATTGATTTTTTAGAATCTTCGGTTTTATCTTCGTTCTCTTCTTTAGAAGCATCTTTAAATTCTTTAATTCCGCTACCTAATCCGCGCATTAATTCAGGAATTTTTTTACCCCCAAACAATAGTAAAATTAAAACGACCACAACAGCAATTTGCCAAGGTCCAACCACTCCCATAATTACAAATAAAGTATTCATAAGCTTTTTATTTGATGCAAAATTACGGAAATAAAAACAAATGATGCCTATTTTAAAAAGATAATAATGTATCTAGATGAATGTGTATAGATCAGACTTGTGTAGTAACACTAATTTGATTAAAAAGTGTGAGGATGTAAGATTCTAATCTTTAATACCGAGATTAAAACTTGCTTCTGGCAGATTTTTTAAAAATCTCCTAATTACAAAAGGTATTTTAAAATAAAATTATATATAAATGAACTAATACATATATTGGAAAAATTAATAGGTAAACGTCTAACATTAAAAAGCACAAATGCGGCAATGCCCTATTTATGAAGCTTTCAAGGATGTTGAAAACCTTTAGCAAAATAAAACAAATACGCAAAATAACTTTGTAATATTGTTATTCCTATGGTAATGAAGCTAATAACCTGAGTTCAATTAATATTTTTGAAAGTTTTATTGCATAAAAAAAAGAAATAGCTTTATATTTAAAGTGTTGAAATTCAAATATATAAAAGCTATTTCTTATGTTATCTTACAGCAAAATTACTGATATTTTTTGTCTTGTCGATGAGTTCACTCAACAATTTAC
>NZ_BMGL01000010.1 GCF_014640175.1 Psychroflexus salis | reverse complement strand
AGATCCCGCTGGATTTGCAAATCAAACTGGCATTGATTTAGTTACCAACTCTTTCTACGATAGTGATATTACATCAACAGACAATAGTGATGCAACGGGCGAGACTACTGTAAATTTAAATTTAGATTCCACTTTTCTAACCGCTGGTTGGGATTTTGTCTGTGAAACGGACAATGGAACAGATGATATTTGGAGAATTGCTTCAACTGAAAACAATGGATATCCAATTTTTAATTCGAATTTTGAATTACCAGATTTAAGTCCAGCAGGAGATGGAACACCGGGTAATCCATATTTAATCGCGAATTTAGGAAACTTGATTTGGTTGGCTAATAATAATACGGAATGGGATAAGTTTTATCTTCAAACAGCAGACATAGATTTAAGTGCTACAATCGAGTTTGAATGTGATGGCGATAATGCTTTTCAAATTATAGCACAAGGAGAATTAGAAGCCTTTTCAGGAAATTATAATGCTCAAAATTTTACCTTATCTAACTTAAATTTAGATTTTAGCGATAACCGAATTGGATTTTTTGGAACGCTTGATAACGCTACAATTAGTAATCTTAATTTTGTTAATGCTTCCGTAATGGGAAACAGCAACTTAGGTGTTTTAGCTGGAATTATAAACAATAATTCCAGCATAGAAAATTGTTCGATAGACGGTACTGTAGCACAAAATAATGAAATTGACTTGATAAATATTGGTGGTCTTGCAGGTAGCATTAATAACTCGTCTGCATCTAATATTAATCTTGGTGATACAAGTTTAAGCATAACTTCTTTTGGAGATTATGCTGGTGGATTAGCAGGACGCACTAGTTCAGCTATCATAACTAACATTAATTTGTCTGGAAGCATAATTTCTGCAGGAGACTATACTGGTGGATTAGCTGGAGAAATAAACGCAACTAATCTTTCTGCAATAACATCTTCTCTTTCAACTGAAGGATTAAATTTTGTTGGTGGTATTGTCGGTGAAGCTAATAATGCTAGTACAATTACAAATGTATCGACGTCTGGAAATATAACGGTAAGTACAGCTTCCACAAAAATAGGTGGATTAGTTGGATATTTATTAAATTCAGAATTGACTACCACTTCAAACTTTACCGCAAGCATAACCGCTTCAAGTTCAGACGAAGTAGGTGGTGTTGTAGGAAACATGGAAAATTCAACTTTAGCATCTTTCAATCCAACTCCTAATGCAATAGCAGGTAATAACCAAGTTGGTGGTGTTGTTGGTTTAGCATTAAATAGTTCGATAGAGAATGTAGATGTTGTGTTTACTTCGATAAATGCTAACAACCAAGTAGGTGGTATTGTTGGTTTATTCGATCAATCTACAAGTGCAAGTGTTTCAAGTTTATTTAATGCGCTAGAAAATAATCAAATAACAGCTAACGACCAAGTAGGAGGTGTGTTTGGAAGGGTGCAAGGCGATGTAAGTGGAGATGGAGTGAGTATTTCTTCCATTACCAATCAAGTTGCCATAAATGGGAATGAACTTGTAGGTGGTTTAATTGGAGATTTAGATGCTACCGTAACTATTGAAGCTATTGTTTTAAGTCAGGTTAGTCTAGAAGCAGAATCTAAAGTTGGAGGTCTTATCGGCCAAACATCAACAGGAGTTACTTTGCAACAAGTAGGTGTAAGTAATGTAAACATATCTGGTGTAGATGGTTCACAAATAGGTGGTTTAATCGGTGTTTCTAATGGTACTGTTACAGAATCTTATGTAAAGAGTTTTTCTATTGATTATAGCACTTCATTAACTAATGCTGGTGGATTTGTAGGACAAATTGATGCTGGAAGCTTAACAGACAATTATGTTTTATCTACCAGTGCATCACCTAATCCTTTTTCTAATGTTGCAGTTACCAACAGCGCAGGTTTTGTAGGAAACGCTGTAGGTGGAACAATTTCTAGAGCTTACGCTGCAGTTAATTCAAGTTTAAATGGATTTACGGGTACAAACACAGGAACAACTATAACTAATAGTTTTTATGATGAAGACTTAGCTGTTGGAAGTACAGATACTTCAGCAACTGCCACGGCGACTAGCGATATGAACTTAGAAGCAACTTTTACTGCAGCTGGTTGGGATTTTGAATGTGAAATTGAAAATGGAACTTTATATACATGGGGTATTAATACAACTGATAATGAAGCATACGCATTCTTACGTTGGGAAGGTTTTGAAAGTGAGTGTGTTTTAGATGCAAATTGGATAGGTGTAATTAGTTCAGATTGGGCCGATGCATCAAATTGGGCTGAAGCTACCATACCAGAAGCAGATAATGACATTAGTATACCAGCTTCAGCACCTAACTACCCGTTGTTAGACGCTGATAGATCTATTAAAAATTTATTTATTGAAGATGGAGCTACATTAAGTATTGGAGAAAATAACACACTTACTTTAAGAGGTAATATTGTAGGACAGGGAACCATTGTTGGTAGTATGGATTCATCTATATTAATAATTGGAAATGGTGAATTAACACTACGAATGAATCAAGATATTCAAGAAGATACGAATATGCTCTCTAATTTAACTATCCAAGAGGGATCAGCAAACGAAAGAGCATTAATTTTAGAAAGTCCAGTATTTCTAAACAATGTGCTAAGTTTAGAATCTGCAACTACTAGTTTACGAAGCGATTTAAACCTTACGTTGTATTGCGATTTTAATTCTTCTAACTTAAAGGTAGCACAAGTAGATCAGCAATTAGGAGAGATTACTGGTGGCTTAGTTGCTGAACAGTGTTTCCCAACACGAAGAGGCTTTCGATTTATTTCACCGTCTCTAATAATGTCTGGTACTATACATGATAATTGGCAGGAAGGTGCATCTTCACATAATGATAATTCAGTACCTACTGGATATGGTACGCACATTACTGGTAACGGTTTTGAAAGTGCAACACCTACTCTTAACCAAAACAACAATGGTTTTGATTGGAACCCTTCAGGAAATCCTTCCATGTTTAACTTCTTTAGTACAACACAAGCTTGGGAGCCACAAAGTTCAACAAACCTTGGTTTAGGGCCTAGAAGTGCAAGAAGAATATTGATTAGAGGTGATCGTACAATTGACATAACACAAAACGATGCTCAGCCAACTAGTACGAAATTAAGAACTAGAGGTACTCCAGATGCAACTGCTAGTATTTCTGTGAATTTTGATAATAATTATCAAGAAGGTGACTTAATTTTCTCTGGAAATCCTTATTGGGCACAAATAGATATTAATCCAATAATAAATAATAATTCGAGTTTACTAAATTACTTTTACTACTGGGATCCAAGTTTAGGAGGTACACCTACAGCTGGCGAACCTGGTGGAAGAGGAGCTTGGGTAGCTTATTTAACAGGAGCTTTTGACGAATTATCAGCTGGATCTGTAATAGAATATGACTTAAATGGAGAAGCAAGCTTATCGAGCTCTAATGTTTCTAACCTTATACAACCAATGCAATCCATTATGTTTGTTGCATCCGGTGGTTCTGTTGCCATTAATTATCAGCAAAGTAACAAAGCTGTTAACGAAACTCAAGTTCAGACTTTCTCTAACGATGACTCTAGTAAGAAGCGGGTTAATGTAAAACTCTTTAAACAAAACGATCCTACTTCAGCTTTAGATGCTTTTAGAGTAATTTTTATAGAAGGTGCAAATAATGATATCGGTGCAGGCGATATTCCAAAATTATCGAATATAGATGAGAATATATCTAGTATGCAAAATGGTGAATTATTAACTATACAGCTTAGAGATATTCCTGAAGCTAATGATGAGTTAAGTATGTTTATTGGTAATTACAAACACACTGAATATACTTTAAACATATCGAATGAAAGTTTTGATGGATTAGATGCATATTTAATAGACCAGTATACCAATGATGAAGTTTTACTAAGTGATGGCGAAAACTACTTCGATTTTAGTATAGATGCAAATATAAATGCATCTTCAGCATATAATAGGTTTAAAATAGAATATAGAGTATCAGATTTATCTTCAACAGATTTTGATGCTTCGTTAATACAAATGTATCCAAACCCTATTGAAAATAATTTTGTAGTGAGATTACCTAAAATTATTTCTGACTTAAATTTTGAAATCTATACCATGTTAGGGACTCAAGTACCTAATAAAAATTACGCACAAACTATTAACAATAATGAATTAAGGGTAGATCATTTTAATGAAGTTCCTGGAGTTTATTTTATAAAATTATTTAATGAAGGTGAACATATGAAGACCTTAAAATTCATTAAAAAATAGTTATAACCTAAATTTATAGATAAGTCAAAGCTCAAATTTATGAAGCTAAAAAGCTAAAACATTTTTTAGCATGCCTTGTTGTTAATTCGAATAAATTGGTATATGAATTATATTAATGAATAAGATTGTTTGAATGATGTGAAGAAAAACTATACAATTAAATTTTTGGTAATTTAGGTGTATAGTTTTTTGTATTAAAATACTTTAGATGAATAAAAATTATTAAATGAAGTAGTTAAATAGCTATTTTTATAAGTGGTATAAATTACTAATTTAACCAACTTAATTTTTAAGTATTAATTCGTTATTACCTTATTTCGCATTTAGATTTTTATAATTTGAAAAGGTCAATAGTATAATCTAAGAGTTCTTTTCCACCGCTTTTGCCATGTCCCGGAATTACATAATCTACATCCGTAAATTCGTTTTTTACTTTTTCAACTGTTAAAGCCCAATCTTCTGTATTTGCATCTGCCAGGTTTCCTTTTGATGCATTCAATTCTTTTATTAAGCAACCACCGAATAAAGTCTTTTCACTAGGAATATAACCTACGATATTATCTTTTGTATGTCCTTCTCCAAAATATTTTGTAAAGACTAATTGCTTACCAATTTGAAATTCATTTAGATTGGTAAGTAGGTTTTGGGGTAATATTTTTTCGTTGTTTCCTTTAGCAAGTTGAATAGTTTGTTTAGTAGCATAAGATTGAATTCCTTTTGTATGGAAAGCACCTAAACCACCCAAGCAGTCGTTATGAAAATGTGTGACTACTACAGCTCTAATATTTTTTTGGCCAATCCAATTAATTAATTCCAAAGAAGCTTGATTATTAGTTGGCGTATCAAAAACAATAACCTCGTTGTCTTTAACGTAAACCATTCCGTTGCAAGGATAACTCTTGTAGTTTTTAGCATCTAAATAAGTAACATGCTGAAAAACATGTTCACTAATTTGAATGATTTTCAGTGTTTCGGATTCGTATGCCTTAAGAATTTTTTGATCTTGTTGACAACTATTAAAAATTAAGGCTATCAGGCTTATTTGCAGTAAGTACTTCTTCATATTTTGCAAGAATTTTATGTATTTAAAAGTAAATTAATTGCTTAACAAAAGCAACTTAAAAATTCTTATTTAGCTTTTTTGTTAATCGCTTTTGGTAAATTTATTTATTTCACGTATCAATCCATTCCAATAGCTATATTCTCCTCTTTCAGAAATATAGCTACCTTTATTGTTCATTATTACGTAACCACCACAAGGATAAGGAATAGGGTAAAATGTCTTTTCAATTAAATTGTTAATGTCAGGTTTCCAATCAATTTCATTACCAGATCCTTTTAATCCTTGCGTTGATTTATACACAAAAACTTGTTTTAAATTGTCTATTTTATCAAATTTTCTTCGATACTGATTATATTTTGATTTAAAGTTCGATTTATAAGCTTTTGTACTGCATTTGTCACTTCCAGGATAATAATTAATCAACAATATATCATTTTCACCGAATTCTTCATTTTTACTTTTAAAAAATGTGGTTTTGATAGAGTCTAATACCTTTAATTGTACTTTTCCTTCCTTGTACCTGGACACCTTCACATTTAAAAAAGTAGAGTCTAATTCAAATCTCAGCGTGTAGTCAAGCGCTTGATCAGACTTACGTTCAAACTCAGGTTTGGATATATATTCAAAATTATCATTAATATAAAGTTCCTTTTTTTGACCCAATAAAATACAGTTACATAAAAATATTAGTAATATCGTTGATATGATTTTCATTCTTCGTTTTTTTAGCTGTTGTAAATCCTATTCTTTACTATTTAACGTATAAAATCTATTTCTATCTTTTTATCGCTGTAATACACCCTTATAATTTCCCGTTTTAATCTTCTGTCTATTTCTTGTAAAATAGCACATACTTCTTTTAATTTCTATTCGTGTAGCACCAGATAAAGTTTTATAAAATATTTTACTTAATTTTTATTTGTAAAAATACTTTTACCTTCGTTTTCTTCAATTACCAAAGACTTTTTTTGCACGAATTTAAGTCTATAATTAATATGATTAACACTGCATTATCTTTCATTTAATTGGCAATCAATCTGTAACATAAGCTTAAAAGTACGCATTCATTTCAAATTAAAGCGTTCAACTAATGAAAATGATATAATTTGATTTTGTTACTTAACAGATTTATTATTAACAGATTATTTCTAAATTGTTTTTATATGTAATATAAATACTACAAAATACCTTATTTTGCGCAATTGTTTAGAACTAGAGATTCAACCTTATTTAACTTAACAACTATGCGTAAATTACATAAGACTTTATTACTTATAGGTTTATTGTTTCATGTTTTGGGTGTGTTTGGACAAGTACAGACCTATTATCAAGATATTGATTTGAGTAAGACTGGAAACGATTTATATGTAGAGCTTTCAGATCTATTGATTAATACGCATAGTGGTGTAAGTTATTCAGCTATATGGAATATTCTGCAACAAGCAGATTTAGACCCAGACGATAATTCCCTTACTGATGTTTTATTGGTGTATGGTTTTGACGATTTAGATGATGTTTACACCACCGACCGTACACGCGATAAAAATTTAATTTGCAATTTTTCTGGTAGTTGTACAGGTTTTTGGAATCGGGAGCATGTTTTTCCGCAATCTTTAGCAGATCCACCTATGAGTACAAGTAGTATAGGAACAGGAACCGATGCGCATAATCTGCGCGCTGCAGATGCACAGGCTAATAGTCAACGCGGTAATAATCAATTTGCTCCCGGTAGTGGAGATCCCTTTTATGGCGGTGTTGATTTATATTATCCGGGTGATGAATGGAAGGGAGATGTTGCGCGTATTATATTGTATATGTTTTTGCGCTACCAAGAAGAATGTTTGCCTACTTATGTTGGTAATGATACAACAACTTACGACACGCAAATACCTGATATTTTCTTAGAGTGGAATGCAGAAGATGAAGTTTCAGATTTTGAGATTAACCGTAATGAAGTGATTTATGGAGAACAAGGAAATCGCAATCCGTTTATAGATAATCCTTATTTAGCTACTTTAATTTGGGGCGGGCCAACTGCAGAAAATACTTGGCCACAAAATGGTTCAGATATTGTATTTGATACTAATTTTAGTACTCCTGAAAATATTGCTTACATCAATTATACAACAACATCAACACTTACTGCATCAAATTCCATAGAAATTGGTCGTTTTATTTTACGCGATGGTGGCAATTCTGGCGATTTAGATACTAAAGATACCGAATTAACTTCCTTAAGTTTCAGTGTAACTGGGCAGGAAGTGATTCATAAAGCAGCCCTTTATCAAGAAGGTGTTTTTCTTTCAGAAATACTAGTCGACCAGCATGACATTCAATTTAATAATTTGCAAATTGAAGCATTGGATGGGGCAGAAAGTGTCTTCAGTTTATATGTTTCATTTGAAAACACTGTTGCCGATCAAACCCAATTTGTATTTAGAGTACGAGAAGCTGTTGCTGAAGCTACAGGAACTAGTTTTGCTTATGCGAATGCAGGCGGAGCAGAAACAAGTTTACTTTTGGATGAAAACCGCATAAACGTAGAAGCAACTGCATTAAATTTTGCTGTGCAGCCTAGTGATGTAAATTTACAAAGCCTTATGCAAGCTCCACCTGTAGTTGAAGCTATTGATGCTAACGGAAATGTAGATTTAGACTTTATGGAAGAAATACAATTGAGTACGACTTCTAATTTTACAACCGATAGCAATAGTAGCCAACAAGCTGTTTTAGGTGAAAGTGTCTTTAATAATTTAGCTTTCGATATGGTTGGTCCGTCTTTCAGTTTAACTGCTTCGGCTAACGGTATTGCACAAAGCCTTGAAAGTGATTCATTTGCTGTTATAGATGCTCCAGTTTCGATGCAAGTCGGTGAAGTTTTTATAACAGAAATTAGCGATCATCCTACCTTTACTTTGGAGTTTATGGAGCTCTTTAATTTTAGTGAAAAACAAATTGATTTAACAGGAGCTAAAATAGTTATGTTACCAGACGAGACTGTTTGGGGTTTTGGTGCTAGTTCTGGAAATTCTATTGCCAATGCTGTAATACCACCCAAAAGTTTTGTGGTAATTAGTCGTGGCGGTACTTTAACTGATTTTGAAACAGCTTATGGTGCACTTCCTAGCAATACAACTTTTATCCAAGGTACGCAGGGAATGTTTTTTGTGCCTAACTCTACTAGAGAATGGCAATTGATTCAAGGTGGAACAGAGAGTTTAGTCGATGGAAATTTGATTGATGATAATGTAGGTTTTGGTGTTGATGCTAATCAACGGATATCGCGCAATTTATATCATAATTCCTTTATTAAAAATAATAGTAATACTGCAACACCTGGTAGCTTAGACGATTTAATTTATGTAGATGGAGATTGGGTTAATAACAGCGTACCTGATTTAAACAGTGAACAAAAAAACGTTTATTTTTTTGATGATTATGTATTAGATTCATCTTTTAAAGCAAAAGAAACAGGAATTAAGTCTGATTTTGTACTCCATCTTAATGGAAATATGCTTGAAGTTACCGATCATGTTCATTTTGAAAGTGCGGCTGCATCTACAGCTCAGTTAGCCGACCTGCAAGGTGGGAGTGTAGTAGGAGAAGCAATAGTTGAACGTTTTATACCTAAAAGAATTGATTCTGTTAGAGCATTTCGATTTATTTCATCTTCAGTTGGTAATGTATCTTTAACAGATTCATGGCAACAGCAAACACATATTACAGGTGCAGTTGGTACTGTAGGAGAACAAAGCAGCAATGGTTTAGATTATACTTTGTCTGGTAACCCATCTTTATTTACTTATAATGAAACTTGGAATCCTGTATTAGAGACACTCACCACAGCATTAGTACCTGGTCGTGGTTATCGGATGTTTATTCGTGGTGATCGCAGTGTAACCTTAAATAATAATAATGCTTTAGCCAATGATGTAAAATTAAGTGCTAAAGGAAACTTGGCAACTGGAAACTTAGTAGCTCCCGATATTTCTACAATTCCAAACAAATATTCATTTGTAGGAAATCCTTATCAGAGTATAGTAGACTTATCACAATTAAATTATGGAAGTGGTATTTTAAGCGATTATGCTTATTACTGGGATGCTAGTCTAGCTAATCAAGGTGCTTTTGTAAGTATAGATATCAGTACAAATACATCAAGTATTATAGATACTAATATTCCAGATCCTGGTAGTTCTAATGTAAATCGTTTTTTACAACCTGGTCAAGCTGTGTTTTTTCAGAACGATGGTTCTGGAAGTGGTTATAACATTTCTTTTACTGAATCTTCAAAAGCTTCACAAGAAAATTCTTTACAAGTTTTTAGTACTTCAACAACTCCTTATATAAATATACGCATATATGAACAACATAAATTTCAGCAAGGTTATTCAGAACAGGATGCAACTGGAATTCGTTTTTATGAAACAGAAGCTGATGTTTTACCTCAAGCTTCTAAGTTGGGTAACTTAAATGAAAATTTAGCTTTCGATGTTGGTCCAGCATTACTTTCCATTTATAATACGACTAAACCTGATGTCGATACGGTTTATCCTTTATTTCTTAATAACTTAGAGAATGAAAATTATGTATTTCAATATAATATCAATCACATAGATAATGCTGTAGAAGTACGACTTTATGATGCTTATTTAGATGAAAGTATAGTACTCCATAATGGTGAGAATATTTACGCTTTTGGTGTTGATACATCTGTTCCTGAAAGTTTAGCTTACAATAGGTTTTCATTGGTTTATGAACAAACTAATTTGGGTACTGATTTAACTGATTATAAAGATTTCTCGTTTTACCCCAATCCTGCTAATCAAGAGTTTTTTGTTAACCTACCACAGAAGTTTAATGAAGCAAATTTGCGAATGTATAATTTACAAGGACAAATTGTAATTCAACTTAAGATGAATCGATTAAAAACTTCGATAGATGTTTCTAATCTGTTATCTGGTCTTTATGTTATTGAAGTTTGTGATGAAAATGCAGAATGTTTTAGGGATAAGTTGGTTATTGAGTAAAATTAATCAATAGTTTGTATCGTATTAAATATTTTTCAAGCATACTCACAAATGTGATTTTTTTGGTAACCTAAATGCGGTACAATAGTAAAACAAAAAGCCGATTATAATTAAATAATCAGCTTTTGTTAAGTCGGGGTGGCAGGATTCGAACCTGCGACCTCCTGCTCCCAAAGCAGGCGCGATGACCGGGCTACGCTACACCCCGAGTGGTGTAAAAATTTCAAAATAACAATTAACCAAATAATATGGTTAGAACTTATACCCAACCGAGCGTAGTTTATGCCGCACTTGTTGCGGTACTACACCCGAGTGGTGTGATTTTATATAATTTGAACTATTGTGCTTTTGGCAAATAATCCAAAAAAACAGCGGAGAGACAGGGACTCGAACCCTGGCGACACTTTCGCGTCGACAGATTAGCAATCTGCTGCATTACCACTCTGCCACCTCTCCAATTTTATATAGGAACTTGTTCTTTTTGCGGTTGCAAATATAGATATAGACCTGATTGTAGCCAAATTTAATTGAGCTTTTTTTTAAAGTTTTTTAGCTAACTATTAAAGCTAATTTTAATCTTCTGGTAATATTGGATTTAACATACAATCTAATTCGCTAATAAAATAAAATTCAGGGTAGATTAATATATCATTTACTTCATCGTATAATTCAGATTTAAATACAAAGTCTAAATCATATTTGGTGCTTGATATGTTCGCTAAATTAACTTCAGAAGCTTGGAGCTTCTTTGCATTCTCGATCGAAATTTTAAAATAACTAAAGTTTGTAATGTTATAATAGGGTGCTGAATCGTCTGCTATGTTTACATAACCACATCTTTTAGGTCCGATTTGTGGTAGTTTAACTGTAAGGCCATTTTTCAATTTTAATTCTATGCTAGTTGAACTTCCAAAGCAGATGGGTTGTAAAATATCTTCGGCGTCTTCATGAATTTCTACCAATAGTATTAAATCATCTTTTGTTTTTAATAGGGTAAAATCAATTACCCTTCCGCTTGAAGGCGTCGTCCATTCTTCGACCATAATGGCTTCAGTTTGTAAATTTTCAATTTCTCCATTTGCACTTATAGTGTACGAAGTATAATAACAGGGCTCAGATTGAATAGGCTGAGGGTAGTACAGTATTTCTTCTTCAATAATTTGAGCAAAATTTATTGTTGTAACCAGGAAAAATATAAATGATAAAAATTTAGTCATACGAACTACCTTATTTTTCAACAATTAATTGTGGGTGTGTTACACATTCTAAGTAATCAATAAAATAAAAACTTGGGTAATTTACTCGATCATTTACATCATCGTAGATTTCAGTTTTAAAAATAAAATAAAGCTCATTATCTCCAGCTTTTAAATTTCCTGAAATTAATTCTACTTCTTTTAATTTATCAAATGCATCTTCTTTAATTAAAAAAGAACCCCGATTTTTTACATTATAAAATCCTTCTTGTGCAGACTCTAATTGGTTTCCACAAAGTTCTGCACCTACTTGCGAAAGCATTATATTTTCACCATTTTGAAGCTTTAAGTTAAAACTAGCTCCGGGGCCTATGCAAATTGGTGACAATGCTTCTCTGGCATCTTTGTAAATTTCAACGTTTAAAATAATATTTCCACGGTAATTTATTAAACTAAAATCTATTACTCTTCCTATTTCAAAAGTGGTAAAACTGTCTATTAATTTGGTATCGGTTCTTAAAATTGCAATGTGTTTATCTTCTCCAAGTTCTACCTGATCGTAGGTGCAATCTACTTCGTTTTGTGTATCTTGACTATAAACGGAATGGCTTAAAACCATACTTATAATTAGTAAACCTAATATTCTTTTGTACATAATATGTATTTTTTTTGTTGGTTTTTGTCGGTTGTAAAAAAGGCATATTGGTTTCCGCCTTCATTTATCTTAAATAGCTTAATCAAATCTTTTGCCATAATTGGAAAATTTCGAGTAGAAACATTTATTTTCTTGTTTTTCAATGTTTTTTTTAAACTTTTTGGCTTGTAGTCAATAATTTCCTTAATTAAAAAAGCCCTTCCGGGAAATGCTTTTATTAATTGATTAGATGTAAATAAATGAGAGTTTGGATGTAATTTTTTTAGTTGAAAAACTTCAGCTAAATCTTCAAATTTTCCTACTTTCATTAAAGCTGCATTGGGTTCGTATAAATACTGAAGTGGTTCAGAATAAATTAATGCATTTGTTGATTGGTTGTAACAAAAATTAAACGTGTTGGTTATACTCGACTTATATTGTATGGTTTTAATAGTTGGTTTTTGTTTTTCTACAGAAAAATCTAACTCCCAAAGCAATTCTTTTAGCTCATTACCTACACAAACCACATGTATTTTATTTACATACTTTAAGTTTTTAATACCATAACAAATATCGATTAACGGACTAGTTTTAATTAATGCTTTTTTAGATTTATCTTTCATTAAATTAAGCACATCCAGAATATTAGGTTCACATTCTTCAAATAAAAACACCTTTTGTTTTGCAGTGTTTCTTCGAGATGGATCCATGTATAACCAATCTACTCTTGTATGTAAATTTTCTAAATAAAGTTCTGCTGGAGATACTTCAAACTCTACGTTATTTTTTTCAAAAACTTCGCAAATATTGTGTTTTACAATCTCAGCGAGTTCATTGTCTTTTTCAATATATATAATTTTTTTGTTGGTGCCCGATAAGGCAAAAGTATCAATACCAAAACCACCCGTAAGGTCGCAAACTATTTTATTCCCTTGAATAATTTTGGACTTGTATTGGGCAGTTTGTTCAGATGAGCTTTGCTCTAAATTTAGTTTTTTAGGAAAAACAACAGTAGTGTTTTTTACCCAATTTGGAAGTTTCTTACCCAAATTTTGTCGAGCTGCAATTTGTTGTGCTATAAATGTTGTAGATACATCGCTAAATGGAATGCCTTTTAAAATAAGCTTTGAAACATTTTTACCTAAATTATTTTGAATGAATTTTATGTGTTCTTTACTTAGCATAGTACAAATAATGTTCAAATGTAATCTATAGTTGAATCTTTTACTAAAATGAAGCCAATATTTAAGAAGAATTAATATGGATGGTACAAAAAAATTAAATTTGAAGTAAAAAAATTATGTTTGGATTGTTTAAGAAGAAAAGTGAAATAGATCAATTAAGAGATCAATATAAAAAATTGCAGAAAGAATCTTTCGATTTATCTAAGTCTAATCGTTCTGCCGCCGATAAAAAGTTAGCTGAAGCTGAAGAAGTGTTTAAAAAAATTGAAGCATTGAAAGAAAAGGAGAATTAAAAGCCGCTTTCCTGCTTGTTCGATGCTTTGTTTTCTTCAAAATGATCAAACAAATACTTTTTGTTAAAAATATAAAGTAAAGGTACGTAACTCCCTTTTTCTTTTACACAATAGATGTTTACGTAATTTTTGTTTGTTGGATTTTGAAGCACTAAGCCATAAGCAAAGGCTTCTCCAACAAAGGCTTGTGGCCTAGACCATGCATCATTTGTATGGGTTATTTTATAGCCTAAATCTAGTAAGAAATCTCTGCTTTTTTTTAGGTGTGTTACGGTTTTTATATAATTAAAACCATTGCCCATATTAGAAGGAATTAAGCTTACCACTTTAAGTTGTCCATCTTCATTGTACCGAAATCGCTCTACATCAACTTTCCAAGATACTTCTGTTGAAAATGGTATTGAATTTAATTTTTCAGCATTAGAATTATAAGCAGCAAGTACTTCTTGTTTGCTCATGTTTTCATTAAATACTTTATAAATATTTTGTTGACTAAATCCTGTAATTGAATGGAACAGGAGAAATGTTAATATGATTTTTTTCAATTTGGTGCTTTTCATCAAAAATACAACTTCTATGTTGATTCCTTTTGGCTGAGTTGAAGAAGTTTCAAAACATCATAAAACATTAGTAAATTTTAATAGTGCAGATACAATTTCAATTAAATGAAGCAACACTGCTATTAAAACAATTCAAATTGAAGGAATTTTGGTTCTAACTTAAAATACGCTCTTTAATTACCGATTGCACAATATTAATGGCAACATTATTGTATTTGTTGTAAGGTATAATGATGTCTGCAAACTCCTTAGTGGGTTCGATAAATTGCTGGTGCATGGGTTTTAAGGTAGTTTGGTAGCGGTTTAATACTTCATCTAAATCACGTCCACGTTCCTGAATATCGCGCTTTAGTCTTCTTATTAAACGTTCGTCGCTATCGGCATGTACAAACATTTTTATATCGAACATATCACGCAATTCTTTATGTGCTAAAATAAGAATCCCTTCTACAATCATTACTTTTTTAGGAAGTGTAGTTACTGTTTCTCCTGTACGGTTATGTTCTTTAAACGAATATATGGGTTGCTCTATGGGAACGCCAGCTTTTAAACTGCTTAAATGCTCTTGAAGCAACTCGAAGTCGATCGATTTGGGATGATCAAAATTAATTTGTTTTCGTTCTTCAAAAGTAAGATGACTCGTATCCATATAATAAGAATCTTGGTAGATTACATCTACTTCGTCGTGTTGTAATTCGTCGATAATTTGGTTTACAACTGTGGTTTTTCCACTCCCTGTCCCACCTGCGATTCCTATAATAAGCATGAATACAATTTTGGACAAAAATACATTTTTATCTGTTTTTGATTGTATAACTTAAAAACTTATTGTTTTTTATAATATGAGCTTGCAATTTTCACACAAAAAGGGAAGATTTTAAGGTAAAAGCTTTCGAAAAGAAAAAGATTATAAAAATGAAAGGAATTCGATTACTCAAATACACAATTTATATTTACAATAAATTCAAAAATTGAAGTCCTAGCATAACACCACCTGTAGAATTTCCGTTATGAAACGATTGCACATAATCTAAACGAAAAAATCGAAACTTTCCAAAGCCTAAATTTTCGAGTCCAATATTCGCTTCAAAATATGGATTTCGCTCTTTAGTAAGTAAAGCTCTGCCACCTAGAACTAAATTATAGTTTAATTGATTGAGCAACGGAATTCGATTTAAAATCAGGCCTTTAAATTGATGTTCTGCATGTATTTCTGCATAACTGTGTTGAGTGGAAAAGGCATAATAATCCAAAAGCAAAAATCTTCCTACATAACTTGATGCAGATTCTACAAAAGTTTGGTTTCCGTTGAAGTGTTTGTAATCTAAAAAAGACATTTGTTTGCTATTGTTATTAATCCAACCCGCATTTACTGCATAATTGAAGCTTCCTAAATTGGCCAAATTAACATCTTGCTTAATTTGTGTACGAATCATATCGAAATTATAATCGCTTACCGAACTTCCAAAGCCTTTTTCGTACACAAAACTAATGTTAGGATAAGCTGGATTATTCATGTTGAATTTTCCGTCAGGACGGTTAATGTATTTTTGTCCAAATCTAAAAGTGGCTCCAATCCTTGCTTTAAAAATCTGATGATTTTTAAATAAGGTTTCACCCAATTGTTCAGAAAATAGGGGATGATTGCTAGTAAATCCATCAGGATTATTTACCCAAATTTGAGAATTGGTGGAATTTTTAAGAGCGTTCCTATCTTCAAAAGCAAAGCTTGCGTAAGCACGAAAACCATTTACAATTTCATCGGCAAATATAGCTTCTGCATAGTTACGTTCGTATAATTTTAAAAAGCTACGTTCGTAAAAGGTGGCAGCGATAGTGTTTATAAGTGGACTTATGGGTTCAGTACTATTAATTTGTTGGGCTTCGCTTCCAACAGAAATTCCTAAATATGTATCTTTAAAATTATTGAATTTATGACGGTAATTTAAGCTTCCACGTAGTTTTTCTTCAGAAAAGCCATAGTTTAACTTCGCACTTATGTCCCAAAATTGTTTATAAGAATTGTCTTCATCTTTTTGGAGATAGGTAAAAGACGTATTTATATTCCAACCTTGTACATTGTTGTAATTTAAACTTGTTGGCGAAAAACCAGTGTAGGAAAAACTTCGATTTTTGTATGAATTTTGCCAAGTGTAACCAGTTATGGGACTCAAGATTTTAAATTTATTTCGAACTTGGTCAACCGAATCTAAATAGCTTTTCGATTTTCGTAATTGTTGAATGCTGTCTTTTTTAAGGTAGTCGTTTTGTTCAACTTTAGTTAAAGGAACTGGACGGATGCCTTCCCAAAATATTGAATCACGTTTGTTGGCATCGCGTTCGTAAAATACAATTTCATTGGTAAATTGCAACTTTTCTTTAGCTGGTGTAAGTTCATAATTTTTGTAAAAACCTAAAAATTTTCCATTCCCCGACATGCCTAAAATTTTCCATGTAAAGTTGAAGCCTTTCGATAAACTCAGCCAAATTTCTTGCTCAGCATCGTAGGTAAATTCTTGCTGAAACTGAACGCTTTCTAAAGGTGGTATTTGCGTTGCTTCTCCTGTTGTACTTAAATCTACTCCGTAAATTTCCCAAGTGTCTTCTACAATATAGATGTAACCCGAAAATACTTTATCTTTTTTTCGCTTAGGAATTACTTCTACTTTATTGATTAAAAATCCATTGGAATCGTAAAAAATACCATCTAATTTATAATCATAATAATTGAAGGCATAATCGGCAATAGGAGAAATCATTTCGATATTGAAGCTAATGGTGTTGTTGTAAAACGAAACATTAAAGTCTTCTGCATTGTTCCAACTAAACCCATTATCGTTACCACTAACTTTAGATGCTGTAATTTCTTCTCTAAATTGATCTGGCGATTTATAGTAAATTTTAGAAACGGTTTCACTTAAATAAATAATCCCACTTCTGGTAGAGTCTAAAGTTCCATCGAAATCTCCTACTTCTACACCTAATATTTTCTCAGGAATATTTTCAGCTCTCCACAAACTTCGCGAATAAAAGTCTGCCACAAATGCATCAATTTTACTTTTATTCTCTTTTCTATGGTCTATAGCTTGTTCAATTATTTTTAAAGCAGGATTTTCGTCTGCATATACAACTACATTATCTAAACTGGTTACTTCTTCAATTAAAACAAGGTCTAGCTGTTGATTTTTATCTGCATCTTTTACTTCAATTTTTTCGGTTTTAAAGCCCAAGTATTGAAAAACTAAAGTAAATTCTGTATCAACTTCTTTCAGCTTTAACTCGTAGATGCCTTCTGTGTTGCTTGTAGTGCCTGTATACGAGCCTTCAATGTATATGTTTACATCTGCAAGACTTTCGCCAGATTGGTTTGTGATTTTTCCTGAAATAGTTTGCGCTACAATCCAAAAGCAATTGAGTAATAGGAGAGTGGTTAGTAGAGATTTTTTCATTAATACGATTTTTGAATCCGATCTAATTTGCGTTTGGTGTCTCGTTCTTTAATGGTTTCGCGTTTATCGTACAGCTTTTTTCCTTTGGCTAAAGCAATTTGTAATTTAGCAAAACCACGATCGTTTATAAAAAGCAGCAACGGAACAATGGTTAAACCCGAATTTTTTACTTCTTTGTAAAGTTTTTTAAGTTCTTTTTTATTCAGCAGTAATTTGCGTTCACTTTTAGGATTATGGTTAAAATGAGAAGCATGTGAATACTCCTGAATATTCATATTTACAACAAAGAGTTCACCTTTATCGTTAAACTCGCAAAAACTTTCAGCAATTGTTGCTTTACCTTCTCGAATAGCTTTAATTTCTGTGCCGCGCAAAACAATTCCAGCAATATATTTATCTAAAAATTCGTAATTAAATTTTGCTTTTTTGTTCTTTATTTTAATGTTGTTTCCTTTCATGAATATTCCTTCAATTGAATGACAAAGCTAATTAAAAACATTTGATGTCTTACCAAAAGTAAAACAACTATAAAACTTAACTTTAGCGTATAATTTAGCATTTCTTTAATTAAATAGCTTTCAAATAACTTGCCTTAAGTTCTTAAATTGTTACTTTTGTAGGACTTAATTTTAAGCAAAACCTGAATATGAATTTACACGAATATCAAGGAAAAGAAATACTAAATAGTTTTGGTGTTAACATTCAACGCGGAATTGTAGCACAAACTCCTGCAGAAGCTGTAGAAGCGGCTAAAAAACTTACCGAAGAAACTGGAACGGGATGGCACGTTATTAAAGCACAAGTCCATGCTGGTGGTCGCGGAAAAGGTGGTGGAGTTAAACTTGCCAAAAATTTAAAAGAAGTAGAACAAATTGCTGGTGATATTATCGGCATGAATTTAATTACTCCGCAAACTTCTAAAGATGGAAAAAAAGTACACCAAGTTTTAGTAGCTGAAGATGTATATTATCCAGGTGATAATGATCCTGAAGAATATTATATGTCTGTTTTACTTAATAGAGCTACTGGAAAAAACATGATCATGTATTCTACCGAAGGTGGTGTAGATATTGAATCGGTTGCAGAAAAAACACCTGAATTAATTTTTACAGAAGAAATTGATCCTGCTACTGGAATTTTACCTTTCCAAGCTAGAAAAGTTGCTTTTAATTTAGGATTAAGCGGAAAAGCCTTTAAAGAAATGACCAAATTTGTAACTGCTTTATACCAAGCTTACGACGGTTCGGATTCTTCTTTATTTGAAATTAATCCGGTTTTAAAAACTTCTGACGATAAAATCTTAGCTGTAGATGCTAAAGTAAGTATAGACGATTCAGCTTTATTTCGTCATAAAGATTATGCCGAATTACGCGATAAAAGAGAAGAAGACCCAACAGAAGTTCGTGCTAAAGAAGTTGGTTTAAGTTTTGTAAACTTAGACGGAAACGTTGGATGTATGGTGAATGGTGCTGGTTTAGCCATGGCAACCATGGATTTAATTAAATTTGCTGGTGGCGAACCAGCTAACTTTTTAGATGTAGGTGGTACTGCAGATGCCAAACGTGTAGAAGAAGCTTTTAGAATTATTTTAGAAGATGAAAAAGTGGAAGCTATATTAATTAATATTTTTGGTGGAATTGTACGTTGCGACCGGGTTGCAAACGGAGTAGTGGAAGCTTATAAAAATTTAGGCGACCAAATTAAAGTGCCAATTATTGTTCGTTTACAAGGAACTAATGCAGAAGAAGCTAAAGAAATTATAGACAATAGCGGATTAAACGTGGAGTCGGCTGTAATTTTTCAAGAAGCTGCAGATAAAGTACAGAAAGTGTTGGCTTAATTTCAACATAAAAATAAATTTAGAAAAAAGCCAAATCTTTAGATTTGGCTTTTTTTTTAGGCCTATCCCAATAGTTACCAATCCGTAAAAGTAATGCCAACACCCAAGGTAGTTTATTTGTGGTTGTAATCGATTAAAGTCTCGCCATAACCTATAAATAATAGCCCATAAAGCTTTGTGGATGAATTGTAAAACTTAGCAGCAAGCATAAAATAAGGTATCGAATTCTCATTGTAATTCAATTCAATTTTTTAATTTAAGATGGTCAATTATACTTAGAAAATAATACTTCATGAATATATGTTCTTAAAAACTTAAAAGTTTTATTGAAGCATTAGTTCATTGCTTTCTATACAAAATGCATCCATTAATTTTCTTTTTATTGAATAAACTAGAATTCGACGAATTTATCGAATTACAAATAAATTATAATGATGATATAAAAAGATGAATCTAGTTTAATTTCAAGTTTATTTATAACTCTGGTGTAAGGAATAACATACAATAGTTTAAGATTACTTATTTTTGAAACAAATTAAAATTAATGACCAACAACGATATTTTTAAAAGAATCCGTTTTATTGAAGGTTTTAACAATGCTAAATTGAAAGCCATTTTTGAAGAAGTAGATTACGATGCCAATTTAGTTGATGTAGAAGCTTGGCAAAAAGATGAAGAAGCTACTGATTTCAAAGTTTTAAGCGATGTGGAACTGGCTTTGTTTTTAAACGGACTCATCAATTTTAAACGGGGAAAGAAACCAGGTAAGCAACCAGCTATCGAAACTGAGTTAGAAAATAACGATGTGTTGAAGAAAATAAAAATTGCTTATCAATTAACAAGCGATGATATTTTAAAACTCTTTCAATTAAAAGGCAAACAATTAAGTAAAAATGAACTCAGTGCCTTTTTAAGAAACCCCAATCAAGATCAATATCGCAGATTGCAGGATCAATACCTTAGAAACTTTTTATCTGCTTTACAAATGCATTTAAAAAAGTAATTTTAATTTTATTTATAGTACCTAAAGACTTTATAAATTTTGTAAAATCCAATTTTTAGCTCGCTCAACTGAGTTTGGACGAAGTAAAATCTTTCTGTTTTTATCGATTAAATATAAAGTAGGCGTACTAAAAACATAGTAATCACTTACAGCTTGTGTATCCCATTTTTTATAATCGGATGCTGCATAAAAGTCGAAATCTTTTGTGAAATTTTGAAATTGCTGTTTAGAAGTATCCAATGAAATCATTACAATTTCAACGCCTTTTTGTTGAAGATTAGCGTATTCTTCTTGTAGTTTAGGTAACTCTTCTACACAAGCTGGACACCAACTCGAACCAAAAGCAATTAAGTAATATTCGCTTTGTAATTCATTTAAATTAGAAACAGAAATTTTAGTACCAGACTTAAAAACATCACCATCAAAAACAATATTATTTGCAATATTGCCTGGTTTCATTTTTCGGTAAACTTCCAATTGTTTTTCTAAGTTACTATTTAGGGTGCAACTGCTTTCATTTAAAAGCTTAACCGCTAAATATTCAGATGCTTCAAATAAACTTCTACTTTCTAAAAATTGAAACAAAAATTCGCCTGTTTGATTCATTTTTTCATCATCAAAAGCCAGGTTTTCAACAATAATGTCGATAGATTTTTTCATTTCTGCGAAAGCTTCATCTTGGCTTAAACCTGAATTTTCAATAAGCCAAAAATGGCCTTCAAAAGCATCTTTGTATAAACCACTTTTATAAAACAAATCATTATCGTGTTTTATATTTCTAAAGGCAGTTAAATTTTCAGGGATTAATTCGGGCTGATTTTGAGCGATATAAGAAACATCGCTCACAATTTTACGAACTGGTATAAACCATTGAATATAGGAGTTTTCAGGCAATTTTTGAATGAGATGCTGATTCACTTTTTTTAAAGATTCAATTTCATTGAGAATGTTTTCTAGGCTATTTTGTCTAGCTTTTAAATGTGAATTGTTCCTGTAAGTTTCAGCTAGGTACTGCCAAGCACCTAGAACATTTTGATTGATGTCAAACTCCTTTGTGTAAGTATTAAATAGTTTGTTTTGCTTTCCCTGTAAAAATTTCAAATTATTCTTATCAGAAAGTGCATTTGCTTGTATGCTAATGTTTTCTTTGGCAAGTACAAGGATTTGATTTTCGACTTGCGAGATACTTAAGTATCCTATTCCATAATCTTCGGCAGTGTAACTCATTGAAAAATGACCCTTGGCATCAGTTCGTGTTTCTTCAATTAAATAAGCCTGTATGCCTTCAAAACCAAGTAATTGTATTTTTTGATTTGCATTTTTAGCTAATGTTCCTTCTACTGTAAATTGTGCAAAGCAAGACAGATTAAAAAGATAAATCAAAAAGCTCAATACAAAGCATATACGCATTTTCATAAGTAAATTTTGCTTCAAAAATAGGAAAAACTTTAGTAAAAATGGGACGATGTATTATGGAAGTCTTTATATTATAAATGTTCTTTTAACGATACTAAATAGACCAGCCTTATTACAATTTCTTATATTTGAAATATGGAAAATTTGGAAGAAAAACTCATGTCGAAAAAGAAGCCAAGCTTCCCAATTAACGATTTACTTCATAAATATTTACAACACTACAACCGCAATACAAAAATCCCTGTTTTTTATGACGACTTACTTCGGTTTTCGGGTTCGATTGTGGTGTACGATCGCAACGACGAAGATACGCTTTGGGTACGTTGTTATTACCCGGATTACGAACGCGATGATATTGATAATTCTCTTAAAAAAGTATATTTATTACTGCATTCTGACGGTAAAGCAGATCGGCTTGATTTTTTAAGTATCGATGCAATTGATTATTGTACATTTGGGAATTCTAAACCCTTTAGAATAAAAATCAGGAACGTACTAAACGATAATTTCACGTACTTTTATGTAAAAAAAGCCGATGCTTCTCGGATTTATGGATTGGATTTTGAACATATTTTATCGCCACACCGAATTAATTTTTTAGTGTATAAAGACACTTTAATTGAAGAACATATTGCAGGAATCCCAGGCGATGTGTTTATAAAAGAAGAGCTAGATAAGTGTGATAACTTAGCGAAAAATCAAATTGCTAAGGAGTTTGTTAAGTTTAATGAACGTTGTACACTACGGCTGTTAGGCGATATGCGTTCGTATAATTATGTGGTGATTCCTACACACGATTTTGACCATGTTAATTATCGTATTCGTGCTATAGATTTTGACCAGCAAAATTATGAAGGCAGTTTAAAAGTTTACCGACCACAGTTTTTTAAAGAAAATTATAAAATGGTTATGTTGGTAGCCGACCGATTAGAAGAATCATCTATAGAGCAATACAGAAATGAAGAACGCTCCCAAGTAGCAAAACGATTAATTACATCTCAACGTAGATTTAGAACCTTAATTCGTTGTATGATTAAGGATCACGTATCTAAGCCAGAAAATGTAAAACAATTGCGAAAAGAATTAGTAGATTTTACCAAAGATGTTAAGTTTAAGCGAGCAAAAACAATGGGTAATATTTTAAAAACTGCTTTAGACTTTGTAAAACGAAATTACTTAGAAGATGAAAGATACCAATAAACAAAAACAATTTAAAAATAAGTATTGGCTTTATGGCGGTATAGGAACCGGTTTACTCGGCTTTGGCTTATCTGCTCTAGTCGAAAGCGGTTTTTTAAAGCATAGTAATGCACCGATTTGGCAATGGGTTTTGGCAGGAACTTTATCTTTAATTGTAATTATGGCAGGTGTAAATTTGTTGTTTGCATCTTTTGAGCATAAACTAAAATTAAACAATAAACAATGAAAGAAGATCTTATAATTCAGAAGCTTAAGGCTATTGTAGAACCTTATGTAAACAACCAATCTGCTTTTAGCAACTTATCTAAAGAGAGTAGTTTTATTTCAGATTTGGAAATTAATTCGGCTCATTTAGTAGATGTAATTTTAGATGTAGAAGACGAATTTGATATTCGTATTGAAAATGAAGAAATGGAACAAATGACGAGTGTTGGGGCTTCATTAAATATTATACAGCAAAAAATAAGTTAGTGTTAGGTAATGATGTAGTAGACTTAGAACTTGCTCAACATCAAATTCGTTGGGAAACTAAAGCTTTTCAGCAAAAAGTATTGCATCCACTTGAAATTAAAAAATATAAGGATAAAGTTTTAGGCTTTACCGATTTTTGGAAAATTTGGTCGTGTAAAGAAGTCGCATATAAAGCTCATCAACGTAAATTTAACTTAAAACCACGCTTAAATCCTTTTGATTTTTCTGTATCTGAAATTTCAACTAGTAGGAGTGAAGTTAAAATTGATAATTACAAATGTGAAGTAGCATCGTTTATCAATCCAAATTTTATTTATTCTATTATCCATAATCCTGAAGCTGTTTCTTCTCAAAATTTTGAAATTTCTTCATATAATTCATACTTTAAAAAAGATTTAAACAGAAATTGTTTAAATCACATGCTACATAAAGACAAAAATGGAATTCCTTATATTAAAATCAATTCTTCTTTTAAGCCCATATCAATTACACATCATGGTAAATATGTTGCTTTTCAATTTCAAGATAAAACTGATTTAAATTTCCTATGGAATGCAGATATTTTAAAATCTTAATACTGGCACAATTCATGTTTAATTATTATTGTTCGTATTATTTTTGTACTTTTAAATTATGAGACATTCAAGTTTTTATACAGCCTTTTTTTGTTTTGCTTTAACTTTTCAGTTTAGTATAGCACAGCTAGATCGTTCAAAAAACTCTTCAAAAACAGTAGATTTAAGACCGCTTTCTGGCAAATCTTTTCCTAGTCCTAATTTCGGAATCCCCAATCGAAACAAAGAGGGTTTATCTTTAGAAAAAGAAGGCTTTAATATGTCGAAACAACCAAATTTTATGGATCCTTCAGATTTGTATGAAGATAAAGTAAATAAACGCATGAAAGGTCCACAACGCGAACCAAAAGTCTTAGATGAATACAAAAACGATATGGATTTTGGAGAGTATAGAACTTCTGCAGGAAAAATTACTATTGTATGCCGAGACCACATGATGTTTGATGGAGACCGTGTTCAAATTTTACTTAATGGAGAAATTTTAACCGAAAATGTTTTACTAGAAAGTCAGTTTAAAAGTTTTATTATTGAATTAAATGAAGGCTTTAATAAAATTGAGTTTGTAGCGCTAAATCAAGGCTCTGCTGGTCCAAATACAGCCGAATTAAAAGTGTTTGATGAATTTGGCAACCTTATGATTTCGAATGTTTGGAATTTATTAACGGGCGTAAAAGCTTCGGCAATGGTTATTAAAGAATAATCTAAGATACCTTTACATTTTATTATGGATGTCATCCTTATTTTAGATATTTTAGGCGTTATAGCATTTTCTATTTCTGGAGTACTTACTTCCATGAGAAAGCATATGGATGCTTTTGGTATTTTAATTATTGCCTTTGTAACTTCTGTAGGTGGCGGAACTTTACGCGATGTTTTACTCGATGTGCCTGTAGCTTGGTTAACCAATATGACGTACGTATATACCATTATTGCTGCTTCACTTTTTGCCGTAGTATTTAGAAAACGATTAACCTATTTTAGAAAATCACTTTTTTTATTCGATACCTTAGGAATAGGCTTGTATACCGTAGTAGGTGTAGAAAAAGGAATAAACGCAGAATTAAATCCGATAATATGCATTGCTTTTGGTACAATGAGCGCTTGCTTTGGCGGAGTAATACGAGATATTTTATGCAATGAAATACCTGTAATTTTCAGAAAAGAAATTTATGCAACTGCTTGTATACTTGGTGGTTTTACTTACTTTGCTATTGCTCATTTTAATTTACCTAGCAGTATTGTATTTATAGGCGCATTTAGCGTTGTAGTTAGCATACGTTTAGTAGCTGTAATATTTAAAATATCCCTACCCAATATTTATAAACTATACGATTAATCTGTCCCTATGAATTTATCAGAATTTAAAGTAATCGAACCTATACAACTCAAGCAATTACCAACGGAGTTAGACCTTCAACTAAGCAATAAAAAGCTTAAAAAACAGCTTCGAAAAGAACGAAGAGATTTAGGTGAAATGCAAAACACATTATATGCACACAATAAGTATTCTGTTTTAGTTTGCATACAAGGTATGGATACTTCGGGAAAGGATAGTTTAGTTCGCGAAGTTTTTAAAGACTTTAATGTTCGTGGGGTAAATTCTTATAGTTTTAAAAAACCAACTGCCATAGAGCTACAACACAATTATTTATGGCGACATTTTAAGGTTTTGCCAGCTCGTGGTAAATATGCCGTTTTTAATAGGTCGCATTACGAAAATGTTTTAATCTCTAGGGTAAAGCCAGAAATTGTGCTAAATGAAAATATTCCAAATATCAATTCTATAGAAGATATTACACCTCAATTCTGGGAAAATAGACTAGAGCAAATCAAAGATTTTGAGCAAATTATTCACCAAAACGGATGCATTGTTTTTAAGTTTTTTCTGCATATTTCAAAAGAAGAACAAAAAAATAGAATTCTACGTAGGCTTAACAAACCAAGTAAAAATTGGAAATTTTCTCCAGAAGATTTAAAAGATCGTAAATTATGGAACACCTATATTGATTGCTATGAAGATGCTATTAATTCAACTTCTAAAACACATGCACCATGGTATGTTATCCCTTCAGATAATAAACATCAAGCACGATTATTAGTTGCCAAACTTATAAAGGAACGTATGCAAACCTACACCGAAATACAAAATCCTATTTTAGCGGAAGCTTTACAAAATCAAATTTCTAGTTATAAAGACGAATTGGAAAATTCATAATTAAACATTACAAATTACGAAGAATATTTTATGCACATCAATGCATATGCAGATAAATATATAATTGAACATATTTTATTTATGAAAGAAAAGCCACATTCTTTTTGGATACAGAAAGCTATAGCCCTAGCAAAGCAAGGTCAGACTCCATTTGGAGCACTTCTTGTAAACACAAAAGATGAGTTTATAACTGCTTACAACACGACAAAATTAAACGGACCCACTGCACATGCAGAAATGAATGTAATTCGACAAATGCATTTGCTTGATTATACAGAAACAAAAACATTAAGACTTTATACAAGCGTAGAACCTTGCCCTATGTGTATGAGCGCAATAGTTTGGGCTGGCATAGGTAGTGTAATTTATGGAGCAAGCATAGACGATGCTGCAAAATATGGCAAACAAATTCATGTTAATTCTTCAGAAATAGTTTCAAAATCATGGCTTTCAATACAAATTATCCATCATATTGAACGCAGTTTATGTTTGGAGTTATTTGAATAATCTTTTGAATAAGAACAACTTGTTTTAATATTGATAAAATAAAATTAAACTGTATTTATTATTTATTGGAAGCTCTTTTTAATTTATCATTTAAAGTAATACCAAGTCCTTCCGAAGGAAGTTTTTCGGCTAAAATTATATCTAATCCTAAATGGTCTAATCGATGTAGTGCAGCATATAAATTTTTTGCAGCTTCATTTAAATCACCTGTAGCTGTTAAAATTTCTTGATACTCCGGATTCACATTCGGGCTTAATTCTTTAAATCGCAATAATCCTATTTTTAAATTATCTTTTGAAGCTATAAACTGCACTTCATCTTGCAAAGAATTTACAAGAAATGTTGGAGTAGAAGGAGCGTAGTGCTTAAAAAGCATTCCTGGTGCTTGCGGCCTTTTATCCTTAGTTTTTGAAAACTGCAGCGGTTTGCCAATACAAGTTTCAATTTCTTCAACAGATAATGCGCCTAATCTATACAAAACCGGACATTCATTTTCAAAACCTACAATAGTAGATTCTATTCCGTGTTGGCAAGCACCTCCATCTAAAATAAGCGGCAATTGGTCTTTAAAGTATCTGTTAACATGTTGTGGAGTAGTAGGACTAATGCTAGTAAAAGGGTTTGCACTAGGTGCTACAAGCGGAAAAGACAATTTACCGAGAAGTTGTAAAGTTAGGCTATGATTAGGAACACGAACTGCAACCGTGTCTTTTCCTGCGGTAACTAAATTAGATATGTAATCTTTTTTAGGCAAAACCAGTGTAAGTGGTCCTGGCCAGAATTTTTCAGCTAACAATATTGCATCTTTAGGAATGTTTTGAGCAACTTCACTTAATTTATTTATACTCTGAATATGAACAATTAAAGGATTAAAAAGTGGTCTTTTTTTTAAATTGAAAATAGATGTTATAGCTTTATCACTAAAAGCATTTCCTGCTAAGCCGTAAACAGTTTCTGTAGGAATTGCCACAAGTTGATTATTTTCTAAAATCTTTACCGCTTCATCTATATTTTTACTTATCATTTTAATGAAGAGTTTTGTTCCACCACAAGCGCTTTTCCTTTGTGTAATTCATTAAAACTTCCGTGGTGATAAACTAAATTACCATTTACAAATGTGTGGGTAACCTGTGTAGTAAAGGTAGTATTTTCTAGAGGCGACCAACCGCATTTATACAAAATAGATTCTTTGGTAACTTGCCAATTAGCTGCTAAATCTACAATAGTAAGGTCTGCGTAATTACCTTCTTTAATGTAACCCCGTTTTTCTATATGGTAGAGTTTAGCTGGGTTATGACACATTTTTTCAACAATTTTTTCTAAAGAAATGGATCCTTGTTTATATAATTCTAGCATTACATTCAGTCCATGTTGTACCATAGGTGCACCCGACATAGATTTAAAGTAAGTTTGTTCTTTTTCTTCTAGGCTATGTGGAGCATGGTCTGTAGTAATTAAATCAATTTTATCTTCGATTAATGCTTTTAGTAGTGTTTGTCTATCATTTTCTGTTTTTATAGCAGGATTCCATTTAATTCGGGTGCCCAAATGCTCATAATCTTTTTCAGAAAACCATAAATTTTGGACGGCTACTTCGGTGGTGATTTTCTTCTTTTCTAGTGGAATTTCGTTAGTAAATAAATTGGTTTCTTTTCCTGTGGTTAAATGTAGAATATGTAATCTAGCATTGTGTTTTTTAGCTAGAGCTATTGCATTTTTTGTAGCTTCGAAACAAGCTTTTTCGCTTCTTATGTGTGGATGGTATTGTATAGGAACATCTTCACCATATTTTTCTCGATAAGCTTTTTCATTAGCTTCAATAATAGCTTCCTTCTCTGCATGAATAGCTATAATAGATTTACAATTTGCAAATAATTTTTCCATTATTATTGGATTATCTGCTATTAAGTTTCCTTTTTTTGTAAAGTATAAGCCATCATCAGATACAGCCAATAAATGTCTTGTATCCAGTTGTATAACTTCATCTATATTGTCTGCATTTACTCCTAAAAAAAAGCCGTAATTAGCAAGTGCTACTTCCGAAGCTCTTTTATATTTTTCATTCAAAATATGCATATCTAGTACGTTAGGGAGAGTGTTAGGCATGTCTATAAATGAAGTTACGCCACCAGCTACAGCTGCTTTGCTTTCAGTATACAAATCTCCCTTATAAGTAGGCCCAGGATCGCGAAAATGAACCTGTGCATCAATTACACCTGGTAAAATATATTTACCCTTTGCATCAATTTTATTTTCATATAAAGATTCGTTTATGTTACCTATTTCTGAAATTTTACCATTTTGAATACCAAGATCAGCTTGTATAATTTGATGATTATTAACGATGTGGGCATTTTTAATTAAAGTACTATTTTTCATGATCTTTTATTAAGAATTTTAGGAATAAACTGATGCAATAATCAATTTCATGTATATCAACTTACAGGAATTTAAAGTATTCAATTATGCCTAAGTATATAGGAATACCAAAGGTAATATTAAAGGGAAATGTAATTGCTAATGCCATGGGTAAGTACAAACCAGGATTTGCCTCTGGAACAGATAATCGCATAGCCGCTGGTACAGCAATATAGGATGCACTAGCCACTAAAATTGAAATTAACAAACAATTTCCTGTACTTTCTAAAAAGTATGGGGCAATCAAAGCCACTAATGAGCCATTGAATAGTGGAATTAGCATTGCGAATATCAATGCAGACCAGCCGTTGCTTTTAAAAGTTTTTAAATGTTTACCGCTCGAGAGACCCATGTCTAACAAAAAGACCGCCAGAAAACCTTTAAAAATATCGGTTGTAAAGGGTTCAATTCCTGCTGCTTGTTCATCGCTAGCTAGAAAACCAATTAATAAACTACCTATTAATAAAATTACACTTCCATTTCGTAAAGAATGTTTTATGGTAGCTCCTAAATTAACTTTTGTAGAGCTAGATTTTGAAAAAATAGCAAGAAGTATTACTCCCATAATAATAGCAGGAGCTTCCATAGATGCCATAACGGCTACCATAAAACCATCGTAGGCTATGCCTTGTAAATCTAAGAAGGAAACGGTAGTTAAAAAAGTAACAGCACTAATCGACCCATAGGCAGCAGCAATAGCAGCAGCATTGTATTTTCCAAATTGTTTTTTAGCTATCCAAAAAGTATATATAGGTATAACCGCAGCACTAATTATACCAATTATAAACGCCCAAATTATTTCATTACCAAAAACACTATGTGCAAGCTCTTGTCCACCTTTAAAACCGATAGAAAACATTAAATATAGCGAGATAAATTTAGAAGAATTTTTAGGGATTGCTAAATCACTTTTAATTAAAGAAGCAAAAATACCTAGGCCAAAAAACAGCAAAGCAGGATTGGTTAAATTGTCTAACAGTAGTTGAATATCCATAACTATATCTATATTTTGAATGTGCAAATATTCCATTAATGTTTCATTAATTCATATTTAAAAATTGTATGATATATATAAACTACTTTTATGCAAAGATGTTTGGCAAATTTCTTCAATTCATAAGTAAGATTTAATAAGTTGGTGGTTAAAGATTTATAGCTTAATAGGTAATAAAAATCAGCTAAAAAACCGAGTGAAAAATACTAATTTAGACATTTAAGCTTGTAAATTTTATTTATACACTTTAGTATTTTTTGTCTCGAAATAACCCTTTTAATTTAGTTATTTGAATTTTAGCTATGCAGTCTTAACTATAAGAATTTTTAAAAATGTGTAGCGCATTTATGATTAATAGTTAGGATTAACTTCTTGCCTTCATTAATAAAACACTTACTTTAGCAGTATATTTAAATGAAACCTTAATATGCAAATTGAGAATTTTATTTATTGTTTAGAAGCAGTTACAGATGTAGATGAAGTAAAGACTACCGAGGTTGTTAAAATCTTAGAAGATATTGCGCTTACTCAAAATATAGCCAGTATTTATAAAACCTGCGATACCATTGAAGGATTAGAAGAAAGCCTTAGTTTTTTATTGCACGATGACCATCACTTTAAAGATTATGAATTAATATACCTTGTTATTCCTGGTGAAGCCAATAATTTTTTAATTAATGGTTATTATTACAGTATAGAAGAAATTGCAGAACTTTTTGAAGGTAAAATGAAAGGAAAAGTTATTCATTTTTCCAATCGAAAAGTTTTAGACCTTAGTGATGAAGAGTCGCAATACTTTTTAGATGTAACAGGAGCAAGGGCGATTTCGGGTTATGGTTATCCTTCAGAAAATACATCCAGCGCATTTACGATAGATCGTGTTTTTTTTAGTTTGTTTTATGAAAATGATGATCTTGCAGAAGTTGTCGAAAATATGTTTCAAAAACATTATAAGCTCTGCAAATTTTTAAATTTTAGACTATATTATTAAATGAAGTATATTGACCCAAATTATAAATAATGTGTTAAGGCTTTTTCATTTAGATTTCCCTTTCATATTCATTTTTAATGAAGAAAAAGTCAGTCCGCTTTTTCTTCAAATTATAACTGCTTTTTTAGTGGTTTTAGTTTTGTTTATTTTCTTTTATCAAATTATAAGTTATTCTGAAAGTTTATGGGTTAGACATATTTCACCAAAACCCTTTTATTTACATCTATACATAAAGAAAAAAAAGCTTACAGCCGACCAACTTTACATTTTAGAAACCGAATTTAGCTTTTATCGAAACCTAAAATCCAAACAAAAAATATATTTTCAACATCGTGTAGCCAATTTTATGGAGCTACATCAATTTAAAGGCAGGTCTGGCGTGTATGTAAACGACAAAATGAAGATATTAATCTCTTCAACTGCCATTATGCTTACATTTGGCTACAGAGATTATATGATAAATTCGTTGAGTAGATTTATAATTTATCCTGATGTGTTCCGCTCTAAAATTAATAAAGCAAACCATAAAGGCGAGTTTAATCCTGCGTATAAAGCTATTGTTTTTTCATGGAAAGATTTTATGGGAGGTTACAATATAAATAATGATAACTTTAATTTGGGTATACATGAAATTGTACATGCCATGCATTTTGATTTTCGAAAACCTAATAACGATTCTATTAGTGCTATTATATTCATGCATTACTACAAAAAAATATTAAAGTTGATGCAAACCGACACAAACTATAGAGAACGACTTTTAAAATCTGAATACATCAGAAATTACGCTTTTACTAATAATTTTGAATTTATTGCTGTACTAATTGAGTCTTTTTTCGAAACACCACAGGAGTTTAAAAGCCAATTTCCTGAAATTTATAACTATGTAAAGCAAATGTTGAATTTCGATTTATATGCTTATTAATTGAATACATTAGCCATAACGGTTTATTTCAAATAAATTTAATGATAAAGTGATTCTAAATAGGATAAATATATTGAGTTAGATTTTTAGTGATGTTTGTAGGATACTAATAACAAGAAAGGTTTTCAAAGGAGTAAGACCCCGCATCTTGTGCGGGGTGACAGTAAAGTATAGGCTGTTTTTTAAAATTATAAGATTCCGAATCAGTTCGCTTTGCTCTCTGTTCGGGATAAGTTCAACTACGCAAATCGGAGATTTGCTGTTTCACTTACTTCCCGATACAGAAATTAGCGAAAATGTTTCCTAGTAATTCATCATTGGTGACTTGTCCTGTGATTTCCCCAAAATGAAATAAAGCTTGTCGGATATCGATGGCGAGTAAATCGGAACTTAAACCCATATTTAATCCTTCCTGTACTTTATTGATTTCTTCTAAGGCTAAAAGTAGAGCAGAGTAGTGGCGTGAATTGGTTACGATGGCGTCGTTGTTACGTAAAGCGCCTGTATCTACAAAATTGAGTAATTGTGCTTGTAATTCTTCAATTCCTATTTTTTGTTTAGCAGAAATAAATTGAATTTTGGGTAAAGCAGACTTCAATAAAGCTTGTTGCTGTTCTGTTAATTCATCTACCTTATTGGCCAATAAAATAAAAGGACGCTCTGGAAATTGAGCAGCTAGTTTATCGAGTTCTAGCTTAATGTTGTTGATGCGTTCTTGTATTAGTGCTTGCCCTTCATCAAATAAATCGGGAGAATTTAATAATTGAATAACCACTTGGGCTTGTTCAATTTTTTCGAAGGTTTTTTTGATGCCTAAACCTTCAATTTGATCTTGGGTTTCTCGTATACCTGCTGTATCGATAAAACGGAAACCAATACCACCAATACTAATTTCATCTTCTATGGTGTCGCGTGTAGTTCCGGCGATGTCGCTAACAATAGCCCGATCTTCATTGAGTAAGGCATTTAGTAAAGTCGATTTTCCTACATTAGGTTCACCTATGATGGCTACAGGAATTCCGTTCTTCAAAACATTACCAACCGCAAAAGAATCGATTAATCGACTCAGCACTTTTTGAATTTTAGTTACTAAACTTTGAAATTCTTCTTTGTTGGCAAACTCAACATCTTCTTCAGCAAAATCGAGTTCCAATTCAATTAAGGAAGCAAAATCTAAGAGCTCTTTTCTTAGAACAGCAAGTTCGTTAGTAAATCCGCCCCGCATTTGTTGCATGGCTAATTGGTGACTAGCAGCATTATCACTTGCAATGAGATCTGCAACAGCTTCTGCTTGACTCAAGTCCATTTTTCCATTTAGGAATGCGCGTAAGGTAAATTCCCCAGCATTGGCTGCACGACAGCCTTTTTGCATTAAAAGCTGAATGATTTCTTTTTGAATAAAAGCGCTACCATGGCAGGAAATTTCTACTGTTGGTTCACCTGTATAGGATTTATTTCCCTTAAAAACACTAATTAAAACTTCATCTAAAATACGTTCACCATCAACAATATGGCCCAATTGAAGCGTATGACTTTTTTGTTGAAGTAAAGGAAGCCCTTTTTTAGATTTAAAAAGAAGATTACAGATGCTCAATGCATCTTTACCGCTAACGCGAATAATTCCGATAGCACCACTTCCTGAAGGTGTAGCTAAGGCTACAATTGTATCTTGATTTAGCATATTGCAAAATTACAAAATTAGAAGTTTGTAAAATTGCTATACTTTAGCAAATCAATTGAAAAAAGAATTATAAAGTTGAAGCTAAAAGGAAGTTTATGTATACAAATGTTCAGCTGCAGTGCCCAATTTAAACTACCACAACACAATAAACTACTATTTTTGAAGCTTTTAATTTTACCTGTTACTGCTACAAAAAGAAAAAGCTGCGAATTTCGCAGCTTTTTCCATCATCACATCACATCATCAAAACAACTCAATCAAAAACCTAATTTACTGTGATGCTACCAGACATGCTTCCGTGTACTGTACATACATAATTATCAACTGCATTCGCTAAGTCTGGTGTTAAAGTAAAACTAATTACATTTCCATCAATTTGTACATCAACATCAGCGTCATTTTGGAAATCTGCACTAGCTCCATTTTGAGCAATTAATAAATCGCCTGCTGCATTTCTTAATGCAAATGGGTGGCTTGATGCACCGGTTACATTTAATACATAGCGTGTACCTATAGTTAGAGTCCAAGTACTGTTATTTTCATTTAAAGTAGTTACGTTTTCATCGCCTTGAATATCCGAAACAAAGTAAGCAGAAGCACCATCATTTTCTACAGTCATTCCAACAGATTCTGAAGTTTCTAATGCTGGTAATAAAACGCCTTCATCAATAACATGCACAACACCATTTTCTATTTCAACATTAGCCGTAACTACTGCATAAGTTGCGCCTGTAGTATCGGTTACTTCTACGGTTGAACCAGTTCTGGTTACAGTTAAATCTTGTCCTGCTAGTGTATTATATTCGGTAGATCCTTCGGGCAGGTCTTCAGCAAAAGCAACTGCAGGAATTACATGAAAACCAAGTACCGTTGCTAAATTGTCTACTCCACCTATGGCAGCCACTAATTCATCTAAGCTTTCTACTTCAAATGCATTTAGTGCATTTTCAAAAGCGTTATTTGTAGGAGCAAAAACGGTAATAGCTTCTGCATCTAATAATTGTTGGTCCAATCCGTCAACTGCACTAATTGCAGCTAATAAGGTTGTTAAGCCAGCTTCTTGAGCAGCTTCAATTAAATTTGGTAGATTTGATGCTAATTCAGGCAAAACCACACCATCAATTACGTGTACAACACCATTTTCTATGGCTACGTTTGGAATAGTTACATTATAAGTACTGCCTTCGGTATCTGTAACGCTAACTGCATCTCCTGTTCTAGTTACGGTTAATTCTTGACCAGCTAGAGTAGTGAAATTACTTGCTCCTTCTGGTAAGTCTGCTGCAAAAGCTACTGCAGGAACAACATGAAAACCTAATACAGTTTCTAGATTTTCTAATCCAATTGTTTGTACTAATTCGTTTAAATCTGCTACTTCTAAAGCTGTTAGTAAGTTTCCAAAAGCTTCATCGGTTGGGGCAAATACGGTAATCGCTTCAGCATCTAATAATTGTTGGTCTAAACCATCGATAGCTCCTATAGCTTGTAACAATACATTTAAATCTGCAGCTTCAGCAGCTTCAACTAAATTGGGAAGTGGCGCTTCTGGTAAAATAGGTAATAATACTTCATCGATAACGTGTACTACACCGTTTTCTATTAAAACATCTGCATTAGCTACAGTAGCTTCATTTCCTAAAGCATCTTCTATAGTTATTACTCCGTTATTTTTACGTACAATAATTTCTTGGTCTGCTAAAGTAACAAAAGACTGCTCGGCCTGTAAATTAGCAGATAAAGCTACGGCTGGAACAACATGAAAACCAAGAACTGTTTCTAAATTTCCAACTCCGCCGATTGCTTCAACTAATTCGGGTAATGTTTCAACTTCATACGCAGCTAATGCGTTAGCGAAAGCTTGGTTGGTAGGAGCAAATACAGTAATTTCTTCTTGACTTAACAAAGTTTCTCCTAAACCATCTACAGCTGCAACTGCATCTAATAAAGTGGTTAAACCAGCAGTTTCTGCAGCTTCAACTAAATTGGGTAAGTTTCCTGGATTGTTGTAATTAGAATTGTCATCATCGTCTGAGCAGGAAAAAATTCCAAAACTCAGAAAACATAGCATAAGTAATTTACTTATTGATTTCATAGTAATATTGTTTTTGTTTTACATCAATAAGACATATACAGCTTAATTTTTCCTACTTAGATTATTTGTTTTAATACCAATTTAACAGGAAAAAATGATTAATCTTAAAAATTTAAGAAGCAGTTCGTGAAGTGATAACCTTTCTTTGTTTGAGTTAATCATTTGAAATACATATTCATATGCATAAAGCACATTTTTTTTAATGGAAAATAAAAAATGGCTTACATAAAATTAAATCAATAGAATTTGCTTTTATAAATAGGATTTTTTGGCATGTATTGTGGAATTATACAGATCGGAAAATGCTGAAGTTTTTTAGTCTGGGTTAGATTGAAAATAAATAATTGAGTAATCTAATATTGTTTAAAATTGAATTTAGTCCAATTCTTTTAGGCATTCAATTTAACATGAAATATGATTGATTCACAAAAAAAGCGACACCAATAGGTATCGCTTATCAATTCATAAAAAAGTACTTGTTTTACTGAATAGTAATCGGAAAAGTAGCTTCAATATCGGTTTCTCCACCTACATTAGTTGAGTCACCAGCAGCTGCTCCTTCTGCAAACTTATCTCCATCGTGTACTAAAATAATCGATAAGTTTCCTGAGCTAGCTTCGCCTGTAGTTAGAGTAAAATCTACTCCAATAGGGTTGTTGTTAGCATCAGCATCTTCATAAGTAAAGGTAGTTTGCAAGCTGGTTGCGCTTACAAAAAATACTTGGTGTTCTGCACCTTCTTCAACTACTTCTAAAGTAATATTTTCTGCAGGATCTTCTAGTTCATTTAAAAACAAAATACTGCCTTGGTAGGTTGTATTTGCCTCTAAATTGTCTGCTGTAATTACTGGACTTTCTGGCCCATCGCCGTCTAAATCTCTAGATTGAAATGTTTTGGTTTGATTAGTAGCATTATCTACCAAAGTAACGGTAAGGGTTGTAATCACTTCTTCTTCGTTAATTAGTTTTACATCATCATCGTCTGAGCAGGATGCAAAAATGAATAATAAACTTAAAAGACTGGTAATTTTTAATGATTTCATAAGTAAAAAATTTAGGGTTAATAATTGTTTTTAAAAGTGTTTAGGGTTAATAATTAAATTGAATTTGTAATTGAATATTTCTTCCCATCTCGTCTGCATAATAACGTTGCCTATTTAAATAGTTCCGATAGGAAGTATTGAATATATTTTGAACTTGTAAACGAACTCGCAAGTCTGTTTGATTAAATTTAAATGGCATTTCCGCAGTAACATGAAATAATTGAAAAGCCGCTGGCGATTCACTTATATTGATAAGCGTAGGCTCTAATTCTCCTGTTTCTGTATTCAATATTAAAGTAGAAAAATCTAAATCTGGGAACCGCTCTTGTTTAGCAAAAAATTCGTGAGAAACAGACAGGCTTAAATTATTCCAATTCGGTTGATTGTGCACCAATTCCAATCGCGTATTTAAAGGTGGCATATTAATAATAGGTTGGTTTAAACTTACATCTTCTGCATAGATGTAGGCTATTTGACCTTGCAAGCTAGTTTGTTTATTGAATTGGTAACTAGCTTCTGCATCGATTCCCCATAATTGAGCTTGAGTTTGTCGGTATTCAAAAACAGGAAAAGCTCCTCGAATGGTTGTTTCTATTCCACTAGGTTCTAAAACCATAAAATTATCGATTGCATTAAAGTAGGGGTTTATTTCAAACTTTAAATTTTTAAAAGCTTGAGAAAGTGATAAGTTAACTTTATAGGATTGTTCTTGCTTTAAACGTAAATCACCTAATTCAATATTAGCAATGCTATGGTGTAAGCCATCGCTAAAGAGTTCTGATGGATTTGGGTTACGAGTGGCCAAACTAAAATTGCTTCTTATTTCGGTTTCTTCTCCTAGTTTAAATAAAGCTCCAAGGCTACTGGAAAAATTATGAAAATTAAAAACTGGATTGGTGAGCAGTTGAGTTCCGAAATCTTCAAGGATAATATCAGCAAAATCAATTGCATAACCTCGTTCTTCCCAACGGCTTACTCTGTAAAACTTTAACGCATCTATATGCGTAAAGTCGTAACGCATTCCTGCATCAATAGTTATTAATTTATTTAAGTTATAGGTAGAAGTAACAAAACTTCCTAACGTAAACATATCGTAATCGGGTATTAAACGGCGCACTCCAGTTTCAGGATTAGCATAATTATTCTGAAAGCTGGTTTCAACTCCTATATCTAAAGCTAAACGGTCAAATTGTCTAACTTCTAATTGAGTTAATACTTGATGGGTTGTTAATTCTAAATCTAAAGCAGCTTTTTCACTACGCTCGCCCCGTCTTACGTCAAATTCTTTTCTTCTATTAAACTGAAAAGCATATTGCGCTTTTAATTTACCAAGATTTTTAATCTTTTTGAAATAATCCAACTTGACTAAATGATGATTAACCTGTTGTTTTGGGGAATTAATTTGATAATTAAAACCATCTATAAAACTAGGAACTAAGCTGTTAATTGAATTTTCTAAATCGCGTAGGTTTCCAATATGTGAAGCTCTTAAAATTCCTATTTCAGTTGAAAACAAACTGTAATATGCGTTGAAACCAGAATCGATTTTATTTAGTCCGAAACCAAAAGAGATATTGTTTTCTTGCACACCTGTATTCGACAACACATAATCTGGTGCTTCTAGGTCACCATGGCGTTTTAAGCTAGCCTGAGTTTTAAAATACCATCCTTTTTTTGTCGATTTAAGCAAAGAAGTACTTAAGTTGCCCCCGCGACCATTTGAATTGATATTAGCTATTGTACTTCCAAAAATGGTATCGGTTAAAGGAGCTTTTTGTGGAGTGCTCACAATTACACCACCTACAGCATCTCCACCATATTGTAAAGCTGCTGAACCTTTAATTACTTGAATATTAGCAGCCGAATTAATATCGAGATTAGGTGCATGGTCAACTCCCCATTGTTGATCTTGCATTCGAACATTATTATTAATTATTAATACTCTTGAACTGTGCATGCCTTGTATAATGGGTTTGGAGATAGATGTACCTGTACTTAAAGTTGAAACACCATTAATTTGAGCTAGTGCTTCACCAAAACTCAGGTTACTTAAGTTGCTTATTTGTTTTTGGTTTAACTCTTGAATTGAATTAGAAAGAATTTTATTTTGATACAGTTTTCCTGTAAGTAATACTTCGTTTAATTCATCTATATGATGCTCTAACTTAAAGTTGAATACCTTATCGGAAGTTAGTTCAAATTTTACACTGCGTTTTTCGCAACTAACATGGCTAATTTCAAATGTATAATTTCCTGCACATAGATTTTTAAAAATGTAATTTCCCTTAGCATCTGCTTCAGCATATTTCGTACTTCCTTCTATTTTAATAATAGCGTAGGGCAGGGCAGAGCTATCGTGAATATCGATAACTTTTCCAGATAATTGAAAAGTGCAATCTTGCGCCTGAAGCGTAAATGTAGTTAGCCATAAAAAACTAACCCAAACAAAAAATCTCATAAATAAAATACAAATTAACTTAAGTCTAAATCAGAAACTAGAATTGTTAAATTGTATGTGGTGGTGGTTTATTAAAGTATTTACCCAGCGATTTCTGTGGTAACAAACTAAAGCTTTCTGTAGATATGAAAGCGGTAAAAAGTTCAGAAAAATTTGGTGTAGAAGAGTAGTTAAAGTTTGGTATTAAGGCATTCGTGTTTTCATCTTCGGTTGAGCTAACAACAAACTCTTCACAAACATCACAATTTTCAATTTGAGTATGATCATCACCTTCTATTAAATGCGAAAGTGCATGCACGTCGGTAATGTTAACCAATGCAAGGAAAGCGCAAATAAAAGAAAGAAATTTAATAAGTCTCAAATTAAAAATATGTTTTACAAAAGTATATTAATAATATTTGAATAGTATCAATTTTTAAAATTTTAGTAAATTTTAATGTTCATTGTTGAAAAGAAAACCTAGTCCTAAGCGTGAAAGCATCTTTTTTTCAAAATTCCAAAAGAATTTAAATTGGCCAAAAATGAAACCAATTAGTACTAATAGAATTTGGTATATAGGAAAAATAATAAGAATTCGTAAACTATAGTACATAAAACCACCCAAGAAATTATCCTGAAAGTTTTCTCGAGCAAGGTTAAAGTAAGCTAAAATAGGTTTTCCTACAAACAAAGCTGCTGAGCCAGTAATACTAAAAACAATGAAGATGATTATAATTTGGAAATTGGAATCAATTCCCCAGCGTTCTTTCAATTTTTTCATGCTGCAAAACTACAATTATCGCCTTAAATTTTGGTTGTATTTTTCTTCGAAAAATAAAAAGTAATGGTAAAGCATATAATTTACATCGTAACCATAATCAGTTTCAGGATCGTACTCAATACTAAATTGGTATAAATTTTTGTCATAGCCTCTGGAATTGCGCACTCTAGAATTGTATTCGAAAACATAATTTTCATTTTTTTGTTCTAGATACTGCTGGGTATAATCATTTCTTTGCGATTTAGATTTTAGCCAGGATTCAAAACCATAATCTAAAATTACTAGTTTGTAATTTAAACTGTCGTTTTCAATTATAATGGTATCTTTTTCCTGATTTTGAGAAGATGATGTAGACGACTTAGACTTCGTACTTGCACAATTAGATAAAAACAGTGCAAGCATTAGGATGCTTACGAAAACAAAAATTGGGGATGTTTTTTTTATACTCATCTTTTTATTTTGTTAAGTTAACAATAAAAGCACCTTGGTAATTAGTCTTGATGTTTACTAACAATTTTTCTGTTTCTAATCGAGTAGCTAATTGACCTAAGGCCAATGTATACAAAGCTTTACCGTTTAATAGTTTATAACGTAAAGTAACTTCTTCTTGGTAAGCTTTTTCAAGTTCTAATCCTAAATTTAAAGCGTTTGAAGCATCTGCAAAACTTGCAATTTGCACAGCATAAAAATCAGGTTTTACCGGTTCAGCTCTTACATTAAAATAGAGTTCTGTTGCAGAAGCATTGTTAATTTGAGATAGTAATTTTTGCTCTAAACTGATATTATCTTCGATTTTGTTAACTGGAGACTTTGCATTATGGGCTATTTGATCTTCTTCATCTTCTAAAGGAAGATTAGATGGAGTAGGATGTGAGTTTCCAAAAGAAATTACTTCTAATTCAACTTCGGCTACACCCGTATCTATAAAATCTAATTCAACTGCAACCGACTTGGTTACATCAACAATTCGGTTACGAATGTAGGGACCCCGATCGTTAATGCGAACTTCAACCGATTTTCCGTTAGCTCTATTGGTTAATTTTACAATAGATCCAAAAGCAAGCGACCGATGAGCTGCCGTTAATAAATTTTGTTGAAATATTTCTCCATTTGCAGTTTTTCTGCCTTCAAAAACATCCTTATAATAGGATGCTTCACCTTGTTGTATTTGGCTGTAACATGTCAAATTAAAAGATATGTAAAGGCAGAAAAAAGCAAATAGTGTTTTCATTTTTTAATGTTTAGCAAATTCAATAATTTGTTCGGCCAACTCTGTACCAATTCGATCTTGTGCTTCTAAGGTTGCACCGCCAATGTGAGGACTCAAAGATAAATCAGGACACATTAAAAGCTTTATGGGTGGAGTTGGTTCTTCTTCAAAAACATCTAAAGCTGCAAAGCCTAATTTTTTATCTTTTAAAGCTTCTAATAATGCTTTTTCATCTACTACGCCACCACGAGCCGTATTAACAATTGCAGCAGTATTCTTCATCATTTCAAACTCTTTAGCACCAAGAATATAATCTTTTTGAGCTGGAACATGTAAACTTACAAAATCAGCTTGTTTTAATAAAGCATCTAAACTAATGCTTTTTAAATTAAACGAAATTTTTTGTCCATCAAAAAAGTCCAATTCAACATCTACTGTATCAATAAATTGGTCGGTAACTACCACCTTCATTCCCAAGCCAATTGCCTTTTTTGCTAAAGTCTGGCCAATCCTTCCAATGCCGATAATGCCTAGAGTTTTTCCAGAAAGTTCTATTCCTTTAGCATATGCTTTTTTCAATTCTTTAAACTTGGAGTCGCCTTCTAAAGGCATTTCTCTGTTGGATTTATTTAATTGTCTCGCTCCGCTTAACATATGTGCTAGAACCAATTCTGCAACACTTTCAGAAGATGCAGCAGGTGTATTGATAACCTTTAAACCTTTGCTTTTTGCATAAGCTACATCTATATTGTCTAAACCTACGCCACCACGGCCAATAAGCTTTAAACTTGGACAAGCTTCAATTAAATCTTTTCTTACTTTCGTTGCGCTTCTTACTAAAATAGCATCTACTAAATGCGTATTTATGTAATGTTCTAATTGTTCTTGGGCTACTTTAGTTAAGATTATTTCGTGTCCATTTTTTTCTAATAAATCAACACCGCTTTGCGAAATCCCGTCGTTGGCTAATATTTTCATTTTAAATAATATTTTATTTTTAGTAATTAAGCTTGTTTTTCTAATTCTTGCATGGCTTTAACCACAACCTGAACACTTTCTAAAGGCAGTGCGTTATACATCGATGCGCGATAACCACCAACACTTCGATGACCATTTAAACCATTAACACCAGCTTCAACAAGTAAATTATTAAATTTATCTTTTAAACTTTCGTCTGTTAGGTTAAAGGTTGCGTTCATCATTGAACGATCTTCTTTTGCTGCAAAACCAGTAAATAATGGATTCCTATCAATCTCAGCATACATAGCATCGGCTTTAGCTTTGTTTTGTTTCTCAATAGCTTTTACACCTCCTTGTGCTTTTAACCATTCTAGAGTTAGCATAGACACATAAACAGAAAAAACAGGTGGAGTATTAAACATACTATCCTTAGCAGCATGTACTTGGTAGTCTAGCATAGAAGGGATTTTACGGTCAACTTTACCTAAGCAAGATTTTTTTACCGCCACTAAAGTAGCTCCAGCTGGACCCATGTTTTTTTGAGCACCAGCATAAATTACATCAAAATAAGAAAAATCAATATCCCTAGAAAAAATATCACTACTCATATCGCAAACCACAGGAGCATCAACTTTTGGAAAATGCTTCATTTGTGTTCCAAATATGGTATTATTACTCGTGCAATGAAAATAATCTACATCTTTAGGAATTTCATAATCCTTTGGAATATAATTGTAATTTTTATCTTTAGATGAAGCCATAACATCTACTTTACCCAACAAGTTAGCTTCTTTAACAGCCTTAGCAGACCAAGCTCCAGTATCTAAATAAGCGGCTTTTGTTTGCATTAAATTAAAGGCAGACATAATAAATTGCATACTTGCACCACCTTGCAAAAATAGAACCTGATATTCATCTTTTGGAAGTTTTAGGTGTTCTAAAGCTAAGCTTTGCGCTTTGTCCATAACTTCGACAAAGGCTTTACTCCGATGTGAAATTTCCAATATTGATAGACCAGAATTATCTAAATCTAAAACCGCCTGAGATGCTTTCTGAAATACTTCTTGCGGTAAAATGCACGGACCAGCACTAAAATTATGTTTTTTCATAGGTACTATATGTGTTGATAAATTTACGGGTAAAGATAATTTTTTTGTATCCTATAAACCACTTTTTATACTGTTATTGAAATACTTTTGTTATTTTTTAGGAATTCTTATTATATAATTGAAGAGATTAGAATTTTTTATCAATTTGCGACTTTTACATAGAATGTTTTAGTCAATTGCTAAATGAAGTTTGTAACATTTAGTTAATTTACAAGACTAACTAATCGAAATTTATTTTTGTGAACAAAGCAATAGAAAAAGAATTTGTAAAAAAGCTGGAAGCCAACCAGAACATCGCGCATAAAATTTGCCGAATTTATGCTACTGGTGAAGCTGAACACAAAGATTTATTTCAAGAAATCACCATTCAATTATGGAAAGCTTACCCCAAATTTAGGGGCGATGCTAAATTCAGCACATGGATGTATAGGGTTGCATTAAATACAGCTATAACACTATATCGAAAGCAAAAAAGACGTATTAAAACTCAAGAATGGGATCAGTATGCTTTTAAAATTAAAGCAGAAGAATACGACGATACAACCGAGCAAAATTTAAAATTAATGTATCAGGCCATTAAAGAATTAAACGATATAGATAAAGCATTAGTTTTTCTATATCTAGAAGATAAAAATTATACAGAAATTTCAGAAACTCTAGGGATATCTGAAGTAAACGCAAGAGTGAAGATGAATCGAGTTAAGAAAAAGCTGAAAGAGCTGTTAAGCATAGATTAAATGGAAGAATTAGATATTTTAAAACAAGATTGGAAAAAGCAGGAAGCAAGTTTGCCACAGTTTAAAACTGAAGAAATTTGCGCTATGTTAAAAAAGAAATCATCTTCATTAGTAAAATGGATTTTCTTTATAAGCTTATTAGAATTTGCTTTTTGGATTGGACTTGAAGTTTTTAGTAGTTTTCAAGGCTATAACGATATTTTTGAAAAAGCAGGTGTAGAACTTTTATACCAACTCATATTAATTATTAATTATGTTGTTATAATTGGTTTTATTGCAATTTTCTTTTACAACTATCAAAAAATCAAAATTACAGATGATGCTAAACGATTAATGAAAAAAATACTTACAACCCGTAAAACAGTAAAGTGTTACGTTTGGTTTAATATTGTTTATTTTGCCCTTAGTTTTATGGTGATGAATTATTTTGTAATTACCAATTTGCAAGAATTCCAAAACTTAAACATTTGGATATTTATTGGTATAATGTTCGGAATAATGCTTTTGTTTATTGCGATTATTTGGCTATTTTATCAATTATTGTATGGATTTTTAACTCGAAAATTATATAAAAATTATAAGCAACTTGAAGATTTAGATTTATAGCAATCTTAAGATTAAAATTATGAAAATTAAATTTATAATCCTTTTGGGTTTTTTTTAAGTGCAATTACATTTAAAGCACTAGAATTAGAATCGAGTTTATTATGGAAAATTTCTGGGAATGGGCTTAGCAGTCATTCATACTTGTTCGGAACCTTACACGCCACCTGCAATACCAAACTAAAACCAAGGGTTTTAGATGCTCTAAATAAAACAAAGCAGTTAGCTTTAGAAATTGATTTGTCCGATACAAGCATGCAAGTAAAAATGATGCAAATGATGTATATAAAAGATGGAAAAGCTGTAATGGACTTTGTTAATGAAGAAGATAAGCAAGTACTTTATTCCTTTTTATCCGAAAACATAAAGACGATAAATTATGAAATGCTGAAACGTTTAAAACCATTTATACTACAAAGCATGCTCGTACCAACTATGCTTGATTGCTCATTGCCCCAAGCTTATGATATGTTGCTTTTGCATCAAGCCCAGCTAAAAAAACTTCCTATTATAGGTTTAGAAACGATAGAAGATCAGATGGCAATTTTTGATGCTATACCTATTGAAGAACAAATTACAGACTTAATTAAGATGGCTAAAGACACCAACAAATTATATGAAAGACAATTCGATGAATTAGTAAAAGCCTATGAAGATGAAAATTTAAAGGAGTTAGAAAAGTCTTTTGCAAAAGACAAAAGTCTAATGTCCAACTACAATTTTGAAATTCTCGATAACCGAAATGAAAATTGGATACCTATAATTGAAAAAATGTGCCAGGATAAACCGAGTTTTATTGGTTTTGGCGCACTTCATTTAATTGGTGAAAAAGGAGTGATTCAATTACTAAGAACCAAAGGGTATTCAGTTGAAGCTGTAATGCCTGAATAATCAGTAACTAATTACAAATTAATCTTTTAAAAAAAAACAGCTTGAAATTTATTATCAGGCTGTTTTTTAATAATATAGAACAACTTTATTAAATAAATTGTTGAAGTTTAAATTTTTAAGTTAAAGCTAATTTTATTCGTTTAAAGGCTTCTTTAATATCTACTTCACTAGCTGCATACGAAATACGTATACAATTTGGATTTCCAAAAGCTTCACCAGTAACAGTAGCCACATTGGCTACTTCTAGTAAAAACAAGCTAAAGTCAGATGCATTATTAATTTCATGTTTGCCAATAGTTTTTCCAAAAAAATCGCTTACATTAGGAAAAACATAAAAAGCGCCTTCAGGAACATTTGATGTAAAACCTTTTATGTCTTCAACTAAATCTAGAACTAATTTTCTTCGTTCTTTAAATTTGTCAATCATAAATTTAATTTCGCTAATAGGCGCATCTAAAGCAGCAATAACTGCACGTTGTGCTATACAGTTTGCTCCGCTTGTAACTTGGCCTTGTAATTTTGTACAGGCCTTAGCAATATATTCTGGTGCGCCAATATAACCAATTCGCCAACCCGTCATGGAGTAAGCTTTAGAAACACCATTAACGGTAACCGTTCTTTCTTTCATAAAATCAATTTCTGCCATAGAAAATTTTTCTTCAGAGAAATTAATATGTTCGTAAATTTCATCACTTACAACAACAATTTGTGGATGTTTTTTTAAAACTTCTGCTAAAGCACGTAATTCTTTTTCACTGTATACAGAGCCAGAAGGATTACAAGGAGAGCTATACCAAAGCATTTTTGTATTGGGAGATATGGCTTGCTCCAGCTGCTCTGCGGTCATTTTAAAGTCGGTTTCTAAGCTTGTAGAAACTTCTATTGCTTTTGCACCAGTTAATTGCACAATATCGCGATAACTAACCCAATACGGACAAGGTAAAACAACTTCGTCTCCAGGATTTAAAATGGCATTGGCAACATTATATAAAGATTGTTTTGCACCTGTAGAAACAACAATCTGAGATGGTTGATAATCTAAATTATTATCTCGTTTAAATTTTTGTTGAATGCTTTTTTTTAAATCTGCATAGCCATCTACTGGGGTGTAAGCATGATAATTCTCATCAATAGCTTGTTTAGCTGCGTCTTTTATAAATTGGGGTGTATTAAAATCGGGTTCACCTAAACTTAAGCCAATGATATCTTTTCCTTGACTTTTTAGCTCTCTAGCTTTTGCAGCCATAGCAAGGGTTGCAGAAGTTTCTAGGCTATTTACTTTATCAGATAATGTATTGTTCATGTTTGTTTATGCTAATTTTGGTTGATTTCCTAATTCTTTTAAAAACCGGTAGTGAGAAATTATTGCAGCTCTAGTACTTTTATACTCAAAGTAGGGTAGATTAAATTCTTCTGCAGTTTGCTTTACGATTTTTCGGATTTTACCATAGTGTATATGGCTTATATTCGGAAAAATATGGTGTTCTACTTGTTGATTTAAGCCACCAGTAAACCAACTAACAAACTTGTTATGTACCGAAAAATTAGCAGTTGTAAATAGTTGGTGCGTTATCCAAGCATGCTCAAACTTTAATTCTTCATCTGGAATTGGCATTATGGTATTTTCTGTAACATGCGCTAATTGAAAAACGACACTTAAAATTAAACCGGCGGTAAAATGCATTGCTACAAAACCAATTATAACCATCCACCAGGTTAATTCTGTTAGTAAAATAGGGGTGACAATCCAAAGCAAAACATAAACCACTTTACTAATAGCAACTGTGCTCCATTGTTTTAGCGGGTTGGGTAATTTACCATAGGATAATTTTTGCTTTAAATATTTTCTTGATTGTCTAAAATCTGTAGTAATTGCCCAATTTATAGTTAATAATCCATATAAAAAGAAAGAGTAAATATGCTGAAATTTATGAAATTTTCTCCATTTAGCTTCAGGTGTAAAACGCACAATTTGTCCAACGCTAATATCTTCGTCATGACCATGCACATTGGTATATGTGTGGTGTAAGACATTATGCTGAACTTGCCAATTATACACATTTCCAGCTAAAATGTAAATGCTTCCACCCATAAGCTTATTCACCCATTTTTTCTTAGAATAACTTCCATGATTGCCATCGTGCATAATATTCATACCTACGCCAGCCATTCCAACTCCCATTAAAATAGACATGCCTAGTTTAATCCACGGCGAAAAAGGAGTAAAAAGAATAAGAATATAAGGGACAAAAAAAAGTGAAAACATAACTACGGTTTTTACATGTAGTTTCCAATTTCCTGTTTTTGAAATTTGATTGTCTTTAAAATAAGTATTTACACGCTTATTTAGGGTTCTGATGAAGTCTTTAGAGTCGGTTCTGGAAAATCGAATAGGGCTTGCCATAAAATAAAATTACAATAAGCCCAAAAATAATAGATTAACTGAATATGGCATATTTTTTATGCATAAAGTTTAACCAAGAATTTGACTTTCGTATTTTTGAAAAAAAAATCAATTTGAAAGAAATACAAAACTATTTTCCAGATTTAACTGAAAATCAAACCCTTCAATTCAATAAAATAGCTGATTTATATAAAGATTGGAATCAGAAAATAAATGTAGTTTCTCGTAAAGACATCGATGAAATTTATACTCGCCATGTATTGCATGCTTTAGCTATTGCGAAAATCAATCCTTTTTTACCAGAAACAGAAATTTTAGATGTAGGTACAGGTGGTGGATTTCCAGGAATTCCTTTGGCCATTTTATTTCCAGAATGTAAATTTACTTTGGTCGATAGTATTGGAAAAAAAATTAAAGTGGTAGATGAAGTAGTGGAAGGCTTAGGACTTACAAACGTAACAACAATTAACGACCGTGTTGAAAATATAGATGCGCAATTTGAATTTATTGTTAGTAGAGCAGTTGCTGCTATGCAAACTTTTACACATTGGGTAAAAGGTAAAATATCCAGTACCAACCGACATGAAAGAAGAAATGGTATTTTGTATTTAAAAGGTGGAGATTTATCTGAAGAATTAGCAGCTTATACCAATGTTGAAGTTTTTAATTTAGAAGAGCTATTTAATCTATCTTTTTTCGAAACAAAGAAGCTAGTTTATTTACCAAGAAAAAAATAAAAATGAACAAAGAAAATTCAGATTCTAAAAAATCATGGTTTCAGAAAAACTGGAGCAATATGCTTTTTGTTGTTTTTGCTGTTTTGTTCTTAATTCCATCAACACGTTTTCATTTGCAGGTAGCTATTAATAGAGTTTTTTCTTTTGCTCCTTCAATTGAAGAAGAAACAGAGCTCAAACAACTTACAAATTATAATTGGAGATTAATTGATAGTAATGAATTGTCTCAAAATTTTTCTTCTTCAAAAGGAAAAGTTGTTTTTATTAACTTTTGGGCTTCTTGGTGTGGACCTTGTGTTGCAGAAATGCCAAGTCTTCAAAAATTATACACAAATCATAAAAATGAAGTCGATTTTTACTTTATAGCTCGCGATGAACAACCGGCCATCCAAGAGTTTATGGCTAAAGAAAACTTAGATTTACCAGTGTATTATGAATTACAAAATCCACCAAAAATATTACAAAGCAATCAATTGCCAACTACCTACTTAATCGATAAGCAAGGTCAGGTTTGGATAGAAAAGACTGGAGCAGCCGATTGGAATAGTGAGCGAGTAAATAAATTGATTAATGAACTCGTAGCTGAGTAAGGCTCGGTTCAAGTTTCAATACTAAAGATTTACTATATTTGCGCTTTCAAAAAAATGAAGCATGGGAATGATGAATAAAAATACAGTTTTAGGGTATGCTACTTTAATCATGATTATTGTAGGCTGTGGCTTAATAATTCTTGGCGCTACAAAGTACAGTGAAATAGCAGGCTGGGGTTTTGCTTCGGTGGGAATTGGCTTTTTTGCTATTGCTTGGGTTTTTAATGCTTTAAAAGGAAGAATGTAAAATTTTAATTTGGCAGATGTAAAAGTATATCAACTTTCTGATATTGGTAAAAGTCTTCAAAATATGATTGAAAAGCATTACCAATCAGGTTTTTGGATTAAAGCTGAAATCTCAAAATTAAATTATTATCCAAAAACAGGACATTGCTTTCCTGACTTAGTTGAACGAAAAAATGGTAAAATCAAAGCGCAAATGCGCTCTATTATTTGGTCCACACATTACCAAAAAATAAGTAAAAACTTTTTACAGATTGCTAAAACTCCTTTAGAAGACGGAATGCAAATTTTGTTTCGCGCTAAAGTTTCTTATCACCAAACCTATGGTTTTTCTCTTCAAATTTTGCGTATTGACCCTAAGTTTACTCTTGGCGAATTAGCCGTTGAAAAAGAAAAATGCATATATAAATTAAAGCAAGAAGATTTATTTTTAAGAAATAAAAATTTAGCAAGCCCATTGTTGATTAAAAGATTAGCAATCATTTCTTACAATACGAGTAAAGGTTATGCCGATTTTTTAAATATTATTAACCAATATAAAAATGAGTTTAAAATTCACTACCAACTTTTTCCGTCTCTTTTACAAGGTGATAAAGCAGAGCAACAACTTGTAGAACAACTGCAACTTATAGAGCAACGTAAAACCGCTTTCGATGCGGTTTGTATAATTCGTGGTGGTGGCGGCGAAGTAGGGATGAACTGTTACAACAGCTTCGATGTTGCCAAAACTTTAGCCGAAATGAGCTTGCCGGTTTATACAGGAATTGGTCATTCTACCAACGAAACCGTTTGTGAAATGATTGCTCATAAAAATTGCATTACACCAACTGATTTTGCTTACGATGTAATTCATAAGTTTAAAGATTTTGCCTTACGAGTAGAAGTAGCTCAACAACAAATTGAGCTTACTGTTTCCCATGCATTTATCTATACAAACAAGTATTTACAAGGTATTAGCATAAACTTACAAAAACAAGTTCATAATTTAGTACGGTTCCAATATCAAAAAATCAAGCAGTTAAATACCCAATGCCAATTGGCTTCTCCACGTATTGTGAATTCTGCAAGAGAAAATTTATTTCAGATACAAAATGGTATAAAACGTAAACCTGTTTTTGTCTTGCATACTGCCAGTCAAATGCTAAATCATCAAAAAAGAATACTGAGTTTATTATCGCATCAAATATTAAATTCAAATCAGCAATTGCTTGCCAACCAAAAACAGCGGGTAAAGTATCTATCGCCAGAACATGTTTTAAAACGCGGATATTCACTAATTTTGAAAAAAGGTAAAATAATTACCGATTTGGATAATTTAAAAAAAGGTGATGTTATTGAAAACCTTACCAGTAAAGGAAAAATTAAAAGTTCCATTAAAGACATACAGAAATGAAAAAAATGAAATATAATCAGGCTTTAGAAGAGTTGGAACAAATCGTTACCGAGATTGAAAATGAAGAAATTTCTGTAGATGATTTAGCAGAAAAAGTAGAACGTGCTTCAAAATTAATTGAAGCTTGTAAAGGCATTTTATCCAAAACTGAAGCAGAAGTTGAAAAAATATTAAAAGGAATGGAAGGAGAAGAATAATTTCTGTATTCATGAATACTTAACCAATACAAACAGATTTTTTCTATTCAATTTTTTTCGTATTTCAGTATACAATTTGTTGTAACCAAAAGCGTATATATTTTTAGCTTATCTAATAAAATAAAAAAGCCGCTTCCATTAGGAACGGCTTTTTCAATGTAATAAGTTAAATGTAATTAGATATTAGCAAATAATTTGTGCATTTTATCTTCTTCTTCCTTAGCCAATTCTTGGTCAACTAAAATCCTTCCGCTGTGTTCGTCGGTCATAATTTTTCGTCGAGAAGCAATTTCCATTTGTACTTGTGGGGGAATGGTAAAGAAAGATCCACCAGCAGCACCACGTTGTATGGTTACTACCGCTAAGCCATTTTTTACATTTTTACGGATGCGCTCGTAAGCTTTTACTAAACGCTCTTCGATATCTTTTTTTAAAGTTTCAGCTTTTTTAGACAAAGCGTCTTCTTCTTTTTGTGTGTCTTTTAAAATACCATCTAGTTCAGATTTCTTATGTTCTAAATGATTCTGACGTTCTTCAAGCTTTGCTTTAGTTTCTTCAATAACCTGATTTTTATGCTCTATTTTAGCACCAAATTCGCGAGTATGCTTTTCAGCTAATTCAATTTCTAATTCTTGGTACTCAATTTCTTTGCTTAAAGAGTCAAATTCGCGGTTATTACGAACATTATCTTGTTGGTCTTTGTATTTTTTAATGCGCGCATTGGCTTCATCAATAAAGATTTTTTTCTCTTTAATTGCAGTTTCAGCTTCTTCTACTTCGGTGTTTAATTTATCTACACGCTTGCTTAAGCCTTCCACTTCTGCATCTAAATCTTCTACTTCTAGAGGCAATTCACCACGCATGTTTCTAATTTCGTCAATGCGAGAATCTACAAGTTGTAAATTATACAGAGCTCTTAACTTTTCCTCTATGCTAACCTCTTTTTTCTTTGCCATAATCAACTATATTGAATTGGGTTGGTATTTATTTCTGATAAAACGATTGCAAAATTAGTGAATTTTTCTTGAAGTAAAGCAAGTAAAAGTGCTTTTGTATATTGCTCACTTTCATAATGACCGACATCGGCTAATAAAATCTTATTTTCGGCTTGGTAAAAATCGTGGTATTTTAAATCTGCTGTTACATAAGCGTCTGCTTGTACTGCTTTAGCTTTAGAAATAGCAAATGCACCACTTCCTCCTAAAACAGCTATTTTATGTATAGGTTTTCCTAAATAATCTGAATGTCTAATTACAGGTGTTCCGAATGTATTTTTAAGCAGTTGAATAAAATCTTTTTCAGAAATTGGTTTTTTTAAATATCCACTCATACCAATTCCTCGTTGTTGATTGGTGTTTTCTAGTGTTTCTACTTCATAGGCAACTTCTTCATATGGATGATTTTTTATTAAAGTTGAAATTACTTGCAAAGTTAAATGCGCATCAAACGTAATATTAATTTGAGTTTCAGCTTCAATTTGTAATTTTCCTTTTTCGCCATATTGTGGATTCGATGTTTCACTACCCAAAAAAGTTCCATTTCCTTCTACTGTAAAACTACAGTTGCTATAATTTCCAATATTTCCTGCCCCAGCTTTAAATAAAGCTTCCTTTACTTTTTGAGCATGTTTTTTGGGTACATAGGTAGTTAGTTTTTTAATACTCTTTTGTTTTGGTATTAAAATTTCCATATTTTGTAATCCCAATTGTTTACCCATTTGATAATTTACCCCTTGGTAGTGATTGTCTAATGCAGTATGTATGGCATAGATGGCTATGCTATTTTGTATGGCTTTAATTAATGTTCGCTCTACATAGTTTTTGCCAGTAATTTTCTTTAAGCCTTTAAATATAATAGGGTGGAAGGCAACTACACAGTTGCATTTTTTTTGAATTGCTTCATCAATAGTTGCTTCTAAACAATCTAAACTAACTAATATTCCATTAACCTTTTGATTTGTATCTCCAACGAGCAAACCTACATTGTCAAAATCTTCAGCATAATGCGTTGGCGCAAAATCTTCTAAAAAGCTTATAACTTCTTGTAGAATCATATATTTTTTTTGAGTTCATAAATATAAAAATTATACTTTCGTGTTAATGAAATTACTTAGAAAATTTTTACTTCCTCTTACTTGGCTTTATGCACTAATTTTGAGCTTGCGTAATTTGTTTTACGATTGGGGTGTTTTTTCATCCAAACAATTTTCAGTTCCAGTAATTTGTGTAGGAAATTTAAGCATGGGTGGCTCAGGTAAATCGCCTACAATCGAATATCTTATTCGTTTGTTGAAAAACCAATACCATGTGGCTACGCTAAGTCGTGGTTATGGAAGAAAAACAAAAGGCTTTGTAAGTCTTGATGCTTCAAATGAAGCTGTTGAAGTAGGCGATGAACCCTTGCAGTTTAAAAATAAGTTTCCAGAAATTGAAGTTGCTGTGGATGAGTTGCGTGCTCATGGAATTCAAAAAATCTTGGAAGATAAAAATACAGAGGTAATTTTGTTAGACGATGCTTTCCAACATCGAAAAGTGCAAGCTGGGTTTACTATTTTACTAAGTGTTTATAATGACTTATATGTAAACGATTTTGTTTTGCCTGCGGGTAATTTACGTGAACCAAAATCGGGTGCGAAGCGAGCTGACATCATTATTATTACTAAATGCCCGCCGAGTTTATCAGAAAAAGAACAAACCCAAATTAGACTTCAGTTAAATTTACAAAAACATCAAAAAGTATTTTTTAGCTACATTGCATATCAAAAAGAAGCTCAGGGTTTAAATTCGAAAATTAAGCTCAGTGAATTACAAAATTATACCTTAGTAACTGGTATAGCTAATCCTAAGCCTTTGGTAGATTTTTTAAATGAAATTAATCCGCCACAAAAACACTTAAAATTTAAAGACCATCATAATTTTAGTGCAAGTGAAATTAATATTATGCGTCAAGAACGTATTATTCTAACGACTGAAAAAGATTTTACGCGCTTAAAAACAAGCTTAGCTTCAGACCAATTGTTCTATATTCCAATAGAAATGAAAATTTTAGACCATGCTGAAGATTTTAATCATGCAATTTTAAGTTATGTTGCTGAGTTTGCTTAAACCGAAAGCTAATGCAGCTTTGTTATGTATTTATTTAGGAGCATTAGCATTTACTTTATCAGTTGTTAATACTACTATAGCCACAAGAAACTCTTCCATAACTTACCAAATTACAAACAATTGAAAGATTTGAGCTGGTGTTTTCATCCATAATTTTACCGAGCGTTTCTGTTGTATGGATTGATTTACTTTTTTTAGGATTTCATCGAAAGTCTCCCAAGGCAACCAAATTTCTTTTTGCGGTAATACTGGCCAATCTTGTTTGGGCAAAACCATAAATTTATACGCATTAAAAAGTTGATTCTTAAATTCGTGTGCATAATACCATCGACCTAAAATAGCATCTGAATTAATTCCTATAAATTGATTTTGTTCTTCTTTAAAATGAATAAACATTTGCGCTTTAAAACATATGTTTTGTTGAAAATCTGTTGACTTTAGATTCAATTTTTCTTTTAAAATCTTTTCAGTTGAAGCTTGATACAACAAAGGAAATTGTCGCTCTTTTAGTTTTTTTAATTTCCAATGTAAAAAATCCTTTTTGTTAGGACCAACCCAATTTTCTAGTTCATTTTCACCCAAATTACGAATAAAAATATACTGTTTATATACCAATTCAGTGTGTAAATAATGATTTCCTTTTTTCCATAAAAAATCAAATTCGCCTAGAGTAAGCTTATCTTTTATAATTTGTAAACTAAAAGCTAAGCATTTAGATTCTTGCTGCTTCTCTAGCCATTCTTTAAAAAATAATTCAACTCGTTTGCCTAAATACTGCTGTTTTTGTAGTTCTTGGATAGTTTCATAGGATACTTGTACGTTTTCACCCGGATTGATTTTCACTTCTAGATTTGGATAGGGAAGTAGTTGCTTGTTTAGCAACACATCTGGTGTTTTTAAAAAACCGATGCATTGTTCCCAAATTTGTTGCTTAAAAGCTTGTGATTTTTGCATTAAGCTAAGCTTAAACCAATTTTCACCATTTCACTAAACGTAGTTTCTCTTTCTTCAGAAGTGGTGACTTCTCCAGTTACTAAACTATCAGAAATTGTTAGTAAAGCCAATGCATTTACATTGTATTTCGCACAAGTTGTGTATAAGCCAGCTGCTTCCATTTCTACACAAAGCACACCAAATTTAGCCCAATGTTTCCATTCTTCAGGATCATCGGTATAAAATGTATCCGAAGAAAGTATATTTCCAGCTTTTAGTTTAATTTGCTTAGTTTTTGCAATTTCTATAGCTTTATTAAAAAGTTGAAAACTAGCCGTAGGAGCAAAGTCGCCACCTAAGAATCGAGTTTTATTCAACCCACTATTGGTTGAAGCCGACATAGCAACCACCACATCGCGAATTTTAATTTCTTTTTGCATAGAACCTGCGCTACCTACACGAATTAAGTTTTTTACTCCAAATTCAGTAATTAATTCGTGAGCGTAGATGTTGATAGATGGAATTCCCATTCCACTTCCCATTACCGAAACCCGATTACCATTATAGGTACCAGTAAAACCTAACATACCGCGAACTTCATTAAAGCAAACTGGATTATCTAAAAAAGTTTCTGCTATCCATTTTGCACGTAATGGATCTCCAGGAAGTAAAATAGTTTCTGCTATGTCGCCTTTTTGTGCGTTGATGTGTATACTCATAAATTATATTTAATACGATGAATTTGATGCTGTTCCTTCCATAATAGCAACTCCTGATGATGCACCAATTCTACTTACTCCTAAATCGATATACTTTTGTACCGTTTCTAAATCGCGAATTCCACCAGAAGCTTTTATTTTTACATTGGCGCTAATATTCGCTTTCATAATTTGAACAGCTTCAACAGTTGCACCATCTGAAGCAAAACCAGTTGAAGTTTTTACAAAATCAGCACCCGCTCGGTCTGCTTCCTGACAAGCTCTAGCTATCTCTTCATCGGTTAAATTACAAGTTTCTAATATTACCTTTAAAATATAGTTTCCTGTAACTACTTTTACTTGACTAATATCACTTTGTACATCATCCCATTTATTCGATTTTATTGCTGCTTGGTTAATAACCATATCAATTTCTTCGGCTCCATTTTCAATAGCAATTTGAGCTTCTCTAACCTTTGTTTCGGTTGAAGAATTTCCTAGTGGAAAACCAACCACCGTACAAACTTTTACATTGGTTTGTCTAAGTATTTTATACGCATCTGCAACAAAATAAGAAGGAATACAAACACTAGCAAATTGGTATGTCTTTGCTTCTTCACAGAGCTGTTGTATTTGTGCTAAAGTTGCATCAGCTTTTAAAAGTGTATGGTCTATGTATGTGTTTATTTTCATTATAAATTCTATATTTTTTTCAAATATAATGTCTTTAGCTTCTTTAAACAATGATGAATGTCAAAGTTTAATTACTATAGAACTTATATAAATATTGTGAACTTCTATGAAGTAAAATTTGTAATTTTGAATATGCAAAAACTACTATTTATGAATAAAATATTTCTTGTATTCACAGCATGTTTATTTTTGAGTTGCGGCTCATCTAAACTAATAAAAGAAACAGAAAAATCCTTTAATGGTGAGTGGATTTTAAAAGAAGTTACCTATCCAGATTCTTCTGGTTTTTTTGATGTTACTTTGTTTCAAACAGCAAGTGCAGCATGTTTTGAATCTTCCCTTTGGAAGTTTGTTGCAAATAATAATCGGGGAACGGTCAACATTTATAATACAGACTGCGTAACGCAAGCACATAATTTGGTTTGGTCTGTAGAAGAAAGCTCATCAACTAGTTATGCCTATAATGTTATTTTAAAAATGGGAAAAGATGAAAAAGCAAGCAAAATGAAAGAAGGTTCGCGCTTACAAATTAAAAAGATATCTGAATCGTTGATGATATGGGATTTAAATGTTCAATTTCAATCGCAACCTATGATTGTTCGTCTTAACTTTGAAAGAAATTAATTACAAATTTATGATTATGAAATTTACACGATTTAATAAAATTCTGCTGCTGGTTAGCTTGAGCTTTAGTCTCCTAGCTTGCGAAGCAGTTAAAAATACAAACAGTACACAACGTGGAACTGCTATTGGAGTGGCTGGTGGTGCTGTAATTGGCGGCATTTTAGGCAATAATTTAGGCGATGGAAAAAACTCAGCTTTAGGCGCTATTGTTGCTGCAGTGGTTGGTGGTGCTTCGGGTGCGTATATTGGTAACCGAATGGACGAACAGGCTAAAAAAATACAAGATGAAATACCTGGTGCTGAAGTAGTTCGAGTAGGGGAAGGCATCGCTGTTACTTTCGATGAAAATTCTGGGGTTTATTTTGCAACCAACAAAGACCAAATTAACGCCGATTCTAAAGAGTCATTATCAAAACTTATTGAAATTTTAAAGGAATACCCTAAAACTAATATTGTGGTTGAAGGTCATACGGATAGTTCGGGAAGTGATGCGTATAATATGGATTTATCGAAAAGAAGAGCCATGTCGGTTACCGATTTTTTAATTAAAAACGGAATTGAGAGTAAACGTTTAATAACTGAATGGTATGGCGAAGAGCGACCAAAACACGATAATGAAACCGAAGAAGGAAGAGCGAAAAATCGCCGTGTAGAATTAGCAATCGTTGCTAATGAAGAATTAAAACAAGAAGCTAAAGAACAAGCCAATTAATTTTTGTTAAAGATTTACTTTTTCAATCCCGATGTACTGCATCGGGATTTTTTTGTTTTATTTTTCAGCTGTGAAAAAATGGGACGTAATTATAATGGGTGGTGGTTTGGCTGGATTAACGGCTGCTATTCATTTGGCGCAACAAAACAATACTGTTTTGGTGTTTGAACGTCATCAATATCCAAGACATAAAGTTTGTGGAGAGTATGTTTCTAATGAAATAATACCTTATCTTGAATATTTACACATCGATATAAAGGCTTTACAAGTTCCTGAAATTAATGAATTGCTTATTACATCGCAGTCAGGCAAAGAAATACAACAAAATTTAAGCTTAGGTGGATTCGGAATTTCTCGCTATACTTTTGATGAATTACTGTATAAAAAAGCACTTAGCTTGGGAGTAAAATTTATTTTTGAAAAGGTAAAAGATGTTTTTCAAACTGAAGCATTCTACCAAGTAACTAGTCAAAATTATACTCAAAATGCAGAATTAGTCTTAGGTAGTTTTGGCAAGCGCTCTAATTTAGACCAACATTTTAACAGAAATTTTATCGCTAAACCAGCGCATTGGGTAGGTATAAAAGCTCATTATTCGCATCCAAATTTTGCTAAACATAAAGTAGAATTACATAATTTTAATGGTGGTTATTGCGGTTTGTCCCTAACGGAAACCAATCATGTAAATGTTTGCTATTTGGCAAAATACGAAAGCTTTAAACAATATAAAAACATAGATGAATTTAATGAAAATGTACTTAAAAAAAACAAACACTTAAATCGTTTTTTTGATGAAGCTTCCTTAGTGTTTGAAAAGCACTTAGCTATCGCGCAAGTTTCATTTGAAGCAAAACAAGCTGTAGAAAACAACATATTAATGCTAGGTGATGCAGCTGGTTTAATTCACCCTTTATGTGGCAACGGAATGGCAATGGCAATTCATTCGGCTAAAATTGCATCAGAAGCAGTTTTAGATTTTCAAAAGCATCAATCTAAGTCCTTATTATTTGAAACTTACAGCCAAAAATGGCAACAAACTTTTCAAAAACGAATGCGATATGGTCGGTTTTTTCAAAAATTACTAATGCACGATCAACTGACTAATATAGGTATTGAAATTGGTACAAAAGTCCCATTTTTAGTCAAAAAAATGATTCAACAAACCCACGGAAAACCAATTGTATGCTAGGTATATCTACTAAAAAAAGAAGCGAACTTCCTGAAATTATGGATGAGTTTGATTTTAATGGTAAAGAATTAGAGCGAGTTTTAAAAAGCATAGATCAAATTAATGCTGCCTTAGGTGGACATCGGGTTAGTATAAACGGAATTAAAAAAATAATTAAACCTGCTGTTCATTCTACATTTACCATTGTAGATGTAGGATGTGGAAGTGGAGCTAGTTTACGAAAATTAGCTCAATGGGGAGAAAAACAAGCTATAAAGCTTCAATTTATAGGTATCGATGCGAATCCTGATTGTATACAAATAGCAAAAAAAGCTTCTAAAGAATTTACTAATTTGTCTTTTCAATGTATGGATGTGTTTTCTAAGAAGTTGCATACGCTTAATGTAGATGTATTTATTTCTACCTTAACTTTTCATCACTTTAAAGATGAAAAATTAGTTCAATTATTGCAAGTGCTTCAACAACAAGCTAACATAGGAATTATAATTAACGATTTGCATCGCAGCAAATTAGCTTATGTGCTTTTCAAACTTTATGGTTTTTTCTTCATTAAAAGTAAAATTGCTAAACATGATGGATTAATTTCAATTTTACGCGGTTTCAAGCAACAAGATTTTAATAATTATGCCCAACAAGTTTCAATAAAAAAACATAGTTTAAAATGGTTTTGGGCGTTTAGATATCAATGGATAATACAAAACAAATGAGTGTAAAAATAACAAGTGCGGTAAGTCAATTACCCGAATACTCCAAAACTACAGCCGAAGTAATTCCTTTTGTAGAATTATGGCTTGCCAACGAAGATGATCGTTTTAGACGAAAAGTAGTAAAGTTATTTGAAGGAGCAGGAGTAGACCAACGCTATTCTATCATGGATCCTGAAGAAGTTTTTACGGCAACATCTTTTGAAGATAAAAACAAAATTTATGAGCGCGAAGCCAAGTCTTTAGGCAAAAAAGTGCTTCAAAAAGCATTAAAAGATGCCGATTGGGAAGCAAGCGATTTAGATTATATTATTACGGTAAGCTGTACAGGAATTATGATTCCTTCTTTAGATGCTTATTTAATAAATGAATTGGGTTTACGCGAAGATGTTATTCGCTTACCCGTAACCGAAATGGGTTGTGCAGCTGGAATTTCAGGAATTATTTATGCCAAGCAATTTTTAGCAGCCAATCCTAATAAACGTGCTGCTGTTGTTGCATTTGAAGCACCAACTGCTACTTTTCAATTGAACGATATGAGCATGGCCAATATGGTAAGTGCAGCAATTTTTGGCGATGGAGCGGCTTGTGTTTTATTATCGTCTAATGAAAAAGATCAAGGTCCAAGTATTCTTGGGGAAGGCATGTATCATTTTTACGATGCCACACACATGATGGGTTTTGATTTGACGAACTCAGGTTTAAAAATGATTTTAGATATTGAAGTTCCACAAACCATAGCCGATCATTTTCCTAAAATAATTCATCCGTTTTTAGCTAAATACAATACCAAAATTGAAGAAATCGACCATTTAATATTTCATCCTGGCGGAAAAAAAATCATTCAAACCGTGGAGCATTTATTTTCAGATTTAGGAAAAAACATCAACGACACTAAAGCTGTTTTACAGTTATTTGGAAACATGAGTAGCGCAACCGTTTTATTTGTTCTCGAACGTATTCTTCAGCAAAAACCCAAAAAGGATGAAAAAGGAATTATGTTAAGCTTCGGACCAGGTTTTTCAGCACAACGAGTTTTATTGAAGTGGTAATCAATTATTACTATGATTTCTTGTTTAAGATTGAACGGCTAAAATTTTCTATTATTTTCATCTTAAGAAAAAGGAACCCAAAAACTAATCTAAATCAGTTATAGTTCATTTTTACAAGATTTTTATTCAAAATAAACTTAAAAAATAAGAAGCTAAAAAGTAATTTATTAGGTTTGCACTATTTAATATTAATCTAAATAAAACAAATGAGTATTGCGGATTTAAAAAGTGGGCAAAAAGCTATTATCACTGATATTTCAGCTTTAACAATTCCGTTGAAATTATTGGAAATGGGATGTTTGCCAGGAAGTGAAGTAGAAGTAATTAAAATTAATAAAATAAAAGACCCTTTGTATTTAAATATTAATGAAACCTATTTAGCCATTCGCTTAGAAACCGCAAGAGACATTTTAGTAACTACCTTAAATACAAGTGATGAGACAAATTAATGTTGCACTTGTTGGCAATCCGAATACAGGTAAAACTTCTGTATTTAATAGCTTAACCGGTTTAAATCAAAAAGTAGGGAATTACCCAGGAATTACAGTTGAAAAAAAGGAAGGTGTTTGTAAACTTTCCAGAATGTTGAAAGCACATATTCTAGATTTACCAGGCACGTACAGCCTTAATGCATCTTCTTTAGATGAAGATGTAGCCATTAAACTACTACTTAATAAAAATGATAAAGATTACCCAGACGTAGTTGTTGTGGTTAGCGATATTGAAAATTTAAAACGCAATCTGTTACTTTTTACCCAAATTAAGGATTTAGGTTTACCCACCATCTTAGCTATTAATATGGCTGATCGGATGGAGAAAAAGGGAATTCGAATTGATATTGAAGCTTTAGAAGCAAAACTTAACACTAAAATAGCTCTAGTTAGTGCTCGCAAAAACTTAGGTTTCGATAAGCTAAAAGAATTAATAAGTAACTATAAAATGCTTTCTACCGAATCTTGTTGCGAAATAACGCATATCGATTCTGCTTATTTTGAAAATTTAGAAAAGGCTTATCCTAATCAAAATATTTACAAGTTATGGTTAATTATTAATAACGACGTAAATTTTGGTGATCTTAACCGAAACCCAATTGAAAATAAAACCCAAGATTTTACGCCTAAAAGTAAATCTGAATTAAAGCATTTACAACAAAAAGAAGTTATTGCTCGCTATCTCTTTATCAATAAGTCTTTAAAAGCAACGCTTACCAAAGACATTAATGCAGCCAAAGGATTAAGAGCTAGTTTAGATAGATTACTTATTCATAAATTTTGGGGATATTTTATTTTTGCACTCATTTTGCTACTTATTTTTCAAGCCATTTACAATTGGTCTGCTTTTCCAATGGATTTAATTGACTTAGGTTTTGCTAATTTAAGTGAATTAACCAAACAACATTTGCCGGATGGTCAATTTACCCGATTAATTGCCGAAGGTATTATTCCTGGTATCGGTGGAATTGTAATTTTTGTTCCACAAATTGCTTTGTTATTTTTATTTATCAGCTTACTTGAAGAAAGTGGTTACATGAGTAGAGTAGTTTTTCTAACCGACCGCATCATGAAAAAGTTTGGATTAAGTGGCAAAAGTATAGTTCCATTAGTTTCAGGAACGGCTTGTGCAATTCCTGCAGTTATGGCTTCAAGAAATATAGAAAATTGGAAAGAACGACTCATTACTATTTTAGTAATTCCGTTTACTACCTGTTCTGCTAGATTACCAGTTTACTTAATTATCATTTCATTAGTTATTCCTGACGAAAATTTATTAGGCTTTTTAAACTACCAAGGTTTAGTATTGTTTTTCTTATATTTTCTGGGTTTTGGTATGGCTTTATTTTCTGCATGGTTGCTGCATTTAATTATGAAAAATTCTAAAAAAACATATTTTGTAATCGAAATGCCAGATTATAAGCTGCCTATTTTTAAAAATGTAGTTATTACCGTTGTAGATAAAACCAAGTCTTTTGTTTTTGGGGCGGGAAAAATTATTTTAGCCATTTCGATTATACTTTGGGTTTTGGCTAGTTATGGACCGAATGAAAAATTTAGCAAAGCAGAGCAAATCGTAAATGAAGAAATTACTGCTGAAAATTTAACTTTATCAGCTGAAGAAGTTAATACCAAAATTGCTTCGCATAAATTGCGGTATTCGTATATTGGATATATGGGAAAAGCGATTGAGCCAGTTGTTCAGCCTTTAGGCTACGACTGGAAAATTGGTATTGCTGTTATTACTTCTTTTGCAGCAAGAGAAGTTTTTGTAGGAACCTTAGCAACCATTTACAGTGTTGGTAGCGAAAATGAAGAAACCATTAAACAACGCATGTCTAAGGAAGTGAATCCTGTAATAGGAGGAAAGCTGTTCAATTTTGCTAGTGGAATTAGTTTATTGTTATTTTATGCTTTTGCTATGCAGTGTATGAGTACGCTGGCAGTAGTAAAACGAGAAACCAATACCTGGAAATGGCCCATTCTTCAACTGGTAATTATGAGTGCTTTTGCGTATGTAGTTTCCTTAATCGCTTTTCAACTTTTAAAATAATTACTATGGAATTTCAAGAAGTATTAGTTTGGATAACTTTTTTAGCAGCCATAAGTTTTTTGTTGAAGAAATTCTTTTTCAAAAAGAAAAAGAATACTAAAATATGTGGACAAGATGAATGTGGTTGTTGATTTAAACAACTTCCAAATCATTAGCATCTATTTCAAAATTCATTCATAAATTATGGATAAAAAAAAAATCATCATTGTTGGAGCAGGCTTAAGCGGTTTGAGTTTAGCTTATTTCTTGCAAAAACAAAATTATAAAGTACAGTTGTTAGAAGCTACGCATCGCGTAGGTGGGAGAATTAAAACCATAGTAGGTAAATTACAAACACCAATGGAATTAGGAGCAACTTGGTTTGCTAAAGAACATTTGCATTTATTGGGTTTGTTAAACGAAATGGGAATAGATAAATACCCACAGTACAGAAAAGGGATTTCATTATTTCATACTGAAGCAAATCGACCACCACAACAATTTGAAGTGCCCGAGCAAGAGCCGCCAACTTACCGAATTGCTGGTGGAAGCGAACGTATTATTGATGCTCTTTTTAAACAATTAACAACAGTTGATATAAAATTAGAAACCGAAGTGCAAGCTATTACAGAAACTTCGAGCGGAGTAGAAGTCACTTCTAAAAAGGAAGAAGTTTTTACAGCGCATCAGTTAGTAATTTGCATACCACCACAATTGGTCTTTTCGAACATACAATTTAAGCCAAGTTTAGCAGATGATTTAATGCAACTTTTACCCAAAGTACAAACTTGGATGGCGGGATCGATAAAATTTGTGTTGGAGTTTAATCAAGCCTTTTGGCGAACTAATAATCAATCTGGTATGTTTTTTAGTCATGTTGGTATAGTTACCGAAATGTATGACCATACTAACAAAGAAGAAAATCGTTTTGGTTTTACTGGTTTTTTACATCCGTATGCTGCAAGACTTACTAAAAATGAACGTAAAGATGCAGTTTTAGCCTATTTAAAAGATTTTTTTGGTCAACAAATAGAAAATTTCAGTATTTACGAAGACCAGATTTGGAATGCTCATAATTTGGTTGGAAAAGTAGAGCTTATACAACAGCCGCATTATAATAACGGTCATTCTTTATTGAAAAAAGGCTACTTTAATCATAAATTGTTTTTTGCAGGTACTGAAACTTCAGACAAATTTCCTGGTTATATGGATGCAGCAATTGCTTCGGCTAGGCGAGTAAGCTTACAAATTGAAGAAGAATCTCTTAAGCAATAACTAGAATAAATTTTTCATTTGAATTTAAAAAACTCAGTGATGACTTAAATGTCTAATTCCGCCTTCTTTTCTTCTAACATTTTTAGTTGGTCGCGGTATTTAGCTGCTTCCATAAAGTCTAAATCTTTCGCTGCTTTTTCCATAGCTTTACGCACTTTTCTAATCTGTGAATCGAAATCTTTGATGTTATAATCTTCGGCAGCTTCTTCAGCAGCGGCTAAATTAGGTGTAGTTTCAATTTTATAAGGTTCAGGTTTTTTATTGAAAGTAGTTGTAATAGATTTATTTAAGGCTGTAGGCGTAATGTTATTCGCTTTGTTATAACTTATTTGTTTGTTTCGGCGATATTTCGTTTCATCGATGGTTTTTTGCATACTGTCCGTAATTTTATCAGCATACAAAATTGCTTTTCCTTCAATATTTCTTGCTGCACGGCCTATGGTTTGGGTTAAGGTTCGGTTACTTCTTAAAAAGCCTTCTTTATCAGCATCTAAAATCGCCACCAACGAAACTTCGGGTAAATCTAATCCTTCCCGCAACAAATTAACACCAACTAAAACATCAAACAAACCTTTACGTAAATCAGTCATGATTTCTACACGTTCTAAAGTGTCGATATCACTATGTATATAGCGCGTTCTGATGTCTATACGAGATAAGTATTTTGTTAATTCTTCTGCCATTCGCTTGGTCAAGGTCGTTACTAAAATACGTTGGTCTTTTTTTACACGAATATCGATCTCTTCAATTAAATCGTCTATTTGATTTTGACTAGGTTTTACTTCAATAACAGGATCGAGTAAACCTGTAGGACGAATAACTTGCTCCACATAAACTCCTTCAGTTTTTCGAAGCTCATAATCGGCTGGAGTTGCACTTACATAAATCACCTGATTTTGGAGTGCTTCAAATTCTTCTAGTTTTAAAGGTCGGTTATCCATTGCAGCTGGTAAACGAAAACCATATTCTACCAAATTTTCTTTTCGAGAGCGATCGCCGCCGAACATGGCACCAACTTGCGAAATCGTAACGTGACTTTCGTCTACAATCATTAAATAATCGTCTGGAAAATAATCTAGTAAGCAGAATGGGCGAGTACCTGGTTTTCTACCATCTAAATAGCGCGAATAATTTTCAATTCCGCTGCAATAGCCCAATTCTTTTATCATTTCTAAATCGAAATTTGTGCGTTCTTCAATTCGTTTAGCTTCAAGTGGTTTCCCAATTTCTTTGAAATACTCTATTTGTTTTCCTAAATCTATGGCAATTTGGTCGATGGCTTGGTTTAAGACATCAGGAGAAGTTACAAATATATTGGCTGGATAAATATTTAATTTATCGTATTTCGCCCTAATCTCATTAGTTTGCGGATCGAAAGCTTCAATTTCTTCAATTTCATCACCAAAAAAGTGAATGCGGTACGCATGGTCAGCATAGCCTGGAAAAACATCTAAGGTATCACCTTTAATTCTGAAGTTTCCGTGGTTAAATTGAGCTTCAGTACGGGAATATAAACTTTGTACTAATCTTCGTAACAAGTGCGTTCTTGAAATTTCTTGATCAACTTCAATATTAATTACGTTTTTTTGAAATTCAGCTGGATTTCCAATTCCATATAAACAACTAACCGAAGCAACTACCAATACATCTCTACGGCCAGAGAGTAGGGAAGAAGTGGTGCTTAATCTCAATTTTTCTATTTCTTCATTTATAGAAAGATCTTTTTCTATATAGGTTCCACTAGATGGAATATAAGCTTCAGGTTGATAATAATCGTAGTAGGAAACAAAATATTCTACTGCGTTTTCAGGAAAAAAAGCCTTGAATTCTGCATATAATTGTGCGGCTAAGGTTTTGTTATGCGCCAAAACTAAAGTTGGTTTTTGCACTTCTTGTACCACATTTGCCACCGTAAAGGTTTTACCCGAACCTGTAACTCCGAGTAAAGTTTGGTAAGTCTCATTAGCAAGTAAACCATCGGTTAGTTTTTTGATGGCTGAAGGTTGGTCGCCAGTAGGTTTAAATTCAGATTTCAATTCAAACTTCATGTTTAACGCTTTAAGGTTATGTTTCCTGTAAAAACTCGGCCATCTCTAAAATTTACTTTATACCAATAATCGTTGGGCGGAACGGGTTTACCATTATAAGTGCCATCCCATTTTCCACCAGGTCCAAAATTAATCATCAATTTTCCAAAACGATCGAATATTTGAACTGATTTTAGATTTGCATTTTCATTTTGAATTCCACGTGGTTGCCATGCATCATTAATTCCGTCGTTATTTGGTGTAAAAAACTCGGGCAAATCAATTACCGTAAATGAACGAGCTACAATTCCGCATCCACTTGTATCTTGGATATAAACAACATTGTCTACTTGATTGATATCGAATACATTATTTTCTTGAAATTGACTTGTAGAATTTAAGGAATACAAATAATCGCCATCAGGAAAAGCTTCAATTATTGCGGTTTGTGTTTGGTTTGGATTACCTATGATTTGCACTTGAATACTTTCTATACCTACCAATTCTACAGTAAATGAAATTTGATTACTACAAGTAATGGATTCACCTTCATTTATTGAAGTTTTTGTAGCTGTTAAGGTATAAGTTCCAGCATTTGAAAGCGTTATATTTTGTGAAGTTTCACCTGTATTCCATTCAAATTGCACATTTTCATTTCCATTAATCAATCTTGGGTTTAAAGTCAATGTTTCGTCTTGCCTACATAAAATTAGATTTGTAGTTGTGTTTTCGAATTCTGGTCTATCAATTACATTTAATTCTATAGGAACTAAGCCTTGACATTCGCCAGGATTTTGCAAACGCGCGTAATAAGTTTGAGGAAAGTTTGCTATATCAATTGAAAAATTATCGGCTAAAACTTCATTAGCATTTTGTAGAGCATCAAATCTAGAAGGAAAAATAGCAACTTGATCTACTTGTTCTCCGATTAAATTAAGAATAGAATTTCGAATTTGACCTGTATTGAATGAAAGTTCATTTACAGAAGGGTCTGGACATTCTGTGAAGCGAAGACCATCAAATTCAAATGCGTTATTTTGAAGAATAATGGGAACAATAAGCTCACAGCCGCCAATATTTTCTAAACGAACAAATACATCGAAGTTTTGAGTATTTGGTGAAAAAGAAGTAGGGTTATCAATCGCATTTGTTTCAATGATAGCATCTGCTTCAGTTAAATAAAAATCCTTAATATTAAAATTATTAGGAAGCGCATCGACTTCATTTTCTATATCGGTTAAGTTGTAAGTTACATCTAAGTCGTTTGCTTCACCACAAGTAACAATACTAAACGGATCGGGTTGTGCATTACTTTGAAACTCCACTTCAATTTCATCAGTAGCGATGCAGCCATTGGCTAAGGTAGCTTCAACAGCATAAGTGCCAGCTCCAAAATTTGCTTCAGAAACACTTAAAGTATCTTGATTTTGTTGAATTAAATTTCCATTAAAAAACCAATTTACTGCCGTTGGATTATCTTCACTTACGTCTAATAAAGCTTCATCTCCTTCGCAAATAGCTCTATCGTTTGTTCGGTCTAAACCTAAATTTACCCCAACTTCGAAGCTTCCGCCTTCTAAAAAAACAGCCGAATCATATCGGTAATTAGCTTCATCTGCAATAACTAATTTTACTTCGTAGGTTTGGTTAGGAATAACTTCAGCTATAGCTGTAAGAACCTGAGTTTGTCCATTAAAATTTGTTGGAGAAACAGCTGCCGCACCACCAGATTGATTAAACTGTCCAAACCACTCTTCATTTTCAGCTGGGCATCCGTTTGGGATTTCAGGTCGAACTGTGGTTACTTTTACAGGAATATTAGTATTGGGCACAACTGCAATATTTTGATAGGGAGAAATTGCTTGTCCATTTTCCATCGGGCGAATTAAAAAAGCAAAAACATCTGAAAAAATACACGTATTAGCATTATTTTCTTGATACTCTTCTGAAGCAAAAATGTAGTCGAAACTCAATTGACTAGCTTTAGGGGTAAATGTAAAAGTAATGCTAGTTGCGTTAGTCAGCACTTCGTTGTCAGGAATATTCAAGGCGTTTCTTAAATCTAAATCTTCGCCCCAATTATCTGCATCATCATCGCTTAAAGAAGAATTAGGACCTTCGGTATTGTCTAATCTTCCAGTGCTTAAAACAATACCTTGTTCAAAAGGAAAAGTAGAGTTAGAAGGAGTTGAAAAATAGCCATAGCTTTTCATTCCATCTTGAAAATTAGCAGAAACAGTATTGATGATTTGAATGTCTTCAACACAATTGGAGTTATCGAATAATACTTCTTCAATTAGCAATTGGTCTGAAAAAGCCGTATGATCAGCTTCAATAAATTGAGCATGATTACACAAAGTGAATAAGGCTAAAAATAGAAATAAAAAATGCTTCAAAGCTACACGAATATTTTAGGGGCAAAAATACAATCTAATACTAGTAATGACTGCAGTATTAACAAATGGTTTAAGGAAGATAAAAATTAGCGTTTTAACGTAAAATTACCTGTTAAAACTCTGCCATCGTCTACCTCTACCGCATACCAATAATCATTATTCGGCATGAGTTTACCATTGTAAGTGCCGTCCCAACCAGGGCGATTTTGTGCAGTAAATTGGATAAGTAATTTACCAAAGCGATCGAAAATACGTACTATAGCATTACGGTTTGCTGATAAACCTGCCACATTCCAAGTGTCGTTTATTCCATCGTTATTGGGCGTAAAAAATTGTCTTAATCCGATTAAACCGACGGTTCGTTTAGCAATACCACAACCATTTTTATCGCGAATAAACACATCGTAAAAACCGGGAGGTAAATCTTCATAAAGTCTATTATCGGAGTAAGGACCGCTAGGATCTTCTATTGCAAATTCGTAATCTCCAAGACTATCATTTTCATTTATTTCAATAAAAAGGCTATTGGCTTCTTCGTCGCCATCATCTACCAAAACATTGAAAGATGGTAAACCAGAATTGGATACGATTATATTTTGAAGAGAAGAACAACCTGTTGCAATTTCAGTTACTAAAACTTGATAAGTACCCGTTTCATTCACATTAATTGCAAAAGTTTCTTGATTTGTGGCTGGCCAAAAATATTCATAATTGTTGATTATGTTTTCAGGCACGCTAGGAGCAATCTGAATTGGATTAGGGCTATCTTCTACACAATAAAAAACTTGCTGGTCATCAAATTCAAATGGTAAATTATTAACCCTTAAATCTAGAATACCAAGAATGCCACAGCCATCACCTTCGGAAGTTCTAAAATAAATGGTTTGCAAATAAGGCTCTGTATTAATAAAATTGGTTGTATTATTTATTCTATCTACATCTTGCAAGGCATCATTTATACTTCTATAAAATGAAGTAGGTGTGAAGCTAGTTTCATTAGCAGCTAATTCTAAATTAAATTCTTGTATGCCATTTAAATTATCGTCGCAAACAAATAAGTCTATTTCTTCGGTGCCTTCTACATCATCGACTATTAGAGTTAGGTTAACTGTAGTAGAACAACGTGTAAAGGTATTAATTATTTTAGCAATAATAGTTTGGGGGTTTGAAGTGTTTTCATAATTTGAAATTGCTTCAATTGGAGTTTCATTTTCAAAATCATCTTCAGTTTCAAAAAACTGATATTCAAAATCATTTACTGCTAAATCGGTATTTGTAATAAAATCTGCTCTTGCATTATTCAGATTAAAAACTGCAGTTTGGTTATCGAAATCGTTAACACATTGTACTAGTGTAGCATCATCGAGCGAAGGAACTTCGCCAAAAACAACATTAGCAATACCACTTAATTTACATTCTCCATTTTCTGGAAAAATTTCTAAAGTGTAAGCTGTTTCGTAAGGTGCTATTAGAGTAGCTGACAAACTTATTTCTAAATTTGGGCTTGTCTCACCATCTAGAGCTTGTCCATTTTCAAACCACTGGTAAGTTGCAGGTTCTTCGTAATCAAATCCTAAAGTGTAGGTTTCGCTTCCGCACAAATTTAATTCAGTTTCAATGATGAAATTCTGATCATTAGATTCGGATACATCAGTAATAATATCAACTCTTGATGTAAAAATTGATTGAATAAATGGTGGTAGTCCAAAATATGCTGGAAAACCTTGTAAAGCAATTGCACCGTTTAAAGTTGAACTGGAATAATTCATGTTTTCACCAAGTTCGTTTGGATTATTAATAACGTTTAATCTTGCAGTTGAAATTTGTGGTGTATAAATTTTACCGTTTGGCCCTAATTGTATAGCAGTTGCTTGAAGCATGGCAGTAAGTTGGGTGTAAATAGAACTAGAAATATCGTCTGCATTTAAATCCCATTGATAAATTAAAGCATTTTCTTGACCGATAGATGAAGTTGCATAAGCCTTTTTTGAATCAGGTGAAAATTCAACTCCATAAGGTCTAATGTTGTTAATTAACTGCAATGGGTTAGAAACTATTCCTGTAGCATTATCGAAATCGTACAAATAAACATTTCCATTTGCATTGCCTGTATTGGCTGTTTGTGTGTTCGCCATGAGTAATCTTTCGGCATCGGGAGATGCTTTCAAATAACCTAAGGCATTTCTTCGGTAACCAGCAAGACCGATAGTAGGGGCTAATTGAGAAATTACTGGATTTTCATTAACTCCATCTTCATCAATTAAAAAAGCATAAAAGTTATTAATGAAATGTGTTATTAACCAAATGGTTTCGCAGTCCGCACCAATTACAGCAGTAATTTTTTCTGCACATTTATAGGATTGATTGCTGAAATTATTTTCATCGTAGGTAATTAGCGGATTGTTTCGTTCTCCCTGTACAACATCGCCAAGACCATTTCTAAGGCTAATATCTACAATGCTATAATTTAATCCGTTGTTAAAACCATCGTCTTCTTCAGGAACGGTATATTGTTCACCTTCTTCATAATTAGGAATCGGATTTCCGATTTGGTCGGCTGGACCTTGATTGGGATAAGCATTTGCATTATCTTGATGTGGTTCATCTACCGTAAAAACAAAATAAATATCAGTGTTTGTTGGATGTGGCACAATTAAACCACTTGAAGTGCTTGATGGGTCGCCATGTAAACCAGTACCTCCAAAATAATCTGCATTGGGCATAATATCATGGTTTTTGTCCCAAATTGTACGCCCATCTGTATAAAAGAGTAGGTTTCCGCCTGTATCTGAAATAGATGAACAGCCTTCTAATGTATTTAGCTGACCATCAAAAACGGCCGAAGGTGGATTGGTATTAAATGTTATACCAGCATTACTGCCGAAATACCAATTATTAGCTTCGCCTTGTGCATTAATCTGTGTAGATAAAAAAAGACAAACAACAATAAAATAGAGAAGTTTCAATTTTTAATTCAAAAATAATATAATTAACAATACAGTTAAGTTTACGAGACATTTTAACAAATAATAATACTATCTCTAAGCTTTACTGCTTCTAAATTTGCTTTTAACGCTTTAGCGTAAAGTTTCCTTTTATAATTCTGCCATTATCTAAGTTTGCTCTGAACCAATAATCATTATTTGGCATCAAATTTCCATGATAAGTACCATCCCAACCTGGAAAGTTTTTAGCATTAAATTTTATGAGTAATTTTCCATATCGATCAAAAATATATATCTCAGCATTTTGATTGTTAGGCAAGCCCACTAAATTCCAAACATCATTAATTCCATCGTTATTTGGAGTGAAAAACAACATTGCCCCAACAACATGAACAGTTCGTTTTGAAATTCCACATCCTAATTTGTTTCTTACATATACTTCATAATTTCCAGGTGTTAAATTACGAAAAACTGGAAAATCTTGATAAACATCAGTCGGACTGTTTAATGAATATTCAAAATTATTAGTGTTGAAAGTTTCGTCTAGAATTACTTCAATGCTATTGTCCTTTTCTTTTCCATCCTTAATTTGAACCTGAAAATTAGCTGTACTTGTGTTTACAACACTAATGTTTTGAGTAGATACACAACCCGAAGCAATTGCCGTGACCTGAACTTGATAAATTGCTGCTTCATTAACTTCTATAGCATAACCTTCTTGGTTAGTTGCAGTCCAAAAATATTCATAATTATCAATTTCGTTTTCGGGCACACTGGGAAAAATTGTTATTGGGTCTGGGCTATCTTCTATGCAGTAGAATACTTTTTTATCTTCGAAAGTGAAAGGTAAATCTTGCACCCTTAATGTTAAAACTCCTAGAACATTACAACTTCCATTTACTAAAACTCTAAAATATATAGTTTGAGCATAAGCTTCTGTATTACTAAATTCAGTAGTGTTGGTTATTCTGTTTCGATCTTCGAGCGCATCTTTTATTTTCAAATAAAAGTTAGTAGGATTTAAATTTGTTTGTTCGGCTACTAATTCTAAGTTAAATTCCTGAAAACCATCTAAGTTTGTATCACATTCGGTTAATTCAACTTCTAAAGTTTCTTCAATTTCGTTATTAATTACATTTAATTGTAAATCTGCAATACTCGAACACCGAGTTTCTTTACTGGTAATTTCTACGATAATATTTTGTGGATTAGTTAGGTTTTCATAATTCGTGATGTTTTGAATAGAATTATAATTAAGTAAGTCTTCAGATGTTTCGAAATACGCATATTCAAAGTCATCTACTCCTAATGCTGATGGTGCAATTAAATCTTCTTTAGCATTATTAAAATTAAAAAAAGAAGAGCCCGAAGCGCATTGACTCAAGCTAGCATTTTCGATTGCTGGGGCTTCACCAAAAATGGTATTTGCCAAACCACTAAGTTTACAATCTCCAGATTCAGGAAAAATATCTAAAGTATAAGCTGTAGTAAACGGAGCTTGTTCGTTAGCAGGTAAACTTATAGTTAAAAACGGACTTGTTTCACCCAGTATAGGTTCTCCATTTTCGTACCATTGATAGCTAGCAGCTTCAGGATATTCGTAACCTAAGGTATAGGTTTCACCATCGCAAATACTAATAGTGCTTTGAACAGTTGAATTGCCAATCCCATCTCCATCAACAATATCTACTCTAGAATTTAATATGGACTGTAAAAAGTTTGGCAAGCCCACATTAGCATTATTTCCTTCTAAATCAATTGCTCCTTCTAAAAATGAAGATGAATAATTCATGTTTTCGCCATAAGCGTTTGGATTATTAATTACGTTTAGTTTAGTACCACTTGCAGAGTATATTTTTCCATCAGGTCCAAATTGTAAAGAAGATTGATTTTCTCCAGTATTTAATAAAAACACAGATCCAGCAGGGTTTCCACTACTTAAATCCCATTGAGCAATATCGTTACCAATAGTTGCAAAAACTTTTTGAGAATTTGGAGAAAATTCGATTCCATAAGGCCGCATATTATTTAATATTTCAACAGGATTATTTACTTCTCCTGTTAAATTATCAAAATCGTAAAGGTTTACAAACCCAGATATAGCTAGTGGTGGTATTGTTTGTGTGGTTGCCATAGCTAATTTTTGACCATTTGGAGAAGCTTTTAAAATGCCCGATGCTGCTTCCCCATAATATTCAAGTCCGATAGCTGGTGGATGTTTAGATTCAACAGGCTCTTCATTAATACCATTTTCATCTATAAAAAAAGCATAAAACCGTTCAACAAAATGAGTAATAACCCAAATGGTGTTACAATCTGCTCCAGCTACGGCTGTAACTTTCTCTGAGCATTTATACTTTAAATGTTCTGAATTTTCTTCTTGGTAAGTTCTTAAGTGAATGTTTTTATTATCTGCAACAACATCTCCCAAGCCATTTCTTAAGGACATATCTACCAAACTATAATTTAACCCGTTATTAAAACCGTCATCAGCTTGAGGAACTGTTAAATTCTCTCTTTGATCATAAAATGGAAGTGGAAACCCATTATTATCTCCAGGGCCTTGATTAGGGTAAGCATTTGCATTTTCTTTATGTGGTTCATCTACGGTAAAAATGAAATATAAATTAGGTTGTCCTGGGTGGGGAATAATTAAAGCACTCATTGTACTAGAAGGATCGCCTAATAAGCCTGTTCCACCAAAATAATCTGCATTAGGCATAATATTGTGTTCTTTATCCCAAACGGTTCTACCATCTGTATAAAACAATAGATTTCCTGAAGTATCTGATATAGATGAGCTACCTTCAATAGTGTTTATCTCAGCATTTGTTAAAGCTAGTGGTGGATTTGTATTAAAGCTTACACCTGCTTTATTTCCAAAATACCAATTATTGGCTTCACCTTGGGCAAGCAAAGAAAATGGAATAATAAGCAATAAAAGACTTATATATTTATTCACCTTTTTCAACAAAAATAATCTAAGTAGATGAATAAGTAGGTAGATTTTTGAATTTAACAAATGCTTATAGGTTATATGCATAGATTTTTACCGGTTAATTTTTAGTTTACACAACACTTACTTTAAAAATTAGGCTTTTGGTTAAAGTATTTAGCGTTTCAAGGTAAAGTTTCCACGCAAAACTCGACCATCATCTAAGTGAATAGCATACCAATAGTCGTTATTCAACATTAAATTACCATTATAGGTGCCATCCCAACCTGTGTTGGCTTCATCAAACTCATGAAGTAATTTCCCATACCTATCAAATATTCTAATTTTAGCTCTAATATTATTATCTAGGCCAATAACTTTCCAGTAATCATTTATTCCGTCGTTATTAGGTGAGAAGTAAGGCATTATTCCTAGTAGCGCAACATTTCTTTTAATAATACCACACCCATTTATTTCTTTTACATAAACTGTGTAAAAACCAGGTTCAAGGTTTTCAAAACGCGGTGAATCTTGAAAAGGTCCAAAAGGATCATTAAGTGCAAACTCATACTCACTTAAACTATCATCGTGAATAACAACTTCAATAAAATTATCATAACGGGTTGCATCTTGTGTTACTAAGCTAAATCTAGCCAGATTAACCCCAGTTACTTCAATTTGTTGAATGGCTTCACAGCCTGTATCTAGGTCTGTTACTAATACACTATAATTTCCAGCTTCATTTATATTTACTTGGTAAGTGGTTTGGTTTGAATGTGGCCAAAAGTAGCTGTATAAATCAGCTTCATTTTCATTTATATTTGGTTTAATTTCAATGGTTTCAGGATAACTATCTAAACAATATGTGTAATTAAAACTTTCCGAAAGCATGGGTAAATTAAATACTGTTAAATTTACTTTACCAATCGTACTACAGGTATTGTTTTCGATGCGATAATAAACTTCATTTGCATAGCTTTCTTCATTCGTATACGTTTGAAAGTTTAGAATACTGTTATTTTGGTTAAGTGCATCATTTATACTTTCGTAATAGCCAGATATTTCAGCACCCATATTATTTTCAATTTCAGATAAATCAAAGTTTTGTATTCCTGTTAAATTATCGTCACAACGCAATAAATCATAGGTTTCTCCTTCTGTGTAATCGGTTACACGAAGAGTGATTTCAGAAACAGAGAAGCAATTTGGCACTTCATTTTCTACACGAACAAATATTGTTGTATCATTAAAAGAAGTAAATTCTGTTTCATTTTGAATAGCATTTTCATCGACATAAGCTTCTTCTTCGGTTAGAAAATACGAGAAAATAAAATCATTTGAATTTAAGTTGTTAGTTAATACATTTTCTTGCGCATCGTTGAGATTAAATTCTGATGAAAAATCGTCTATATCTGTTACACATTTATTAATGCTTGCATTTTGGATTTGGGGTAATGGTTCAATTAATACATTGGCAATTCCTGAGAGTGCACATTCTCCATCATCTGGAAAAACATCTAAGGTATAATTTAAGTTTTCTGTACTATCTAAATTTAAAGGAATTACTAAAGTGGAAGATGTTTCATTTTCAATAGGCTCTCCATTTTCGTACCATTGGTAAGTTGCAGAAGTTTCATGCGTATAGGATAACTCAAAAGTTTCGCCTTCACAAAGCTTTAGTTGGGTTTTTATTTGATTTGTATCACCTTCTTCTAAAAGACCAATTCTGGAGGTAAAAATAGATTGTATAAAAGGTGGTAAACCAATGCTAGCTATATTTTCTCCTAAATCAATAGCACCATCATCAAGACTATCTGAAAGTCCCATACTTTCCCCTAAATTATTGGGAGAATTAATAACCTTTAATAATGATGTTTGTTGTTGCGGAAAATATATTTTTCCGTTAGGCGCTAATTGAATGGCAATACCAAGATTTGTTGTATTTTGTACTACATATTCGGTACTAAGGATGTCGTCTGCTTCTATATTCCATTGCAGTAAATCTCCAGTAGAAGTCGCATAAGCAACTTTAGAATTTGGAGAGAATTCAACCCCATAAGCTAATGTATTGTCTTTTAAAAGCAGAGGATTTTCTAGTTCTCCAGTAGCATTATTAAAATCGTATAAATAGATGTTTCCAGTATTCTGACCCGAATTGGCATTCTGAAGATTAGCAACTATTAATTTTTCACCATTAGGAGAAGCTTTTAAGTAACCTAGAGCACCACGACGATACGAACTTAAAGGAATAGTTGGTCCAATTTCTGTAATTACTGGATTTGGGTCTACACCATTTTCATCGATGCTAAAAGCATAAAACCGATTGATAAAGTGTGTAATTACCCAAATTGAATTGCAATTGTCGTTTACAACTGCAGTAATTTTTTCGGCACATTTGTATTTAATTTCTTCTGGATCATTTACGTCATATGTTACTAAATGTAAGTTTCTTTGGTCTGGAATAACATCGCCAAGACCGTTTCTAAGATTCATATCTACCAAACTGTAATTAAACCCATGATTATAACCATCGTCTTCTTGTGGTATAGTAAATTGGAAACCTTCATCGTAAAAGGGTATAGAGTTTCCATTTATATCAGCTGGACCTTGATTAGGATAAGCATTCGCATTGTTGTGATGTGGCTCATCTACCGTAAAAATATAATATAAGTTTGGATTTGTTGGATGCGGAACAATTAATCCGCTAGAAGTACTTGAAGGGTCGCCCATTAATCCGGTGCCATTAAAATAATCTGCATTGGGCATAATGTTATGTTCTTTGTCCCAGACCGTTCTACCATCTGTATAGAAAACTAAATTTCCAGCTGAATCTGAAATCGATGAGCAGCCTTCTAATGTAGTTAATTGTCCATTATTTAAGGAGCTTGGCGGATTTGTATTAAAAGTTACCCCGGCAAATTGACCAAAATACCAATTATTTGCTTCGCCTTGAGAGAAAGAAGAGACAGAAAAAATTAAAAGAAATAAAAGAAATAAGCTTTTCAACTTTTTTTAACAAATGTAAAAATTCAATTTACTTTGTTGAAGATATTGTTAAGTTTAACAGTATTTAAAAGCGAAAAAATTATAAATCTCGTTTCTTTAATAGGTTTAAACTTCCCCAAACAAAAATGAAAGTCCAAATTACAGGAATAATGAGTTTGAATAAACTTATTGTATAATCTTTCACAAAATCTGGATTAATTTGTGCTGTTGCCGATTTTACAATACCTAACCTAGTAAATGGTTCAACAATTAAGTTACTCATAGAATTTAAAGGAAAATAATCTGCTATAAATAAAAAGTCTTCAGCTTGAAAACGCAAAATACCACCCAAAATAGATTCACCTAAATAAATTAGAAAAACAAAACCCAAAGTAAAAGCCGACTTGCGAACCAAAATGGCTAAGAACATGCATAAAGAAAAGAAACTAACCAATTTTACAAAATAAGCCAAGATGTATTCTAATTCAGAAAAAATAATTCCAATTTCGGTATAGTCTGAAAAAATAAGTCCTAAAACGAGAGAAACAACAAAAACAAGCAGAGTAGAAGCTAAGGAAAATAAGACAATTGCATAAAATTTAGAGAGAATAAATTCCTTTTTACTTAAGCCATCAATTAAATTTTGTTTTAAAGTTCGGTTACTATATTCGTTAGTAATCATCGAAATCATAACGATAGCCAAGAGTATTTTAATGATGGAAATAATATAGGTGTTAAAATGCCAGATATACGGAAAATTGAAAATACCTTGGTCGGCTATTCTAAAATTGATACTACCAAAATCGAAATTAATAGTAGCAAAAAGGGCTGTAAATGTAAATAGCACAAAATAAATAATACTTAGTATTTTAGCCGAACGACTCTGTTTAAGTTTAAACAATTCAATTGAGAGTAATCTACGCATGTTGGGCTTCGTTTTTGGTTAGGTTTAAAAAACTTTCTTCTAAACTTTCTTTTCGTTTAACCAAGTGACTTAATACAAGGTCATTTTTAAAAGCCATTTCATTTAAAGTATCAGCTTCCATTGGTTTGTTTAATATTAACTTATACAGATTATTAGGTAATTTTATTACCGTTTCGAATGCTTCATTTTGATTTGCAAATGCTTCTAACTTTTCACTGTTTTCAGCTGCAACTTCAAAATAACCATGGCTGGCATTCATCGCATCAACACTACCATCGTAAATCATTTTACCGTTGCGTAAAATGATTACATGAGAACATATTTTTTCAACTTCATCTAACAAATGTGAAGCCAATAAAATTGTAGTTCCTTGCGCGGCTATTTTTTGAATAATTGCACGTATTTGATGAATTCCCTGTGGATCTAAACCGTTGGTGGGTTCATCTAGAATTAAAATTTCGGGATTATTTAAAAGAGCTGAAGCAATGGCTAAACGCTGTTTCATACCTAATGAATAGGTTTTAAAAGCATCGTTTTTTCTATCCCATAAACCTACAAGTTCGAGTTTTTCTTGATAGTTGGGATGAGTTAAGCACTTAATTTTAGTTACAAGTTCTAAATTTTCAATTGCAGACATGTTTGGATAAAAATTGGGATGCTCGATAATAGCTCCAATTTTCTTTAAAGCATCGTGTGTATTTAAATTTCCATTAAACCAAGAAAAAGATCCACTGCTAGGGTTTACTACATTTAAAATCATGCCTAAAGTGGTAGACTTACCACTTCCATTTGGTCCTAAAATACCGTAAACATGGCCTTTTTCAATTTTAAAACTGACCTGGTCTACGGCTTTGTTTTTACCATAAAATTTAGTGAGTTGGTGTATTGATAAGATTGTTTCCAATTAAATTTGTTTATAAATAGGACGAAAACAAAAGAAAATTGTTACAAAATTGATAAAAGCTTTTTATTTAATTGTGTAAGACTTTAAAAAAGTGAATATTAGTTGAATTGATATAAATTTATGGATTTAATTTCGAAATTACCCTACGGAAAAGACTTTTTATTTGTCGATAAAATTTCAGAAGTGTCTGAAAAACATATACTTGGCAGTTATTTTTTTTCAGAAAATCTGGGCTTTTATGCAGCACATTTTAAAGATAAGCCAGTAACTCCAGGCGTAATTTTAACCGAATGTGCTGCTCAAATCGGACTCGCTTGTTTAGGTTTGTATTTAATAGGAGACCTTAATACACAAATACATCGGCATTTTATTGCTTTAACAGAAACCCAAATTGATTTTTTTAAACCAGTTTACCCCAATGAAACCGTTTGGGTTAAAGCAAATTTAGTTTACTTTAGGTTTAATAAAATGAAAGTAAATATTGAAATACGTTTAGCTAATCAACAACTAATAGCTAAAGGAACCCTTGCAGGAATGCTTACTAAAACTAATAATAACAATGCAGAATAGAGTAGTAGTAACAGGAATGGGAGTAGCGGCACCAAATGCCGTTGGTTTAGCAAATTTTTATAAAGCTTTAGTCGAAATGCGAAGCGGTATAGCTTTTATACCCAAACTAGAAAAATTAAAATTTAGTTGTCAAATTGCAGGTATTCCTAATATAGATGAAGAACTATTGAATCAGTATTTTTCACAATTAGAACAAAAAGGATTAAAAGCTACTGGATTAATTTATGGAGTAATTGCAGGTTTACAAGCTTATGAAGATGCAAAACTTAAGCGTTTAGCAAACCACATTGATTATGATACAGCTGTAATTTTTGGAACAGGAATCTTAGGAGTAGATAAACTTCATGAAGCTTTTCATTTAATTGATGCGGCCAAGGTAAGACGCTTAGGCAGTACAAGTGTAGTACAAACTATGGCAAGTGGAATTTCAGCATATTTAGGTGGGAAAATTGGAGCAGGAAACCAAGTAACCACAAACTCTTCTGCTTGTACAACAGGAACCGAAGCCCTTTTAATGGGTTATGAACGCATTAAAAATGGTAAAGCAAAACGTGCACTTGTAGGTAGTTGTAGCGATAGCGGTCCTTATGTTTGGGGTGGTTTCGATGCCTTACGCATTTTACCTAACCAATTTAATGAAAATCCTGAAAAAGCATCTAAACCTTTAGACAAAGATGCCAGTGGTTTTGTGCCATCTTCTGGTGCCGGAGCTATTATGTTAGAAAGTTTAACTTCTGCATTAGAAAAAAATGCAACTATTTACGCAGAGATTCTTGGAGGAAATATTAATTCTGGTGGACAACGCCAAGGCGGAAGTATGACGGCACCTAATCCAAAGTCAGTACAAAAATGCATTAAAGATGCTTTAATTGATGCTAAAGTAGATGCAAATCTAATCGATACCATAAATGGCCATTTAACAGGTACGAAAATGGATGCTCTCGAAATAAAAAATTGGTATGAAGCACTTCAAATTCATAAGGATAAATTTCCTAAAATCAACTCATTAAAAGGAATGATAGGTCACCCGTTAGCAGCTGCGGGAAGTATAGAATTGGTAGCTTCTATCTTGCAAATTCGATATAATTTCGTTTTTGGAAATTTAAATTTGCAGGAAATTCATCCAGAAATAGTTCAAATTTTACCCCACGAAGTTTTTCCAAAAGAAAGTATCAAAACCGAAATAACTCATGTATTAAAAGCAAGTTTTGGCTTTGGAGATGTTAATGCAGCTGTAGTTTTAAAAAAATATACAAGTTAATTAATGTGCACAACTTCTATGGAGTTGCGGTGTAAGATAATATTTCCATTTTTCTCTAAAGTCTTCAATAAACGAGAAATTACAACCCGAGATGTATGCAAATCGTAGGCAATTTCTTGATGTGTGTTTTTAATTATTTTGTCTTCGCTGTATCTTAGTTTGTTTTTTAAATACTCTAACAAACGCTCATCCATTTTTTTAAAAGCAATAACATCTACAACTTCTAGGAGCTCATCCATTCTTTCGTTATAACTATTTAAAACAAAATTTCTCCAAGATCGGTATTTTCCCATCCATTCTTCCATTTTTTGAATAGGCACCATTACTAATTCTGTGTCTTTTTCGGCTATTGCTTTTATTTCGCTACGCTTTTGATTTAAGCAACAATTCAACGTCATGGAACAGGTTTCTCCTTTTTCAATATAATAAAGTAACAATTCAAAACCATCGTTATCTTCCCGAAGTATTTTAATGGCACCATTTAATAACAATGGCATAGACTTTATATATTGTCCAATTTGCATCATTTCAGCACCTTTAGGTACATCTTTTAACGTACCCACTTCAATAATTTCAGTAATTAAATCTTTTTCAAAAATATGAGCGTAATTCTCTTCAATCAGTTCTCTCATTTTAATATGCTTCAAATTAATTCAGATTTGCTAATTTAAGCCTTATAATCTTTTTAAATTTGTAATAAAAGTAAAATAATTTTAAATTTTTGAAAGCACATTTCCACTTTAAACTCTTTAAGCCTTATGGCTATTTAAGCCAATTTGTTTATAATCAAAACACTCGAAAAAACAAACACCTTTTAGGTGAATTATTTCATTTTCCTGAAGCTACAATGGCTATAGGAAGACTAGATGAAACATCGGAAGGTTTATTATTATTAACAACAGACGGCAAATTGAGTTACGAAGTTTTAAGCAAAAAAGTAGAAAAAGAATATTATGTGCAAGTAGATGGATTAATTCATGAAGAAGCTATCGATAAATTGAAAAATGGTGTAGAAATCAATATTCATGGAAAAGCTTATCAAACTTTAAGCTGCAAGGCGAAAAAATTAGAAACCATACCCGATTTTCCAAAACGTACTAAATCCATACGTAACGAAAAGCACGGTCCAACATCTTGGATTAGCATTACGCTAAATGAAGGCAAGTTTAGGCAAGTTCGAAAAATGACAGCGAAGGTGGGTTTTCCTACATTGCGTTTGGTACGCTACCGAATTGGCAATGAAACTTGCGAAGGAATGAAAGCGGGTGAAGTACAACAAGTAAATAAGTTTAACTATGCATAATAAAGCAGATTACATTATCCAAAAGTTAGGATTACAAAAACATCCAGAAGGTGGATATTTTAAAGAAACCTATCGCAGTAATAAAAATGTATTTGTAGAAGATTTAGATGGGAAAAGAAACTTTTCTACCTGTATTTACTTTTTAATTACTAATGAAGCATATTCTGCATTTCATAAAGTGAGTCAGGATGAAATATGGCATTTTTATGAAGGAAGTTGCATTCATTTACACCTTATATCTCCCGACGGTACTTTTAGGATGCAGAAAATAGGTAATGCATGGAATGCAGGAGAATTACCCCAATTTGTAGTACCTGCCCAAACTTGGTTTGCAGCAGAAGTGATACAGACAAAAGCTTATGCATTGGTGGGTTGCACCGTTTCTCCTGGATTTGACTTTAAAGATTTTCAATTAGCTGATAAAAAGCAACTTTTAGAAGAATACCCTGAACATGAACAAATAATTGATAGATTAACTCGTTAGTTTTTACGAGGTTTAGTCATCATTAACCACTTTATAAGCAGTTCCTTGTTGTTTGTTGTCGCTACCAACTAAAGAATATTCGAAGGTGTATTGATTGTTTTCGGTAGTTAATATTTTAAAATGCATAGCTTGTGCTTCCTGTCTGTTTTTAGGATCTTGGCTCTTAAGTACATATTCACAATCGTTGATCCATCTAATTTGAGCAGTATCGGTTTTTCCTTCGTAATATTCAATTTCAAAACTTTCATTTCGCAAAAAACGTGTTTTTTTTAATTCACCTTCAACCAGCGCTTCAAACTCAAAAGTTCCTTGTTGAAATTTAGCACAATTTTGCTCTGGCGCATAGCAAGAATGCATACTTAAACTTGAAATGATGAATAAAGTAGAGTAGAAGTAGGGTTTCATTTTTTTTTACAAAATTAGACAAATAGAAAGATATTACGCATGATTTGTTGGGTTAAAAGCTTCAAAAGTTCCGTCTTTATAAAAAATTACAATACGTTCAATTTCGCGAATAGCCGAATCTGATTTGTTATGAGTATGCATGGGCGTAGCAGGCATAAAAGATGTTGAATTGGTTACTGAATTGGAGTCTACAGTTTTATTGGTATCTCTAAAAACTTCTTGATTTGGAGCATGGCTTTGCTTTTGGTTAGTTTCATTTTTAGCAGGAAAACTTCCTTTACCATTTAACAACCAATACAGTTCTACTTCAGGAAAAGCCTTAACAACTTTTAAAACAAATTCTAAACTCGGTTTATTTCTTCCAGAGAGTAGGTGAGAAATAGAAGCCCTACCCACATCTATTTTTTCGGCAAAAGAAGATGCATTTAATTCGTAATAACTAAATACTTTTTCCAAGCGTTTAGCAAAATCTTTACTGTTTACCATTGTAACACTATTTTCCTGATTCAAATATATACAAATGTAAACAAGACTATTGAAACTTACAACTAATGTTTAAAAATAGATCTTTTTGCATTAAATCTATACTAGATATAAAAAACTTTATAATACTAAAATAGAATACTTTAACATTAAAAAATTTTCATATAGGAAGTTTTCCAAGTCAAATAGATTAGTGCTTACAGATTCATGTGTATATTGTTTACATAAATATACAATTGGGTTTTTAAAAGTGTTTACATTTGTAAAATATGTTTTGTTTACTTTTGTGAACATTTCAATTTTTATGGATTTAAAAAGTTTACATACTAGTCATCATCTTTACCAAGACAATGTGTTTTCAGATCGCTATTTATCCCTAGATAAGCTCCATAGTTTTATGAATAGCTTGCCTGAAGCATTTAAGCTAATCCCAATTGGAAAATCAGTAAATCAACTTCCTATTTATGCAGTACAATGGGGAAGTGGTGTTAAAAAAATCATGGCTTGGTCTTTAATGCATGGTAATGAAACCACCACCACAAAATCGCTTATTGATTTAGTGCATTTTTTGGATCAGGAAAAAGAACATGAATTTGTAAAAGAAATTTCTAAACAGGTTCAGCTTAACATGGTTTTCTCCCTAAATCCAGATGGTACAAAAGCTTATACGAGAGTTAATGCAAATGGAGTAGACTTAAATCGCGATGCTTTGCAAGCAACACAACCAGAAATGAAAGCTTTGCATCAACTTTACAACACAATTAAACCTGATTTATGTTTAAACCTGCATGGTCAACGAAGTATTTTTAGTGCGGGGAATGCAAATGAACCCGCAATTGTTTCATTTTTAGCTCCTGCAGTAAACGAAACACGCTCAATCACTTCTTCAAGAAAAACTAGTATGCAGTTAATTGTTGGTTTACAGAATGCCTTAAACTCCTTTATTCCTAAGCAAATTGGAACTTATGATGATGCTTTTAACCCCAATTGTACAGGCGATTATTTTCAAGGATTAGGTACACCAACTATTTTATTTGAAGCTGGTCATTTTCCTGGAGACTACCAACGCACAGAAACTCGAAAACTTATTTTTTTAGCTTATGTAGAATTACTAAAACAATTTACTACTGAAAGTTATAAAAACATACCCTATAAACTATATATGAACATTCCTAAAAACCAGAAGCTTTTTGTGGATGTGATTTTAAAAGAAGTAAGTTATAAGGGAAAATGCTTAGACTTTGTTGTACAGTATGAAGAACACCTGCAAAACGAACATGTAATATTTGTGCCTAAATTAATACGAATGGAAGAAAACACAAGTTACTTTGCACATCAAACTATTTTAGTAGAAGATGAATTGGTTTTTATAAATGAAGATAAAGTAAACAAACTGCCAGTATTGAATACAATAATTCATAATATTCGTACAAAAACAAAGTTTTTTTCATTAAAAATGGTTAAAAATCCAAAATAAGTTGCAGTATTTTTAAAAAATATATCTAATTTTGTCAATTCATTATTTAAAAAGTTTAAAATGGCAAAGTTTAAATTAGACGAAACGGATCACAAAATCCTAGGAATGCTAATCGACAACACACGAACACCTTTTACTGATATTGCTAAGAAGTTACTTATTTCTGCAGGTACAGTACATGTGCGTGTTAAAAAAATGGAAGAAGCAGGAATTATAACTGGATCTTCGTTATCCTTAGATTATCAGAAATTAGGCTATTCATTTATAGCTTATGTTGGTATATTTTTAGAAAAAACATCGCAAACTCAATTTGTTTTAAATAGAATTAATGAAATTCCTTATGTAACGGTTGCTCATATTACTACAGGAAAATTCAATTTATTCTGTAAAGTACGTGCTCGAAATACTGAACACGCAAAGCAAGTTATTTTTAAAATAGATGATATTGACGGTGTTTATCGAACCGAAACCATGATATCTATGGAGGAAAGTTTAAATGATAAAACTCGCTTGATGAGATCTATTTTTGACGAAATGATGAAGTAATCCTTATCAAATCATCAAATGCAGTTACTTAGCTCATTCATTAATTATTGTATTTCCCAGTTTACATTTTCTATTGTATTTGTACGGGATGTAAATTAATTAGAGTTGTTAACTAAGAAACAAATCAATTTCAATTTATTAATAACTTTAATAGTCAAATTAGTAAAAAAAAAAATCCTGAATAATATTCAGGATTTTTTTTTATTCTTCTAGCATATTGTGATAAACATTCTGCACATCATCGTCTTCTTCAATTTTTTCTAGGAGCTTGTTTACTTCTTCCTTTTCTTCTTCGCTAAGTTCTTTTGTGGTTTGTGGAATACGCTCAAATCCCGAAGAAATTATTTCAAAATTTCTATTCTCTAGTTCTTTTTGTAAATTTCCATAAGACTCAAATGGAGCGTACATTACAATGGCATTTTCTTCTGATTCTGAAAATATTTCTTCAACACCAAAATCAATCAGTTCTAGTTCTAATTCTTCAACATCAATAGAGTCTTGAGCTTGTATTTTAAAATTACAAACATGGTCGAACATAAACTCAACAGACCCAGAAGTTCCCAAGTTTCCATTACTTTTATTGAAATACGAACGAATGTTAGCAACAGTTCGGTTGTTGTTATCCGTTGCGGTTTCAACTAATATGGCTATGCCATGTGGTGCGTAACCTTCAAACAATACTTCTTTAAAATCACCTAGGTTTTTGTCTGATGCTCTTTTTATGGCACGTTCTATATTATCTTTGGGCATGTTTACAGCCTTGGCATTTTGGATAACCGCACGCAACTTAGAATTGGTATCTGGATCTGGTCCAGCTTCTTTTACAGCCATAACAATATCTTTGCCTAGGCGAGTAAAAGTTTTAGCCATAGCAGACCAGCGTTTCATTTTACGTGCTTTCCTGAATTCGAATGCTCTTCCCATATTGTATTAAATTGAAAACTCTTCTAAGTAGGTGTTATACTCTCTAATTTCGGAAAGATTCAGTTTATTCTCACAGTTTTTAATTAAATTCATAAGGTAAACCAAACTATCTGAGCCTGTAATTTTTTCTTGCTCTTCTAATTCTCCTTCATCATTAAATATTTCTTCTTGAGGAATAGGAGCTACAAAAGTTTCATATTCTTCTAAATGTTCATAAACTAAACGCAGTGTTTTTGCTACAACCGGAAGCTCTTCTTCTACAGCTAAAGCCCGTAAGTTCTTCAGATTTTCGAGTTGTTTTTCAACTTTAATACCGTTGCTATTTAATTCTTCAACAATTAATTTAATTAATTTAAGTGCTTTTTTATTTTCCAAAGTTATCGGTTTAAATTATCAGGTAACAAAAATAATTTTTTAGTACTGGTTTTGGTCTATTGTAAGCAATTATTTTAAAAACTTTACTTTATAATTTATGTGTAAAGCTTTCAGAATAGCTTTTAAAGTACGTATTTTTGCAAAATCAAAATTAGAACAAGCAGTCATTTTATGTCTAGAGAAACTGAAGAGAAGGAGCTATACAACTACCAAGAACGAGATCTGCAGAAGATTTTTGATTATATAGAGAATTATCCAGACAACTATAATCTGCTTTACCAATTACCAACTGGTGGTGGCAAAACTGTTGTTTTTTCTGAAATTGTACGTCGTTATATAGAAAAAAAAGGAAAAAAAGTACTTGTACTTACACATCGTATTGAATTGTGTAAACAGACTTCTAAAATGCTCAAGGGATTTGGTGTGCGCAACAAAATTATTAACAGTAAAGTTAAAGAATTACCCGACGGGAACGATTACATGTGTTTTGTGGCTATGGTCGAAACTTTAAATAATCGATTAAACGAAGAAAAACTCAATGTAGATAATATTGGTTTAACCATTATAGACGAAGCACATTACAATTCGTTTACTAAGCTGTTTAAGCATGTAGAAGACTCTTTTGTGCTAGGTGTTACCGCAACTCCCTTAAGTTCGAACATTAAATTACCTATGAATAGGAATTACGATAAACTAATTGTAGGTGATTCTATTTCTTCTTTAATTGAACAAGGTTTTTTAGCAAAAGCAAATATGTATACCTACGATGTGGGTTTAAGTCAACTACAAGTTGGTATAAATGGAGACTACACAGTAAAATCTTCAGAAGATTTGTATACCAACATGAATATGCAAACCAAACTAATGCAGGCTTACGAAGAGCGATGCAAAGGGGAGAAGACGCTTATTTTTAATAATGGTATTAATACTTCGTGGTACGTTTACCAAACTTTTAAAGAAGCAGGTTACGAAATAAAACATCTAGATAATACGCACTCTAAAAAAGAAAGAAGCGATATTTTAAAATGGTTTCATGAAAAACCGGATGCTATTTTAACATCAGTAAGTATTTTAACTACAGGTTTTGACGAACCTACGGTTAAAAATATTATTTTAAATAGAGCAACTAAATCGCTTACACTTTATTTCCAGATGATTGGAAGGGGATCTAGAAAATTAGATAACAAAGATTATTTTAATGTTATTGATCTTGGAAACAATTTAGCGAGATTTGGTCCTTGGGATGCAAATGTAGATTGGCAATTAATCTTTAAAAATCCAGATTACTTTTTAGATAATATGGTATCTGACGAAGAAATTGAAAGTCAGTTTAGATATGTTATGCCCGATGAAGTACGAGAATTGTTCAAAAATACCGAAAATATTGGTTTCGATATAAAAAAGCGTTACGATGAAACGGTAAATAACGGAGAGAAATCCAAGCTTGTATTAGAAGAATCTGTAAATCAACATGCTCAAATGTGTGTTGAAAATTCTGAAGATGTTTTCGATGCCCGAATTTTATCGAGAGAATTAAAAGATGACATACAAGACCGCATTTCGCAATATTCAAAATGTATTATTAATAACACAAAAAATTATAGGGACTGGCTATTCGAAGATTATAATAGAAAACTAAGATCTAAAATAAACGAAATGTTTAGGTAAGCCAATAGAAGAATGATATTATGATAAACAATAGGAAGTTAGGGAATCAAACCAAGCTTCTTTATTTTATATTTTACTATTTAACATAATATAAATTATAGAGTGAAACGAGTATATTTTTAACAAGCCTAATATTTGCTTGTAATAAGCTTTCAAAATAATATACGGAAATTATAATTTAATGTATTTTCGTTTAAAATGAAATCTTATGACAGCTCCTAAACTTGTCAACATCAAGAAAGAATTACAATTTAGTTCGCGCGATCAATTAATTGAAATGATACTTCGCATAGCTAAGCATAAAGTTGAAAACAAAGAATTATTACATTATTTATTATTCGATGCTGAAAATGAATCTGAATTTGTAGCTCACATAAAAACACACATCGCTGAACAATTTGAAGAAATTAATAATAAAAATTACTATTGGATGCGAAAATCTGTTAGGAAACTACTTAAGGAAACAAAAAAATACATTCGTTTTTCTAAAAACAAATCGACTGAAATTGAGCTTTTACTTCATTTTTTAGCAGAAATGCTTAAACTAAAACCGAATGTATTAAAAGATAAACGCTTATCTAATTTATATGAGCGAAATTTACTCATGCTCGATAAAAAAATAAACGCTGTTCATGAAGATTTACAATATGATTATAAAGAACAACGAGAACATTTATAAGTAATTCAAATTTACCCTTGGGTGAAATCTCCTATTATTTTGCTTAGTTCGCTCATATCTAGCTGATTGCCTAAAAGCATGATTTTGTAAATGTTTTCTGGACTTAAATCATTGCCAAGTACACGAGCAACTACAAACCCCGTACTTTTATCGTTACCAAAAAATATGATTTCTTTTATTTGTTTTCCTTCTCCAACATAAAGTACTTCCATACTTTTACTAGGTTCACCAGCATTTAAAAGCGGTTTGTATTGCTCTTGCTTTAAAATTTTATTCAGTTTATTTAACTCGGTTTCATAAACATCGTTTTTTGAATCATTTTTCAACATTAACACATTAAGTTTTGTGATATTTTCTAATTGTGCTCTGTTTTCTTCGCTTAAGCTTTCTGCATTTTTAATAAAACTTTGTGGACTTAAACTGATATTTTGAAAAACCTTATTTTCGCTACTATCAACAAAATAACGCTGTAAGCTTGGTTCTGTATAACATGAAACTAACAACAAAATAGTAAACATTAGAGCTATTTTTGTAAATAAAGAAATCATATTAGTTGTTTTTTTCAAGTTTGTTAAATTCTTTGGAACCTGGCAGGTTAAATTCTTTTGCTAATTTACCAATCTGAGATAGGTTTACATTGCCTTCAATCATAATTACTAAACTTTCGTCTAGATCGTTAATGTGCATAAAGAGTTGCTTCACTATTTCTTCATTTTTACCTGGTCTAAAATAAAACTTTACTTTTTTTCCATCTTCACCATTAATGTTCATCAACTCTTCTAGTTTTTGACTTTTCATATAGCTAGCTGCATCTTTATTTAGCATTGCCATAGTTTTTGGGTCAGATGTAGTAAATATTTGAATGTGTTCGAGTTGATTAATCATTTCCAGCATTTCTTGTGCTTCTTGATCTTCAATTTCTAAATCCATTTGACTCATCAATTTAAATAGATTTTTATTGATATTAACTGATGATACACCATTCATTTCTTTGTATTTTTCGAAATCTTGTGCATTAAGACTTGCACTGAATAGTATAATAGCAAGACTACATAATTGAATTAATTGTTTCATTTGGTTCATTTGTTTCATTTGGTTCATTTGTTTCATTTGTTTCATTTTTAGGGGTTAATAAATTTTTGAGTTTCTTGGGTAAAATCTTCAATTTTTGAAAGGTTTTTTGTAGCCATATTCATTTCATTAGAGATTATTAATAAAGCTTTTTTGGTTTGCAAATAAGCCATTTCTGCCATTTCTCTTTTTTGTATATTACTCTGATATTGAGATGTGAAATAAACTCCACTTAAAGCAATAATCAATATAGCTGCGTATTTGTAAAAAGATATAAAAGCATCTGAAAACGATTTTTTATTTTGTTTTTTAGCTTCTATGTTTTGCACAAAATCTGAAACACTAAAAGGACTTTTAGTTTCAGCCTTTATGGCTGAAGCATAGTTTAATAAATATGCAATTTCAGGATAGGCATTTTTATATTTTGGTAACAATAGCTTTTTTTTAAGCAACTCCTCTTCTGCTCTGCTTGTTTCTGCCTTTAGATAGCGAGTTACTAAAGCTTCAATTTTTATATTGTCGTTAGGCTTCATAAGCTCTTATTTTTAATTTTCTTAATTACTGTTTTTCTTGCTCTTGATAAATTTACTCTTGCTGCACCTTCAGTTATAGTTAAAATCTCTGCAATTTCATTAAAACTATAATTTTCTAAATCACGCAATTGCATAACCAAAGCCTGTAATGGAGGTAATTCATTTAAAGCAGCCTTAATTAGTTGAATTTTTAATTTCTTTTCTCTTTCATTATCAACTGTATAATTTTCTTCGTTTGTTTCGTTTTCAATTTCTTCAGTAAAAAGTCTCAAATTTTGGTTTTCTTTTAGCTTTAATTGGTCAAAACAATAATTTTTAGTAATTCGCATTACATAAGCTTCAAGGTAATCTACAGTATTCAACTTATTTTTTTGTTGCCACAATTTCATAAACACTTCTTGTAAAGCATCTTTTGCAGCATCTTCAGAAGTTAAAATATACTTAGCTAAGCGGTACATTTTAGCTTCAAAAGCTTGTATATTTTCTATAAACTGAGTCGAATTCATTTAAAACCTCTTACCTATAAAACGAATTACTATAAATATTGTTACATATTTTTTTCTATTCTGTTTTAGATATGTATTTTTAATAAAAATTAAATATGAAAAATACCAAGCTAATGGTTTTGGTTGCTTTGCTAAGTATGCTAAGCTTTGGTTGCCAAGATGATTTAGATGATGCAATTAGGCCTGCTAATGCGCTCGAATTAAATGATTTTATTTGGAAGGCCATGAATATTTTTTATTTGAATAAAAGTGAAGTTCCAGATTTAGCTGATAATCGTTTTAACACTGTAGAAGATTACACTACTTATTTAGAAACATTTTTAACTCCCGAAGCACTTTTTGATAATTTAATTACTACCAATGATCGTTTCAGCATTATTGTTAGCGATTTTAGAAAATTAGAAGATGCATTAAATGGAGTACGCCTAGATAATGGTATGCGTTTCGGCTTAGTTCAACTAAATAATTCTAACGATGTTTTTGGTTATGTTCGATACGTGCTACCTAATTCGCCTGCTGCAAATGCTGGTGTTGAACGTGGAATGTTATTTAATAAAGTAAATGCAGTACGTTTATCGGAAGACACCGATTTTAGTTCGCTTTTTTCTGGTTCGAACTATAGCATTAGTTTAGCCGAATTAAACGAGAGCAACTTACAAGATACAAACCAAGAAATTGCTCTTGAAAAAATTCAACTTACAGAACAAGCTATTCATAAAACTGAAATTTTCGAAAATTCATCTTCTACCGTTGCTTATTTAATGTACAATGGTTTTAGAAGTGGACAAGAAAACCAACTAAATGCTGTTTTCGGAAATTTTGCTGCACAAGGCGTAAACGAATTAGTCTTAGATTTGCGCTACAACAGTGGTGGAGATTTACGTACAAGTGTAGATTTAGCTTCTATGATTACAGGGCAATTTGCTAGCGAGCTATTCGCTACGCAAGAATATAATGCTAATTTTGAAAATGAAATAATTAATTTTACTACTCAAAATAGAAACGGTGGAAGTTTAAACAGTTTAAATTTATCGAGAGTTTTTATATTAACATCTCCTAGTACAGCTTCTGCAAGTGAAATGGTTATTTCTGGATTACTTCCTTATATAAATGTTGTTCAAATTGGTACGAGTACGGTTGGTAAATACCAAGCTTCAACTACGCTTTACGATTCGGATAATTACAGAAGGCAAAATGCTTCTTTAGCGCATACATATGCTTTACAACCTTTAATTTCAAAATTAAAAAACGCCAACAATTATACTGATTTTGATGAAGGAATTCCGCCTAGCATTTCTCTTAATGAAGATTTTAATAATTTAGGAGAATTAGGAACTACGTCTGAACCTTTACTCAAAAAAGCTTTAGAAGAAATCGGTTTTGTTTTAGATCGGCCTTTAGTGCTTGAAAATACCATTTCTACAAATACACATTTAATTCTTGATGATGCTTTTATGGATTTAGATTATCAAAATATGTATATAGAATTTCCTTCTTACTAATCATTTGAATTTTATATATTTACCAATCAATCTTATCCTAATGCGAGCATTTTTTAAGGCATTACTTTGCTTTTTTTTTATATCATCTAGTCAAGCTCAAGATTTTATTGATACCTGGTATGATGATGATTCTGGATTGCTGCAAAATTCAATTAAAGATATTGCCAAAGATAATGATGGTTTTATTTGGTTTGCTACGGAGTCTGGATTAGTCAGGTTTAATGGAAAAAGATTTAAAGTTTTTTCAAGCATCCAAGGTTTAAAAACACAAAGAATGGATCATTTTTATCGTAAAAATGATACCTTGTTTGCTGCTACATCTCAAAACGAATCGGTTTTTATTAAAAACTTAAACCCACAGTTTTATAGTTCTATCGAAGATAATCTTGAAATAGAGTTTTCAGAAATTTCAAAAAAAACTTTTGTATTCGAAAAAATTATAGAACAAGAAGATGTTAATTTACTCTACCATAAGCTTGCAAATCGTTTAGTTTATGTTGCTAGTACAGCTCAAAACTTTTATTTAATCAATAAAAATAAAAGAATTCTTCAAGAATTTCCCAAGCAAAAATTCAAGGGTTTGCTTGCATCACTTGTTGTAGATGAAGATTGGTTTTTGATTTTAAATACTAAAATTTTAAAGTTTAATTTTGACCTACTTCAATTTGAAGATGCATACAAAACAGCGACTTCTAAGATTAAAAATGTATACTATAACAAAGCCCATGACCAAGTTTTTATAGCATTACATAGTCAAATTTTTATATTCTCGAATAAAGAAACAGGCTTACAACTAGATAAAGTTCACGCTAATTTTAATGTTACCAATAAATTTACAACTTGCTTATATAAAGATGAAACTTATAACACACTGTATTCAGGTAGTTGGGCTTATGGCTTAGGTATTAGTAAACCAAGTAAGTTTACTACTATTCAGCTTAAAGAAGACCGCTCTAAAAACTTAATATACGCCTTTAATTGGAATCAAAAAGACAGTATTTTTTTGCCCAATGGTTTAGTGATTCACGATCAAAAAATTATTAAGACCGATGCTATTGGTCATAACTTATTAATTAATCAATACTTCCCCAGAGATCAAAATGATAATTTTTATGCTGCAAAGCGCAGAAAAATCATGAAGCTTAGGTATAATGCTGAAAGTTTAAAATACAAAGAAGATTTGTTTTTGGATTTTAAAGAAGATTTAGGCGTGCTTTACGTTTCTAAAGAGAATGAATTATATATAAGTACAAAGTCTTTCAATAATTCTAACCAAGTTTATTTTTTTAAGACAAATAATTTAAATGAAGCGAACACAAAACTTGATACTTTATTTAAGTTCGAGCATGAAATATATTACATTAATGAATCTCTTGATGGCTCCAAATTATGGATAGGTACAAATAACGGTCTATTTATTTACAAGCCTACATCTAATAAAATAGACTCTATTCCTGGATTAAATAACACCATTGTTCGAACTATTAAAGAAACAAAAAAGTATGTTTGGATTGGCAGCTATAACAATGGTTATTTTCATTACAGCAAAGCAGATAAAAAATTAACTAAACTGCCTTACGATAATTTAAACTATTTAAAAACTGTACACCATATTGTTGAAGACGATTACAACAATATTTGGCTGCCTACAAATAAAGGTCTTTTTAAAGCCAATAAAGATGAAGTCTTAGCTTATATAGATGGAAAAAAAGGATACATTAATTACTATTATTTTAATACACAAGATGGATTAGCTATTAATGAGTTTAATGGTGGTTGTTATCCATGTGAATACTTAGATAAGAATAACAATATTATTTTTCCTAGCTTAAATGGTTTGGTGAAATTTAATCCAAAAGATTTTTTAGATTACAAATTAGCAAATGAAGAAATTTTTATTGACGAAATTATTTTAGATGGTAAATCATATTTACCAACTACGCACTTTAAAATCCCAAAAAATTTTAAAAATCTTGAAATTCATGTTGATGCTTTAGCTTTTAACAAATTGCCAACCATTAATTTTACATCCCCGCTCAATACTAACTTATCTAAATACTCATCAATTTCGGATGGTAAATTAGTTTTTACTAGTCTTCCACATGGCAAACATCAACTCAATTTTAGCCTAGGAACATCTAATAAAGCTATCATTACTAGCATGCAATTAGAAAAAGAAATGTTCTGGCACGAAACCAATTTTTTTAAAGTAAGTTTAATAATGTTTATTGGCTTGTTAGTTGTTTTTGTGATTTTTGTAATTATAAATCACGAGAAGAACAAGAGTAACCAATTACAAAGAATTATCGATGAAAAAACCAGGCAACTTCAATCTACCATACAGGACTTAAGGAAATCTCAAAAATACTTCGAAAATCAGTTAGAAAATCAAAAAAAAATTGTAGCATCTATCTCTCACGACATTAAAAGTCCTTTACAATATTTGGCTTACGGAATTGAATATTTAGAACAAGGCTTAAAGGATAAAAAATTAGAGAGAGATGTATACGAAAACATAGAAGCCCTGAGTTCTTCAATAGAAAAATTAAAAGAGTTTACACAAAATATCTTAGATTTTTCGAAAGCAATTATTCAAACAGATGCCAATCTTATAGAGTCATCTAACATTAGGAAGCTAGTAGATGAAAAAGTAGGCTTATTTGAGCAGATGGCAAAACAAAAAAAGAACCTATTAGAAATTAAAAGTAAAGAAGATGTATACTTTTCTTTAAACCGAAATTATTTTTCCGTTATACTACATAACATCTTAGATAATGCCATCAAAAACACTTTTAATGGAACAATAGAAGTAAAACTTCAAAAATTAGGGAACAATTTAATTTTAAAAATTAAAGATACTGGAGCCGGAATGAGTATGGAGACACTAGAGAGATATAAAAAAGTTTTTGATAACAGCGATAATGAAAAAATAAACGTATCAGGTTCAGGTCTTGGATTACACATAGTTTCGGAAACAGGGAAACTTATGAATGCAAAAATCGAAATTAATAGTGAAAAAGGAAAAGGTACAGAATTTTATATGCTATTAACCCATAAAATTAAATAACTAAACATCTTCTAAAATTAAGCTTCTATATCTATCTATTAAATCAATAGGATTTTCTGCATTAAATTTTTCCATAACACGTTTTTTATAAGTGCTTACGGTAGATGTTTTTAAATCTAATTCTTTCGAAATTTCTAGATTTCCAAAACCTTCAGACATTAAAGATATAATTTCGAGTTCTCTAGCCGATAAATTATCTAAAGAATTTGTCGAATTATTTTTCATTTTATTAGCTAAGTCTTTACTAATGTAGGTTTTTCCAGAGTTAATTACTTCAATTGCATTTAAAACTTCTTCAACAGCTTCATGTTTGCTTAAAAAACCGTTAACACCTAGCTTTAAAAACCGATGTCCGTACTGTTCTTCGTTTAAACCTGAATACATAAGTAATTTAGTTCTTGGCTGTATTACTTTAATATGCTTAACCAAATCAATACTGCTGCCTCCAGGCATTTTAATATCAATGATAGCAAAATCTATTATTTGATCGTTTACAATGCTGTTGGCTTCAAAAATATTTTCCGCTTGAAAAACATTTACAGTTGGATATTTTTGTTTTATCACATTAGATATCCCAATTCTTACAATACCGTGATCGTCGGCTAAGAGTATTTTTTTCATAACTATAATTGTGTTCCAAAAATAAAAAAAAATAAATTATTAAAAGCTATATAATTAAAAATGATTGCGTTAAATAAATATCAGGAAATAAATGAAAAATTTATAATATCTGTTCTGTATGTGCTTTTGTTTTTACTTTTTTAATAACATTTTCAATTTTGCCTGTTTCATCTATTACAAATGTAGTACGGTGTATGCCATCATATTCCTTACCCATAAATTTTTTAGGACCCCAGACTCCAAAAGCATTAATTACTTCTTTTTCTTCATCTGCAATTAAAGGAAAAGGTAATTCATATTTATTTTTAAAGTTTTGTTGTCGTTTTGCAGAGTCAGCACTCACTCCAACTATTTCATAACCTTTGGCTTGAAAGTGTTTCCAATTATCCCTTAGGTTACAAGCTTCTGCTGTACAACCTGGAGTGCTAGCTTTTGGATAAAAGAAAACAACTAGTTTTTTACCTTTGTAGTCTGCAAGTTTGTGTTCGTTTCCATCTTGATCAATTCCTTTAAAATTTGGAGCCTTATCTCCTACTTCTATTGTGGTCATATTGCTTATTTTTGTACTAAAATACACCATATGAAAAAAAGTGAACGCGTAGATTTCGTTATAAATACGTTAAATGAATTGTATCCGCACATTCCCATTCCTTTAGATCATAAAGATCCATATACTTTATTAATAGCAGTATTGATGTCTGCACAAAGTACAGATGTAAAAGTAAACCAAATTACTCCTTTGCTTTTTGCAAAAGCAGACAATCCATACGATATGGTAAAATTATCGGTCGAAGAAATTAGAGCAATTATAAAACCAGTGGGTTTATCGCCTATGAAAGCTAAAGGAATCTATGGTTTGTCAAATATTTTAATTGAAAAATATAACGGCTTAGTGCCCAAAAGTTTTGAAGCTTTAGAAGAACTTCCTGCTGTTGGACATAAAACTGCTAGCGTGGTAATGGCTCAAGCATTTGGTGTTCCCGCATTTCCTGTAGATACTCATATTCATCGTTTAATGTACCGTTGGAATTTAACGAATGGTAAAAATGTACAACAAACAGAAAAAGATGCCAAAAGATTATTCCCGAAAGAAAAATGGAATGATTTACACTTGCAAATTATTTGGTATGGTAGAGAGTATTCTCCCGCTCGTGCTTGGAATTTAGATAAAGATATCATTACTAAATCTATTGGCAGAAAACAAGTTATCCATGAATATTACAAGAAAAACAAAAAAAAGACCAATTAAAACCACGATGAAGCAATTTTATTGGTCTCTTTTTCAAATAAATGAAAACAACTAATTAATAATCAAATCCACTTGCATTCCTTTATAATTTTGAACATGCAAAGCTTTAGAGTAGTTTAAAATAAAATTTAATGTACTTTTTTTAGGCATTAAAATTTGTTTTGTAGGTGTTTTTTTAGTGTAAATTTTTCCCATAAGTTGTATTTTAATTTTTTAATACAACGCACAATTCAAACACTTATTTTACTGTCTAGTTAAAATAATATTTTTTTCTTCAACTAACTTACGTAGGTTAATTAGTGCATAACGCATTCTACCTAATGCAGTATTTATACTAACATTGGTTTGGTCTGCAATATCTTTAAAGCTCATCTCTTTGTAAATACGCATTTCTAAAACCTGTATTTGTTCTTCTGGTAATTCTTTTATTAAATTCACTAAGCTACCTTCTATTTGTTCTTTAATCAGCTCAGATTCTTTGTTTAAACTACTATCTTCAATCACCGAAAAAATATCAAACTCACCAGAGTTATCAAATTTTGGCATGCGTTTATTTTTTCTAAAATGGTCTATAATTAAGTTATGCGCAATACGCATAACCCATGGTAAGAACTTACCTTCTTCGTTATATTTATCTAATTTTAAATTTCGAACTACTTTTATAAAAGTATCTTGAAAAATATCGTTGGTAATATCGTAATCAAATACCTTGGAATAAATAAAATTAAAAACACGTTGTTGGTGCCGATTTATTAAAGCTTCTAGAGCATATTCATCTCCTGCTACATATTTTTTTACAAAAAAAGAGTCGGGCTTTTCAAAAGTCTCATGCATAACTATTACGTTTCATTATGTAAAATATACTGTTACAAATGGGTTAAGTAGTAGTTTGCTATAAGTTTTGATTTAAAATTAGGATGCTAATATATAAATACATTTGTATAGATTAAAGATATCTTAATACTTTTAACATTTAAAGTGTGCTTTTTTATTAAAATAATAGATTAAAATTTAACATGTAAGCTTAGCATTTAAAGTACTTTTATCAAATTATCAATACTTTATTTATCTGTAAGTTAAAAAAAATATTAAAACAATTCTAAAACTCAAAGTTAGAATTGGTAGTGAAAAGTAAGTTTAAAAAGAATAATTTTATTTCTGAATTTTCTATTAATAGAAAAAATTAGAATTCTCTTAAGTTTTTATGAAGTATTTAAAAGCAAGTTTCAGCAAACTAATGCTTAGCTTTGTCAAAGATTTTATACTATGTCCTCTACTCCGTTTAAAGACTTAAATGCAAAAGACTTCATCTTAATAAAGGGAGCAAAACTGCATAACTTAAAAAATATTAATGTAGCTATTCCTAGAAATAAATTAGTTGTAATTACTGGTTTATCGGGTTCTGGAAAATCTTCCTTGGCTTTCGATACTTTGTACGCAGAAGGACAACGCCGTTATGTAGAAAGTCTATCTGCTTATGCAAGACAGTTTTTAGGGAGGTTAGATAAACCTAAAGTAGATTATATAAAAGGTATTGCTCCGGCTATTGCAATCGAACAAAAAGTAAATTCTACAAACCCACGTTCTACGGTTGGCACATCAACCGAAATTTACGATTACTTAAAACTGCTTTTTGCAAGAATTGGTAAAACCTACTCGCCTATTTCTGGTAATCAAGTAAAGAAAAATACGGTTACCGATGTAATTAATTTTGTAAAGCAGATTGAAGAAAAAACAAAACTACTTTTACTCGCTCCTGTGAAGGTGAAGGAAAATCGAAGTTTCGAAAAAACAATTCAATTATTACAACAACAAGGCTTTAGTCGAATTAAAATTGAAGATGAAGTTTTTAGAATGGACGATTTAAATTTTAAAAAACAAGATACTTCTTCTTTTGAAATTGTAGTAGACCGGATTGTAGTAAAACAGGATGAAGATTTTTACAATCGTTTAGCTGATGCTGCACAAAATGCTTTTTTTGAGGGTAAAGGCGAGCTTTTTATAGAAGATTTAAAAGCAAAAAATAAAACGCATTTTAGCAATAAATTTGAATTAGATGGCATGTCTTTTCTTGAGCCAAATATTCATTTGTTTAGTTTCAATAATCCGTATGGCGCTTGTCCAACTTGCGAAGGTTACGGTGATGTAATTGGCTTAGATGAAGATTTAGTAATTCCCAATACGGGCTTAAGTATTTATCAAGAAGCTATTTTTCCTTGGCGTGGCGAAAAATTACAATGGTATAACCAACAGTTAATTGAAAAAGCCAACTTGTTTAATTTCCCTATTCATCGCCCCTACTTTCAATTATCACAAGCAGAAAAAGATGTGTTATGGGAAGGCAATCAATATTTTACTGGCTTAAATGAGTTTTTTGAAGAATTAGAATCTAAAGCATATAAAATTCAAAATCGTGTGCTATTGTCTCGTTACCGTGGTAAAACACGCTGTAAAACTTGTAAAGGGAAACGACTTCGCAAAGAAGCTGACTATGTAAAAATAAATGGATACAGCATATCTAATTTGGTAGATTTATCGATCGAAAAAATCATTCCTATTTTTAAAAACCTAGAATTAGACGAGCACGATGCTCATGTGGCAAAACGTTTATTGAAAGAAATTAACAATCGGCTTTCTTTTTTATATCAGGTAGGTTTGGGCTATTTAACACTCAATAGAAAGTCTAATTCTCTTTCTGGTGGCGAATCGCAACGCATTAATTTAGCTACTTCGCTGGGCAGTAGCTTGGTAGGTTCGATGTATATTTTAGACGAACCTTCTATTGGTTTGCATTCTAAAGATAACGAGCGTTTAATAAAAGTATTACAACATCTTCGCGATTTAGGCAACACGGTAATTGTAGTTGAACATGATGAAGAAATTATGCAAGCTGCAGATCATATTATAGATATTGGTCCGGAAGCTGGTAGTTACGGTGGTGAAGTGGTAGCCGAAGGTAATTTAACCAAAATTAAAAAGTCGAAAAGCTTAACGGCTAAATACATCAACGGGAATTTAGCTATCGAAGTTCCAAAAAAGAGAAGAAAAAGCACACGATTTGTTGAAATAAAGGGCGGAAGAGTTAATAATTTAAAGAATATAGATGTCAAAATTCCACTGGGAATTATGACTTGCATTACGGGGGTTTCAGGTAGTGGAAAAAGTACTTTGGTTAAAAATTTATTTTATCCTATTATGATGAAACATACTGGAAAATTTGGTATTAAAATCGGTCAACACGATTCGTATTCAGGTACGTATGAACACATAACCAATGTAGAATACATCGACCAAAATCCTATTGGTAAATCTTCTCGTTCTAATCCGGTTACTTACATTAAGGCTTACGACGAAATTAGAAGTTTATTTGCCAAACAAAAATTAGCTAAAATCAGACATTTTCAACCCAAACATTTTAGTTTTAATGTAGATGCTGGCCGCTGCGAAACCTGTCAAGGCGAAGGTGAAGTAACTATAGAAATGCAATTTATGGCAGATGTTCACTTAGAATGTGAAGTATGCAATGGCAAACGTTTTCAAAAAGAAGTATTAGAAGTACAGTTCGAAGGTAAATCAATTTTTGATGTATTAGAGCTTACCATCGATGATGCTATCGATTTTTTTAGTGAAAACAATCAAGCTAAATTGGTAGATAAATTGAAACCTTTGCAAGATGTTGGTTTAGGTTATGTAAAATTAGGCCAAAGTTCTTCTACTTTATCGGGTGGCGAAGCGCAACGCATCAAATTAGCATCTTTTTTAACCAAAGGAAATTCTGCCAACAAAACCTTATTTATTTTCGACGAACCAACCACTGGATTGCATTTTCATGATATTCAAAAACTATTAACTTCGTTTAATGCTTTGCTTGAAAAAGGCCATGCTTTGGTGGTTATTGAGCATAATTTAGATTTAATAAAGTGTGCTGACTATATTATAGATTTAGGTCCAGAAGGTGGAGAAAATGGTGGAAAAATTGTTGCTGAAGGAACTCCTGAGGAAGTAGTGAAGGTAAAAAATTCCTTTACAGCTCAATTTTTGGCTTCAAAATTGAAGTAATTTTAATCCTTAACCAATTTTTTAAATTTTAAGCTTATGCGTGTTTTTCTATTTATACTAATCAGCTTTAGTTGTTTAGTTAGTCGTGCTCAAAAAATGTTTAGTGTAGATTACGAATCTCAAGCAGATTTAAAGGTTTTTGTGGTTGCTTACGAATCGCAAGCTGATTTGTTAGTGTACAAACTCGATTACGAAAGCCAAGCAAAAGGAAATGAAGGCCTATGGTTTTTTGTTAATTATGAATCGCAGGCCGATAAAAAACTGTATTTTGTTGACTATGAATCGCAAGCAGATTTGAAAATTTATTTTGTGAACTACCAATCTCGCGCAGGATGGAAGTCTAAAAAGAAAAAACATTTACTGTATTAAGTTGGAGAATTTGTGAATGTGATAATTCACTTACACAAAGAAACGATCTTAAAAAAAAGACATTTGAAGAAAACTTTACGACTTACAAAGAATTTACCTTTGTTAGTAAATAAGTTTGAGAAGCTTTTTTGAAAAAAAATAAAACCAGAATCTTAAACCGAATGCCGAAGCCTTTACAAAAAACACAAAGCTCAACAGAAGAATTATTCAATTCGTTAACTCATGCCATTGCTATTCCTTTTGGTATTTACGGCTTCATTTATTTGTGGACAAATACCCAAATTACGAGTTCAATTGCTTATTTAGGAATTACCTTGTATAGTCTTTCATTTATATTGCTATTTAGTGCTTCAGCATCCTACCATATTATAAAAAATCCAAGCTTAAAAAAGAAATTAAGAATCTTAGACCACATTTCTATTTATTACTTAATTGCAGGAACTTACACACCAGTTGTTTTAATAGTTTTAGAAGAAAGCAAAGGTTGGCTTATATTTAGTTTGGTATGGAGTATTGCACTTTTAGGAACATTGATGAAGCTGTTTTTTACAGGTAAATTCGAAAAATTTTCACTTGCACTATACTTAGTCATGGGATGGTTAGTTATAATCGATATAAACAACTTAATTGAAAAAGCATCAACAACAATTCTTTTATACCTTGGCCTAGGTGGATTGTTTTATACCATCGGCGCTTATTTTTATGCCAATCATAAAATTAAATCTAACCATGTAATTTGGCATATTTTTGTATTAATAGCAGCTGTTTTTCATTTTATAATGATTGCAAAAATACTAACCCAACTCTAAATTTTATTACAATGATTATCTGTAGTAAGTTTTCAATTTACCCTTTACAATACTAACCGGGTGTTAAAAAAACAAAAGGAAATGGACAAATTATTGAAGAATCGAAATCGGTTTTAGCTCACCAAAAATATCCATTTCAGGCAATTTTGATTTAGAATTAATCAAAGAAGATACAGACAAAATTAGCATCACTACCGATGATAATCTGTTGAAATACATTCTAACTAATGTAGACAAAGGCGAATTAAGCATAGAAATAGCTAAAAAAATTAATTTAAAGCCTTCTAAAAAAATACAAATTCAAGTTCCTTTTTCTGAAATTACAACTATTGAAAAATCTGGCTTAAGAATAGTTTTTTTAAAAAAAACACAATTCCAACTAAAAAGCTAAATATCGAAGCTTCAGGTTCGGGCAATATCAATTTAATTTTAGAGATTTCTGAAGTTTTATCCATTAAAAATCAGGTTTTGTAGATATGCATCTTGAAGGTTCGGTTAAAAGCTTAATTTTAAAAACTCAGGTTCTGGTAAAATTTACATTAATTGTAAAAATGAATTGAGTGTTAAATTAAATGGTTCTCGTGATATTTATTATACTGGGAATCCAAGTGAAATCAAAAACATAATATCAGGCTCAGGTAAGGTAAGTCGCTTATAAATTCAATAAATCTCCTTCAGATTTATAAATTTCAAAACGAGAAAACAACTCTTCTTTGTACCAGTCGATTTTCCTTGTTTTTTTTATGGCTGCAACATGTTCTTTACTTCGGTAAGCAAATTCATGCAAATCTTCTTTAGAGTTCCAAATGCTGAAAGTAGCCATTTCAGTAAAAGGCACTTCACCAAAACCTTTGGTGTATATTAAACCTTTAGCTTTTAACAAAGGCTTTTGCGAAGTAGGTACAAATTTCCAAAAAGTTCGCAATTTGCTTAATTTAATACTTGCTCGTGTAATTACTGCTAGTTTTCCTGTAACTTCATAATTAGAATCTACAGGTACAAAAGGATTTTTGCCAGACCACTCTCCCCTAGCCTGAATACTGTTTAAATACAAAATTTGGTGTTGTTCAGCATGAGCAAAATACTTCTTAAATAATTTGCTTTCTGTAATATATTTTTGAGCATCTGCTTCACTTTGCCAAGTTTGTAAAAGTGCGTATACAGACCAATCTGGAAAAGGATTAAAGTTATCTTTTCCACTGCCCAAAAGCTTGTAAAATTCACATCCTTTTGTTTTTTGTAATGCTGAGTGTGCAAATTGCATCATACCAAAAGCCCAAATTTTAGAAGATAGGCTTTGGTACTTAAAAATACTTAATGTTGTAATTTGATTCATTATTGACAAAAATAGACTTCGTAGCTTGTTTTTTGGGCTTAGCAAAGGTTAAATATTCTATAGAAATGAAGAATATAAAAAAATGGAGTCATTTTTAGTAAAGCCGAATCATTAGCTTATTTTTGCCACATGAGTAAACCCAATAGAAGAAGAAAAGTATTCGAAAACGTAGAAGTTATCGATGCTGGAGCTAAAGGTAAAGCAGTTGGAAAAGCACCTGAAGGTCAGGTTATTTTCATAGACAATGCCGTACCTGGCGATATAGTAGATGTACAAACTTATAAAAAGCGTAAAGGCTATTTTCAAGCAAAAGTAACCGATTATAAAGAACTGTCATCTAAACGCACGCAACCCGTTTGTCAACATTTTGGTGTTTGTGGTGGATGCAAATGGCAAAATATGGATTACCAGCACCAACTTTTTTATAAAGAAAAAGAAGTCTTGGAAAATTTAAAACGCATTGGTAAAGTCAGTGTTGAAAACACTTTTCCTATTTTGGCTGCGCCCTCACCTTATTTTTATCGCAATAAAATGGAATTTTCGTTTAGTAGTCAACGTTGGTTAACCCAAGATGAAATTGATTCTGAAAACGAAATCGACAATAAAAATGCGCTAGGTTTTCATATTCCAGGCATGTGGGATAAGATTTTAGATATTCAAAAATGTCATTTACAAGCCGACCCGAGTAACGCTATTCGTAACGAGATCAAAAAATTTGCTACAGCGCATCAGTTGGAATTTTTCAATCCAAAAAAACAAGAAGGTTTGCTTCGTACCCTTATGATTCGTACTGCTTCAACTGGGCAAATTATGGTGTTGATTCAGTTTTTTAAAGAAGATCAATCCAAAAGAGAACTACTATTAAATCACATTCAGCAAGAATTTCCACAAATTACATCTTTGCAATACGTAATCAATTCTAAAGCTAACGATACCATTTACGATCAAGAAGTAATTTGTTTTACAGGAACACCTTATATAATAGAAGAAATGGAAGGTTTACATTTTACTATAAATGCTAAATCTTTTTACCAAACCAATTCAGAACAGGCGTATAATTTGTATCAATTAACCAGAGAATTTGCAGATTTATCTGGAAACGAACTGGTTTACGACCTATATACAGGAACAGGTACCATCGCTCAATTTGTTGCAAAAAAAGCAAAACACGTGGTAGGTATTGAAGCAGTACCAGAAGCTATAGAAGATGCAAAGGCCAATGCAAAAAACAATGCTATTAAAAATGTTAGCTTTTTTGCTGGCGACATGAAAATAATGTTTACCGATGCATTTATTGCTGAACATGGAAAACCCGATGTAATTATTACCGATCCACCTAGAGATGGAATGCACAAAGATGTGGTTGAACAAATTTTGAAAGTACAACCTAAACGTATTGTGTATGTAAGTTGTAATTCGGCTACACAAGCAAGAGATTTACAAATCTTAAGTGAAGACTACAACATAACCAAATCTAGAGCTGTCGATATGTTTCCGCAAACGCATCATGTGGAAAATGTAGTTTGTTTAGAAAAGAAGATTTAAATGAAACTAATAAAAAAACTCTTTATTTTCTCTTCCTTAGGCTTCCTTTTTTTAGGATGCGAACGCGATGATATTTGCTCAGAAGCTTTTCAGGTTACACCGCGTTTAATTATTGAATTCTACGATATTAACGAAACTGAAAGCAATAAAAATGTAAGCGATTTGAGCATTGTTGCCTTTGGCGAAGAAGATACTTTAGATTTGGGTACAACCAATCGTATTGAAATCCCACTTCGCACGGACCAAGAATCTACTCGCTATAGCTTTATAAGATTAGCAAACAATGAAGAATTTATTAATGTAGATGAAATCAATTTTTCTTATGCAAATCGTGAAATTTATGTAAATCGAGCCTGTGGTTTTAAAAGTGAATTTTTAGATTTTAGAGCTTTCCGAGTAATTGAAGATAATCCTGAAAACAATTGGATGAGAAGCCTAAGTGTACAACAAACCCAAATTGAAAATGACCAAAATGAAGACCAAGTACATCTTTTTATTTTTCATTAGTTTTTTCTTTTGTGGGCTCGACGTGTCTGCTCAAGAAAATGAAGAAGCTAACAAAAAACGCGATAGCATTGTTTATAAAGAACGCTACGGCTTAATGTTGGGTGGAGATTTATATAAACTGGCTAGAAATTTTTACGATAAAGATTACAAGGGATTTGAAGTAAATGGAGATTATAGGCTTACTAAAAAAATATGGCTTTCAGCTGAATTGGGTTACGAAGAATTGTATTTTGATGAAGCTTATCTAAATGCCAATACCTCTGGTAGCTTTATAAAACTAGGTGGCATACGTAATTTTTATACCAATTGGATTGGTATGGATAATTTGCTTTATGGTGGTTTTAGAATTGGTTTTTCAAGCTTTTCGCATGATTTAAACGAATACCGTATTACAGTAAGAGATAATTATTTTCCAGCAGATGTACGAGAAGTAAATAGAAGCTTTAACAACTTAACGGCAACTTGGACAGAGTTTCAATTGGGAATTCGGGTAGAAGTTCTTAAAAACATATACTTAGGTGCTCATGTTCAACTTAAGGTAATGATTTCGCAATCGAGTTTACCCAATTTCGAAAATTTAAATGTGCCTGGATTTAACCGAACCTATACCGATTCTAGCATTGGTGCAGGATTTGGTTATTCTGTTCGGTACTTTATTCCGTTGTATTCTAAAAAAATTAGCCAAGCCGTAGATTTTTAGCGCATGGTTTTTACCAAAAATTCTTTCAATAAGCCTTCATTAGAAAATTTTCCTGTATAAACTCCTTTACTTTTAGCATCTAAATCTCGTAAGTTGGCTAAAATTTGACTTACTTTTTTCATGGTGTAAAACTTGCTTGCTTTTACATAATCTTTCACAAAATAGTTTCCTACTCCCAACTCGCGAGATACATTTGGATTTGAGCGGTCGCTCAGCGAATGAAAAATCATTAACTTATTAAAGAAATTGAATAATTGATAAATGCTAAAAATCAAAGGGTTATTCTTAGCGTTTTGTGTAAAATAATCAGCTATTTGCTGCGCTTTAAGCTCATCGCGATCTACAATAGCATTAATTAGTTCAAAGTTATTGTAATCTTTACTAATGCCGATATTTTCTTCGACAGTATCTGGAGTGATGCGGCTGCCTAAAGGTAAAATTTGCATCAGTTTTTCTAATTCCTTACTCAGTTTAGATAAGTCAGCACCAATAAAATCAACCAACATTTTACAAGCTTTGGTATCAATACTATATTGTTTACGGGCTAAAAAAACAGGAATCCACTCTAAAGCATGATTCTCATAAACTCTTGGCGTTACAAAATAAACACCATTTTTTTTAATCTCTTTTATGGCAGTTTTTCTAGCATCTGGTTTTTTGTATTTACAACAAAAAACCAATATAGTCGACCGTTGTGGTTGCTTAGCATAAGCTTCTAAAGCATCTAAATTACGAAGCAAAGTTTGTGCTTCTCTTACAATAATAACTTGGTGTTCAGCCATCATCGGGAAACGTTTGGCACTTGCTATTACTTCGTCCATATTTACATCTTTGCCATACAAAACTTGTTGATTAAAGCCTTTTTCATCTTCATTGAGCACATTATTTTCAATAAATTTAGAAATTTCATCTACAAAAAAAGTTTCGTGTTCACCTACCAAAAAATAAATAGGTGCATATTTTTTGTTGTGTATATCTTTTAAAATTTGTTGCGCGTCTTTCATGAATAATTAAAAAATTGAGATGAAAAATTAAACTTTTTCGTTTCTTTGAAGCATGCAAAAATTGAATTTTCCGCAATATCAATTCAGATTCAAAAATACAGAAAATAAAATAGGGATATTTACACCTTTGCGTAAAAAATTTGTCATCCTTACGCCAGAAGAATGGGTAAGACAACATTGCGTGCATTTTTTAATGAATGAAAAAAAATATCCTATTACTTTATTAAACGAAGAGAAAAAAGTAAATGTGAACGGAATGTCAAAGCGCTATGATATAGTAGCTTATAAAAACAACGGAAAGGTTAAGTTAGTTGTAGAGTGTAAAGCACCCAGTGTGCAAATAACACAAACAACTTTTGACCAAATTGCTCGCTATAATTTAAGTTTAAATGCCGATTTTTTAATGCTAACTAATGGGTTAAACCACTATTTTTGCCAAATGAATTTCAAAGAAAAAACCTACACTTTTTTAAGAGATTTACCCGAATATTCAGTACTATGAAAATAGCAATCCTTATTCTTAATTGGAATGGTAAAAAGCTATTAAAGGAGTTTTTACCTAGCATTGTAAAATATGCTAAAAATTCAGCTTCAATTTATGTAGTCGATAATGCATCAACAGATGATTCTGTTTTGTTTCTTCAAAACGAATTTCCAGATGTAAAAGTTTTACAGTTATCGCAAAATTTCGGTTATGCAGAAGGTTACAATCGCGCACTTCAACAAATAGATGAAGCGTATGCTATTTTATTGAATAATGATGTAGCTTTTAAAAGCGATGTAGCCACACCACTACTAAATTTATTTGAAACGAATCAGCAAATTTCAGCAATTCAACCTAAAATTTTAGATTATAAAAAACCAGACTATTTTGAATATGCAGGTGCAGCTGGCGGTTTTATAGATTGGTTTGCTTACCCGTATTGTCGTGGCAGAGTTTTTTCAGCAATTGAAAAAGACCAAGGTCAATACAATGATGAAATACCAATATTTTGGGCGAGTGGAGCCTGTTTAGGTATTCGTGTAAAACATTTTCAGGAAGCTGGTGGCTTCGACCAAGATTATTTTGCACATATGGAAGAAATAGATTTGTGCTGGAGATTACAAAATTTAGGATATAAAATATTTTATACGCATCAAGCAGAAGTTTTTCATTTTGGCGGTGGAACATTACACAATCAAAACCCACAAAAAACCTTTTTAAATTTTAGGAATTCTTTATTCAATTTATTAAAAAATGCACCTTCAAAAAATATTTATGCAAAGCTGATAGCGAGAATGTTATTAGATGGAATTGCAGCTATTTTCTTTTTATGTAAATTACAATTTTTTCATTTTATGGCTGTGTTAAAAGCACATTTTAGTTTTTATACTCATTTTAATAAAATGAAGCAAAAACGTAAAACCAATCCTAATTCTCCTCGATATTACACTAGGTTTTCTGTAGTTTTAAGCAAATATTTTAGCTAAAAAAATATTTGTTTTAAAGAAAATCATTCTAAAGTTATCTAGTAGCACTGAAGCTTTTAAGATACATAGGTAGATACTATTTTTTTTGTATATTGACCTAAATTCAAATTATGAAATACATTTATTTGCTTTTCTTAGGAATTTTGATGAGTTGTTCTTCTTCACCTGAAAAATCAAAAAAAAATATAGAGCAAAATGAATTAATTCCTGTTGAAGTTGATTTAGCTGAAATAAAAAAACGTGGGAAACTTAAAGCCTTAACTACCTATAGCGGAACTACTTATTTTTTATACAAAGGCAAAACCATGGGTTTTGAATACGAGTTGTTGGAACGACTCTGCAAAAAATTGGATGTTGGTTTAGAAATGGTCATTGCCCAAGATGAAAATGAACTAATGGATATGCTAATTCGTGGGGAAGGCGATATTATTGCTTATGGCTACACTATTTTGAACGACCGGCAAACTAAAATTCAATTTACCGACCCTTTGTATTTGTCTAATCAAGTTTTAGTTCAACGTAAGCCTGCAAATTGGCGAAGAATGAAGCTTCACCAAATAGAAGAACAAATGGTTACCGACCCCATTCAATTAATTGGCGATACAGTTTCAGTTAAACAAAATTCATCTTATGCATCTAGATTAGCTAATTTAAACAAAGAACTTGGTGGTGAGATTTATATCGATACTATTCCTGGAACGCTCACCACCGAAGAGATTATTGCAATGGTAGCAAATGGTAAATTAAAGTACACGGTTGTAGATCAAAATATTGGTTACATCAATGCTAGCAATTATTCAAATTTAGATATTTCTACCAAGATTAGTTTTACCCAACAAATAGCTTGGGGAGTACGAAAAAACTCACCCGAATTACTAAAAGAAGTAAACAATTGGATTACTAGTTTTTCTAAAACTACCGATTATCATGTAATTTACAACAAATATTATAAAAACAAACGCAGATACAAAGCACGAGTAAAAAGTGAGTTTTATAGCATTGGTGATAATAAAATTAGTCCATACGACGAATTGATAAAAAAATATGCTGAAAAAATTGGATGGGATTGGCGCTTAGTTGCTTCTATAGCTTACCAAGAATCTCAGTTTAAGCCGCAGTCTAAATCTTGGGCTGGAGCTCGTGGTTTAATGCAAATCATGCCGGCAACAGCCGAGTCTTTAAAGATTACTGACCCAACAGATCCACAAGAAAGTTTGCGGGGTGGCACTGCCTATTTAACCGAAGTTTGGGGTAAACATGAAGACATAACCGATTCTATACAACGCATAAAATTCACTTTGGCTTCTTATAATTGTGGTTATGCTCATTTAAAAGATGCACAACGTATTGCTGAACGAAAAGGCTTACATCCGAAAATTTGGGACAATAATGTAGAATTAGCTATTTTGGATTTATCTAGCCCCAAATATTACAATAGCGAAGGAATTCGATATGGTTACGTGCGTGGCACTGAGCCTTATAACTACGTTCGCCAAATTTTTGAACGCTATGAACATTATACTACATTTATAAAAAAATAATTACTTGGTAAGTTCAAAAAGGCTTATTCCTAAAGCTTGAGCCACGTTAATACTCGAATTTTTTCCAAATAAATCAATGTGAATTTGTTGATGGCAATCTTGTAAAATTGTTGCAGGAATGCCATAATTTTCATTTCCCAACACAATGCAAACTTGCTTAGAAAATTGGGTTTGCTGAATTGATTTACTTTTGGAAGTTAATTCTAATGCAAATACGGAATATTTATCTAACTTATATGTATTAAGCGTATTAGCTAAAGAATGAATAATTTCATGTTTTATTAATTTTGAAGTATTTCGAGCTATTTTTTTAAAACGATTACTTTCTAAAAATGAAGCATTTTCTGGCGAAAGTAAAATTTTCTTAACCCCAAAAGCTTCTGCATTTCTAAAAATCATACCTAAATTGGCTGGACTTGTAATAAAGTTGCAAGCAATTACAATTTTTAAATCATGTTGTAATAAGGTAGTATTATAATGTTGTAGCTGTTCTGCCATTTTATATTATTTGGAAGGTATGATGTTGCTATTTAATACTCTACTATTTAATACTCTACTATTTAATACCTAAATTCCTACAGGTATGCTAAAGTTTCCACATAAGTACAGAAGTTATATAAAATAACATTCAGTATTAATTAGTAAATCTAAAACTTTTAATAAATTGTTTAGCTCTTCTGTTAATTTCTCCTATGTAATAAACATAATATAAACGATTTTTTCGAAGAATTGCTTTGCCTTCTACCCTATCTTTTAGATTAAATCTTTTTCTGTTTCCTACTGGTTTAAATTGAAAGAAAACAGCATCATGACCTTGGAGTTTGTCGTCTTCAAAATAATCGATAACAAAATCTAGTTCCTGTAAAGTTAAATTAACGTGCATTAACATGCTGTCCTTATGTTCTCTTGAAGTATTGTTTTTTAGACTTTCTTCATTTAAATCTGAATATTCAACTATATAAATTCCTTTATTTTCAAAATTAGTTTCAATAGAATGAAATTCTAAATATGTATCTATATGTTCTGGATTTCTTTTTCTTGCGATATAATGAAAAGGTTTTTCTGGGAATTTAGCCACAAAGTTTCCCATTCGTGATGCATATTCGCCATCGGTGGTTTTAAATAAATCGTTGTTGGGTGCTTTTTCACATCCTAAAAACACGAGGAATACAATCAAGGAAGTTAGCTTTTTCATCTGTTTGGTTTTGACATATTGAAAATTTAAATGCTTACTTAATTAGTGAACGAAAAGCCAATACTTTGTAAATCTTCCCAAAATTTCGGATAAGATTTTTCTACTACATCAGGATCTTCTATTTGAAGACTTGTTTTAGTTGCTAAAGGCGCAAAAGCCATAGCCATTCTATGATCTTGGTAAGTTTTAATCTGCACATTTTTTGCTATTGGATGTACCGATTTAAGAAGTAGTCTTTTATCATCTATTTTTACTTCGGCGCCAAATTTTTCTAATTCATTTTTTAAAGCTTGTAAGCGATCTGTTTCTTTAATTTTTAAGGTATGTAAACCGGTTAAGCTACAATTAATTCCTAGTCCCAGGCAAGTAACAGCAATGGTCTGAGCTAAATCAGGTTGCTCAATTAAATTGAATTCAATATGTTGGGGGAGTGAAAAATTAGGCTTCTTTTGAAGTGATAAAACGCCCTTATCGAGTTTGGCTTCAACTCCAAAATGTTTGTAAATTTCAATTAATTTTGCATCACCTTGCAGCGAATTGTTTTTGAAATGCTTTAAATGAAGTTGTATATTTTCTGCTAAAGCTACGATGCTAAAATGATATGAAGCCGAACTCCAATCTGATTCGATGGTATATTGTAAATTTTGAATTTGCTGTTTTGGCTTTACTACAATTAGGTTATTTTCAAAAGTGAACTCCACGCCTATTTTTTCAAGAAGTTGTAAAGTCATTTTTAAATAAGGCAAAGAAGTTATTTTGCCTTGCAATTTAATTTGTAAACCATTTTTTAATTTGGGTGCGATTAGTAAAAGTGCACTTATGTATTGACTACTAATGTTAGCGTGCAGTTCAATAACATCTTCTTGGTTGGATTTTCCGCTAATTTGTAAGGGTGGAAAGCCTTCCTTTTTAGTGTAATTAATTTCGGCACCTAGTTTTTGTAAAGCTTCAACTAGAATTTGAATGGGTCTATTTTGCATGCGTTCGCTTCCTGTTAAAACAAGGTTTTTGTTGTTAGCAAATGCAAAATAAGCGGTTAAAAAACGCATGGCTGTTCCGGCATGATGAATGTCTATTATTTCAGATTTAGACTGCAACGCCTTTTGCATAACCTGAACATCGTGTGCATCCGAAATGTTTTTCAATTGGATGTTGCTATATAATTTTTGCAATAAAAGTAACCGATTAGATTCACTTTTAGAACCAGAAATAGCAATGGAAACTTCTTTGTTTAATTGCTTTGAGTGATGAATTGTAAGCATTAGTTTTCCTCAGTATTTTTTAGCTTCCCTTTAAACTTAAAAAAACTAACAATAAAGCCATACACAAAACCGCTGCCTATATTAGCAACAAAAAAACGTAGTAAGTTGTCTTTTGCAAAACGTTGTTCGATATAAAGCGAAATATCAAAATTGAATTTTATACCGATATCTACTAAATTATAGACTACAATAAATGCAATAGATAAATATAAAACAGACTTTAAAAATCCTTTACTATGTAATATTTTAGAGAACATTATTTCAGTTTTGGGTTGGAATGATGGCGATTGTGGTCGCGTTTGGTTTTTAGATCTAATTTTTTATCGAAAGCCGTTTGCAAATCTACACCAGTTTGGTTTGCAAGACAAAGCACTACAAAAACTACATCGGCAAGCTCTTCTCCCAAGTCTTTGTTTTTATCGCTTTCTTTTTCACTTTGCTCGCCATAGCGCCTCGCAATGATTCGGGCTACTTCTCCAACTTCTTCGGTGAGTTGAGCCATATTTGTTAATTCATTAAAATAACGAACACCATGTTTTTTAATCCAATTATCTACTTCTTTTTGTGCATTTTGTATATCCATATTGCTTAAGATTTAACTAAAACTACTTTTTCATTTTCTTTATCGAGCATAGAAATATAATAATCTCTTAAATCTGGATAAATATCTGATGGTAAAGTTGCTGTAGAAATCTCTTTGGTTATATCTACTACAATTTTTCCATTATTTTCGCTCACCACATAAATAAAAGATAGTAAACCATCGGTCATAGTATAAATATTTTTTTCGGGCATATAATCTATTTTATAACCTTTTGGCAAATCAATCATTAATCGATATTTAAAATTTTTAGGATAAGTAAATTCTATAGGAAAATTACGTGTTTTTGATTTAAAGGGATTTTCTTCTGACTTTAGAAATAGTAAGGGTGAAACATAAATTTTTTCACCGATTTTCTCAACAAATCCTTCAGTTTCAGAAAATTTAAAACTTTGTACTAAAGGTTGATCTAAATTTTCTAGATTACTTTGTTTAAAATCTTCTACATTTTTCAAATCGAATTCTTCTTCATAAGTAGATATTACTTTTTCTTCTGAAGAATCATTAAAAGCATTTCGAGCATTGAGTCCAAATTGATCGAAATAATATATTCTACATTGACCAGCAAGTGATCCATCTTCATTGATTGAAGCCATAACATTGAAATTCACTTTAGACTGATGATTGGGAATTAATTTTACGGGTCTGCTGCCAGTTGGAAAAATTTCTATGCCTTCCCAATTCATAGTACGTTTGGGTAATAAATTAGGACTAGAATAGGGATCGGTGGCATCGAGTAAATAATAATTCTCACCGATAGTTACTCCAGAAATTACATAGTTAAATCCAGTTACCGTAGGGAAAAATGGAATACCATGCGAAATTGTACTACTTACCACAGGATGTGCATCAAAGCCTTTATCGCGCAACATGGCGGTTAACATGATATTGATATCAGCAGAATTTCCTTTTCCATCTTCGTAAATATCGTCTAAATCTTCACTACAGAATAATCTAGATTTTTCGTTCCATTCTACTTTAGATTTTACAAAATCTAAAATTTTATTCATCTTTTCAAAATCATCATTTACACCTTCAACATAGGCATTTAAATCGTCTTGAAAGTATCCTGTCCGTTCTAATTCTTTCGAATAACTTTCCGATTCTTTTAAGCTATTTACTACATCTTCCCAAGTAACGCTTAGGTATTCTACATCGCCTACGGCTCCTTTTCGAAAGGAACTTAATTCGTAACTAATGGAGGTAATATAATTAGAAAAATTATTTACATGACTTTCGCCTTTAACTCCTTTTAAGTTTCGAGCAATATGAGTGTCGTGCAATAAATCGAATCTTCTACCTGTAATACCGCTTAAAGCACCACTTCCATTTACTGAAGAACTTTCTACTTTATTAAAACCACGAGTTTGCGATCGATAGGATAAAAATTCTTCGGGTATAATAACTTCAAAGGTAGATTCTACCATGGGAATATTCGATTGAAAACTCCAATTGGGTAAATTTCTAATATTTGGCGATTCAACTGAATAACTGTATTCTATAATAACTCCATCTTGAATTTTAGGGAAGGTAAATTTTTTGGCATCGACATATTCATTTTTTTCGATGTCGTAAATTTCTTTATTGCGTACTTTTTCGTCATCAACTTCTCCATCTTCATCTAAAAAATACGTATTGGCTTTTATATCTTTTATCTTATCACTTACCCGATTAGTACTGCCTTTATAATAAGGAATTTCAATATTAGCTTCGTCGTAACCATCTTTGTTAAATATTTTGATTCTTCGAGTGGTTTCAATTAAATAAATCCAACCTCGGTCGGTTATTGTAAACGTAATTGTTCCTTTTTCATTTAAAACTTCGGCAGCGGCAGAAGAGTCTATTTTACTCTGCTTAGCTTCTAACATTGCAACAGTAATGTCTCCAAAATCTTTGTTTTGTGAAAAGGCCGTAAAATTGATACATAATACTAGTATGCAAGTAATTGTAAGGGGTCTCATAATTTTAGGATTGAAAACTAACTTTTGTTTGATCATGTTTTTCGATTTGATTTAAAAATTCAACAAAATCTGAATATTCAGACTTATCATACTTGTTTTTATTAAGCTTTACATAGCGTTTTACAACAAATGTATTTTCAACTTCGTTTACACTAAACTCTAATTTATAAGTTCCGAATTTAGAAATAATTTCGATATTTTCGGGAATTGCATTAGCAGATGTGTCATTTAAAACAAATACATATTCATCTTCATCTACAAATCCACGAGCTATTGAAAATGGATTTTTACGTTCATTTTTACTGGAAACGCCAAAACTAATTTTATTAAATGGTGTTACAGCAAATATTAAATCATTTCCATATTTTTTAAAGTAATTTTGAACATCTACTTTTAAGTTTTCTGTAAAAATAACTTCCTTTTTATTATTGTTAAATTGATATTCATTGATGTTTAATCGCTTTAAATGCGACCAGTAATTGGCATAATAACGCTCAATTCTTTTATAGTCTGCATCTTCTAAAAAATAATGCGATTGGTATTGTGTTCCTTGGGTTGTTATGCTTAGGTCTGCTTTTAAATTAACATCCTGAATATGTATGGTAGCCTTGGTAAATTGATGGTTATCTTCTTCAACATAAGCGGGAGTTTTTATAATTTTACTTCCACTGTTTCCAATGGCTAACACATTTCGGTTATCGGTAAAGTTTCCTAAAAAGTTAAAGGGCATTTTTTGGTTTGTACATTCCAACCAAATGTCTTCTTTATTTTCCATAGGAATATTTAAAATAACATGATTGCCTTGCATGGATGCAAAATCTTCTTGTAAATCTGAAATTTCTGAACCCGATTGTACAACACAATAATTCGACTCGATTCCTACTACTTCGAGCAAAGATTTGGTGTAGTTGGTTAAGCCTTTACAATCTCCATATTTTGTGTCGTCTACTACTTCTGCAGAAATAGGTCGCCAACCACCAATACCAATTTGCAAACTTATGTATCTTGTATTTTCTTGCACATATCGATATATAGCTTCTGCTTTCTCTTCAACACTATCTAAATTGGCTACTAAATTTTGAATGGTTTGAACTGTAGCTTGTGGCAATTGATTAACATCTGTTAATAAATTATCGTTTTGCCATTGGCCAAATGTTTCCCAATCTGAAGCTTCGCCGACTACACCTTCTAATTCAAATTTAGACAGGGCAAACCTAATTTCGGGAGTGAAATTTCTTAATGAAGGACTGTAAGGTTCTCGCTTTATAGCTGAAAGATTTTCGGCTGTAAAGCTATAAGAATTCGATGTAATTTTTTCTTGAATACGCTCGTCTACAAACTCATTTTTATGGTAACGCAGTTCGGCTTCAGAATGGTTTATAATGCTAAAACTTGTTTTTAAAGCACTTTGTTTATACATCTTTATAGGCCTAAAAGAAGGTATAAATGCTGTGTTACTAGTTTGTTTTTCGCTAGTATATACAACTTTTACTGGGTAATTTCTAGGTGTATATTCCAAATAATACAAGCGATCGTCAGAATACATGGTTCCACTAGAAACAGCAGAAACATCTTTAAAATCTCTTTTTTTAAATTTTTCTAATTGTTTTCCATTGGTATCGTAAACAATAGCTTCAAGGTCTTTAACTTTAGTATTCTTATTGTAAAATTCAACAGCATCTAGCGAAGAAAGCCCCTTTTCATTAAAAACTAAAATTTCTTTTTTAACTAGCGTATTCATTTTGTTATACGAATCGATGGTAATTAATGTTTCGTAATTTAAAATTAAAGAATTAGCATCTTCCATTAAATTTAGCGAAGTGGTGTCTAAATCTTCTTGAGCAAAAATGGAAGAACTGATTAAAATAAAAAGCAGGATTGTATTTTTCATTTATTTTCATTTATCGAAGAATTACTTCAAAAATATGAATTTAGAATTTCTTAACAAATAAAATACTAGCAATCAAGTTAAGTCTTAACCTTATATAAAAGACTATTCTCTTTTTTTTGAATCCATTATAATTGTTACGGGACCATCGTTAACTAAATTAACTTGCATCATAGCGCCGAATTTACCCGTTGCAATTTTAACGGAATACTTATCTTGAAGATGTTGAATAAAGTTTTTGTAAATTAATTCTGCTTTATCAGGTGAAGCAGCTTTTACAAAGCTGGGTCTGTTTCCTTTTTTAGTTGAAGCATGTAAAGTAAATTGACTTACAACTAATATTTCTGCTTGTACGTCTATACAGCTCAAATTCATAGCTGAGTGTTCATCAGGAAAAATCCGCATATTTACAAGTTTGCGGCTCAACCACTCAATATCATCAAAACCATCATCAGCTTCAATACCTAAAAGAACAAGTAAGCCCTGATTAATTTTACCAATTACTTGGTTTTGTACTTCAACTTTTGCTTCTTTAACGCGTTGTATAACAATTCGCATAAATTATTTTTCTCCGTAAACGTCGGTACGGTATTGTTCGTCTTCGTTATTCATGATTTGTAAATAGCTTTTGTAGCGAGAATAGGCAATTTCATCTTGTTCTAAAGCATTTTTTATAGCACATTTTGGTTCTTCAATGTGTTTACAGTTGTTAAATTTACAATTTTGTTTACGTTCAAAAAACTCTGGAAAATAGTTGCCTAATTCATTTTCATCAATATCTACAACACCAAAACCACGAATACCAGGAGTGTCGATAAGTTGTGCTCCAAAATCTAAATCGTACATTTCTGCAAATGTAGTAGTATGTTGGCCTTGCTGATGTTGCAAAGAAATGGAAGATGTTTTTAAATTTAAGCCGGGCTGAAGCGCATTGGCTAAAGTAGATTTGCCTACTCCTGAGTGGCCCGATAGCAAAACTTTTTTACCTTTCATTAAGTCTTTAACTTCGTCGATGTTTTTTCCTGTTTCTGCTGAAATTCCTACACAAGTATAACCTATGTTTCGGTATAATTCAGCTAAATACTTCATTTCGGCGAATTCTTCAATGGTGTAAGCATCTACTTTGTTAAACAAAAGTATTACTGGAATATGGTAAGCTTCGGCCGTTACTAAAAATCGATCGATAAAGGTTGTAGATGTTGTTGGTTTGTTGTAGGTTACCAATAAACAGGCTAAATCTACATTAGATGCCAAAATATGAGTTTGCTTCGATAAATTAACCGATTTGCGAATAATGTAATTTTTGCGTTCTTCAATTTCTTGAATAACACCTACTTCTTCGTCGCCTTTAGTTTCTACTTTTAGTATAACTACATCGCCAACGGCTACAGGGTTTGTACTTTTTATACCTTGAATTCTAAATTTTCCTTTAATGCGCGAAGGGTAGATCTTACCATCATCGCCTTTTACCGTGTACCAACTACCCGTAGATTTATATACAATGCCGCGTTTCTTCAAATTGATGAATTATTATTCAGCAAATATGCTTCATTTGAAGGAAAAAGCCTTTTGAAATAAGAAAAATCAATCATTTATTTTCTTTTAATAATTCAGGAAACTTTTCTTTAAACTTCATTAATCTAGGATTAGAAACCTTTTGAATGTAAGGATTATTAGGATGATATTTTTTATAATCTTGATGGTAATCTTCTGCAATCCAAAACTTCTCGAATGGCATTACTTCTGCAGCAACTAAGGAATAAGTTTGCTGCAAGTCTTCAATTTTGTTTAAAATAATTTGCTTTTGTTCTTCATTTTGATAAAAAATAATCGATCGGTATTGCGATCCGCGGTCGGGTCCTTGGCCATTAACTTGCTCGATATTTTGAGAACCAAAATACACATCTACCAGCGTTTTAAAGCTCACTTTTTCAGGATTATAAATAATCTCAACAGCTTCTGCATGGCCAGTTCTACCGGTATTACTGGCTTCGTATGTTGGATTTTCCGTATGTCCGCCAGCGTATCCAGAAATAGACTTTTTTACACCATATACACTTTCATAAATTGCTTCTACACACCAAAAACAACCACTAGCAAAATAGGCTTTGGCTAAACCATTTTCCATGGCCACTTCAACAGGTTTTACATCTTGTTTTTTAAAATTGGGCTGTTGTACTTGTGCTTCTACGCAACCAAAACAGGTAAAACTTACAAGCAACCATAAAATAAAGTATTTCATTTTCTTTTTTTCGCAAATTTAGTTGTTCAAGCTAAACTGCTAAATGTCATTTTGTTAATTATCTATCAAATTTTTAAATACAAAAAATTGAATTCAAAAAAAGTATAGAGTTTCTTTAAATTAATTACCTTTTTTTGTTGAACTTATTATGAAAAAAAATAAAAATTAATTAATGAATTTTTAATAAAAATGAAAGTTGTTAAAATAGGATTAGTAATACTTTTGCAGTTATGATAGGATTTGAAAAAGCAGATCGTCAAATGTATTTAGGATACAAGCACACACTTAAAAATTTGTATTTAAATGCATTTACCAAAGGTGTTTCTGCACAAAAAATAACAGATAGCGATGCTGAGTATTATTTGGATGCTATGTTTGATGTTGGCTACGGAATTTTTGCATTTAATCAACAACAACTAATTGCTACTTTAATCGCTACGCCACTCGATTTTGATAAAGATTGCCCTACACCTATTCTAGAGCAATTTAATAATAAACATACGCTTTACATAACTGAAGTGCTGGTAGATGAGAATTTTCGCGGAAAAGGTTTAGGAAAGCAACTCCTACAATTTTTTGAAAGCAATTTAAATGCTGACATTAATCAAGTTCTGTTGCGTGTTTGGGAAAAAAATGAAGCTGCAGTTAAATTATATGAGAAAGCAGGCTTTACTAACTGCGGAACTATTACACAAGAAAAAGTTAGACCCCAAACCAACGAAAAATTTACAATGTATAAAAATTATATGCTTAAGTTGATTTAAGCCTTATTTATGGAAGAATTTAATATTAAAACACCAAATTTAGTTGAAGGTATAAGCGACTTAAAACGACAAGAAATTTTAGATTATTTTAATCGCACCTTTGAGCTAGACACCAAATTATACGAAACTTTACAAGTTGAAGATGCATTTTATATGCGTGCAGATCCTTTGCGGCATCCACTTATTTTTTACTACGGACATACATCTTGTTTTTTCGTAAACAAATTGGTTTTAGCTGGACTTCTACCTTCGCACATTAACCCAGAATTCGAATCGATGTTTGCTATTGGTGTAGACGAAATGTCTTGGGACGATTTAAATGAGAAAAATTACAATTGGCCAAGTGTTGATGAAGTTCGATTCTACCGAAAAACCGTTCAAAAAACTGTTGCCCAATTAATAAAAGATTTGCCTTTACAACTTCCTATTAATTGGGAAAACCCATTTTGGCCGATTATTATGGGCATTGAACATCAAAACATACACATTGAAACTTCTTCTGTATTAATTAGGCAATTACCTGTAGATAAACTACAAAACGGTATTTTTAATGAAGTATATAAAGAAGATAATGAAATTCCTACAAACGAACTTCTTCCTATTAAAGGTGGAGAGATAAGTTTAGGTAAATCGCACCAACATTATTTATATGGTTGGGATTTAGAATATGGCAACCACAAAGAAACTATTGAAGATTTTAAAGTTGCTAAATACCTAGTTTCTAATGCCGAATTTTATGAATTTATAAAAGATAATGGCTACCATACTGAACAATGGTGGACCGAAGAAGGTTGGTCGTGGAAAAATTACAAACAAGCAGAACACCCCCAATTTTGGGTAAAGGAAAGCAATAGCTATAAATTACGATTAATGACGCAGGTTGTTCCGATGAAATGGAGTTTTCCTGCCGAAATTAACTATTTAGAAGCCAAAGCCTTCTGTAACTGGAAATCTGCTAAAACTTCAAAAAAATTACGATTACCAACTGAAGCAGAATGGTATAAATTAGTAAACCATTGTAAAATTAAAGATGCAGACCAATGGAATGTTGCACCTGGCAATATTAATTTAGAACACTACACATCATCCTGCCCCGTTAACAAATTTTCGTTTGGAGATTTCTTCGATGTAATGGGTAATGTTTGGCAATGGACAGAAACTCCTATTACAGGCTATGCCGGTTTTAAAGTGCATCCCTTATACGACGATTTCTCAACACCTACCTTCGATGGTAAACACAATTTAATTAAAGGTGGTTCGTGGATTTCTACGGGTAACGAAGCTACGCTACATGCACGCTATGCTTTTCGTAGGCATTTTTATCAGCATGCAGGATTTCGATATGTTGAATCTGAACAGGAGCCTGAAATTAGAGTAGATAGTTATGTAACCGACGAAGAAGTAGCTATTTCATGTGAGCAAAACTATGGTGCAAATTATTTAGGTATTGAAAAATTACCGCTTCAATTGAATGAAATACTTAAAAAACACATTGCTAATCCTTCAACTAAAAACCTGTTAGATTTGAATTGCAATACTGGCAGATTAGCTTTTGAAGCAGCTCAAAATTTCAAACAAGTTACAGCAATAGATGCATCAGCCCGTTTTATTCAACCAGCCATAGAACTGCAAAAAAATGGACTGTTGCGTTATGTGGTAAAAGATGAAGGCGATTTGCAAGTTTTTAAAGATGTTTTACTAAATAATTTAAGACTTGAAAAGCCTATCAATCCTGTGCTTTTCATGCAAGATGATGCTATGAAATTAAAAGAAAGATACAAGGATTTTGATGCTATTGTAGCTTTTAATTTATTAGAAGAATTGCAAAATCCGCAGCTCCTTTTAAACGAAATTCACAAAAGAATACGTAAAGATGGTATTTTTATACTAGGTTCTTCTTACCAGTGGAATAAAGCCATTACTCCAAAAGAAAACTGGCTAGGTGGCTTTAAAAAAGATGGAGAACCCGTAAAATCCATCGAAACGATTCAACATATTTTATCCAGCCAATTTACCTTGGTTGAAAAACCTTTCGATTTAAAGTACTTAACCAGAAAATCGAGTCGGGATTTTGATGTAATAATTTCAGAAGTAAGTATTTGGAAGAAAAAGTAAGTTTGTAAACTGAATATTTTTTTGAAACCTACTTAGGCTATCACTTTTCAAACAAAAGTTAATGTTTAGGATTATTTCCATTTAAACGGAAATAATCCTATTTTTGTATAAATGAAAGTGAGATATGCGTGTAATTTCCAATCAAATCCTAGAAATTTTTCAACCTAAAATAGAAAAATCAACTATTCTTCCTTTTATAAAAGAAGGGATTAGTGCGGGATTTCCGAGTCCAGCAGACGATTTTTTAGATTTAAGTATCGATTTAAACCAAGAGTTAATTAAGCATCCCAGTACTACATTTTATGGTAGAGTCCGTGGTGATAGCATGATTAATGCAGGTTTAAACGATGGTGACTTGCTTATTATCGATAAAAGTTTGGAGCCGAGCAATAACAAAATAGCCGTTTGTTTTATCGATGGAGAATTTACCGTAAAACGAATAGCCATAGCAAAAGATAAAATTTGGCTGGTTGCCGAAAATGAAAAATACCAACCTATTTTAGTTACCGAAGACAACGATTTTATGATTTGGGGAATTGTTACTACCGTAATTAAAAATGTAATGTAAGATGTTTGCATTGGTAGATTGTAATAACTTTTACGCATCCTGTGAACGGGTGTTTCAACCTGATTTAAATGGGAAGCCCGTTGCTATTTTATCGAATAACGATGGTTGTGTAATTGCCAGAAGCAACGAAGCCAAAGCCTTAGGAATCCCGATGGGCGCACCAGCTTTTAAATACCAAAAAATATTTGAACAACACCATATTCATGTATTTTCATCTAATTATGCCTTGTATGGCGATATGAGTGCACGTGTAATGAATTTATTGGCTGAATTTACACCTGATCTAGAAATTTATAGCATCGATGAAGCTTTTTTACAATTTATAGGCTATGAAACTTATTTCGACTTACAAAGTTTAGGAATGCAAATGAAGTACCGTGTTGAAAAAGGAACAGGTGTTCCTATTAGCGTAGGTATTGCTCCTACCAAAGCTTTGGCTAAATTAGCTAACCGAATTGCTAAAAAATTTCCAGAATACACACAAGGAATTTATGTAATGCAAACTGAAAAGCAACGCATTAAAGCTCTAAAATGGCTTAAAATTAACGAGGTTTGGGGAATTGGAAGTCAACACGCTATTCGCTTGCAAAAACACAACATCAATACTGCTTTTGACTTTACAAAATTGCCTGACGATTGGGTAAGAAAACACATGACGGTAGTAGGTTTACGCTTAAAAAAAGAATTGAGCGGTGAAGCTTGCTTAAGCTTAGAAGAAGTAGCTAATAAAAAAGCCATTGCCACTACTCGATCGTTCGATACACAATACGAAGATTTCGAATACATAAAAGAACGGGTAAGTAGTTTCGCTATTGCTTGTGGAGAAAAAATGCGCAAACAAAAAAGCTGTTGCCAAGTACTCATGGTTTTTTTGAAAACCAATAAATTTCAAGCTAATGCACCACAATATGGAAAAAGCATAACTATTAAATTAGCTTATCCTAGCAACTCTAGTATAGATTTGGTTAAGTATGCCGTTCAGGGATTAAACCAAATTTATGCAAAAGGATTTCAATACAAAAAAGCTGGTGTAATAGCTATGGGATTAACTCCTGCAAATAACAGGCAATTGGCTCTATTTAGTAAAGAAAATCCAAAACATCAGAAATTAATGAAACATGTTGATGCCTTAAACAGACGTATTGGCAATGAAAAAATAAAATTTGCTTGTCAAGATTTAAAGCGTACTTGGAAAATGCGCCAAGAGCGTTTATCGAAACGCTACACTACCAACTTAAGCGAAATAATTACTGCAAATTGCAAATAAAAAACCGCTTATATTTTTAAATGTAAGCGGTTAATTTTTATAAAGCTAAAGCAGTTTACTTTTCAAATTGCTTTAAGGTATCTGTAATAATTTTTACACAATCTAAGATTTGTTCTTCGTTAATTACCAATGGTGGTGCAAAACGAATAATATTGCCATGTGTTGGTTTTGCTAACAAGCCATTTTCTTTTAAAGCAACGCAAATGTCCCAAGCGGTAGAAGAATCTTCAGCATCGTTAATAACAATTGCATTTAATAAGCCACGACCACGAACAAGATTTACTACACTAGAATCTACTATATAACGGTTTAATTCACTTCTGAATAAATCACCTAATTTTCTGGCATTTTGCGCTAGTTTTTCATCGCGTACCACTTCTAGTGCTTCCATTGCTACCGCAGCAGCAACAGGGTTACCACCAAAAGTAGAACCGTGTTGACCAGGCTGAATTACATTCATTACTTCGTTATCGGCTAAAACAGCAGATACTGGGTAAGCTCCGCCAGATAAGGCTTTACCTAAAATTAACAAATCTGGTCGCGAATAAGTTGCTTGGCGCTCACAATGACCTTGGCAATCGCATTTTCCACAAACTGCGAGTAAAGCTCCAGTTCGAGCAATACCAGTTTGAATTTCGTCTGCCATAAATAAAACATTGTGTGCATTACACAATTCTTTTACTTTAGGAATAAAGCTGTCGGCTGGTGTGTAAACTCCTGCTTCACCTTGAATAGGCTCAATCAAAACCCCTGCTATATTTTTATTTTCTTTTAAAATTTCTTCTAAAGAATGAGTATCATCGTAGGCAATTTTTATAAATCCTGGCGTGTAAGGACCAAAGTTTTTACGTGCACCTTCATCATTACTAAACGAAATTATGGTTGTTGTTCTTCCATGAAAATTATTTTCAAAAACAACAATTTGCGCTTCAGTTTCGGCAATACCTTTTTTCTCGTAAGCCCATTTTCTACAAATTTTAATAGCAGTTTCGACCGCTTCAGCACCTGTATTCATGGGTAATAGTTTATCAAAATCAAAATACTCCGTAGCGTATTTCTCAAACACACCCAATACATTGTTATGAAAAGCCCGAGATGTAAGCGTGATAGTCTCTGCTTGTTTAGTCATGGCATTTACAATTCTAGGATGGCAATGCCCTTGATTAACAGCAGAATAAGCAGAAAGAAAATCGTAATATTTTTTATTTTCTACATCCCAAACAAAAACACCTTTACCCTTTTTTAAAACCGCTGGCAAGGGGTGGTAATTGTGTGCTCCGTGTTGGTCTTCTAATGCAATGGCTTGTTCAGAACTTGTAATGTCTTCAACTTTCATATAAGTATATTATCAAAATTAATATTTCGTAAAAATAAACAACAAAAATCTTTTTTTTGCAAAGAATCTAGAAATAAATAGGAATAATCTAATTTAATTTAGTTTTAAATAAGCGCAATTATTAATAAATTAGCTAGTTGATATTCGTCATTTTTAATGTTTATACAAATAACGAATTTTGCACTTATAAAACCAATATCAATTTATGCCAGACTCTAGAAGATATGCCTTAAAATTTCTCGTTAAGCTTAACAATAAAATTTATAAACGCATTAATTGGCAAAGCAGGCTTACTATGTTTGTAGTATCCTTATTAATTGGTTTTGCAGGTGTGTATTTGTTAAAAGACGACAGTTTTACAGATCCGCAAACTAATGTAATGTTTATTTTGTTTTTTGCTATTGCTCTTTGGGTTACCGAGGCCATTCCACCATTTGCAGTAGGTATTTTAATTGTAGGATATTTGGTTTTTAGTTTAGGTTATCAAGAAGCTGAAGATGTAAAACAATATGTCGATACTTGGTCTGATTCGGTGATATGGTTATTTTTAGGCGGCTTTTTTCTAGCAGAAGGCATGAAAAAAACTAAGCTTGATGCTGCTTTATTGCGCATAACAGTCCCTAAACTTGGTAACCAATCCAAATATATTCTTTTGGGTTTGATGATGATTACTGGAATACTTTCTATGTTAATGAGTAACACGGCAACAACTGCTATGATGATAGCCACAATTTCTCCAATACTTACTCAATTTGGTAAATCTGCACCGATTACAAAGTCTTTGCTAATCGGCATTCCAACAGCTGCAGCTATTGGTGGAATGGGAACTATTATAGGTTCAGCGCCAAATGCTATTGCTGTGGGTGCGCTAGAAGGTATTGGCATATCTATTAGTTTTATTGAATGGATGCTGATTGGTGTACCGGTTTCCTTATTGCTTATTTTTATCTTTTGGAAGGCTTTATTATTAAAATATACGTTTAAAGCGAAAACACTTTCATTAGATTTTTTAAGCAACGAACAAACCAAAATTGACGATGAAGACGATCATGGTGAAGCACAGCATCAAAAAAAACAACAACGCATCATGCTGGTTATCTTAGGCATTACATTGTTTTTTTGGCTATCTTCACAATGGACAGGGATTCCTGTGGCTATGGTATCAGGAATTCCAATTGTGGGTTTAACCATGTTGGGTATTGTAGATTCTGATGAAGTACGGCAACTTCCATGGGATACATTAATGCTTGTAGCCGGTGGTTTAGCTTTAGGTTTAGCTGTACAACAATATGGTTTAGCCGATTATTTTATAAGTTTAGTCGCTTTTGAAAATATCAACATTTATGTAATGTATTTAGTATTTGGTTTAATAACTGTAATTTTATCGAACATTATGAGTAATACAGCAACTGCAACTATTATGATTCCTATTAGTATTTCTTTAGTGCAACTTAATCAGTTAGGCAGGCCATCGGTTATGGTTTTCATTATTGCTTTGAGTGCTTCTTGTGCATTATTGCTTCCTGTTTCGACTCCACCCAATGCAATTTCGTTTAGTACGGGCATGTTAGAACAAAAAGAATTTAGATATGGTGGTGTTTTATTAGGAATATTAGGACCAATTTTAGTTATTTTGTTCGTACTACTTACAGCTCCTTTAATTTATTAAAAAATCTTAACATGATTGTACACCATTTAGGCAAACAAAACTCGCTTTTACAAGTTTTTGTAGACGAGTTACGAGATACTCAAATTCAAAAAGATAGTATGCGGTTTCGAAAAAACATCGAACGTATCGGCGAAATTTTAGCTTATGAGTTTAGTAAACAAACAAGTTATAAGCGAGTTGCCATTAAAACTCCCTTAACTAAAACGCATGCCCATAAATTTAACGAACAACCGGTTATTTGTTCAATATTAAGAGCAGGTATTGCATTGCATAATGGGGTGTTAAATTATTTAGATCGTGCTGATAATGCATTTATTTCTGCATATCGAAAAATGCATGCTAATGGAATTGATTTTAGTATTGAAGTAGAATATTTATCTACACCCGAAATTGATGGCCGCATTTTAATTATTGCTGACCCGATGTTAGCTTCTGGTAACTCAATTTGGCATGTTTTTGAAACTTTAACTAAATCTTCTAGTCCTAAAGAAATTCATATTTTTGCTGTAGTAGCAGCCCCACAAGGCATTCAATTACTAGAAGAAAAATTACCAGATCAGACCCATTTATGGATTGCTAAAATCGATGAAGGTTTAGATCATAAATCATATATAATTCCCGGTTTAGGTGATGCAGGTGATTTAGCTTATGGTAAAAAATTATAATCTTAGTAAAGAAATTACATACTCTTAAAAAAATCAATATATTAGCACTTTTAATTTTAATTATATGAAAAAAGTTACCTACCTACTCGCATTAAGCTCATTAATTTTAATGAGTTCATGTGTTTCAAAAAAGAAACTTTCGCAAGCCGAAAACAAATTAATGTCCACAGAAAGTGAACTTTCTAAAGCTAGAAATGAAGCGAGAGAATGTGGAGAAGAGTCTGAAGACTTAAAGGCTACCGTTGCAGCTTACAATCAAAAAATCAACAATCTTCAACAAGAAAGTAAAAACAAAATTGCGTTTGGTGAAGATGGTAATATCATAACAGAAAAGTCTAAGCAGAAAATGCGAAATACTTTTCAAAATATAAGCCCAGAAAGAGCTAAAGCTGCAACTTCATTAAAAGATTCTATGAATATTGCAATTGCTTACAACATAGAACAAAAAATGAAATCTACTTTTGCTAACAACGCAAATGTAGATGTTAGCACAGATGAAAATGCTGAAGGTGCTGTAGCTGCTGAAAATACTCAAAATCAATCTTCAATGGAAGGCTTAAGTGTAGACGTTAGTCATCCTGTTGTAAAAATTACCATCAACAACTCTATCTTATTTAAAAGTGGGAGTTCTTGGGTAAATGCTTCTGCTCACCCATTGATTAGTCAATTAGCAGAATTGATTAAATCTGAACCCAATATGGAAGTTTTAGTAGAAGGTCATGCAGATGCACAAAAAATAGTACCCGATTCTTATTTAGAAGACAATTGGGTGTTAGCTTCAAAAAGAGCAATTGCAGTTGTAAGGTTAATGGAAGGTAAATTTGAAGTAGATGGTGCTCAATTAATCGCATCTAGTAGAAGTTTTCATAAACCCGTTGCAGACAACGAAACTGCCGAAGGCAGAGCCAAAAACAGAAGAACAACCATTACCTTAATGCCAAATGTTGAAAAATTTATGGCATTAATCGAAGATTAAAATAATACTTTATAAGTCCTTAAAGCCCTAAGAAATCTTAGGGCTTTTTTTATTTTAATCATCATTCTAGAGCTTATTAATTTTAATATTTCACTTATTTTGATTAAAATTGAAAGTCCAACCAAACCCCAACTATGAATTTTATTTTAGTTAATATAAAAGAACTCCTTCAGGTTAGAACTTCAGCATCTAAAATCCTGAAAGGGAAAGCACTTCAAGATTTACCAACTCTAAAAAACGCTTGGCTTCATATTGAAAATGGAATTATTGTTGACTATGGTGAAATGAAAGATTTTAAAATCGATTCTAGTATAAAAAGCATTGATTGTACAGGGAAAATTGTTTTGCCTACTTGGGTAGATTCGCATACGCATTTGGTTTACGCTGGTAATCGAGAAAGCGAATTTGTTGATAAAATTAAAGGTTTATCTTATGCAGAAATTGCAGCAAAAGGTGGTGGAATCGTGAATTCTGCTCAGCAACTTCAGGAAACTTCTGAAGAAGAATTATATAAACAATCTAAAATTCGCTTGCAAGAAGTTATTGCCCAAGGCACTGGAGCAGTTGAAATAAAATCGGGTTATGGATTAACAACAGCTGCCGAAATGAAAATGCTTCGCGTAGCTAAAAAACTTCAAGAAGATTTCGATTTACCAATTAAAACTACTTTTTTAGGGGCACATGCTTTGCCTAAAAAATTCAATGGAAATACAAAAGCATACATCGATGAAGTCATCAACAAAATGCTTCCTAAAGTTGTAAACGAAAATTTAGCCGATTTTATCGATGTCTTTTGCGAAAAAGGCTATTTTGAGTTAGAAGATACAGAACGCATTATCAAAGCGGGAAAAAAATACAACTTACCTGCTAAGATTCATGTAAATCAATTTACTTCGTTTGGTGGTCTTCAACTTAGTGCAGAAGAAAATGTACTAAGTGTAGACCATTTAGAAGTTTTAACCGACGAAGACATTCAACATTTAAAAAAATCAACAACTTTACCCGTTGCTTTACCTTCATGCTCGTTTTATTTAGGAATACCCTACACACCGGCTCGTAAATTAATCGAAAATGATTTACCAGTAGTTTTAGCAAGCGATTATAATCCAGGAAGTACACCTAGTGGAAACATGAATTTTGTAATATCTTTAGCTTGCATTAAAATGAAAATGACACCCGAAGAAGCGATTAATGCAGCAACTATTAATGCAGCCTTTGCAATGCAAGTAGAAAATGAAGTAGGTAGTATTACCAAAGGAAAACGCGCAAATATTATTGTAACGCAACCCATTCATTCGTATGCATTTCTCCCCTATTCTTTTGGAAGTAATCACATAGAACAAGTTTATATTAAAGGTAATCCACAAATACACAACTCATGATCAGCCTTAACCTTTATAGCCAAAACGATGTAAAAAATTATATACAAACTCGAGTTGGCGAATCTAAATTTGGTGAAAAAATTCAATTTGTTTCATCGATTAGTGAACTGCATAACGCAACTGCTAAATATGTGTTACTAGGAATTCCTGAAGATGTTGGAATACGTGCCAATCGAGGGAAGTCTGGTGCAGCTAAAACGTGGAATGTTTTTTTAAATGCATTTTTAAACATCCAAACCAACCGGTATAATCGTCCCGAACAATTGGTTTTATTAGGCGAAGTAGACTGTAGAGCTTGGATGCAAAAAGCTGATAGCATTTCCAAATCTGACGATGCTTACTATGAAAAATTAGGAGAAATTGTTACACAAATCGATAAGGCTGTAGAAGAAATTGTTGAAGCTATTGTTTTGGCAGGAAAAATACCCATTGTAATTGGTGGTGGCCATAACAATTCCTACGGAATTATTAAAGCTTGTTCCAAAGCCTTACAAACTCCTATTAATGTGGCTAATATTGATGCTCATACCGATTTACGCCCAATGGAATTCCGACATAGCGGAAATGGATTTACCTATGCTTTAGCTGAAAATTACTTAGACCGATATAGTATTTTTGGTCTTCATAAAAATTACACGCCAGAAAGCATTTTTGAGTTAATGGATGCTAATAAAAAAATTAAGTATCATTTATTTGAAGACTGTTTACATCTTACAAGTTTAGATAAATTAGTAAAAATGAAAACTTCCTTGGACTTTTTAAAAGGTCAATTTGGAATGGAGTTAGATTGCGATGTAATTCATAATATTAACGCAAGTGCAGTTACACCTTCTGGGTTTTCATTAAATGTAATGCGCTCATTTATGAAACTCATTCGAAAACATAAAATTCACTATTTACACATTTGTGAAGCAGCTCCCAACGAACACACTTTAATCGGAAAAACACTCTCTTATCTCGTTTCCGATTTTATACGAGAAGATGGGTAAGATTAGGTTTTCATATAAAGCAACGAACATCTAATTTAGCTTGTAAAGCATTTCAAATTAAGTATCTTTACAACAAAAACTAAATGCGGTATATATTGTCTTTAATTTTAATTACTTTATTAATTTGCTGCGATAGCAAGACTAAGCCTTCTGTTAAAAAAGAAATACCTAAAGACAATACCACAGAATTATCTTATATAGAACAATTAGCCATTGCCAACGGATTTAAACACTGGGACGATGTTAAAGAACTACATTTTAGCTTTAATGTAAACAACCAAGGAAAAGAATTTAAAAGAGATTGGAAATGGCAAGTGCAGAAAGATAAAATTTTTATGAATGTTGATGGTGAAGAAGTTGGCATCGACATCAATAAAAATCCAGATCAACAAATTCATCAAGCCTTTATTAACGACACCTATTGGTTGTTGTTTCCATTTCAATTAATGTGGACCGATGGTTACGACCACGAGATTCATAAAACAGTGGTTTCTCCTTTCCATGAAAAAGAATTAACCGAATTGGTAATCCGTTTTAAAGAAGAAGGCGGTTACACTCCAGGCGATTCATACAAATTGTATGTTAATAAGGATTTTAAGATTGAAGAATGGAGTTTTTACCCAGCAGGAAGCAATGAGCCACGCATTATAAATGCATGGGATAATTATAAAACTTACGATGGAATAAACATTAGCACCGATAGAAGAAATGCAGATGGAAGTTTCCGAATTTATTTTACTGAAATAGCGATTAAAAAATGATAGATACTTTTCAAAATACCTTAGCTTATGCAAAGAAATTGGATGAACAAGATGAACTGCGAAAATTTCGTTCAGAATTTCATATCCCTAAACAAAAAAATGGAGAAGAACACATCTATTTGTGTGGAAACTCCTTAGGATTACAACCTAAACGAACTCAAAAATACATTCAGCAAGAATTAAACGATTGGGCAAATTTAGGCGTAGAAGGTCATACTGATGCCCAACATCCGTGGATGCCTTACCATGAATTTTTAAGCGAATCTATGGCTAAAATTGTGGGTGCAAAACCAAAAGAAGTGGTGGTAATGAATACCCTAACCACCAACTTGCACTTAATGATGGTTTCATTTTATCAACCCACTTCTAAACGCTATAAGATTGTAATTGAAGCCGATGCATTTCCATCCGACAAATATGCAGTAGAAAGCCAGCTAAAGTTTCATAATATCGATCCCAAAGACGGATTAATACTGTGGAAACCTAGACAAGAAGATAAGCTCTGCCATGTAGAAGATTTAGAACAAATTATACATGAACAAGGCGACGAGATTGCGTTGTTAATGATTGGTAATACCAACTACTACTCCGGGCAGTTTTATAATATGCATAAAATTACTCAACTCGGACATAAACATGGAATGCTCGTTGGTTTCGACTTAGCCCATGGGGTAGGAAATATTCAACCCAATCTGCACGAAGTGGGAGCTGATTTTGCGGTTTGGTGCACCTATAAATATTTAAATTCTGGCCCTGGAAGTTTGGGCGGTTGCTTTGTGCACGAACGCCATGCTAATAATAAAAACTTAAAACGTTTTGTAGGTTGGTGGGGACATAACAAAGCTACGCGCTTCAACATGCGGCATGAGTTTGATCCCATTTCTGGAGCAGAAGGTTGGCAATTAAGCAACCCACCAATATTGTCGATGGCAGCTATTCGTGCTTCTTTAGCAGTATTTGACGAAGCAGGTTTCAAAAATATTCGTACTAAATCGAAAAAAATTACAAGCTATTTAGAGTTTTTGGTCGATGAAATTAATCATGAAAAAATTAATATCATTACCCCAAGAAATCCGAACGAACGTGGTTGTCAACTTTCCATGCAAGTAAAAGATGCCGACAAAAACCTATTCGATGTTTTAACCGAAAAAGGTGTGGTAGCCGATTGGCGAGAACCCGATGTAATTCGAATTGCTCCTGCTCCACTCTACAATTCATATCAAGATGTTTTCAACTTTGTTGAACTCTTAAAATCACTTTTGTAATGCAAAAAAAAGAACATATACTTATTATTGGTGCAGGACTTTGCGGAAGCCTATTGGCTTTGCGTTTAGCACAACACGGTTACCAAATTGACTTAGTAGAAAAAAGACCAGACCTACGAAAAGAAGATGTTTCAGCTGGACGTTCTATTAATTTAGCATTTTCAGACCGTGGTATAAAAGGCATCAATTTAGTTGGATTAGAAAATAAAGTAAAGGAATTATGCATCCCGATGTATGGAAGAATGTTGCACGATCGCGAAGGAAACACGCAACTTTCTAAATACAGTGGAAGAGAAAATGAATACATCAATTCCATTTCACGAGGTGGCTTAAACGCACTTTTACTAGATGAAGTTGAGCAATTTAAAAATGTAAAGCTTCACTTTAAATTATCCTGTCAAGATGTTGATTTAGAGAAAACAAAAGCAGTTTTTAAAGATGAAAATAATAACGAAATTCATTTTCAAGCCAATGCTATTTTTGGTACGGATGGCGCAGGTTCGGTAGTGCGTAAAAGCATGATGCAACAACGGGATTTCTTATTTAGTTTTTCGCAAAATTTCCTTACCCATGGTTATAAAGAATTGAGTTTTCCAGCCACAGCAGAAAATAATTATGCAGCCGAAAAAGGAGCTTTGCACATTTGGCCACGGGGAGAAAATATGCTGATAGCCCTACCTAACTTAGATAAAACCTTTACGGTTACTTTATTTTTAGCTTATGAAGGTGGCGATTATAATTTCAATAATTTAACGAATCCAGAGATTGTAAAAGAATATTTTGAAAAGGAATACCCAGATGCGTTGGCTTTGATGCCAAATCTTGAAAAAGAATATTTTGAAAATCCAACTGCTCCATTAGGAACGGTTCGTTGCTCACCTTGGACCTATAACAACGCATTAATTATGGGAGATGCTGCACATGCCATTGTTCCTTTTTATGGTCAAGGTATGAATGCTTCATTTGAAGATGTAGTAGAATTTGACCAATATCTGGTGGACAGTAATTTCAATTTAGCTGAAGCTTTTCAGCAATTCAGTAAAAACCGTAAAAAGGATGCCGATGGAATAGCCGATTTAGCCTTAGATAATTTTCATGAAATGAAATCGCATACCGCGAAAGAAATCTTTCTTGAAAAACGTAAGCTAGAAATTGCTTTTGAAACTGAATTTCCTAAAGAATATGCTTCTAAGTATTCCTTAGTTACTTTTAGAGAAGATGTTTCCTATGCAGAAGCACTTCGAAAAGGAAGAGCGCAAGACCATGCTATACTTCGCTTATTGAAAAATAATCACTTAAAACAAGAAGCTTCACTGCAGGAGCAACTGCTTCAAGTTCAACAAGAAACACATATAATTTTAGAAGAACAAGAATTGCTTTAAATTTAAATTAAATGACATCAACACAAATTGCTCAAGTTTTAGATCAAGCTGCTAGAGAAGCCAAACCTGTTGCGCAAATGAGCGAAAAGGAAGGCTTTTCTTTACGTGAAGCCTATATAATTCAATTAACATCCATTCAACGAAGAATCGAGCGTGGCGAGAAAATTACAGGTTTTAAGTTAGGTTTTACCAGTAAAGCCAAAATGGAACAAATGGGTGTACATGACTTAATTTGGGGTGTTTTAACCGATGCTATGCAAATTGAAGATGAAGGAGAAATTTCATTAAGCAACTACATTCACCCTAGAGCGGAACCTGAAGTAGCTTTTTTAGTGAGTAAACCGATTGATAAAGCAATTTCGCAGGAACAAATTCCGAATTACATTAGCAAAATGGCAGTAGCTATAGAAGTTATCGACTCCCGCTATGAAAATTTTAAATTTTCTTTAGAAGATGTGGTAGCAGACAATTGTTCGTCTATAGGCTATTGCATTGGCGAATGGAAAGATGCAAAACCAATTATCAATAATTTGCCTATTGAGTTGTCTTTTAATAAAAAAACAGTTCAACAAGGAAGCACGAAAGCAATTTTAGAAAATCCATACCAATCAGTTGTAGAATTAAGCAGGTTAGCCACTGAAGCAGGTTTAAAAATCGATGAAGGTTATGTAATTTTAGCCGGTGCCGCTACAGCGGCTGAATGGATGCAAAAAGATACAAAAATAGAAGCTCATCTTCAAGATGTTGGAGAAGTTAGTTTCAATGTGAAGTAAAAATTTAAAAACTCTGTGAACTCCGTGTCTCTGTGGTGAAATATCTCAAAAAGACAAGATGACAAAGAGCATAATTGATTAACAGTATATAGATAAAAACAACACCCCATTTCAATCGATATTTCCATAAAAGGAGATGATTCCGAAAGGCTTCTTCCCTTAAGGAAGACAAGAGATGGGATTTAAAATATCAATATGAAAGGAAAAGTAGTACAAGGAAAAGCAAAACCAAGAGGTAAATTCCCACACGTAAAACGCATAGGAGATTTTATTTACGTATCAGGAACCAGTTCAAGAAGACCAGACAATAGCTTTGAAGGTGTGGAAGTAGACGAAATGGGAACAACCAATTTGGACATTAAAAAACAAACCGCTGCGGTGTTAGAGAACATCAATGACGTTTTAAAATCTGAAGGAGCCAGTTTGGAAGATGTAGTAGATGTTACTTCGTTTTTAGTGAATATGAACGACTTTAAAGGTTACAACGAAACCTATGCAGAATATTTTGATTATGAGACGGGTCCAACCAGAACCACAGTGGCTGTACATCAACTCCCCCATCCGCATTTGTTAATTGAAATTAAAGCAATTGCGTATAAAAAGATAGTAAAATAAAAATATGACAGAAAACGTAGAAATTCTTGTTCAACAAAAAAACTATTTAGCTTCTCATGAAACGGTCGGCGTTCAACAACGCATTGATTTGTTGAAGAAGCTAAAAAGCTATATCGAAAATCATGAACAGGAAATTCTTGATGCCTTGTATGCAGATTTTAAAAAGTCCCATTTTGAAGGTTATGCAACTGAATTATTGGTTACTTACAAAGAAATTAATCTTTTTATAAAGAAATTAAAGCAATGGAGCAGACCTAAGCGCGTACTCCCTACCCTATTTAATTTTCCATCTTTAGACTATATTTACCAACAAGCTTGGGGACAAGTTTTAGTTATTGCCCCTTGGAATTATCCTTTTCAATTGGCTATTAATCCTGTTTTAGCAGCTATTGCTTGTGGAAATTCGGTAATTTTAAAACCATCGGAATTAACTCCACACACGGCGAAAATTTTAGAACAAGTTTTACATGCTGTTTTTCCGAAAGAAATTGCTTACGTAATTCAAGGTGGTGCAGAAACTTCTACCTATTTATTAAAACAAAAATGGGATTATATTTTCTTTACAGGTAGTGTTCCTGTGGGTAAAATTGTAGCCAAAGCTGCTGCCGAACATTTAACGCCTGTTACTTTGGAGCTGGGCGGTAAAAACCCTTGTATTGTAGATGAAACTGCCAACTTAGCCATTGCTGCAAAACGTATTGTTTGGGGAAAACTCATTAATGCAGGTCAAACTTGCATTGCTCCTGATTATATTTTAGTTCAGAAAAAGGTAAAAGAAAAATTGGTAAAGTTGCTTATTCAAGAAATTGAATCTTCTTATACCAAACATATTGACCAATCTCCTGATTATCCTAGAATTGTTAATCCTAAGAATTTTGAACGTTTAGCTAAAATGCTTTCAAATGAAAAGCTATTATATGGTGGCCAATTAATTGAAAGTGAACTATATATCGAACCTACATTGATAGATGAACCTAATTTAGATAGTGAAGCTATGCAAGATGAAATCTTTGGTCCGATTCTTCCTATTTTAAGCTATACAGATTTCAACGAAGTAGAACATAGTATTCAACATTTTCCGCATCCGCTGTCATTATTCATTTTTTCTGAAAATGCAACTCGGGCTAAACAATGGATGCAACAATTTGAATTTGGTGGAGGCATTATTAACGATACGATTGTTCATTTTGTGAACGACCGTTTGCCTTTTGGTGGTGTTGGAAATTCGGGTATGGGTCAATATCACGGAAAACATTCTTTTGAAACTTTTACTCGTAAAAAAGCCGTGTTGCATCGAAAAACTTGGATTGATTTACCTTTCCGTTATCCGCCTTATGGCGATAAGCTTAATTTATTAAAACGAGTTAAAAGCTGGTTCACTTAAGTTGATCCATTGGAGTATAAGGATTGATGCTAAGATTTATAAATCTATTTTTTCAGTTAAGAATTAATTTTTATAAATAGAATAAATTTTCATCTGATTTAAGCACTAGTCATAAACTACCTGCAGTGCCGACCATATTTTTCAAGCATAAATTATTTGAATCTATTCTGAAATTCAGTAGACATTTTTTTCCATGAATCATTTTTCAGTATTACTAAAATGACTCCGTCTTTGGCAATAGAACCATATTTTTCCAAACCTTTAGAAGCTTTTAAAATTTTAGTTGTCTTTATCCATTCTGGTTTAAGTTCACTCAAAAAACTTTCTTTAAATTTTTTGCTTTTAGGTCTATCTTGTGTGGTTTTACCCTTAATCTTTACGACGTATAATGGATTTCTTTCAACATGACTACTACAATTTATGCTAAGCTTGGTAACTTTTCTTTTTTCAATAGAATCATTGGTTTGACAATAAGAAAGAATGGGGAAAGAAAATATTAGGATAAAAATTAAACGTAGTTTTTTCATAAGGATTAAATTTTGAAGAGATAAAAGTAATTTATTTTCAACGAATTAAAAATCAGTTTATAAATTTAAAATAATTCAATAAAACTTCATCATTCAAAGTTCTTGGAGTAAAGATTTCTAAAATTTGCGGCTTTTGGTGTTGACTAGAAAAAAGGGACTTTATAGCTTCTATACTACTCGATTTATCCTTTGCGGAAGCATATCCCCAATTGTACATTTTGGCTAAATGAGCAGCATTTAAATCGTGCGTAGTTTCAAAGTAAGTTTTATAGTACTCTTTTTCTTTTTCTCCAGGAAGAATTCTAAAAATTCCACCACCCGAATTATTAATAATAATCATTTTAAAGTTTTTAGGAATGTAATTATTCCACATAGCATTACTATCGTAAAAAAAACTTAAGTCGCCAGTTACAAAAGTAGTGGGGTGTTGATGGATTGTACTTGCACCAATTGCTGTAGAAGTGCTTCCATCAATGCCGCTTGTTCCCCGATTACAAAAAGCAGGGTTAGATGCATCTAAATCGAATAAATTAGCATAGCGAATGGTAGAACTGTTGCCAAATTGCAAATGTTCATTTTTTGGAAAAGCTTCAATTATTGCATTAAAAACCCAAAAATCTGTAAAAGCTATTTCGTTTACATAGGCTTTTCTTTTTTCTATTTGTTTGATGTGATATTTGTTCCAAGTATCAAAATAAGACGAAGATTTAGACTGCAACATCGGTACTAACTGCTTAAAAGTAGGATTTGGTTTAGCTTTTATGTGTTCTTTTAAACAGAAAAAAGTATCGTATGCTTTTTTGGAATCGATATGATAATGCGCCTTAGGAGAAAATTTTCTAAGAAAAGTCTTCATCTTTTTAGAAACAATCATCCCACCGAAAGTTAGCAAAATATCTGGCTGAAGCGATGCAAATAATTGGTTTGTATCTGCTTGAGTTTCAATTGGAGCAATAATACCATCTATACTCGAAAAAAATTTATGATGGTGAATGTTCGATGTGGCTTCTGTAAAAACCAAAGTCGCTTCATCTTCAGCAAAAAAATCAAGAAACGATTGATCGATAGAGTTTGGATGGTTTACACCGACTAATACTAATCGTTTATTGGCATTATTCCAATCTTTAACTAAATTAGTAAGTGCTAACTCCTTAACTTCAGGTTGAGAAAAATTAAATGAATTTTGTAAATGAACAGAAAGCTTATCTGTTTTTTTATACAAAGGTTCTTGAAAAGGGGCGTTAATATGTACTGGTCCTTGTTGTTGAAGACTTATTCGTAAAGCTTTGGCTAACTCAATTTCGTTGTAGTTTTGAATAGCAGACTGTGGCTGATTTTCATCGCTTTTTAAACAAGCTGAATATAGCATGTGTTTTTCCATTGCATTTTCTTGGCGAATGGTTTGACCGTCGCCAATATCGATGAGATAAGCCGGACGATCGGCAGATATTACCACTAAAGGAATATCACTATAAAAAGCTTCAGAAACAGCTGGATAATAATTTAACAAAGCAGAACCCGATGTACAAACCACAGCAGTTGGTTTTTGTGTTTGTTGTGCAATACCAAGTGCAAAAAAAGCGGCACAACGCTCGTCTACAATACTATAGGTTTTTACTTTTGGGTGGTTTGAAAAACCAATGGTTAGTGGTGCATTCCTGCTTCCTGGCGAAATAATAACGTGCTCGATTCCAGAGATCACACAACTTTCTACAATGGTTTGAGCTAATGGAATAGCTGAATAAATCTGATTCATTTTACAAAAATACAATTTGCCGTTCAATAAAAATTCAAAGCTTCTGCTCTTAAAGTACTTTTAACAAGGTTTGTGATTTATCTCCTGTTTCCTTCCATTCGTCTGTGGCATTGCTCGAAGCAGTAACTCCGCCACCCACAAATAATTGGGCTTTACGATCTTTTATTTTCATGCATCGTAAATTTACGTATAGATTAGTTTCGGCTCTACGATGCTTAATAGCTAAGGTTTCTTGATTTCGATTAGAACGGGAACGATTTTTTTCTTTCGGCAGATTAATTTCACCTAAAAAACCCGCATAAAATTCACGCTTATACTGTTCATTTTCTAAGATATAATTCTTAGCTTTTTCGGTAGGCAGTCCGCAAACTGCTGGAGTTGGATGCAAATCTAAGATTACTTGCTGTAAATCTTTCTGTTGAATTCTCGCTGAAATATCAGTATTTAAATGTACCAAATTACCAGCCTGTTTGTTATACGTTTCCGATAAGTTGCTATGCGTTGTATACTTTTTCAGCTTTTGCTGAATGTAGGTAGAAACAAATGCTTGCTCTTCTTTTTCTTTGTTGCTCCAATTGGGTTGTTTGTGTGCTTCATAAAGTCTAGTGCCTGCCAAAGCCATGGTTTTTAAATTAGATTGTGAATAATGAACTAAAGTTTCGGGAGTGGCACCAAGCCAAATACCTTCGTTAGGGTGAAACCAAATATAAACCATTGCATCTTGGTATACATACAGTAATTTTTGAAAGGTTTCGAAAGGATTTTGGTTTTTTAATGAAAGCTGAATCGGTCTCGATAAAACTATTTTTTGATATTCACCTTGCTTTAATAAGTAAATGCTTTCTGATAATAATTGAATGTAAATTCGCTTTTCATCTTCATTTTCTTCAATTGAAGTATTGCTTTTGTTGAATTCTTCAACTAACTCATTTTTAATTATTTCTGTTTCTTCGTAAACTGCTTTTTCTAAATCAAAAAAATAATTTTGTTGTGTATTATCAAATGGAAAAAAACAAAAACCAGAACTAGAAAATTTAGTAGATTCTGCTTTTGAGTCTGGCATAAAAAAAGACTGAAGTATGCCAGATTTGGGTTGTCGATATAACACAAATGGCAGCTTATTTTGGAGTTGCGAGCTTGCTTTTTTAAATAAATTTTTCATTAAAATCTTACTTTGGTAAAGCGATGGTAGTTAATTTACACATGGAAATAAGTTGTTCTTTTTGATTGGTAATTTCAATTTGCCAAACCTGTGTGGTTCTTCCTTTATGAATAAAGCTAGCTTTGGCAAATACCTTTCCATCTTTAATACTTCTTACATGGTTGGCATTGATTTCTAAACCACGAATGGAAAAGTTTTTGGTATCTAAAAAAACAAAACAGGCAGCGCTACCTACGCTTTCTGCTAGAGCTACCATAGCACCGCCATGTAAAATCCCGTCTGGTTGATGTACTTTTGGAGTTACTGGCATTTCGGCAACCAGAAAATCGTCGCCTACATCTACATAACGAATATCAAGGGTTTGCATTAAGGTATTTGGAACTACCGCATTACATCGTTCTAGAATTTGAGCCTTAGATAATTTCATCAAAAAAGTGTTTATTTGCAGCGTAAATTTACGAAAATAGCCTTGTATGCCTGCAAAAGAAAACACAATTTCTTACCAAACTACGAACTCCTACTCTACTTTAAATAGCCTTAGTGAAAACACGAATAACCTATGGATCGCTTGTCATGGATTAGGGTATTTAAGCAGGTATTTTATTCGTTATTTTCATGTTTTACATACCGACGAAAATTATGTAATTTGTCCACAAGCACCATCAAAATATTACCAAGGCAATGGTTTTAAATATGTTGGTGCATCTTGGTTAACCAAAGAGCAAACAGCTTTAGAAACAGAAAACGTGTTGAATTATTTAGATGCAATGTATCGAAATGAAAGAAACAGTTTCGAAAATAAACGTATCATTTTAATGGGCTATTCTCAGGGTGTTTCTGTTGTAATGCGTTGGATGAGCAAACGCAACATTGCATGTAATGATTTGGTTATTCATTCGGGAAGTATTCCTAAGGAATTAAAAACAACTGATTTTGATAATCATCGGGATATAAAAGTGCATTTAATCTACGGAAATAAAGATGAATACATTAATGATGACAAATTAAAGCATCAACTCAATTTCGCTAAAACCTTATTCCCAAACCAATTGAAGGTGTATGAATTTGAAGGTAAACACGAAGTAAATTCAGCTATTTTAAAAAAAATAGCCGAATCTTAACTAGTCTATTTCTTTATAATTTTTGTCATTTGAGAACGATTACCGACTTCTAATTTCAATAGATAGATACCTAATGGAAAATTTGAAAAATCGACATCTTTAATTTGATTTCCACTTTTTGTCATTACTTTTTTAGCGTTTACAGTAAAAACTTCAATTTTTGAAATAGGTTCATTTGATTCGATGTTTAATTGTGAAGAAACTGGATTAGGATAGGTTTTAAATTTAAATGCTGCTTCTAGGTTTGTACCTAAGGTACAATCTGGATTATCTTCAGCTAAAGCAATTAGATTAATGCTAGTGGTTTCAAAACAACTTAAGTTTTCAAGATTACTAATTTCTACACTTATGGTTTGTGAACTAGCAATAGTATAATTTTCTGGATTTGCTATTTCGGAAGCATTTTCATCTAGAAAAAGAATGGAGTGTGTTGTTGCATCTTGGTTTTCTCCAAACAAGGCTGCTTCAAATTCGGTTAGGTCGAAAGTTGCCAATTGGGTTTCAGCATTAATACATTCTTCTATAAGTGCAATTGGGTTTACTTCGACAGGAAAAGTCTGTAAATCGAATGCATCAATGACAAAACAATTGTCTGAATTTATATTTTGAAGTCTAATAAAAATAGTTTCTACTGCTGCATTTGTAATATAATTGCTAATATCGAAACCTTGATTTTGTAATGAGTTGGTATTGTTTTCTGCATCTTGTAAGCTATTAAAGTAAGCTACACTAAAGTCGTTTGCATTTTGAGAACCGAGCGCTTCTGCTGTATTTACGGTTAAATCGAAGCTGGTATCAAATCCAGAATTTGCACAAATTTCTAAGTTATTAAGATTATCAATTTCAGGACTTGTGTTTAATGTTAGATCAAAATTTACTTCATCGAAACAATCTCCAAAATTTGCATCAGATAAAATGGCTGTAATGCTTGTAATTTGATCAGTCACTAAAAAGCTGGTAGGGTCTTGTATTAATTCATCATCTATAAAATAATTTACTACAAATTCATTTAAATTGGGAGTAGCATTAACTTCATCATCATAATCAGTTAAATTAATAGTCAGACTTGTTTCGCCAGGAAGCGTACAAAAATCAGTATCTTGTGGTTCATTGGCAATGATGTTGTTGCTATCTTGTAAAGTAAAAAAATCGACAGAAAAACAACTTGGATCAAGTGCATTTTCGATACGTACAAACATAAACTGCTGAAAGTTATCTAGATTAAAAACTGTAGGATCAAAGCCAGCATCGGTAACTGAATTGATACCTGCATTCGCTTCAGGTAGCGTAAAATGATAAGTAATATTGTAGCTTCCTTCTTGATTACCAATGACTAAATCATCATTTAAAGTTAAATTAAACGTGGTTTCTTCATCATTTGCCGAACAGGCTATAATATCTTGCACAACTTCAACCTGTGGATTTTCAAAAGCTTGTATCGTAAATGCTTCAATATTCACACAAAATCCAGTTATATTCGGGTTTAATCGGATTATATTGCGAATTTCAATGCTTAATTCTTCAAAAGTATTGGTTGGATAATTTTCTTCATTAAAGATATTATTGCCTATTTGATTGCCTTCTTCATCAAAAACATCATAATTTCTATTGGCTATATCTAAGTTATTGTTGTTTACAACTAAAGTTTCAGTTAAGTCAAATACAGCAGTTCCATCTTCGTTAGCACATTTTGTGATATCCGTTGAATCAAAATCGTTATTGTTGCTTTGGTAGGTACTAAAGGTAAAGCTTGTGGTATCAAAACAACTTGAACCATCAGCAAACTGAATGCGCGCAACAAGATTAGTTGTAAAAAGTGTATTTACATTGCTTTGCAAATCGTAATTTTCAGGATTAGCTATTGCGTTCACATTATTGTTAGCGTCTTGCTCATTTTCAAAATAGCTTACAATAAAACTACCTTCTTGGTTTCCAATAATAGAATCGTCAAGAAAAGTAAGATCGTAAGTAGGTCCACTTTCGCAATCGATATAATGTGGAACTAATATTCCAAAAAAATTGAACCCAGGATTGTTAGCGACAGGAGTTTCATTTGTTATCAATAAAAAAGTAGAATTATCAAAATTGCTTGGGTCTGCATCTTCCACCACATTAACCCAAACTTGGGCTAAACCAAAATCTCCAGTAGAATAATTTGATGGATTGGAGATTGCATTACTGATGTTGTTATTGTTGGAGTCTGCCTGATTGTCGAAATAATAAACACTGTATAAATTGGGGTCTAATCCATTCAGTACATTTTCGTTATTAAAAGTTAAATCGAAATTCTCTGATGGATCTTGAAAGCATTCGGTAATATTTACTGGATTTCCTATTTCAATATTTGCAGATACAGATAGATTTATAGTAAAAAATAAAACGATAAGTAATTTTGAAACTAGTAGATTTCCAGACATATTTTTAGTTTATATTTAGCAATTTAATAATAAAACAACTTAGTTATTAAATATCCTACTGTAAACCTTAATTAATAGTGTTCATTAAACAATTTTAAACACGATGTTTTATGAAAATCTATCGGAATAAATTTAAAAAATAAGCCTACCAGAATTGGAGTATTTAGTAGTTTTAACAAGAATTGCCTTAAAATAATGAGTGATTATTTTAACCATACGAATAAAAGAGAAGTAAATAAAGCCTTTGCAGTATTTAAATGGAAAATAATTTTTATTGAAAAGGAAAAAACTCAAAACCAAACTTGAAATCTTTTCATGATTGATTAGGTTGAATAAACCAAGCTTTTATATCCATTATTCCGCTATGAATAATTTTTATAAAAAAGCTGGGGTTTTTTATACTTAATTATTTTACAAACTGAATACTTAATGGGTAATAAATGGGTTTATTATTACTGGCGTTAACTGCATTAACAATAGGAAAAACCAGAGCTAATATGCCGATAGCAAAGTAAATTACAAATCCAACTAAAATAAACAAAAGTGGTATGGCTACAATACTGTATACAATCATGCTAAGTTGAAAGTTGACAATTTTCTTGCCGTGTTCATCCAAATCTATAATCTCGTCTTTTTTAGTCAACCAAATGACCAACGGAACTATTAAGCCGCCAAAGCCAGTAACAAACGTAAGTAGTTGTAAAACGTGAGTTATAACAAGTAATTGGTTATCTTCTCGTTGTACTTGATGTACTGTGTTCATACCATTATCATTTGTTATATAAGTAGAAAAACATGTGAAAATGTTACATTAAAAAATTAAAACTTCTTCAGCATCCAGACCGTACAAGAAAAATGTCCTGTGTTTCCTAGTCGGTAATTTATATATTCAAATCCGTTTTTTACATATAATTTTTGCGCCGCTTTCATGCTAGGCAAGGTTTCAATATAAACTGCTTTAAAATTATTTTCTTTAGCAAAATTTAAGCATTGGTCCATCATCATCTGTCCCCAACCTTTGCCTCTTGCTTCATCTAGAAAATACATTTTCTGAAGCTCACAAATCTCAGAATCTTCAGCAGATAAAGGAGCAATTCCTGCACCACCAACTGTTTTAGAATTGATTTCAAATAGATAATAATTACTTCTATTATCTTGATAATCTTTATTTAAGCAATCTAGGCTTGGATCGGCATAAGCTGTGCCTACTTTAGGAACGCCAAGCCCTAATAAAACTTCACGTATTAATCGAGCTACAATTGGATTATCTTCTTCCTGAATTGAACGGATTTTTATAGAATTCATTTATTTTATAATGCTATTTTTGCGGGCGTGAATATAAACGAAAAATACATAAAACGCTGCTTAGAATTAGCCGAAAATGGACTAGGCAACACCTATCCAAATCCCTTGGTTGGTGCAGTTGTTGTTCACGAAAATAAAATTATTGGCGAAGGTTGGCATCAGCAAGCAGGCAAAGCCCATGCCGAAGTAAATGCCATTACTCAAGTTAAAAATGAAAAACTTTTAAAAGATGCTACCATCTATGTAAATCTTGAACCTTGCAGTCATTTTGGAAAAACACCACCTTGTAGCGATTTAATTATTGCAAAAGGAATCAAAAAAGTGGTCATTGGGATGCTCGATCCTTTTGAGAAAGTAGCTGGTCGTGGAATCAAAAAGTTAGTAGATGCTGGCTGTCAAGTTCAGGTTGGCGTTTTAGAAAATGAATGTAAAGTACTTAACCAACGCTTTTTGACCTATCATTTACAAAAAAGACCTTACATCATTTTAAAATGGGCAGCTTCGCAAGATGGATTTTTAAGTCCGTATCTTTTTCCTGAAAAACCAGAAAAACCAGCTCCAGTGTGGATTACAGACAAGCAATCTAAACAATTGGTGCACCTATGGCGTAGCCAAGAACAAGGAATTTTAGTCGGTGCAAATACAGTTTTAGCCGACAGTCCGAGTTTAACCACACGATTATGGAAAGGAAATAATCCAACACGAATAATTGTTGACCCAAATTTAAAATTGAAATCCAATGCAAAGGTTTTTCAAATTGAAGGAAAATGCATTTGGATTCACGATCAACAAATACAACAAAAAACGACTCTTCATCACGTTGTTAGTGAAGCTATAGATTTTAAAAGTAATGTCTTGCATCAACTTATGCAAATTGCCTATAAACACGAAATACAATCTTTAATCGTAGAAGGTGGTGCTTTTACATTACATCAATTTATTGAAGCTCAATTGTGGGATGAAGCGCGAGTTTTTATCGGAAAAAGCGTTTTTCAAAAAGGAACTCCTGCGCCTACTTTACCCAAAAGCAAACTTATAGAAGAAAAAAAAATAAATCAAGACCAACTAAAAATATATAGAAATGATTAAAACCTTATTGTTCGATTTTGGAGACGTTTTTTTAACCTTAGATAAGTTTGCTACGCAAACACATCTTAAACGCTTCGGAATAACTGAATTTAACAAGGAAATGCTCATTAAAAATGAAGCTTATGAAATGGGCTTACTTCCAACTAAAGATTTTATTGCATACTATACCGAAAAATTTCCACAATTAAGTGAATTGGATTTTATACATGCTTGGAATTCTATTTTAGTCGATTTCCCAACACATAAATTAGAATTTATAAAAAACTTAGCTGCCGATAATCAATTTGAATTGATTTTATTAAGCAATACTAATGAATTACACATTCAATGGGTTGAAGAAAATATTGCTGTTTTTTCTGAATTTAAGGCCTGCTTTGATGCATTTTATCTTTCGCATGAAATTGAATTACGCAAGCCAGATGAAGCTATTTACAAGTTCATTCTGAATAATCATTTAAGAAAACCAGAAGAAATTCTGTTTGTAGACGATACCAAAGCCAATACCGAAGCTGCAGCTAAACTTGGATTTAAAACATGGCATCTTAAAACTGGCGAGCAAGATGTAGTAGATTTATTTAATGTAAATTGGCACTTAATTTAATTTCTTTTGATTTACTTAGCACTCAGCATACTTTCATCAAGCTTAATTTACCTTGTTTTTAAACTTTTAGGTAAATTTCAAGTAAAAACTTTACATGCGCTAATTTTTAATTACATCACTGCATTTTTAATTGGTTTGGGAACCCATTCTAATGAATTTCAACTTCATCGCATTTTTGAGAAAGAATGGTTTTATGGAAGTTTAATTTTAGGCTTCCTTTTTATTGTGGTATTCAGTTTAATGGTAAAAACCACACAAGAATTAGGAATGTCTGTGGTTTCTGTAGCTAGTAAAATGAGTGTGGCAATTCCTGTTCTTTTTGTAATTTGGTATTACAATGAGCCGCTTAACCATTATAAAATTGCTGGAATAGCTCTGGCACTTGTTGCTGTTTTACTGGTTTCCATAAAAAAGAAAACCAATATTAAATTGGGTTTATTTAGTGTTTTACTTCCATTTTTAGTCTTTTTTGGAAGCGGAATAATCGAAACTAGTATTAAATTTTTAGAACAGGATTATGTTAGCCATACAGATGTTGGAAATTTTTCGTTAGTTATTTTCTTTTTTGCGGCCTGTTTTGGTTTCTTGTTTTGGTTTTTTAAAAGTTTGAAAGCTAAATCTAGTGATCGTTTCCAGTTCAAGGAAATTTTAGGCGGAATAGCTCTTGGTATTCCTAATTTTTACTCTATTTTCTTTTTTATTTCTGCTTTAAAAAGTGAAGTTTTTCCATCTTCACTTTTGTTCGTAGTTAATAATGTTAGCATTGTCGTGTTGTCAACTTTACTAGGTATAGTATTTTTTAAGGAAAAGCTTACAGTTAAGAATTGGATTGGAATTGCAGTTGCAGTTGCTAGTATTGCTCTTATTTATTTTACTTCAGACCTGATTGTTGCATAACAATAATGAATTATATTAGACCTGTCACTCCGCAAAATTCCCAAAAGAAATTGATGCGGAGTCTCGTGTTATGAAAACGCAAATCAAGTTCGATTCTACATTTAGGTTGAATTTATAAGATTTCGCGTCGCTACGCGGAATGACAGTTTTGATGGGTGGTTTTGATTTTATGTTCTACTCCGAAATTTTAAATTTCATACAATCAAGCAACTAAATTTAATTTGCATCTGCTTGATAAAGCGATTTTACAATGCCATCAACCAAGCCAATTTTAGGTACATATACATTTTTAGCTTTGCTAAATTTCATGGCAGTTAAATAAATTTTGGTTGCAGGAATAATTACATCGGCACGGTCTTGATTTAAGCCTAATTGAACTATGCGCTCTTCGTAGGTTAGTGAATTTAATAATTGGTAATACGAGCTTAAATAAAAATAAGACAAAGGTTTACCCATTTTTTTACCACTGTTTTTAAAAATGTTGTTGATGTTTCCACCAGAACCTATTAATTGAATGGATGAAAAATCCTTGGTATTGGTCTTAATCCAAGCTTCAAAACTTTGCCAATCTTCTTCTGAAACTAGGTTATTCAGTAAGCGTACGGTTCCAATTTTAAAAGATTTAGATGTATGCGTTTTTCCTTTATGATAAATAGTCAGCTCTGTACTTCCACCACCTACATCTACATACAAGTAAGTAGATTCTGTGTTAATTAAGTCGTGTAAATCTGTTGCAGCAATAATAGCAGCTTCATCATCGCCGTTAATAATTTCAATATTGATTCCTGTTTTGGCTAAAATTTCTTCAGCTAGTTGGGCTCCATTTTCTGCATCGCGCATTGCAGAAGTTGCACAAGCTCGATACTTTGTAATTTGATGCAATTCCATTAGCGACTTATACGATTGCATAGCCTTCAACATTCGTTTATAATTGCTTTCTGAAATAACCTTGTCTACAAAAACATCTGAGCCTAAACGTATAGGAATACGAACTAAGGATGTTTTTTTAAAAAGAGTTGGTTTATTTTCTGGAGTGGTTACAGTAGAAATTAACAACCTTATGGCGTTCGAACCAATATCTATAGCAGCGTATTTTTCAATTTTAAGCATAGAAATATTAGGTGTTTTGTTTTTGTAAATAATAATCGTAGGTAGCAAATTGGCTTCTTACTTCTTTTCCTTTGATTTTTTTATAAGTGTTTTTTCCTTTTGAAAAATCTCTAGCTTTTATATTTTCATTCCAGCAAATATCGAAGGTGTCTAAAAGTTGTTGTTTAATATCCTTATCGTAAATAGGGCAGCTAATTTCTACACGATGATCTAAATTTCGAGTCATTAAATCGGCAGAAGAAATAAAAATTTTAGGATTACCTGCATTTTCAAAAATATACAATCTAGGGTGTTCTAAAAATTTATCAACTACGCTGATAGCTTCAATATTTTCGCTCATTCCTTTCACTCCAGGAATTAAACAATTAATTCCACGTATAATCAATTGAATCGCTAAACCTGCTCTACTAGCTTCATATAATTTATCAATCATTAAATAGTCTGAAAGTGAATTCACTTTAAATTTAATTCCCGCTGGTTTGCCATTTTTATGGTTATCGATTTCATAATCTATCATTTCTTCAAATCGCTCTCTAGTGTAATGCGGACTAACTATTAAATGCTTGTATTTTTTTACTTTATAATTGACTTCAAAAAACTCAAATACTTTTTTTATGTCTTTTAAAATTCCTTGATCAGCTGTAAATAAGGTATAATCGGTATAAATCTTAGCGGTATTTTCGTTAAAATTCCCTGTACTAATAAAACCATAACGTTTTACTTTTTCATTTTCTAATCGTTCAATGAAGCAAGCTTTTGCATGCACTTTTAAGCCTGTAACTCCAAAAATTAAATGAATACCTTCTCGCTGCATACGCTCAGCATATTTAATATTATTAGCTTCGTCAAAACGGGCTTGCAACTCAATAGAAACTACTACCTTCTTACCATTTTTAGCCGCATTTATTAATGAACTAGCAATGTGAGAAACTTCGGCTAAGCGATAAATAGTTATGCCTATAAATTTCACTTTTGGGTCTAAAGCGGCTTCTCTTAAAAACTTTACTACGTATGAGAAAGTTTGGTAGGGCGCGTACAATAAATAATCTTTTTGCTCGATACTGCGCAGCAAACTCCCCTGTAAACTTAAACCTTCAATAGGAAGTGGATTTATTTTTTCGTACAATAAATGCTTAGAGCCTAAATCGGGAAATTTCATGTAATCTCGACGATTGTGGTACCTACCACCTGGAATAATGCTATCTTCATTTTCAATTTGCATTTTTTCCAGCATAAAATCTAAGGTATCTTGATCGATTGTACTATCGTATACAAAACGAACTGGGTCGCCATCTACCCGATCTTTTACACCTTCCATTATTTTTTCAATATAACTTTTATTGAAATCGCCTTCTAAATCTAATTGGGCATCTCTAGTAATTTTAATCATGTGTGCCGAAATGCTCTCATAATTAAAAATATTAAAAATGCTATCTAAGTTAAAGCGAATTAAATCGTCTAAAAGTATAATGTATTTTTTTGAATTTTCTGAAGGAATAACCACAAAGCGATTTACGCTTGAAGGAATTTCAATGAGAATGTATCTATTTTCAAATTTTTTACCTTTTTTTTGAATCATTTTTACACTTAGGTAAGCAGCAGAATCTTTTAATTTAGGTACATCGTCTAAATCATTCAACATAATCGTAACTAAGGCTGGGCTTACTTTTTGCAGAAAATAATCGCGTAAAAATTGAGCTTGGGTTTCATCAACTTCATCTTCTTTTATAATGTAGATATCATGATCTTTTAGCTGATGCTGAATTTTACTTAAAATTTCTAAACTGTCGGCTTGTTGTTTAATTACAATTTGGGTAATTTCTTTTAGCAATCTACTTGGACTAATACCACCGAGTAATCTTTTTCCTTTTCCATCTGTACTATTCTCAATGCGTTTGATAGCAGCATAGCGAACCCGAAAAAATTCATCTAAATTATTAGAAAAAATTCCTAAAAATCGAAGTCGTTCAATCAAAGGAACGCTTGTATCTTCGGCTTCTTGCAAAACACGTTCGTTAAATTGCAACCAACTTAATTCTCTATTGATGTACTTGTTTTGTTTGTTCATTAATCGCGTAAATTTTTAGGAAAAATAGATAAGCTCAATTTTGCATTTTTAATCGTATTCCAATTTTTAGCTTTAAATTGAAGCTCAACTAAGCCTGTGGTTGGTAAATTGTCGATGCTAGCATCTTCACAAAAGTAATTAATCAATTGCGTATAAGCTGGATTATGACCAACAAGTAAAATATTGTCGGAAGCATCAGGCAAATTTAACACAAGTTGTACAACTTCACTTGCATCAAAAGTGTAAAATTCTTCTTTAATATGAAAGGCTTCTACCCTATCTTTTAATTTTTCAGCAAAGAGTTTGGCAGTGGTTTGCGCACGGATTGCAGGACTGCTATACATTGTAAAAAAATAGTTGTTTTCGTTCTGAAATGCATTTGCAACTTGCTCCACATCTTCAAAAGCTCTTGATTTTAAAGGTCTTTTTTTGTCAGGTAGATTATTGTCCCATGCCGATTTACCATGTCGAAGTAAAATAAGTCGTTTCATAAATTAAGGAGCTAAACGTTCAATTTTCCAATATAAATCGGGTGTTAGCGTGTACAAAAACCGATCGTGTAAACGGTTTGGCCTACCTTGCCAAAATTCAATAGATAGTGGTTTAACCACAAATCCGCCCCAGTTTTTAGGTCGTTCTGGAGTTTCATTTTTATACGTTTCTTCTAATTTTTTTAGGTTGTTTTCTAATATTGAACGATTTTCTATTACATTACTTTGGTTGGAAGCCATCGCACCTAATTGACTTCCTAAAGGTCGCGAAGAAAAATAATTGTCAGAAACCTGATCGGGAACTTTCTTAGCTTTGCCTTTTATAATGACTTGCCGCTCGGTATTAGCCCAAAAAAAAGATAAACAAACTTTGGGATTGGCTAAAATAGCTTTGCCTTTTTCACTTTCGTAATTGGTATAAAACACAAATCCATTTTCGTCGTAAGATTTTAGTAAAACTACCCTAGTTTTAGGAAAGCCGTCTTCACCAATACTAGAAACACTCATGGCATTGGCTTCATCAATTCCACCGGCTTCATCTACGTCATAAAACCATTTTCTGAATTGCATCAATGGATTCTCATCCAAATTTTCTCGAATTAATTCTGCCTTTTCGTAAATTTTTCGGTAATTGTGTAAGTCCTGTTTCATGTTACGCAATTTAAGAGATTTTCACTTGATTTTGATTAAGCTTTTGTGAAAATGTTTTTGAAGATTAAAGCTAGTTTAGCCTTGACAAAATATTCATAAAAAGGAATTGCTCTCGGAGTAAACTATTTACTTTGTAAAAAAAAGATGCAAAAAAATGTATTAGGAACAACACTAAAATCATGTTCCACCGATCCAATGACAGGAGTTTTACGAGACGGTTTTTGTAGTTATGTCTCACAAGATAATGGTTTGCATATTATTGCTGCTCAAGTAACTGAAGGTTTTTTAACATGGAATAAAGTGCGTGGAAACGATTTAATTACACCTAAACCCCAATGGAATTTCCCGGGTTTAAAACCTGGCGATTGGTGGTGTGTTTGCATGGGTGTTTGGTTAAAAAGTAAGGAAGCTGGACATGGATTGCACATCAAACTAGAATCTTGTCATGAAAAAGTTTTAGATTACGTTAGTTTAGAAGACTTGAAAATTTGGGCTGTTTGAGAATGAGTTCTTGTTGAATAGTGAATGGTGAATAGTTATTAGTGAATAGTTATTAGTGAATAGTTATTAGTGAATAGTTATTAGTGAATAGTTATTAGTGAATAGTTATTAGTGAATAGTTATTAGTGAATAGTTATTAGTGAATAGTTATTA
>NZ_BMGL01000009.1 GCF_014640175.1 Psychroflexus salis | reverse complement strand
CCTATTGAAACTTCAGGATGTTTCACTTCCCAGATATGTGCAAAGGCATCTGTTTGAGCAATTAAATGATTCTTTAGTAATTCTTTTTCAGCATGATCTAAAAGGAGCAGCTCTTGAGTTAAATGCATACTCTTTTTTGATGCACTTGCTAATAAATTTTCAAATAGAACAAGTGCGTTAGCAGAATTTTTTGAAGAATCTGTTTTAAATACAAGCTGATTATAAATAAAGTACCAAATTTTATAAGGAGATGCAGTAGTTGAATTTAGTAATTTTAAAAGTTGCTTTTGCTTGTTCTTGTTTAAATATGCAGATGAAGCATCTAAATCTTTGATGAACAAAGTTTTGTTTTTAAATAGTTTCTTCCATTGTAATACGAATTTTGTTTCTTGATCTGAAGTTATATTGCTCTTTTTTAATTGATTATAAATGTTTTCCCAAATAAAAGAAGACTTAAGTAAATAATCGTTTACAATAGCATTGTTTGTCCTATTATCTTGATTTCCAGTATAATCAGGCAAATTTGAATTTGTAAGTTGATGCCTATAAGAATCGTCTTTTCTCGATAAAACCTTTTCTTGTATGTTTAGGATAGCAGACGAATACTGAAGTTTATTAAGTGTAAAGTTGCTTTCAGCCTTAGCAATACTGTCCATTACTAACATAAGAAAATTGTAAGAAAGTGTTTTCTCTTTAGAGAATTTGAATACATTTTTAATGAAGTTAAACTCGATTAGGTGTATATCGTTGTTCTTCATTTTAATGTTTTCAGCAGCACTCCATTTTTTTAATTCTGTTATGAGCTTTGCTAAAATTGATTTGTTTTTTTGACTAACCTGAGTATACATTATGAGCTCAAAAGCCTTTATGCTCAATAATTCTTTTGCTCTTTTGTAGTAAACTTTGTCTTGAAGCAGAAAAGTTTTTAATTCAATTAATAATTTTTTATCGAAAGTAGCTTTTCTTTCAATTTTTTCACTTAAAACGCTTTTATTCTTAATCCACCAAGGTAAATAAGCATGAGTTGAAAAATAGATGATTGATTGTTTTATGTCTAATCCTTTTTCAAAATCTTTCTTCTCTATAATTTTTTTTAGTTCTTTTTTTAAATCGAATTTTATTTGCTCAATAAGCGAATCTGATGAGTTGATTTTTTGGCTTGATAATGTTAAGTTTATAGATTTGATTTGTATGTCTTCTTCATCAGGTATTCCCAATTCTTTATATACTTCATCTATAGCTATGTTGAATTTTTTATAATCAAGCTGTAATGGTTTTACAAATGGATTGTAGTTTGCTTCATCATCAAACTCCAAATTAAGATATAGTTTATTAATACTATGGCCTAGTTCCATAGTTTACCTATAAGATTTTAAAAGTTGAATAAGTTGAAGCGATAACTTAGCAAGTTCTTTACTGCTGTTTTTCAATTTTAATACTTTCCAGTCTTGATATGTGTTTTCAAATAAATGCATTTGTTGAACACTTAAATAAAATATATTGAACGATAAATGTGCTGGGATATAATTTTTAATACTTTTTTCAACAAGTTCTCTAAATTCTTTATGCTGAAATCTAAGTGGCCAATCCGGCATTACTAAATTTATTTGATTTGAGTAATTAAAGTCATTTGGAAATTTTAATTCTTCACTACTTTTTACAGCTTCAAATACAATGTCATCTTCACTTGTCTTAAATAATCCTACTAGTTGATCAATTTCTTTTTCGGCTTCTTCTTTGTCTGTAAAATAAGTATTCGATTTAAATAGGGGTTGATTAATTACATCGTACACTACTGGTTGAAATTTCCCTTCTTGAGATGATATGGAGTAGTTTGTTTTATCCTTACCTAAGATTTTTAAATCAGTTTGGAGAGATTCTAATTCTGTCTTGTTTTCAGCATAATAACTTGTAAGTATAACTTTAGAGTTGTTTTTTACTTCAACCAAATAAGATTCTTCTAAGTAAGGCCTCAGTAAGATATTTTCAATAACATAAATTCCTTCGCAATTCGTGTTTAAGTGCCTAAACTTATTTATAGCAAGGTCTATTTTTTCTTCACATTTTTCTCTTGTATTGCTTGCGTAAACTTTTACAGGGAGTTGATTGTTAGCTTTAAAAAATACGTGAAATAAGCCTTCGCTTTTTACTATTTCATATTGATTTCTATTTATTGCATTGATAAAAAGCTCTTGATAATCCTTATAGTTGGTACAATGAAAATTAAAATCTTCAGACGAATAATTATCGTCTTCTATTGCTATTGCTTTTCTGCTTTTTTTGTTGTCTATTTTGATAGTCTTTTCAACCCATACTTTATTGCCTTTCTCTATTTTAGATGAGTTGTAGATTTCTTGTGTTAAACTTTGCTTTGCTTCACTTAGACCTAATATAATGTTTAAGCGATCTAATAGTCCAGATGTTGTTTCTTTATTCGATAAATAATTTTGAGCTTTATTTCTATTATATCCTAAATTGATAATAGACCTAGCATATTTCATCTTTATCTCTAAAGCTAAAATCATTGCTTTTTCTTCGCATAATTCAGGCTCGTTTAATTTTAATAATTTATGAAGAAGCGATGTCTCTAATGATTCGCCATAACGAGCAATCAAATGATCAATAACTTGATTTTTTCTATTTATTTTTTGTAAAGTAGATTCCGATATGTTTTTTACAAAATCTCTATAGGATTCAATAGACTCAAATCCTATAAGATCATTGAAGTAAGGAATGTCTACTGGAGCCTGATTAAAATAAGTTTGAATGCTATCTTTATTTGCAGAAAAAAGACTTTTTAAATGGCTTAGTTGGCTTAAATGATTAGCCATAACCTGTTCAAATAAAAGTAGGTAGCCCCTAAGTTGGTTTGATTGAGACTTTCTTTTTTTACTGCTATTAGATGGTAATTCATTTTCTTTTAGTCCATAAACAGAAGGTAGTTCTCTTTGAATTGAAAAATATTCTTCTATTTCTTGATGACTATACTTACCGTTTGTAAGTTCTTTTTTATAGTTTGATAATCTTAATTTAGAATGATAATTGTTTATTTTTAAGGATTCGAAAATTTGATTATATATTGATAAATCTATATCGTAAGTTTTTGTTGCTTTAAAAACAGATAAACTGTTTTCTCTTCCTGTTTGATAATTTAGAGGCTTTAATACAGGGTATTTATCTTCTTCAAAAGTAATGATGTTATCATAACATTTAATGTTATTTTTAAGAACATAAAAGTTTTCTAAGCTGAGAACACCTTCAACATTTTCTATAATCTCTTTAACTTCAGATATAAAAATTTCTTTGGTTTTATTTTTTAAAAACTTGTCTGGAATAGGCCTGCTAAGTTTAGGTCCTTCAAAATGTTGTTCTAAAGTTTTATTAGTTAGCTCAGCTTTGTGTTCAACATGTTCATTGCTAAAATACTTTTCAATGTGGAAATATATTTCTGCAAGGACTTGCTCTCCAACTACAAAAGAGTCTAGCGTTAACTTTCCACTTAATTCTATTATGTCTTTTTTAAGAATAGTAATTTTATCAATATCAGTAGAAAGTGGTCTGTTTTCATTAAATACTTTATTAATTTGATTAACCGAATAACTTATTTGATCTTCAGTTAAATTATCATTTAATTGAACAAATATTTGAAAAAGGCCACTAATTCCCTGTGTGTTGTTGAGTGTTTTAATCCAAATATTTTTAATACTAGGAATTTGATCTAAAAACACTTTTCTAAAGTCGTTTATAGTCGAAGGTGAAGATGGAAATACTTCTTCAGGGCCATATAGAAGGTTGTTGTGGCCTAAATTAGAATTACCTTTTCTAATTTGCAAAATATCTTCTATAGAGAAATTGGTTCGGTAGCCTAAGTCTGTTATGGCATAGCAAACTTGCTCTAAGATGGTAATTCCAGGATCGTGATAATTATAATCTGTCCATTGATTGCCAGAAAATTTTTCAATAAAAGTGATTCCTTTAGCCCTAAGTTCATCATAATTAAGACTTAATTTGTTATCATCATCACTTTTTATAAATTTTGGCTCTATCATGGTGCTTATTATTTAATAGACAAATCGGTGATGTTATATTCAATCTTAAATGGATCACCTGTTTGATCATCAATGCCATAATTACGTCTTGTTCGTACTTCTAATCTATAGTTATGCATGTCACCTTTCCACCTTAGTTGAATTTTATTTCTAAAACTTTCATAATGGGCCTGAGTTAGTTTTATTTTAGATCTAGAAAGTCTTCCGCCAAAAGTAGAAATGGCTATGGCATGGCAAGCTGCATAATAGCCTTTTCCAATTTTACCAGCCGCTTTTGCATTTATTTCAAAACTCTTAACGCCATCTAAATTAGATAATACAACATGCCAACTCCCATCGGCAGGGACAGAACCGATTGCATACGTACCAACTTTATGTTTGTAGCCTATAGTTCCATTTACATCTAAATTATATTCGGGAGCTACTTTGTTTATGCCAATCTTATTAGCTGGAGTTACTGTTAGAGCTGGTGTTTTTTCTTGGCTTTTTACGAAAAGACCTACTTTGTTTTCATGTTTTATATTCAAAGAAAAGTCAGCATCATCTTGGTTGCTTTTTTTATAAAACGAAAGTAGTTTCTCAGAATTGTCTGATGAAGTTAACTTAAAGCCATCCTTTTTATTAATTGTAATGCCATCATCTACTGCGTTAATGGTAGAATCTATTAAGTCTTCAAAATGTTTTTCTGTTGCAAAACCGCCTTTTTTAAAGTAGTTTTTTAAAGTTAGTCTATTAATTAATGCCATTTCTTATAATTTTAGTCTAAACGAAAAGGGTTCATTTTGATTTTGTGAGCTAGTAGGTTTGTTTCTTAATTCTTGCTCTTCACTATTAATAATAAAGTTAGAATTAATTCCAAGCTCTTCAAAACCGATGGGCTCAGGTAGTTTAAAATCGAAATCGTTGGTGATTTCTATTTTATGATTTCCCTTAGGAACTACAATAGACCATTGTGACCCTGGTGTAATATACTCACTTTTATTGTCTAAGCTTGCAGAATCATGCACAAAAATTTCACCCCCATCGTTTCGTTTAAGATGAATAACAGATATTCCCGTTACAAATGAGATGTAAGGTAAGGATTTTAGAAAGTTAAAAATGTCAAGCAACTTGATTTTTTTGCCAATACTGTAGCTTGAGTCGGAGTTTCTAAGCCAAGGGCATATAAAGTTAAATAAGTCTTTGTTTAGCTTCTCTATACCATTTCCATTACTAATGTCTATAAATGACAAGCTGCATTTTACCCACAAGTCTTCAAACATTGGGTTAATAACTTTTATATTGGTAAAAGGAGAAGATATTTTATTTAAAAGTGTTTCAATTTCTTCTTTTTCTGCTGCACTCAATTTAATTTCATCGATGTTTTGGTATGCATCAATTTTCTTAATACATAAAAGCTTAATATTAAATTCATCACTCGAAGAAAAACACTTTACATGCGATAGCCATTTAAAATTGTTTAGGGTATAATGTTCAAAATCCCAAAGAGTTATTGGCTTGTTTTTATGTCTAATTAGTTGGCTTACCCGAATGTAAAAGTCTATTTTGTCTTCTTTTAGTCTTCCTAAAGAAGAAGGTAGGTGTTGTTCTACCGAAACAATTCCTTTAATATTATCTTTAAAATCTTGAACAGATTTTGGAGGTAGGATGCCTATTCTGTTTTCCGATTTTGGACTGATTATTTCAGTTGCATAAACACCATTTGTTTTAATAGACTTTATCAAGCTAAATTGATCAGACTTATTTTTTGAACAAGCTTTTATAAAGCATTTTTTACCATCAAAAAGTGATGAGTTTTGAAGAATATCTTTTGGTAATTTTATAGAAAAAATACCAGTCTTCATAAGATTCATTGTTTGATCGTAAAGTATATCTCCTACAACAAGTTCTTTCCAACCTTCGGCAGAATAATAAAACCACTCAATTTTTCTACTAAACTCATAATTTGAGCTTTCACTTTTAATAATTTCAAAAAGTAAATTAAGTGTTTTAGGTTGTTTAAATTGATCGAACCCTATAACTAACTCTCCTTCATATTTTAAATTGAAAACAATCGAGTCATTTATTACATGTTGAGCATCAAATGTTTTTTTAATACCATATGGCGATAATTGGTAAAAAGAGTTTTCGTCGGCGGGATTGTTTTTATTAAAATCTTTTTGATTAAAAATAAGTGTAGTTGAAGATGAATAGCTAATACTTAAATTTTGAATTTTAGGCGAATAAGCTTCGTTAGGTAAATTTAATTCTGGTAATTCTCCTTTCTTAGGTTTTTCTAATGCATTTTTTGTAATAGCTTTAGCATATACTTTACTGTAAATTCCTGCTCCAAAACCAACCAAAGGTTCTACTAACTCAAGTTTAAGATACCCGGTCTCTAAATCGTTGTTGTAATTTTTTACATCTTCTTTAGATAGTTGATTGTTTGGTTTAATTTTTAGATACTTGGCATTTATGTTTTCAATAAATCTAGAAGATTGAACTTTGTGTTGTTCGTTTTCTGTAAAAATATTGAATGTTAAATCATCGGTATTTGATGTTTTATAGGTGTACTCAGAAAGTGCAGACAACCTTGTTTTAAACGATGTATTTTTTATATCTAGTTCATAATTTTTATAATACTCTTTGAAATTATTTGTGAGTTCTGGAAGGTTTGCAAACTCCCAACCTAATGAAATATTAGTAATTGGTTTATTAAATAATTCTTCGGTGCCAATTAATAGGTAAGATCCTTTTATGGGAAGTGCACCAAACATTTCAAATGCACTGTTGGTGTCTACAAGTTCAGAATTGGTAAGTGCAGTAATCTGTTTTAAATTTGAAACATCAACATTTAATTCAATTCGGTTAATTTTCATTCCATTTAAGAAAGAATATGCATTATAAAAGTTATGTTGATTTATAAGAAACTGAATTACAGGAAATTTAGAATCTAGCCCTAATTTGTGTGTATTTTTAGTTAACGGCATCATTGAAGCAAACTTCTTGCTGAGCGAAAATTCTATCCTAATTTTTCCAGTTGTCCAGTCATCTGGTTGGATTATAGTATAGTCTAAAATAGGTACCCATCCAGATTTTGAAGAGTAATTTATTTCGAAAGCTTCTTGAAAAATTTCGTTAAATACAAGTTCTTCTTCTACATTTCTTCTTGAAGCAATATCTATTAACAGGTCAGTGAGATAACTTATAGAAGATGCATTAAAATAAAAATCGATGCTTATTTTTCTATTACTTTTGCCTAGTTGAAGAACAGAAGACTCTAATATAAAACCAATTGTAGCAAAAGACATATTCATGCTTTCTGTAGTCTTAAGCTTTTGTTCTTCTCCAAGAGAAGAAAAATGACTATTTGAATTGTTAAAGTCGTTTACTTCGTTATTATTAGACGCATGTGTTTTGGTGTATATACCAGACACAAGATTAAACCTTGAGTTATACTCAAATGTTTTATTTCTACTCAGGTAGGTAGTAGATAAGTGGTTAATGTTAATATTGTTTAAGCTATTGTTATCTTCCAACTCAAAAAGTACATCTGTACCATCATTAAATTGTCCTGCTTTTAGTTGAGTTCCTTTTTTTAAGGTAAGGTTGTCAATGTTATTATCAATGTCTACTGTTGCAAATAAATGACTTGGGGTTACATCTAATGGATGCTGTCTCAATAATTTTTCATAAAATAAATCAAGATGTTTTTCACTTAATCCATTTAAATCGTTTTGAACACTTTCAAATAATTTAATAAACGTAAACAGTAAACCAATATGAGCTTTGTGGTCCTGATTTTTATGAATAGATTTTTTAAATAATTGAGCTGAAGATTCTACTATACCATAAATAAGTTCATAAGATGAATTGAATAACAGTGTTAAACGCTTCATGGCATGGTTTGCTGTAATTTTATCTGGTTTGCTTAATTCAGATAAAATGTATTTTTCGTTACTATTCCAAATGTTTCCAAAAGGAGCAAAATACTGCTTTGCATTATGTATAGAGTCTCCTTTTTCGTTGTAATAATATTGAAATTGTATTTTTAATTCGTTAAGAAGGGGTGATAAATCTTCTTTAATATAAATCTCAAGGTTTGACTCTATAGGTTTACTTTCTAACGAAATATTATTTTTTCTAGCTTTCTCATACCATGTATTTACTTGCTTAAATAATACTAATGTAGAATCAAAAAAATCTTTATAAATAGACCATTTTTCAGATTCTTTTGTGCAATTATCAAACGAATTTATAAAGTCTAAGCGCTGTTTTCCAAGGTTGGAAATATTGTATTTATAAATCTCAACGAGTAAAAAAGTTTCATCATATTTTAATATGTCATGCCAAGTACCGTCAATTCGATTTTTATCATCAAAAAAATTAATTTTTTTGGATAAGTTTTTAAAAAATAATATAAAATCAGCAACTGTTCTATCATCGATTAGCAGTTGCTTAGGGTCTAATTTATTTATTTGACTTTTAATCACTTAATTTCAGTTCCTTCGTTAATATAAAAAGGGAATACAATATTATCTCGTACATTATTAGAGTGAATTTCATAGTTGATTTCAACACTAATTAAGCCTTCTAATGTATTTGATTTTATGGCTGATACATCATGAACTATAATTCTTGGTTCATACCTTCTAATACCTTGTTTGATTTCGAAAGCTAATTTCCCTAAAAAGCTTTCGTCTACACGGTCGAACAAATAATCGTGAATTACACATCCATAATCAGACCGCATAATGCGTTCGCCGATTTTAGTCTGAAAAAAAATCTGCAAACTTTGCCTAATATCTTCTTCTTTAGAGACCATAACTACTTCAGCATTTTTTTTATCGAAAGTAGGAGGGAAGCCCCAGCCTTTTCCTAAAAATGATTTCTCTTCCATAACTTAATTAATATTTACAGCAGAACCTTCAACTTTAACAGCACCAGAAGCGGTTATGTCAATACCACTAGTTCCTTTTGCAGTTAATTTTGACTGAGCTTCAATCTTTACATTATTTCCGTTAAGCTTTATGCCATCTCCACCTTTACCATTTGCTATAACTCCCTTATCCGCATCAAGAGTAATTGTACCAGATGCAGAAAGCTTCAAGTCCTTAGCGCTTGTAATGCTAATCCCATCAGGATTAGTTTCAATTTGATTTTCATTTTGATCTGTGATGGTAATTTTTTTATTAGACTCATCTAACACTATGCTATTGTTCTCTGGAGTCTGAATTGTAATTATTTTATTAATATCATCAAACTCTAATTTAAGTTTAGATTTGGATAAAATGGCTTTAAAACTATTTTGGTCATCTATTGTTTTATAAGGTGAATTGGTAGATGTATACAGACCACCAATGACTACAGGAAATCTTGGGTCTTCACCAATAAAAGAAATAACCACCTGTGAGTCTACTTCTGGAAAGAAAAAAGAACCTGCTTCTGCAGAGGTATAAAAATGGGTTAATCTAGCCCAGATACCATTGCCAGAATTTTTAAAACTGGGTATTTGTACTTGTATTCTATTCTGGTTTAAAGGGTCTGAGTCTATTTTTTTTACAGTACCGATGTGTAAACCTGAGATTTTTTTAAAGCCCGTATTGGTAGAGTTAGATTGATTTTTAAAAAGATCATTGCGTATTCCAAATCCAATTTCAGTAATGTATTCTCCGTTTTCAACTCTATTTATTAAACTAGATATGTACACATCTCCGTCAAAATTTTTGCCAAAGCCTTCTAATTTTAAACTTTGTCCCAATTCTAAATCGTTAATCCCTTTAAATTTAGCTCTACCAACCATACGTTTTAATCTCATTTTTTGGAGGTATGCATTAGAGAGTACTTTTACTTCAGCTTGTTCAATTATTTGTGGGAAATTGAGATTAATGTCTGTTGCGCTTGTATTTGCTGTTATTTTTGATGCTTTTAGCTTATCATTTTCAGTAAGATCAGGTTCTTCAGCTTTATTTGTATTAGTAGAATCTTTAAAAATATCCCAAGCATTTATAGTAAGGTCTGCTAGTTGATTGCCCGAATTTATTTGTGCATCAAAACTAATTGTGCCTTCACCATTTTTAATTGTTACGTTAGAAGAGTCTGGGTTACTTGGTTTTTTTATATCTAATTTATTATCAGAATTTATAACTACATAGCTATTCATTTCTGCTCTTTCTAAAATAAACTCCCAATCGTTTATACCATATTTTGGCAAAAATGGATAAGTTGTAGTTGTCGCATCAACCGTTGTTGTTAAGCCACTTACATCTTTTGTGAGTGCACTTATAATTTCACTATCTAACTTATCTTCATAAATCTCAGTTGTAAAGGAATTTAGAAGTTTTGTGGCTTTATCTACACATTCAATAACAAGTTGGCTTTTCCATGGTTTAGTTATATAGCCATCCTTTAATGAAATTCTTATTTTTTCAATTATTCCTTTAAAAACAGTTTTATTGTTTTGGTTATAACCAAGCAAAATTTCAATTTCATTTCCTGGTGTAAAGTTTTCATCTTCAGATTCTTCAAAAGAACTCATGTATGGGTTTCCACCAGTTATAGCTATTTGTGCTTTGCTAATTTTGTTTAATTCTTTTTCGGTGTAAATTTTTTGTACTGAATACTTAGCGTCTAAATTGCTACCATTTACTTTAATTGTAAATGAAAGCGGTTCAAAGATTGTCTCATCTGCTGTTTCACCTGAAGTTAAACTCATTGTTCGTTTTTAATAGGAGGAATTTCTATAGTGCTACCTTTCTTAAGCTTTCTAAAAGATGAAAGACCATTTACTTTAGCAATTTTCAAATAATATTTTTTATCATCATAAAATTTTTCGCTAATATTTACTATCGAGTCTCCATCCTTTACCAGCGTAGATTTTGTTATATCTGGACTTTGAAACAGATTTTTACCTTCTAGTTCCACTTCAACTACTATTAATGTTACTTCAGCTCGCAATGGAATGCCAAGTGCATTAAAGTAGGTGTATTTATAATTAAGCCCTGCAACAGAGCCAAATACAGAAACCATACCCATTCCCCAACTTACTTTTACAAATGGAGGTCTATGTGTGCTTTTAACAGGCAGAATTGTTAATTTCTCTAGTTTTTTTATGGAATCTGAAACAGAACCCATTTTAAATTTTGAGACTCCATCTGGTGTATTGGGTAAAACACCAGTGTTATCAATAATAAATTTAAATTGAACTTTACGTCTTATAAATGTAATGGCACGACTTGTTTGTGCGCTTCCTTCAGCATCTAAGGATTCATCTACTTCTGCTTCCACTTTGCCAACATCAAACGAAATATCTGACGGGTTTAGTTGTAAACTATACGTACCCAAACTTATAAAACTGTCTACAGATTTATAAGCGGTTATATCGAGTGAATTGACTAATGTAGGCATTAGTATCGAAGTTTAGATTCTAGCGCATCAAGAACAGAGTTTTTACATTCTTCAATTAAATCATTTTTGTTTTTTTGAGTCAATTGAGTGTTTTTAGAATTATTTTTAATTTCTTCTCTAATAATTTTAATAAGGTCTTCTTCAGTAGGTGTACTGTTTCCGTTAATTTTTCCTTGTATGATTAATTCTTTTATAACTACACCCATATTTAATTACTTTTTAAAAACCAGTATTTTGGCTAAAATGAGAATATGTAATTTTTAATGATTCTATAGCAATTTCAGATTTATTACTATTAAACGATCCAATTTCGAAACCTTTAGGGTAACAGTCAAAAAAAGTCCAGGACATAACAATCTCATCTTCATTGTTGCTGTTTTTTTCTAATAAAAACACATTAATAGTACGTGTTTTAATCGAAGAAACGGAGTTTACTAAATCACTCGTTAAGCTTTTCATAACCCATTTAGACATAGGAGAATTAGATTTCATTAATCCTCTTGATAGGTCTAAATCAGTATATTTAGTTCCATTTGGAAGTTGGTATTGAATATTATTAAGTCCTGCATTAATAACAGGCATGGTAGATAGGTTTGCTCCTATACCACTTACAGATTGAAAGTAGGACTCATCTGGATCAAATCCAAACAATAAGCCACTAATAAAAGAGCTATTAGATGTAACTTTAAATTTAAAGCCTAGTGCTGGATAGTCATTTTTATCTATAAACATATTCTTGATAAATTAACAGAGAAACGATTTATCCCAAAAAAAAGCTATCTATTGTGCAAAACACAATAGATTTATCATTTATTCTTTAGAATAAAAATAATTAAGCTACTTCGGAAGTCATACCTTCATGCGTAAGAACCATTGTTTCGATTCCTGCTTCAGACGACTGAGAGTTCATGTCAGTAGGTGTTACTTTTTGTGGAAACGCATTGGTTAATGTCCAAGTCATTCGTGGAGTAGCAGTTTCATCTAAAAGTCTTATAACTACAGTTAAACGCTCGTAAGTGTTTAAAGATATTTTAGAAATCCAATCAAAAAATTGATTATCATCTGCAAATACACCTTTTTTAAGAGTTACATCACCATATTTCATTAATCCAGGCATTTTTATTGGACTATGATTAGGGCTATTCCCATGTCTGTATTCTATAACTTCAGTTTCTACGTCTAAACCACTTACTTCTTGAAATGGTAAATCTGTAAAATCACCTATATCTACTGAAAAATAAAACTTTGGTAAAGGCCAAAACTGATCTTGTTCCGCTCCTGTTCCTGCTGTAGGTAGTGCCATAATGTGTAGTTTTTAATTTAAATTATGATTTTTGTTGTAGCTGCTCGAATGTAATTACAATAAATTCTGCAGGTCTGGTAATTGCGACTTTTACGGTCATTTTTAACACACCATCTAAAATATCGTTAGAAGTCATTGTAGAACCTAATCCAATTTGTATTTGGTATGCATCTTCTGGAGAATTGCCTGCTAACAACCCTGATTGCCATTGGTTATTTAAAAAGTTTGATACCGTAGCTCTAAGTGTAGACCAAGTAGTTGAATTATTGGGTGCAAAAACAAAAGCCTCTGCTGCAAACTTTATGCTTTGCTCTAAAAATGTCATTGTTCTTCTAACACTTATATATCTAAAATCTTGCGAATTACCATCTAAGGTTCTTGCTCCCCATACCAATACTCCTTTACCAGCGAAACTTCTAATTGCGTTTACAGCTTTTCCATTTAAAGGTAAATTAAGTTCTTCTTGGTTATCGTTATTTATATCTACCGATGGAGATACTACAGCGCCTAAACTAATATTTGCTGGAGATTTTGCTACACTCTCAGCATTGTCGCACATGGTGTAAGCACCTGCCATTGCTGCACTAGGTGGCATCAAATTAATCATATCTTGCATGTCTTCTAAAATGCCGTTGATTTTAGGGCTTACAACTTTTAATGTAGATTGTAGAGATTTAATTGCATCTGCGTCTGTTGCATCATTGATCTTCGCTATTTCAGCTTTTATTCCTTCTGCTCTAGCTTCAGTAATTATCTCAGCTGCTAAATTAGCATCTACTTCGGAATTTAGTATTTCAATTAAAACTTCTTTATTTTCAATGCTAGTAAAATCTAAATCTGAAGATTTAACAATGTTACTCTGAATATATGGATAATAAGCAGCTCCCCACATTAAGTGATTGGAACCTACACCTTCTCTAAAATTATTTACGACATCGTTTTCATCAAAAGTTCTCTCTTGGTCACCATTGTAGACATCTAAGATAGCAAACCTATTCTTCATCTTGTAACCACAGTGACTAAGCATTGCTGCCTGTGTTGAGTAGCAATCGTCTTTAGATAAAAGAACAGAATCTGGGATTACAAGTAACGTAGGCTCTAAATATTTTTCTAGAGATGCTATTCCACCACCTGTTTTACTTCCTGTTAATTGGTCTGCATTAATTTCGTCTCCATAAACTCCGACAGAAACAATATAGCAATCGGCTCCACCATTTGCATAAAAAAGACGTATTGAGTTATAAAGCATATAACGACTTGCATTTACAAAACTTAGCTGAAAGCCTTGAGCAGAAGTTTCATTAGCTTCAATACTAAATTTAATATCTGGACCATTACCAAAAAGTTCAACAAATTGCCCAAAAGATGAAATCTTTGTTGGTTTGTTAATTAATGATTTAGAGCCTCTAGAAGCTTTTTTAGTGTACCCAACAAAAGCGGGTAATGCTGTTTGAATTGGTACTACTGAAGATCCAAAAGAGCTTTTTTCTTCAATGTAGACACCTGGAGTAGCTAATGAATTAGACATAAGATATATTATAAGTTAATGACCTCTGCAATATAAACATATAATTTGAAAAACAAAAAAAAAGAAAATTATGACTAGCTAATTAATTATCAGTTATTTAATAAATAATAAGGTTTGATTGAAAGCTGTTTTTTTATATTTTAACAAAAATATCTGCTATAAATTGATTAATGTCATTGTCTTTTTGTATATTTTTAATATCAGGTTCGGGTAGATGTTTAGAATATATATTGAGTGTATTGTCTTTCTTTTTTAATTCTTTACTTAAAATTAGATGTTCTTTTATTTTTATTGCAGCTTTATCTAGGTATGAAAAAGCAATATTTCCATTAGAAAGTATGCGCTCATGAAATTCAATGTTTTCAATTTTATTATCAGTTGTTTTTATGTAAAAATCTGATAATTGATTTAAATGTATTCCGCCTATTAAATTGTAACGAGTTAAAATAGTTCTAGAAGTATATTTTATAATAAATTGTACGGGTAGTTGATTTTTTGTAGCGTCTTTTTCACCAAAAAACTCTTTGTTTTGATTTAGTGTAATCTCTATCAATCCTGATATGTTGTTGCCAAAATCTTGTTGTGTAACATCACTTTCACCAACAAAATCTTCATTGTTTAAGATTTCATCTTCAATACATTGTGTGTTTTTAAATATATATTTATTATTAACCTTGAAAGGTAAATTGGTATAGTTTAAAAAATATGGATCTAAAATTTTTAAATAAAAGTTTAGTTTAATTGTATTATTAAAAGACACGCCCGAAAATCTTTCTGAGTTTTTCCCCAAAATTATAATGCCTCCTTTTTTATTAACAACCAAAAGTTCGTAGTTTCTTAGAGTTTCTTTGGTTTCTTGAGTAGGTGTAATTTCTAGTCTAGACAGTATATTTGATACATAGTAATCATGTTCAATTGTTATTTCAAATATTTTTTTGTGTTCACTCTGATAAGTAAATAAATTTGCTTTCATGAATTATGTTGTTAACCAGTTATTAAAGCGGAGTCAGAGCTGAAACCTTCATCTTTAAAATAAATGTGTTTAAGTTTGTAAGCTACAGATGGAACATAATTTGCTCCAATATTTCCCCATAATTTACCTATTTCCTCAATTGAAATATTTAGCATTTCAGCATGAATTTTAGAAACATTTAAAGGTAATCCTGGTGTGTTTGAGCTGCTGAACGTGCTGTGAGCTTGAAAAAATTCGATAACTAAGGATGTGTATTTTAAAGCTTCTAAGTAATTAAAATTTGGAAAATGAGCTGAAAACATAAGATGAATATTAATTTTGATAGCTGGATTACTTCCGGCGTTCGATGTCATGTTAGCATTTTTACTAAGCTTTTCTTCTTCGATATTAAGCAGGAAAATTGTAATCTTATTTTCAATGTCTTGGTTTAGATTACCTTTTAAGTCTACCAAGCTGCTTACAATAACACTTTGCTCGTTTAATGAGAGTTTGTTTTTTATGTATTCATCAAGTTTAGATGCTATTGATATAATTACTTTGTCAATCATATTGTTATAAAAATTTGATAATTCCTTTAATTACGATTCTGAAAATGTAGATTGTAATAAAGCTAACAATCCAACCGACGATATATAATTGAATGGTGAATAATTTTTCAAAACTATTCATAGTTTGCTCTGAAGATGTTAAATTTAATAGACCCAGAAACACAAAAGCTAGTATAAGCGCTATTAAAGCACTCATAACAAACCAAAATAATTCTTTAATAATTGTTTTTTTCATTTATATAGGCTTTAAGGTCTTTCTATAGATTTAAACTTGAATTTTTGAATAAAATAAAATAAAATCATTCCTAAAGCAAATGCAATATAAATTTGCCATTCAGGTTTTATAAATACATTAATGTTGGGCAATACTTTATTTAACCCATTGTAAATCAAAGCTGTAATTGGTAATATTAAAATAAAACAAATCATTATAAATATCCATTGATGCAATTTTCTTTGTAAAATGGAGTCTCTTACTTTCCAATCGGTTAATAATATAAAGAAGGAAAGCGCAACAGTAATAAAAAAAATGATGGCTGCTGTAAAAAGTAATTTATTATACTTTAACAAAAATGAAGATATTTTAATTGGATATCCTTCTGCAAGAGCAACAGGGTCTTTATATTGTTTAATATCTGTTGCAAACTCATCTTCAATAGCATTCCACAAATTATTATAACCATTGTCGTAACCCAAAGCCCAAATTCCGACTCCTTTGAGTTTTTTACTCATAGCATATTGATATTTTTTAGATAAGGTAAACTCATCGTCAAACCAGATTTCTTTAGTTGAATTATCTTTATAAGTAAGATTGTAATAATTGGTCATGCTATACTCGTCTAGTATGGGGACTGTATTATATTTATTGTTGTCTACTAGTAATTTTTTAATTTCTGAATAAGTAAGTTTTCGTTCTAAAGTTGTTTCGTTGTAGGTTGCATCGCCTTTTTTTGTAAGTGTTCCGTCCCACATTGCACCATAATAAGGTAAAGCCAAAACTGTTTTATCAAGGTTAATTCCTCTATTTATATAAAAATCTAGAGTAGTAGATAAGCTTATGGAAGATTCTTTAGATCTTAGTGGCGCTACAGGTCCTTGGGTTTGAGTTCCAGTATTATAATCGTAACCCATAATAACCATTAAATCTGCATACGATTCTAAGGTTTTAATATCGAATATTTCTCTGCTATCGTAAGCAGGAAGAGTTATAGATAGAAAAAAAGATTTTCCATTGGAAGCATAGGATGCGCTTAACCTTTTATGAACTTCAGCTATAAACAAATTAAATTTTTCTCTATAAAAATAGGATAGTGATTCAAAATTAATGTCTAATCCATTTGCATTTCTATTTTGAATTAGCGGATCAATTGTTTCTATAAATACATCCCATCGATCTGGGTTATCTAAAAAATCACTAGTGTTTTTAAAACCATGACAAGATGCTGTTAATAATACTTTTGTTTGCTTAGTTAAAGCAGAATCTACCATAGCGGTATTGTTCCAGTCGTCTATTTGTGCTTGATTAGTGTAGCTTCCAGACTTTGGATTAATTTTATAAGAAAAATAAGAAACTGTTGTAAGCAACTCAAAAGGGTAACTTTTCCAACTATCCTTCATCCAATAAGGATGCCATCCAAATACTTCTTTACCTTCCTTAATGCTCTTGTAATTTTTATCTCTTACAAAAAACTTATTGCTGGTAGAGTCGTATGTAAAGTTTCTTGAATTTATTGGCTGTTTGCTCGAATTTATAAAATCGTATACGTAGCCATAGGTATTCAACATATTTTTTTGAGACATAGGAGCGTATATTGAGCTTCCTTCCAGCGTATCGTTATTAGATAAGCTTTCTAACTTATCTACACCAATGCCTTTTTTTACTTTTGAAAATGCATTTTTAAATAAGCGTGCTTCGGTCTCTGTTTTTCTAACACTAGACTTCAATTTAACTGCTTCTCGGCAGGATAATAAAGTTAAACTGAATATTAAAATTAAAAGGCTAGTGTTATGCTTAGATAAATACATACTAATTAAGTTTTACAAGTATTGATTTTTTTATGATAGGATTTAGCTTTACAACTTTCCTTTCTCTTTTAATTTCTCTAGCTGTAAAAAGGCGATAATTAATTTCAGAATTATAGATTGTGGAATGATTTGTTAGTTTTACAGTAGCTTTTTTATTTCCTTTTAAAATAAGACTATCAGTCTTATAAAAAGCAAAGTTTTTATTGTAATGGAAACTCCTAGCGTCAAGGCTTTGATTTAGTATTAATAAAGAGACTTCATTATTTGATGCTTCCGGTAATTTAATACTTGGTTCCAAGTTATTTAATTCTTCTCTAACAAATATAATTCCAGCTTCAACACTATCTTTTAAACTTTGATAAGATTCAAATTCTTTGGTGTTGGTTCCAATCCAGTATCCCCATCCAAGAAGATTTTTTACATCGGGAATTACAATAGGGAAAGTAAGTGAACTATTTTGAGTAATGTCTAAGGTAGGGCTCAAAACCACAGATTTAGTATCGCTTATTTTGTAAATAGTGTCTTTTGTAGTTTCAACTCTGCTTTTGTTAACATAAACAGTATCATTAACAAATTCTATTTTCGTGCCTTTATTGGGAACAGTCTTTTTTATTTTAATGGTTAACTGAGATCTAAATAGACCAAAGTTTTTTAATATTCCATTATTAGATAGGTTTAGCGTAAGTTTATTATCTGATAAGACTCTAAAACTGCCTGATTTTGTAGTGTTTTTTTTAAGTTTTGAAAATTTAACTCTAACTTCTTCACCCAGCAAGAATGATATATTGTTGATTCCCCTTTTTCCTGTGTTAACTTCATAAAAAATATGATCTCCTTCTAAAACGTCATAAGAATAAGAATTGGTTACTCCATTACTTGGACTTGGTACGTTTAAATAAGCTAACGTTAAAGTATCTACTCCTTCTTCTTCAGTTAGAAAATTAAGTAAAAAATCTTCTCTTTTTTTTATTTTTAGTTGTTTCTCTTTGTAAAGTAGTTTCCTTAAACTATCAATATAGGATGCATTATAATAATCTTCTAATTTGGTTATGTTCTTTACTTTTAATTCACTTAATAAGCTATCTTTTGTTACATCACTTATTTCAGATAAACTTTGATTTATGTGAGTTTGGTTAACTTCTTTTTTTAATCCACTAGGGCTCAAAATATCTGCATCAGCTTTTTTTTCGAGTTTGCTTATGGTGTCGTTAGCTTTGCAACAAACTAAAAGGAAGAGTAAAGGAAAAAGTAAAGCTGTATTGATTTTCATTTTTAAGGGGTTTAAAAATTTTTATTTTGGAGTTCATTTTGAAGCTTTTGATATCTGGCATGAGCATCATTTATCATTTTAGTTTTGAGCTCTGTTTCTTTATTATTTATTTCGAGCTCAAGTTCTGCTTGTTTAATTTTATTTTGTTTTATACGTTGGTATTTGTATTCATCTTTTAGGCTTTGTAGTTGAGCTTCGAAAGATAAATCGCTTTTTTCTATAAGATTTTCATAAGGACCTTTAGATGAAAGAAGCTTCGTTAAAATTGGGGCAGTTTCAATCATAATAAAGATTAGGAGTATAAAAATTGATGCAAGTTTATCAATTTGTTCTAAGGCTCTAATTCTATCAAATAAACCTGGTTTAAACTCATTCTTAATCAGCTGTATTTCGTTATCTAACTTATTTCTTATTATTTTTTGTTGACCAGAAAGAGATGTTATAACAGAATCTGTTTTTAATTTAAACATAGCTACTTCTGCTTTATAATCTTCATATTTTTTTTGTCTGCTCTCGCATTCACTTCCCCTACCTTTTATACCTGTACCGCAGGTGCCATCACACTCACATTTAAATTCGGAGTAATAAGCATCTCTTTTAATGATTTTATCTTCAAGTTTACCTTCTAACTCATCCTTCTGATTTTGAATTTCTAATATCGATGCACTGTATTGCTTGTTTTTTTGATTTATTGTTTCAAGTTTCTGCATTTCTAAGTACGTATTGATCTCATTTTTAAAGAGTTTTATTTCAATAGGTTTAGAAATAACAAATGCAATTAAAATAGCAATAATTAATCTTGGAATTGCTTTAAGAAAATTGTTTTTCTTTTCTGTACCAGAAGATAAAGAAGATACTATATATCGGTCTAAATTAAATATAACACCTGCCCATAGTGCTGAAGCGCCTACCACTAGGTATTGGTTTTCGAATATATAAGAAAATGCAAAATATGCAGAAAGGGAAGACAATAAGGTTGTAAACAAGATGGTAACCCCAATACTTATGTATTTGTTTATTTCGTATTGCGGACACTGCTTAATTAGGTTTAGACTCACGCCTGAGCTAAATAAAAAAAACTGGGCGGTTTTGCTTAGCTCATTAGTCTTTTGCTTCATTTCCATTAATTTTTTTTATCGAGCTAGTAAGTTGTTTTAAAAAAAGCCTTACAAGATTTTTCGATTTTATGTTTTTACTTGATGGCGACTTAGATTTTTGCATTACACTTTCAAATCTAATAAATTTAAAACTAGTAATCTCGTTTTTAGTAATTGATTGAAAATTGAATTTAAAAACAAGATCTTCATTACAAATGCATTTATGAACTCCCTTTGCAGGCAATAAACCCCAATTTCTTTCAAACAATTCTCCCTTAAAATTACATTCCCAAGATATTTTTAATTCTTGTCCATTATAAACTCCAATTTCGTTATGCTTATTATTTTGGTAGGTTAGAGCAACATAATCATTAATTATTGGATCTAAAACTTCTACGGTATAAGTAACAAACGAATCTTTAATAACCCTTACAAAGATATTTCTTTTAATAATTGAATTGTTGTTTTTAGCAATCAATTCAAACATTGTATTTTCGTTTATTTTCAGCAAATGTTCTCCTTGGCTAAGAACTTCGCCTAAGTTTGGATTAATAATTACAGAATGAGCATTAGAAACCTTCCAATTTAATTTAATACTTTCGTTGGAATAAATAAAAGGTTTATCTGTTTCAAAATGGGCTAATATATCTCCTTCAAATAAAGAGATCTGTTCACTTTTTTTTTGAAGAAAGTTTAATTCATTTATAAATTTGTTTAAAACTTCTTCACCCGAAGTGAACTCAAGCTTGTTCCCTTTTACAATTAGGTAAGATTTATCAATAATTCCAAAAGACTTTGTTTGTTCTTTTTCTGCATCGTCAATAAGCCAATAAACATCTACACCTGCATCTACTAGGCGTTTTAATAAGTTGGTAGTTTTAATAGACTTGGTAGAAGTTTCAGAAGTTACTATTAATTCCAATTCATAATCTTTTTTGGATATTTCGATTAATTCACTAGAAATTTTTATCAATTCTTCTTCTTCCAAGACAAGCTGAATAGAAAATTTAGCTCTCTTTATTCCTTTTAATAATTCTGTGGTTAAATTCTGAATGAAAAGACTTTTAAACATGCGGATTTCTGTAAAACTAAATTTACAACTAAAATAATAATATTTTAGCGTAGATTTTTTTAATTTATTTTTTTAACAATATAAAATATTTAACTTTACAATTAATTATTTTTTAATTACATATACAATTTTAGTAAGAAACTAATTTATGTTCCTTATCATAACTTCTAATTTTATTAAGTGCTAGATCTGTCAAATAACTCTTTCTATATTGGTTTAAAAAGCTATAACCAAACTACTTCATCTAAATTTATTGGTAAAGATAGGGAGGTTGATAGCCTACTTGCTATTTTACAAACAAATAAATTTGTTTGCTTAACAGGTGCAGAAGGATCTGGTAAAACATCTTTATTAAATGCTGGGTTAATACCGCGTTTACTAGCAGGATTTCCTGGTAAAGTTGGCAATCAATGGTCTATTTGTAAATTTAGGCCTAGCGCATCACCCTTAAGTAATTTTAAACAAGCACTAACATTCGATGGGGTATTAAATTTAGAAGATAAGCCAAACACAACCGATATTTTAGATTATGATGATGTATTTAGTTCTATGCGTGAGCTTTCTTTGGTGTCTATCTACAAAAATTCTGAAATATATAACAAGAAAAACCTATTGGTTGTTATAGATCAAGTTGAAGATTTATTTAGGTTTAACAAAGATTTTAACCATCTAGAATCTAAGGATGATGACTTGTTATTCGATATTGCTGCTAAATCGGTATCTTACAAAACGCTTCCCATTTATTTCGTGTTTTCAATAAACTCAATATTTGTCTCTAAATTATCACAGTACCCATCTTTACAGGAACTAATTAGTCAATCTCAATACGCCATACAAAATTTGAGTTTAAACACCCTAAAAGATATTGCTTACAAAGGTGATTTTGAAGTTGAAGCTACTTCTTATAACTCTATTTATCAGATTTATGAGCTTCTTAGCGATGATATTAGTTACCTGCCCAATCTTCAGTTCTACTTAAAATTAATGAAATCTGAGAATTACAAAGAAGATGTTACTGTAGAAAATTGCATAGGACAGACATTTGATTTATTATTTGATAAACTGCAGCAGGATGAAAAACAAAAAGTGAAAGGTCTTTTATTTGGTGTCGTTAATATTGAAACAAATTCAACTCATAGCTTTAAGGCAACAATAGATTATATCATTCAATCTTCTAATATAACACTAAGCGAACTGAAAGAACTCTTGGTTATGCTTTCTGGTTTTTTTGATAATTTATTTGAAATTGTACCCAATGTTAAAACAGCAATTTACAATCAATATAAATTCAACTTAAAGGGGAACGATTTTATTAAACTTAATTATTCTAAATATTTTAATTCTAAAGTTTTCTCTGACTTTGTTAAAGAAGAAGAAGTTTCTTACAGAAGGTTTAAAGAATTTACATCTAGTTTGAAACAATATAAAATAGGCGAATCAGGATTATTAACTGGCCCACAGTTAGAAATTGCAAAAGAGTGGTTAATTAATGAAAAACATACCAAAGAATGGGCAGAAAAATATGTTTTACCTTATGCAGATGTTGTTAACTTTATAAAAAAAAGTGTCACGGAGAATGAAAGACTTATTGCATTAGCTGATGATAAAATAAAAAAAGAAGCGAAAAAAAATGCTTTTCAAAAAAAATTATATGCAGGCTTTGCTATCATTGCTTTAATACTAACACTCTTTGCTGCTAACGAATGGAGAATAGCAACTAAATCTCAAGAACTTGCCAAAAAAGAAACAAAATTAGCAAAAGCAGCAAGCAAAGAAGCACTAGATTCATCAAAAAAGGCGCAAGAAGCTTTAAAAATAGCAAAGCAAAAAGAAGCTGAAGCAAAAAAAGCAATAGAGAAAGAAATTGCTGAAAAGCAATTATTACTTCAATCTCAAAGGTCTGATAGTTTAAATAAATTAAGAGTAGAAACAACCTTACAAACCATAGAAAAAGACAAAAAAATTAGAGAAGAGTTGTTAGAAGAAATAAACATTAAAAATCAACTCATAAACATAAAAAACAATGCTTCAACCTTAATGATTGGATTAATTAATGCTCAAAAATCCGGAAAGTCTGATCAAGTAAACAAAGCAATTAAAAACCTAGTTAGTGAAGAGTTAAAGTTTGATAGCCTTAATCAGCTTCAACCCAATATTTATATTAGTGATGATTGGATGTACGATTTAAACCAAAAGGCATGGTCAATGATAGAAGGGAAAAGTGATTACCATCAAACCAGTATGCGTTTAGGAGAATTTAGTAATTATCCAATTGTTGATTTTGAGCTTTTTAATAATCAATTAGTTGTACTTGCAGATACAAAAGGAAGTATTTATATAACAGATATCACATTAAATAATATACAATCGTATGCAAGCTTTAATACGCAATTACCAAACGAAAAAATAAAACGTATTGGTTTAAAAAAACCAAGCATCGTAGTAATTACAACTTTTACTAACAAGATTTACAGTTATTCGTTAACAACAGAAGAAGTTTCTTTATTATACGAAACAGACCTGACTTTCAATAACATTATACTTAATGTGTTTTATAAGTCTAAAAACGAAGAAATAATTGTAGTTGAAAACAAACAAATTGTATTTATAAAAGAAAATGGAGCCATTAAAAAGATTAAGCTGGACGATGATATTTTGGCAGCTTCTTTTAATAAAGACAAACTCTACTTTATATTAGGCAATCAACTAGTTTTTTATGATGGTGTTGCAACTGCTTTTGAAAATATAAATTTGCCGAAAGATTTAATAGGAGAATTGAATGATGTTTCTGTTTTACATGTACAAGATAACTATTTGTTTATGGGCTTTAAAAGTGGCGAAATAAAAATATACAGTATAAATCAAGAAAATTATTCACTAAAACCTATATTGTCTCATAGTAAACATTTCGGCGAAATTGTAAATATTTATTTCGACCAGAGTAAAAAGGCTTTATATACATCTGGAATTGATAACCGACTTTTTAGATACGATTTTAAATATATGGAAAGTAACTTAGATAAAGGCTTTTCTAAATTAACAACACCAGATGAGTCAATTAATAAAATACAAGCTTACACAAACTCTTTAGGACAGCGAATGTTAATGACAATCCACGATCAAAAATACTTACTTTCTTGGCATGTTGATGATATCGATATGCTTAAAGCACTCAATAAAAAATTAATAAAAAATTCAAATTAGTTATGGCAAATTGTGTTTGTAATGGAGCCAAAATTTCTTGTAATTTTGGTGATGGGCCCAAAAGTATGGTAGTACTTCCTTTAGCAATGACAACAACAGAAAATACTAAAGCATTAGCAGTAGCAACAGATACTATACCAATGCTAAATATTCCAAGTTTTGGTCAATGTAAATCTTTAGCTAACCCTATGGTTGCATCGGCTACAGCTGCAGCTCTTGGCGTGCTAACACCACAACCTTGCATTCCTGTAACACCAACACCTTGGTCTCCAACTGCTCAGAAGCTAAAAATAGGTAAAATTCCTGCATTGATAGATTCAAGCCAAACGCTATGTATTTGGGGAGGACAAATTAAAATTGATGACCCAGGACAAACAAAAATAACCGCATCTTAAGATGTTATTTTTAACATCCGATAAAAACAAATAAGTTTATTTCAACTATAAGCAAATCATAACTTATAATTTATGTTGTTATTCTTTATGTTGTACTTTGTTTTTTAATATTTAATCTAAACTTATAAATTCCTTCTTAATTTAATTCACTTAATTATGTCTTGCACATAAGTAATTCTTGTGTTTTTCTTAGATAAGCTTATGCTTAGATAGCCATTACTTAGCATTTTGAAGTAAGCGGTTTTATCTTTTGGTAGATAATATTAATAAACATTTACAATTTTCATTTTAAGGAAGCTTAGTTTAGTAATTTAGGTTTATATTGTTTGAAACTCTTAAAAAATGAAACAGATTATAGTAGCAGTTATCTTGAGTCTTGTATTAACTTCTTGCGCAAGTTTTTAAAATTACTAATACTTAATCTAGCTGAATCAATAGATAATGGGGATGATCTCCAGCAACTAAATGGAAACTATGCTGTTTTTCGGGATAACTGTAATTAGAGAAATTTGGCTGAAATGCTTCATTTTGACACAACCATGCGTTGTACGGAAGAACAAAAGGACATTTATTTTATTCAGCTATCAATTATTGATGAAAAAGAAATTTCAGCAAAACTATTTAAAGGAGAAATTCTTTTAGAATCAAAAAAACTTAAGGGAAGAATTAGAAACAATTACTTTAGAATAAGAACTGATTTTAAATTTTACATTGAATATATTATACTCAATAGGTATACTACTGACTATACCAGAATTGGGCTCTTGCAAAACAAAAATATAACAGTAGATTCGATGGGTGGTACCTGTGGTTTAATACTATTCTTTCCTGTTTTTTGTGATGGAAATGAAACCAATAACAACCAATTTGAGCGTTTAATTACATGCTAGTAAATGCTTAAACTTCTTGCAGATAAAGATAAATGCTAACTTAAAATCTGCTCCTGATAGCGATTTGGTTAAGGTTTTATTTTGCATAAATATACTAACTCAAAGGTTAGCCTTTGGAGTACAGATATAGCATTAATCTCACTATTTTTAAATTTTATGTTGGCCAGTGTACAATATACACTATATAATAATTACAATATAAGAAATAGAATACAATCTTAAATGTAAATCTTTAGATAGGCTTTCTAAAAAAAAACCATCTCTAAATTTAGAGATGGTTTTAAATATAAAGATTGATTAAAATAACTCTAGCTTTCTTAATAATAAGTAAATCTACGAACTTGACTTACATATTTGGCTAAACGAATTACTTGGTGGCTGTAGCCATATTCATTATCATACCAAACATACAATACTACGCTTGTTCCATTTTTATGCACAATACTTGCTTTACTATCAAAAATACTAGGTGCAGAAGAGCCTACAATATCGCTCGAAACCAGCTCATTGTCAATAGAATATTTAATTTGTTCAACTAAATCTCCGTTTAGTGCATAATCTTTCAATTTTGTATTGATAGCCTTTACACTTGTTTTCTTTTTTAAATTCAATTTTAAAATCGCTAAAGAACCATTGGGAACAGGAACCCGAATAGCATTCGAAGTTAGTTTTCCATCCAAAGCTGGAAAAGCTTTTGCAACGGCTTGACCTGCGCCTGTTTCTGTGATCACCATGTTGAGTGCAGCAGCACGACCACGACGGTATTTACTGTGCATATTGTCTACTAAATTCTGGTCGTTTGTGTAGGCATGTATGGTTTCTAAATGGCCATCTTTTATCCCAAAACTTTTTTCCATGGCAAATAGTACAGGTGTAATTGCGTTTGTAGTACAAGACGCAGCAGAATAGATAAATTCTTTATTCGGATCAACATCTTTATGGTTTACTCCATGTACAATATTCGGAATTCCTTTTCCTGGTGCGGTTAAAATTACTCTTTTAGCTCCATTAGACTTTAAGTGACGGCTCAAGGCTTCTTGATCTCTAAATGCACCGGTATTATCCATAATTAAAGCATCATGAATTCCATATTTGGTATAATCGATGTCTTCTGGTTGGTTTGCTGAAATAAAATAAACACTTGTACCATTAATTAGTAGTGCTTTATTTGCTGCATCAATAGTTACCGTAGCAGAAAAATCACCATGAACTGAGTCGCTTTTTAATAGCGATGCTCTTTTTTCGAGAACATCTTTGGTAATTTCACCACGGGTTACTATGGCGCGCAATCGCATTTGGCTACCATTTCCTGTTTTGGTCATCAACTCTCTAGCTAATAACCTTCCAATTCTACCAAAGCCATATAAAACGACATCTTGTGGTTTAATATTGCTCTGTTTTTTTGCATCTTTAAGTTTGTCGGCTACAAAAGCAAAAGCATTTTTATGCTTCGGGTTTTCTGCATGAAACTCGTAAGCTAACTTACCAATGTCGAGTTTAGCTGGTGGTAAATTCAATTGTAAAATAGCATCTGCCAATTCTACGGTGTCATAAATAGAAATGTTTTTTTCTACAAATTTTCCCGCATACTCATGTAAATCTAAAATGTCGCTAACATTTTTGTTAATGAGCGAGTTTCTAAAAATCACTAACTCAATTGATTTGTCATACCAAAGTTCGTGTATATTCCTAATCAATTTTACACTGGCTTTGCGTTTATCTGCTTGCAGTTGCAGTTGCTTTTCGTATTCGTTTTTTGGCATTGGTTAAGCTTTTAGTTTATAAAAATTATTTGCAAATGTATATATTTCAATCGTTTTCGTTAATAAGTTTAGTGCTGTTTTTCTATCGATTTTTCACTTCTTAAAAAGTTTAATTTTTTATCCTAATGAATACTAAATTTTTAGGATTAGCGTTTTAGTATCTTGTATATTTGAAGAAAAAAATAATGAAATACGCAATTTTATTTTGTATTGGCTTTTTGTTTGCTTGTTCTTCAGACAATCAAAAAATTGAAGGTGTAGTAAAAGCTGAAAACGGAAAAGCTTTGCCTGAAGTCTTAGTGCAAGTAATGGGAACTGATTTATATTCGTATACCAATGAAGAAGGTTATTTTGCCATTAACACCAAATCTCGTGGAGACGAATTAATTTTTAAGCTTGATGGTTATGAGTTAGGTAGAGAAGACATCAATAAAAACGAGCTGATGCAAGTTAGTTTGAAGGTTTTACCGCGAAAAGAAGCATCCAAAATTGAAGCTGAAGCAAAAGCTGAGCAAGATTCTATTTCAGAGTAGCTAATACCATAGGTCAATCCTGTGTTTTTTTTTTGAAATTTACTCTTCTAGGTTTTTTACTCTCGTGTATCCATAATACTTACAATTTTCCAGGCATCATCTAGATAAACTAAGGTGAAGAAATTAATTCCGCTGTGTGATTTCTCATTATTGATGAAAAATTCATAATCTGTAAATACAGAAGCCATCGGAAACCGAATATTGACTTTGGTATTGCTTACTTTTTCGTAGATAATTAAATCTTTAGGCAACATCCCTATTTGCCTTAAAAAAGAACTGATGCTGTCGGTAACTAGAATTTTATCTTCATTTTTAATTAAAACACTTCTTAAGCTTACTTCTTTGGCAAGAGTAGTTTTAATTAGTGTTGTGTCTTTGGCATTTAAACCTTTAAAAAATGTAGTAATTTCTTCTATAACATCTTGCTCGTATTTTTCATTTTGAGCATGTAATTCTGTAGTACATAAAAATGCAATTACAAGATAAAAAATGTAAAAAAGCCTTTTGTGTTTATTCGTCATGAGTGTAAATTAATGCCGTTTTCCATTCCAAGTTCCGCCATAGCGATATGCAGATTTAGATTGGTGTTTTGTAATGCAATTTTTACAAACAAAAAACCATTTACCTGATTTTTGAATTTGGATTCTGTATAAAATTAAGTGATTTTCATCACAATCGGCACATTTTTTTGTTTTCATTTTTCAAATTAATGAAAAAGTAATTCGTGTTTTAAATAGAATAGGCTAATTTTAACTAGAATATAAAGTATGGAAAATGTAATTGTAGAACGAGTTGCCGATTTTTTAAAGTTGTACCCGCCATTTAACGAGCTAAGTAAAAACGAACTTTATTTTGTAGCAGAACAGGTACGTGTACATTATATTCCTAAACGAGATTTCGTTTTTAAAATTGGAGATTCGGCACACAACGAATTTTATGTAGTGCAACAAGGTGCTGTTGGTTTGAGCTCTCAACATGCTAATACCATGCAATGGATAGATATTTGCGATGAAGGCGATGTATTGGGCTTACGTCCCTTTTTTGCTGAACAAACCTATGCAATGCAAGCCATAGCTAAAGAAGAATGTGTTTTGTACGGCATTCCTATTGAAGCTTTCAAAAAAATACTTTTCGAAAATAAAGCGGTACAAACATTTTTATTAGAAAGTTTTGCATCGAATACAAGAAACCCAAAAGCTGCCGATGCAAAAGGAAAATTATTGTCTACTAATTATGCTTCAACTGAAAATGAAACAACCGAATTGGATTTTTTTCAACAGGCTTTTTATACCAATAACCCGATTTGTCTTATGGCAAATGCTACTGTTCAAAAAGCAGCTCTGTTAATGAACGAACACAACATTAGCTCATTACTTATTGAAGAAAACCAACTTCCTGTTGGCATTATTACCGATAAAGATATTCGTAAATGGGTGGCTACTGGAGAAATGCAAATTGCAGATAAAGTTCACGAAATTATGTCTCAGCCTGTGTATTGTGTTTCTTCAGAAATTTCTGTAGCAGAAGCCCAAACCTTGCTTTTGCAACAAAAAATAGGTCATCTGTGTGTAACCCAAGATGGTACCAACCAAAGTAAAATCATAGGTATCTTGTCTGAACATGACGTGGTTACTGCGCAAGCTAATAATCCTGTTGCATTGCTAAAACAAATTCAGCGTGTACATAAAACATCTTCGTTAATACGAATTCGCGAATCCTTAAGTCGATTGCTAGAAGCATATTTAGACATGGCTTTACCCATGCCACATATTATGAAAGTGAGCAATGCAATTACACAAAATTTAATGCACCGAATAATTGAAATTTCCGAAAATCAACTCGGAAAATCGCCTGTAAACTTTACTTGGTTAGGAATTGGAAGCCAAGGTAGGGGAGAACAAATTTTGTTAACCGACCAAGACCACGCATTGGTTTTTGAAGATGTGCCTGCAGATCAATATAAAGCTACGCAAACTTATTTTTTGCAATTAGCCACAAAAGTTAGCGAGGTCTTGCATCAATTGGGATATGTGTATTGTCCAGCCGAAATGATGGCAAGTAATCCTAAGTATTGTTTGAGTTTAACACAATGGAAAACTCAGTTTTCTAAATGGATAGATCATGCTTCATCCAAAAGTATTATGATGTGTAGCATCTTTTTCGATTTTACCAAGGTATATGGAAATGAAAATTTAACAACTCAGTTAAGGTTACATATTTTTAAAAAGGTGAATGGCAATCAGATGTTTTTTGCTTATCTAGGTGAAGATGCTTTAAAAAATCCACCGCCACTGGGTTTTTTTAGACAGTTTTTAATTGAAAATGATGGCAAACACAAAGATGAATTCGATATAAAAGCAAGAGCCATTCAGCCCTTAGTCGATGCTGCACGAATTTTAGTTTTAGCGGAAGCCATTGAAGGAAAAAACAATACCGTTGAACGTTTTGAGCAGCTTGCCAAACTCGAGCCCCAAAATAAAGAGATGTATTTAGCTTGTATAAAAAGTTTTCATACATTATCTAAATTCAGAGCGGTTGAAGGTTTTAAGCAAAATACATCAGGAAGGTATCTCAATCTTTCTAAATTGAGTAAAAATGATAAAATGAAATTAAAAAGAGCTTTTAAACCTGTTCAAGAAATTCAATCTTTATTGAAGAACAGATTTCAACTTACACATTTTTTATAATGAATTGGCTTAAAAACATATTTACCGATACTTCTAATTATCCAGATTATTGGAAAGATTATGCGGCTGCTTTTCAACAAAAAAACAAGCAACGAGTTGTGGTTTTAGATTCTGAAACGACAGGTTTAAACCCCGCGAAAGATAAAATACTTTCTATTGGTGCTGTAGCTTTGCATGAAACTATAATTAGTGTTAAAGACCAGTTTTCTGTGTTGGTAAAGCAAGATTTTAACTCAGCAGAAAGTGTGCTTATTCACGGAATTGTAAAAAATTCATCGCATGATTATTTAACTGAAGCTGAAGCTATACAACAACTGCTTGAGTTTATAGGAAGTGCTAAAATTATAGGACATCATATTCAATTTGATATTCACATGATTAATCTTGTCTTAAAAAAGCTAAATCTTCCTAATCTGAAAAATAAAGTGGAAGATACCAGCGATTTATATGCAAAATTTAAAGGCGTTCACCATCCAATTCAAAAAAGTTTAGACGATTTGTGTACAGAATTTAATATTCCAAAAAAAGATAGACACACTGCATTAGGCGATGCTTTTTTAACGGCTCAAGTATATCAGCGTTTACTTATTCAGTAAAGCCCTCTCTAATTTGATTACGGATGTTTTCGGGAAGTTCAAATTCTTCAAAAAACAAAAGCGTATCTTTTATTTTTCCACGTTCATCAATTTGAATGTGGTACAGATTACCGTATTGTTCTTCGCTGATTTCTGCATATTTTTCTTCTCGCAAAATTTCGTTACAAAATGCTGGTGTAGTGTTGCTATGACTAACAATTACAGCATTTTTCCCATAGGTGTTTTGCCAGAATTCTTTAGAAAATAAGCTGTCTCTATTTTCGTTAAAATTTGTAGGATTTTTTTTGTAATAATGAACAATGGGAATAATGGTTTGAAAATTCCGCATGTATTTGGTAGTGTAAAATTGGTCTAAAGCTTTATCCTTAAAGAATTCTCCCCAATAGCTCGCGCGTTCTACTCCTTTCATGGTAAGCTGTGGGTCATCTTTGGTTGTTAAGTCTTTTTCCGCATGGCGAATAAAGTAATAATTGGTAACTTTAGGTTGCACACCTTCTGGAGTTTCAAAATTTATATATCCTTTGGGTGCTTCTTTATCGCTCTGGCATGCCATAGCAAAAACCAAACATGTTAGGATCAACATTCTTTTCATTGTCTTTGTATTAATATGCAAATATGCAAATTGGTTTTTTAAAATCTAAAATTGTATTGAATATTATTCTAATTCAATAAGCTCCATCCAAATTAATTGGGTGATTTGGTTACCAAAACTATTGAAATTATTATCTGAAATAAAAAGTAAAGTTGGATTTCCATTGGTTAATGTAGGCCCAAAACATAAACCTTCAATGTTGTCGATTCGTTTAGATGAGAGTTGCTTTCGCATTTTTTTTAAATCGAGTAACAAATATTTGTCGGCTATTTTCCAGTTGTCTTTTTTTGAAATATGTGAAGTGGCTATTGTATTAGAAGCATTTTTGAAATTAGTAACAAATAATTTTACACGATTAGAATGTTTTCCCCTTCCAGCTGAGTAGGCTCGTTCTAGCACTAAAAATTCATATTCATTTAAGCTTAAAATTTCAGTAATGCCATTTACATAAAACGGAAGCAAAGGCAACCTAACTATCCGATCTAATGCATAAATAAATTGTTTTTGGGCTTCTCCAGTTACTGGGTTAAATTGTGTAAATCGAACTGGAGAAAATGTGGTATAAAGTTGTGGTTTTTTGCCGTCGTTTTGTAAGGGCAATTCGGTAGCACTCCAAATAAAATTTTGATTCCAACTCCATGAAAGCGATTCGAATACTCTATTATTAATCGGGCTATTAATTCCGTTAACTTTAAAATTGTTGGGTAAGTTCATTTCTTTACGTAAATTTCCCATAGCATCAATTTGAAAAATACTCGGGTTTTTTTGTTGGTGAATGTTTCCTTCGCTGCTCAACCAAAAAGTATTTTCTTTACCCACACGAATACTTTCTAAGTCCAAAGCTATTTCACCAAATTTTTTATCAGCTTCTTTTAAATTTAAACTTTTTATAAAAATTAAGCTATCTAATTTTCGATTTGAAGTTTTTAAATAGGCAGTATAAATAATGGGTTTTGTAGAACGATCGTCGATTAAATACAAAGTGTCATTGTGAAAATCAATTCCCGATAAACCACCAATTTGATAAGTATTAAAATAACTTTCAGCTGGAATAATATATTCATCTAAAAGCTTCAAGGAATATATTTCTTGCTCAGGAAATTTGGTAACAGCACAAGAAAACATACTACTACATACAAGTGCAAAAAGAATCTTTTTCATTCTTCAAAAATAATTCAAAATAAAAAAGGCGACCATATGCCGCCTTTTTGTTAGTATTAAGTTTTAGTAAATTAATCTTCAACAATTTCAATTAATTCAACTTCAAATTTCAATGGAGTATTTGGAGGAATTGGACCTACGCCTCGAGAGCCGTAAGCTAATTCACTTGGAATTAATAAAGTAGCTTTTTCTCCTACTTTTAAAAGTTGCAGACCTTCATCCCAACCTGGTATTACTTTACCTGTGCCTACATTAAATTTGATAGGTTCTTCTCTTTTTAAAGAAGAATCGAAAATTTCACCATCTAAAAACTGACCTGTATAGTGTACTTTAATTAGGTCACCAGTTTTCACTTGTTTGCCACTATCATTTGCTTTTGTAATTAAAAAACGCAAACCTGAAGCTGTTTCTTCAAAACCTTCTGAAGCTTCGTCGAATACTTTTTGTTTTGCAGCCATTGCTTCTTGTTTTTTAGCTTCCATTTTCTCTAATTCTTCAGAAAAAATCTTAGAAGCATCAAAAGATTTGGCATCGTTTCCTTTTCGAATAATTTTCACTTTTTTAATTACCACATCTTCGGTAGGTTTGTCTGCTTTGCCAGTTTCAACACTACCAATTTTTTTCACAATTTCCATACCGCTGTCTACTTTACCAAAAACACTGTGTTTACCGTTTAGGTGTGGAGTAGGAGCTAGTGTAATAAAAAATTGGCTGCCATTGGTACCTGGGCCAGCATTTGCCATAGATAAAATACCTTCTGCATCGTGGGTTAAGCCTGTATCAACTTCGTCTGCAAATTTGTATCCAGGGCCACCTTGACCGGTTCCAGAAGGATCGCCGCCTTGTATCATGAAATTTTCGATTACTCTGTGAAAAATAATTCCATCATAAAAAAGTTTTCCTTTATATTTTTTATCTACTTGTGGGTGAGTTCCTTCAGCTAAAGCTACAAAATTAGCTACAGTTAATGGAGCTTTGTCATGATGTAACTCAACGGTAAAATTACCTTGTGAAGTTTCAAACTCAGCGTATAAACCTTCTTCTAAATTAGGATAAGGATCGCATCCTGTGTTTAAAATCCCCATGCTAAAAAGCATAACAAAAATTTTTAATTTAAGCATAATTGAATATTTAGTTTTAATTTATTGATTTTAAAGTTACTGTAGATTGTAAGGCTACATTTTTTCCGATGCGATCTAAATCGCCATAATAACCAAAGGCTTTGTAGGAAGGAAATAAAAACGTTACGGTTTCTCCTTCTCTCATTAGTTTTAAGCCTTGGCGCATTCCCGAGAAAATTCGTTCTTGGTCAATATAGTATTCGCGTGTTCCAATTTCTTCGGTGGTATAAATCGTATCGCCATCAAGTTCTATAAGGTTGTACTCAAAAACCACTAGGTCTCCTTTTTTAGGATAAATGGTATCGCTTTCTGAAGCTTTTGTTTTATAAGTATACCAAAATCCATTATTGGAATTGTTGTATTTGGCATCTTTATCTTTTTCTATAATTTGTAGAATTGCTTTTTTTTCTTGAGCTGCCATAGCTTTGTTCTTTGTTGCTGAAGCTTCAAGAAAACTACCGGAATTGTAACTAATTGGTTTTCTAGCTTCTGGTTGTTTGCTGTTGCAAGCTGCCAAAAGTGTTACAAAACAAATAAATATCGCTTTTTTCATTTTTAAAATTGATGTAAAGATAGCTTTTCTTTAAAAAAGGAAATGGTTTCTGAAAGATTTTGAGTGCTTCTTCCGCCAGCTGCATTTTTGTGTCCACCACCATTAAAATATTTTCTAGCAAATAAATTTACATCTACTTCGCCTTTAGACCGAAAAGATATTTTGATTAAGTCTTCATCTAAACTTTCAATAAAAATTACTGCAAATACTATTCCTTGTAAGGATAATGCGTAGTTAACAAAACCTTCAGTATCTCCTTTTTGATAATTATGGGCATTTAATTCTTCTTTGTTTAAGTGAATGTATGCCGTTTTTTGTTCTGAAATTACATTTAAATTTTTTAGGGCTACACCAAGCAGTTGCATACGTTCAAACGAATTTACATCGAAAGTTTGTTGGTGGATTTCAGTGTTATTTGCTCCAGCTTCAATCAGTTTTGCGATAACCTGATGGGTTATGTTGGTAGTCGCTGGAAAACGAAAAGACCCTGTATCGGTCATAATTCCTAAATAAATACAAGTTGCAATGTTTTTATTTAGTACGTGAAGTATATTTAATTGATCAAAAAAATGATAAATCATTTCGCAAGTAGAACCCATGTTAGAATCGCTATAGGTGTATTTTGCATATTTTGCTGGTTGTTGGTGATGGTCTATCATCACAAAATCAGCTTTTGTTTTTTTAAACTCTTCAGCTACATCTCCACATCGCGAAAAATCATTAAAATCGAGTGTAAAAATCAAATTTGCATCCTGTATAGCATTTGCGCATTCACTTTTACTTTTATTGTAGCGTAAAATATGTTCTTGCTGTGGAACCCATTTTAAAAATTCTGGAAAATCGTTTGGAACTATGCTTGTAACTTTGTGGCCTAATTGCTGCAAGCCCAATTGTAAAGCAAGCGTAGATCCTACTGCGTCTCCATCTGGATTTTTATGGGTAATTATACAGATAGATTGTGGTGTACTTAATATTTTTTGAAGTGCATTAAAATTTTCCATGTGTGCAATAATACTAAAATATCCTATCTTAATTTTAAATCTAAGGTTAAACTCTCCATCCTAAACTTTTCAGTTGCTAAAGATTTTACTAGATGTGTTTTTAATATTCAGGGATTTACTATTTTTGCGCAAAATTTAAAATTAAGAAAATGTCAGGAAATCGAACATTTACTATGTTAAAACCCGATGCAGTCGAAAAAGGACATATCGGAGCTATATTACAACAAATCACATCTTCGGGGTTTAGAATTGCGGCTTTAAAGCTAACGCAAATGACAGAAGACGATGCGAAAACTTTTTATGAAATTCATAAAGAGCGACCATTTTATGGTGAACTTGTAGAATATATGACTCGTGGTCCGATTGTAGCTGCTGTGTTAGAAAAAGAAAATGCTGTAGAAGATTTTAGAAGCTTAATAGGAGCTACTAATCCAGAAGATGCGGCAGAAGGAACTATTCGTAAAAAATTTGCTGCTTCAATTAGCGAAAACGCTATTCATGGAAGCGATAGCGATGAGAATGCAGAAATTGAAGCTGCTTTTCACTTTTCAGGAAGAGATCAATTTTAATCGGTAGAGTATAGTTGTATTAAAATTAAAAAAGCCTTTTGCAATTAGCAAAAGGCTTTTTTAATACAATTAATTAGGTCTTATTTTGCTACGTTAACAGCACGAGTTTCTCGTATAACGGTTACTTTAACTTGTCCTGGATAGGTCATATCAGTTTGTATTTTTTGAGAGATTTCGAAAGATAAAGCAGCCGCTTTTTCGTCTGAAACTTTTTCACTTTCTACCATTACACGTAACTCTCTACCAGCTTGTATGGCATAGGCCTTGTTAACACCATTAAAACCAAAAGCAATGTCTTCTAAATCTTTTAAACGCTTAACATAAGAGTCTAAAACTTGTCTTCTTGCACCAGGTCTCGCACCACTTATGGCATCGCATACTTGAACAATTGGAGATAATAGTGAATTCATTTCAATTTCATCATGGTGAGCACCGATGGCATTACAAACTTCTGCTTTTTCACCATATTTTTCTGCCCATTCCATACCTAAGATAGCATGTGGAGTTTCCGATTCGTTTTCTGGTACTTTACCGATATCGTGTAGCAGTCCAGCACGCTTAGCGAGTTTTGGGTTTAAACCTAACTCTGCAGCCATAATTCCACATAAATTGGCAACTTCTCTAGAGTGTTGTAATAAATTCTGACCGTAAGAAGATCGGTATTTCATTCTTCCTACTGCTTTCACCAATTCTGGATGCAAACCATGAATTCCTAAATCGATGATGGTACGTTTACCAATATCGGCTATTTCATCTTCAATTTGTTTTTGTGTTTTCTTTACAACTTCTTCAATTCTAGCTGGGTGAATTCTACCATCGGTTACTAAACGATGTAATGATAGCCTAGCAATTTCTCTTCTTACCGAGTCAAAACAAGATAAAATAATTGCTTCTGGCGTGTCGTCTACAATAATTTCTACTCCAGTAGCCGCTTCGATAGCTCTAATGTTTCTTCCTTCTCGGCCAATAATTCTACCTTTTACATCGTCGCTTTCTAAGTTAAAAACAGAAACGCAATTATCTATTGCTTCTTCTGTGCCTACACGTTGTATGGTGTTAATAATTATTTTTTTGGCTTCTTGTTGCGCGGTTAATTTAGCTTCTTCCACCGTGTCTTGAATAAGTGCCATGGCTTCAGATTTTGCAGTTTCTTTAAGCGATTCCATAAGTTGTTCTTTAGCATCGTCTGCACTTAGACCACTTATAACTTCCAGTTGCTTTATTTTTTGCTGAAGCACTTTTGTAATTTCTTCTTGCTTTTTTTCAAGAAAACCTAGACGGTTATTATAGTCTTCAGTTTTCGCTTCTAGTTGTGTGCTGAGGTTTTTGCTTTTAGCTAATTCGCTAGAAAGTTTAGACTCTTTGTCTTTAATTCTATTTTCAGCATCAGCAATTTTTTTATCTTTATTATTAATTACTTTTTCATGCTCAGCCTTCAATTCAATAAACTTTTCTTTGGCTTGAAGAATCTTGTCTTTTTTGATGCTTTCTCCTTCTTTTTCGGCATCTTTTACAATTCGTTTTGCTTCCTTTTCGGCATTAACTAGTGTTCCTGTTGCTTTGTTTTTTTCGGCAGATTTAGCAATTAAAAAGCCAACTGCAAGACCGATTATTATAGCAACTACACCAATAATTATAGTGGTTGTCTCCATGGTTAAATTTAGTTATAAAAAAAGCCTGTATTAGTATTTAGTTTTGAAATAAACTCCTTTAAAACAGGATTAGGGCTACACAACTGATCAAGGATCCACTCTAAGGAGGCATGCTTTTACAATTGAAACTCACCCTTTTTATTTATTTAAGCGTTGAGTTTATCAAAAAAGGAACTAATACAGGCAGTATTGTTAATATATATGTAAAGAACGTTGTTTAATTCAAATTATTTTTCACCAAATTATGTAAAGATTCTAGTTTTAAGTTAATCGATTCATCACCATTAGTTTCTCGAAGCTTGTTGTTTTCAGTTTCTGCTGCAAATTGCAATGCACACATTGCTAAAACATCTTGTTTGTCTCTTACAGCGTAGCTTTGTTCGTATTTTTTTATAACCGCTTCAATCTTTTTTGCGGCTTTACGTAAACCTTCTTCCTGAGATGCTTTTATGCTCAGCGGATAAACCCGATCTGCAATTGAAATCTTTATTTTAAGTATTTCGTCCATAGCATATAGTTTATTCAGCAAGTTGGATTATACACTGATCTATTTCCTTAATTAAACTATTAATCTTTAATTTGGTTTCCCTTTTAAATTCAGTACTACCTAAAATGGCATTTGCGTTTTTAAGCGTCTGGTTTTCCTTTTGCAAGCGTTCAATCTCATTGTATAAAGCTTTTTGATGATGCTCAATTTCTAGTAAAGAAACATTCAACTTTTTATTTTCATCACTAAGCTCTTGTTTTTTGGCAATGAGTTTTTTTATGCTAACTTCTAGTAAATCAATATACGCTAAGGTATTCTTCATTTTTTTCAACACAAATTACCATCAATGCAAATTTAGCATTCTTATTCTAAATCTTTGCTTTTTTATAAAGAAATGATTTCTGAATTTATAACAATCTTTTTAAACCTATCTTAACTCCATTTTTGCCTTGGTAATTTAACAAAACATTTGTTTAGCATTTTAAACGAAAGATTAAACAATGGCTATCTTTGTAGAAAAGATTCTTTATGCCAGCTAAAACTAAAACCAAAAAAAAATTAGACCAACATAAACTGATTAGTTTATACATGGATTACGTTTTAACCCACGAAAAATATCCAAAATCGGTGTATAAATTTGCTAAAGACCATGACTTTGAAGAAAATGATTTTTATCAATTCTTTGGCAGTTTTGAAGCATTACGCAACGGAATTTGGACAGCTTTTTTTGAAAACACCACTTCTTTAATGCACAAAAATGAAGAAGTATCGCAATATGGTAGCCGTGAAAAAATGCTTACCTTTTTCTTTACTTTTTTTGAAATTCTTTCTGCTAACCGAAGTTATGTTTTAATGGCTCTAGCTGAACACGAAGACATGATGAAAAACATGAATCAATTGAAAGGTTTAAGGAAAAATATTAAATCTTTTGCTAAGGAATTAATAGAAGACGATAACGACGATAAGAAATTTAATTTCTTAAAAAATTCCGAATCTGTTTTCTCTGAAGGTGCTTGGATTCAATTTCTTTTCTTGTTGAAATTTTGGAAAGATGATACTTCTCCTAATTTCGAAAAAACCGATGTAGCTATTGAAAAATCCGTCAATACCATTTTTGATGTGTTTGATAACACCCCATTAGAGAAAGTTTTCGATTTTGGAAAATTTCTTTACAAAGAACAAATGAACCGATAAATACTACATGAAAACTTTAGATAAAATACCAACGGGCAAATTAGGCCGCACTTCCAAAATGGTTTCAACTGGAGCTAAAATTGGTGGGAATTACCTGAAATATTATTCAAAAAAAGCTTTCAATCCAAAGTTAACACGCGATGAATTGGATAATGACAATGCATCTGATATTTACGACGGTTTAAAAAGTTTGAAAGGAAGCGCTTTAAAAGTTGCGCAAATGCTTTCCATGGAAAAAAACATATTGCCTAATGCGTATGTTGAAAAATTTTCTTTGGCACAATTTAGCGTTCCGCCGTTGTCAGCTCCTTTGGTTAGAAAAACCTTTAAACAATATCAAGGCGATTATCCTGAAAATATATACGATCAGTTTACACCAGATTCGGTAAATGCGGCCAGTATTGGTCAGGTACACAAAGCAGAAAAAGATGGGAGAAAACTTGCTGTGAAAATTCAATACCCTGGTGTCGCCGAAAGTATAAGTTCAGATTTAAAAATGGTAAAGCCTGTTGCTTTAAAGATGTTTAATATTAAAGGAAAAGATTCTGACAAATATTTCAAGGAAGTTGAAGATAAATTGTTAGAAGAAACCGATTATATTTTAGAAGTAAAACAAAGCAAAGCCATATCTGAAGCTTGTAAACACATCCCGAATTTAAAGTTCCCAGTGTATTATGAAGATATGTCTAGCGAGCGAATCATTACCATGGATTGGATGCAGGGAATGCATTTGTCTGAATTTGCTAAAACCGATTTTACGCAAGAGCAAGGAAATAAAATTGGACAAACGCTTTGGAATTTTTACATGTATCAAATTCATCATTTAAAGGAAGTGCATGCCGACCCACATCCGGGTAATTTTTTAATCAATGATCAAGATGAATTAATTGCGATTGATTTTGGTTGCATGAAGAAAATTCCTGATGAATTTTATACGCCGTATTTTGAATTGGCAGTACCCAAAAACATCAATAATAGAGCATTTTTTCAAGAAAAATTGAAGCAATTGGAAATTTTACGACCAGACGATAAGCCTGATGAAGTGGAATATTTTACTGATTTGTTTCATGAAATGTTGAGTTTATTTACCCAACCATTCCACAGTGAAACTTTCGATTTTGGAGATGAAGAATTTTGGGGTAAAATATCCAATTTAAGTGAAAAATACAGTAGTGATAAACAATTGCGTAAAATGAATGGTAATCGCGGAAGCAAACATTTTCTATACATCAATCGTACATTTTTTGGATTATACAATTTGCTGAACGATTTAAAAGCTAATATTCAAGTAAACGATTATAAGCAGTACTTAAACTAACTAAGATTGGTTAGGTTGGTTGGGAAGCACGTTGATTCTTTTTAAGATGAAGCGTGCTTTCTTTTTTTGAATATGAATCCATTGAAAAAGTAAATTTTAACAAGAATTTAAAGTTTAACGTCTAATTTCTTGCTGGTTACGTTTTTTTTTGATTTGTAGTATTAACTATTAAAACTTTGTCACCATTCCTAGATTAATTTAAAAAGAGAATGCTTCTACAAGGTAGAAGCACTCACCAATTTAAGACATGCAAAACACATCCAATTCACAAAATAAAGATAGGTTTTTCCATGAGATAATTGCTCTTTCAAAACTATAGAAAGTTTGAAATTGAATACAAGCAATCCATCTTGTAAAAAGGGTACTCATTTTTTATCATTAGTGTCCGACAAATATCAGATGATGAAATGTAGTGTAAAATTTGTTTAACAACAGGTGTTCCGCTAAAGTTCGTACTTTTGTTCATATCTCTTTTTTTTGGCGAAAATTGAAGATATAAAAAAGTGGGAAATCCTTTATTGGAAATCCCACTTTTAAAATGTTTTGTCGGACACTAATGTTTTTAAATTCAACATTTATTAAATATTCTGTCCTTTACTTATCAAAATCATAATATTCCGTATATTGGGAACTTAATTATTTGAAATTTTTCAAGCTTATGTTTCAGTCAAAAATTGCCGGATTAGGAAAATACGTACCCGAAAATGTGGTTACTAATCACGACTTATCCAAAATAATGGATACTACAGACGAATGGATCACAGAGCGTACCGGAATAAAAGAGCGCAGACACATCGATAAAAATACGGAAGATACTACAGCGGTTATGGGTAAAAAAGCCGCATTACAAGCCATCGAGCGTGCAAAAATCAAAAAAAATGAAATTGATTTAATCGTGTTTGCTACCTTAAGTCCAGATTATTATTTTCCAGGTTGTGGTGTGCAAATTCAAGATATGTTGGGCATAAAAACTTGTCCAGCCCTAGATGTGCGTAACCAATGTTCAGGTTTTATTTACGGACTGTCGGTAGCCGATCAATTTATCAAAACCGGTATGTACAAAAATGTGTTGGTTATTGGAAGCGAAAACCATAGTGGAGGTTTAGATTTTACCACGCGTGGTCGTTCTGTTTCCGTAATTTTTGGAGATGGAGCAGGAGCAGCGGTATTAACTCGTGCCGAAGAAAATGGGAGCGGAATTTTATCTACCCATTTACACTCGCAAGGAGAATTTGCTAAAGAACTTTCGCTGATAGGACCAAGTACCAATTATTGGGTTCCCGAAATCATGAAAGATAATCCACAAGAAAATATCCCATATTATCCGTATATGAATGGCCAATTGGTATTTAAAAATGCGGTGATGCGTTTTTCTGAAGTAATTCATGAAGGTTTAGCTTATAATGAACTGGATGTTTCAGATATCAATATGTTGATTCCACACCAAGCCAACTTGCGGATTTCTCAATTTATACAGAAAAAGTTTCAGTTGAAGGATGAGCAAGTCTACAATAACATTCAACGTTACGGGAATACAACAGCAGCTTCTATACCTATTGCGTTAACTGAAGCTTGGGAAGAAGGAAAAATTAAGTCTGGCGATGTTCTGGTTTTAGCTGCTTTTGGTAGCGGATTTACGTGGGGAAGTGCTATTATTCGTTGGGCTTAAATAAATTAAAAAGGAGCTGATATTGGCATCAACTCCCTGTATAAACAAAATGAATTTTCTAATTTAGAACGGCTAATTCAAATTAAGTTGTTTTCATTTACTACCTATTAAACGCTGCATATTGCGAAATGTTACAATTTTAACTAATTTTAACTTACTGTAAATCAAACATTAAAGATGCTTAAACAAAACTCAGTTTCTGCCAACAACAAAACAAAAACCTTAATATTAGGCGCTTCTACAAATCCTAATCGATATGCGTATATGGCTTTGCAAAGTTTGCAACAAAATAATTATGCAGTGGTTGGAGTAGGAGCAAAAGAAGCTGAAATTAATGGAGTGAGAATTTTTAAATATCAAAAAATGTTTTACGATATAGATACGGTAACACTTTACTTAAGTGCCAAAAATCAAACTGATTTTTACGATTATTTACTTCAATTAAACCCACGGCGAGTTATTTTTAATCCGGGTACGCGAAATCAAGACTTGCAAAATTTATTAGTGCAAAACCAAATTGAAGTTCTGCATGCTTGTACTTTAGTCATGCTTTCTACGCAACAATATTAAACCAATAAAAGTCAATGCTCCATTTACAATAAGTAATTCATAATTAAATTCATAACCACCAAAAAATTTAGCGGGTAGGCTTCCTAAACCAAAAGTAATTCCGACAGAAACTAGCGAAACTAGCCAAACCCATTGGTCTTTAATTTTGTATTTAGTGAAAATTCCGAAGCTAAACAAGCCTAAAAGCGGTCCATAGGTATAACTTGCTACTTTTAATAAATTGTCTATTACATTACTATCCAAGACATATTTAAAAGCAATAATTACAAAAACAAGCACAAGGCTAATTAAAACATGTACTTTTTTTCGAAGGCTTTTTTGCTGTAATGCTTCGCGTTTTTCAATCGCTAAAAAATCAACACAAAAACTGGTAGTAAGCGAAGTTAGAGCACTATCGGCACTAGAATAGGCAGCAGCTATTAAGCCTAAAATAAATATAATACTCAACCCAATGGGTAAGCCAGCATTTAAAGCAATTTCAGGAAAGAGTAAATCGGTTTTGGCTTTTCCATCTAAAACAGGAATGGCAATACCTTGTTGCTCGGCATAAATAAATAACAAAGCCCCTAAGAATAAAAAAGCCAAGTTTACAGGAATAAATACCATTCCGTAGGAAAGCACGTTTTTTTTGGCATCTTTTAAACTTTTACAAGTTAAGTTTTTTTGCATCATATCTTGGTCTAAACCCGTCATACATATGGTAATAAACATCCCGCTGATAAAAGATTTCCAAAAGTAGTCCTTCGCTAAAACTGAATCAAAATGAAAGGCTTTGGTATATTGTTTTAGCTCTTCTGCTTGCCAAAAATCTACCAGCTGCCAATTTAACGCTGCACTGATATAATAAACTGCAATTACAACCGAACCTAGCATAAAAAAAGTTTGAAGCGTATCAGTCCAAACTATGGTTTTTATTCCACCACGCGCAGTGTAAATCCAAATGAGTAAAATCGATAAAATTACGGTTACAAAATAAGGAACGCCCCAAGCTTCAAAAACAAAATACTGTAAAACTGTTGCCACTAAAAATAAGCGAAACGAAGCACCGAGCACTCTAGAAACAAAGAAAAAGAAAGCACCAGTTCGGTAACTCACCATTCCAAAGCGTTGTTCTAAATATTGATAAATAGAAGTTACATTCAGCGAATAATAAATAGGAAGCAATACAAAAGCAATAATAAAATAGCCAGCTAAATAGCCTAAAACTACTTGCATATAGCTAAATTGAGCATCGCCAACCCAACCAGGAACTGAAATAAAAGTTACGCCAGATAATGATGCGCCAACCATGCCAAAAGCCACAATGTACCAAGGCGATTTTCCTTCAGCTTTAAAAAATGCAGCGTTAGAATCTTCTTTTCCTGTTAAATATGATATGAAAATTAATACGCCAAAGTAAACGGCAATTAGCGCAAGTATGTAAATGGGTTGCATAAATGTAAATATGTCTACAAAATTAGTAAATTAGCTTAGTAAGGCTACTTATTATTGTATTTTTGAAGCAGAAAAAATTAGAATGGATTTTTCGTCGAAATTATTAGAAAACGCAGTTGAAGAAATTTCATATTTGCCTGGTATTGGTAAACGCACAGCCTTGCGATTAGCTTTGCATTTGCTTAATCAGCCTTTAGAACGAACAACCGATTTAGCACAAGCCCTAGTCAATTTAAAAACTGAGATTAAACATTGCGAAAAATGCAACAACATCAGTGACAGTAAAACATGTGAAATTTGTGCAAATCCTAATCGTAATCATGCATTAGTTTGTGTAGTAGAAGATATTCGTGATGTAATGGCTATTGAAAATACCAATCAATATAAAGGAGTATACCATGTTTTGGGAGGTAAAATTAGCCCTATAGATGGTATTGGCCCAAACCAATTAGAAATTAAAAGTTTAATTGAAAAAGTTAGTAGTGGAAGTGTAGATGAACTTATTTTTGCTTTAAGTAGCACAATGGAAGGCGATACCACTAATTTTTATATATATAACCAAATAAAAGAATTTACAATTACTACTTCTACCATTGCTCGTGGTATTTCTGTTGGTGATGAGTTGGAGTTTGCCGACCAGGTTAGTTTAGGAAGAAGCATTGTAGATCGAGTTCCTTTTCAAAACTCTCTAAAAAACTAAAGCGTGGAGCTATCGGTTATTATTTTAAATTACAAAGTACCCGCGCATTTGTTGCTATGTGTAGATTCCGTTATTAAAGCGGTTTCAGGCATTAAAGCTGAAATTATTGTTGCCGACAATAATTCGCAAGATGAAAGTTTACGCCTGTTAAGTCAGTTTTTTCCCAGTGTAAAACAAATACCAATTCCAGAAAATTTAGGTTTTTCTAAAGGAAACAATATAGCTATACAACACGCTAAAGGCCATTACATTTGTTTACTTAACCCAGATACAGTTATACCCGAAAATTGTTTTAAAGAAGCCTTACAATTTGCTGAGAAATATCCTAATTTGGGGGCTTTAGGTATTCAACTTATCGATGGGAGTGGTAATTTTTTACCCGAATCTAAGCGAAATATTCCAACACCCAAAGTGGCAATGGCTAAACTTTGTGGCTTCGATAAATCTTATTATGCTAACCACTTAACTAAAAATCAAATAGGTGAAGTTTCTATTTTAGTAGGTGCGTTTATGTTGATGCAAAAAGAACGCTATTTACAAGTTGGTGGATTAGATGAAGCTTATTTTATGTACGGAGAAGATATTGATTTAAGTTATCAATTTTTAAAAAACGGTTTCCAAAATTATTATCTGGGAAGTCTTTCTTGTTTACATTTTAAGGGAGAAAGCACAATAAAGGATAAAAGCTTCAGAAATCGGTTTTTTGGAGCAATGCAATTATTTTACAAAAAACACTTTAAAACCAATGCATTTTCAGTAGGTTTAGTAAGTGTAGGTTTAAAACTAGCACAACAACTTAGTTTAGGAGTAGCAACTAAAAAAGAATTTAAAACGCAAGCTAGAAAGCTTTTTTTAGTTTCCGATTCCCAAAGTTTATTGCAAAGCTTAGTAAAGGAATACGAATGTGTTCTAATTTCGGAAGAAGAATTACTTCAGCTAAAACCCCAAAACGCGCTTCTTGTTTTTGACGCAACTTATCTAGGTTATGCAGAAATTATTTTGTTTATGCGCCAACTAAAACGTACTCCCTTTAAATTTAGAATTATTCCTAGAATGCAAAATTTAATGCTTGGTAGCGATCAAAGCACGCAACAAGGTGATGTAAAATTTTTATCTTTGGAAAACAAGAAATAAAATGAAAGCTTTTATTTTAAAGTATTTTAAAATAAAAGCCGTGTATTTTTATTAAATTCGCAATTTAATTTTAAAATTACCAGAAAGGTTAAAGATATGGCAAAATTCGAACTTAAATTACCAAAAATGGGCGAAAGCGTTGCAGAAGCAACCTTAACCAATTGGTTGAAAGAAGTGGGCGATACCATTGAAGCTGATGAAGCAGTTTTAGAGATTGCAACCGATAAAGTTGACTCTGAAGTTCCGAGTGAAGTTGATGGAAAGTTAATTGAAAAACGCTTTGAAGTAGACGATGTAATTCAGGTTGGTGAAGTGATTGCCATTATCGAAACCGATGCAGATGTTGAAAGTACAGATGAAGATAATTCGGCTGATAGTAGCAACGAAAGCCAAGATACAACTACACAAAAAGCAGCAGATACGGCTGAAGCTTTTGTAGAAAAAGGCAAATCTATAGCAGAAACTAACTTTTCAGATAGCGATCGATTTTATTCTCCTTTAGTTAAAAATATAGCTAATACAGAAGGCATTAATTTAAGTGAATTAGATGCAATTTCAGGTTCTGGTTTAGAAGGTAGAGTAACCAAAGATGATATTCTACAATATGTAGAAGATAAAAAACAAGGAAAAGCTGCGCAGTCCACAACTCAGCCAAAAACACAAGATAAGCCTGCGCCAGCACCAAAACCAACATCAACTCCTGTAAATGTTAATGTAGAAGATGAAGTTATTGAAATGAACCGAATGGGTAAAATGATTGCACACCACATGGTGGCAAGTACCCAAACTTCTGCACATGTGCAGTCTTTTATTGAAGTAGATGTAACTAATATTTGGAATTGGAGAAATAAATATAAAAATGAATTCCAAAAACGAGAAGGCGAGAAACTAACTTTTACTCCGATTTTCATGGAAGCTGTGGCAAAAGCCATTAAAGACTTCCCTATGATTAATATTTCGGTAGATGGTAATCAAATTATAAAACGCAAGCGCATTAATTTAGGTATGGCTGCTGCTTTACCCGATGGAAATTTAATTGTTCCAGTGATTAAAGATGCTGATCAACTTAATTTATTAGGCATGGCTAAACAAGTAAATGATTTGGCTAGCCGAGCTAGAGCAGGAAAACTAAAACCAGACGATACACAAGGGGGTACCTATACGGTAACGAATGTAGGAACTTTTGGAAGTATTATGGGAACACCTATTATTAACCAACCGCAAGTAGGTATCCTAGCTTTAGGTGCAATTCGAAAAGTACCTGCTGTAATTGAAACACCAGAAGGTGATTTTATAGGAATTCGTTATAAAATGTTCTTATCACATTCCTACGACCATAGAGTGGTAAATGGAGCTTTGGGTGGACAATTCGTACAACGTGTTGCACAATATTTAGAAGCTTTTGAAACTGATAGAACCATTTAAATTCTGAGTATATTTCAATAAAAAAAAGCCGCTATTCAGCGGCTTTTTTTTATTGAAATATGCATTTCACTATTCTGTTTTCATATTTGGAAACAAGCTATTTAAATACATCGCTTTATCAAAATCATATAAATTTTGAATCATCCTATTACTTGGAAATTGTTCTTCTAATTTTTCAATACGTTTATTAGCTTGATCATGATTTTCTAAAAGAATATACGAGAATATAATATTCACTTCATCCTGTAAAGGTAAATCACTTTTTGTTGTATCTTTTTTAACTTCTTTAAGTTGTTCGTCTAACCTCAATTGAAACCACTTTATACTTTCTTTGTAATAAGAAAAGGCTTCATCTTTATAGCCTTTTTTTTCGGTAAGAATTCCGGCTAACACCCAATTTTCTGCTTCTTCAGGAGATTTTTCAATCACGATTTTTGTTTGAGCTAAAGCTTGGTCGTAATTTTCTTCTTTTAAATAAATCTGAATTAAATACGCATGTGGCTCAGCATAAGTGTTGTCTGCTTCTATAGCAGAATTCAATAATTTAGTAGCATTCTCTACATTATCTTTTTGTAATTGTTCAATAGCTTCATTGTTTAGCTGCTCTGCTAATTTTCTGTCGTTTTTTTGTGTTTCGCAACTGCTTAAGAGCAATACGATTATCGTGTACAAACCTAATAATTGTTTCATTTAATTATGGATAAGTTGGGTCTAAGTAATCTGGAGTTCCATTACCATTTGTGTCGGGAAAGCTAATGCTTCCATCTTCGCCTATAATAATTTCTTCGCTAGTAGGTACTTCATCGCCATCATCGTCTGAGTCTACATAGTTAAAGAAACCATCTTCGTCGGTGTCTACATCATCTAATTTTCTAGTTCCATTTAAATCTTCCATGTACGAAGGTATTCCATCTCGGTCGTGGTCTACTAATCTAGAACGGTATAATTGGTAAGTAAAAATTATCGGTTCGTACAAACCAATACCAGAATTAGTAGGCGGTTGATTGAAATAGGCTAAACCCGATGGAATAATTACAGCACCTGTTCCATAATCTTCATTAAAAGCAAAAGTGCCATCAGGATTTTCTACAAAACCACTGCTTCCGCTATGCTCGACAAGTGTTTCTCTAAATCCAACAATTGTGCTGGATAAATCTAACCATAATGGAGTAGGCGTTCCATCAAAAACACTCTGTTCCATGGTATATCCTTGATAGGTTATTAAAACAGAATCGGCAAAAGTTGGTTTACGTTCTGTAGTTGCTCCTTCTCTTAAGTTTAAAATGTACATTTGGTAATCTACTTCGTTATGAGTAAGATTTTTAGTAGTTAACTCTTCAGCTTCAATAATTGGACTAGCATCTGCTGGTGCATCTGGGTCGTCTAGTTTTTTAAAAACTATTCTTTCAAAATTTGGATTAGCTGGATTGTCTACAACTTCAAAATAATAAGTTTCTAAAAAAGTTTGAATATCAATTTCATTCTCCAAGCGCACTTCTTCAGCATCTCTTGGTGGAACTCGTGTTGTATTGTCGTCGTCGTCTCCACAACTGTTCATAAAAAACAGTAAGCTAACTAAAAATAATAGGTGTTTAATCTTCTTCATTATTCGTTTGCAATTTGGCTGCAAGATACAATTTTCTCTTATTTTTGTAGGTATAACGAATTTAAGATATAAACATTATGCGTGTAGATAAATACTTGTGGTGTATACGTTATTTTAAAACCCGAACTATAGCTACTACAGCTTGTAAAAAAGGACAGGTTAAGATTAACAATGAAGCTGTAAAACCATCTAGAGAAGTTTATCCAACAGATGTGTTACAGGTTCGAAAAAACCAAATTAATTACAAAGTTGAGGTTTTAGATTTACCGCCATCTCGAGTTGGTGCTAAATTGGTAAGTATTTACGCAACAGATGTTACCCCTAAAGAAAATCTAGAAAAATTAGACCTTTTAAAGTACTCAAAAGAATATTACCGAAAAAAAGGCATAGGTCGGCCAACTAAAAAAGATCGCCGTGACATAGATGAGTACTTAGACGATGATCAAATTGATTTAGATTGGTAATGGAAACAGATGTAAAATTTTGGGAAGAATCCTATATAAATAAAAAGACGGGTTGGGACTTAGGTACTATTTCGCCACCGATAATGAGCATTATTAATCAACTAAACGATAAAAATTTGCACATTTTAATTCCAGGTGCTGGAAATGCCTATGAAGCTGAATATTTATTTAAACATGGCTTTTGTAATACGTATGTAGTAGATGTTTCTGAAACAGCCTTAAATAATTTTGCAAAAAGATGCCCAGATTTTCCTAAAAAACAAATTTTACATCAAGATTTTTTTGAATTAAAAATGAAATTTGATTTAATCTTAGAGCAAACTTTTTTTTGTGCAATTCCACCAGCTCAAAGAACAAATTACGCAGCACAAATGGCAAGTTTATTGTCTTCAGGAAATAAGCTTCAAGGAGTTTTATTCGATTTTCCACTTACTGAAAACGGCCCGCCTTATGGTGGAAGTAAAGAAGAATATATTCGTTATTTTACACCATATTTCAAGATAAATCAATTAAAAAAAAGCGATATTTCTCATCCTTTAAGGGCTAACAAAGAACTTTTTATTAAATTCACACGCTTATGAAGCAAAGTACAAATCACATTATATTAAATGCAAATCAAATTCAACAAAAAACGAAGCGAATTGCATTTCAAATATTGGAAGATCATTTACATGAAAATGAAATTATTTTAGTTGGCATTAAAAACTCTGGTTATGCTTTTGCGGAAGCACTTGGTGAAGAATTAAAAAATATAACTAACATAGATATTAAGTTAGGAAGTTTAAGCATTAATAAACGCAATCCTATTGAAGCGCTTCAAACCAGTTTAAAGGTAGACGACTATCAAGATAAATGCGTTGTAGTTGTAGACGATGTTTTAAATTCGGGTGCTACTTTAATATACGCCGTAAAACATTTTTTAGCAGTTCCTTTGAAGCAATTAAAAACCGCTGTTTTAGTAGATCGGAGTCACAAAAAATTTCCTGTAAAAGCGAATTATAAAGGTTTGTCACTTTCAACTTCTTTACAAGAAACAGTACAAGTAGAGTTTGGAAAAAATGCTAAAGTTAGTTTGTACTAAGCTTGTAGAAAACACCCTAGTAATTACTTAAATACTACGTTGCCTAACAGCTTCAAAAAGCAAAATTCCTGTAGCTACAGAAACATTCATCGAATCGATTTCGCCTTGCATTGGTATACTAATGTTTTGTGTTGAAGCCAATCGCCATTCATTAGTTAACCCATCGGCTTCCGTTCCTACAACAATAGCACATTTTGATTGGTAATTAGGAGTTAAATAGGAAACGGCATCTTGTAAAATAGCCGAATAAATTTCAAATTGATTTTCTTTTAAATAAGCAATCACATCAATTGAATTTGCAAGGGCTATTTGATTGGTAAATACTGTTCCTACACTAGAACGTATAATATTTGGATTATATACATCTGTTTTAGGGTTAGCAATAATTATTGCATCTACATTAGCTGCATCTGCAGTTCGTAAAATGGCGCCAATATTCCCTGGTTTTTCTGGAGCTTCAGCAACTAAAATCAATGGGTAATTTGTCTTAAATTCTAATTTATTTAAATCATGATTCTTTGCTTTTACAGTTGCTATAATACCTTCTGTACTTCCGCGGTAAGCTATTTTTTGGTAAGCTTCTTTACTCACTGAATAATGAATTTTAACCTTGGAGAGAAATCTTGCTAAATTGTCTTTATTGTGAAATGCTTCACAATAATAAAGTTCTTCAATGCTATAATTAGCCTTTAAAAGTAAATTGATTTCTCTTTGACCTTCTACTACAAAAATACTTTCCTTTTTGCGATTACGCGATTTTTCTTGTAATTGTAAAATGCGTTTTAATTTAGGATTTTGTGAGCTTGATATGTAATTGAGATTCTCCATAATTATAAAAACCGCTTCAAAAGTAAATTAATGAAGCGGTTTAAAATGAGTTTATTGTTTATTTACTTAAGCACTTACTAACAGTTATAAAGCTTCATTATTGCTAAATATCATTTGTTCAAACTAAATTTCCCTGGATGCTCAACTAAACTACGTTAAAAATCGCTTAACCACAAACCTACCTGACGGCGAGTCAGGGGCGCAGAGAATGCAGAGAAAATCATAAAACTGTATTTGCTAAATGTTCAATTAACTTGTTTTATAAATGAATTACTTCATCGTACGCATCAGCAACTGCTTCCATCACTGCTTCACTCATGGTTGGATGCGGGTGGACTGTTTTTAAAACTTCATGTCCTGTAGTTTCTAGTTTTCTACCCAAAACGGCTTCAGCAATCATATCGGTTACGCCAGCACCTAACATGTGGCAACCTAACCATTCGCCATATTTTGCATCAAAAATTACTTTTACAAATCCATCTTTATTGCCTTCCGCACTGGCTTTACCAGATGCTGAAAATGGAAATTTACCTACTTTAAGATCGTAACCAGCTTCTTTAGCTTGTTTTTCGGTCATGCCAACACTTGCAATTTCTGGATTAGAATACGTACAACCTGGAATGTTTCCGTAATCTAAGGCTTCTACTTTCATTCCTGAAATTTTTTCAACACATAAAATTCCTTCGGCCGAAGCAACATGCGCTAGAGCAGGACCATGCGTTACATCTCCAATAGCGTAGTAACCTGGTACATTGGTTTGGTACCAATCGTTAACCACAATTTTATCTTTATCGGTTTTAATACCTACTTCTTCTAAGCCTATGTTTTCGATGTTAGTTTTAATTCCAACAGCAGAAAGTACAATATCAGCTTCTAAAATTTCTTCACCCTTTTTAGTCTTAACGGTAGCTTTCACTTTATCGCCAGATGTATCTACTTTTTCTACAGAAGAATTGGTCATAATTTTAATGCCTTTCTTCTTGTAGATTTTTTCGAAGCCTTTGGAAACATCTTCATCTTCAACAGGAACAATATTGGGTAGAAATTCTACAATAGTTACATCTGTCCCCATAGAATTATAAAAACTAGCAAATTCTACACCAATGGCACCAGAACCAACTACAATCATCGATTCAGGTTGCTTTTCTAGGGTCATCGCCTTTCTGTAGCCAATTACCTTTTTGCCGTCTTGCGGTAGGGAAGGTAATTCACGAGAACGTGCGCCTGTAGCAATAATAATGTGTTCGCCTTCGTAGTCGGTAGTTTTTCCTTTGCTATCTTCTACACTTACTTTTTTTCCTTTTTTTATTTTACCGTGACCTTCAATTACATCAATTTTATTTTTTTTCATTAAAAACTGAACGCCTTTGCTCATGCCTTCGGCAACATTTCGGCTACGTTTTACCACAGCTGTAAAATCTTTATCGGCTTTTTCTACTTTTAAGCCATAATCGTCTGCGTGTTTTAAAAAGTCGAAAACTTTTGCGCTTTTTAGCAAAGCTTTCGTTGGTATACATCCCCAATTTAAACAAACCCCACCGAGGCTTTCTTTTTCGATTACTGCTGTTTTCATCCCTAATTGAGATGCTCTAATAGCAGTTACATAGCCGCCTGGGCCACTTCCTAAAACAATCACATCGTATTTGCTCATAACTTATTTTTTAGCTCGTTTACAAAGCTGCTAAATTAAGCATAATCCCATTAATAGCCACTTTTGAAATAGGATTTTATAAGTTCAGAAAAATGTGTATTTTTATTCTTTATCAACCTTAAAAATTTAAATAATGTCTATACTTTACGCAATTATTGTTGGCGCTATTATTGGCTGGGTCGCTGGTAAATTAATGAAAGGCGGTGGATTTGGATTTCTTATTAATATGATAGTTGGAATTATTGGTGGAGTAGTTGGAAATTTAATTTTCGATTACTTAAATATTCGAATTGGTAGTGGTTTTTTTGCCGATTTAATTACCGGTGTTATTGGTGCGCTTGTTTTTCTTTTTATTATTAGCTTATTTAAAAAAGCTTAGATTTTTTCAAACCTGATTTTCTAACTTTTTTAAGCTATGTTTTTTACAAAGATAATTGGTTATCAACCCTTTTCTATTTGATAAATATTTGTTGAGCAACTTAACTTTTGATGGTTTTTACAAAATCAGGAATACTTTTTATTCCATTTTTACTCAAATGCTTAATAAAAGCACTACCAATGATGCTTCCTTTTGTAAACTTGGTAGCCTGCATAAAAGTTTCTTCATCTTTAATACCGAAACCAACAACCAACTTATTTTTTAAATTCATTTTAGCAATGCGTTCAAAATATTGCATATGTTCTTTGCCAAAACCAGCATTACTGCCAGTTGTTGAAGCTGAACTCACCATATAAATAAAGCTATTGCTTACTTCATCCATTAAACGGATTCGTTCCTGCGAAGTTTGTGGTGTAATTAAAAAAATATTATGTAGGTTGTACTTTTCAAAAATGCCACGGTATTCTTTTTGGTATATTTCTAAAGGAAGGTCGGGCATGATGATACCGTCGATTCCTAATTCAAAGCATTTTTTACAGAAAGCTTCTACGCCAAATTGAAGCATGGCATTAAAATATCCCATTACAATTAATGGAATATGGATTTCATTTCGAATTCCTTCTAATTGTTCGAAGAGTTTTTGTGAACTCATTCCGTTTTTTAATGCCGCAGTAGAACTTTCTTGAATAGTGGGTCCATCGGCTAATGGGTCGCTATACGGTAAACCTATTTCCAGCATATCTACTCCAGCTTTTTGAAGTGATAGCATCACTTTTCGTGTATCTTCTAATCTCGGAAAACCTGCAGTAAAGTAAATGCTTAGTATTTTTCCTTCTTTGTTAAGTTTTTCGTTAATGCGGTTGTTCATCGTTTTTCTTTTCGTAATCTATTTTCTTTTTTCTATTCAAATTTCCTTTACTTATTTTCTAAATTTTAAATCATCAATCTAAATCCTACTTCTAGTAATTTCTTTTCACCGCAAAGACGCAAAGTCCGCAGAGTTTAATTTTTACTTCTCATATCTTAAATCATCAATCATCAATCTTAAATCTAAAACTCAAAATAATCAATATAAGTTTGTAAGTCTTTATCGCCTCGTCCAGATAAATTAAATACCAATACGTCATCTTTTTTAAACTTCATTTCTTTAAAAATGGCAAAAGCATGCGCAGTTTCAATAGCTGGGATAATGCCTTCTGTTTTGCTTAATTCCAATCCAGCAAGCATTGCATTTTCGTCGGTAATCGATACAAATTTTGCTCTACCTGATTCGAATAAATGTGCGTGCATAGGGCCAATTCCAGGGTAATCTAAACCAGCAGAAATGGAATAGGGTTCTGTAATTTGTCCATCTGGATTTTGCATGAGTAAGGTTTTGCTACCGTGAATAATCCCTTCTTTACCTAGTGCAGTTGTAGCAGCAGATTTGTTAGTTAAGATCCCTTTTCCAGCGGCTTCAACAGCAATAATTTGTACATCTTTTTGGTCTAAGTAGTGATAATATAAACCAGCTGCATTACTGCCACCACCCACACAAGCAATTACATAATCTGGATTTTCTCGACCTTCTTTTTCTAACAGTTGAGCTTTAGTTTCTTTAGAAATAATGGCTTGAAAACGCGCTACCAAATCTGGATAGGGATGCGGTCCCACCACCGAACCTATAATGTAGTGCGTGTTTTCAGGATTTGAAATCCAATCGCGAATAGCTTCATTGGTTGCATCTTTCAAGGTTTTACTGCCTGAGTTTGCAGGAATAACCTTTGCGCCGAGCATTTTCATTCGAGAAACATTGGGTGCTTGGCGTTTAATATCTACTGCGCCCATATAAATTATACATTCCATTCCCATTAGTGCACAAGCCGTTGCTGTGGCTACGCCATGTTGACCTGCACCAGTTTCGGCAATGATTCGTTTTTTGCCTAATCGTTTTGCTAATAAAATTTGACCAATGGTGTTGTTTATTTTATGCGCACCCGTATGGCACAAATCTTCCCGTTTTAAATAAATTTTTGCAGCATATTTTTCGCTCATACGTTCAGCAAAATAAAGTGGAGTAGGGCGACCTACATAATCTTTCAATAAATTGTTTAATTCTTTTTGAAAAGAATCTTCTTCAATAATTTTTATGTAGTGTTGCTTAAGATTTTCGATATTAGGATACAACATCTCTGGGATAAATGCACCGCCAAATTTTCCGTAAAAACCGGCTTCATCTGCTAAATATGGATTTTTCCTTTTCATACTACTTCATTTTTTACTTCTTCCACAAAGCGTTTTATTCTTCCAAAATCTTTTAAACCGGGATTAATTTCGAAACCACTATTAATATCAACTCCCCAGATTTTGTTATTCTCTCGAAGTTTATTGATTTGCTCCGTATCGTCGATTTTAATGCCACCGCTTAAAATTAAAGGACTCTCAATTTCTAAATTATCTAACAAATCCCAATCAAATTTAGTTCCATTTCCACCTGGTAATGGGCCTTTAGCGTCTAATAAAATGGCATCTACTTTGGTGTCGAAAGTTTGAATAAGCTCTAAATCGGAAGCTGTTTTTACTGCAATCGCTTTCCAGATTTTTACGTGTGTTAGCTCTTTAGCATATAGCTTTAGTTGAAGTTCGCGTACATATAATAAATTTTCTTTACCATGTAATTGAATTACATCTAGGTTAAAATCTTTAACTTTTTGTATAACATCATTCACACTAGAGTTTACAAAAACACCCACTTTTTTTGTATTTGGTGGAATTTTTTCACTGATACGAAGTGTGTACCGAGCTGATTTTTTATAAAATATGAATCCAGCATAATCTACTTCTAACTTGGCAATTAGAGCCTGGTTTTTTGGATATTTTAATCCGCATACTTTAATTTGAAGTGCTTCTTTTTCCATATTTATTTTTGGGTATTTATTTGATTAATAAAGGCTTTACAGGTTTTTCCTGGTTCTTGAGTTTTCATAAAGTTTTCGCCCATTAAAAAAGCCTGGAAACCAGCATTTTTTAATTTTTGAACAGCTGTTGTTGAGCTAATTCCGCTTTCAGAAACCCGAATAAAGTCTTTTGGAATTTGGTTTACCAATTGCATACTTTGTTCTAAATCTACTTCAAAGGTTTTTAAATTTCGGTTATTTACACCAATTAAATTTACATATTTAGATATTGCTTTTTGCAATTCATTTTCTGCATGAATTTCTACTAAAACTTCTAAGTCTAAGTCTTGTGCTAATTTTGCAAATTCATGTATTTGGTTTTGAGTTAAAATTGCAGCAATCAATAAAATAAAGTCAGCTCCTGCGGCTTTAGCTTCAAAAATTTGGTAAACATCTATTATAAAATCCTTTTGCAAGATAGGGATATTTACGCTTGCTTTTACCGCTTGTAAATCTTGAAAGCTACCACCAAAAAAATGATAATCGGTTAAGACTGAAATTCCTGAAACACCTGCATTTTCATAACCTAAAGCCACTTGTTTAGGGTCGGCATGTAAATTGATGTTCTGCTTGCTAGGCGATTTACGTTTAAATTCGGCAATAATGGCTATTTCTTGTTTTAAAATATGTGCAGAGATCGAGCGTTTTACTTGCTGAAAACCTTCTTCTTTTTGAAGCAAATCTACAGATTTCAGCAATTTTCGTTGCGCTACTTCTTTGGTTTTGAAAGCTATTATTTGATCTAGAATATGCATTAGTTTAGCGATTTTAATTGTTTTAAAACTCCATAAGCTTTCCCTTCAGTTAAATTCTGCAATGCCATTTCAAAACAGGTCGGTAAAGCTTTGCTAGTGGCAGTATGAATGGCTAAAGCTGCATTGGCCGCAACTACATGGTTTTGTGCAGTTGTTCCATTTCCTTTTAAAACATTTAAAAAAATTGTTGCCGCTTCTTGAATGCTATTCCCACCAAATAATTCTTTTTTTTGAAGCGATTTAATATTGAATGTTTCTGCAGAAATCATCAATTCTTTTTCATGTGTATGTACTTTTGCTGAAGAAGTTAATGAAATTTCATCGTAGCCATCGAGCTCATGAATTATGCTGTATTTTTTGTCGGTTTGCTCATATAAATAAGCGTAAGTCCTGAGCAATTCTAAATTGAAAACCCCAACCAATTGCTGCTTTGGAAAACTTGGATTCACCATCGGGCCAAGCATATTGAAAAAGGTTTTTAGGCCAAGGTTTTTTCGAATTGGTGCAACTTCTTTCATAGCAGGATGAAACAAAGGTGCGTGTAGAATACAAATTCCAGCTTTGTCTAAACATTTTTTTAGAAAATCTTCCTTATTACTGAATTGTACACCTAAATTTTCCAGTACATTTGAGCTTCCACTTACCGAAGAAACCCCATAATTTCCATGTTTAGCTACCGGAATTCCACAAGAAGCTGTTACAAAAGAAGCAGCTGTCGAAATATTAAAGGTGTTTTTTCCATCGCCCCCCGTTCCACATAGGTCAATCGGATTATATGCTGAAAGGTCTACCGGAATGCACAATTCTAATAAAGCTTCTCTAAAACCGTCTAGTTCTTCGATACTGATGTTACGCATCATGTAAACGGTTAAAAATGAAGCAATTTCTACTTCAGAAAATTTTCCTTTCGATATGGAAACCAAGACTTCTTTAGCTTCTTGTTTGCTAATCTTTTGAAACTGAGTTAAGCGTTGTAATAGGTTTTTCATTTTTTTATATTTTTCTTTTCAGTTCGAGTGATTATTAAGCTTGTTAAAGCTGAATAATTGTATCGAGAACTTTTATCTTTTGTGCTCTCGATAAACTTTCTATCATTTTCATCTTTGAAATGATAAAAACCACTCGAGCAGACATTTTTCTCATATCTAACTTCTCATATCATCAATCTCATATCTAAAATCCATCTTCTATTATTTTTTTTTCACCGCAGAGCCGCAAAGTGCGCAGAGAATTTTTTCAAATTCTCAAATCATAAATCAATTTCAGCTTTCCACCCAATTTTGTATCATTTTTTTTCCGTGCGGCGTTAATACTGACTCAGGATGAAATTGCACAGCTCTTAGATCGAATTCACGATGACGAATGGACATAATTTGCTGATTTTCGTCTAGGGAAGTTACTTCTAAACAATCTGGTATTTTGGTATCGATCACCCATGAATGGTAACGACCGACTTCTAAAGGTGTAGATAAGTCTTTAAACAAGACTTCATCTTTTACAGTTACATCAATTTGTGTTGCTACGCCATGATATACTTTCTCTAAATTAACTAATTTTCCGCCAAAGACTTCCATGATGGCTTGTTGCCCTAAACAAACTCCAAATAAGGGAATTTTCCCAGCGAAATGGTTAATAATCTCTTTGAGTAATCCCGCTTCATCGGGAATTCCGGGTCCGGGAGAGAGTAAAATTTTATCATATTTTTCAAGTTGAGTAAGGCTAACTTCATCATTTCTGAACACATCAACTTGAGCAGCAAATTCTTCTAAATAATGTACTAAGTTATATACAAACGAATCGTAATTGTCGATAACGGCTATTTTTTGCATGGTATAATTTTTATTTTGAAAACGGATTTTGCGTTAAGGATTGCAGCGGCATCCTTTTAAACCTGGCTTTTGGGTTTAAAAGATATAGCGAAAAGCCTGCCTTACCTATAAAAGCAAACTTTGAAGTTTGGTTTTTTAGGTAAGGAACGCCATTATAAAGTAGATTAATATACATGTTCTGCGAGTTTTAAGGCTTTGGTTAATGCGCCAAGTTTATTATATACTTCCTGTAATTCGTCTTCGGGTTTGGAACTGGAAACAATGCCAGCACCGGCTTGGTAATGTAAGTGTTTGTGCTTGCTTACAAAGCTACGGATAATGATGGCGTGGTTAAAATTACCGTTAAAATCCATAAAGCCAATGGCGCCACCATAGGCATCACGATTTACATTTTCGTATTTTTCGATGAGTTGAAGCGCTTTGTGTTTTGGTGCTCCGCTAAGTGTTCCCGCTGGAAAAGTATCGGCTACTAATTGCATACTCGCTACATCTGATTTTTTTTGGGCAACCACTTTGCTTACTAAATGAATAACATGCGAAAAATATTGAATTTCGCGGTAAGTTTCTACCTTTACTTGACTGGCGTTTCGGCTGAGGTCGTTGCGTGCCAAATCGACTAACATGACGTGTTCGGCATTTTCTTTAGGATCGGTTGCTAAGGCTTTGGCGGCTTTAGCATCTTGTTCATCGTTTCCAGTACGTTTAAAGGTTCCAGCGATGGGATGAATTTCGGCTGTTTGATCTTGAATTACGATTTGCGCTTCGGGCGAACTACCAAAAATTTTGAAATCGCCATAATCGAAATAAAATAAATATGGACTTGGATTTACGCTTCGTAATGCCCTATACACATTGAATTCGTCTCCTTGAAATGCTTGTGAAAATCGACGTGAAAGCACCAATTGAAATACATCTCCACGTTGGCAATGCTGCTTGGCTTTGGCTACATTTTCTAAATATTCTGTATCTGTTAAGTTGGAAAAGGCTTCTTTTTTTAATTTAAAATCGAAGCTGTTTACATTTTGGTTGGCAATTAATTGAATGATTTGTTCTAAAGCTGAATCGCCATTGTAACTGTGATTAAACACATAAGCTTCGTTATTAAAATGATTAATAGCAATGATGTTTTGATAAACGGCGTAGTACATATCGGGCAGTTGTAAAGCTTCTTTGCGTTTGGAGATGTGTACACTTTCGAAATAACGAACTGCATCGAAAGAAGTAAAGCCAAATAAACCATTGTGAATGAATTTGAAGTCTAATTTTTCAGTTTCAAATTGCTGTGTAAAGCTTTGAATTTGCTCTACTACTTTGGTTGATTCATCGATTTCTTGCATATGCTGATTTCCATCGGGGAATTTTTGGGTGATTTTTTCATTTTCTACTTTAAATGAAGCGATAGGGTTGCAGCAGATATACGAAAAACTATTGTCGTTGGCGTGGTAGTCGCTACTTTCTAACAAAAGCGAATTAGGGAATACATCCCTTAGTTTTAAATACACACTTACGGGCGTAATGGTGTCTGCCAAAATTTGTTTGTAGGTAGTTTTAAGTAAATACTTCATATATTGTTTAATAAAAAAAAGGCTTGTCGTGAGACAAGCCTTTATGAGTTTATATAAAAGGAATGTGGATCACGACCTGAGACGTAATTTACTCCACCACCAATTGTTATTTAATATTTTCATGATGACAAATATAATTGCCTTTTTGAAATACCACAATGGAATTTGAAAAAATTGTGTTTTGTTGAAGGAAAAGGAAACAGTGGTTTCTTTCCTATTTTTTTTAGAATCAACTTAGGCTATAATTTTTAATGCTTTTTTTTATGAAAATTCCTAAAAAATTACATGTTGCTTTATTAATTCTATTAATTGGTAGATTAATTTACAATGCGTTTCAAATGGAATGGTTTAAGCTATTTGATGGAACTTTTGAATGGAAATCATTACAAGGTTTTTCCGTTTCTTTGTTAGTCTTATTAGTGTTGATTTTTCAGTATAAATCAACAGCTGAACAAGAAAAGCAGAAGGACAAGTAATAAGTATTTACTAAATAAATTGAGATAAAAAAATCCCGCTTTTGGAAGCGGGATTATATTTTTAATTAGCGACTTCACTAATAAATTTTAGTCGGTAGAGTCTGAGTTCTTCTTCTTCGTAATCACCGTCAAATTCTTCAATAGCATTGTTAATGCTATCGCTTTCGGCTTCTAAAAAGTACTCGTGTATTTCTTCTTGTTGTTCTTCATCTAAAATTTCATCAATCCAATAATTGATGTTGAGTTTTGTTCCGCTGTATACAATAGCTTCCAATTCTTCAATAAAATCGGTCATGTTCATTCCTTTTCCACTTGCAATATCAGGTAAAGGAAGTTTTCGGTCTACATTTTGAATAATGTATAATTTATTACTCGAATTGGCACCTGTAGATTTAACCACCATATCTTCTGGTCTAAAAATGTCGTTTTCTTCAACATAATTACTGATTAAATCGATGAATTTTTTACCAAATTTTTTCGCTTTTCCTTCGCCAACACCATGAATATTGACTAGCTCATCCATTGTTATTGGGTATTTTAGCGCCATATCTTCTAGAGATGGGTCTTGGAAAACTACAAATGGCGGCACTTCTTTTTGTTTGGCCACTTGTTTACGCAACGATTTTAGCATTTTAAGCAATTGCTCATCGGTAGTAACTGCTGTTTTTCGAGCTGGCTCGCCGCTAGTATCAGAAAAATCGTGATCTTCTGCCATTAAAAATGAAGTAGGTTTTTTTAGGTAGTTTTTTCCTTCTTCGGTAACATAAACCACACCGTAGGTTTCAATTTCTTTTTTTAATAAACCAGCCACAATTACTTGTCTGCTCAATGCCATCCAATAGGTTTTGGGTTGATGGCTTCCTTTTCCAAAAATCGGTTTTTCGTCGGTTTTATGCGATTTAATTAGCGCGTTGGTTTTGCCGATTAAAGTGCTTACCAAATCCTTGGTTTTATAAATTTCGCCAGTTTCAATTACGGTTTGTATCAACAAGGCTACATCGTCTTTAGCTTCTTTTTGTTTTTTTGGATAGCGAATATTATCGTCCATATCGCCGCCATCTCCAGTTTTATTATCAAATTCTTCACCAAAATAATGTAAGATGAATTTTCGTCTAGAGATACTACTTTCTGCAAAAGCAACGATTTCTTGGAGTAGGGCATGACCAATTTCTTGTTCGGCAACAGGTTTGCCGCTCATAAATTTCTCTAACTTTTCTACATCCTTATAACTGTAAAAAGCCAGGCAATGGCCTTCGCCACCATCACGACCAGCGCGACCCGTTTCTTGGTAGTACGATTCGATACTTTTAGGAATATCGTTATGAATTACAAAACGCACGTCGGGTTTGTCAATTCCCATACCAAAAGCAATCGTAGCTACTACAACTTCTGCATCTTCCATTAAAAACATGTCTTGATGTTTTGCACGGGTTTTTGCATCTAAACCAGCGTGATAGGGAATGGCGTTTACACCATTTACTTGTAAAGTTTGCGAAAGTTGTTCTACTCGTTTTCGGCTCAAGCAATAAATAATGCCGCTTTTACCTTGGTTTTGTTTTACAAATTTGATAATGTCGGCATCTACATTAGCTGTTTTGGGCCTAATTTCATAATATAAGTTAGGTCGATTAAAAGATGCTTTAAACGTATTGGGGTTTTGCATTCCCAAGTTTTTAATAATATCTTCCTGCACTTTTGGAGTAGCTGTTGCTGTAAGACCAATAATTGGGATATTATCTCCAATTCGCCCTATTATTTTACGTAAATTTCGGTATTCAGGCCTAAAGTCGTGTCCCCATTCTGATATACAATGCGCTTCGTCGATGGCTAAAAAAGAGATGGTTTGCTGCTTTAAAAAGTCAACGTATTCTTCTTTTGTTAGCGATTCTGGTGCTACATATAAAAGTTTGGTGATTCCATTTTCGATATCGCTTTTTACCTGCCTAACTTGGGTTTTGTTAAGCGAAGAATTGAGCACATGAGCCACACCATTTTGGTCGGATAGCGCTTCAATAGCATCTACTTGGTTCTTCATTAAAGCAATTAATGGCGAAACGACAATAGCCGTACCGTCTTGAATTAATGCAGGCAGTTGGTAACAAAGTGATTTTCCGCCACCAGTAGGCATAATTACGAATGAATCCTGACCAGCAATAATACTTTTTATTACTTCTTCTTGAAGTCCTTTGAATTCATCAAATCCAAAAAACTTTTTCAATTCCTTGTGTAAATTGAGTTCTGACAATTTTATAATACTATTTTGTTTTAACTACATTTGCATTTTTAAAGATACGTATTTATTTAAAACTACAAATGCTAAATTCATCTAATATGACTTCCGATGAAATTCTTGACTTAGCCAAAGATACAATTTTTACCCAATCCAATTCCATAAAAGGACTTGCCGATTTGTTAACTACTGATTTTAGCGAAGTTGTACACCAAATTTATAATTCTAAAGGTAGAGTTATTATTACCGGTATTGGTAAAAGCGCGATTATAGCTAATAAAATTGTTGCTACCTTAAATTCTACAGGAACTCCTGCTATTTTTATGCATGCTGCCGATGCCATTCATGGCGATTTAGGCAGTATTTTAAAAGATGATGTGGTTATTTGCATATCGAAAAGTGGGAATACGCCAGAGATTAAAGTCTTGGTTCCATTAATTAAGAATTTTAAAAATACATTAATTGCCATTACGGGCAATGTAGATTCGTACTTGGGGAAACAAGCCAATTATGTTCTCAACTCGTACGTAAATAAAGAAGCTTGCCCTAATAATTTAGCACCAACCACCAGTACAACTGCTCAATTAGTAATGGGCGATGCGTTGGCGGTTAGTCTGTTAAAAATGCGTGGCTTTTCGAGTAAAGACTTTGCTAAGTATCATCCTGGAGGAGCTTTAGGTAAAACCTTATACTTAAAGGTAAGCGATATTACCATTAATAATATGAAACCAAAAGTTTCGCCTAATGCCAATATTAAAGAAGTAATTGTGGTTATTTCAGAAAATAGATTAGGTGCGACAGCTGTTTTAGAGAATGATAAAATTATTGGTATTATTACTGATGGCGATATAAGGCGAATGCTTTCTACCAACGATAATTTTACTCATTTAACCGCTAAAGATATCATGAGTGAAAATCCTAAAACTATTGCCAATTCTGCCTTAGCAGTAAAAGCTTTAGAAGTTTTAGAGCAAAACGATATTTCTCAGGTTTTAGTAGAAGATGAAGGAGTTTATGCGGGTGTTGTTCACTTACACGACCTTATTAAAGAAGGAATACTATAAATGGCTAAAAAACAACGCAAAAACGTAAACGAAATGTCCTTTTTAGACCATCTTGAAGATTTAAGATGGCATCTAATACGTTCTACTTTAGCCATTTTAATTGCAGCAAGTTTAGCTTTTTTAGCTAAGGGATTTATTTTTGACGTAATTTTATTTGGTCCTAAAAAAGTAGATTTTTTCACCTACGAAATTTTTTGTAATCTTTCTAAATATTTAGGTTTAGACGAGAGTTTCTGTTTTACTGAAATGCCATTCCGTATTCAGAGTAGAGTTATGGCAGGACAATTTAGCGCACACATTTGGACATCGATTACAGCTGGTTTTATAGTAGCTTTTCCATATGTAATTTATCAATTTTGGTTGTTTTTATCTCCAGGTTTATATGAAAACGAACGTAAAAACTCGCGTTGGTTTATTTTTGCTACATCTTTATTATTCTTTTTAGGTGTTTTGTTTGGTTACTATATAATTACACCTTTGTCAATTAATTTTTTAGGAAGTTACCAAGTAAGTAATGAAGTCTTTAACGATTTCGATTTAAGCAGTTATATCGGTTTAGTCCGTGCCTGTGTTTTGGCTTGTGGTTTAATATTCGAATTGCCGATTATTATTTACTTTTTATCTAAAATTGGTTTAGTTACTCCAGAATTTTTAAGAAATAATAGGAAATATTCTATTGTTTTAATTCTAATTTTGTCGGCAATAATAACACCACCCGATGTGGCTAGCCAAATAATTGTAACCATCCCCGTTGTGATATTATATGAAATAAGTATTTTTATTTCGAAAGCAGTAGTAAAAAAAGAAAAAAGAAAAACATAGATGAAGGATTTAGTAGATGAGTTTGAAGCCTACCGAGCTAGGATGAACGACAGGATTATTAATGATAATAACAAAGTCTTAAAACGGATTTTTAATTTAGATACCAACTCTTTTGCTGAAGGTGCATTAGATAAAAAAACTAAAGAATTATTAGGCTTAGTTGCTTCTCTAGTTTTACGTTGCGACGATTGTGTAAAATACCACTTAGAGTCTTCTCATAAAATGGGTTTTACTAAAGCACAAGTTGTTGAAGCATTAAGTATTGGTACTTTAGTTGGTGGAACAATTGTTATTCCGCACTTACGAAGAGCTTACGAATACTGGGATGCAGTAGAAGAAAAATATGGAACCAATGCCTAAAAATCCAATTACCTTACGCGCAGAAAATTTAGTAAAGGAATACAAAGGTGTTCCTGTAGTAAAAGGCGTTTCTTTAGAAGTAAACCAAGGAGAAATTGTTGGTTTGCTGGGGCCAAACGGAGCTGGTAAAACCACATCATTCTACATGATTGTTGGTTTGGTAAAACCTACTCGTGGAAGTATTCATTTAAATGAAACGCAAATTACCAAATTTCCGATGTACAAAAGGGCTCAAAATGGAATTGGTTATTTGGCACAAGAAGCATCAATTTTTAGAAAATTGAGCATCGAAGAAAATATTATGAGTGTATTGGAGCTCACCAAATTGAGTAAAAAAGAACGTCAATTCAAAATGGAAAGTTTAATTGAAGAATTTGGATTAGGACATATTCGTAATAACCGTGGCGATTTGTTATCGGGTGGCGAACGTAGACGAACTGAAATTGCCCGAGCATTAGCTACCGATCCGAATTTTATTTTATTAGATGAACCTTTTGCAGGAGTAGATCCTGTAGCGGTTGAAGACATTCAAAAAATTGTTGCGCAATTGAAGGATAAAAACATCGGTATTTTAATAACCGATCATAACGTGCAAGAAACACTCGCTATTACAGACAGAACTTACTTAATGTTCGAAGGTAAAATTTTGAAACACGGAAAGCCTGAAGAACTCGCTGAAGATGAAATGGTAAGAAAAGTGTATTTAGGGCAAAATTTTGAACTGCGTAAAAAGAAAATTTTCAAATAATTAAACTTTAAGTTTTCTGCTTTTCTTTTTCGGCTGCTGGAAACAAAATATTATTTAAAATGAGCCTATATCCTGGCGATGTAGGATGCAATTCCAATTCTGTTTTTGGGTCCCCAACTCGATGCTGGTAATCTTCTGGGTCATGTCCACCATAAAAAGTAAAGAAGCCTTTTCCTTTAATTCCATGAATATACCTTGCTTCTCCATTTACTTTATTTTCACCTAAGATAAGTACATTCGATTTAATTTGGCTAGGTTCAAAACTTGTAGTTTGTCCCATAAAACCTTTTACAATAGCAGTGTGATTTTGATTAAGCATACTTGGAATAGGATCCCATTTGGCTGAAAAATCCATTAAGGTGAAATAATCCTTTTCTTTTGGAATATTCCTTTTTTCGGTCATGTCTATAGAAGAAAATTCGTAAGTATTAGGGTCTTTTACCAATGTATAATCTTTAAAAGCAAAAGTTTGTCCAAAATCTAGTTTGTTTTGATAACCAGGTTCGCTTGCATCGCCATCGAACATGGGTTCACAAATATCGGTTAGGTAAGCAGAAAGTGCAATATCAAAAGAATCGGTTGCGCTACACATGGCAAACATAAATCCGCCACCTACTACATAGTCTCTAATTTTTTGGGCTACTGCTAATTTCGATTTCGAAACTTTATCAAAACCTAAGCTTGTTGCTAAGTTTTCAGCTTGCTTTTTTTCTTCAATATACCAAGGGGTTGCGCGGTAAGCACGATAAAATTTTCCATATTGACCTGTAAAATCTTCATGGTGTAAGTGCAACCAATCATACAGCAGCAACTCATCGTTTAAAACTTCTTTGTCGTATACTTTATCGTAAGGAATTTCGGCATAAGTAAGTACTAAAGTAACGGCATCATCCCACGGAGCGTTTCCATCTGGAGTGTAAACAGCAATGCGAGGCGCTTTTTCTAAAGTTACCGATTCTTGATTAACCGATGGACTTTCGATAGATTCTAAAATGCTATTTGCTTTTGCGTTGCTAATTACCTCATAACTTACTCCGCGAATGGTACACTCTTTTCTTAATTTTTCTGAATCTGGAATTAAAAAGCTACCTCCCTTATAGTTGAGTAGCCATTGCACTTTTTGTCCCCGATCGAGACTCCAGTAAGTAATTCCGTAAGCTTTTAAATGGTCTTTTTGCGATTTGGCATCCATCGGTAAAAGCACAAATGAAGCTTTTACACTTATAGCCATAAAAATCAAAAAAATACAGAGCGTTTTCTGAAACATAATTTACAATAAAAATTGATATCCAAATGTACAGAAATATTGGAAATCGAGAAGGCTTCTGCGCTTAATTTAAACTTAAAAAGGAAAGGGATCGCTATCGTCTTCATTAGTTCCAAAAGCTTCACTAGGATTTGAAGTTTTGGGCGTGCTAAATGGATCATTTTCACTATTCATTTTAGAATCAAATTCTAAATCTTCAGTAATGCTTTTTAAGTTTTCAAATCGACCTAATTCACCTACAAACTTAAGTCGGATATTATCTAAGCCACCATTTCTGTGTTTAGCAACAATAAATTCACCTTGTCCTTCTGTAGGATTTGCTTCTTCGTCATCCCATTCTTGTATATCGTAATATTCTGGTCTATAAATAAATGAAACAATATCTGCATCTTGCTCAATTGCTCCCGATTCTCGTAAGTCGCTCAACAATGGTCTTTTGGTACCACCACGAGTTTCTACAGCACGCGAAAGTTGTGAAAGTGCAATTACAGGAACATTTAATTCTTTAGCTAAGGCTTTTAGGTTTCTAGAAATGGTAGAAATTTCTTGTTCTCTATTTCCGCCTTTGTTGTTTCCGCCACCTGTCATTAACTGTAAATAATCAATTACGATTAGTTGAATGCCATGTTGAGACGAAAGTCTCCTAGCTTTTGCTCTTAGGTCGAAAATGGATAGAGAAGGTGTATCGTCAATGAATAAAGGAGCTTGTTCTAAAGCTTTTACTTTTACATTGAGTTGTTCCCACTCGTGTTTTTTTAAGTTGCCAGTTCTTAATTTTTCAGAATTTAGACCAGTTTCAGATGAAATTAAACGGGTAATTAACTGTACTGAAGACATTTCTAAAGAGAAAAATGCAACAGGTATTTTGTGTTCAACTGCCATATTTCTAGCCATAGATAAGGTAAGTGCTGTTTTTCCCATACCTGGCCTTGCTGCAACAATAATTAAATCGGAAGGTTGCCAACCTGAAGTTAATTTATCTAAATCATCAAAACCAGATGGAATTCCACTTAAACCTTCTTTATTCGATATTTCTTCAATTCGTTTTAAGGCTTGAGTTACTAAGTTTTGTGCCGTTTCTGAAGATTTTTTAATATTGCCTTGTGTAACTTCGTAGAGTTTAGATTCTGCATGGTCGAGCAAATCAAACACATCGGTGCCTTCATCATAAGCTTCTTCTATAATTTCGTTTGAAATTTTAATTAAACTACGTTGAATATATTTTTGTAGAATAATTCTAGAGTGGTATTCAATATGGGCAGAAGACGAAATTTTTTGAGTAAGCTGAATCAAGTAATATTCACCTCCACAGATTTCTAATTTTTTCTCCTTTTTAAGTTGGCTAGAAACCGTTAACAAGTCAATGGGTTGGCCTTCTTGAAAAAGAATATGAATAGCGTCAAAAATGTGCTTGTGAGCGTCCTTGTAAAATGCATCTGGACTTAAAATATCGATAGCTTCGTCGACTCCTTTTTTATCGATCATCATCGCACCTAATACAACTTCTTCTAAATCAATAGCTTGTGGTGGAAGTTTTCCTTTTTGAAGGCTGATTACACTACCTTTTTGGCTTTGATTTTGAATATATTTTTGTTGTGACTCCATATTGCGAATGTAAAAAAAACCTTGTTTTAATGTTACTAAACTATTTTTTTGGTAGTTAACATCATATCAACAATTTAGTGTTTATAAGTATTTAATTGATGTTAATAACTAAAAAAATCCGAAGCAAAAACCCCGGACATTTTATTCTAATTGGGATTCGGAATTATGCGTCTTGAAATACGCCCATTTCAATAAATTTATTCATTCGATTTTCTATCAATTTTTCTGGTGATAACTTTTTAAGTTCTTCGTAAGATTTTAAAATACATTTTTCGACACTTTTAAAAGTATTTTCTCGATCGCTATGAGCTCCACCAATTGGTTCTTTTAAAATCTCATCGATTAATTTTTGTTTTTTCATATCTTTTGCGGTAAGCTTTAAGGCTTCTGCTGCAATTTGCTTTTGTTCCCAGCTTCTCCACAAAATAGAAGAACATGATTCTGGTGAAATAACAGAGTACCATGTGTTTTCTAACATAATAATTTTATCGCCTACACCAATGCCTAATGCGCCACCACTTGCTCCTTCTCCAATTATAATTACTGTAATTGGCACTTGAATATTAAACATTTTTTGAATATTTCTTGCAATAGCTTCACCTTGTCCGCGCTCTTCTGCTTCCAAGCCAGGAAAAGCACCAGGAGTGTCGATTAAACAAACTATTGGGATTCCAAATTTTTCTGCCGATTGCATTAAGCGCAATGCTTTTCGATATCCTTCTGGACTTGCCATTCCAAAATTTCGATATTGTCTTGTTTTAGTATTGTAGCCTTTTTGCTGACCAATAAACATAAAACTTTGGTCTTTAATTTTTCCTAGACCACCAACCATGGCTTTATCGTCTCCAAAATTTCGGTCACCATGTAATTCTAAAAATGAGTCTCCACAAATGGCATTAATGTAGTCCATCGTGTAGGGGCGATTGGGATGTCTAGATAATTGTACCCGTTGCCATGCACTTAAATTTTTATAAATTTCTTTTTTGGTTTCTTCTATTCTTTTTTCAAGCTGCTTACATGTATCAGATACATCAACATCGCTTTCTGTGCCAATTCTACAAGCTTTTTGGTATTGCTCGTTTAATTCTTTTATAGGAATTTCAAAGTCTAAATACTCCATAATTGAGTGTCGTGTTTAGGTAAAGAGTGAATAAGCAAATATAGGAAACTTTAGAAAATGCATTTCTATTTACGAGTTTAAAATTCAATTTTTAATCATTAAGTCAAACAAACACACTATAGCGAGAATTTCGACTCTTCGGCATACTAAGGAAAGCTTAACTCAATACGAATGCTTAACCAAACAATTCCGCTTTGATGATTAGAGCTAATAATTTTAAGGTGTTTTTTCTATGAAGAATGTTACCTCTTTGCTTTTTGAAGTAAGTAAATTGAGAGAATTCCGAAAACGATATTCGAAAACCAAACTGCAATAAGTGGAGAAAAGGTAGACTCTTCGGCAATGCTACCAAATACTTTTTCAAAAAAGATATAACCGAAGCCAATTACAATACCAATGGCTAGATTTACACCCATACCACCACGTCGTTTTATAGCAGACACCGAAACACCGATAATGGTTAAAATAAATGCCGAAACAGGAATACTCCAGCGTCGATAAGAAACTACTTCGTAGCGATTAATGTTAGGTGAACCACGCTTTTTTTCTTGTGCTATAAAATCTTGCAGTTCGTTGTAATTTAATGTTTCTGCAATATATTCTACTGGTGTTAATTCATCAAAATCGAAGGGAAGGATTGTGTCTAATGTATTTTCTTTAATAAAAACATCTTCTCTTTCGCCTACAATTCGCTTTACATAATTTTTTAAGGTGTAAGTAGAATCTGCATTTAGTTTTAGTCGGTCAGCTTTAATTTTATATTTCAACTCTGTTCCTTCAAAATGTTCTAAAGTAAAGTTGGATGCAGTTTTACTCTTTTCTCTAAAATTGCTCGCATAAATTACTTCGTTGTCATTAATTTGTCTGTAAACATCTCGGGGTCTTTCGCTTGGTCTAGAACTTTTTAAATACTTAAATTTATATTCATTAAAACCCGCACTTGCAGATGGTACAATATACATGCTTAAAACAATGGCAATTCCACAAACTATGCTTGCTCCTATAAAATATGGTCTTAAAAAGCGAGTAAAAGAAACACCTGAACTCAAAAAAGCCACAATTTCTGTGTTATTAGCTAATTTGGATGTAAACCAAATTACCGATAAAAAAAGTAAAATAGGGAAGAGTAGATTAGCAAAATAAATGGTAAAGTTTCCGTAGTAAGCTAAAGTTTCGTCTAATGGAGCTTCGTTGGCGATAATTTTATCTACTTTTTCAGAGAAATCTACAATTATTCCAATTGGAATGAAAAGCAATACCATTACAAAAAAAGTAGATAAATAGCGTTTTAATATGTACCAGTCTAGGATTTTCAATCTACAAGCGTTTGTTCATTTGTTTTACCATTTTGTCTTTCCATGATCTGAAAGTACCAGCAATAATTTGTTTTCTTGCTTCTCTTACTAACCAAAGATAAAAACCTAAATTGTGTATGGTGGCAATTTGTTTACCTAATAATTCATTTACTGTAAATAAATGCCTTAAATAAGCCTTGCTATATTCTGTATCTACCCAAGTTATATCCATTTCATCGATTGGCGAAAAGTCGTTATGCCATTTCTTATTTTTAATGTTTATGGTACCATGAGCGGTAAATAACATTCCATTTCTAGCATTTCGAGTTGGCATAACACAATCGAACATATCTACGCCTAATGCAATATTTTCTAATAAATTAAGTGGTGTACCAACACCCATTAAATATCTGGGTTTGTCTTCTGGTAGAATGTCGGTAACCACTTCTGTCATAGCATACATCTCATCGTCTGGTTCGCCTACAGAAAGGCCACCAATTGCGTTTCCTTCTGCTTCAACTGAAGCGATGTACTCTGCAGATTGTTTGCGTAAATCTTTGTACGTACTTCCCTGTACAATTGGGAAAAGTGTTTGTTTATAGCCGTATAATTCCGGACTTATTTTTAATTGAGCAATACAGCGTTCTAGCCAACGATGCGTCATGTGCATAGAGCGTTGCGCATAGTTGTAATCGCATGGATACGGAGTACATTCATCGAAAGCCATGATAATATCTGCGCCGATTTCTCGCTGAATATCCATTACATTTTCGGGTGTAAACCAATGCGAAGAACCATCGATATGCGATTTGAATTTTACACCTTCTTCCTTAATTTTTCGGTTTGCTGAAAGTGAATAAACCTGATAACCACCGCTATCAGTTAGAATATTTCGGTCCCAATTCATGAATTTATGCAAACCACCAGCTTGTTTTAAAATTTCTGTTTTTGGGCGTAAGTATAAATGATAGGTGTTTCCTAAAATTACATCGGCATTGATGTCGTTTTTTAATTCGCGCTGATGCACTCCTTTTACAGTAGCGATTGTGCCTACGGGCATAAAAATCGGAGTTTCTATAGTGCCGTGGTCCGTGGTAATTTTTCCAGCTCTCGCGTTCGAAAGTGGGTCTTTAGCTTTTAAATCAAATTTCATTCAAAAAAAATTCTCGGCAAAGATAGGCTTTTTAAAGTGTCTCTGCCGAGAGGCAATTCAAGTATTTGTATTTAAATGTTACAACATTTTATTTATAATTTCTTCAAAATAAGTTTCATTGCCGGGTTTCATTTTGCCATTTTCATCCATCATATAAGGAATACCATTTTCTACAGCTACTACTTTTCCAGTGGAATCGATAAATGCATTTAAAGGATAGGAATTAATACTTAATTCATTGCAAAAATCGTTGGCATCAATAAGGTGTTCGAAATTAAATTCGTGTGTTTCTAAAAAAGTATTTACTTCCGATTTGGTATTAAAAGTGATCGCTACAAAATGAACTTGATCTTGGTATTTTTCTTTTAGCTTATTTAAAGCTGGCATTTCGTCTATACAAGGTGCGCAATTTTTAAACCAGAAATTAATCATGACGGGTTCGCCTTTGTATTTTTCAAAACCCATTTTTTTATCTTGTAAGTTGGCTAGGTTAAAATCTGGAAATGCTTTGCCCAGCAATTGGTCTCGAACTCCATTTTTTTGCTCTTTACTTGGTGAAAGAATTTCGCCGTTAATCATTAATTCTATACTAGTAGCTACAATTATAGAGTCTTGCTTTACTAGCGTGTCTACATAGAAAGTTTGCACTTGTGCGTCTTGATGAATTTGATTTGCAATATTCTTATATTGTTCAATCCTTTTATCGAGCTGCTTTTGGGTAATGGCTTTCCCATCAGCAAATTTATAATAAACTATATTTTCTTGTGCATTACATAACATAGATGTGATGTATAATGCAAAAATCATGAGTAGTTTTAGCATTTTTTATTTGTTAGATTAATTTTGTTTTAAAATTCCATTTTGAGTGAGTTCGTAGGTTTCGCCTTCTTGCATGCTAAAACTCAGTTCTTCCCAATGGCTTCCATTTAATTTGGTTAGTTGAACTTGATTTGATTTCTCTTTCATTTTAAATTGAAAGTTAGCCAAGCGGTCGGAAGTTTCATTTTTGTCTGGAAGAATTCCGCTTACGCCAAATGCATTAATGTATTGCGAAGTAAATCGGTTTAAATCAAAAGTCAACTCTTCCCATGCACAACCTTCTGTACATTGCATGCTATAAGCATCTTTGTTTTTAGTTATTGAAATTTTAAAATGCGTGTTGTAATATGCTTCGTCTTTTAAATCTACTTTTACCAAACCATTAAAATTTTTAGCATCTATAGCTTTATTGGATTGCAGTTCTTTAGATAAAGTATTGAAGTTTTTAAATACAGAAACCGACTTAATTTCATTAGGTTTAATATTTCTAAATATAGAATCATTCACAACTTTATTATTCACAACATAAATAGGCTGCTCTTTTGCATCAACTGTATCGATAAAATTGATTTCATCTACAGCAACATCATTATTTAGTATAAACGTATCTTCAACTTTTGGAGAAGCATAAAAGGCCGTGTTCCCTTTTTTGTAACGTAATTTATTTTCATTTTCGAACCAAATGATGCTTCTATTTCTCAACATTTTTTTATAGAGAATAGTTCTTGCAATTACTTTATTAAAATTATCAGCTTCAATATCTTCATAAAAATCGGTGTCTTTAAAAAATAATTGATTGTTTTTTAATTCAATTTCTCCAAAAACAAGGACGTTTGTGTGTAAATCACTTTTTTGAATTTCATTGCCATCTAAAAAAACTTGATTGGCTTTGTTGAAGTAAGTTTGAATGTCATTTTCACTGTAGGTTTCTTCATTAGAATAGCTAATTTCTGATTTCGCTTTAAAATTAAGCTCTTGGTTTGATGAAGTGATTACTCCACTCATGCTTGCCATTTCTAGTTCATTTTCACTTTTAAACCAAATTACCTTTTGCTCTTCGTTTGGCTTTTCATTGTCTTTTAGCAACTGAATTAAAATCCTTGCTATTCCTTTATTGGTTTCGTTAGGTCTTAATTTAGCATCGGTAAAGTATAACTCGTTATTTTTGATGTTGAAATTTTGATAAGTAAGCACTTTGTTCATTAAATCTGCTTTAGCCACTTTTTTATCGTTGATGTATACAAATTCTGCTTTTTCATACAAGTTGGTTAATTGCTTTCTGTTTTCAGCATATGAAACATCCGAGACAAAGGATTTTGTTTCATTGTTTTTATACATGTTTTTAACCGCAATTTTTCCATCTTCATCAATATTTAAAACAGTAGATAATTTGTTTTCGTAAGAATTGAAAAGTTTGTGATCTCCAAATCCATAATTTTTTACTTCGCCTGTAACTTCGAGCACATCGTCATTAAAGCTGAAGTTTTCCATTAAAATAAATTGTCCTTTATGTTGTTTTGCATTAAAGTTCTTTCCGTTTAACTTAATTTGTTTCCCGTTTTGAATATGGTTTTTAAGTTTTTCTTGTAAGTCTGGCACAACTTCTACATAAACCGAAGTGTGTACTATTTTTTTTGGTGTTTTGTCGTAACCACTTTCAAATTGAGCAGCAAATTTTTCTTTGGGAATATTCATTTCCAATCGCATTAGGCTAACATCGTTTTCACGAAGGCCTTCAATGGTTTTAAAAATGAAGATTTCTCGCTCCTTATCATCATTTTCAAATAATTTGTAAATTTCAGATACTTCGGTTTCTTCTAATTCTGTTGCTTCAATACTAAGGTTTAGCTCTTCATTTTTTTTGCCATTAAAAAGTACCGTACTGGTTTTTACTTCTTTTATAACAATGTCGGTTAAGGCAATAGGCTTGTTTTTTGTATATAAATTACCATTAATAATTAGTTGAGTAGCTTCATTTAAAAAATTGTATAACTCTTTTTCAGGTTCTTTAAATTCTACAATTTCAGCAGTATCATTTTTAAAATTTCTAATTACTTCGTAATTTTTTATTGGTTCAGTTCCAGAAACTACCAATTCCTTTTCAAGTCCATTCGCATCATCTGAAAATTTGATTTTAATGCGGGTAATCTCTCCATTTTTGTTTCGTTTTACCCTAGAAAATTTAAGTTTTTGCTGTTGTTTAGCAAAAAATTTCTCAAGTTGGTCTAGTCCATCTTGAGTAGTTGTCTTGGTGATTTTTGCTTTGATGTTATCAAGATGAGAACTAGTTTTTAGCGTGTCTTGTTGAAAATTTTCTGAATTATTTTCATTTAAAAGCTTAGCATTATTCTTATTATTTGAAGTATTAAATTTACTTGAAGATGCTTCAACAATATCCTTCTTAGCATTTACATCAATAATCACTTCTTTGGCAATGGTTTCAGTTTGAAAAAGCCAAATAAAACCAAGTATAAAAGGTACAATGAAGCTGTATTTTATTAATTTTTGTTTTGAAGATTTTTCTTTGTTGAGCATCATAATTCTGTTTTTTAAAGATGATTGTTTAAAAAAGTAACTGGCATATTGCATGTTGCTTTCTAAAGCGAAATAATTCAGTAAGGTGTATTGGTATTGTTTAATCGACTTGGTTTTTTGAGCTGTTTTGGCATCGGCGATGTATTCTAAATTTTCATCTATAGCCGAACGATAAATGTAAGATAATGGGTTGAACCAAAGTATAATACAAGCTAAATTACCCAACAACATATCGATGGAATGCGCATCTTTAATGTGAATTGCTTCATGGGTTTTAATGATTTTTAATTCGGTTTCGCTAAGCAAATTGGGATTGTAAGCCATGATATTGAAAAATGAAAAAGCTTCAATTTCTTGTTCGGTTTCCATATAACAAATTCCATTTTTCTTCACTTTTTTTGCTTTTTGAAGCAGCTTCAATAAAACGGCACTATGGTAAATAAGCTTTCCTGTAAAGAAAATGATTCCTAAAATATAAACAAATAACAAGGCATCTTGCCAAGTAATTTGTTCCCAAAATGAAGCTTCTATAACTTCTGGAATTTCATCAACGTAATTTATAGGAATTGAATGTTCATTTGAATAACTTATGGTATTGCCGAAGGATTCTTGCATTGGTATTTCAACTTCAATCAGTTCAATTTGGGTAATATTAAGTAGTGGCAAGCCAAAACTTAAAACTAATCCAGCCAAAAGGAAAAATCGATTGGTTTGTAAAAAACTTTCTTTGCTTAAAAAGAGTTTATAAATTAATACAAAAATACTCAGTAGAGCGGCAGATTTTGCTAAGTAGATTAAGGTTTCCATACTTATTTATTTTTTTCAATAAGTTGAATAATTTCTTTTAAGTCTTCGGTGCTGATGTTTTCTTCTTTGGCAAAAAAGGAAACCAAATTTTTGTAGGAGCCATCAAAAAACTTCCGAGTAGTAGAGTTTAAAACTTCTTTGGTGTAGGAGTCTTTTTCTACCAACGGATAGTAACGGTGAGTTTTTCCAAAAGCTTCGTGACCAACAAAAGCTTTGTCTTCTAGATTTCTAACAATAGTAGAGACTGTGTTGTAATGTAATTTTTCTTCTAGTTTTTCAACTATTTCTTTAACAAATGCTTTTTTTAAAGACCAAATTACATGCATGATTTCTTCTTCTTTTTGAGTGAGTTTGGGGAGTTGCATAAAAAAATTATAAATTTATTTTACAAATATAAACTAAAAAAGCAGTTGTACAACTATAATTATAGTTTAATAACTAAAAAAATAGTTTTCATTCTTTTATTGAAGAGATTATTCATCTTATTTTTCTCTTGCATTAGCTTCTTATAAAAACAATTATTCTACTATATTCGCTAATTGAATTTGAATAATTTATGAACATACTATTTATATTTATAGGTCTTTTATTGTTAGTGGTCGGAGGTGAATTTTTGGTTAGGTCGTCTGTAGGTTTATCTTTTAAATTGAATATTTCTAGAATGGTTATTGGCTTAACAGTAGTTTCATTTGCAACATCAGCACCAGAACTTTTAGTAAGTGTACAAGCGGCTTTAAAAAATTCGCCCGAAATTGCCATTGGAAATGTGGTGGGTTCTAATATAGCTAACATTGGTTTAGTTTTAGGAATTACAGCTATTATCGCTCCCTTGTTTATCGATCGAGACTTTTTTAGACTAAACTGGCCAGTCATGCTAGGCTTTTCGGCACTGCTCTATTATTTTATGTACACAGGAAATGAGATAAGTAGAATTGAAGGTCTTATTTTTATTACTCTACTTATGATCTATTTATTTTATTTAATAAAAAGGAGTAGAGGAAGTAAAGGAAATGTACCGGCAGAAGTAGATGAGAATTTGCAAGAAGTAAGTTACTTTAAAATTATAGTTTGGTTATTTATTGGTGGTTTAGGCTTGTATTTTGGGTCTGAATTATTGGTAAAAGGAGCTGTAAATTTAGCTGAAACATTAGGTGTAAGTAATCGAGTTATTGCCATAACTATGATTGCCGTTGGTACAAGTATTCCCGAACTAGCAGCTTCTGTAATTTCTGCATTTAAGGGAGAGAAAGCACTTTCGTTGGGAAATTTAATCGGCTCAAATATTTTTAATATTGCTGCTGTGTTAGGAATTACAGCCACTATTTTGCCTATTCCAATTAATTCACCAGAAATTTTAAGCCAGGATATGGTTTGGATGATAGGCGTTTCTGTTATTTTATTGCCCCTAAGTTTTATAGCTCCAAAAATGAATTTATCCCGATACAAAGGCTTTTTATTATTTGCCTTTTATTTAAGTTTTATTTATTTGGTGGCTTTCTAGTTCAAAAATAGGGGTTGTAATATAAATTCATTATACTTTAATAATTTAACCTATAAAAAAACAGGGGGTGTTTTGATTTTTTATATTTTTGTATTAAATAAAATTATAAAACATGGCAACACTTCGATTTAATGCTTTAAAAGAAACGCTTTCAAGAAAACCAATTCCGGTTGAAGAAAACTTAAGACGTTCTGAAATTTTTGGTAAAAATGTATTTGGCGAAATTGCCATGAGACAACATTTAACCAAAGATTCTTATAAGTCTGTAATGGATGCGATACAAAACGGTAGCAAAATAGACCGAGATTTAGCAGACCACATTTCTACAGGGATGAAGGAATGGGCAATAGCTAAAGGTGCTACGCATTATACACACTGGTTTCAGCCCTTAACTGGTTCTACTGCAGAAAAGCATGATGCTTTTTTTGAAACATTTGGCGATGGTACTGCCATTGAAAAATTTAATGGAGGACAATTAGTTCAACAAGAACCCGATGCTTCTAGTTTTCCTAATGGAGGAATTAGAAACACCTTCGAAGCTCGTGGTTACACGGCTTGGGATCCAACATCTCCAGCTTTTGTTTGGGGAACCACTTTATGTATTCCAACTATTTTTGTTTCGTACACTGGTGAAGCTCTCGATTATAAAACACCACTTTTACGCTCTTTAAGTTCTCTAGATAAAGCTGCTACCGATGTGGCAAAATATTTTGATAGAAAAGTAACGAAAGTTACTGCTACTTTAGGTTGGGAGCAAGAATATTTTTTAATCGATTCTGCACTAGCTTCATCTAGACATGATATTATGATGGCCGGTAGAACTTTACTTGGTCATGCACCAGCTAAAGGTCAACAATTAGACGATCATTACTTTGGTTCGATTCCTGCTCGTGTATTAAATTTTATGCGTGATTTAGAAACTGAATGTATGTATTTAGGTATTCCAGTTAAAACTAGACACAACGAAGTTGCTCCTAATCAATTTGAGTTAGCTCCTATTTTTGAAGAAGCTAACTTAGCCGTAGATCACAATTCTTTAATTATGGATGTGATGGATAAAGTTGCCGACCGACATAACTTTAAGGTGCTATTTCATGAAAAGCCATTTGCTAATGTAAACGGAAGTGGTAAACACAATAATTGGTCTTTAGCAACCGATACGGGTTCAAACTTATTGAGTCCTGGTAAAACACCAATGAAAAATCTACAGTTTTTAACCTTTTTTGTAAACACCATTAAAGCGGTTTGCGATAATGAAGAAATTTTAAGAGCAACTATTGCATCAGCTTCAAACGATCATCGTTTAGGTGCAAATGAAGCGCCACCAGCTATAATTTCAGTGTTTATTGGTTCACAATTAACTAAAGTCTTAGATGAATTAGAAAAAGTAACTAATGGTAAACTTTCGCCAGAAGAGAAAACAGATTTAAAGTTGAATGTAGTGGGTAAAATTCCAGAAATTTTATTAGACAATACAGATCGTAATCGTACTTCTCCTTTTGCTTTTACAGGAAATAAATTCGAATTACGCGCAGTTGGTTCTACAGCAAACTGTGCTGACCCAATGACTACTTTAAATGCAATGGTAGCTAAACAACTTATTGAATTTAAAGCAGAAGTAGATGCTTTAATCGATAAAAAAATGAAAAAAGACGATGCGATTTTCAATATATTGAGAGAATACATTAAATCTTCTAAGAAAATTCGTTTTGAAGGTGATGGTTATGGAAAAGCTTGGGAAGATGAAGCAGCTAAACGTGGTTTAAGTAACAACAAAACTACTCCAACTGCTCTGCAACCTAAAATTTCACAAAAAGCTATTGATTTGTACACTAGTTTGCAAATTATGAACGAAGTAGAAATTAAAGCACGTTACGAAATTGAAATTGAAGACTATTCTAAAGAAATACAAATTGAAGGCCGTTTAATCGGAGACATTGCCCGAAATCATGTTATTCCTACTGCTATTAGTTATCAAAATGTATTGATTAAAAATGTGAAAGGCTTAAAAGAAATCTACGGAAATTCTTTTAAAGAAATAGCCAAAGAACAAATGAGTATTATTGAAGCCATTTCAAACCATATTGAAAACATCAATAAAGCTACAAGCCAAATGATTGAAGCTCGAAAAGAAGCTAATGCCATAGAAGATGCAACTAAACGTGCTCATGCGTACTGCGATGAGGTGAAACCATTTTTTGATACAATTCGTTACCATTGTGATAAATTAGAATTAATGGTAGATGATGAAATTTGGCCATTAACTAAATACAGAGAAATGTTGTTTACAAAATAAATTAATGTATTGTTCTAACAAAAAAAACCTTCTGTAATTCCAGAAGGTTTTTTTTTAATGTCTGATGTTTTACACTGAGAATAAAATAATACGGTTTTGAAAATCTGAAAAATTTAAAAAGTGCTCAGTTTTTATAACTATTTACTTTTTTGGTGTTCGTTTTTTCGTTTTTCTTCCAAACGTTCTTTTCTTTTTTTTTGTTGAATTTCGGCTTTACGCATTGGCATACGGTCTATTAATTTAAATAAATCGTCTGCATCAATTGCCTTTGTTCTTTTCAGTTTAGTATTATTATCTAAACCAATAAGAACAAGTTCGAAATCTGAATCTTTGGTTTGCAAGTTTTGAAATGAATCTGCTAAGTTGAAGTTTTTTATAGGAGAATTAAATATGGCTTTGGTCTCTTGATTGGTAATTTGAATTACACCAATTTTTCTTTCAATAGCTGCATCTTGATTAGCTTGAATAGCATCAATTTGTTTTTGCAGTTGCGGATGTTCATCTTCGGGCGAGAGCAAAACTAGCCAGCGGCGTTCTTTATCTTTAGTAGCTTGTGCATTTATATTTAAACTCCCAATAATACATAAGAACAGAATACAAAATACTTTATTCATTTTTTGAATGTTTTAAAAGGCTTCTCCGATTGTAATATAAAAACCATTTTCATCTGGAGTGATCGCATAATCTAAACGAGCATAAATGTCTTTGTTTTGAAACAATAAAAAGCGAATACCGCCACCAACAGCCCACTTTAAATCGTAGTTGTCTATTTTTGAAAATTCATCAAATACAGTTCCAAGACTTGAAAAAACGGTTGCTCCCCAGCGTTTTGTAAAACCAAGTTTTAGTGGTAACATGCGATATTCTATTTGAGTAGCTAACATTTGGTTGTCGCGATATCTTCCTAAAAAATATCCACGCATCATATTTTGCCCACCCATGAGTGCCAACTGATTGAAAGGTACATCGCCACCAAAATTAAATTCGCCTAAAAACTGAGCAGCTATTACATTCCTTTTATTGTTGAAAGATTTATAAAATCGAGTATCGGTCACTATATTGTGGTAATCTACATCGCTTTTCCAAAACGGATTAAATTTTACATAACCCAATTCGCTAAAAAAACCATCTCGTACATTTAATACATTGTGTCTTTCATCGTAAACTAAGCCAACACCTAAACCTAAATTTGTAGTTCCTTCTGCACCAAAAGGTAAATCGATGTTTAATTGATCTTGTCCTTCAGCGGCTTTAAATTCAACTTTGCTTAAACTTCTAAAATCAGCTTCGAAACCTATAAAAAAATTATTGGCTATTTTCCTTAAAACCCGTTCTTTAATTTTAAACTGCCTTGCATCTACAATGGAAGCATAATCTAAAGGAACTTCATCTAATTCATTTCTTATACCATAATATTGAAGAGGGAAACGTTGAAATTCAAACTCGCCTAAAAAAAACCATTGGTCTTTATCAGTATAAATAGCGTGCTCAAACCGAGCACCAAATTGATTTTTTAGGGTATAAAATACAAATCCGCTAATTTCGCTTAGGCGATTGTTTACATCTTCATTAGCATAGTAAACGTACAGTGGACTAAAGCCAATTTCAACGCTGGTTTCTGGTTCATAACCCAAAGTTGGGTACATCATAAATTGCGATTTTTCTTCAGAAACAGTGTCTTTTAAAACGCGTTTTAAATAATCTACAACTTGGTTTTTAACTTTTTTTTGAGCCTGTGTTGAACTCACAAAAAATACGCTTAAAACTAAAATGATGAGTAGTTTAAATACTTTCATGTATTTGTTAAATTGCAAATTTTAAAAGTAAGCAAAGTTTATGTATTGCAAGCTTAAGTTGATTTATATTTATTTTAAGCAAACTCAGCTTTATTTTCTTTTTGTTGTTGTATAAATTCGCTTAGGTAAGTGGCATCTTTTTTAATTCCACCAAGTGTTGCAGAACCACGTGTATGCAACCAAGGCAGACCAATAAAGTAAAGCCCTTTAATATTGCTTACACCACGTTCGTGTATTGGGTAGCCATCTTTATCTAATTCTAAACCATCAATCCAAGTAAAGTTAGGCCGGTATCCTGTAGCCCAAACAATATTTTCTATATCGTTTATTTCTTTTTTTTCAGTTACAATAGTATTTTCTTCAGCATTTAAACACTTTCCAACAGGAATTACATTTTTACGCTTTAAAATTCCTTTTACGTCTGTGCCTATTATGGGTTGTTTACCTTGGCTAATGTATTTGCCGAACCAAGATTTTTTGCTGAAATCTAAATAACCTAGTTTGGTAAACCACCACCATAATGTTTTGCCCATGATTTCTTGTGGAAGCGTACTTACGTTTGTATCTCCGGCAAAATATACCTTGTGGTTTGTGTGTTCAGAGATTTCATCTAAAATTTGATAACCTGAATCGCCAGCACCAACTACCAGGGAAGGACCATCGTTTAATTTATCAGGATTTTTGTAATAATTACTATGACTTTGGTATATATCTGAGTCAATTTTTTCTGAAAATCTTGGAGTGTAAGGAATATGAAAAGGTCCGGTAGCTATAACCACTTGATAGGCAAAAAAATCTCCATCGTCTGTTGTTAGTTTAAAAATACCATCTTTTTTATCGATGTGTTCTACTAAGGTGTTGAGTTGTAGCGGAAAATTAAACTTAGCAACGTATTTTTTAAAATAATCTGCCACTTCATACTTATTGGGATAATGGCCTTTTTTAGCTGGAAATTCTAATCCTTTAAGATTGTTAAATTCGGTTGGAGTAAATAATTTTAGTGAATCCCAACGCCTTAACCATGACGCCCCGACTTCACTTTCTTTGTCTAAGATTAAAATTTTTTTATTAAGTTGTTTTAATTCATAAGCCATGGATAGTCCAGCTTGTGCTGCTCCAACAATAATGTAATCGTAAATTCCTTTCATACCACAAATATAAGCATTATCTCGTAGAGGCTTCAAGTTGATTAAATTTGTTGTAAATCAGTAGTATAAGTACACCAAAGCTAACGGCTACTACAATTAAAATAGTGTTTAAAATACCATCTGCAGAAAACGAAATTTTTAGGAGTACTGTAGAAATAATAAAACCCGAATTACGAATTACTCGGCTAAATTGGTTGGTTTGTAAAAATGAAAATAACAGAAGTAAAACATCTGTTAAGATTAAAACGGTAAAAAAATCATCGAAAAAGATACTGTTTAAGGATTTCAAGGAAGTACCCACAGCTTCAGGATTTAAGCCCGTGTTATATACCCAATTACTTAATGAATATATAGCTAGACCAATAATTATAGGAATTAAGATGCTGGCAAAAAAGCGTTTTACTTTAATGTGTCTTTCTGTTTTTAAGCTTAAGCTGGTTTTCTTTGATTTGTTTTTTTGGTCAATTTTGTAGAAGAAGTAGATAAGTATAAACAGCACTAGTGTGGCTAGTATATCGATTGTAAATTGCAAATCACCTTGGATAGAAAACCAATTTTCAGAAAATTCTAAATTAGATAAGTCGTAAAATATTTTTCGAATTAAAATAAGCGTAATAATTTCATACTGTTTGCCTATATAATTGGTAATCGATTTTGGTAGGTAAAAAACCAACAAATAAACTTCGTAAATTAATATAATTGAAAATGGGGTGTAAAGTGCCGAAATTGGATTGATTGTTAACTCTTGAAAAGCACCCAGGTTTAAAAAATTGTAGTCTACGACGGCAATTATTGCCAAATGAATTAAAAACGAAACAATAGCTATATAAACAATTACTTGCTCTGCCTTTTCGCTATTTTTTTCAGACAAAAGCTGGTTTTGTAATTGTCGAAAACGTAAATCTAATTTCTTCATGTTATAAATTTAACTAATGAAATGAAGAAATGATAAATACTTAATTGCTTTTCGGTTAAATTTAAGATTTAATTGCCTTTATAATTTTTTCTGCGTGAATAATTGAATTTTCAATGAACCATTTATGGGTTTCTAGTCCACCGCAAATTACCCCTGCTAAATAAATGCCCTTTTGGTTGGTTTCCATAGTTTCTTCATTGTAAGTTGGAATATATTTTTGCTGTTTATTAATTTCGATTCCTAATTTTTCTAAAAAACTAAAATTGGGTTGGTATCCTGTTAAAGCTAAAACAAAATCATTTTCTAAGGTTTGAATTTTACCATTTTCATCTTTAAAAGTTACTTTGTCTTCAAAGATTTGGTTTAGCTCTGCATTAAAATATGCTTTGATGCTTCCTTCTTTAATTCTATTGATGATGTCTGGCCTTACCCAATATTTTACGCGTTCGCCAATTTGTTCTCCACGAACAATCATGGTAACATCTGCTCCTTTTCTATAGGTTTCTAAAGCTGCATCTACCGAAGAATTACTGGCGCCAACCACTACTAGTTTCTGCATGCTGTAATAATGTGGATCTCGGTAATAGTGACTTACTTTTGGTAAGTCTTCGCCAGGTATATTAAGCGGGTTAGGTATATCGTAAAAACCTGTTGAAACTATTAAATTTTTAGTATTATAGGTTTGTTTATTTGTAACAATCTGGTAATGGTAGTCTGATTTTTTTACAACTTCAATTACTTCTTCAAACAAATTAATGTTTAATTGATTACTTGTAGCTACTCTACGGTAATATTCTAATGCTTCTTGTTTAGTAGGCTTAGAATTGTTACTAATAAATGGAATTTCGTCAATTTCTAATTTTTCTGAAGTAGAAAAAAATGTCATATTAGAAGGATAGTTGTACAGTGAGTTAACCAAAGCGCCTTTTTCTACAGCTATATAATTTAAATTATTCTTTTTGGCTTCTAATGCGCACGCTATTCCAATTGGACCTGCACCAATAATCAATACATCTAACATACTTAAGAATTCATAATTTTTTTTAAATCTTGTATGGTTTGGGTTGGGTTTTGGGCTTTAAATACATAACTACCAGCTACTAAAACATCTGCGCCAGCATCGATAAGTTGTTTTGCGTTTTGATTGGTTACGCCACCATCGATTTCAATTTTCGTTTTTGCATTTTTTAATTGAATTAATTCTTTTAATTCTCGTACTTTTTGGTAGGTATTTTCAATAAAGTGTTGCCCGCCAAATCCTGGGTTTACACTCATTAAACATACCATATCTATATCTTCGATTACATCTTTTAAGAGTTGTATGTTGGTATGTGGATTTAGGGCTACTCCAGCCTGCATGCCTTCATTTTTTATAGATTGCAAACTTCTATGTAAATGCGTACATGCTTCTAAATGAACAGTTAACATATTTGCGCCTAATTCTGCAAAAGTTTTAAAATATTGGTCTGGATTTACAATCATTAAATGCACGTCTATAAATTTGTTTGCATGTTGATTAATTGCTTTTAAAACAGGCATTCCAAAAGAAATGTTGGGTACAAAAACGCCATCCATAATATCGATGTGAAACCAATCTGCTTCACTTTTATTTATCATTTCAACATCACGTTGAAGGTTAGCAAAATCTGCTGCTAATATTGAAGGAGCTAATAATTTTTTCATTATTGTAAAATTACAGGTTTTACGGCTTAATATTTACATCTATTCATTGGCTGTTTTTATAAGCCCATTTACTAATCTAATGCGTTACAGTCTACAACAGGTTCGAAGGTCATTTCTAAGACTTCGTTGTTAGATTGTATTTCATAAGTTCCTAATGTAAGCGTGTTAAGTGTAATGGTTTGTTCTCCATCACTTTTCACAAGAGATACATTTTTTAAAACTACTTGAACGTTAAATGTTCTTCTTATAATGTTGGTTCTGTATAAGTCAATTTCGATTGATTCAGCAACATCAGGATTTAAATAATTAGGAATACCTTCTTCATTGGTGTCTGTTCTAGGATTTAGAATAGGGTTGCCGTTATCATCTAAATTATCAAATGCATCTAAGTCTTCCCATCGGGTAATTACACCATCGTTATCATCATCTTCATCGAGGTAGTCTGGTATGCCATCTTCATCAAAATCTAGGTAAATATTCGGATTTTCATCGTTTACAATTTCTACGGAAGTAGGCACATTATCATTATCGTCGTCTGTATCTAAAAAATTAGGAATACCGTCTCCATCGGTGTCATCGTTAAAAAAGTTACCATCTCCGTTAATATCTTCTTCAAAAGCTGGCACATCGTCGTTATCGTCTTGATTAGTTACCAAAAAAATTAGTTGTGCTTCGCCACCATTTAAGCTCGTAAATTCTTCGGTAACAGTAGGATTTGCTGGCGGAATTTCTAGGCAAAAATAATCTGATCCGTTGGTTTCATTACTCAAACGCCTGTAAGTTATTTTATTTTCTGGATTTAAATTCAAGCTAATCGGGGCTGGTGGACACAAACCATCAAATTTACCATCAAAGTCAGGAAGAATAAATCGAAAAGATATAGCTTCATTTGTTTCTGAATTTACATTATGCAGCACATTAATGTTATTCACTTTACATAGCTCTAAATCTGTATCTGCGCTATAATCAAAATTTGAAACAATAATTTCGCCATCATTGCAAGCAAAAATGCCCAAAACACATAAAAAATAGAATATTTTCTTCAAACTGAATTTTTTTCAAAAATACATATTTAAAGTCTAATTTCTTTGATTGATGAAAATCATATCGCTGTAGTTATCCAAATATTTTCGATTTTTATATCGAATAATTAATGTACTTTTGTGTAAATCAGAAGTATTTTTAAATGAAACAGGTATATCTAGATAATGCTGCAACTACTTGCCTAAGACCAGAAGTAATTCATGTTATTACTGAAACGCTTCAAAACTGTTATGGAAATCCATCTTCTAGCCACGCTTTTGGACGCTCTGCCAAAACAAAAGTAGAACAAGCTCGAAAATTAATAGCAAAACATTTAAATGTTAGTCCTGGTGAAATTATTTTTACTTCTGGCGGTACGGAAGCCGATAATTTAATTATCCATAATGCAGTTAGAGATTTAGGTGTTCAACGAATTATTACATCTAAAATTGAGCATCATGCGGTTTTAAATGCAGTAGAGTTTTTAGAAAGCACCTTAAAAGTTAAAGTAGATTTTGTACAACTTGATGAAAATGGCAGCGTAGATTTAGCTCATTTAGAGCAATTATTAAATCAATCAGGTTTAAAAACTTTAGTTAGTTTAATGCATATTAATAATGAAATCGGTAACATTTTACCACTACAACAAGTGGCAGAATTATGTAAAATTCACAATGCTTTATTGCATAGTGATACCGTTCAATCAGTTGGTCATTATCCTTTAAATTTACAAGAAATACCAGTTGATTTTATAGCAGCGAGTGCACATAAATTTCATGGCCCTAAAGGAGTAGGTTTTGCTTTTATTCGAAAAGGTTTACCGCTAAAAGCGATGATCCACGGGGGAGCTCAAGAACGTGGTTTTCGAGCTGGCACTGAAAATGTACAAAATATTGTAGGTATGGAAAAAGCTTTGGAATTAGCTTATGCTAATTTAGAAGCTGAAAGTACTAAGATTCTGAATTTAAAAAAATACTTTATTGAAGCTTTACAACATAAAATACCAGGTATTCAGTTTAACGGAAATTCAGCTAAATTAGATGCAAGTACTTATACGTTGGTTAATTTAAGTGTTCCTGTTAAGCCAGAACAAGCCAATTTAATGTTGTTTCAATTAGACTTAAAAGGCATTGCTTGCTCTAAAGGAAGTGCTTGCCAAAGCGGTAGCGACCAAGGATCGTTTGTGCTGAACGAAATTTATGATGCTGAACGTTTAAAAAACCCGAATCTGCGTTTTTCTTTTTCGCATCATACTACAATTGAAGAATTGGATTATGTAGTAGATACTTTGGCTGAATTTGCAAAAACAGGAAAATTGCTTACGCATTAATTGTTTAATTTAAGATTTAGGATTTTTGATTGCTGGTTTTTAAATGAAAATTTTTTAAACGATTTTAAAAGCTTTATTGAAAAATAATTCACCAGCTTAATAGTTCAGCTTTTCTAATAAAACCGTTTCATATGAAGATGTAAGGCGCACTTGGCCATTTACTACTTTTACTTGTTGTTCAGAAAAAGCATCAAAAAGTAAATCGTTTTCAGAAAAAATCGATTCCACATCTATTATTTTTTCTTCTTCTGCATAATGTAGTGCTACAATAACTTCATCTTGAAAATCTTCTGTAGAAAACTTTCTACTAAAAACATATGGATTTGCCTGAATTTGTTGATGCGAACCCGCACCAATTGCGGGGTGCTTAGCTCGAAATTTTCCTAGTTTTTGCCAATAGGCTAAAATATTTTGTGTTTCGGTTAAAGAATTGAGTTGGTCCCAATTCATAAACGAACGCAAAGTAGCATCACCAACAGTTCCTCCAATTTCTAAAAGTCTTGCGGTTTCATCTCCATAATAAATTTGAGCAGTACCAGGTGAAAGCAAAAGTCGATTAGCGGCTTCCTTGTTCTTTATTCGTTTAAGGTCAAAAGGCTTTCCGTCGTCATGCGAAGTTACGTAATTTACTATCCCAAAGCCATTTAGCTCGTTCGATAATACTTTTGCATATCTACTGAAATGGGTTTCGTAATCTTGTTGAAGCGCATTCCATTTCAATTCAAAATTAATCAAGCTATTAAATGCATCATCGAAATAATTTACTTGTTTATCTCCAAAATCGTAAGCTTTTTTATGGCTAATGGCATAATTATAAACTTCACCGAGTAAGAAAAAATCCTGATTATCTAAAACTTGTTTCGGATTTTCATTTTTCCATTGTTTAAAAGCACGATTACAAATTTTATTGAACTCTTGCCAGACATAAGGTTCGGTATGCTTGACGGTATCTACTCTGTAGCCATCAATACCAAAATCTTTAATGTAATCTGAGAGCCATTTCATAATATAAAAACGCGGAGCCTTTGGGTAACCTGTTTCTTCAAAAAAAGAATTTAAGGAAGCTATTTCATCTTCATATCGACCTTCTTTTTTCCATTTTTCAACTAGAGCAGGAGGTAGGTTCACTTCAATATTACTTTCGGTTTTTACGTCAGGTAAATTTTCAACTAAAGTGCAGCTTACAGTAGTTTCAAAATCTTGATAAGTACAAGTTGGTGAAGTTCTTACCCATTCTTCTGGCCAAACTTGATCTTTTTCGGTTACAGGTCCGGTGTGGTTAACAACGGCATCTAACAAAATACGAATATTGAATTGGTGAGCCGTCTCTACCATTTCTTTTAAGTCTGCTTTTGTTCCAAAGTTAGGATCTAGACTTGTCCAATCTTTTGCCCAGTAACCATGATAAGGATAAGTATTCCCGGTTCCTTCGTCGGTTATTCCATGAATTTGCTCTACAATTGGCGTTAACCAAATGGCATTGATGCCTAAATCTGTAAAATAGCCTTCTTTAATTTTCTGAGTAATTCCTTTGATGTCTCCACCTTCAAATCCACGTAAAACCCCAGTTTCTTCTGTTCTACCAAAATTGACATCGTTGGTTTCATCTCCATTGTTGAAGCGATCAGTCAATAATAAATAAATGGTAGCTGCATTCCAATGAAATGGAGTTTCTGGCGCTTCAAGGTTAATTTTAGCTTCTTTGGTTTGACAGCTAACGATTACAAGTATACTGAACAGACAAACGAGTTTATGTTTCATTGAAATAAAATTAGAATAGAATTCACAAATTTAGCGAAAGTTGATTTATTTACAGTAATAGGAGCTTTTAAAAAGCATTTAGAATAACATTTTAATTGTAAACTTATTTTAAAACTTTAAACACTTAACTATTTATGTGTGTGTAGTTCATATTTTTAATATTTATTTAATATATTTATATGTTAATTTTCTCAAAATACTTATTATGAAAGCATTATCAAAAAAACTGCAAATGCAATAGTTACATTAAACTATAATATTGAAAATAGTTCTTCTGCTTATTTAATAGTAACAGAACAAACTAACGGTGTATCTAGTAATTATATACTTGTTGCTGGTACAACCGAAATTGATATTGACATCAATAATTATAATTCGGGTAATTATATAGTTACCTTGGTATGTGACGGTCATATAGTAGAATCTAAACATTTAGTAAAAAATTAAACTCATGAAACATTTAATATATATACTAGTTTTATTAACAGGATTTATTTCATCTGCCCAAAATGAAATTTTAATGGAGCATATCTGGGAGTTGGAATACATTGAGTTGGATGGTGAAACTCTATATCAGCCTGAAAATGAAGAATCAAACACAACTATTAATTTAGAAATTGGCCAGTCGTTTTATAATCCCGGTACATTTTTTAAAGAACATAATTTAATTTGTGAAGAATTTATTTGTGGTCCAATTGAATTTACGAGTGCTACAATGTTTAATTTTTTATTTTGTGAGCTTTCCCTTGAAGGTTGTAACATTGATGGAAATATTTTATTTCAATCAAATTACATGATGGTTTTTCAGGATCTTATGTGAGGTGGCTCTGCATTTAATCCTTTCACTTATTCATTTGTCACAGAAGAAGATATCATTTATTTGACCATTACCAATTCAGAGGCCAATTCTGCCACCTATTCAGCTACAACTTTAAGCGATACTAATTTTGAGGACATAAGTTTTTCTATCTACCCCAACCCAGTCGCCAATAATTTCGCATTAAAAGTCAACAACCTATTCATCAAATAGAGGTTTTTAATTTAAGTGGCAAACGGATATTAAATGAAGCTTATCAAGAAAATCAAGCTATAGATGTGAGTGGCTTGCCAAGTGGGATGTATATTTTAAAAATAGAAACAGAAAATGGGAGTGTTACGAAGAAGTTGGTAAAGGAGTAAATCGTAACTCTTAATATCAACGAAACCTAAAAGGTCTGTAAACCAAATAAATAAGCTTTTTAGATGGATTTACTTACATTAAATAATTTAACCTAAAAAGTATTTTCGTGTTGACAATAAGATTCTAAAACCGCGCACTCATCTTCAAATTAAAGACACGTGGACTTAAAAAATTGGGAATGGCAAATTGTCCGCCTGTAGCAGCATCTCTTACAAAAGTGTTGGTAATAGAATTAAGTCGATCAAATAAATTAAAAATTTCTACACCAAAGCTGAGGTAATTGAAAAAGCTTAACATATTTTGTTGTTGAAATTGGTCTCCTTTTTCTACCAAAGCATAATTAAAACCTACATCTACACGTTGGTAATCGGGCAGTCTATTTTGAAACAAAAATGGATCAGCAAATCGTGGAGAACCACCTGGTAAACCAGTATTGTACACCATATTCAAGTAGAGTTTCATTTTTGGAAATTTAGGAATGTAATCCTGAAACAAAATTGCAAATTTTAAGCGTTGGTCCGTAGGTCTGGCAAAGTAACCGCGCTCATCTTGCTTTTCCTCTGTTTTTAAATAGCCAAAACTTACCCAACTTTCGGTGCCGGGTACAAATTCCCCATTTAATCGTAAATCTAAACCATAAGCGTAGGCTTGTGCATCATTTCTCGCTCGATAACGAATCCTCACGTTTTCTATAGTAAACGGATTTAAATGAGTAATGTCTTTATAGTAAGCTTCAGAAATTAACTTGAAAGGCCTGTCCCATAGTTTGAAACTGTAATCGTTTCCAGCTACTAAATGAATTGAACGCTGGGCTTTTACTGCTGGATTAACTACACCAACCGAATCTCGTAATTCTCTGTAAAAAGGTGGTTGGTGGTACAAACCACCCGCTAACCGAAATACCATATCTTTTTTCCAGTTGGGTTTAATGCTTAATTGTGCTCGCGGACTAACTACTGTTTGTGTTTTTTTATTTAAGTTTTGCCCATTTACTGTCCATGTTTGACTTCTTACCCCAGCATTTGCCCAAGTTTCAGTTTCGCCAATTGTAGTGCGATAACTCCATTGTAAAAAACCACTTAAGCGGTCAACTTGGGTTTCATTGTAGGTTCTAATGCGTTCAAAAGGTTCAATTTCTGCATCGTAAGGAGTGTAAGGTTGGTCGTTTACAAATTGGGGAAATGGTGGGCGAACATTTATTCCAGCAGAATCGATTACTTCGTATTCTTGCAAACGGTCTCTAAAGTCTTCGCGTGTGTATTTAGCACCCCATTCAATTAAATGATCATTGACTTTATAGCTTCCTAAATGTTGAATGTTAATAATAAATGCATCTAAGTTGTTGCGGCCATGAATAAATTGTGAGCCTGCACCTTCAGTAAATTCAACTTCACCAAAATTTTCATCTCCAAAATTCCCACTAACTGCACCAAGTCGATATTGCGCCAAAATGTCAAAATGTTCTTGTTCTTTGGTGTGGTATGCAGAGGTAATTAATTTAGCAGTTAACTTATCGTTGGGTTTGTAAGAAGCCTTTGCAGCACCAAAATAGGTTTCGTAGCGATTATCTTCTCTGCCTTCATAAAAAACAATTAGTGCTTGTGGATCTTGTACAGTACCAAAATTAGTTTGACGTGTAAAAGGCTCGTATTCGTAAGTATTAATAGAAATATTACCTAAAAAGCTAAGCTCAAATTTTTCATTAAATTGGTAAGATATGTACGTTTGTGCATCGGCAAAACGCGGAATAAAATTAGCTTCAACTTGTTTTGCGTTTACAAATAAACTATTGTCTCTGTAGCGAACACCACCAATAGCACTCAGTTTTTTATTTTTGGAAATACCTTCTAAACTAAGGCTTCCGCCGAGTAAGCTAGCTTCAAATGAGCCAGCGAAATCTACCGGTCGTCGATACGTAATATCTAAAACAGAAGACATTTTGTCGCCATAACGCGATTGAAAACCACCAGCAGAAAATTCTACTTTTCTTACCATGTCCGTATTCACAAAGCTTAAGCCTTCTTGTTGTCCGCTTCTCACTAAAAATGGTCTATATACTTCAATATCGTTCACATACACCAAATTTTCATCAAAGCTACCACCACGAACTGAATACTGTGTACTTAGTTCGTTATTTGAATTTACTCCAGGCAAGGTGTTTAAAATATTTTCGATTCCAGGGTTGGCACCAGGAATGCGGCGAACAGTTTCTGGAGTAAGCGTGGTTACACCTTCTATTCGAGCTCTGTTTTGCTGCGTAATAACTACTTCGCCAATTTGCTCAACATCAGTTTTAAGCACAAAATTTAGCTCCACATCATCTTCAGGTTTTAAATTTAAAGTAGTAGTAATCGGCTTCATTCCTAAAAAAGAAATTTTTAAAACTACTTTTTGATTAGCAGGAAGTTGTAAAGAATAAAATCCGTTTTTATTGGTAGAAGTTCCCCCACCTTTATAAGTAATATCTACGGATGGAATAGGGATTTTCTGTTCGTCGAAAATAATTCCTTTAATGTTTGCATTTTGTGCATTAGTTTGCAGAAAAACACAAAATAAGAAAATAAGTAGGCTGTATAATTTCAATTGTTAAGAATTAATTTTTTCTGAAAATTTCAGCTTCAAATATACTGGTATTTCCCACTTTATCGGTTACAATTAGTTTAAATTCATTTTTTCCATCATCAAATTTACCATCGTTAAAATCGTAAGTAAGCATATTGTTTTTGTATTCGTATTCCATTAGGATAAATTCTCCATTTACGCTTGCTCTATAATTCTCTATTCCTGTGGTTTCATCATCGATTTTCAACTTTAAATATCGATAATTCGACATCCATTTTTTATTTCTTACATTAATAGGTGTAATTGTTGGGGCGTCTTTATCGTAAGCAATTTCATAACGCCCAAAATCTTTAATTAGTGCGGTAATTCTATTTTTTTTCTTTTGGGTTGGAGTATAATATTTTGTACCCCAAGGCATCACTTTGGCAACGTACATATTATCTTGAACATCGACTGGAAATTGGCTTACATCAAAACCTAAATGTATGGCATTGTGAATTGGTACCCGATAATCGTGTAAATTAATTGCATTGGTTTCAAATTCTATTTGTAAGTAGGTGTCTTCATATAAAGCACCTTTTGGAAAATACACATCTATGTTTTCTTCTTCAAAAGCAACTCCGTACTCAGCCTGAACAAAATAAGGCGTTTTTGGATGATCTTGGGGTTGCGAAATTTCATTTTTTTGCGCTACAATTGGAATTTGGATTTCTTGCTTATTTCCAGCAAAATCTTCTACTTGTATTAAATAATTAAAATTAGTGCCTTCGTTATCGATTAAAATACTTCCTCCTTGGTTATGAAATGAATTAATACTAAGTGGGTTATTAATTTCTAAAAATAGTTTTTGAATACGTTGTTTGTTTTCTTTATAATAAAAATAATCGACTAATCGATTAATGTATCTTGTTTCTGAAAATGAAAACCTATCAAACCTTTGTTCAAAATGTTTACTTCCATTTAAAAAGGTTTCAATTTTATAAATACCATTTCGGTTAATGGCTTTGTCGAGTTGATCGTCTGTACTGATTCCAAATCCAATTTTACCAAAAGCTGAAACTTTATCGGCTAAATAAAAACCAGATTGTGTTCGACTTAACTGAATTCTTTTTTTGCCTTGCAGCCCTGTAACTTGAGCACTATCGTTTAAAGTATAAGCCCAAATCCCTTTAATTCTTGGTTTTATATGGTCTGTAATTTCATTAAAACCAAATAAAAGTGGATTCATCGGTTTTGAATTTTGATCGCGAATTTCAAAATGTAGATGCGGACCACCACTTGAGCCTGTATTGCCGCTGTAAGCAATAATTTCATCCTGTTCTACAGGAAATAAGTCTTTATTTGGAAAGAGTTCAATTGCATAGGATTCTTTAATATATTGCTGTTTTTTAATATATTCTTCAATAGCTGGAGCAAAATTATTTAAGTGCGCATAAACCGTTTGGAATCCATTAGGATGTTGAATATAAATAGCTTTTCCGTAACCAAATTCCTGAATTTTTATACGGCTGATGTATCCTGATGCGCTTGCTGTTACTGGTAAGCCTATGCGGCCTTGGGTTTTTATATCTATTCCTGCATGAAAATGATTATTTCGCAACTCTCCAAATGTGCCAGACAAGATTAAAGGTGCATCTAAAGGTTTGTTAAAATAGCCTTGTTCAATTTCTTGTGCGTCAATAGATTCGTGTAATCCAAGACAAATAAACAAAAAATAGAAAATAGTTAAACGAAAACCATATTTCATAATAAATGGATTAATTAGTTGGTGTAATTCAAAATTATAATTTTTTTTGAATTTAATAAATTAACAGACTAATTACTTACCAGTTTAGTTGGTTGTTCACTTCTTGGATGTAATTCAATACTTCTTCTTGTCCTATTTTTTTAGATGAAGAAGTAACAAAAATAGGGGGTAAGCTTTCCCAAGTGTTTAATAAATTGGCTTTATATGCTTCAATATTTTTATCGATTACGTTGGGTTTAAGTTTGTCTGCTTTTGTAAAAACAACTGAAAATGGTATTGCATTTTCGCCCAACCATTGCATAAATTCTAAATCAATTTTTTGGGCTTCATGTCTAATATCGACCAATACAAAAGCGCTTACTAGTTGCTTTCGTTTTTTAAAATAGTCAGTTATAAATTGCTGAAAAACTTTTTTCTCTTTTTTACTAACCCTAGCGTATCCGTAACCTGGTAAATCTACTAAATGCCACTCTTTATTAATTAAAAAGTGATTTATTAGTCTGGTTTTTCCAGGTTTTCCAGAAACCATGGCTAGTTTCTTATGTTCGGTTAACATATTTATTAAAGAAGACTTGCCAACATTACTTCTACCGATAAACGCATACTCAGGCAGTTTACTGTCTGGACATTTATCAACTTTAGCATTACTAATAATAAACTCAGCAGTTTTAATCTTCATTTATAAAGACCTTTTTTGTAACCAAGTGTGTAAAATTTCATTAAACAAATCAGGATGTTCCATCATAGCCGCATGCCCACATTTATCAATCCAAAATAAATCTGAATTTGGCAGTAATTGGTTAAATTCGTCTGCTACTTTTGGAGGAGTAACATCGTCTTGTTTGCCCCAAATAATACAAGTTGGCTGTTTCATATTGGGTAAATCTTTAGCCATATTGTGGCGAATGGCACTTTTGGCAATAGCTAAAATTCTAATTAATTTGTTTCTGTCTTTAATAGTTTGGTAAACATCTTCAACAATTTCGTCGGTAGCAACTGCAGGATCATAAAAGACATCTTGTGCTTTTTTCTTAATGTATTCAAAATCGCCTTTTTTAGGATAACTGTCTCCCATTGCGCTTTCGTATAAGCCAGAGCTACCAGTTATGACTAAAGCTTTAATATATTCTGGGTATAATTTTGTAGTCAGTAAACCGATATGGCCACCCAAAGAATTACCAAGTAAGATAACTTTTTCGTATCCGCGGGCTTCAATAAATTCTTTAATAAATTTAGTGATGTTTTTTATGTTGGTTTTTAGCAAAGGCATGTCGTAAATAGGTAGTTCGGGTATAACTACTTTATAGCCATGTTGCGGAAAATATTCAGCAACACCATCAAAATTGCTAAGACCACCCATTAAACCGTGTAGTATTAGCATTGGTGTGCCTTCACCACATTCTATAAACTTAAATTTACCTTGCTGCTGTATTTTGTTTTCCATTCACTAGTGAAATTTCAAGTGCCAAATATACTTATATTTCTACAAGTATACTTATTTTTATTGAATACCCAAGTCTTAAGCCTTATAATGAAAGGAGTTTTCTTAAAAATTATGCATGCATAGCTTTTTTTTGAATTTCGATTTAATCCTTCCCACCTTTTTTACTTTTCGAAAATATTTAAAATCTAATCTGCATTTTATAGTTATACTAGGCAATTTCAGACCATTTACTTTTTTCATAACATAAACGCAATCTCAATTTTTGAAAAACTTATTAACAATGTGGGGTAAAGTGGGATAAAGTGGTAAAAAAATCAATATATTTGGAATATAAAACCTAGAAAGTGACCAATTTAGTCGGATCATACGAATGTAAAATTGATGCTAAAGCGCGGCTTATGCTGCCTTCTGCGTTAAAAAAACAACTCGCTGCTGGTTTAAGTGAAGGTTTTGTGTTAAAGCGTTCAGTCTTTCAAGAATGTTTAGAAATGTACCCCATGCAGGAGTGGAATGCATTGATGCAAAAACTCAATGGTTTAAATCGATTTAAAAAGAAAAACAACGACTTTATTAGAAAGTTTACCGCTGGAGTTAAGCAGGTAGAAATAGACGCTAATGGTAGGTTGTTAATTCCTAAAGACTTGGTTGGTTTTGCTGATATTAAAAAAGAAATTGTTGTAGCATCGGCTATAAACATTATTGAAATATGGGATAAAGATAAATATGAATCGGCTATCTCGTCTTTCGATGATTTTGCAGATTTAGCTGAAGAAGTAATGGGCAATGATGGAGAGTAATTACCACATACCGGTTTTATTAATCGAGAGCATTAATGGTTTGGCAATAAATCCAGACGGAGTTTACGTAGATGTTACTTTTGGAGGTGGTGGCCATAGCCGTTCAATTTTATCTCATTTAGGTGAAAACGGTAAATTGTTTGCATTCGATCAAGACCCAGATGCTGTTCAAAACAGTATAGCAGATAGTCGCTTTCATTTAATTCAGGCTAACTTTAGACACTTAAAGCGCTACTTGCGTTTTGAAGGAGTGAAAGAAGTTGATGGAATTTTGGCTGATTTTGGTGTTTCATCTCATCAATTTAATGTTGCTGAACGTGGTTTTTCAATTCGGTTTGAAGCTGCTTTAGATATGCGAATGAATCCGAGTGACAAAATTGGTGCTTACGAAGTAATTAATCATTATTCTCTTGAAGATTTAACCCGTATTATTCGGGATTACGCCGAAATTAGAATTGCTTTTAAAATAGCTTCAAAAATTATTGAAACGAGAGAAGATCAACCTATTCAAACCACAACTCAATTTAATGCTATTATAAAACCTTTTTTTTCAGCATTAAAAATCAACAAAATGTTGGCTCGAATCTATCAAGCAATACGTATAGAAGTAAACCAAGAAATTGAAGCTTTAAAAGAATTTTTGCTGCAAACGCCAGATTTACTTAAAGAAAATGGAAGGCTAAGTGTAATTTCTTACCATTCTTTAGAAGATCGTTTGGTGAAGAATTTTATTAGAAGTGGAAAATTTGAAGGCGAAGTTGAAAAAGATTTTTACGGAAAGCCACAAGTGCCTTTTGTGAAAGTTGGAAAATTAATGGTTCCGACTGATCAAGAAAATGCTGAAAATTCAAGAGCAAGGAGTGCAAAATTACGAATAGCTAAACGCATTGATAAAAACTAAATATGGCTTTGGGATTTAAACAAATTGTTAGGGGTGATTTTTTAGTTCGGGGTAGCGCGTTCGATAATTGGCGTTTTATTTTGTATTGTACTTTTTTAGCAATTATTATGATTGCTAGTTCGCATAGTGCAGACCGAAAAGTTCTAGAAATCGCAGAAATTAACTTGCAAGTTAAAGAATTGCGAAGCGAATTTGTAGATGCTCGTAAGCAGCTCATGCAATTAAAAATGGAGTCAAGTGTTGCTCGAAAAATGAAATCGCGTGGAATTGGAACATCTTCAACACCACCAAGTAAAATTATTGTAAAATCAACATTAACTAATTAAATGACAGATAGTAAGCAAATATTGAAACGCTTTTACATAGTAGTCGGACTATTTATGTTGCTTCCTTTGTTTGTTGGTTTTAAGCTAATCGAAATTCAATTTTTAGAAGGCGAAGTATATCGTGATATGGCCGAAACACAGGTTTACAGAAAGTTTACCATAGAACCTAACCGCGGTAATATCTACGACGCAAATATGAATTTATTGGCTACATCTGTACCTAAATACGAAATTAGATTCGATGCTGTAACAGCTTCAGATATAGATTTTAAAGAAAATTTAAAGCCTTTATCCAATGCGCTTTCTCAATTTTTTGGAGAAAGCGTTGCATATTATCAAAACAAGCTTCGAAAGGCAAGAGTCACTAAAAACCGGTATGTATTTATTGCTCGAAATTTAGATTATTCAGAGTACATGAAGGTGCGTGAATTTCCACTTTTTAATAAAGGAGCTTATAAAGGTGGATTTATTGCAGAACAGCAAACCGTGAGAGAGCATCCGCTCGGAAAAGTAGGTGAGCGTACTGTTGGTTACGGAAATGTAGGATTAGAAGGTGCTTTTAACGACTACTTAAAAGGAGAAAAAGGCCAACGTACTAAGCAAAAAATCGCCAAAGGACAATGGAAACCCATCAACGATTTACACGAAATTGAGCCCAAAGATGGTTACGATGTAATTACAACTATCGATGTTAATATTCAGGATATTGCGCATCATGCTTTACTTGAAGCCTTAGAACGTTTTGAAGCTGACCATGGTTCGGTGGTGGTTATGGAAACGAAAACAGGAGAAGTAAAAGCCATTGCTAATTTAGGACGAAGTGCTAAATCGGGTAAATATTACGAAAAGATTAATTATGCAGTTTACGAGTCGCATGAGCCGGGCTCAACGTTTAAATTAATGAGCATGGCTGCAGCCCTGGAAGATCGAGTAGTAGACACTACAAGCATAGTGGATACGCAGGGTGGGAAAATAAAATATTTTGATCGAACAGTTCGGGATTCAAAGTTAGGCGGATATGGTGAAATTAATTTAGCTGAAGCTTTTGAAGTTTCTTCAAATACTGCTTTTTCTCAAATGGTTTATGATAATTACAAAGATAAGCCAGAACAATTTGTTAATCGATTAATGAATATGGGCTTGGGTGAAAAACTTGGTCTTCAAATTAAAGGAGAAGGTAAACCAAACATTCCACATCCAGATGATGCTAATTGGTACGGTACAACTTTACCTTGGCTTTCTTTTGGTTATGGAGTTTCGTTAACGCCGCTGCAAATTTTAACTTTTTACAATGCCATTGCTAACGATGGTTTAAAAGTAAAACCAAAATTCATTAAAGAGGTACGCGATAAAAACCAATTGGTACAGGATTTTTCTGAAGTAGTTTACCAAGGTTCAGTTTGCTCTAAAGAAACCGCGCAAATTCTTCAGCAATTAATGGAAAATACTGTAAAACGTGGTACAGCAAGCCATATTTATTCTGAAAATTATTCCATGGCAGGTAAAACAGGAACTTGTCAAACCGAATATTGGATTGAATCTGGAAGATACATCTCTTCCTTTGCTGGTTATTTTCCTGCAGATAAACCTAAGTATTCTTGTATTGTGGTAATTAATAAACCCAATCCTGATAAAGGCTATTATGGCAGTACAGTTGCAGCACCAGTTTTTCAAAAAATAGCACACAAAATTTATAAAGATACACCTGTAATTGATAAAGTTGAATCGTTTGAAGTTGACTATGCTAATCAGGATTTTCAAAACTACTATCAATTATCTCAAAAATATAAAACCATTATGCCAGATTTAAAAGGTTTACCCGTAATGGATGCGGTTGCTTTGTTAGAAAATATGGGCTTAAGGGTTAAAATTTATGGACAAGGAAAAGTAAAAGAACAATCCATTCCACAAGGAAATAAAGTAGAACCAAATCAAATAGTAAATCTTATTTTAAGTTGAATACATTAAGCGACATATTATATCGAGTTCCTATTTTAGCTGTTGAAGGAAATACTTCACAGCAGGTAAGAAATATACATATCGATTCTACTAAAGTAGGATTAAACGATTTGTTTATTGCCATTAAAGGAACGCATACCGATGCACACCAATTTATTCCAAATGCTATAAACCAAGGCGCTTTAGCTGTAGTTTGTGAAATTTTACCAGAAAAAAGAAATAATGGAGTTACTTATATTCAGGTAGAAGATACGCGTTTGGCAGCTGCATTTATTGCTGATAATTTTTACGACCGACCTTCAACTAAAATGAAACTGATTGGCATAACGGGCACCAATGGAAAAACTACTGTTAGCAGTTTGCTCTTTCAGTTGTTTAAAAATGCGGGTTTTAAGGTAGGTTTAATTTCTACAGTTGTAATAAAGATTAATAATCAAGATTTTCAAACAAAATTAACTACTCCGGATTCATTAACCATTAATAAGTATTTAGATGAAATGCAAAAAGATGGAGTTGAGTATGTTTTTATGGAAGCTAGTTCGCATGGAATTGTACAACACAGAACCAAAGCTTTACACTTTGCTGGAGCTGTCTTCACCAATTTGTCGCACGATCATTTAGATTACCACAAAACTTTTGCTGACTATAGAGATGCTAAAAAAATATTATTTGATGAATTGCCTAAATCAGCTTTCGCATTAATCAATACCGACGATAAAAATGGAGATGTAATGCTTCAAAATTCAAGAGCAAAAAAATACTCATATTCGTTAAAAAGCCACTCAGATTATACAGCTAAAGTTTTAGAAAATAATTTTAATGGATTGTTATTGAAGCTTAACGATACCGAAGTTTGGTCACCACTTATAGGAAGCTTCAATGCATATAATTTATTAGCTGTTTTTTCAGTAGCCGACTTATTAGGAGTAGATCGCTTAGAAAATTTACGATTAATAAGCGAGTTGAAACCTGTAAGTGGGCGTTTTCAACATTTTATTTCAGAAAAACAAAAAATTACAGCTATTGTAGATTATGCACACACTCCAGATGCCTTAGAAAATGTGTTGAGTACCATAAATGCTATACGTACTAAAAATGAAGAATTATTTACCGTAGTGGGATGCGGTGGCGATCGTGATGCAACAAAAAGACCTTTAATGGCTAAAATAGCTGGACAGTTAAGTACACAGGTTATTTTAACAAGCGATAATCCACGAACTGAAAACCCTGATGCTATTATACAAGATATGGAAAAAGGTATAGAACCTACTGATGTGAAAAAAGTAATTTCAATTACGGCTAGAGAGCAAGCCATTAAAACTGCTTGTAAAATGGCTCAACCTAAAGATATTATTTTGGTAGCTGGCAAGGGACACGAAACTTACCAAGAAGTTAATGGAGTACGATCAGATTTTGATGATTTACAACATTTAAAAAACTATTTAAACAAATTTGATAAATAGAGAGTTATGCTGTATTACCTTTTTGAATATTTAGCCACACATTACGATTTTCCAGGAGCTGGATTATTCAATTTTATCTCCTTTAGAGCAGCAGCTGCGATTATAACTTCATTGCTTATCTCTACCATTTTTGGGAAAAAAATAATTCGGATTCTTCTGGCTAAGCAAGTTGGCGAAAGTGTACGCGATTTAGGCTTAGAAGGCCAAAAAGAAAAAGCAGGAACACCAACCATGGGTGGCTTAATTATTATTTTTTCAACATTAATTCCTGTTTTGCTATTTGCTAAATTAGATAATATTTACATTATACTGCTTATCATCACTACTCTTTGGATGGGAAGTATTGGTTTTTTGGACGATTACATTAAAACCTTCAAAAAAAATAAAGATGGTTTAAAAGGGAAGTTTAAAGTTATTGGTCAAGTTGGCTTAGGAATTATTGTTGGTGCAACTATGTTTTTTCATCAAGACATAACGGTCAAAGAAACTTACGCCATGCAAATGGATAACGAAACTGAACAAATGCAGCGTATTTCTGGACCCGAACAAAAATCAACCAAAACTAATATTCCGTTTGTAAAAGGAAACGAGTTGGATTATTCAAAATTAATAACTTGGATTAGTCCAAAACTAGAAAAATATGCTTGGTTAATTTTTATACCTATCGTTATTTTTATTGTAACAGCTGTTTCGAATGGAGCTAATTTAACCGATGGAATTGATGGTTTAGCTGCGGGGAGTTCGGCAATTATTGTTTTAACACTTGGTATTTTTGCATGGGTTTCAGGAAATTTTATTTTTTCGAATTACCTCAATGTAATGAATATTCCACGAGTTGGTGAAGCCACAATTTTTATTACTGCCTTTGCCGGAGCTTTAGTAGGGTTTTTATGGTACAATACCTATCCAGCTCAAGTTTTTATGGGCGATACGGGTAGTTTAACCATTGGTGGAGTGATTGCCGTAATAGCCATTGCAACACGAAAAGAACTATTAATACCGCTATTATGTGGTATTTTCTTAATCGAAAATTTATCAGTGGTTTTACAAGTAAGTTGGTTTAAATATACCAAGAAGAAATTTGGCGAAGGACGACGTATTTTCTTAATGTCGCCTTTACATCATCATTATCAAAAAAAAGGATTGCACGAAAGCAAAATCGTAGTTCGGTTTTGGATTATAGGAATATTATTAGCCGTAATGACCATCGTCACTTTAAAAATTAGATAAATGCAAAAGCTGAGTATTTTAGGTGGAGGAGAAAGTGGAGTAGGCGCTGCTGTTTTAGCAAAACAGCAAGGCTATGCCGTTTTCTTATCAGACAAATCTAGCATAAAACCTAAATATAAAGCAATTTTAAATACGCATAATGTTAATTGGGAAGAAGGTAAACATAGTGAAGCTGAAATTTTATCGGCTTCAACTATTATAAAAAGTCCAGGGATTCCAGACGAGGCTGAATTGGTTCAAAAAGCAATAAAAAAAGGAATTGATGTAATTTCTGAAATTGAGTTTGCGTATGCATTTACACAAGCTACTTTAATAGGAATAACAGGCAGTAATGGTAAAACTACCGTAACCAATATGATTTATCATATTTTAAAAAATGCGGGCTTATCGGTAAGTATGGCCGGAAATGTAGGCGATAGTTTTGCTTACCAAGTAGCCACTAATCCTAAAGAAATTTATGTATTAGAACTGAGTAGCTTTCAACTAGATGGAATTAAAACTTTTAAACCACACATTGCTATTATTACTAGTATTACTCCAGATCATTTGGACCGGTACAATTACGAATTTAAAAACTATGTTGAAGCTAAATTCCGAATTACCAAAAATCAAACTAATAAAGATTATTTAATTTATAATGCCGACGAAAGTTCAATAACCAACTGGCTTCAAAAAAACAAAATTATAGCGCAGCAAATCCCCATGTCAATTCATCCAATTTTACATGAAAATAGTATTTGTAAAAAAGAAAATAAATTAGAAATAAACATCAATAATAAAATATTTAGTATGTCTTTAGACCACTTAAACGTACAAGGCGAACACAATGCCAAAAATGCGATGGCAAGTTCTGCAGTAGCAAAATTATTAAAAATTAGAAAAGACACCATTCGGGAAAGTATGGAAAGCTTTCAAGGAGTTGAGCATCGCTTAGAAAATGTAAAAACGGTGAATAAAGTTAGCTTCATTAACGACTCTAAAGCAACCAACATCAATGCTACTTATTATGCTTTAGATAGTATGAAACATCCAACAATTTGGATTTTAGGTGGAGTTGATAAAGGAAACGACTACCATGAGTTGTTGCCTTTAGTAAACGAAAAAGTAAAAAGTATTATCTGCTTAGGTGTAGATAATTCAAGAATTATTGAAGCTTATGGAAATGTAGTAGACGAGCTTTTTGAAACTACATCTATGCAAGAAGCGGTTGCCATGGCTATGCATTTAGCAGAAGATAACGACCAAGTATTACTTTCTCCAGCTTGTGCCAGTTTCGATTTATTCGAAAATTATGAAGATCGAGGAAGACAATTTAAAGATGCTGTTAGAAAATTAATATAAATAATGCAAAACGAATCGAACATAAAACGATTTTTTGCTTCTTTACAAGGAGATAAAACTATTTGGGCTGTAGTTGCCCTTATGGCGTTATTTTCTTTTATTCCTGTTTATACCGCGAGTAGTAATTTAGCCTACTTAAATGGTGGTAGTGGCAGTACTTTTGCCTATTTAGTAAAGCATTTTGTACATATATTTATCGGCTTTTTGCTGATGTATGCAACTCATAAAATCCCATATCGATATTTTCGTGGTTTATCTGCTCTATTACTTCCTTTTGTGGTGGTCTTATTGCTTTTTACCTTATTGCAAGGAAATACCATGGGTGGTGCCAATGCAAGCCGTTGGATTCGCGTACCTATTGTTAATATGTCTTTTCAAACTTCTAGTTTAGCATTGGTAGTCTTGTTGGTTTATGTAGCCCGCTACTTAGCCAAAATTAAAGACCTAAATATTACATTTAAACAAAGTTTATTACCCCTATGGTTACCAGTTTTTGCTGTTATCGGATTAATCTTTCCAGCAAATTTTTCAACTGCAGCCATGTTATTTGGTCTTACTATTTTACTTTGTTTTTTAGGAGGTTATCCTTTAAAATATATAGGAATTGTAATTGGTACAGCTTTAGTTTTTGTATTGGTATTTGGTTTAACTGCAAAAGCTTTCCCTGGTTTGTTTCCTAACCGAGTAGATACTTGGATAAGTAGAGTTGAAAATTTTTCCAGCAATGAAAATATAGAAGAGCAGTATCAAATTACAAAAGCTAAAATAGCAATTGCCAGTGGCGGTGTTACTGGAAGTGGAATAGGTAAAAGCATACAGCGCAACTTTTTACCGCAATCTTCTTCAGATTTTATCTATGCCATTATTGTTGAAGAAATGGGTTTAATTGGCGGTTTTGCTGTAATTATTTGCTATTTAATTATATTAGGAAGAATTGCAATTATAATTACTAAATCTGAAAATGAATTTGCCCAACTATTAGTTTTGGCAGTTGGTTTGCCTTTTGTTTTTCAAGCATTTATAAATATGGGTGTTGCTGTACAAGTTTTTCCTGTAACAGGGCAAACTTTACCCTTAATTAGTAGCGGTGGGACTTCCATCTGGATGACCTGTATTTCCTTAGGAATCTTACAAAGCGTTAAAGCCAATAGAGAAAACGAAATTTTGAAAGAAAGAATTCAAAATATTGATGAAGAAGCCGAAAATCCATTAGAAATTATGAGCGAAACGGTATGAAAAAATTAAAAGTCATTTTATCTGGTGGAGGCACTGGTGGTCATATTTTTCCAGCTATAGCAATAGCTCAAGAAATTATGCACAGATATCCTGACTCAGAAATTTTATTTGTTGGAGCAAATAACCGAATGGAAATGCAAAAAGTACCACAAGCTGGATTTAAAATTATAGGCCTTTGGATTGCTGGTATTCAACGTAAATTAACTTTATCTAATCTGCTTTTTCCTATTAAGCTAATAAGTAGCCTACTTAAGGCTAGAAAGATAATCTCACAATTTAAACCCGACATTGCAATTGGAACGGGTGGTTTTGCAAGCGGGCCTTTGCTTAAAGCCGCTACGCAAAAAGGAATTCCTAGTTTAATACAAGAGCAAAACTCCTATGCAGGAATAACCAATAAATGGGTTGCCCAAAAGGTCAATGCCATTTGTGTTGCTTACCCCAATATGGAGCGCTACTTTCCAAAAGAAAAAATTATATTTACAGGTAACCCAATTCGAAGAGATGTGCTTCAATTAAGTGGAAATGCATCTGATGCTAAAAAAATATTCAATTTTAATTCAACTCAAAAAGTACTTTTAGTAATTGGAGGTAGCCTTGGCTCAAAACGCATTAACGAATTAGTTTCTGCAAATTTAAATTTCTTCAAGAAAAATGATGTTCAGGTATTATGGCAAACGGGTAAGTTTTATTTTGAAACCTATCAAAATCTAAATTCAGAATCTGTTTGTGTGGTTGAATTTATTCAGAAAATGAATGAAGCCTACACCGCTGCCGATTTTATTATTTCTCGTGCTGGCGCAGGTTCAGTAAGTGAATTATGCGTGGTAGCTAAGCCAGTTATCTTTATTCCATCGCCCAATGTTGCAGAAGATCATCAAACTAAAAATGCCCATGCTATTGAAGAGCAAAATGCAGCTATAAGTATTGCAGAAAAAAATTTAGAAAAAGAATTTCAAACTCAATTTTTGGATATTTTAAAAAATGAACAAAAACAAAACAGCTTAGCTAATAATATTAAAAAATTAGCCAAACCTGAAGCTACATCTGCTATTGTAGATGAAGTTGAAAAAATTATTGCACAATATTAATGAAAGCCTTAACCCACATACAAACTATCGAAACTTACTTTTTTGTAGGCATCGGTGGTATTGGTATGAGTGCATTAGCACGCTACTTTCATCAAAAACAAAAACAAGTTTTAGGTTACGACCGAACAGCTTCTGCTTTAACACAAAAACTTCAAGAAGAAGGCATTCAAATTCAATTTGAAGAAGAAAAAACAATAGCACAGCTTCAAAAATTACATCACAAAACAACTGCAATTGTTTTTACCCCCGCAATTTCCAAACAATCCAAACTTTGGAAGTTTATGCTTCAAACAGAATTATTTACCATTAAACGTGCCGAATTATTAGGTAAGTTAACGCATAATAAATTTTGTTTAGCAGTTGCAGGAACACATGGAAAAACAACAACTACTTCAATTTTAACGCACATTTTAAAGGAAAATGGAGTGGGTGTAACTGCCTTTTTAGGTGGTATTTTAAACGAAGAGCAAACCAATTATATTTCTACAGGAGAAGATGTTTTTGTAGTAGAAGCCGATGAGTTTGACCGTTCATTTTTACAATTGCATCCAACAGTGGCTGTAATTACTTCTACAGATGCAGACCACCTAGAAATTTATGGTACTGCAGATGTTTTGCTAGAAAATTTTAATGCATTTGCAAAACAAGTAACTAAAAAGGTATTTGTAGCAAGCGAATTAAGTCTAAAAGGCGAAAAGATTGGTTTTATGAGTACAGACTCTATTTATGCAAAAAATATTCGAGTTCGAAGCGGTAGTTATTTTTTCGATTTAGTTACTAGGTATAATACGCTAACTAATATACAACTTACATTACCTGGGAAGCATAACTTATTTAATGCTATTTCTGCTATTGCATTGGCTGCATATTATCAACCTGAAAAAATTGAAAGTTTTGCAGCTTCTTTAGCAACTTTTAAAGGTGTACAACGAAGATTTAATTATCTTTTAAACGAAGAAAAATTAAGTATCGTAGATGATTATGCACATCATCCAACCGAAATTGCTGCTGCTCATCAGGCCGCTCAAGAAATGCATCCCAATGAAAACCTGATGCTTATCTTTCAGCCACACCTATTTAGTAGAACTCAAAAATTTGCTGAAGATTTTGCCCAAAGTTTAATGCTTTTTGATGAAATTTGTATACTTGAAATTTACCCAGCTAGAGAAGAACCAATCGAAGGAATTAATGCAGCTTTTTTAGCAAATAAAATACAAAATAAACCCGTAAAAATAATTGAAAAAACCGAAATGCTAAGCAGCATTAAAGATACAACTTGCTCTGTTGTTTTATTACTAGGAGCCGGAGATATAGGCGTAGAAGCACAAAAAATTAAAAGCTATTTCAAGTATGAAATGGAATTGGAATAACATATTATTTATAGCCTTAGTAGCTAGTTTGCTTTTTTTATATGGTTTTGCTAATCAAAGAAATCAACTAAAAAAAGTAAAGTCCGTAGATATTCAATTTGCAGAAGTTGCTGAATTCTATATACAAGAAAATGATGTTTATAAATTGTTAATACAAAGTGATGAGACCTTTCAAAATTTAACAAAAGAAAACGTAGATTTGAAAGTTTTGGAAAATAATTTGGAAACCAACGATATGATTAAAAATGCGCAAGTCTATTTAACAGTAGATGGAATTTTGGGTGCTGAAATTGAACAACGCAAACCCATACTTCGATTTTTAGACGGCGGTTTTCAGTATATCGACGAAGATGGCTTAATTATGCCAACTTCATCCCATTATTCAGCTAGAGTTCCTATTGCCTTTGGATTCGATTCTAAAGAAGCAATACAGCTCTTTAAATTAGCTAAGGCTATACATCAAGACTCATTTTTGCAACAACAAATTACTTCAATACATAAAAATGGTTTGGGAGAATTATATGTTGAAATAAGAGATGCCGATTTTAAAATAGATTTTGGTGATTTAAATAACATCGAACTAAAGCTCGCTAACTTCAAAGCTTTTTTTGCTAAAGCAAAAAAAGATGGAAGGTTAAAGGATTATATGAATGTAGATTTACAATTTGGGAAACAAGTTGTCTGTACCAAAAAGTAATATTTTGAGTAACATGGAAAATGAAAAAATTGCAGTAGGCTTAGACATCGGAACCACAAAAATTGTGGCCATGATTGGGCGTAAAAATGAGTATGGAAAAGTTGAAATACTCGGTATTGGAAAATCTAAAAGTTTAGGCGTACATCGCGGTGTTGTAAATAATATTACCCAAACTATACAATCTATCCAACAAGCTATTAAAGAAGCTGAAACAGACGCAGGTATTGATGTTAAAAAAGTAATGGTGGGTATTGCAGGACAACATATACGTAGCTTACAACATAGTGACTACATTACCCGTCAAAATTTTGATGAAGTAATTGAAGAAAAAGACATCGTAGAACTATGCGACCAAGTGCATAAACTAGTAATGCTACCTGGAGAAGAAATTATTCATGTATTACCCCAAGAATACAAAGTAGATGGTCAAGCCGAAATTACTCAACCTATCGGTATGCACGGAGCAAGACTTGAAGCTAATTTTCATGTAGTTGTCGGACAAATTTCGTCAATTAGAAACATTGTACGTTGCGTAACTAATTCTGGCTTAGAATTAGGCGGCGTAAACTTAGAACCTTTAGCATCTGCTAACGCTGTTTTAAGTCAAGAAGAAAAAGAAGCAGGTGTCGCTTTAATCGATATTGGAGGTGGAACAACAGATTTAGCGATTTTTAAAGATGGAATTATTCGCCATACCGCTGTAATTCCATTCGGAGGAAATGTTATTACTGAAGACATAAAAGATGGATGCTCCATTATCGAGAAACAAGCCGAATTGTTAAAAGTAAAGTTTGGTTCTGCATGGCCAGGAGAAAATAAAGAAAACGAGATTGTTTCTATTCCTGGACTTCGCGGTAGAGAACCTAAAGAGATTTCATTAAAAAATTTATCCAAAATTATTCATTACCGTGCAGTTGAAATTATTGAACAAGCTTTTTTAGAAATTAAAAACTACGGTCACGAAGAACAACGCAAAAAATTGATTGCTGGTATTGTAATTACAGGAGGTGGCGCACAATTAAAACACCTTAAGCAATTAGTAGAATATATTACCGGAATGGATACGCGTATTGGTTTTCCAAACGAACATTTAGCAGGAGACACCGAACGCGAAACAACGAGTCCTATTTTTGCAACCGCTGTTGGTTTATTAATGAAATCCATAAGCAATCAGGAGCAAGAAAATGAAGAAGAACAAGAAGATAATTCTACTGAAAATAGACAAGTAGAAGTTTCAAAGACAGATGAAACATCTACCGAAAATAAACAAACTGAACAACTCAACGAAGATGCTACACAGCAAAATGGCAAGGGCTCAACAGGTCCAAGACAAAGTTTTTTCGATCGGTTTGTAGAGAAATTAAAAGATATATTAGATAAAGCAGAATAAATTTAAAATAAGTAATTATGGGTAACAAGGATCAAAACGACTTCGATAGCATTGCATTCGATTTACCAAAAAACCAATCCAACGTAATTAAAGTAATTGGCGTTGGTGGCGGCGGTTCAAATGCAATAAACCATATGTTTCGTCAAGGAATAAAAGGGGTAGATTTTGTAGTTTGTAATACCGATTCGCAAGCGCTAGAAAATAGTCCCGTGCCAACTAAAATTCAATTAGGAGTTAATTTAACCGAAGGTTTGGGCGCTGGCGCAAATCCTGAAGTAGGAGAACAGGCTGCCTTAGAAAGTTTTGACGATTTAAAAAACCTATTAAGCACCAATACTAAAATGGTGTTTATTACTGCAGGAATGGGTGGAGGAACAGGAACTGGTGCAGCACCTGTTATCGCCAAACAAGCCAAAGATATGGATATTTTAACCGTTGGTATTGTAACAAGCCCTTTTCAGTTTGAAGGTAAAACTAGAAACGAACAAGCCCAAATCGGTGTTGAAAAATTGCGTAAGGAAGTTGATTCACTTATTGTAATTAATAATAATAAATTACGTGAAGTTTACGGAAACCTTGGTTTTAAAGCTGGTTTTTCTAAGGCAGATGAAGTTTTAGCAACTGCATCGCGTGGTATTGCAGAAGTAATAACACACCACTATACACAAAACATCGATTTAAAAGATGCTAAAACCGTACTAAGTAATAGCGGAACTGCTATTATGGGTTCGGCAGTGGCTTCAGGCTCAAACCGTTCTAAAATAGCTATCGAAAAAGCACTAGATTCACCATTGCTTAACGATAACAAAATTAGTGGTGCACAAAATGTATTGCTCTTAATTGTATCAGGAACCGATGAAATTACCTTAGATGAAATTGGAGAAATTAACGATCATATACAAGAAGAAGCTGGTAATTCTGCTAACATTATTATGGGTGTAGGAGAAGACGAAAGCTTAGACGATTCAATTTCGGTTACCATTATTGCCACTGGTTTTGATACCGAACAACAAGACGCTATTGTAAATACAGAAACTAAAAAAATAATACATACTTTAGACGAAGATCAAAAAGTTGAACGCAAGTTGAAGACTAAGACTTTAACTCCACCTTTAGATGATGAGTCTACAAAAGCACAAAACACAACATCTAGAATAGTACATACGCTAGAAAGCGAAGAAAGCGATGATACAACGGCTGAGTTTGGTGTTGTGGAAGAAGAAAACAAAGAACAGCTAATCGCTACTACAGAAGCCATTAAATCGATTGAAGTGGAGACTGAAGAATTAAATTTTGAAGCAGAAGATTTCGAAATTAATGAGGTAGAGAATAAATCAGTTCAACAAACTGAAGAAAACATACAAGTACTACCTTTAACATTTGACTTTCCTTTAAAGCCAAATCAAAATTCAAATTCTGTTGAAAGAGATTCTTCACAAGAAAACAAAAAGTTATTTCAATTAGAAGATGAAGTGAAAAATTTATTTGATCTAGAAGTAAAAGATGAAGAAGATTTATCTTCTGCTGTTCAAACAAACGCTTTACAAAATCAGGAAAGTTCATCATCTGCTATTAGACGCTACGACTTAGGTGAATTAGAAGACGAAGCCCCTAAAAGTGAATCTAAAAAAGTATCTCAACCAGAAACCCAGGAAGATGAGTCTTTTAACTTTCAAACCCGAGTTGAAACGCCTAAGCAAACTGAATCTAGCCCTTCAAAAAATGAAGATATAGATCCGATGAATGCTTCTATAAAAGACTTATCAGCACGTGCTGCAGAACGAAAAGCAAAGATGAAGATGTTCAATTATAAATTTAGAAATAACCAAAGTGTAGATGAAATTGAAAAACAACCTGCATATAAAAGGGCAGGAGTTGAGTTAGATAATTCTCGTAAAATCGGTGAAACTAAAATTTCGCGTACTTCTTTGCATAGCGACGAAAACGGTGATATCAATTTCCGCTCAAACAATTCTTTTTTACATGATAATGTAGATTAATTAATATCCTAATTACGTATAAAAAGCCGTTTTAAACAACTCAGTTTAAGCGGCTTTTTTTTTGTGATGAAACTCAAAATTTGCCTTTATAACTTAAAAATACCTGATATCAGTTTTTGTTAAAATGCTGTAAGTCATTGTAATAGAGTAGATAAAGCTAAATATTAATTGCAGAAAATCTGCAAAGGAGAAAGAAATATTATTTGTATGTTAGTAAAATGAAATTTAGACAAAACAAAAAGATTCACACACACACAGCGCTACTGGATTTTTCAGTATTTACGTTGTAAGCTTTTTACTTAGCTCGGCATTAAACTTTTCAAATATCAATCTGAAAAATTTATCCAAAAATAATGTTCAATGCTCTATTTTAAAGAGCAAAAAATTTATATAATGAAAATTTTAAAAAATAATACAATACCTTTAATTTTAATTATGAGTTTAATAATGTCTATTTCTTGTACAAAAGACCCTTCGTTTCAAAATGAAAATAACGATGTTGAACCTAAAAGTCTTTTATATAGTTATGGTGACGCTGATATGGGAGAAATACACAATTCTGGATTAGAATATTATTATGAAAATAGAACACAAGAAATAATACCTAATAATTTAAATATATTCGCGGAAGAACTTTTAAATATCAATAAAGTATTATATCCAGAATATTTTGAAGATGCTGAATTGAGTCTCGTAATAAAAGTTACAGAAGAACTCTTTGATAAAAAAGACAAAAACGAATTTGATTACAAAGAAACAATGCTGGAATTGAATAATAAATTTAGAAATCAAGGGGATATTTCTGTAAAGTTGTCTATATTATTGGAAAAATTTATTAAAAATAACCCTTCTGTTAATGATGCAATTACAGAAATTGAAATACTTAGAGCTGAAAATAATTTAACTTTAAAAGATGAAGAAAATATGGATATGTTTATCTCTATATTAATCGCTTCAGATAAATTTTGGAATAACAAAAAAAATGATTCAATTAATAGCAAGTTTTGGGGCTGTAATCCTAGACATCAAGTCAGATTCGCTGATGCAGCTGGCGGTATTTTCGGTGGCATGCTTGGCTTTACAGTTGCGCCTGGTTTAGGAGCAATAATAGGTGGTGCAGTTGGTTCACAATTAATGTCTGGTGTAGTAGAAGAAATGCAAATCCAGAATGGTGGTGATTGCATTTAAGCTAAAAATTTAAAATATGACTCATAAAAAAGAAAAAATCATAACCAATTTACAGCTTTTCAATTACAAGTACATTGAGAATAAAAACCAACTTAGAGTCAAGCTCGATTTCAATATAGATGTAATCGTCAATTTCAGAGCAAATAAAATTGAAATTAGCAACGAACTTATGCCTTGGAACTTCCTGTCTGGTGTTTTTAAAACTTCATTGAAAAAACAGTTAAAAGCTTTTCACATTGGCTCTTTGATAGTGTTCTTGTCAATACATATTTTTGAGCTATTTGGCGTAGAATTGTACTTATTTACCTTAGCCGGTATCTTAATTTTCTACTTTGTAGCGATGATCACTTTTATGTTCTTTCTAGTAAAGTACGAGTTTTTCAAAAACAGATTAATGAGCTGGGTGAGTGAGTAAAATAACTCAAATTTAAAGCTAAAACCCTTGTAAATATTCGTTACGAGGGTTTTTTATTTAATTATATGGATATTAAAATCTTCTTTCCATGTACTTATTACATTGAATATTTAAATAGGTGTTAGATTGTTTTATCCGTGAATGCTCTCTTTTTTACTCAAATTTTTCATAATATCTGCTTCAAAATCAAGTAGTAACTTCCATTTTTTATTAACTACTTCTTCATCTCCGTATTGTCTTGCCAATTTCAAAAATAAGGTGTAGTGACCAGCTTCACTAATCATTAATTTTCTGTAAAAACGAGCTAATTTTATGTCTTTTAAATTTTCAGATAGCAACCTAAAACGTTCGCAGCTTCTAGCTTCAATTAAGGCAGCGTACATTAAGCGATGTGTAAGTTGATCTGTTCTGCTTCCACCTTTTGGAAAATATTTAAGCAGTTGTATTACATATTCGTCTTTACGATCGCGTCCTAAAGGAATTCTTTTTTCTCGTAATAAATCGTGCACCATTTTAAAATGGCTCATTTCTTCTTGCACTAAATCAGTCATTTCATTTACCAACTCAGTGTATTCTGGAAAACTAACAATTAAAGAAATAGCTGTAGAAGCTGCTTTTTGCTCGCAATGAGCATGATCGATTAAAATTTCTTCAATATTTTTTTCAGCAATATTTATCCACCTTGGATCTGTGGGAAGTTTTAGTCCTAACATATTATATATCTAAGTCGAATGTTTTACGCAATTTTTCTAAATCAGGATTGCTTTCTAGCATTTTCTTATACTTTTCTCTTGGTGTATAAGCGTATTTTTTTTCATCTTGAAAATTTATATCGATTACAATCTCCAGATGTGTGTTTTGTAGCTTATCTTTTAAAAAACTAAGTAGCTTATTTTGTGCTTTTAGTACACTATCTTTCATAGTGTTGTTCGGATAAGTTAAATGTATATTGAGCCCTTTTAATTCAGGATTACCGGTAGCTAAAGTTGAAGGTAAAATTTTATTCCCCTTTTTTTCTAGCAATGCTATGTAGTCCTGCCAGGCTTGTAAAAAATCTTCTTTTGTAAATTCTTCGTTTAAAACAATCTCTTCTTTTTGATTGTTTTTTTGTTCTTGCAATAATTGTTTTTTCTTTTTTATAGCGCTTAAAGAAAGACCAGAAACAGGTTGGTTTAGAGTTTCAGATGTAGCTTCTTTAACTGTTTTAGCATCTTCTTTTAGGCCATTATCAAGATAAGTTTCTTTGTTTTTTGCTGAAGATGAATCGCTGCTAGTTTCTTCTTTTACCTTAGTAGCCAAGGACTCTTCTTGGGTAGATTTTACTTGAGCCGGCGTAATAGTGTTCTTGTTAAAAGTCGAATTTTCTAAAGGACTATTTGTAGCTTCAACTTGCTCAGGATTTAAAATTTGTTGTTCTAGTTTTTTTTTTTCAAGAGGCGTAGAGTTTGTAATTGAAGCTAACTTCATTAGGCATAATTCTACATGCAAACGCTGATTTAAACTAGTTTTGTATTCAAAATCACAGGCATTTGCTAAATCGATTCCCTTCATTAAGAAAGGGTAATCCGTATTTTCAGACTGTATTTTGTATTTTTCTTTTGTGTTTTCGCCAACTTCTAATAATGGAATGGTTGCTGCATTTTTACAAACCAACAAATCCCTAAAATGGTTGGCTAAGCCACCAATAAAATGTTGACCATCGAAACCTTGCGCCAATATAGCATTAAAAAACACCAATACGTCTGGGATTTTGTTTCCCAGAATTAAATCGGTCGTTGTAAAAAACGTGTCATAATCTAATACATTTAAATTTTCAGTTACCGCTTTACGGGTTAGGTTTTTTCCTGAGAAACTTACAACTCTATCGTAGGTAGAAAGTGCATCACGCATTGCACCATCTGCTTTTTGTGCAATAATATGTAAGGCATCATCTTCCGCATTTACACCTTCTTTACTAGCAATTTCGTGTAAATGTAATTTAATATCGTTTACCGTTATTCGCTTAAAATCGAATATTTGGCAACGCGATAAAATAGTAGGAATAATTTTATGCTTCTCGGTAGTTGCTAAAATAAAAATAGCATGTTTTGGAGGTTCTTCTAAAGTCTTTAAAAAGGCATTAAATGCCGCCTGCGAAAGCATATGAACTTCATCAATAATATATACTTTATATTTTCCAGTTTGTGGTGGAATGCGAACCTGATCGGTTAAGCTTCTAATATCTTCAACCGAATTATTCGATGCAGCATCCAATTCAAATATATTGAAAGAAAAATCTGTCGAAGCATCGGTAGCATCATCTTGATTAATTTTTTTGGCCAGGATTCGAGCACAAGAAGTTTTGCCAACTCCACGCGGACCCGTAAAAAGCAAGGCTTGTGCCAAGTGGTTTTGCTCAATTGCTTTGTCTAAAGTATTGGTGATGGCTTGTTGTCCAACCACATCTTTAAATTTCTCAGGTCTATATTTTCTTGCCGATACTACAAAATGTTCCATGCTACAAATATACATTAGCCATCTAAACCATAAAATGTAATTTCATTTTACTTTTAGAAAATTGAATTCATGCTTCCAAAACTTAAATTTATTCTAAGGAAGAAGCGATACCGCTTATAATTATAGACTTTTGAAAAAAAATTGATGGCTAAGAAAAAACCAGATCAAGTAGTCTATAATGTAGAAGAAGAAAAATACGATGCTAGTTTGCTTCCCTACGCCACCAATACTGGGGCACCAAAAATTACACCTACAGATGTTACTTCCTGGAAAAACAACAACATTCAGAAGGTAAATCATCAAATTCAAACTAAATATGATGCTTTAAAAAAGGAATACGAAGCTTTAATGCAGCAATACGAGTATAATAATTTAATTTACAGCGCTACCTATAATTTCGAGCCCATCGTTGGAGAAATTTATCATTTATATGAAGATGCCAAAAAAGGAATATTTTTATCGCTTATTGCTCCGAATGAGTGCAATTTTAATTTTAAAGGAAGCTTCCGTTTAAACGAAGATAAAATGTGGGTTAAGCAGGATTAAATTCTAAAATTTCAACTTCATGATTCAGTTACAAAATCCATATACCAAAGATTTTTTTAATTCGTATACGTACATCAGTAATGCGCAAGTAAAATCTTCGATTCATCTGGCCAAGGAAGCATTCGAAAATTATAAAACTTTTAATTTTAGTAAGCGAAGTATTGTTTTACAAAATTTAGCAAATTTATTAGAGAGAGACCAAGAAAAGTTAGCGAAGTCTATGACCTTAGAAATGGCCAAACCCATTTCGCAAGCTAAGGCTGAAATCACAAAATGTGCTTGGGTTTGTAGATTTTATGCTGAACATGCAGAAACATTTTTGAAACCAAAAAAAATTGACACTGACGCAAGTTTAAGTGAAATTCATTATGAAGCTTCTGGAGTTTTATTAGCCATTATGCCTTGGAATTATCCGTATTGGCAGGTAATGCGTTGCTTAGCTCCTGCAATTATGTTAGGTAATGCTGTGTTGTTAAAACATGCAGATAATGTATTGCAGTCTGCACAACACCTAGAAAATTTAGTTGCTGAAGCTGGTTTACCCAAGTATTTTTTTCAACATTTAATTATTAAAGAAAAACAAACAGAAAGCATAATAAGTCATCCGTTTGTAACCGGAGTTACTTTAACCGGAAGTACCAAGGCTGGGAGTGCGGTTGCGTGCTTAGCAGGAAAATACATTAAAAAATCGGTTTTAGAATTGGGAGGTAGTAATGCTTTAATCGTATTTAAAGATGCAGATTTAGAAAAAACTGCCAATACCTGTATAAAAGCTCGCTTTCAAAATACAGGTCAAAGTTGTATTGCTGGAAAACGTTTGTTAGTACATAATGCTATTTATGAAGAATTTTTAAGGCTGTTAGAAGAAAAAGTAAAACAATTAAAAACAGGGAATCCTTTATGTGAAGACACCTATATAAGTGTGTTAGCAAGAGAAGATTTAGCAGAAAACCTTGAGAAACAATTGCAAAAATCTATTGAAATGGGAGCGAAAATTCGCTATGGCGGAAAACGCAAATCAACTTTTTTTGAACCTACTTTGGTAGAAAATGCATTACCAGAAATGCCTATTTTTAATGAAGAAACTTTTGGGCCTTTATTGGCTATTGCAAAATTTACAAGTACAAATGAAGCTATACAACTTGCAAATCATGAAAAATATGGTCTTGGTGTTTCCTTATTTACAAAAGATTTGGAGTTTGCTCGAAAAATAATTCCTGAGTTTAGAGATGCTGCTGTTTTTGTAAACTCATTGGTAAAAAGCGATCCGCGATTAGCCTTTGGAGGTACACAAAATTCGGGTTACGGACGAGAATTAGGAATAGAAGGTTTGTTGGAGTTTGCCAATTGTAAAACAGTTTATTTTAATACTTAATTTTTAGCTTTTTTCATTAAAATAATCTTCTGTACTGTAAACAAAAAGCATCCAGCCTTATACTCAATCTAAGATTATTTTTTTATAAAATCATCAAGCAGTTCTTTTGTTAGAAGCATAGCCTATTAAATTTAAAAATTATCAATTTTTAGGTGTAAAACCCTTTTGAAAATCCATTAAATTCAGTTTGTAAAATCTAGGATTTAAAAAAATAGGATGCTTATATTTGCGGGTTAAAAATTGCATTAAAATTGTATATTTTTAATAATATGCATTGCTAAATATTAATAAATGAAGATTTCATACAATTGGTTAAAACAATTTATTAACACCAAACTAAGTGCAGAAAGAGTAGGAGAGTTGTTAACTGACCTTGGTTTGGAAGTAGAAGGAATTACTGATTTCGAATCGGTTAAGGGCGGTTTAAAAGGTATTGTTGTGGGCGAAGTGGTTGCATGTAAGCAACACCCCAATGCAGACCGTTTAAAACTTACCGAAGTTTGTATTGGCGAAGATAAAAACCTTCAAATTGTTTGTGGTGCACCCAACGTAGCTAAAGGACAAAAAGTTCCTGTGGCAACTGTTGGCACAACTTTATACAACCAAAAAGGCGAAGCTTTAAAGATTAAAAAAGGTAAAATTCGAGGCGAAGCTAGCCACGGAATGATTTGTGCTGAAGATGAAATTGGATTAGGTAACAGCCATGACGGTATTATGGTTTTAGATGAAAATGTAGAACCTGGCACAGCTTTACATGAATTATTTGAAATTGAAAACGATAAAGTATTTGAAATAGGCTTAACACCAAATCGAGCCGATGCCATGAGCCATTGGGGAGTAGCTCGCGATTTGCGCGCTGGTTTAATTCAAATTGAAAAAAATGCACCTATTAATACAGCACCGGTTAGCAGTTTTCATGTGGAAGATAGAAGCAAACGTATTAATATAAAAGTAGAAAACTCTAAACTAGCACCTAGGTATTGTGGCTTAACCATCAGCGATATTCAGGTAAAAGAATCTCCACTTTGGTTGCGAAATAGATTAAAAGCTATTGGATTAAAACCCATAAATAATGTAGTAGATGTTACTAATTTTGTCTTGCATGATTTAGGACAACCGCTACATGCTTTCGATGCAGATAAAATTAAAGGAAATAAAATTGTTGTAAAAACCCTTCCTAAGGGAACAAAATTTACCACACTAGATGAAGTGGAACGCGAACTTCACGAAGAAGATTTAATGATTTGTGATGATAAAAAACCTTTGTGCATTGCAGGTGTTTTTGGTGGCCTTAATTCTGGAGTAACCGAATCTACATCGAGCATATTTTTAGAAAGCGCATATTTTGATCCTGTAAATATCCGGAAAACAGCAAAAAGACATGGCTTAAATACAGATGCATCTTTTCGATTTGAACGTGGTATCGATCCGAACATTACAGAATATGCCTTGCAAAGAGCTGCCATTTTAATTGAAGAATTAACAGGTGGAAAAATAAGCAGTGATATCGATGATTTTTATCCTAAAAAAATAGAGGATTTTCAGGTGTTTTTAACCTTCGATAAAATCAATCAACTTATTGGAGAAGAAATCGATTCTGGTATTATTAAAACCATCTTGTCTTCCTTAGAAATTAAAGTAAACAATGTTTCAGAAAGTGGAATGGGATTAACCATACCTGCTTACCGTGTAGATGTACAACGCGAAGTAGATGTTATTGAAGAAATTCTTAGAGTGTATGGTTATAACAACATTAAGTTAAATGATAAATTTAATGTTTCAGTAGCCATTTCAGATAAATTTGAAGACCATAAAATTCAACAAGTTATTGCACAATTGTTAGTAGCTAAAGGATTTTACGAAACCATGGCAAATTCTTTAACCACGCCTAAATATACTGATTTCACAACAAGTTTATCAGCTTCAGAAAACGTTGAGATTTTAAATCCTTTAAGTCAAGATTTATCGGTTTTACGCCAAAGTATGCTTTTTTCAGGATTAGAAAGTTTGGCTTATAATTTAAACCGACAAAATTCCGACCTAAAGTTTTTCGAGTTCGGAAAAACGTACCATCAAAAAAAGAAAAGAGAAGAATACAAACATTTAAGTTTGTTTGTAAGCGGAATGGAAAATCCAGAAAGTTGGAAAACCCAACAAATTCATACAGATTTCTTTTATTTGAAAGGAATTATTGAAAGCATCTTATTGCGATTGGGTATCGAAAACACAGCAATTGCTACTACAAATCTCAGTTTTTTTGCAGAAGGTTTAGCGCTTTCCACAAAAGACAAGGTTTTGGTCGATTTTGGAAGGGTAAACAAATCTATTTTAAAAGAATTTGGCATAGAACAAGAAGTTTTATACGCCGATTTTAATTGGGATTTAATTATAAAATTGGCAAAGAACAATCGTTTTGTATTTCAAGAAATACCAAAATTTCCGAGTGTTCGAAGAGATTTTGCATTGCTTATAGATCAATCGGTTCGTTTTGATGCGATTACCGAAATTGCTTATCAAGTAGATAAGAAGATTCTGAAGTCAGTCAACTTATTCGATGTTTATGAAGGTAAAAGTCTACCAGAAGGCAAAAAAAGTTATGCAGTAAGTTTTACTTTTCAAGATGCTTTTAAAACACTTACCGACAAGCAAATTGACAAAACCATGAGCAAATTTTTAAAACAATTTGAAGATCAATTAGGGGCAGTTTTGCGTTAACAAGTATTTTTGCTTCAATATTTACTTAACAAGCGTTAAAATTCAAATTCTATTTGTAGATAATGTATTTTGCTTCATACTTTTATATTTGAAAAAAATAATGCTATGCTAGAAAATACGAATATTAAAAGTAGGTTAGATGCTGTAAGGGAAAAATCTAGTACAACACATATTTTAGCTGAAGTTGAAGCGCTGTTAAGCGAAACAAATAAAAGCGACGAAGCTATCTTACAACGTATTGAAAATGCAGAAGGAGAGAAACATAATGCTTTTCAATTCGACTTAATAGAAACGGATAAAATTTATCATATTACTCAAATTGAAAAAATTTGTGTAAACTATAGATTGCGTTTTTTAGATTCTAAACTATACAAAGGAAAACTTCCCTACGAAGCGATTACCAAAATTAAGACTTTAGAAGAAAAGCACAATATTAGCTTAGATGGCTTTAAAATGATGGCACCAGCAAAACTGTTTAAGTTAGAAAATGCAGACGACCCATTGCTATTTGCGCCTATGGGAAACGGATATTATTACTTTATTCATAAATGGGGTTCAGATTTACATCCACTTCGTAAAGCAATGATGTGGCCATTTAAAACCTTCGAAACCTTTATGTTTACCATATTTGTCCTAAGTTTATTGCTTACTTACTTAGTGCCCAAAGGCTTTTTTATGGATCAAAATTCAGGTACAGAATTCTTTTTGCTATTTATTTTTATGTTTAAATGGGTTGGTGGTATTGCACTTTACTATGGTTTTGCCAAGGGTAAAAACTTTAATTCAGCAATATGGCGGAGTAAGTTTTTTAATGCATAAGATAAAATCCCGCCATCGAGCGGGATTTTTTTTTGATTATTATGTATACAACTAAACTTTTCGCACTTTTGCGTGTCTTTATAAACAGAAGATTATAAACTATTTTACAAATCAAGTAATTTTTACTTCAATGGAAACAACAGACTTATTGAAAATTGCATCGGAGCATGGTAGCCCGATTTATGTGTACAACAGTGAAAAAATGATTTCGCAGTATAAACGACTACAAAATGCTTTTCAAAAAGTCAAACACTTGCGTTTGCATTACGCCGTGAAGGCACTCTCAAATATTTCAGTCTTAAAATTATTTAATAGCTTAGGAAGTGCTTTGGACACGGTTTCTATTCAAGAAGTAAAATTGGGTATAAAAGCTGGTGTCCCTGCTCAAAAAATTATTTATACACCTAATGGTGTTTCAGTTGAAGAGCTAGAAGAAGCTGTAAAATTAGGCGTTCAAATTAATATTGATAACTTAATTATTTTAGAGCAATTTGGAACAAAACATCCAAAAGTTCCGGTTTGTATTCGTATAAATCCACACGTAATGGCAGGTGGTAATACTAACATCTCGGTAGGACATATCGATTCTAAATTTGGAATTTCGATTCACCAAATGCCACACATTTTACGTATTGTCGAAAACACAGGAATGCACATCAATGGCATTCATATGCATACTGGTAGTGATATTTTAGATATTGAAGTCTTTCTTCATGCAGCCGAAATTTTATTTGATGCTGCCGAGAATTTTAAAGATTTAGAATTTTTAGACTTTGGTAGCGGGTTTAAAGTTCCTTACCATGAAAATGATATTGAAACCAACGTTGAAGAATTAGGCGAAAAACTTAGCAAACGTTTTAACGAATTTTGTAAGTCTTATGGCAGAGATTTAACGCTGGCTTTCGAGCCCGGTAAATTTTTAGTGAGTGAAGCCGGCTTCTTTTTAGCTAAAGTAAATGTAGTTAAACAAACTACATCTACGGTTTTTGCTCATATCGATTCTGGCTTTAACCATTTAATACGTCCTATGTTTTATGGTTCTAAACACGAAATCGAAAACATATCTAATCCAAATGCCAAAAAAAGATTTTACTCGGTTGTAGGTTACATTTGCGAAACCGATACTTTTGCAAATAACAAAATGATTACAGAAATTAATGAAGGCGATATCTTAGCTTTTAAAAATGCTGGTGCTTACTGTTTTTCAATGGCTAGTAATTACAATTCGCGTTATCGTCCAGCCGAAGTTTTATGGTATAATGGTGAAGCACATTTAATTAGAAAAAGAGAAACTTTTGAAGATTTGATTCATAATCAAATTGAAATCTCTTTAGAAACTAATGTTGTAGAAAGCGTTTAATATGCATACTAAAGAAGAAAAATTAGCTGCATTTGGAAGATTACTAGACATAATGGACGATTTACGCGAAAAATGTCCATGGGATCGAAAACAAACTTTAGAGAGTCTACGCCACTTAACTATTGAAGAAACTTACGAATTAGGCGATGCTATTCTTGATGGTAATTTACAAGAAGTTAAAAAAGAAGTGGGCGATTTGCTTTTACACCTTGTTTTTTATGCAAAAATAGGAAGCGAGAAAAAAGCTTTCGATATTGCTGATGTTTGTGATAGCTTATGCGAAAAATTAATTAATAGACATCCACATATTTATGGAGATGTAGAAGTTAAAGATGAAGCCGAAGTAAAACAAAATTGGGAAAAACTTAAACTAAAAGAAGGGAATAAAAGTGTTTTAAGTGGAGTTCCGAAATCTTTACCAGCTTTGGTAAAAGCCAACCGAATACAGGATAAAGTTGCTGGAGTTGGATTTGATTGGGAGCATTCTGAGCAAGTATTTGAAAAGTTGCAAGAAGAATTAGCCGAATTTCAAGACGAAGTAAAGGCTAATCATCAAGATAAAATGGAAGCTGAGTTTGGAGATGTTCTTTTTTCTATGATTAATTATGCACGTTTTTTAAAAATCAATCCTGAAAACGCGTTGGAACGTACCAATAAAAAATTTATAAATCGTTTTCAGTACATAGAAGAAAAGCTCAACGAAAAAAAATTGAAATTTACAGACTTAGATTTAAAAGCTTTAGATGTTTTTTGGGATGAAGCTAAACAAAAAGAAAGAAAAAATTAACAGTTAGCCTTTTCAACCCTAAAATTACATTAAAACAATAAAGTTTTTTATTCAAGTTTTTATTTAGCTATATTAATCAATATATTGCCAAAAATTAATAAAACATAAATCATGAAAAAATTATTTGCACTCGTATTTGCAATCGCTTTAAGTTCAACTTCAGTATTTGCTCAGGAGCAAAAAATTTCTGATAAGAAGTTCGATATGTTTGTTGAAGTATTCCAAACCATCCAACAAGAAAACAATAAAGCCCAAATGGAAATGGCTGGTATTATTGAAGGTGAAGGTTTAACAACTGAGCGTTTTAATGAAATTTATCAAGCAGAACAAAATCCACAACAAGATTCAGACGCATCTGCCGAAGAGAAGAAACAACACGCTGCTGCAATGACCAAATTAGAAGCTAAAAACAAAGAGCTTCAAGGCATGATGGAAGCAAAAATTAAAGAAAAAGGTTTAACTATGGAAGATTACCAACAAATCTACCAAAAAGTTCAAACTGATCCAGAAATGCAACAAAAGTTAATGGCTCGCCTTCAAGGTCAATAATCACTAAGAAATACGCCTAAATAAAAAAAGCTCGCTATTAGCGAGCTTTTTTTATACATCAAATATGTATTATTCTTGGTTTACAGGTAATTTATTATAGTCTGTGTAACCTTTTTTTCCTGGCGTATAAAAGGTGACTTCATCCCAATCTGTAAGTTTTGCTTTAGCTTCAAAACGCTCAACCAAATCTGGATTAGATATATATGGCTTGCCAAAAGCAACACAATCTGCTTTTTTGTTTTCGATTACTTCATTTCCACTTTCACGATTAAAGCCAGCATTAATCATTAAATTTCCGTTATATAAAGGTCTAAAATGTTCGGCGATGTTGTCTACCAAAAAATCGTATTCACTAACATCGTTAAATGGTTCAGATAAGTGTAAATACGCTAAATCATAATCGTTTAATTTTTTTACAATATATTCAAAGGTAGGAATGGTTTCTTCATCGGCTTCCATACCAAAAATTCCATGTAACGAAGGGTTTAACCGAATACCAATTCTGTTTTCTGGAATAAATACTTTTACAGCATCTAAAACTTCAAATAAAAAGCGCGTTTTATTTTCTAGGCTTCCACCATATTCGTCTGTTCGTTGGTTAGAAGAGTTATTAAAGAATTGATGAAATAAATAACCATTAGAAGCATGAATTTCAACACCATCGAAATTGGCATCTGCTGCAAATTTAGCTGCTGCTTTAAATTCTTGAACGGTTTTTTTTACTTCATCGATAGTCATTTCGTGTGGCGTAACCGTATCTTTTAGTCCTTCTGGAGTAAAAGATTGTGCATTTGGATTAATAGCACTTGGTGCCCAAGGTTTTTCTCCATGATGAAAATCGGGATGAGAAATTCTTCCAACATGCCAGAGTTGTATAAAAATAAGTCCGCCTTCATCGTGAACCGCTTTGGTTACTTTTTTCCAGCCTTCTACTTGTTTTTCAGTATGAATCCCTGGAGTATTAATATAACCTATGGCACGTTCAGAAACTTGCGAACCTTCCGAAATAATTAAACCTGCGCTAGATCTTTGCTTATAATATTCTGCATGTAAATCTGTTGGAACATTATCTTTATTATCTGCTCTGCTTCGCGTCATAGGTGCCATAATAACTCTGTTTTTTAGTTGTAAGGCACCTAATTGAATTGGTTCTAGTAAAGCTTGTTTGTATTGCATAGTATGTTTTTTCGCAAAAGTAAAGCTTCAAATAAACCATCTGCGTTAAAGCTTTAATAATACCTAAACTATTATTCGATGGCGCATCTTGTTAAAGTTTACTTTCAATTAAAGCCTTTTATTCCCATTGTTGAATAATAATTTATATTTTTAAGAAATTCCATTTCAAATTAAAAACACTATAATGAACATTAAAAAAGTACTTGTTGCTAACCGTGGAGAAATCGCTATTCGAATTTTTAGAGCCTGCACCGAAATGGGCATTCGTACAGTCGGGATCTATACTTTTGAAGACCGCTATTCGCTCCACCGATATAAAGCCGACGAGTCTTACCAAGTTGGTGCCGAAGAAGAACCTTTAAAACCTTACTTAAATATTGATGAAATTATTCGTGTTGCCAAACAAAATAGAGTAGATGCCATACATCCTGGTTATGGTTTTCTTTCTGAAAATGCAAAATTTGCAAAAGCTTGTGCCGAAAATGATATCATATTCGTGGGTCCAAAAGTTTCTGTTTTAGAATCTTTAGGCGATAAAATTATGGCGAAGAAAGTGGCCATTGAAAACGATATTCCTATTATAGAATCGAACAAAAAGGATTTAACTACACTTCAAGATGCTACCGATGAAGCCAATCGAATTGGTTTTCCGTTAATGTTGAAAGCTGCATCTGGCGGTGGCGGTCGAGGTATGCGTGTTTTAAGAAGTATATACGAACTAAAAAATGCCTATGCCGAATCTAAACGGGAAGCGAAAAATGCATTTGGAGATGAAACTGTTTTTTTAGAAAAATTTGTTGAGAATCCTAAACACATTGAAGTGCAAATAGTGGCCGACAACCACGGTAAAACAGTACATCTTTTCGAAAGAGATTGCTCTGTACAACGCCGTTATCAAAAGGTAATTGAGTTGGCTCCATCCTATGGCTTAAGCCATGATTTAAAAGAAAAATTATATGCTTATGCGGTAAAAATTTGTAAAGCCGTAAATTACAATAATGTTGGTACCGTAGAATTTTTGGTCGACGATGATGGAAGCGTTTATTTTATTGAAGTAAACCCAAGAATACAGGTTGAACATACCGTTACTGAAGTAGTTACAGGTGTAGATTTAATTAAAACTCAATTGTATATTGCTGCAGATTATCCTTTGAATAGCCCAGAAATTAATATCGAAAGTCAGGAACAATTAGAAGTTAATGGTTTTGCTGTGCAATGTAGAATTACAACCGAAGATCCTAAAAACGACTTTAAACCCGATTATGGAACCATCACTACTTACCGAAGTGCTTCTGGTTTTGGTATTCGGCTAGATGCTGGTAGCATTTATCAAGGAGCAACAATTTCTCCTTTTTTTGATTCTATGTTGGTTAAAATTTCTGCGAGCAGCCGAACTCTAGACGATGCTTGTAAAAAAATGCGTCGTGCTTTAGCTGAATTTAGAGTACGTGGGGTAAAAACCAATATTGCTTTTCTCGATAACATTTTAAAAGATCAAACTTTTCGAGATGGAAAAGTAACGGTGAATTATATTAAAAACACACCAGCACTTTTTGAAATTAAAGAACCAAGAAATCGTGCAACAAAATTAGTAACTTTCTTAGGAGACGTAAGCGTTAATGGAAATCCAAATGTTAAACAGAAAAATCCTGATGCTAAGTTTCTGAAACCAGTTGTACCTAAATTTGATGTGAAGGGAGATTTCCCAAAAGGAACAAAAAATAAATTAACAGAATTAGGTCCAGAAGCTTTTGCCGATTGGTTGAAGCACGAAAATAAAATTCAGTTTACCGATACGACCATGCGGGATGCTCACCAAAGTTTGTTAGCTACCCGAATGCGAACTTACGATATGCAAAAAGTAGCCGAAGGCTTTGCTAAAAACCATCCAGAAGTTTTTTCTATGGAAGTTTGGGGCGGTGCTACTTTCGATGTTTGTATGCGATTTTTGTATGAAAATCCTTGGGAACGCTTGCGCATACTTAGAAAAGCCATGCCCAATATGTTACTTCAAATGTTATTGCGTGGGTCTAATGGTGTTGGCTACACTGCATATCCAGATAATTTAATCGAAAAATTTGTAAGCGAATCTTGGGAGAATGGAGTGGATATTTTCAGAATATTCGATTCGCAAAATTGGATGCAATCTATTGAACCTTGCATTCAACATGTTCGAAAAAACACCAAAGGTTTGGCAGAAGCTGCCATGTGCTACACGGGAGATATTCTAGATCTAAAACGAGAAAAATATACATTAAAATATTATGTACAACTTGCTAAAGATTTAGAAAATGCAGGTGCACATATTTTAGCCATTAAAGATATGGCAGGCTTGCTAAAACCAAAAGCTGCTACCGAATTGATTACCGCATTAAAGTCAGAAATCAACATTCCTATTCATTTGCATACACACGACACCACTTCTATGCAAGCTTCTACTTATTTAAATGCGGTTGAAGCCGGTGTTGATGCGGTAGATGTGGCTTTGGGTGGATTGTCTGGCCTAACTTCTCAGCCTAATTTCAACGCGTTTGCAGAAGTGATGAAGTACCACAAGCGAGAAAATCCAATGAATTTGGAAAAATTGAATGAATATTCCATTTACTGGGAACAAGTCAGAACTTTTTATTATCCATTTGAATCTGGCTTAAAATCCGGAAGTGGAGAAGTGTATAAACATGAAATTCCAGGCGGACAATACTCTAACTTAAAACCACAAGCTGAATCGCTCGGATTGGCAGATCGCTTTCATGAAATAACCGATATGTATGCGAAAGTTAATCTGTTGTTTGGCGATATTATTAAAGTTACGCCAAGCTCAAAAGTGGTGGGCGATATGGCGCAGTATTTAGTAAGCAATAACTTGAGTATTGAAGATGTGTTGGAAAAAGGTGAAAGCTTGTCTTTTCCACAATCGGTAATTAATTTCTTTAAAGGCGATTTAGGTCAGCCGGTTGGTGGATTTCCTGAGAAAATTCAGAAGATTATTTTAAAAGGAGAACAGCCTTATACCGATCGACCGAACGCACATTTGGAACCTATCGATTTTGATAAAGAATTTAAAGCTTTTCAAAAAGAATTTGCAGATGGAATGGATCGGCAATTAGAAATTACTGATTTTTTATCCTATAAATTATATCCAAAGGTTTTTAAAGATGCTTACGAAAACCATGAAAAGTATGGAAACGTGTTCAATTTACCTACCAAGAATTTCTTTTATGGAATGGAGCCTGGTGAAGAAATTGTAGTGGAATTAGACCGTGGTAAAACCTTGTTAATCACTTTTGTTTCCTTTGGCGAAGTTGACAATGATGGATTTAAAACCGTATTTTTTAAAGTAAATGGGCAAACCCGAACGGTTTTAATTCGCGATGAAAGCATTAAAGTAGAAAAAGTTCAGCATCAAAAAATCGATAAAAATAATGCGAAACATATTGGTGCACCCCTACAAGGTTCGTTGACCCAAATTTTGGTAAGTAAAGGCGATAAAATTGAAAAAAATCAAGCTTTATTTGTAATTGAAGCCATGAAAATGGAAACTACAGTAACAGCCAATACATCTGGAGAAGTTGAAGAAGTTATTCTGCCATCTGGTGTCATGGTTTTTGCAGAAGATATGGTATTGCGTTTAAAATAAGCTTTTATGTGTACAATGTGATTTTAGCTGGTTGAAAACTTTTATTATCCTAAAGCGTGGTTATTTAACTCACAAAAAAAACATTCAATTTTCAATACTAAAAATATCAAAAAAAGATAAACACAACTTAGCACTCGCAACGCGCGTTGTTTTCCATTTGAAGCAAACTATCCAAAAAATAAATTAATCAATACGTTTTTTACATACAAAAGCCTAGGTGGTTAAAACCAACTAGACTTTTGTGTTGTAAATTATCAATTTATACTTAACTCATTTATACCGATGTGGTAGACTTTTGTTAGCTTGTATTTTAAAGACTCCCTTTGTACAGAAAAAACTTTTATTAACATTCGGTATAAGTTTCGAAAGTATACATTTAAAGATACATTTTTTAAAATCCATACTTTATAAAAAACGTAAAGTTTCTACCCGGATCGGTAAGCCGTTCCATTCCATTTAATCCTGCATCGGCTTGATTTCTAAATGCAAAGTTTAGGTGGTCGTAGTATTGTTTGTTAAATATATTTAGTACCGCTGCTCCTAAGTTCAAATTTGATACAATTTCGTAACCTAATCTAAAATCTAGTAACTCATAAGCTGGAGTGTTTTTATTTTCACCAAATGAGCTAGCTAAATCACTTTGCTCGCTAACCAGTCTTAAGTCAGTGCCTGCCCAAAACTTACCTTTGCTGTATTGTAAACTAAAGCTAGTTCGTAAAGGAGGTGTGAGCGGTAAGGATTCATTTAAATCTTGATTTCTAGCATATACGTAGGCTAAATCTGCATTAAAATTAAAATTGTTTAAAAATTGAATTCCAAAACCTGCTTCAAATCCAGTTTTATATGCTTCATTTAAGTTTCGAAACACTTTAGGGTGAATGGGTTCTTGATTAGGCATAAACTTTCTGGTTTTAGTTTCATCGATTAATGCAACGATGTAATTTTCAAAATAGGAATAATATACAGCTGCACTCCAATTTATGGTATTGATGTTTTTGCCAAGTTTCTTTTTCCCCTTGTAAGCAATTTCAAATTGATTATTAATTTCTGCATCTAAATTTGGATTTCCAATATATTCAAAAGGGTCTTGGCCAACTTGAAAATGATTGATAAATCGTTCAATCATATTCGCAGATCGAACTCCACGACCATAAGCTAATTCAAGTTGATGATTATTGTTTAGCATTTTTTTTGCAGAAATACTTCCGCTAAAATTATGTTCGGATCGTTGGCTTAAGTTGGGATAATATTCAGTAAAATCTGTTTCGGGGTCTCGGCTTTCAGATTGCACCAAATCGTAACGAATACCTGCATTTAAAATAGTAGAATTATTAATCTGATATTTGCTTTGGGCAAAAACACCATAATCGTTAATGTAAGAATCTTGCCATATTTTATCGGTAAAAGCCATAGGGTTTTCAAGCGGAACGCCCATCATGTTTAGTTTTACCAAGCGGTTGCGAACACCATCTCGGCTAATTAATAAAGCATCGGTACCAGTAAATAAATTCCATTTTTCGGCTAATTCCCATTCTAGTTCAAATCTTCCACCTGCCGTGGTAGCTTCAACTGGAGTAAATGCTTCTGCAGCTGCAAAATTACTTCTTCTGGTATTACTCATTAAGTGGTCTACATACGAAAAGTAAACTTTAGCTTGAATTCCTTTTAATTTTCCTTGCATTTGTTTTTTGTAATAATCTATGGAAATGATAGATGAATCGTCGAAATCTGAATCCATGGGTAAACTTGCATGAAGCACATCTCGACCAAAAGATTGTCGCCAATGCAACTGCAGTCGCTCATTTGTGCTAAAATTATAGCCTAAGCGTAAACTGTAATCGATGCTTCTAAAGGAGGATGGAATTTCTCGGTTAGCACCGTCTTCATAATTACCAAAATCGCGGTATCCATACATGCCAACTACATCAAATTTTTCTTTGGCAAATTGCAACCGAAGCATATTTACTAAAGCGTTACCATTGGTTTCGTAACCTGAAGAAACATTTCCAGAAAATCCATAATCTCCTAGTTCAGGTTGTTTAGAAACCATGTTAATAATACCACCAAAGCTTGCTCCGTATCGCATAGAATACGGTCCGCGAATTACTTCAATTTTCGAAATGTCTTCAGGAATTACGTGGGTAGTAATCGGGTCCATTCGGTTTGGGCAGGCATGCATTACCTTTGTTCCATTATCGTATTGTATGTTTAATTGCTCATATTGGGCAGCTCGAAAAGAAGGGTCGATGGCGTAATTTCCACGTTTAATTAAACCAAATCCATTGATATTTTTAAATAAATCTGTTACATTTTTGGGTTGGGTTACTTTTTCAGTTAAATCTGGTGTTGTTATGTTCATTACCGGATCCTTGAAAATGCTTCCTGAAATTAAAACTTCTGGAAGTTGGTTTTCTAAAGGAATTAGGAATAGTGTTTTATCGGAATCATTTGCTTTTAAAGTAGTGTGCAAACTTTCGTATCCTAAAGAAATTACATGAATTTTAATTTGCTTTTTGTTATTGAAGTCAATTGTAAATTTCCCATCTAAACCAGATTCAATTTGTTGATTAGATTGGGTTAGATAAATAACACTGTTGGCTATGATTTGATTGGTCTCTTGGTTGAATATTTGGTACTCTTTTTCTTGTGCATTTACCTGCAAAAAGGCAAATACAAGTAGTATAAATGAAATTAGTTTCATTGTTTTCTTGTTTTAATTTTAAAATAAATGTGTGTAGGTTTTCGTAAACTTAGTTTACGAAAACAGAAATAGAAAAGGAGTTATTACACATTGGGTGGTTTAAAATTAAAACTCGAATAGTCGAATTGATAGTTATTAGAGTAGTTAAATAAAGAATGCGGTAAAGTTATAAACTGAAAACTTGCCGTTTCATTTTCTTGATAAAAAAGCACTAATTGATTTTCGATATAAGGCGGAATTTCAACTGAATCTGAATTATTCCGATCAATTAAATCGCTTAAAAAACATTTTCCGTCGCACTCTAATTCAGGTTTATCTTTGTTTTCGCAAAAGTTTTCTATAAAGTTTTCGGTAAATACAATATAGTAGCCAAAAAAGAAAGATTGCTTTAGTGTGCTCATTGTAATAATGAACATAAACAAAAAAGTATATATTTTTAGCTGAAAACTCACTTTACAAAAATAACATTACAGTCTTTGTTTAAATGTGATTTAAGTCACATTCCCAATATTCTTGGATAAAATTTTGTTTTGAATTTCACTTGAAAATTCATCTATTTTGCTGTAACATTTTAGGAGCCATAGCGACTTATACAGAAATCGAATAAATAATTATGAGAAAAATATTAAGTATTTTAAGTCTAGGATTTTTATTAGTAGCCTGTGATGCTACAAAATCTAAAACAGACGATTTAGCAGTAAACACACCTATTAAAACAGCTTTAGACCTTACCGCTGTTAGTGAAGACAGGGTTCCGGTTATTGTTAATCCTGGTCGTTTTACCCAAGATACCGTAACCTACAGATTGCCAAGAGTAATACAAGGAACTTATTCAGTAAGCGATTTTGGTAAATATGTAGACGATTTTACAGCTATAGATTATGAAGGAAATAGTCTAAATGCTACCAAATCTGGTAATAATACGTGGACGATTGTCGGAGCTAAAAATTTGGATAAAATCACCTATTATGTAAACGATACTTACGATATTGAAACCAGTGGTGGAATAGGCGGAGAGCAACCATTTTCTCCAGCAGGAACAAATATTGAACCTGATAATTATGTTTTAAACTTACACGGCTTTATTGGTTATTTTGATGAATTAAAAAGCAACCAGTATACCTTAGATGTTACTGCACCAGCTTCTTTTGACAGAACTTCTGCTTTACAAAGTACAGGAGAAAAAGCTAGCGAAGATGGTAACACAATAACCACTAGTTATTTGGCACCAAGGTATTTTGACATTACAGATAACCCTATGATGTATGGTGATTTAGATGTTGAAGAATTTATGGTAGGCGATATTAAAATTGTTTTGAGTTTGTTTTCACCTAATAAAACTCATACAGCAGAAAGCTTAAAAGAAACTGTTTTTGAAATGATGGAAGCTCAAAAAGCATATTTAGGCGAAATTAATACGACATCTCGATATGATATTTATGTATATTTATCTGAAGGTAAAGAAGATTCTCCTAAAGGTTTTGGAGCTTTAGAACACCAAACATCTACTGTTGCTGTATTTAGTGAAAATATGCCATTAGAAAGTTTAAAAGGAACGATGATTGATGTTATTGCACACGAGTTTTTTCATATTGTAACTCCACTTTCTGTACATTCTGAAGACGTTCATTATTTTGATTATAATGAGCCAACTTTCTCTAAGCATTTGTGGATGTATGAAGGGGTAACCGAATATTTTGCTCAGCATTTTCAAGTTTACAAAGGTTTAGTAGAGCCTGAAGAATTCTATAATACCATTAACGATAAAATCATGACATCGAAAAATCTTGATGACAGCATGAGCTTTACCGTAATGAGTGAAAATGTATTAGAAGAACCTTATGCTTCAAACTATTATAATGTGTATATGAAAGGCGCATTAATCGGTATGTGTATCGACATTTTAATGCAGAAAGAAAGTAACGGCGAACGTAGTATGTTATCTTTAATGAAAGAATTATCGAATAAATATGGTGTAGACCAACCTTTTGAAGATGATCAATTAATCACTGAAATTACTGAAATGACTTACCCAAGTGTGGGTGAGTTTTTAAGAACACATGTAGAAGGTGAGACTCCTATAAATTATGATGAATTTTTTGAAATGGTAGGTTTAACAAAAGCTGAAAAAGAAGTTGAAACTAATTTTATTTTCTCTGGCGGTCAAAACATTATTTTTGATGCCAACCCACAAAAAGGAGAGATTTTCTTTCAAGAGAATGCTTTAAATAATTCATTTTGGAAATCGCAAAACATCGAAGTTGGTGATGTAATTAAAAAAGTAAATGGTTCAGAATTAACCTTAGCAAACGCACAACAAATAATAGGAATGATGTACAGCTGGCAAGCAGGTCAAGATATTAGTATGGAGCTTGACCGCGATGGAGAAGCTATTGTAATCGAAACCACTCTTACTAAACCAATGGCGGTTTCAGAATCTATCGTTGAAGATGAACATGCTACAGCAGAACAAATTGCAGTTCGTAAAGCTTGGTTAAACCAGTAGCTTTATAGCTTTTTCAAAATGTATTTGAAATATTAAAAACCCGTAATGATTTGTTCATTACGGGTTTTTTATTTGAAATATTATAAAAATCAAAGAAGCATGAGTTTAGTCATATAAGCTTTCTGGGTTTCAATCTACTTTTACAGGCTAAAATAAATATCATGATTGATCACGAATATAATGTTGAAATAGAATGGATGAATACCAGAAAAGGTAAAATGTATTCACCAGAGCTACATAATGTAACAGAAAACAAAACCAACGAGATTGAAGTGGCCACACCAACTCAATTCCCAGGCGGTATTCCACATACATGGTCGCCAGAACATTTGTTTACTTCTGCTGTAAGTAGTTGTTTAATGACTACTTTTTTAGCCGTTGCAGAACATTCAAAGTTAAACTTTAAGAGCTTTAAATGTAAATCTAAAGGTATCTTAGATAAGGTTGATGGTCGATTTGCCATGCGTGAAATTCAACTTTTTCCTGAAGTTATTTTGGAAGACGAAACACAAATTGAAAAAGCTAAAAAGGTATTAGATAAAGCTAAAAAAGCTTACTTAATTTCAAATTCTGTAAAATCTGAAGTGAATATGTTTCCAAAAATATCCATCCTTCAAAAAGAAATGGTCTTATAATACCAATTGAACTTTTTATTCAACTCCAGTATTGATTTTTATTTAATACTGGAGTTTTTTTTTGAAGCCGTTTTGAAAAATTAACTTAAAACTTCAAATCTAAAAGTTGCATTTATCTGTTGAATTCAAGTAAAAATAAAATTCATGAATACTAAAGCTCAACAAAAAAATACTAGAATTTGTATTGTAGAGTTGCATAAAAACTTCGTGGTAAAGCAGGTATAATTCCCGGACCTGGATAACCGGTAGCACGTTGAGTAAAATAGATTTCATTCAGAAGATTATTCACACCGGTTTCTAGCGTCCACTTTTGGTAACGATAGGAAAAAGATAGGTCAAAAACTCCATAAGCAGGAATACTCCCTATAATCCCACTTTGGTTGTCGTTTAAATCCTGCGGTGCATTGGTGGCGTCTGTAAATTGTTCTGAAAGATAAGAATACTGAATATCAACTAGAAAATTTTTATAACCGGCTTTTAATCCAGTTCTTAAATTAATATTAGGCACAAATGGCAGCTCATTATCTTTTACGCCAGGTTCTTCAGATTGTGTAAAAATAGATTGAGTTAGCGCAAGATTTACATAATAATTCAGTCGAAGTTCTTTTTCATTTTTAAAAAAACTTTCTTTAATGTTCCAGTCTACTAGACTTTCTAATCCATAAATCAATGCATTTCCAATATTACTTCTATAGCGAACCACTCTTCCTGCCGGAACTTCTTCACCAAAAGCATTAATTCGGGTACCTACTCGTTGTACTTCAGAAATAATATCTTCGTACCAAATTCCAAAAACATTAGCATCATAGGAAATAACATTATTGAAGCGACCACGAAAACCAAAATCAGCAGTAAATCCATCTTCATCTTTTATATTTGGATCAACTTGAAATGAAGGATTAATTATTCTAATATCGTTAAAGGTAACAGAGCGGTAGTTTCTAGAAATATTAGCATATACTTCTGCAAATTGTTTAGGTTTATAGCTTATGCCTAAACCACCTAAAAGAATCACGCGTTCTCGAGAACGCTGGTCTACAAAAGTAGAATCTTGCAATGCATTTCCAGCTAAATCGCTATTTACAGCACGGTAGGTGCCATTTGCTTCGGTTTTAATATATTCTAATCTAAATCCTGGTGTTACAGAAAGTTGGTCGTTGATGTAAAAAATATTTTCACCAAAAACAGCTAAGTTCAAGTTGGGAAAATCAAAATCAGATTGCCTTAATTCTGTTGGTAATTCAGCTACGGGATAATCTACAAAATTGAAATTGGCTTCAGCATCTCTTGTTCCAGGTCCTTGCCTTTGCGCATTCCTAGCATGGTAATATTTAGTTCCAAGCAGTAAAGTAGAGTTTATCTTAGAATCGATTTTGTATTCTGTTAAGTATCTAAATTCTGCTCCCCAATTTACAAAATCACCACGTTCTAAATCTCGTGGTTCAGACAAGTTATCTAGTTGCGATACTCGATCGGTTCTAAAACCAATAGCATCTCTAGAAGAATTCATACCCCAAGCTATCAGGCTAATTTTACTTTTTTTGGATAGTTGGTAATTGAATTTTGCAGTTAATAAATTCCAGTTTACCCGAAACCAGTTTCGAGTTCGATTGCTAAATGTAGCATCTTCGTAAAATTGTACATCGGTAAGTCCTCCAGCTTGCTGAGCAAGGTAACTTAAGTGCGTGTATTCTAAAGCTACTTTGGTCTTTTCATTAAATTGGTAGTTGAGGTTTGTATAGGCATTAAACGATTCAAGACTCATATTTTCTCTAGGAGCCATTCCTATATTGTTTTTATAATTAACATAGGTGTAATGACTAAATTTACCATTCGTGCCACTAAAGCTGTTGAAGGTAGAATAACCACAATTGGTGTCAAAAGATTGTCTGCTCACTATTTCCAAGTCTTTTGTGGAAGGCGATTTTAATTTGAAATTAATTAAACCACCAAATTGAGTTCCGTATTGTAGTGAAGCCGCTCCTCTAATAATTTGTATTTCTTGTAAAGCTTCTGCTGGCGGAGTATAATAACTTTCTGGATAACCAAGTACATCTGCACTGATGTCGTAGCCATTTTGCCGGGTGTTAAAGTTAGATGTTCTGTTTGGGTCCAAACCACGACCACCAATGGAAAGTTGTAAGCCACAGTTTGTACTTTCATAAATATTTAGTCCAGCTACTTGAGCAAAAACCTGTCGTGCATTAGAATTCGATTTATTTCCAATCATTTGTCCAACAAGCACAACTTCTGTTTTTTTACCGGCATTGATTTGCAAATCTTCTACGTCTTTAAGCCTTCTTAGCTGAAAAAGCTCTCTTTTTTTGGCTTGCACAACAACTTCAGATAAATTAATAGATTGGTTTAATATAAATGTTCTTTGGCTATCATTTTGCAAGTCAATCGTTTTTTCATCATAAGAATAGTTATCAATTAAGAAAACAAATGTATGTTGACCAGCTTTTAAATTTTCAAATTTAAAATTTCCATTGGCATCACTTAAGCTCGTATTGCCAGAAAAGGTATCCCAAACCTGAACATTTTCCATCGGTTTTTTATTCTCTTTGTTAAGAATTTTACCTTGTAGTGAAAATTGAGCATGCATACCAAATACAGTAAACACACTAAAAAATATAATTAGTTGTTTAAAAACCATAAATCTTTTCATTAAAAGGTAAAATCCAATTTTTGTGTTGCCAAGTGTCTTTTACTTTTGTGAGATCTACATTAGGATCTATGTAGCGTTTACTAGTTCTTCCATTTAAGGCAATAAAACTATCCACATAAATTTCTGGGTTCGAAATCCCTTTTTCTTGGTAGTAATCTTCTAAATAATGAGCAAATTCTAAAATTAAGTCTGCTTGTATGCGCATTTGTTTTTGTTGGTATTCCGTTAAGAAATTTTGATTCTCTACATAAAACCATTTATCCGTAGTTGGATTTACCACTTTAAATTGAACATAACCACCTTTTTCCATCAGCATAACTCTCCAAGAGTATCGGTAACCTTCTTCGGTCCAGAACAATTCGTCTGAATAAAGCAAATACCTAAATGGGAACACCAATTGAAAACTGAAAAAAACAATAAAAAAAACGGCTAATGTCTTTTTCCTAAAGCTTGGTTTCCATTCTAATACAGCTTGCTCTTGTGTGTTTTTTAAATTGAAAGACTTTCGAATAAATGTGATAATTTTTTCGTGAAATGAAGCATCAAAAAAGATGAGTGTCGCACAAATCATTACATATGGGAAAATGCCTATTGGAAATAAAACGCGAGTCATCACATGAAAAACAACTACTAAAACGAAAGCAAATGTTCTTGTGCGCTTATTGAACAATAAAAAAGGAATAAGTAAGTCATATAGCATTCCGCTCCAACTCATAACATAATGTACCCATTCCAGTTGAAATAGTTGACCTAAAACAGGTAAATCATAACGCGATGGTAACCAAATTTTAAGTGGCATGGCGTTGAATAACCATTCTGAATTTATTTTAGCTAATCCTGCATAAAAGTAAACTATGCTTAACATGAATTGAATTACAAAAATATTGTAACGCGGAATTTTATGAAAAGCTATTTTTTTATTCTGGAAAGCATCAATTGAAAAATAGGCGTTAGCCGGCAAAAAGATTAGCAAAAAACTTATAATACTCACAAAGTAATAGTGATTGAGGTAGTAAGTTTTGTCAATGAGTTCGCAGTAGGTAAAACTCAAAAAGAAAATTAAAATAGATAACCTATATTTATAACCAATTGTAACCCCAATGGCTGCTAAAAAGGATATTAGATAAAGCAAATAGGTATAAACCCCTAAGGATTCTACAAATTCAAATCCATAATATTTAAAATGAAATTGAGGTACTATGTAATATTTTTCTACCCATCCTTGCCCTACAAAACGCAAAGTCGTGTAAAGCATTAAGAGTCCAAATATAACTCTAAAAACCGCTAGTGGAGCGGCTTTTATAGGAGTTGTTAAGTAATTGAGAATTTGTTTGTTCAAGTAAATAGGCTAAAAGATTATTAAATAGTTATCGGTTAATCACCATCTCCACTATCAAATTCTAACGCAATACTCAAAGCAGAAAACATATCAGATTTTAGAAAAACTACATTGTCTTGTAGACTTTCAAAAACTTCTAACATTCCGTTATTGTTAGTGTTTATTTGATTATAAAAACTATTATCTAGTGCATTAATACTAGTAATGGATTCTTCGTATTGATTATTAATTAAAGAGCTTAAGCTATCTCCATTTTTTATTACATCTAAAAAGTCGAGATAATTTGCGAAACTTTCAGCAGAAGTGTTTTCATTAAATTCATTTCCATTAAAGAAATTTTTATGTGCTTCTAAAGCTTCTAGGGCAAGCGACTTAGATAATTCTTTATTATAAAAAGCTTCAACTCGATTTGGTTGTGGGTCGCCACCCGAATACACACCGGCTGGAAAACCTATTTTTCCATTTCTAAACCGAACTTCGTAATATTCCATAAAAACGTTGGCCATCCTGTTGGTAGAACTATTTGCAGAAGAACCTGAATTTTGAACAAACACATCTCGATATGCATTTTGCCAATCATCTAAAACCTGAGCACCAAGGCTATTTATCCTAGTAACTACATCGGTTAAATATTGGCGGTATTTATCTCCATTTGCATCGTTATCGTATAATTCAACTAATTCTGTATCGCTCTCTGCAATTCCGAAAAGTAGATAATCTAATGCAGGAAAACCTTGTTCGTCATTTAAGTTAGGGTCAGCTAGGTTGTAATTTTGGCTTTCAATAAGCAAATTTACGTTTTCGGCGTTTGTGGGGTAGGTGTTTACAAACGACCGTAAAACCACATCTCTTGCAGGTCCAATATCATACATTTCTACTTTTTGCCATGCAATGTAAGCATCTTGCCAAGCAGCTCTTAAATTTGTCAGGTTTTCTAAGTTAGTCTCGTTAACAAAGGTAGTGTTTGCCGTTTGTAGTGAATTTGTTTTACTAGCAAAATTTTGATAGGATGGAATAATTAAATTGTCTGCCCAATTGGTTAACATTTTGTTTCTGTCAAAATTGTTGGTTATGTTATTTTCTCCGTCAGAATCATCAGAAGAACAAGCCACTATACCAAAAGCCATTAGTAAAACAGTAAGTAGATAATAGAAATTCTTAATTTTCATAGTCTTTATATTTTAAATAGCGGACTTGCACAAATTAGCAAAGTCCGCTTAATTAAATGCTATTTTTTTTAGTTGTTAACATAAAAACTTTCAACTTCTGCATCGCTAAAGTTGTAAATATTTTGAATGTAACCTATTAAGTCTTCCAAATTTTGTAAAAGACTTGTATCATTCAAAAATTGGTAACTTTCAGGGTTTTGTCCTTCTTCAGCTTTTAATTCACTTAAAATGAAATCTATTTGAGCATCTGTAATTTGTTTTATGGGCATTCTTTTGAAACCATGAGCAAAAGCAACTCCTTCACCATAAGCATGCATTGCATTACCTAAAGCAATTTCTCTTTGTTCACCATCGGCTAATTGAAAAGCACCGTTTAATTGATCTACAGTAGATTTACAGTAAAAAATAACCGTTGCAAAGTTAGATTTTTCCCAGTTCAATAAATATTCATCTAAAGCATTATCTCTTTCTACATTAAAGTTGTTACCCGCATCCATAGCAGCTTTAGCTGTAATTAGGTTGTTTTTAATATCAAAAAAGAAACCTGTTTGTGCAGCTAAATCAGAACGTCTTTTAGAATATTTAGCAGCTGCCGTTACTTCAGTTATATCAAAACTTGGCTCCGTGCCGTGTATCTCGACCAGTCTATCGATTGCATCACTATTATTGAAGCCTTCTTCTCCTGATTTTATATTATTTACTACTGTAATGGCGTGATTGTAAAGCGCAGCACCAAAAGAACCTTTTTCTACCATTTGCTCAAGTTCAAGTCCATATTCGTCTAAAAGTCTTGTGCCTAACAAACCACCTTCACTAGTACCATCTGGAGTGTTACCTAAACCAGGATTTACAAAAGCTTCGCTAGAATTAGCAGCATTTACCAATTCTGGTAGCCATCCTTCAACAAGTGTTTTATAGTTAGATTCTGTAATAGAAGCTAAAGTTGAAGGATAATCAATAGATGAAATACCCGCGTTGGGTGCAGAAGCTTCAGCATCATTAACATCAGCAGTTAAACTTCCAAGTTCATCAATTACCATATCTTCCGTAGCAGCATTTGTAGCATAATCTACAGAAACATAGTTATCAGGAACAGTTAATCCTTGTAGTCCATTATCATCGTCGTCTGAGCATGACCATAAACTTAAAGCAAATATACCTGTGAGAATAGCTAATTGAGAGTGTTTTAAAATCTTCATTTTATATTTTTTTGTTTTTCTTGGACAAATATATGGAATGATTCTAAATAACAAAGCTTATCTGGATTAAATATAAATAAAATTTTAAGATTTATTGAATCATAAATCTTTGCACTTAATCTAATGAATTTAAAAATCAGATTATTTTTATGATTAGTTACTGAAATTCAGCAAATTAAAAGAATAAAATTATTTAGCCTTCAATTTGGCTATTTGAAATATTTGCAAAACTTAAACAAACAAAATAATTCACTTGTTTAATACTAATTCGATTCCTTAAGTTGAAGAAGTACACAGATATGCTTATTTCGGCTCTTTCGAAATGATTTTTAGAATAATTCTTAGCTGTTTTAAAACTTTAAGTAACCAGGTTAATACTTAAATTATAGTTTATGTAACATAGGTTGCGGAATTCTTCCTGTTGCTTTAATTAGATTTGTAAAAAAAAAATATGGATGTAGAAATTCTCTCTCGTATCCAATTTGCCTTCACTGTTGCTTTTCATTATATCTATCCGCCATTAAGTATTGGAATTGGTCTAATTATGGTTGTTTTTGAAAGTATGTTTTTGCGTACTAAACAAAAAGAATACGAAGTACTTGCTAAATTTTGGACTAAAATTTTTGCCATTACTTTTGGTATTGGTGTAGTTACTGGTATTGTAATGGAATTTGAGTTTGGAACCAATTGGGCAACTTATTCTCGTTATGTTGGCGATATTTTTGGAAGCGCACTTGCTGCCGAAGGCATTTTTGCATTTGCTCTAGAAAGTAGTGCGTTGGGTATTTTATTGTTCGGATGGAATCGAGTAAAACCTTGGGTGCATTTGGTCGCCACTTGGGCTGTTTTTCTAGGTTCAATGTTTTCTGCGGTTTGGATTGTTGTAGCCAATTCTTGGCAACAAACTCCTGCGGGTTATCATATTGTTGGAGAAGGCATGCAAGCTAGAGCTGAAATTGTAGACTTTTGGGCCATGGTTTTTAACCCATCTTCTGTAGACCGATTAACGCATGTTTGGCTCGGTGCTTTTTTAGCTGGAACTTTTTTAATTTTAAGTGTTCATGCGTATTATATTTTAAAGGGACGCTTTGTATTCTTATCTAAAAAAGCATTTAAAATAACTTTAGTGTTTGCAGCAGTTGCTTCTTTAGCTCAATTATTTACAGGTCATAGCTCTGCCGAAGGAGTTGCAGTTAATCAGCCAGCAAAATTAGCTGCTATGGAAGGTCATTTTGAAAAATCAGCTCCAGCAGATTTGTATGTACTAGGTTGGGTTAATAAAGAAGATAAATCTGTTACTGGTTTAAAACTACCCGGCGGACTTTCATTTATGTTACATCAGGATTTTGAAACTCCAGTAACTGGTTTAGATGCTTTTCCTGAAGAAGATCAACCATCGCAAGTAAATGCAGTTTTTCAATTTTATCATTTAATGGTAGCCATTGGTATGTTTTTAATTGCGTTAAGCTTATTTGCATTATGGCAATGGAAACGAGGCAAGTTATTTGAAAAAAAATGGTTACTATGGACATTCGTATTTACTGCCTTGCTGCCACAATTAGCTAATCAGTTTGGTTGGTTTGCTGCCGAAATGGGTAGGCAGCCTTGGGTAGTGTATGGTTTGTTAAGAACATCGGATGCTTTATCAAAAAGTGTTCAAGCTAATCAGGTTTTGTTTTCGCTAATCTTGTTCTTTGTGGTTTATCTAATTTTGTTTTTATTGTTTATTTATTTAATGAATAAGAAAATTAAAAGTGGTCCAGATAGTGATATAGATTTTGACAATGGTAGCTTAAATGAAGCAATAGCTAAAGAAATAGCAAAATAACAATATATGGAAACTTTATTAGGAATAGATTATCCAACATGGTGGTTCTTAGTAGTTGGAGCTCTTTTTTCGGGATATGCCATTTTAGATGGATTCGATTTTGGAGCTGGAGCTTGGCATATGCTTTTTAAACAAAACACCAGTAGAGAGACGGCTTTAAAAGCTATCGATCCTACTTGGCACGGAAACGAAGTTTGGTTAGTAATTGGTGGTGGAACCTTGTTTGCCGGTTTTCCTGTATTCTACGGAACCTTGTTTTCTGCCATGTATACGCCGTTTATTTTGTTTTTACTTTTTATTATTTTCAGAGGTATTTCTATTAAATTCAGAAATATGGAACATATGCCTTGGTGGAGAACTATGTGGGATTGGAGTTATTCTATATCTAGCATCATGTTGGCTTTTCTGTTGGGAGTAGTATTAGGAAATATTTTAAATGGAATGCCTTTGGATGCAAATTATGAATACACAGGCCGAGGTTTTTTTGAATTTTTAAATCCGTTTTCAATTTTAGTTGGGCTTACTAGTTTAGCCCTTTTTATGATGCATGGTGCAATCTATTTACTGCTTAAAACAGAAGGCAAATTATTCGACCGTATTCAAGGATTCTTAAAAAAAGGCATGGTGTTTTTTATTGTAGCATATATTATTACTACGGGTTATGGATTTTTATTTTTAGACCATTTATTAGTGGTTTTTGAAGAAAATAAAATATTATTTGTTGTTCCTTTTTTAGTTTTTTTAAGTATTGCTAACGTTCCCAGGTTAGTTAGTAAAAAAAAATATGGCTGGGCCTTTATCTTTACCAGCATTACCATTGCCTTGCTACTCGTAGTTGTTGCATTTGAATTGTATCCGAGATTGTTGTTGTCTAACCCAAGTATAGAAAATAGTATTACGATTTACAATGCAGCAGCATCCATTAAAACATTAAAAATTATGATGGGTTTTGTGGCAATCGGTGGTCCTTTGGTGTTGTTATATAGCTATTTTGTTTATAAAACATTTTGGGGTAAAGTAAAAACAGATTCCGAAGGCTATTAAGTTTTTACGTAACATAAGTAACCAAAGTTTTTTCTTTTTTCTAGCAACTTTGCTAACATGAAAAAACTCCTGCATTTCATTTTATTTGGACTCATTTCTACTTGTTTTGCTATAGCTCAAGAAGATGTTGAGCAATCTAAATCTTCCACAGAAATTGGTGTTGCCGGCGAGTTGCGTAATTTTTATATGCATACGCAAAACTTAGCATCTGGTTTAGAAGATTATCAAACCAATGCAACTTCCTTGCTGTTAAATTATAATTCGCCTATTTACAATAGTTTTAGTTTTCATTTGGGAAGCAGATACATAACTCGTTTAGATGATTTTGACTTAAATAAAATAGATCAATTAACCCAAAAGTCAGCTAAATGGGAATATGAGTTATACAATGTGCTAGATCGAAATGACTTTTCTATTTTAACGCTAGATGAATTTTACTTACAGTTTAAAAATGAAAAGCTTAACGCTAAAGTCGGAAATTTTTATAGTAAACACACTCCGTTTTTTAATCAAAGTGATGGGCGAATGCGACCTTTTGCTTATCGGGGTTTGTGTACAGTTTACAAGCATAACAACAAACATAAATTTGAATTTGCTTGGCTAACACATACATTGGTGCGCTCTACCGCTAATTGGTACAATTTTTCTGAAGCTATTGGTTTGTTTCCTCAAGGTATACAGCCTAATGGCGAAGTTGCAGCCTATGCAAACTATATTAGAAGTAATGGCGCTGGAATTTTTAATTATAGTTTTTCAAAAAAGCAAATTCAATTCGATTTTTATCAGTTTTATATAGATCAAGTAATTGGAATTTCTTTCGCCGAAATACAATATGAATTAGGAAAGTGGAGCTCAGGTTTGCAGTATGCTTACCAAATCCCACTACAAGATGAGCATATTCCATATCAAAACAGGTATATTCAACCAAACGAAAATGCTCAGGTACTAAGTTCAAAATTAAAGTATGCGTATTCAAATCAATTGCGATTTTCAGCAGCATATTCGTATGCATTTGCTTCTGGTAGAATGTTATTCCCAAAAGAGTTAGGTAGAGATTGGTTTTATACTTCTATAGCTAGAGCAAGAATGGAAGGTCTGGGCGATACACACGCAATTTTGTTTACAGGAAACTATCTTTTTATTAAACCAGCTATTAACTTGAATTTTCAATTCATTCAAATGTATGGGCCTAAACAAAACGATTTTCGTTTTAATAAATACAACATCGACGAATTTTGGCAGTTAAATACTAAATTAACTTACCAAATAGATTTTTTAAAGGGTTTAGAATTTGATGCTTTATTTATTATTAAAGAAAACTTCAACTCCAATGCAGTTGATTTTGTCTTTAACCGCAGCAATTTTGCTCAGTTAAACTTTATTACGAAATTATATTTTTGAAAGTGATATTTATTTTTCTAACGTAAAATTAAATCCGAGTGAAAATATATTTGCGGTATAATTAAATTGGCTTCTTTCGTATGCATTGAATTCTAATTCGATACTTTTTAATTTTAAATAACTTAAATTGAATTTGCCTAAAGGGTCGTAATATTTGAAACCAAGACCATACTGATGGGCATCGTATGACGCTAAATCGTAATCGGAAGTATAATATTTTGCTGTTGATAGAGCTTGATTATATAAGTAAAAATCATCCGCCTTGTTTTGAGTATAGAACCGGTACATGGGATAGATTGTAAAAAAATCACCTATTTTAATTGGCGTTTCTATTTTAGCCGTATGCGAATTAATGCCCCAATCGTCTGTGTAAAAGCGATAAAAACTTCGAATAACTAGATTTTCATTGATGTAAAAATTAGTTCTATTCCCTATGGCAATTTTTGTTCGGGTGTCTGGTAAACGTTCTATGTCGTTTGCTAATTGAAAGTTTTCGATAAAGCTATCTTCTATATCTCCAAAGTAAATTCGTTGATGAGGGGTAGACAATAAACCATCTTGAAAAATAAAATCTGCTAAAAACAAAGTTTGTACTTTTTTAGAAAGAATTTGTGAAAAACTGATTCCTAAACTGTAAGAGTTTCGATTTAAATTATCGAAATTGGTAAAAGAAATATTGTATTCTTGATTGCCTTCTATGATATAATTTGATAAATTAAATTTACCACCATCATCTTTAGGAAGTAAATTCTTTCCTAATCCATTTCTCAATTCTATTGGATATTGTGGTGACCATTGGTCTAGAAATACATTAGCTTTTAGGCCTATTTCTGTATTTTTTTGGTTAAATAGCTTTGAAACACTCCCACCAAAACCGATAGAAGTATAGTCATATTCATTGGCAAAAGAAACATTTCCTGTCCAATTAAAATTTCTATCGTCTGATGAATGCGTATACGAAACTACTACATTACTCCATACGTCTTGCCTTGATGCACCCGAAGATGCAACAAATGGATCAGCTGGTTGATTGCCATCAAACGGATTAATATTACTTGATGAAGCAGATGTATATGCAGAAATACTTCCATCTATGGTTAAAATATCGTCATCATTCAATGGAATAGCTACTACAATAGTAGAAGCAATATCGGTAAGTTCTTCGCTACCAATACCACCACTTACTGAAGCATTTTCACCATCTTGCGAATAGTAGCTGCTCAAGAGCTTCATTTCGGTTTGATCGAGAACCTTTTTTTTGTAGTTCGTTTCTTTATTTTGTGCTTTTACAGATAAAAAGCTTAAAATAGAAAATACAATTATTAAATTATAGTTCTTCATTTTGTATATAATTAATTACAACCGCAACCACCACCTGTTTTGCCACCATTAGCTCCAGCCGCTGCTTCCCGATAAGATTGGAAAGTTGATTTATACTTGTCTAAATCACGTTCGGAAAGCTTCATGTCAGGGTCATTAATATTGACCTTCTCATATTCTTTAACCGCTACACAAGAGGTAAAAAAAAGACTGATAATTAAAAGTTTAGAAATTGATTTGATCATTTTGTTGAAACGTTTATGTTATTCGAAGTTTTTAAATTGCCATCATCTTTTACAATAATGGCTTCTACTTTTGGAAGTTGATTTATTAAGCTTATGCCTAATTCATCGCCTAATACAAATACGGCTGTTGCTAATGCATCTGCCATTTCAGCTTTTGGAGCAAATACAGTAACACTTAAAATACCTTTTGTAGGCATGCCTGTTCTGGGATCGATAATATGTGCATATCTTTTACCTTCAATCGTTAGATATTTTTCATAGTTACCAGAAGTTACAACAGCACTGTTTTTAAGCTCAAATAGGCCAAAGTTTTTTGAAACATCTAAAGGATTTACAATAGCTACTTTCCAAGGAATTGACGATGGTTGTAAACCCCAACTATTCATATCTCCAGAAGCATTAATAATACCAGCTAAAACTCCATGCTGTTGTAATAAATGCTTAGCTTTATCAGCTGCATAACCTTTACCTATGGCACCAAATCCTATCTTCATTCCTTTTTTGGAAAGAAAAACAGAACTTTCTTCATTATTTAAAATAATATCCTTGTATCCAATTGCTTTTATAAATTCCGCTATTTCTACTTTACTAGGCATTTCCATTTCTTTACCATTGAATTTCCATATTTTGTTGGTAGCAGCAAAACTTATATCAAAAGCACCATCAGTAATTTCAGATAAAGCAATAGAGCGTTTAATGAGTTGAAAAAGCTCATGGTCTACAACTACAGGTTTGATGCCTGCATTTCGATTAATTTTAGAAGTTTGAGAAGTGGGTTTCCAAGACGAGATTAAATGCTCAATACGTTCAATCTCTTCTATAGCTAAATCAATCTTTGTGTTTGCTTCTTTTTGAGAGTTTGCTGTTATGGTGATGTCAAAATTGCATCCCATTGAGTTGAAATTTCTCTTATAGGTAGATTGACTGTGAATTGAAAAACAACCTAGCATCAAACAAAATAAAATGACATTATTTTTCATGAATAGCCAATATGTATTGTTCTGGAGTAAGATTTTTGTAGCCTAACTTATTTAATTCTTCACCTTTGTCGTTAAGTAATATAACCAAAGGGAAATGACCCTTAGGATTATATTTTTCAGCAAGTTTTGTGTTTTTTATAGCTTGATTTTCAGATAATTTATTGCCTTTCCTTTTTGGAAAATCTGCTTTTACCAAAATTAAATTGGCTTCTGCATGTTTTTTAAACACTGCTGTTTGCCAAATTTCTTGGTCAAGTTTAATGCAAGGTCCACACCAATCTGAACCAGAAAAAACCAGCAAAATTTGTTTTTGATGTTTTTTTGCTTCCAGCTTAGCTTGCTCTAAATCTAGTTGCCAATTTTGAGCAAAAGAGGGAATACTCAAATTAACTATTAATAAAAAAAGTATTGTTTTCATGACGTATTTTGTTTAACAAATTAACGTCAAAATAATCAGTGGATTGTTTGTTTATTGGCATCTTAAGCCAATCTTAAGTTTAGCTTAGTTAGGAATATAAAGTACAAAAGTTGTTTGGTTATTTAGCTTAACTTTAATTTGATAACCTAATAAATTGGCTGCTTTTTTTGCTAAAGCCAAACCAATTCCATGGCCTTTCTCGGTAGTGTCTTTTGGTCTGTGAAAAATTTCAAAAATAGAATTCACATCTTCTTCTTTTAAATTACCACCTTTATTTGAAATAGATATTTTTATAAAATTACTTTGCTCTTCTAAAGTGATTTTAATTGGATGCTTAATTTCAGAATATTTAATGGCATTGGACATTAGGTTTTCTAAAATAATTTTCAGAAAATAAACATTGGTCTCTAGTATTGGACTAGTTAGTTTTTCATCTAGAATTATACGCAATTCCTTTTCTTTAATTTGTGCTTTAAATAATTTGATTTTCGAATTGAATATATCAATTACGTTAATTTTTGTTTTTTTAAGTTGTTTGGCATCTTCATCTAACCTAGCTAACATTAACAAATTATCTAACGCAAGATTTAGTCTATTTATCCTATCTATTGTTTCTTCAATGCTTTCTTTATATTCTACTACTGTTCTTTTTTTTCTAAGCAATACTTCTAAATTGCCTTTAATTGCAGTAAGTGGTGTCCTTAATTGATGCGAAGCATTGGCTGTAAATTCTTTTTCCTTTTCAATAGAAGTATGAATTCGGTCTAGAAAACTATTTATACTTTTAGACAGTACGCTTAATTCGTCTTTTCCATTTATTTCCTTTACTCTCAAATTTAAGTTACTGGCTGATATAATCTCAACAGTATCGGCAATTTTTGTGAGTGGTTGTATAGTAATTTTAGAAATATATCTTGAAGCAAAAAAGGTAATAAACAATAAAAAAGGATAGATAGCAATTAGGTTTTGCTTTAGATTTTGTAAAACGGAAAGCGTATCTTCTGTTGAAACAGCAATACCTAGGTGTCCGTAATGTTGATTGTTTTTTATTAGATTAAGTTGAATTTGACGAAGGGGTTCTTCTAAAACTTGGCTGTTAAAAATTATTTTTTTAGTTGAAAAAGTTTCATTAACAATGCGCTCATTTTTTAGATTTTCTGACTTTACTAGTAGTTTTCCATTGGTGTTAACAAGTTCTATATAAATAGGATATACTTCAATTTCTAAATGTTCTCTTTCTAAAAGTTCTTCTGGATAAGCAAAATAAACGCTGTCTTTTTCAAAAATTAATTCGTTGAAGTGTTTGTTGGCTTCAAATTCTAGTTTTTCATCAATTTCACTGAAAGATGAAATTTTTAAACTTTGATATATGCTTATAAATATAGTAAACGATAACAAGGCTACCAAAATAGTAGAAATAAAAGCAATTCTATTTTTTATGGATAAATTCATTCTTCTGCTTTAAAACCTGCTCCACGGATAGTTTTTATCAGTTGGTCTCTTTTTAAATTAAGTTTTTTGCGTAAAGCATTCATGTGTACGTCTAAGACACTAGTATCGTATTCAAAATGAATGTCCCAGACATCTTCAATGATTTTTTGGCGACTACAAACTTGCCCTTTATTTCTAATTAAATAGACAAGCATTTGATATTCTTTTTCGGTTAAGTTTATTATTTCTTCTTGGCTATAAACAATATGCCTAGAAGTATCTACTTTTAAAAAGTCCAATTCTAGGAGCTCACCAATTTTGTAAAATGTTTTTATTTGAATTTCAATGCGTGCTAATAATTCAGAAAAATGAAATGGTTTTTTTAAATAGTCGTTTGCTCCTGATTTTAAACCTGTAATCGTATCTTCAACTTTGTCTTTCGCTGTTAAAAAAATAATTGGTCCTTTAAAATCCTTTGTTCTTAAGGTTTTACAGGTTTGTATTCCGCTCACCTTAGGCATCATCCAATCTAGTATAACTAAATCTACATGATTTTTTTCTATGTAATTTATTGCTTCTTCACCATTGGTGACTAACTTAACTTGGTAACCTTCTTCTTGTATACCTTTTTTTAAAAACGTGGCTATTTCGTATTCATCTTCCGCAATTAATAGCTTAAAGTTTGAAGTATTCATCTTATAAATTTTGAATAATTAATGGTCATGCCCACCACCTTCGCCTTCAACTACATCAAAGGCGCCTTGGGTTAAAAATCGAGTTTTCTTCGAAAAAGAATTATCGCTTCGCAAAGGCTTAAAATTATTTTGCTCTGTAAGGTTTTCTACTTCTATAAGTTTAAAATGCAAAGCATCAGCGGTTTCTTCTTTAAGTTGAAGCACATGCAATTTGTTTTCATGCTCTACAAATGCTGTTGATGGTAGAGCTATTTCTTGTTTAGCATTACTTACAAAATAGGCTTCTACAAACATGCCAACCGCAAATTTTTCATCTTCGTTTATTGGATGTGCATGTATGCGAACACTTCTGTTTTCGTTAACTTCAGCACCAATAAGTTGTACATATGCGGCATATTTTTGGTCTGAAATTTCAGGAATTTTGAATTTCAAACTATCTCCTTTTTTTACTTTTAAAATGTCTTTTTCAAACACATCTAACTCCAAATGAACATGGTCAGTATCTAAAATCTCCATAATTAAAGTTGAATTGTCCAAAAACATTCCTTGAGCAACATTTATCTTGGCAATTTTCCCGCTAATGGGAGAATATATACTGATTTCATCACTGTAATTTCCCGCTAAAACCGATTTGGTATTTACATTCATTAATTGCAAAGTTTTCTTTAATCCTAATACTTTGGCTTGCATTTGTAAGTAATCGCTTTTGGCTTTTTGAAATGCTTTTTCTGAAATAACTTGATCGGCCCGTAAATTTTGCTTGCGCTGAAATTCTGAGTTAAGATATTCCAATTTACTAGCATTTGCAGCATAATTTTGTTGAAGCTCAATAAAATCTGGGTTTTTTAGTTGAAGCAATAAATCTCCTTTTTGTACTTCATCTCCAACCAATAAACTGGTTTTGCTTACAAATCCACTAAAAAAGGAACTTACTAAAGCGCGATTTTTTGGAGGAACATCAATCATGCCGGTTACACGAAATGTTTCTGCAAATGTTTTGTTTTCTGCTTCTCCTATTTCAAAATCTCCATTATTAAATTGTGTTTTGGTGATGATTACTTCATCTTCATGTGTATGGTGTTCTTCTTTTTCTTCATTTTTTTCTGTTGTTGTTTGTTCTGCACAATTTATAAAGAGCAAAAAACAAAGTAAACTACTGTATATGTTTATATTTTTCATGGTCTTAGTTTAAAAGTAGGTAATTAAATTGAATGATTTGTTGGTTGTAATTGGCGAGTAAGTTGAGGTACTCTAATTTAATTTGCAAAGCATTGTCCACACTTTGCGCATACTGAAAGAAGTTGATTTCTCCATTTTTGAAGCTGCTCTCTGCTGTTTTTAAAATTTCTTCAGCTACCTTTAATTGGGTTTCTTCAAATCGATTTAAGCTTTCGGTTTGCGCAGTAATGCGATTGAGTAATTGATCCTGACGATTGCTTATGTCGAGCTGAATTTGTTCTTTTTCAAATTGAATTACTTCAGTTTTAATTTTCTGTGCTTTAATTTTTGCCCGGTCGCCAAAAAACAATAACGGGAGATTTAATCCAATTTGATAGCCATTAAAGTTTCTTTCTATAGAAGAATTACTTCTAACAAAATAACTAGCTGAAATACCAGGTAGCAATTCGTTCTTGGCCAAACTCAATTCTTTTTCTGCCAATTGTACTTCGGCTTCTTTTAATGCTAAATTTGGATGATTTTCTAAATTATTCATTTGTAGGTTTAAGCGTTTTGTTTTTTTGATTTGTAAGCGAATTTCATCGTCAGTCTGTACCAAGTTTTGCAATTGGAGTTGGTTGTTTTTTAGCTCCGCATCGAGCAATTGTAACTGATTTTCAATCTGGGATTGTTTAGCTTGAGCTGTTATTTTTTCTAAGTAAGTAGATTCTCCTTCTTCAAAACGCCGCGAAGCCATTCTATAAAAGTCAGCGTAAATTTGGTTTAAGTCTTTATAAATTTCCATTTTAGAAAACAAGACCATTTGTTGATGATAAAGTATTTCTAAATTTTGCATTTGTCGTTGAATTGCCAATTCATTTTCACTGCCTTTTACTTCAGTTATCGATTTATTTCGTTGTAGACGCTTGCCATATACGGTAGGGAAGTCGAAATTCTGAATTCCTCCCCATTGGTATAAAGGTCGATTAGCTATTGGATCCCATTCCGCTTCATCATAATTTTGATAAACTTGAAACTTTTGAAACTGAAAAGCTTCACCTTCTGCCATTTTACTTTGTTCAATATTCTTACTCGAAGCTTGCAAACCTTTGTTGTTGCTTAGCATTAAGTTTTTTAAACTGTCTAGTTCTTTATTTTGTGCTTGAGTGGAAATTACACTTCCAAAGCCAAATAAGATCAGCAACACGATATTGGTTTTAGGTTTTGAGTGTTTCATAGCTTTGTTTTTTCCTTCAAAAATGGAGTACAGCACTGGTAATACGATTAATGTAAGTAGGGTAGAAGTTACTAATCCGCCAATAACTACAGTTGCTAAAGGGCGTTGTACTTCAGCTCCAGCTCCAGTAGAAATAGCCATGGGTAAAAATCCTAGTGCGGTGGAACTTGCGGTTAGTAAAACTGCCCGGAGACGATTTTTGGTAGCTTTTATAATGTTATGATGCGTTAAGTTTTCGCCATTTTCTTGTAAATCTTTAAAATATTCTACAAGTATAATTCCGTTGAGCACCGCTATACCAAATAGTGCTATAAAACCAACACCTGCAGAAATGCTAAATGGCATATCGCGAAGCCACAACAAGAAAATACCACCTACTGCAGAAAATGGAATAGCAGTAAAAATAAGCAGTGCATCTTTAATGGTTTTTAAAGCAAAATAAAGCATAATAAATATCAAAATTAAAGCAATAGGTACAGCAATTTGCAAACGTTTTGTTGCACTTTCTAAGTTTTCAAATTGGCCGCCGTAGGTAATGCTGTAGCCTGTAGGTAGATTTAAATTTTTAGAAATGGTTTTTTTAGCATCGTCTACAACCGATTTTAAGTCGCGATTTCGAACGTTAATACCTACTACAATTCTTCTTCGGGTTTCGTCTCTCGAAATTTTAGCTGGACCTTTATCGTATGTAACTTCGGCAACTTCGTTCAATGGGATTTGCCCATGGTTAGGCGTGTTAATCATTAAATTTTGCAAGTTGGTAATATCTTTCCGTTGGTTTTCTTTTAGCCGAACAACCAAATCGTAACGTTTCTCACCTTCAAATATTACACCAGCTTTTTTACCAGCAAATCCAGCAGAAATTACATCGTTAATGCCTTTAATTTGCAAACCGTATCTAGCGATTTTACTTCGGTTATATTTAACCGACATCTGTGGTAAACCCACAATTTTTTCAACCGAAATATCGCCAACACCTTTTATATTTTCTACCAACTCTCGTACTTCATTTCCTTTTTTGGCTAGTATATCTAAATCTTCACCAAAAATTTTAATAGCCACATCGGAGCGAACACCAGTTATTAACTCATTAAAACGCATTTCGATAGGCTGGGTAAATTCGATTTCCATATTAGGAATAATGCTTAATTTATCCTTTATCAATTCGGCCAATTCTTCTTTAGTATCTGCAGATGTCCATTCGCTTTTGGGCTTAAGGCGAATAATAACATCAGAATCTTGCATAGACATAGGGTCGGTTGGGATTTCGGCTGCACCAATTCTAGAAACCACCTGTACAACTTCAGGAAATTCTTCTAATAAAATTTTTTCAATCTGTGTAGTTCGTTCTATTGTGCCTTCTAGCGATTTCCCTGTTTTTAATATGGGCTGAATTACAAAATCGCCTTCATCTAAGGTCGGTACAAATTCACTTCCCATTTTGATGAACGTAAAAACCCCAACAAATACTAAAATTATTGCCGAAACTAAAACCAGTTTAGTATTTTCCAACGCCCATTTAATACTAGGGTTATAGAGGCGATTAATTTGATCGATGATTTTAGATGAAAGATTTTTTTCTTTTAATTTTTCGGGTTTCAAAAACCAACTGCTCGCTACAGGAATCCAGGTAAAACATAAAATAACAGCGCCGATTAATGCGAAACTGAAAGTTAATGCCATGGGTTTAAACATTTTGCCTTCAACACCGGTTAAGGATAAAATAGGAATGAATACTATTAAAATAATCAATTGTCCAAAAATGGCAGAGTTCATCATTTTACTTGCTCCTGTAAAGGTTACTTTATCTTTCAATTGTTGTAAGTCTTTAGCTGTTGAAGCTTTAAATTGTTTGGATTTCATCAGCATTTTAAAGGCAACAAATTCAACTATTATAACTGCGCCATCGATAATGATTCCAAAATCTAAGGCACCTAAACTCATTAAATTGGCATCGATATTAAAAATGTACATTAAGCTAATGGCAATTAGAAAACTCAGTGGTATAACGGAAGAAATAATTAATCCAGAACGGTAATCGCCGATTAATAGAATAACAATAAAAGTTACCACCAAAAAACCGAGAAGTAAATTCTCTACAACGGTAGAAGTTGTTCTGCTAATCAGTTCACTTCGATCTAAAAATCCATTGATGTAAACACCTTCTGGAAGTGTATTTTCAATCTCTCTTAAGCGTTGTTTTACATCATTAATTACTTGGTTGGAGTTGGCATCTTTCAGCATCATAATTTGCCCCAAGACTTTTTCGCCTTCGCCATTTCCAGTTATGGCTCCAAATCTTCTGGCATGCCCAAAGCCAACATTTGCCACATCACGAATTAAAATGGGTTGACCATTTCGATTTTCGACAACAATATTTTCAATATCTTCTATATCTTTCAGCAAAGCTTCTCCACGAATAAAGTAGGCTTGTTCATTTTTTTCGATATAGCTTCCACCAGCAACGGAATTGTTGTTCTCTAGGGCTTCTAAAATTTCAGTAATTGAAATATTTTTAGCTTGCAATTCTTCGCTAGCAAAAGCAACTTCATATTCTTTTAAATAACCGCCCCAAGTGTTTATTTCTACCACACCTTTTATTCCTGCCAACTGGCGTTTAACCACCCAATCTTGAATGCTTCGCAATTCTGTAGCATCGTATTTTTCTTTGTAATCTTCTTCTACTTCAAGCGTGTATTGGTAAATTTCGCCAAGACCTGTTGTAATTGGCCCCATTTTAGGGCTGCCAAACTCGCTTGGAATATGTTCTGCAGCTGCTTTAATTTTTTCTGAAATGAGTTGTCGTGGTAAATAGGTTCCCATTTCATCTTCAAACACAATAGTAACCACAGAAAGACCAAATTTTGATGTAGAACGAATTTCTTTTACACCCGGTAAATTAGCCATTTCTAGTTCAATAGGATAGGTTAAAAATTGCTCTACATCTGCAGTAGAAAGGTTGCGGGATGTTGTAATTACTTGTACTTGGTTGTTGGTAATGTCGGGTACGGCACCAATGCTAATTTGGCTTAAACTGTAGATGCCAAAACCTACAATTCCTGTAATAAATAAAATGATGAAGAACTTAGATTTTAAGCTAAATTCAATAATTTTTGAAAGCATTTAAAAATGAATTTGATTGTAAAAAAGATGTTTAAATTTTAGTCTCAATCAAAAATTTTGGGGGTTGAAGAATTTCAGCAGGGTGTAAAGTTGAAAAATAATCTTGGTACTCGAAGTTTTTTGTTGAAGAAATTGTAATTTGAATCGGAAGCAGTTGAACAGAGACTGGAGTGGTAAAGTATAAGTTACTCACTAATGAAATAACATCTTGGAAAGGTAGATTTTCATGTTCGTCGTGTTCATCAGAATGTGCTTCTTTTTGACTGCCATAATGCAAATCTAGAAATTCTAAAAAGCTATCTTGATGTTCAATTTTGTGATGTTGATAATGAGAAATTAAATTTGATAAATTCACCAAACCAATTGCATTAATTCCAAAGGATTGGAATGTAAACAAAGCAATTAACGAATAAGTAGCAAACAATTTCATCTTACAAATGTAAGTCAATTATCAAATAGTTAAATAAAGATTAGCTTAAAAAGAAATGAATTTAAAATAGGTCAAAATAAAATTCTTGTCTATGGATCTATACATTCTGCCCAACAGATTTGTATTTCAGGCTTTCTGCTTTAAGTTTCAAAACTTTCTTTATTATCTTTATTTGATTGATTTACCATCAATTTTTTAACTTTGAAGCATGAAAAATGAACCCATAAAAAGGCATACTGCTTTACAAAATCTAAGTCGAGAGCATCACTATATCTTGGTTTTTGCTTTGCGTTTACAAAAAGGAATAGCCAAAAAAACTGAACTAAAACCAATGCAAGATTATTGCAATTGGTTTTGGGAAACTTATTTACAAACTCATTTTCGGTTAGAAGAAGAAAATTTGTTTGTACTATTAAACCCAGAGCATGAATTGATACAGCGTGCAAAGCAAGAACATTTAGAACTAATCTCGCACTTTGAAAAAACATTTAAAACGGAAGCCAATCTTACCCAGCTTTATCAATTGCTGCAAAAACACATTCGTTTTGAAGAGCGTATTTTGTTTAATTATTTACAGACGCATACTAGTGAAGATCAGTTAGAAGCTTTTCAAAAAAGTCATCGAAAACAACAATTTTGTGGACATTGGAGTCATGCTTTTTGGAAGTAAAACAATACGACAAGATTTTATGTAATCTTTATTTAATAAATTTCGAAGCTTCAAGTAAAAACGTATTTTTACTCGAATAATATTATTTATGGAAATCCCTTTATTAAAAGAAATTGTAATTGTTATGGGTATTGCTTTACCCATTATCTTGCTTTTTCAAAAGTTAAAAGTACCCTCTATTTTAGGATTTTTAATTGCTGGAATTATTGTTGGCCCAAGTGCATTTAATTTATTAAGCTCGCATCATGAAGTGGAATTACTTTCAGAAATTGGCATCATTTTTCTATTGTTTATTATTGGTATAGAGCTTTCCTTTAAAGGATTAATTAGCATTTGGAAAACGGTTTTTATCGGTGGTGGCTTGCAAGTTGGCGTTACTATTTTAATTACAGCTTTAGTGGCTATGGGATTTGGGCTACCCGTAAATCAATCGGTTTTTCTCGGATTTTTAATTTCGTTAAGTTCTACTGCTATTGTACTTAAAATTTTAAACGACCGTAACGAACTAAAATCTCCACATGGCAGAATTGCATTAGGAATTTTAATTTTTCAAGATATTATTGTTGTTCCCATGATGTTGCTTACACCTATTTTAGCTGGTAAAGCAGACGATGTAACCCAAACCATTTTACTCTTAGTACTCAAATTAGTTGGTGTTGGAGTAGTGGTTTTTGTATTACAGCGATATATTGTACCACGTGTTTTAGAAGCCGTGGTGAAAACCAAAAATAGAGAGTTGTTTATTTTAACTGTAATCGTGTTGTGTTTTGGTGTAGCATGGCTTACATCATCGGTTGGGCTTTCGTTAGCATTAGGTGCTTTTTTTGCTGGTTTAATTATATCAGAATCAGAATATTCGCATCAGGCAACCGCCAATGTACTTCCATTTAGAGAAATTTTTATCAGTTTCTTTTTTATCTCGGTTGGCTCGCTTTTAGATTTGCAATTTTTCATTAAAAATGTTCCTTCTATTATTGGGTTTGTAGTAGCTGTTTTTGTTATTAAAAAGGTAATTGTGTTGGTATTATCGCTATTGTTAAAGTACAAAATTAAAACTGCACATTTGGCTGGGTTTAGCCTATTTCAGGTAGGTGAATTTTCTTTATTACTTTCTACCGTAGGTATTCAAAATGAAATCTTATCTCCGCAAGTGTATCAATTATTTTTAGCTGTAGCCATTATAACCATGAGTATTACCCCTTTTTTTATAGCTAAAGCTGAAATTTTCACCAATGTTTTAATACAACTTCCTGTTCCAAAAAAGGTGAGAAAACGAATGGAAAAACGAAGAAAACTAGCAGAAGAACATCAAAACAATGCAGTTTCTGAAGACTTAGAAGATCATTTAGTAATAATTGGTTATGGTATTAACGGGAAAAACATTGCGCGAGTAGCAGAAAGCATGAACATTCCGCATGTAATTATCGAGTTTGATGCTAAATTAATGAAAGATGCTAAAGCAGAAAATAAACATGTAATTTTTGGTGACGCATCGCAACTCGAAATTTTAAGTCACGTAAATGCTTACAAAGCTCGGGTGGTGGTTATAGCTATTTCAGACCCTGAAGCTACACATCAAATTATTTTTAATATTCGCCAAGCATCTCAAACTACACATATTATTGTGAGAACTCGGTACGTAAAAGAAATTGAAGAAAATTTAAAAATAGGTGCCGACGAAGTAATTCCTGAAGAATTTGAAACATCTATCGAGATTTTTTCTCGTGTTTTGAAACAATATTTAGTTACCGAGTCTAAAATTTCTGAAATTGTAAACACTATTCGATCCTCAGATTACGAAGTTTTTTCATCGGTGAAGCCCATCAACAAAAAAGGAAGTTTTCAGCAATTTAACGTACCCAACAAAGAATTGGCAACCTTGCATGTGCAACATAACAGAAACGATATTGTTGGCAAAAACCTTAGCCAAACGGGTTTAGCCAATAAGTACAACGTAAATTTATTGGCTATTAAACGGGGCAGAAAATACATTACCGATATTGGGGCTGACACTAAAATTGAAGTGGACGACTTAATTTATCTATTTGGCTCGCCCAATAGAATAAATAAATTGAATAAAGAAATAAAAATTTAGTTGAAAAAACCGCCTTATGAAACGATGGAAAAAATTTTTGGTGCTTTTAGTAGGTATTTCTTTTTTGATTTTTATAGTTGCTTTTTCGATTTTATGGATACAAAAAGATCAAATTATACAAGGTTTTGTAGCTGATTACAACCAGCAAATTGAAGGTGAAATAAAAATAGAAGAAACCATAATTTCTCCATTTACCAACTTTCCTTATATTTCTATCGATGTAAAAGGTCTTCAACTCTTGGAAAATAAAACCACGCAAGAAGCTTTAGTTTACATGGAAGACGTGTATGTTGGTTTTGATTTATGGGAGCTTTTGCAAGGCGATTTTCACATAAAAAGTCTTTTGTTGAACAACGGTCAAGTTTCTATTATTCAGGATTATAAAGGGAGATATAATATAGTTGAAGCTTTTAATGAACTTCAAGAAAACCAAAAAGTTTCAGATTCATCTATGGATTACTTTCTAAAAAAAATAGAACTTCAAAACATTCTATTTACTAAAGAAAGTTTACAAGATTCATTAGTTATTTCTACGCAAATTAAAACAGCAAAAAGCAGTATTCAATCTATTGAAAATGCACTAAAAGTAGCTTTAGATCTAGAAGCGATTGTAAATGTCTCTCAAGGTGAAAATGTCTATTTTGTTAAAGAAAAATATACCGAATTACATACTAATTTTAGTTACGATTTACGCCATCCAAAAATGCTCTTTGAAGCATCGGAATTAGTTGTTAGTAACGTTGTGTTTAGCATGCAAGGTGAAATTGATGTTATGAACGATGTTGATTTTGATTTGAAATTTGCAGGCTTAAAAGAAAATTTCGATTTGCTGATTGGTTTAGCACCACCCGAAGTAGAAGAAGCTTTGCGAGTGTATGAAAATAAAGGAGAAGTGTTTTTTGAAGCAAGTATTCAAGGAAAATCAATAAAGGGTTTTTCGCCGCTGATTGAAGCTCGTTTTGGTTGTGAAAATGGTTTTTTTGATAACATTAAAAACAATAAAAAACTTAGCGATTTACGTTTTTTAGGAACTTTTACCAACGGAAAAAATCGCAACAGCAGTACATCCGAATTAAACATTCAAAATCTTAGTGCTTCACCAGAAGCAGGTATTTTTAAGGGCAATTTACGCATTACAAATTTCGATACACCCGAAATTAATTTAGAGCTAGATTCAGATTTCGATTTAAACTTTTTAACTAAATTTTTAAATCTAAACGACCTAAGTAATTTAACTGGTCAAGTACGCTTAAAAATGAATTTTAACGATATTGTTGATTTAGAAAATCCTGAATTAGCCCTTGAAGAATTTAACCAATCTTACTATTCTGAACTAGAAATTAACCAACTTAATTTTACTTCAGATTCATTTCATCTACCAATTAAAAATTTAAATGTTAAGGCCAAAACAGAAGGTAATTTAACTCAAATTCGCCTTTTTCAATTTAATTTAGGTCAATCAGATTTAAGTATAAAAGGAAACTTAACCAACTTGCCCGATCTTGTTCACCAAACTAATACTGCCGTTGAAGCTAACCTAGCAGTTGATTCTGATTTAATCGATTTTACAGAAATTACTTCAACCGGTAAAAAAAATGCGAATATAGTTGATGAAAAACTACATAATTTTTCTACCAAATTAAAGTTTACCGGAGCAGCAAATACTTTTCTTGCTTCTCAATCGCTTCCTGTAGGTACATTTTATATAGAAAAGTTAATAGGTAAATTGCAAAACTATCCGCACGAACTACACGACTTTTTCGCACAGATTTATATTTCACCAGACCAAATCGAAGTGCAAGATTTTAAGGGAATGGTAGACGATTCTGATTTTCATTTTTCTGGAAAACTAACCAATTATAATCTATTTCTTCAAGAAAACCCAAAAGGCGATGCAGGGTTTAATTTCGATGTCGATTCAAAGCTTCTTCGGCTAAAAGATGTGTTTACTTATCAAAATGAAAATTACGTGCCGGCAGATTACCAACAAGAAGTTTTGCGAGAAATACAAGCTAAAGGAACTTTAGCCATGCATTTTCAAGACTCATTAGTATCTACAGATTTTCAATTAAATAATTTTGAAGGAAGAATGCGGGTACATCCACTCAATTTTAAAGACTTCTCAGGAAAATTGCATTTTGAAAATCGCCAAATAACTTTCGATAAACTTGAAGGTAAAATAGGTAAATCGCATTTTAGTGTTTCGGGAAATTACTATTTAGGAAATGATGAAAAGTTATTGAAACAAGGTGATGAAATTCATTTTAAAGCTACTTATTTAGATCTGGATGAACTGACAAATTACAATGAATTATCTTCAAAATCGACCAAAGAAGTAGACCATGATGATGTCTTTAATGTATTTGAAGTACCCTTTAGAAATACAAAAATTACAGCTGCAATAGGTTTACTGAATTACCATAATTACAATTTAAAAAATTTTACATCAAAGCTCAGAATGCAAGAAAATCATTTCGTGTATATAGATGATATGCGTTTTGAAGCAGCAGGCGGAAAAGTAACTTTGTCGGGTTATTTTAACGGTTCAAACTCAGATAGTATTTACTTTAATCCCGATCTAAAATTACAAAATGTAAACTTAGATCAATTGCTGTTTAAGTTTGATAATTTTGGTCAAGACCAGGTAATTTCAGAAAATTTACATGGCATTATGACGGGTAGAGTACAAGGAAAAGTTTTGTTACACACCGATTTGACCCCCTACATAGAAAAAAGCAATTTAAAAATTGAAGTTTCTATACAAAATGGACGCATCGAAAATTTTGAACCCATGCAAGCCTTGTCAGATTTTTTCAACGATAAAAATTTAAACAAAGTTTTGTTTGGAAGTCTAGAAAATAGACTTGAGCTAAAAGACGGGAGCTTGGTTATTCCAAATATGTTAATTAATTCTTCCTTAGGCTATATGCAGCTTTCGGGCAAGCAAAATGTAGATTTAGAAATGGATTATTATCTCCGAATTCCATTAAAAATGGTAACACAGGTTGCTGCAAAAAAATTATTTGGAAGTAAAAAAGGAGAAATTGACCCCGAACAAGAAGACGATATTATTTATAAAGATAAATCTAAAAATACAAACTACGTAAATGTAAGAATGCAAGGAAAACCAGAAGATTATAGCATTTCTTTACGAAAAAATAAGAACGAAGATAAGGGAGCTAAAGGTTTTCAAAAAGGAGAAGAATTTCTGTTTGAAGACTTAAGCATTGAAGAATTTGAATGGTAATTACACTCACCTTTTATTTTCAAAATACATACTTTAATAATATTATAAAAATAACGACAAACCATTTCTAAAGCTTAAATTTGAGCACATATTATAACATTCTGTTTTGCTTAAAAAAATCATTGTTCAATATAAATTGAAAAAGCGTTTGGCTAGTCCATTACAAAGTGGAGAAAACAACAAGAAAGTCTTGTTTTTGGTTAACGTAGATGAATTTGATTTCGAATCAATTCATGAAAAATTCCAAGAATTATTTCAAGATAAATACGCAGTTAGAAGTATAGCTTTTACCCAACATAAAAAGAAATATAAGGAGCAGCCTGATCATTTTTTTCATACCAAAGACTTTTCTTTTTTTGGAGAAATATCGGCAGATAAAATGAAGTCCATAATTCAAAAAAAATACGAATATGTATTTCAGTTTTTTAATCAGGAACATTTGTACCTAAATTATATTTCATCAAATTCTAAAGCAAATTTGCGTGTAGGTTTCGAAGATGCTCACTCACAACTCACCGATTTGTTTTTAAATGCCAATAAAAATGACATGCGTTTGTTTTTTGAAGAAGCCAAAAAGTATTTAGAAATTATAAAAAAATCAGCATAAATGAAAAAGTTTACAGGAACAGGTGTTGCCTTAATAACTCCTTTTAATGAAGATAAAAGCGTAGATGTTTCAGCTTTAAAAACACTGGTAGAATACCAAATAGAAAACCACATAAATTATATTGTAGTTTTAGGTACAACTGCAGAAAGCGCTACCTTAACTGCAGCTGAAAAAGAATTGGTAAAACAAACCATTGTTGAACAAAATAAAGGAAGACTTCCTTTGGTTTTAGGAATGGGTAGTAACCATACAGACGCTCTTGTAAGTGAAATAAAATCTACCGATTTTACTGGTTTCGATGCAATACTATCGGTTTCTCCATATTACAACAAACCTACACAAGATGGCATGTATGCACATTTTGCTGAAGTAGCTAAAGCTAGTAAATTACCTGTTATATTGTATAATGTACCAGGAAGAACAGGCTCAAATATGGAAGTTGAAACAGTTGCAAAACTTGCAGAAGAATTCGATAATATTATTGGTATAAAAGAAGCCAAAGGCGATTTGGTGCAGGCTATGAATTTAATTGCCAAAACGCCTAAAGATTTTCTTGTAATTTCGGGAGATGATATGATTACGTTGCCCATGGTTTTAGCTGGTGGAGCTGGAGTAATTTCGGTTATAGCAGAGGGTTTTCCTAAACAATTTAGTACAATGGTTAATTTAGGTTTACACCGTAAAGTAGATGAAGCTTACCAATTGCATTATCAACTAGCTCCAGCTATAGATATGATTTTTGAACAAGGTAATCCTGCTGGTATTAAATCTGTTTTTGCCCATAAAAAGCTATGTAAAAACCAGTTGCGTTTGCCTTTAGTAGCAGTAAATAATGATTTAGACCAACGTTTGCTCGAGTTTGTACAACAAAACAATAGTTGAGTAATTAATCCGTTTTAAATATTGAAATTCATTTTAAAACTAAATTTTTCAATTCAAGTGATTATGAGTAACTTTGCAAACTTAATTTTTTATATGAAAAAGTTTGGCTTTATAATTTTATGTGTCTTGGTATTCATTTCCTGTGGTAAATACAACGAAGTTTTAAAAGGAAATTCTACCGAAGATAAATTTAATTTAGCTAAAGAGTTTTACGAAACTTCTAAAGAGAATGGTAAACGTGGTAAAATGCTTAAAGCGCTTCGCTTGTTAGAGCAAATTCAGCCTAGTATGCGCGGTAAGCCACAAAATGAAATAGTTTCCTATATGATTGCAAATGGAAATTATATTATTGGTGATTATATTGTTTCGGGTTATAAGTTTGAGCGTTTTTTAAAATCCTTTCCAGATACGCCTAAAAAAGAAGAAGCTTTTTATAAGTCTGCAGACAGTTACTATAAAGCTTCACCTAAATTCAGCCTTGACCAAACTGATACCTTTAAAGCAATAGACAAACTTCAAATTTATCTCAATACGTTCAGCGATGGAGAATATTTTGAAGAAGCTAATTCTCATCTAGCTGAACTTAGAGAAAAATTAGAACGTAAAGATTACGAAATTGCAAAACAATTTCATCACATGGAGTTTTGGCAACCTGCTGTGCATGCTTTAAACAATTTTGTAGATAATAATCCTGGATCAAATTATTTAGAGCCAGCCTATTTCTATAAATTTGAAAGTCAAAAAATTTATGCTGAAAAAAGTTTTAAATCCATTATGCGCGAACGCTTAGATGAAGCAACTGAATATTACAATACTTATATTGAACGTTATCCAGAAGGTGAATACCTGAAAAAAGCAAATCAACTTTATGCAGAAATGCAGTTGCTATACAATGAATTAAACGAACTTGAATTATAAAATCATGAATACAAATTTGAAAGAGTCTAAAGCACCAACATCTACAACCACCATTAATAAAAATGACGTAGATGCAAAAACTAACAATATTTACGAAGCTATTTCCATTGTTTCAAAACGTTCTACACAAATCAATACTGAAATGAAAAAGGAATTGATAGATAAGCTAGAAGAATTTGCTACGCATAATGATAGTTTAGATGAAGTTTTTGAAAACAAAGAACAAATTGAAGTTTCTAAGTTTTACGAACGCTTACCAAAACCACATTCCTTAGCTATGGATGAGTGGTTAAATGAAAAAATTTACTACAGAAAAACAGACGAAGACTTAGATGCTTAATGTCTTTTTTAAAAGATAAAAATATTTTATTAGGTGTAAGCGGCGGTATAGCCGCTTACAAATCTATTTATTTAGTTCGTTTATTCATAAAAGCTGAGGCAAATGTAAGGGTGATTTTAACTCCAGATGCCGAAGCTTTTGTCACTCCTTTAAGTCTATCTACACTTTCTAAAAATCCAGTGATTTCATCATTTTACGATGAAGAAAAAACTTGGTACAACCATGTAAAATTAGGAGAATGGGCAGACTATATGCTCATTGCACCAGCAACGGCCAACACGCTATCGAAAATGGTAGCCGGTCATTCTAATAATTTTTTATTAACTACTTATTTATCGGCTAAATGTCCCGTCTTTATTGCACCTGCAATGGATTTAGACATGTATAAACACCAAAGTACTCAAAAAAACCTGAATGAATTACGCCAGTTTGGTAATGAAATAATTCCTGTTGGAAGCGGAGACTTAGCAAGTGGTTTATCGGGTGAAGGAAGAATGGCAGAACCTGAAGAAATATTATCTTATCTTGAAGATTATATTGCTGAAGGCTTAATACTAGCCAACAAACAATTTTTAATTACTGCAGGTCCAACTTATGAGCCAATAGATCCGGTTCGTTTTATAGGAAATCATTCCAGTGGAAGAATGGGAATGGAAATTGCCAAAGAAGCTTTAAGTTTAGGAGCAAAAGTGCATTTAGTTTTAGGCCCAAGCGCTTTAGACCATCAGCATACAAATCTACAAATTACTAGGGTACAAACAGCCCAACAGATGCTACAAGTATGTTTAGATAATTTTGAACATACAGATGTGACCATAGCTACCGCTGCAGTTTCAGATTATAGACCTGCAGAAGTTGCCAGTCAAAAAATAAAAAAGAAATCAGATACTTTAAGTTTAGAATTGGTAAAAAATCCTGATGTTTTAAAGACCTTAGGTGCTCAAAAATCTAAACAGTTTTTGGTTGGGTTTGCTTTAGAAACAGAAAATGAAGCTGAAAACGCATTGATTAAACTAAACAATAAAAACTTAGATTTTATCGTTTTAAATTCAATGAACAACAAGGGAGCAGGTTTTCAACATGAAACCAATAAAATTAGCATTTTAGCAGCCGATTATAAAAAAGAATTTGAATTGAAATCTAAGGCTGATGTGGCAAAAGATATTTTAGCAGAAATAGTAGAACGAATTACCTAATATGAAAAATACACTTCTTTTTTTAATCTTTGTTTTTTGCTTCACAAAAACTAGTTTAAATGCGCAAGAGTTCGATTGTCAAGTAGTCGTCGATGCACAACAAACAGGAAAGCTTCAATTAACTATATTCGATAACTTAGAAAAAGCAATACAAGAATTTGTAAATCAAAAAAAATGGACCGATAAGCGGTTTGAAGATCACCAAAAACTGCGTTGTAGTATGTTTATTTTGATAACGAGCTACGATTCAGATTTTTTTACAGGAAGTATTCAATTTCAATCGTCTAGACCCGTTTTTGGTTCAGACCATTCAACACCAATCTTAAATGTTAACGACCGTAGTTTTTCATTTCGCTACACAGAATTTCAGCCTCTAAACTTTAACCCCAACTCATTTGAAACCAATTTAATGTCGGTTATTGCTTACTATTTAAATACGAGTTTAGGTTTAGATGCCGATACCTTTGAGCCTTTTGGTGGTACAGCATATTTCGAACAAGCACAACAAATTGCCAATGCTGCTCAATCTGCCAATGCATCTGGTTGGGGCGGTAGAGGCGGTAGTGGAGATTTTAACCGCTTTAACCTTAACCGCGATTTACTTGCACAAAACTTTAGCAGATTTAGAGAAGCTTTGTATGTTTATCATAGAGAAGGTTTAGATATAATGTATGAAGATGTTGATGCTGGGAAAGACAAAATAATAGAAGCTATTCAATTAATTGAAGAAGTTAATAAAACAAGACCAAACTCTGCCTTAATTCGAAGCTTTTTCGATGCAAAAGCAGGCGAAATTCAAATGATTTTAAAAGATGGACCAAAACGAGACATTACCCGTATAAAAGAATCACTCTACAAAATGGCCCCCGTTCATAACAGACTCTGGAAAGAAATTAAATAAAGGTTCATTTTAATTATTGATTTTTAACTGAAATTTAAAAGTAGAACTACACTAATTTTTATAATTGTATAATCATTCTTTTTATCTTTTTTCTAATCGTATAGCGATTTTTTTTCTTGATTCTAACAACTACTTGTGCATACTTAAATTGAAGTAAGTGGTCTTTTCTCTTTTGTTGTATAAAATTGCTTTTCCTTTCGTATTTTTGAAAAATAAAATAAACCTACGTGCTTAAAAGCTTATCTATTAAAAATTACGCCTTAATTGATGATGTACATGTTGACTTTAAAAAGTCCTTAAACATTATTACTGGCGAAACAGGTGCAGGAAAATCTATTATATTAGGTGCATTGGGTTTAATTATTGGCGATCGTGCAGACTTAACTAGCTTACGTAATAACGAAAATAAGTGTGTAATTGAAGCAAATTTTGATATTACAGAGCTTCAATTACAGGAATTATTTACCAAATTAGACTTAGATTTTGATGCCCATACTATTATAAGAAGAGAGATTTTAGCATCAGGCAAATCCAGAGCTTTTGTAAATGACTCTCCTGTTAAATTACAAACGCTTCAGCAATTGGGTAATGAATTAATCGATATTCATAGTCAGCAAGAAACCCGCTCTTTAGCTGAAAGTAACTATCAATATCAGTTAATTGATAGTTTAGCACAAGTGGAAGTTGAAAAAATAGCTTTTCAAAAACAACACCAAAAAATTAAATCTTTACAAACTGAGTTAATAGGTTTAACTAACAGAGAAACAGAATTACTAAAAGAAAAGGATTATAAAACTTTTTTATTAGTAGAATTAGAAGAAGCAAAATTAAGTGAGATTAATTTAATTGAACTAGAAAATGAGCAGCTAGAACTAAGCAATGTAGAAAATATAAAGGAACACCTAACTTTTGCAAACCAAACAATACAAGACGAAAACTACGGTATTGCTCAACAACTTAACGATATTAAAAATCGTTTTCAAAAAATAAGCAATTTAGGCAATACCTACACAGACTTATGGGAGCGATTTAAAAGCTTAAGTATAGAAACTGAAGATTTATCATTCGAATTAGATAAGTTAAATGCTTCATTAGAAGCTAGTCCGAACGAATTAGACCTAATTAATGAACGTTTAGAGTTAATTTATAAACTTCAAAAAAAACATCAGGTAGATAGTTTAGAAGGCTTGCTTCAAATAGAAGAAAGTTTAGCTAAAGAAGTTTTTGAAACTGGGAATTTAAAGGAGCGTATTTCTAATTTAGAACAACAGATTTCTAAAGCAGAAAACGAATTAATTCAAATTGGTAAAAAAATATTTCAAAAAAGAAAAAAAGTATTTCCTAGCTTAATTCAGAAAGCTAAAAAGTACCTGGAAGAATTATCTATGGCCAATGTGCAATTCGATTTTTCAATTCAATTTACAGAAAAAGCTAATAATTTTGGAATGGATGAGATGGATTGGAAGTTTTCTGCTAACAAAGGCAGTAGTCCAAAACCCATTGCTAAAGTTGCATCGGGAGGAGAACTTTCTAGATTAACTTTAGCGCTTAAGTATATTTTAGCTGAGCATAAAAAACTACCTACCATAATTTTTGACGAAATCGACACTGGTGTTTCGGGAGACGTAGCGCTTAAAATTGGAAACATGCTTTTGGCAATGGGTGGTTTTTTGCAAGTTATTTCTATTACGCATATACCACAAATTGCAAGTAAAGGCGAACAACATTTAAAAGTATTTAAGAAAGAAATTACAGGTAAAACAACTACGCAACTCAAGGTGTTAAGTACAGACGAACGTATTTTAGAAGTAGCCGAAATGTTAGGAGGCGACGCTAAATTGGCTTCAGCGATTGCACACGCAAAAAATTTATTTCAATAAAACAATTATATTTACCAACTAAAATTTAACAATTATGGCATACAATTTATTAAAAGGAAAACGCGGAATTATTTTTGGTGCACTAGACGAAAACTCAATTGCTTGGAAAACAGCAGAAAAAGTGCATGAAGAAGGCGGTAGTTTTGTGTTGACCAATGCACCCATAGCTATGCGAATGGGATCAATTAATCAACTAGCAGAAAAAACAAATGCAAAAGTAATTCCAGCCGATGCTACCAATGTTGAAGATTTAGAAAAATTAATTGATGAAGCACAAGAAATATTAGGTGGTAAACTCGATTTTGTATTACATTCCATAGGGATGTCTATTAATGTTCGTAAAGGCAGAAAATACACAGACCAGAATTACGATTGGACACACAAAGGCTTAGATGTTTCAGCCATGTCATTTCATAAATTGATGCAAACACTTCATAAAAAAGATGCCATGAATGAGTGGGGTAGTATTGTGGCTTTAACGTATATGGCAGCACAACGTGTTTTTCCAGATTACAACGATATGGCAGATAATAAAGCATTTTTAGAGTCGATTGCTAGAAGTTTTGGATATTTTTATGGAAAGGACAAAAAAGTAAGAGTAAATACAATCTCTCAATCACCAACACCAACCACTGCCGGAAAAGGAGTAAAAGGTTTTGATGGCTTTATTGCTTATGCAGAAAAAATGTCTCCTTTAGGGAATGCAACAGCAGATGAATGTGCAGATTACACTTTAACTCTTTTCTCAGATCTTACTAAAAAAGTTACCATGCAAAATCTATTTCATGATGGTGGTTTTTCTAATGTAGGAGTAAGCCAAGAAGTGATGGAGTCCTTTCAATAATAAATTTAGAAGTACAACTACAAAAAGCCAGTAAAACAGTTTACTGGCTTTTTTATTTAGAAAAATTTAATATTTAAGAGAAATATCAGGTGATTATGATAACTTTTTTTTAATTTACGCCCTCAACAAAAATATTTGATATGAATAAATTTTTACTAACTGTAACTTTTGTACTACTCAGTATAGGTGTAAGTTCAGCACAATATTGTGTTCCAACTTATGCTACTGGATGTGCATCAGATTTAATTGAAGATTTTAGTATTCCAGATGCTGGTTTTAGCCATTTAGCAACAGGCTGTTCTCCAGATGCTTTTGGAGACTTTACTGACGATGCTACTTTAGAAATAGGCATGCAAATTAGCGTACCTTATAATTTTGAAATTGTATATGGTAGTGCATTTACACAAAGTGGTAAAATTTGGATTGATTTTAATGGAGATGAAGTTTTTGAAGATACAGAATTATTATTCGAATCTTCAGGTTCAGCTGCTCAACACAATGGAGTAATTACTATTCCAAATATAGTAGCTACAGGTGTAACAAGAATGCGGGTAATGAGTAGGTTTGGTAGCTGGGCAGATATCAATGATGCCTGTACACCAGGATCATCTTGGGGTGAAACTCACGATTACACGGTAAATATCTTACCAGCTCCAGATTGTCCAATGCCATCATCTATTTTAATTGACAACATAACTGGTGTTTCTGCCGATCTGAGTTTTGATGAAGTTGCAGCAGCAACAAATGGTTATACTTATAATGTATATTTAGAAGAAGATGATATTGAAACAGCAACACCTATTGTAACTGAAACATTAAGCACAACTGAAACAACAACAACTATTGTTGGACTTTCAGGTCAGACTGATTATAAACTTACTTTACAATCCGATTGTGATGGAAATGGATTGAGTAATGTAACCAGTCCAATTTCATTTACCACATTAGAAACTTGTATCCCACCCAACGGATTAGAAGTTTCTAATATTACAGAAAACTCAGTAGATTTAAGCTGGGATGAAGTTCCAAATGCAATTGATGGCTACGAATGGTCAGTTTTTATTGCTGGAGCAGATCCCGAAGTAGATACACCGGAAGCATCAGGTTTAATAGATTTTGGAACCAACCAAGCTTCTGTATCCAGTTTGCCTTCAGGTGAAACTTTTCAAGTATACGTAACATCTAATTGCGGTGATATAGATGGAATAAGTCTCTTAAGTTTACCTGTTCAATTTGCCACTTTATGTTCAACTTTTTCAGCGCCTTATTTTGAAAGTTTTGATGATTTGCCATGGGTACCAGGTAGTGGTTTTACAAACAGCTCTCCTGAACCTGAATATGATCCATGCTGGTCAGCTAATCCAACTGCACCCGATTTTTTCTGGGGAGCGGGAACAGATACTACAGGTTCTAGTTTTTCAACAGGTCCTTCAGCAGATAGAAGTGGTGATGGAAATTATATATTTGTAGAGTCTTCTGCAGGTTCAAATGGTGATCAAGCTCTCTTGTTTTCTCCAATAATAGATTTATCTACTTTATCAACACCCGCGCTTAGTTTTTACTATCATATGAGAGGGACATCAATCGGAACATTAACGGTTGAAGCGAAAGAGTTTACATCAACAGATTGGACAGAAATCTTAAGTATATCTGGAGCTCAACAAGAAAATGGAGATGACGCTTGGTTAGAAGCAGTAGTGTCGCTTAGCGGTTTTGAAAATCAAACTATACAGGTAAGATTCAATACTACTAAGGAAGGTACAAGTGGTGACATAGCTATAGACGAATTTGAAATAAATGAAGCACCAACATGTTTTGATGTAACAGGTTTTTCTGCTAGTGCAGGTTTAGATACAGCCACCTTTAATTGGGATTCAGTAGATTCTGCTACAGATGGATATATTTTAGAAGTCTATAATGAAGGTGAAGAAGTGGGGGTAGATTCTCCTTTTATTTCAGAAAGTCTTGCTCAGAATGTACTTACGTATGAAGCAATTGGATTAACTGAAGGTACTAACTATATAGCAACTATCAATTCTATTTGTGGTGCAGATAATTTTGGCGATTTAGTTACTATCGAATTTTCTACAGTTTCACTTGGAGATAATTGTCAAGCAGCAATAGAAGTGCCAAGTTTACCGTACACTACAACAGATGATACTACAAACTATAGTGATTTTTACGAAGGATCACCAGGAGCAGAATGTGGATCAACATCACCTTACTTGGGTGGTAACGATGTAGTTTATTCTTACACGCCAGATGAAGATATGGTTGCTTTAGTTTCAATGACTCCAACAAATACCTGGTCTGGTATTTTTGTATACGAATCTTGTGAAGATATAGGTAACCAATGTTTGAATGGAGTTGCAAGTTCAAATACTGATATAAGACAGTTTGAAGTTAGTCTTACAGGAGGACAAGATTATTATATAGTAATTAGTACATGGCCATCACCACAAACTACAGGATACGATTTAGAAATCACAGAAGTATTATGTGGAGCAGTTTCTGGTTTAGAAACAACATTTGTTGGTTCTACAGTTATAGATTTTGCTTGGGATGCTGTACCTAATGCAGTTAATTATCAATGGGAATTATACAATAATGGCGATGATCCTGAAACTGTTACTCCAGTTGATTCGGGTTCAACAGCGGATACTTTTGTTAATTTTACAGATTTAGATTCAGCAACAGCTTACGACTTCTATGTACAAAGTGAATGTGCAGATAATCAGTTAGGAGATTTAACAGGTCCATTAACTGTAGTTACAGAATGTGAAGCTCAAAATTTCCCAACACCTGTAGAAGATTTTGAAAATGCTAATTTTAATTATAATACGAATGATTTGATGCCATGTTGGTCTGAAGGTGTAGGCGAGTTGACAGATTCTATGTCCATCGATACAGACAGCTTTGGGAGTTGGGGTGCTGGAAATTATGCTAATACATCTAATACAGAAAATGGTCAAGCTGCCCGTATAAATGTTTTTGGAACAGGTACATCTTGGTTGGTTTCACAACAAATCGATTTAGGAGATGGGACAACAGATCTTGTAATTCAATATGATACAAGTTTAGTGCCTTTTAGTGGTGGTAATATTAATAGTCCACAAGTAACTGATTTTGGTTTACACACCATAAATGTTGTAGTTTCAACCGATGGTGGAAATACATGGAGTGATCAAAATATAGTAAATACCTATGACAACACTAATATTCCAAGCCCAGATCAAACCGAATTTATATCCCTTGCAGGTTACTCAGGAATTGTAAAGATTGGTTTTTATGTAAATAGAATTTCTTCAACAGATTTATGGTTTTCTGTAGATAACTTTAGAGTAATTGAAGCACCAGATTGTTTTGCGCCATTAAATCTTAATGCCGTAGTTGTAGGCATAGAAGATGTTGAATTTACATGGGAAACCAACCCTTTAAATTCTATAGAAGATGCATGGGAAGTACAATATGGTTTAGAAGGTTTTGAATTAGATAGTGAAGGTGCTACATCAGTTATAGTAAACGGAAATCCTGAAACTATCGTGAATGGTTTAGAATCTGCATCAGATTATGAATTTTATGTAAGATCTATATGTAGTTTAGAAGACGCAAGTGAGTGGAGAGGACCAGAAGCATTTAGAAGTCCGATTGTACCAATTGAAATTGGAGCTGGAGAATTCCATAACGAAGTATATTGTTACGGTAATTTTGATTCACAAGAATGGCTTTTTGTCTCCACTGCAGATGAAAATTTAGATTTAATTTTTAATGCTGGTAGTTTAGAAGATGTTACAGCTTCAAACGATGTGTTGTTAATTTATGATGGTTTTAATGAAAATGGGACGCTAATATTCGACTCGTCCGTAGATGGTGCTGTGTTAGCAGGTCTTACTTTTACATCTACCACTGGCGGATTTTATATGATCTTAACTTCAGACTTGGTTCAATCGTGTCAAGGTGGACAAGGTGAATTACCCGAAGAACTTGATTTTGATGTCTTGTCTGAAACATTTTCAACGCCAGGTTTCGGTAAAAATGAATTTTCATACTATCCGAATCCGGTACAAACAAGTTTAAATATTCAATCTGATAAGCTAGTTGAATCTATAGAATTGTTTAACATTTCAGGACAGAAATTAAGAGTTAAAACACCTAATAGTAACACACCTAGCATACAAATGCAAGATTTACCATCAGGAATGTACTTAATGAAAGTTACAATAGATGGTAAAATTGAAACTTTTCAGATTATCAAAGAATAATCAATACATTTATTTTACTACAAAAAAAACCTGCTTTTTTAAAGCAGGTTTTTTTATTATGGCTTTAAAATATAAATATTTTAAACTAATGTCTATAATTTATAAGTTTTTTTCTACATTTATGCAAAATTTTAAAAATTATTAATTATGAGAAAAATTACGTTGTTTCTATTGCTTTTTTCGGCAATATTAACCTATGGTCAAACAACGACCATTAATTTTGATGATGATGCAAATTGGATTCCTAGTCCAGATGGTGGCATCACTAGTTATCAAGATAATCACGTCTATGCAGAAGGAGTTTTTTCAGCTACTGCGGTCGATGCATTAAGACAGGGTAATGGAGACCAAGATGGATTTCCAGGTGCTCTAGGAGAGTTTTCTTGGCGTTTACGTAACAATAATCTTACTTCATGGACAGCTACTATCGCATCGGGTGGTGTTGATGTTTTTTCTGTTGCGGTAAGAAGATGGGACGCAAGTCCTTTTCCTAATTATAATCTTGAGTATTCTATCAATGGAGGCGAAAATTGGGTTTTTGTTGATCCAATAATCAATTCATCCCTAAACGAAGCTAGTGACTGGGTTACTTTCTCAGGAACTATACAGAGTGATGCAGACGATATTTTAGTTAGAATTATTCCTAATGCTTCTGGAGAACGAATTATGGTAGATAATTTTGCATGGTCTGGGTTTTCAGCCCCAACAACTCCTACAACTGAAGCACCAACTCCAACAGAAGATGAAGCTAATGTAATTAGTTTATTTAGTGATGCTTATACAGATGTTACAGTAGACACTTGGTTGACACCTTGGTCTTCAGCTCAACAAACCGATGTGCTAGTAGATGGAAATGATGTAAAACTATATTCTAATTTGGATTTTGCAGGTATTGAAACGGTGGCCAATCCTATTGATGCCACAGAAATGGATACATTCCATATGGATGTATGGTCTCCAGACGCAACTACTTTTAGAGTAAAGTTGGTTGATTTAGGTGCTGGTCCCGTTGAGGGAGAAATAGCATTTAATATACCACAAGGTGAATGGGTAAGTCTTGACATTCCATTAGAAGATTTTGCTAACCCTGATTTAGTAACAGGTCCTTTATTAACTGCACGTAATTCTATTCAGCAATTAATTATTTCAGGATTACCAGTTGGTGCAGTAACAGCCTATGTAGACAATATTTACTTTAGTCAAGAGTCTTTGTCAGAACCTGGATGTTTGGTAGACCAGTTTGGACAATGGCCTGGGTCTACATTTACTCCTAATCCAGCATTAGCAGATGGCGAGACAGCACAGAATATTACTACTGCAGGATGGGCTGGTGAATATTCGAAAGTAAATGTTGTTGATGGC
>NZ_BMGL01000008.1 GCF_014640175.1 Psychroflexus salis | reverse complement strand
AGTAACTTCACTAACTCCACCAACAGCAACCGATAATTGCGATGGGGAAATAGTTGGAACTGCAGATGTGGTATTCCCTATTACACAAACAACCACTGTGCAATGGACATTTGAAGATGCTTCAGGTAATAGCTCTACCCAGAATCAGGTCGTGACAATTGACGATTCAACAGCTCCTATAGCTGATATACAAAATTTACCAAGTATAGAAGCTCAATGTGAAGTAACTTCACTAACTCCACCAACAGCAACCGATAATTGCGATGGAGAAATAATTGGTACTACAGATGTGGTATTCCCTATTACACAAACAACCACAGTGCAATGGACATTTGAAGATGCTTCAGGTAATAGCTCAACCCAGAATCAGGTCGTGACAATTGACGATTCAACAGCTCCTATAGCTGATATACAAAATTTACCAAGTATAGAAGCTCAATGTGTAGTAACATCACTAACTCCACCAACAGCAACCGATAATTGCGATGGTGAGATAATTGGAACAACAGATGCTGTTCTTCCTATTACTGAAACAGAAACCATAACTTGGACTTATCAAGATGAATCTGGAAATTCAGTTACTCAAAATCAACTAATTTCGATTAATGATACACAAGCACCAATTGCAGATGTAGAAAATTTAACATCAATAACTGCTGAGTGTGTAGTAACCTCACTAAATCCACCAACAGCAACCGATAATTGCGATGGGGAAATAATTGGTACTGCAGATGTGGTATTCCCTATTACACAAACAACCACTGTGCAATGGACATTTGAAGATGCTTCAGGAAATAGCTCTACCCAGAATCAGGTCGTGACAATTGACGATTCAACAGCTCCTATAGCTGATATACAAAATTTACCAAGTATAGAAGCTCAATGTGTAGTAACTTCACTAACTCCACCAACAGCAACTGATAATTGCGATGGGGAAATAATTGGAACTGCAGATGTGGTACTCCCTATTACACAAACAACCACTGTGCAATGGATATTTGAAGATGCTTCAGGAAATAGCTCTACCCAGAATCAACTGGTAACAATTGACGATTCAACAGCTCCTGTGCCTGACTTAATCCAATTAGAAGAAGTAATAGCAGCTTGCCAAGTTGATGTACTTCCAGCTCCAACAGCATCTGATAATTGTGATGTTGGTCAGATAATTGGAACAACTGAAACAGCATTTCCTATTACAGAAAACACAACTGTAGTATGGTCATTTGAAGATGCATCAGGAAATAGTACAACACAAACACAAAACATTGTAATAGATAATAGCGAGTTATCAGTAACTCTAAATGATACTTCTATTACGCTAGTAATGGATGAAGATGGTTTTGCAAACATCCAATCGCATACTTTAGATTTCGACACCAACGATACATGTAATACATTATCATTTACCTATGATAACGAAATTTTCGACTGTGAAGATTTTAATAGCAGTGAAACTAATCAAGTAGAAATAACGTTCACATTAAATGGACAAACAATTGATGTATTTACACTAGATGTGATTTTAACTGATCCAAATGGTAGCTGTCAAAATATAAGTACAGACAGTTTCAATAAACAAAATATTTCAATTTACCCTAATCCAGCTAATTTTACCGTTAACATAGTAAATACAATAGGTAAACCAATTAATGCGTATGAAATTTATGATTTAAAAGGACGCAAACTAAGAACCATAAATAATAGAACGAACATCAATAGTATTAATGTTGGTAGTTACGAAGAAGGTATTTATATCCTAAAATTACATAGTGGCTCTAGTACAGTTATTCATAAGTTTATTATAAAAAGGTAAAAGATAATTAACTAAACAAAGTGTAATTAAACCATGCAGATTCGGTTTATATTTAATAGTTTAAAATAAATACAAAAAGCTAACTATGGTAAAAAATAAAAACCAGTTTGTAAAGTACTTAGATAAAGTGAAGATATTTACAATTAGTCGCTAATGATTTCTGAAATGATCTTAAAATAAAATTTACGTAATAGCAATATGTTGACAATAAACCTAACTACTTGAATTCTAATTTTCAAGAAGGTTTTATTTTTTTGTTAAAATGAAGAATATCTTCATATTGCATTTTTTTGAGCAAACGATTTTTAGCTTCACGGTAAGAGCCATAAGTTAAATGTAAAAGGTCGGCGCATTCTTTATTGGATAAGTCTAATAATGATAAATAAATAATTTGAATATCTTTTTTGAATTTCGATGTCTGGTGCCTCGCAAATTTGAAATTAGAAGTTCACGACATCGAAAGGGTATATCGCCCTTCAGAACTTTATACCTATATTTTGTTGAACATACTATATGACAGGTCAATCGAATTACTTTATACTAAACCTTTCTTATATATTTGAAACCACAAATACGAATGATAGATTTTTAGCATTACTAAATTGCTGCAATAAAATTTCAGGGTTTTAGACCCTAATTTAAGACCAATAAAAAGTAATACCTAAGACACCGATACTTCTAACTTAATATCTGATATTAATAAAGTTATTTTTTTTGATGTGTGATTTTGAAAAATGACGGATAAAAAATAATCCCAAGCATAAAAAATTACGAATCAAAACAATCTTTAATTGAACGAGCAAAATCAATAAAAAAATATAGAAATATATATAATACATAGATAAGAAAGTAAAAAATTCATTAACCATTTAGAAAACGAAAAGCTTACATTTAGAATGTTTTATATAACGTTTATATTTAACAAAAAAATGTTTAATATTGTAGTAATATAGAATTTTAACTACAAATTAAACTTTTAAATGCAGTATCTCATAATCTTTTCTAAATGAGAAAATCCATAAAAGAAGAAGAATTAGAACAAAAACAAAATGAGTTTTGTGATGGTGATAATGAAGCCTTTGCATTTTTATTTGAACTATGGAAAACTGAGCTTTTCTTTTACACTTTTCATTATTTAAAAAATGATAAAGAAACAGAAGATGTTTTATACGACTGTTTTGAAAAAATATTAATGACTAAGGTTGATTATCGTGTAGAGAAATTTATTACCGAAGGTCTAAAACTTAAACCATTTTTAAAAGTTGTGCTAAAAAACAAAGCTCTTGATTTAATCAAGACAAAAAAAAACAGAAGTAGAATTACTAAAAATATAACTAGTCTTATCAACAGGGTTAGTTATAATGGCTCATTAGTTCAAGAAAATGAAGACTTTTTATTTCAATTAGTAAAACATTTAAAAAAAAGAGATAAAGAAATGCTTTTGTTACATTTGCAAGGATATTCGATAGAAGAAATTGGTTACCATTTTTTTTTGACAAAAAAAACAGTTAGCAATATACTTACAAACTGTAAAAATGACTTACGGAGGCAATGGAAAAAAAGTAATGAAATCTGACCAACTATATAAGTTGCAATATGCTTAAATATAATGATAAAAATATTGATTTTCAACTAGTTTGCAAAGCAATATATTTCGATAAGATAAAACGCAAAGAGTTTTTTGATTTTCTTAAAGCTAATCGTTCTTCTATCTCAGATGAAAGTATATTAGGTATTTTGGATTACTTAAAAGTAAATAAATGGGATTTTTTAAAATTACAATCAAAGATGAAAAGGTTAGAGAATTCAAACAATTCTTCTAACCTATATAAAAACCAAAATCATAAACTTTTAGTAGCTGTAATAATTTTTAGTTTTTTAGGTTTAATTATTCTAAAACAATTATATTTAGATAATAAACCTTCTAACAATATTATTTTTGAACCTACTGAAATTGGAGTTTCAAATATGCTTAATACTAACAAAAAGCCAACACATTGGATAAAATTTACAAAGGCTTACAATAAAAATGATTTTGAAATGGCATTGAATATTCTAAACAAAATGCCTGGAACTACAGATAAAGACTCTTTACATTATTTTAAAGGTATTGTTTCTTATAAATTAAAAGACTTTAATAATTCTAGTGATTACTTTTATCGAGTTTCATCCATAAATAATAATATTTTTTATCAGGATAGTCAATATTTCCTTGCACTTAGTTACTACAGATTAGAACAAAATAACAAAGCAAAAGAATTACTCCAAATAATAAAATCTGATAAATATAATCCGTATTATTTTGAAGCTTTAGTTCTACTTTCTAAACTTCCTGAAAATTAATAATATGAATAATAAAGTTCCGACAATGATTAATATAATAAATGTAAAATTTTTGTCTTCACTAATTTTTTTTAATTGAATTGCCTTAGTATTACCAACGAGTTTTAATCCCGCCCAATATTTTGGACTGCTCTTATTTGATGTGATATTGCGTAAAAATTTTTTTTGAGCTCGTTGAAGAGCTTTTGCTTTTGTTTCCCCTTCAGATAAAAAGTAAAACCATTTTTCAATTAAATCTAATGTTGAAGCTTCGTCTACATCATGAGTTGTTAATAAAACACTGTCCACCCCAAAAAGTGTCATTGTTCTTCCAAAACTAATCATACCGTCCTTGAAACCAAAACCAACCCCAGTGCTACAACCTGCCAATATTAACAATTCACAACTAGAATTGCTTAATTTAATATCTTCTATTGATAAAAAGTCATCGCTAAGAAATAAGCCATTATTATATATTTCATCAGTATTTCTACCAATACCGTGACTTATTAGCATTACAATTTGGTCTTTTTCTAAATGCTTTATGAAATTACTCTTATTCGCATCATCATTTAGAATTAGATTTACCTTGTACTTTTTATTGATCTTTTTTAAAAAGTTATCCGTGTAAATTAATTCTGGTACTTCTTTAGAATTAGGGACAAATATTGTTAATACTTGATTAGGTTGATCATTAATAATTTGTTCGTAAGCAGTTTTAGCGGTATTAGCATAACTAAAAGCATATTTTTCTCCTATATAACTTAAATTTTTATATGATTTTGATGTTTTAATATCTGTAATTAATGTACTAAAATTGATCTTTAAACGCTCCATACTTGGACTAGGAACAATCACAATTTCTTCTACTTTTGGATTTAATTGTTGTTCAACAGGTAGCAAAAATCGTTTATAATACTCATGAGCATACTTTTGGAACTGTTCAATATTGTTTTCATCTAATGCTTGATTCATAAGATTTTTATCAGCATTTAAATATTCATTAGATATTTTATCTAAATAAATAATAGAATCTGATTCTCTACTAATTAAATGAGCTAATAATTTTGTGTCATGTCCATCTAATTTAAACTCTGAGTAAGAGATTAAAGCTTGATTACTTTTTTGGTTCTCTTTTAACTTAGAACTAGATATGGTTTTAGGGATAAATGTTTCTTGCTGAATTTTACTTCCAAAATCATATTCAGCTAATGAGCTAACTTCGCCGTTATGGTTTAATTGGTCTATAAAATTTTCAAATTTCACATATTTTAAAGTATTGTCATTATATAAATTTGGCTGAATTTTACTTTTTTCAATTAAATGTTGAAATGTATAATTCTTAGATAATTCTCCACTAATAAAAATATCTTCTTTGTAAGCTTCATTATGAGTAGCTAAATATAATTGAATGTAATTATTTTGAATTGTTGGATAAGGATTACTAAGGTAATTGTTACGGTTAAAATCATTTTTATCATTAATGCGATCATCAATATAAAGTTGCCAAGTCTTTTTTAATTCATTTAAGTTTTTTTCATTACTTACAAGATAATCAATGTTTTTAGTTTTTTCATAGAGTGCATTTAAGCTTCTTGCTTTCCATAAGTAGCTTGTAGATAGCATAAAGTTGTAAGCAGAGAAAGTGTTTTCAGTTTGATCCAATCCTGTAATTTTATAGATGCTTTTTTCATAATTTTTTAAGGCTGAAGTAAAATCATTGTTATAAAAATGTACTAAACCTAGAAGACTTTGATATCGTGAACTATAAAGATTGTAATAGCCTATATTTTGATCTAAAGACTCAATTTGTTCTTCAAAAATTTCAGAAAGTTGCTTGGATAATTGTTTATGACTTTCACTTTCGAGATGCCCTTCTATATAACTGTTAGACAAAGTATCAATTAAAAACATATTAGCTCCAATTTTAACTTCAGATTTTTGAGTATGATAACCCGCATATTTTTTATTAAGAATGATTTCAATAGTATCTCTATAGCTTTTTTTTAATTCGAAGTTATCTGAGTAATTTCTGAGTGAAAACAAATAATTTAGATAAATTAATTCAACAGCTATTAGATGGGAGTCATTTATGTTTTTATGTAATATCGACAAGCTTTTTCTTGCATAAAGGTTAGCTTTATCGTGCAACATTCTAATGCTGTAATATCGACTAATATAAGAATAATAAAGTGCTTCATAAATTTCTTTATCTGGGTAAGCTAGACCAAAATAATATCGGAATTTTTCTGTGTGTTCTAAAAATCGATCTACTTCTATTATTTTATCATAGGTATTTGCTAGTCCTAAATGAGCTTTAGCTTGTTGCTTGGGTAATAATTTAAACTCAAAGTGTTCTTTAATAATTTCGTTTAAAACTTGTAAGGATTGAAATAGTTTACCCCTCTGGAGGTAAACATCAGCCAAATCTAATTTTACATCTATTTTGCTAAGTTCTGTTAACTCATTCTTTTTGAGTGTTTTTTCTAAATTTAACTCTTTGTCGTACAGCAAATTATTTATGCTTTTATGTTCTTTTTGCCCATGGGCAAACCAGGTAATGAAGATAATTAATAGGTATAGCTTTTTCATTTTTCTTAATTTATTTTAATAGATGAACTTTTGTCTTAAAAAAACTTGCGCAAGATACTTTTTTTAAAAAATAGTAGATTTAAATATGGTAAGTTAGTTTTAATAAGGAAGATTATCATTTCTAGTCGTTTTATTATAGAAGATTGGTTAATCAATTTCTACTAAAATTATATAATAATGAAAATATTTTATAACATAAACCGGGCATTACATACATCACTATTTATAATATTAATGTATGCTAAATTAGAAGGTGTTGGCTATATTAGCTTAGCTTTAAGCCCCTTTCTTATCATTACTTTTTTATTTATCACTATTGGGTTGGTATTTGTCTCAACTTTAACTTGTTTTGCTCCTATCAGAAATCCTTACGATTTATCTATTATATTCCCTGAGTTACCCCCTATTAAAAAAAATGTTTTTACCATAAAAAAATTCCAACGTTTCACAGTGATTTTTAGAGAGATTTCTGATATTTTAATTTATTTAGCAATAGCTTTTTACTTTATAGATCCAGCCATTGATAAAATTACCTTTATCCTCTTTTCTGTGATTCCAAAAGCAATTTATTTTACTTTAATAGCATTTGTTCCACAACCTATTGAACAAGATTTAGGAAAAGTTTTTCCTGAGCTAAAAGTTTAGTATTTATGAATAAGACATTTTGTTATTTAGCAGCTGGCCCTTATCTTAAAAACTATAATCAATTAGCATTTGACAAACTCTATTTCATAGAAAAAAATGACTGTCTATATAAAAGCTCTTATCAAAAAATTCCAATAAATACAGAATGGATTTGTTTGGATGTACTTAAAACGATTGATGATTTAAAGGAACGAGAAATCAAAATAGATTATTTGGTCTCATTAAATGAAGGATTAAAAGAAGGTGGCAGTGGTTATGCAATCCTATCTGACGAGATGATGGGTTATTTGAGTCCAATTTTAAGAGATGAAATTATATTGATTTGTGATTTTTCTCATTATCCATTAGATGTGAGAGATTATTATGCGAATTTAAACTGGGGATTTGAAAAGGTCAAGGAATTAGAAAGTAATGTGAGTTGTCAAATTATAGAATGAACGCTATTAATCTTTATATATATTAAAACGCATTAAATTATGGATACAATAATAGTAAACAACTTATTTTGGCAAACAAAAAATTTAGCCCAGAAAACCTTCAAGGATGGGCTTGAAATTGATTTTGCTATCAATAAAATGAAGCTTGAAAAATACAACAATTTAAAAATCCCATGTTACCATTGGTATAATTTCGATTCCAATAATTCACATTTAGGATACTGTTATAATGAATTTGCAATTAAAAATATAAATGAAATAGTTGAAGATGATTTCAGGTTGCCAACCTTGGATGAATGGAAAGACCTTGTAAGAATATGTGGCTACTTGTTTGAAGATGATGAGACCCACCTATGGGATTCAACTTGGGATTATAATCAAAACAGGCAAAAGAATAATATAAAATCTCTTAAAGACCTTAAAAAAAGGGGTAAATGGAAAGGCGGTAATCACAGCGGTAATGGTAAATTGGGTTTTCAAGCGGTACCTCATGATTATGGTACATTCACAAGTTGGGCTTATTTGGAAAAAGACAATTTAACCGTAGGAACATTTTGTGTTGGGAACACTCCCAATTACAAAAAAATTGAAGCTTGGGCAAATAGTAATTTCATTTCTGGTTTTGTAAGGCTTGTTAAAAATAAAAATGAATCAATCAATGAAAACTACATTGAAATTAAAAGGAAAATTTGGGCTTCAGAAGATTTTAATCACTTAAGTTTTAAAATAGCTCAAATACCTAAAATAGAAAATCCAAAAAAATGGGGAGAAGAAACACGTTTACAAAAACCAGCATATTGTTACTATAAAAACGATTCGGAAAATGGATATATGCTGTATAACTATTTTGCGTGTAAAACGATAAGCAAACAATTGCCTAAAGAATATAGAATTGCTTCATTATCTGATTTTAATAACCTTATCAAACATGCGACAAATCAAGACCGACAAGGTCTTTTGTCGCTATTAGATGTAAGTTATTGGAAACAGTTTTATTTTTTAGATTATAGAAATGTAAAAAGTACAGGTTTAAATATAAAACCAAATGGCATAAGAAGAGCCTCATTTGTTACTTTTTGGGAAGGAGAATCACTGTACACATACAAATACTTTAGCGGTAAAGGGAGTTATGCTATGTTTTGGACATCAGATGGGTATATCGTAGAATTTGAATTAGAACTTGGAAAGATTAAATTTAAAACTCATAAAGTAGATGACTATTACAATGGTCTTGGTTTATCAATTAGATTGATAAAAGAATAGCTCACTTAGAATAATCAGGATAATAATCGATAATATTTTTTTAAAATAAAACTTAATCAAAATTCATGAAAACTTTAGTTTACTTAGCATCTGGCGCAATTAAAAAAAAATATTATTCAATGCCTTTTGAAGCAATGTACTTTATAGATTACAATGCAGGGCTAAGAAAAAATTATCCTGATGAACCGACCCATATTCGGTTTATTGGTAAAGATGCGCTATTGTCAATTGATCGGCTAAAAAGGGATAACGTGCGAATTGATTGTTTAGTGGTGATAAATGAAGGTTTGTTTGATGGTGGTGGAGTGTATCCCCTGTTTTCTGATTTTTTGATGGGCTATCTCTACCCTTTGCTAAAAGATCAGTTTACCTTAATTACCGATTTAAATCCTTATAAAACAACGATTTACAAATCAATATCTAGATTAGACTGGGCTATAGAAAAGACTTGCGAACTATTCCCGGGTGATAAAAATTACATCAATCCACGTATTTTTACTACTTATGCTTCTGAAAATGGGGCTTTTGGTCAAGTTTTTAAAATACGTAAAGTAAATTTACAAACAGTATTTCAAATAAAAAATAATCAAATTAAAGTAAAGCTTATACATGGAAGTATTTGGAGTGATGCCGATGATTTAGACTATATAGGCATAAAGCTTTCAAATGATGGAGTTCGTTTACCAAGTAGAGAAAATAGAAATTTCCAAACTTCTTCAGAATTTTTTAGTGCAAAAACCAATGTGCATAACCTAAACAATAAATCTGTTGAAGAAATATTACAAGATGCGGAATCAATTAGAGCTGAAGTTTTAGGCTTGACTACTTGGGGTGCAGGTGATTATGAAGATGTTTTTAATTTGTTAGAAAACCATCAATGCACACAGGTAAAGGAAGTGCGATTTTACCATCTAAATAAAAATGATTTTGCAGGGATTTATAAGAGTTATGCAGACCAAATTATAGCCGCATACCCTAATTTTTTCACAGATATCATTCAAAGTGATGCTTATAACAATCAATACCTTTCGGTTATCAAAATGGGCTACAGTTCTTTAATGCAAAAACTTTGTGCTGAGATTACACAAGCTTTGAAGGCTGATGAAGACTTTCGTTTTTCGGAAATAAAAATTGATTCTAATGAGCTTCGAGTTAAATCAAGAACAAATAATCAATTTATTCAAGGTTTACTTCAAACGGTAATGAAATTAAATAATTAATTATGAAAACGCTATTATACTTGGCTTCAGGACCCTACCTTGATGTATACTCTAACCTGTCGATTGATAAACTATTTTTCGTTGAAAAAGACGATATGAAATGGACTCAATCTTATGAAAACATCCCTACGAATGCGGAATGGATAAATAAGGATATATTAGTATCTGTTGCTGAGTTAAAATCACGAAACATCAAAATAGATTATTTGGTCTCATTAAATGAAGGCTTAAATGAAGGTGGCGGTGGTTACGCAATCCTATCTGACGTGGTGATGGGTTATTTGAGTCCAATTTTAAGAGATGAATTTATATTGATTTGTGATTTTTCTCATTATCCTATAGATATAAGAGATCAATATGCTCGTTTAGACTGGGGATTTGAAAAAGTTAAAGAATTAAAAGAAGGAGATTCGGGGTTTATAGACCCTAAAACCTTTACAGAAAGTCAAGAATACAATTCTGGAAACTATGGTCATGTTTTTAAAATGAAACGAATTAGCTGTTCAGCTCGTTTTTATATAGCAAACCAAAACGTTCAAATGAAACTTGTGCAGGGAAGTATATGGGTTGACGAAGAATCACTGGATACCATTGGAATCAATATTAAACAAACAACACTAGTTGGCGAAGCTGCCTACAATAGTCAGTCAGTTAGTGATTTCTTTCTTTCTAAACCTAAAGTTTTTAATCTTAAGGATATGACGTTTGATGCTATTTTAGAGTATTGTGAGCAAAATAGCATCAAAAATTTGGGGCTTTGCCCATGGTTGCAAGGTAATTATCAAGAAGTTATAAAGGGATTGCAGGGTAACTTACCTAATTCTTTAGAAAGTATAAGTTTTTATCATTTAAACATCAATGATTTTGAACAATTATACATATTATCAGCTCATTATTTTACTGATAAATTTCAAAATTTATTTACAACACTAAAAAAAAGATGCTAACACAAAAAAAACATAAAAATCAAATTGCTAAAAATTAAAATTTAAAAAAATAAAATAATGGCAAATCCTATTTACACATTTAAAGATAAGCAAACCAATAATCGTTATTTCCTTTTATGGGATACCATCCAGGGTTTCCCAAAAACGATACCAATGAATCTGCTAACATTTCTTCAATATTGGGGAATACGTAATAAAGAAAAAATTAGCACATTGTACTCCATTTACCCTTGCTTGATAGAAAAAGGTGCATCACTAAAATATTCTTCGTTTAACGAAATCCCAGATTACTTAAAAGAACTTTGCTTTGATTGTTTAGAAGTTCAGATTGACACGCCTAGTGATCAAGAATTTGAACTGAATCAAGAATTGGAAGATTTGTTTGCTTGTGATTTGACTTTCTTTGAATTTTATTCTCAGTATATTCAATTAGTCTCTGAAGTTAATCCTTTCCAAAGACGCCCTAAAAGCTATTATCTATCTTGGTCAAGGACTTTAGAAGTTTTGAATATTTCGAAAAGTAATATTCAAGGATTATTGCATGCTGCCGCAGAAAAAAATGGGGTTCATGCAGGTGATTTAAATTTTGAAACTAAAGATATTTATTGCTGGTTTGAACACAATGTTTTTAAACGTTTCCCTAAAGTTATGGTAGATTTTTTTGTGCAATTGGCGCAACGTAATCTTGTAGCTATTGATGCCATACCCCATGTGATAAGGAATGATCAATCCATCCAATATATTTTTACTCAATTTGAAATGGAATCCTTTCTTCCAGATGAGAATGTTGACTACAATTTGTTTGACCAAGAGCAACCCGTATATGAATTGGTGAATGATGATCGTTTTTTTAGGCAATTCATAAATCTACTTACTTTTGATGGTCAAGAGTTTGAGTTAATGGGGTTAAACCTTCTAAATAAACCGATGAGTGCATTGAGTGATATGTTGAGTGATTCTCTTTATATCGATAACTTACAATTAGTCAATCTAAAGGATAGTAAAGGAAATTATCTGTTGCAAATGATATATACCAATGATTTTCAGGTAGATCCTAATGACCAATTTTTGTTTTTAGCACCTTTTGGTCAACAAGCTTATCATGTTGTTCACAAGTCCGGCAATGTTTTAGATACTAGCGGATATTATGATTTTCATATAGCTGGAAATATTGGCTATATGCAATATTCTAAAAACCTATCGTGGATACGCTGGAGTTACGATGAAGAAACAAACGCTATTGACAAGCAGCCGGTATCTATTGAAAATCCATATAAAAAAGGCATTTGGGAATTGACTGAACAAGGCTTTCAACAAGCATTATTAGAAAATAATGATGGGAATAATCTAAATGAATTTGAACTTTTGAAACTAGTGTTTGAAGACAATAACTCCCACTACTCTATTTATTTGACCATGCCCAATCAACCTACTGGAGAAAGTATTCAAAATGAAGTTATTTCCACCTTAAATAAATTATTAAACAACGGTTTAGATATTGCTGATTCTAATACAGCAGCTAAAGAACTTTATAAATCTTTGCTGAAATCTAATAGCGTAATTCGTTTTAAACAACCTAATCTAAATATATTCTATCTTAGACATAACAAAAAAGTTACCACAGGGTTTGTCAAAAACTATCAAAATGATGATTTTCAAAATGAATTGATCGATGAGTTAAATGAAGATCGACCTATCATTTCTCATTTTCTAGTAGAGTTACTACAGAAAAAAGGAAATTATACTTATGAACATAAGCTTTATTTTAAAATGAATATTAGGGTTTCACTTTTTAAGAAACATTGTGAAGATTTTGTTGAGAAAAACCCATTATCTTCCAAATCTGATTTAGCTGAGTATGCTGAAAAATTCAAAAATTTCTTAACAGGGAAAAATTATCAACAAGCAAATGTCTTAACCCGAAATTTAGAAAAACACACTATTGCAAATTTATTAGATGTAGAATTAAATCAAGAGGGGCGTTTTGATGTGCCTCAACCAAGAGTTATTGACTCTGACGACGACGATGATTTACCTTTTTAGGATAAATATGTAGCAAATAATCAATTTTAAAATATAATTAATTAACACAAACAATAATTAAATTCAATTTACAATGCAAAACATGGAATTATTAAACTCAGAAGGACCAATACTAAGAGCTATAAAATACAACTCTAATCGCTATGATATCATTGATCAATACAATTTATTAGTCGACATACTTAATGAACAAGAATTACAGGATTTTGTGCATAGCGACAGAGAAATTGTAGATTCAAAAAAGAGAAAGTTTAAATATTCAAGCTTTCCTTCATCAATGAAGCCCGACTTAAAGCTATTGAATGAGTTTATAGGAATGGATTCTACTGAAAAGAAATAATTAACCAATCATTAGTGAGTCTCTTTTTTATAGGGATCAAAACAGTTAGTATGCCCCTTAAAGCATGAAATATATAATGAGCCTAATAGTGTCAATAATTTACCTTTTAAAAATGGATATGCAGAAAATAATACGTTTTAGAATAATTACGATCATTGCTTTTTTTGTCATGACATCTTGTAAGGAACCTATACAGTTTGGAGAATCAGAAGTCGGTTCGACGTTTAAGACATCTGAAGAAGCACATCCAATTGATGATTTTTTAGAAGCTTGCTTGCAAGACACAAGCAATTTCACTACAATGGGAATGACACAGTGTAATATTGATGCTTATGATCGCTGGGAACATCGTATGGACAGTATCTCAGAAGTTTTGCATGAAGTACTTCCCGTACACATCCGTCATTTATTTGACGACTCGCAACAACGATGGAAGGAATATTTTGAAGCACAAAACAACTTTTCAGATGAGTTGTTCAGTCAAAATAAGGGAACCATGTATATTCCTATTTGCGCTCACTATAAAGTTGAAGTTTTACGTGAGCGAACACTGTTGTTTGAGTCACTTTTAAAAGAAGCCGAAATGTAACATAAAGAAGCACATTAATAAACCCCACCCCAAAACATTAAACATATTTTTTAAATTCTCTAATCAATTCCTGAACGCCCAACTCTCCAAGATTGTAGCGTTTGATGTTGGTTTTGTTCGGTTGAAGCACTTGTTTACACGTGGTCACTTCTTCAAGGCTAAACATTTTTTCATCACGTTTCTTTATCACTAAAGACTCAAGGTGAATGATTAAAGCTTCTTGATTAAGGGATTGGCTGTTTTAGGTTTTTGTGAAATGAACCACATCCATACACCAGCTATCCCATGTGTATCTGCAGACAAAGGGGTGGAAAATTCTAATGCTTCTTTGGATAGTGGGTACATAATGTAAAATACAAAATTACGCATTATATACCTAATTGGATGTGATGAAAACCTAAATACTCGCAGCCGAATATTTTGTAGCATCTTGTTGACGACTTTAAACTAATATTACACAAAGATTTAATGATAATTTGTCAACGATTACTTCTATTCGTAGTGGTTGGCATGAAACACATCTTTTTACTGTGTTGGAGTGAAAACGATGGAGTTTTTCAGGAAGATAGAAGGTCTTATTCGTTATGATTATAGATAAGGTCGTAAAAAAGACATTTAATTAAGTTGAATAACAAATGGATATTATTATTTTTTGTGGCATACAAGCTTCAGGCAAAACAACTTTTTACAAAGAGCATTTCTTAAAGACGCACATGCGCATATCGCTAGATCAGCTTAATACAAGAAACAAGGAGCAGGTGTTTATAAATGCATGTTTTTCCGTACAGCAGCGATTTGTTGTAGATAATACAAACCCAACAAAAGAAGAAAGGTCAAATACATTACAACCGCTAAAGCGCATAAGTACAAAGTTATTGGGTATTATTTCAAGACCAATATTAATGATGCGATCCATCGAAATAGTAAGCGAATAGGCAAGGAAAATATTCGGGAGGTAGGTATCAAAGCGACATACAATAAACTTGAGCCACCTATATTTAGCGAAGGTTTTGATGAGCTTTATGTAGTTAAGATAGTTGGTGATGGGTTTGATGTTTTGGAATTGAAAAAAAATAAATATAAAACACTTAAAATCAATAGTTAAGTGTTTTTTTTTGGGAAGATAAGAAAAGTTAGTCGTCATAATGATATAAAGCGGAAGCCGAAAAGCTTAAAGAGTAGGTATTAATTAAAATTTTTAAAATGGGAAAAATAATATGTGACTATTGTGGTACTTACGAAAAAATACATAACAGAGGAGACATTCCTCACGGTTGGGTGCAGGTACGTAAAGGACTTTATAACTCCTTGGAGTTTTGCTCAAGAAAATGTAAAGATGATGCCGGTGAATGATTTAAAAGACCAGTTTCATGGAACTGGTCTTTTTTTATATTTTCGGATTTTTGGAAATTTATACTTTATATAATTATTTTATAAAAATTAATAATTGTTTCTTATTTGAATACTAAGTAAAATTAAATTTTTAAAATGTAGTCTTTAAAAGTATTTAACCATGAATGGAAAAAAAGCAACCGCAATATAGAAAATTTCCACAATGGTGATGTTGTTCTTGATGCTCAATCACTCGGAGCGAATCAAATAGCTGCTGAATATGATATGCCTGCTTTGTTTTATTTCAACAATGATATGTCCAATGCTCAATTAGGAAAGTGATACAATTAGTATGTGTTCAATGACCTTCGTGGTTTAGCACCAAAAGGTTGGCCCATACCCAGTCATAAAGATTTAACGCGTTTTCTGTTTTCTCAGCAGTCCATCGGCATAAGTTTTGAAGATAAATTTTTTCAAGAAGAAAGCAACTCTTTACAACTTGTGGTGGAGCAGCACCCATTTTGATTCTAATAAGGCCATACTAGGATGGATAGACGCATCTTGTAATGAAGCAGTAAAAATGTATTAGGATAAAGGAGTGGGGTTGTTTGTTCGCTGTGTTCGGGAAAAGGAAAAATGATGAAAAAATAAAACCTATACTTCATTAACTATATAATTTAAATAAAAATGAAGACACAAATAACATCCGGTAATTCAGAAATGGATGAGAAATTTGGCCATTTTGCACCGGGACAACTTTATGTTCTTGCCGGTAGACCTAGGATGGGTAAAATGCCTTTGATGCTAAGCATTGCCTCCGCTTGTTCCGCTGATATACCCACCTTGTTTTTTAATTTAGATTTATCTAAAGACAGCTTGAATAAGCAGTATGACCTTGGTTTTATAGATGTGTTTGATGATTCGAGTTATTTGGTAGACACCGAATTCAGTAAATTGTTATCTCAAAAAGACTATGCCTTAGTGGTTGTTAATTATTTACAGTTATTGCCGTCAGAGAATAAGTTTGATTTGGATTATTTTAAAAAAATGGCGCAAAAAAACAACACCTGTATTGTGTTGATTTTACAATTGGATAGAACCAGTGAAACCAGACAAGATAGTAAACCAAACTTAGCTGATGTAAATTATATGTTTCAAGACAATATGCAGTTATTGAAATACACGGATGGCATTATTGGCGTGTTTAACATAAACAGAAAAATCAAATACAACGCTGAACAACTAAAAACCATTGAATTGATTAAATTGTCATAATTTTAAACCTTTATGGCACCAACAGAAAAAGGAAAATGTTTGTCAAAAACAATCGACATTTACAAGGTAAGAAAAGTATATGGAGAATTATTTTATGCCTTGCGTGCTTTTATAAATAATCGAAATCCAATGGATTTTTATCATCTTGAAGCCCAGCCGGATGAATACGATCCTGAGGTGGCTACCATTATCATTCAACTTCATCAAAAGATGACAAAAGAAGATATATACGATTTGGTTTTTCAAGAGTTTAATCGCTGGTTCAAACCTATTCCTATCTCAAAAGTTGTTTGTTTGGAATTGTCTGTTGGCATATTTGATTGGCTTTCTGAAAACACTTTGCCCGAAGTAGATTTAGAGACCTTGATTGAAGTTAAAAATTGACACAGGTTGGAGTAATATAAAAGTTTACCTAACAAGCTGAGAACATCTATTTACCCTATGGAAAAGAAAAATATTGAGCTGAGGTTAAAAGCAATATCAGAAATTAGAAAACAAATCAATGAATAAAGAAAAGATAATTTTACCTTTTGAAAGAACTCACTGGGTGATTCCGGGGAAATTATTGGCTGGAGAAATTCCTTCCTCTTCTAAAAGGTCGGTTAGAAAACAAAAAGTTCAAAATCTAATAAATATGGGTTTTGATACTATTATTAATTTAATGGAGCCTAATGAAAAGACATTTTCAGGGAAACTTTTAGTGGACTATACTTCTGATCTAAGGGATTATGCGAAAAGCATGGAGCGAAAAGTAACTGTATATTATTTTCCTATCAAAGATTTATCTGAAACAACGAAGGAAAGAATGAAAGAAATCATTGCACAGATTTTCAACGATATTTAAGTGGTGGGTAAAAAAGTATATGTTCACTGTTGGGGAGGAGTTGGAAAGACAGGTACTGTAATTGGATGTTTTTTGCTTGAACAACAAATGGCAACTACAGAAAATATAATTCAAACCATAGAATACCTAAAACGCTCTACTTCAATTGCCCATAGACGCTAACCTGAAACTGATGAGCAGATGGATTTCATTTTAGACTGGACTGTATTGCAGTCGGAATTATGACTTTTCGGGAAGAAAGAAGGTCTTGGACGTTAAACTTATAAAAAGCTTAATCATAAAGCCTTAACATTAATATTTTAAGTGAAGAAATATTAATATTACTAGTGTTCACGACTTAATTTTGTAGCCCAAAAATGAAATGCTATTTTAATTCTTTTACCTTTTTGTTAAAGAAATTCCACCGGCTATTCCAATTGTATGATAAGCATACAAGGAGAATTTAATAAGGCGATTATTGCTGTATTGATTCAGACTTATTAGATAATTTACTTGTATTCAATACTACAATAAATAAAATTAATTAAATTTTTCAGGGAAGTCGATTGGAGCTAGTCGTTATACAATTGTAAAGTAGACTTAAAGCTCTTGTATGAACATGAAAATAGCAACCAAATCATATGTGCATCTTAGATTAACTGACAACAGTTTTATTAATGATTTGTCTATTATAGCTGTTCAATTTAAAACTACTTCTAATCAAAGTGATTTCGTTTTCAATACTGTTGATTTTGATAAGTTTGCTGATTTTAATCCTGCTGATTTCAATATATTTTTTGATTTGTTATTGGAACTAGAAGTTGAGTCAAAGAGCAAAGTTTTTTATGCATTGGAGTACAACGATAAAGGTATTGTTCTAATACAAAATTTTCACGATTCACTTCGGCTTCAATCTAAAATAGATTCAGACGAATTAGCAACGGCTTTACAATATATTGCTGAAGATAATGATTTTAGTTACCTCGAAAAAAAGCTTTTACCTTTGAATACTAAGCCAGTCTTGGATCAAATAACTGCAGACAATGATTTACCGACACTAGAGTATTACCTTCAAAAATACAACTCAGAAATAAAACGGGTGTATTACCCTGGCGCAGGCATGGATTTTAGTCCGCTTCAATTGTTTGGGAGACACATTAAAGGTGTTGAATTATTTTTCACTGATTATATGTCTATTGAAGAATTGAGCGAAGTTATTGATAGACTTGAAAACAACATCAACACAAGTGTTCTTGCACCACAAGATTTTAATCAAGATTGTTGGGAAGACTTTTGGCCTACTAATGTAAATAGAGATGAAATGATGGGGCATGAACCCGCAGAGGCTTGGGGTAAAAAATTTGAATTCCAATCAAAAAATTTGGATTGCACCCTAACGTATCTGGGTACAGAAGGCGTTCAAACTGCAAAAATTTTGTGCGAAAACGAATTAGCCCCTGATGTGTTGGTATTGCAAGATCATGGAGGTAGTACCAATTATGCTTTGTTTAGTGATGAAAATTCTTTTTTACACCAAGCCATGCAAAATTGTTTACCTAAATACATTCTAATGGATCCGACAGAAGCAGAAAACACCAAAATATGGCCCGAATATGAGCAAGTCACCCAAGTTTATTTGCCCAAAGCATATGAGTCTTTACCGCAAAATAGAAACCCGAGGGCATTGTTTAAAAAAGAAGAGAGAACTAAATCATGAGATGTATCCGTTGTAACTCCGAAAATGTAAGTTCAAAAACCAGCCAAAGCGTTTGGATAGGTTATTTAATAGCTCTAGCTGTTATATACTATGGTTTTCAATCGGGAGAGATCTCCAGCATTTTGATAACTATAGGAATAGGAGCAGCAATTGTGTTTTTTTACAAGAAATGGATAAATATTAAATACTATTGTAATGACTGTTCAAAAAATTGGACTGATGGTGGATTTGACTAATAAATTCCTTTTATATATAGTTTTTAAATTCATTATATATATTATGGGTGGATTGTTTTATGTTTTAATTTTAATTAGCTGCCAATCAAATAAAGAAAATAATGCTAATTATCACCAAGGAGAACCAGTCATACTCAAAAAAGAATATTCCTTAATTCCAACTATCTGCATGTACACTTATGAAGGATATGGCAGAAAAGAAACCTTTGAGGATAAATGCAATAAATATTCTGTGGGAGATAAATTAGGAGGAAATACCAATGCTACTAAAAATGATACACTAAAAATAGAATCTAAATGATTTGGCTGATTTATGTTATCAATATTTTTCTTTGGGGAATAGCAGGTGTTATCCTTGCTATAGGCATAGAGTCCGTTTTATTTGGCATCATTTATTTTGGAGTGGGGTATCCATTGAGTTTAATTCTTTTAAAATATAGCGATAATTATGCGGTATCTTATCTTGATAAATTCAAATATCCACCATTTACTATATGGAAAAGAAAACTCTTATGGAGTAACGGAGTTGCATCTGGAATTGTATGGGGTGGTATAATGATTTTCACCCTAATTTTTAAATTAAATGAATGATTCAATGAAAAAACTAGTTGAAGCAGGTGTTACAACACCAGGTATTTGGAAGCAGATTAGTGAAGGGGGATTTCTAAATGATTTTCCGGAAGCTGAATTTAAAATTACAGATAAAAATCTTCGTTATCCAGAGTTGTCTAAGGGAGTAATTTCTGTTCGAGAGGAGGACGCAGAAACGTTTTTGTTGATTAAAAAACAGCAAAAGAAATTAAATGGTGGTAGCTGGATTATAGAATAAAAATTAAAACAATAATTATGTCAGAACTAAAACAAGGAACAATGATTAAGCTCACCAATGGCGGGCAAGTAAAGGTTCAAAAAGAACTCGGACGCGGAGGACAGGGTATCGTATATCTCTGCGAATTTAACGGTCAGCAGTATGCGCTTAAATGGTATATTCAACACTATCCAGATACCTTTTATAATAATCTCAAAACAAATGTACAGAATCAAGCGCCAAATGGATCAAAAGCTTTTTTATGGCCACTGATGATCACAGAAAAACAGCACGACAGTTTCGGCTATGTAATGGATTTAAGACCAGATGGATATTATGAATTTGGGGCATTTTTAAAAAATAAAGTTAAGTTTAAGACAATCTCTGCTATGTTAAATTGTGCTGTAGATATTTGTGCCGGTTTCCAAGCTCTTCATCAAGCAGGATTGAGTTATCAAGATTTGAATGAAGGCAACTTTTTTGTTAATCCAGAAAACGGTCATGTGCTTATTTGTGATAACGATAACGTAACACCTCCAGGTTACAATCTTGGAATTAAAGGAAAGCCGAGATATATGGCACCTGAAGTTGTTATTGATGCAAGGAAACCAGATGTTTATAGCGATTGTTTTTCTCTCGCTATTATTTTATTTAGATTATTCTTTACAGATCATCCACTCGAAGGTAAGAGACATTTATCTGTGCCATTAATGTCACCGTCTTTTGCAAGAAAAATTTATGGTAAAGAACCAATTTTTATATTCGATCCCAACATAGATTTAAATAGACCAGTGCCAAATGTCCATAAAAACTCTATTAAGCTGTGGCCCTTGTATCCATCATTATTAAAAAATGCTTTTGTAAAGGCGTTTAGTCAGGATAGTATTAAAAACCCTTCTGATTTTAATAAACGCCCTAATCTCAGAGAATGGCAGAAAACGGTTGTTGCTTTGAGAAACAGTTTAATAATGGATGAAAAAGGAAAAGAAAGTTGGTTAAAGGATGGAGAGTTTCCTAAGGTCGCTTTAAAAACATCCGAAGGAATGATTTTTTTAAGCCCGAAAAAGACAATTTATTTAGGAACGAATAACCAACCTGTAGGACAAGTAATGTTTAAATCGGATGAACCAAATGTTTGGATAATTAAGAATCTTTCATCCGTACCTTGGCGGGTTATTACTCCAACAGGTAATCAAGTTTCTGTAGAGCCAAATGGTATGATGCCAGTGAATAAAGGATTGAAAATAAACTTGCCGAATAATGAGCAAACCGAAATAATTTAATAACAAATAAAAACAAAAACGATGAATGAGTTATTAGAAAGAGCTGAATCTGCAAACAAGGTAATGCCCCTGATTTTTATTATTGATAAATCAGGCAGTATGTCTGGAGCAAAAATTGCCTCTGTAAACAAAAGTATGGCTGATATTTTGCCAGAGTTAAAAAAGATTACTAATGAAAACGATGGAGCTATAATTAAAATTGGTGTAATGGAATTTGACCATACTCCGAATTGGATTACACCTGCATTAGTTGAGCCACATTTGTTTAATTGGGTGGATATAGTTACGGATAGAGGATTGACCGCATTTGGTGCTGCTTGTAAATCTTTGAACGAACAATTATCCAGAAACGCTTTATTAAGTGATCCTGAAGGCTATAATCAACCTGTTATTATTTTGCTTTCAGATGGAGAGCCAACAGATGAGTGGAGTCATCATGTGGATAAATTAAAGCAAAATCAATGGTTTAAATTATCTCAGAAATTTGCTATTGCCATTGGTCATGATGCTGTTAGTAAAGAAAATCTTGAGGCTTTATATAGTTTCTTAGGGCATGTAGAAGGAATTATGCTAGCTAAAGATGTGGCGACATTAAGTAAAATGATTGAAGTAGTTTCTGTAACAGCTTCTCAAATTACAAGTAATAGTCAAGCTCCAACTTCTTCTGCAAGTATGACCGATGCTCAAATTGATGAGCAGGGCATGAAGGATACATATAAGGCTGTAAATAGTGCTGTTGACGCAAATGTAGATGGAGCAGTTACCGCAAGTAATGATAGCTTTGGAGATTTAGATTTTAGCGCATTTACATAATTGATTTGAACCATAAAAGCGTAAAACTTTTATGGCATATTTTGCTTCAAAAATATTTGGTTATAAAGTAGTTTTACTTTTTAGTGGAATTTTATTGCATATATCAGTCAAAGAATAGAGAATACTTTTTAGTAGAAACAGAAAAGAATAACTAAAGAAAAAGCTTATGTGTACAATATGGTCATCAACAAGCGGAGGTTCTAAAAACCAGCGACTTTATATCTTGGAAGGAGATACGTTTTGGACATCTACAAGCGGTGGGTCTAAATCTGACAGACTTTTTATCATAGACGGCACAACAATTTGGTCATCCACAAGAGGTGGATCAAAGGATAAGCGCTTATTTATTATTGATGGAACTACCATATGGTCATCTACCAGTGGCGGGTCTAAAGATAAGCGGCTTTACATTTTTGATGGTAATACGATATGGTCATCAACCAGTAGAGGTAGCAAAGATAAGCGGCTCTATATCATTGATGGAGATACCTTGTGGTCGTCCACTTCTGGCGGTAGTAAAAACGAACGCCTGCTGATTGCAGAAGGGGGATGTATGGGTAAAGTTTCTGTGTTGGTTTGTTTGTTGGCAAGAATTTGAAATTTGTATTATGAATGAATTAATAGAAAGAGTTGAGTGGAAAAGAAAAATATACCAAATACGCTTTTTGGTGGACGCCTCAAATGCTGTTAATGAGGAAAAGCTACTCATTGTTAAAACAAAGATTACAGAGATTCTAGATATGGTGAGGGATTCGTTCAAAGAAAATTATGCTGGTGAAACATCAATCTATGTCAATGTTCTAAAAATTTCGGATAAATCAGAATGGATGTATGAGAGTTTGGTGCCAGTCAGTGATTTTATTTACAAGGATTTTTCTCCTGAAAGTAGCGATTGTAACCTTGAAAACGCTCTTCAAGAACTGATTTCGAACTTAAGTCACGAACTCTTTTCTCAAGACATGAGACATGCCGGTCCCCCCTCGATTGTATTCCTTTTAAACGGAGATAGCATAGAGCTTTCAAATGTAAGTCATGTAAAAAAACAACTCAAAGGAAATAAGTTGTACAGACTTGCTTTTAAATTTGCAATTTCGTTAGGAGATAGTCTGGATAACCAACATCAACTATTTGAAATCCTCACCATTTCGCCTGAAGCAATAATGAGTCTATCCGACATCAATGTTTTTAAAAATATTTATTGTCAAATAGATGAACTTGTAGGTGCTGCAGTATCTGTTTCTAATTCAGAAAGAGAGTGGTGGAATAATTTAGAATTGAATTGGAAAATAATTTTACTGTCAAACTATTGTTTCAACCGAATTGGATGGAATCTTAATGATTGTAATATTGAATGTTTTGCTTTTCAAGGAAATATTGAGAAAGATTTGATTGGCTTTGCCGTTTGGGCTGGCGGTGGTGATGATTTTGATTTTAAAGAGAACATTGAAAATATATCCGATTCTATTTTATATTCTATTATCCATGAAACAAAAATACTTTGGTGTGCTAGGGCTAAAGTTAAATCAATAGATCCATTAAAAATACTAATAAAATTGAAAGAGATGGAAGGGTTAATTTTTCAGGTAAATGAGATGGAAATAGAAATGAAGAGCGTTCCGAAAAAAAATAACCTTCCAAAATTTGGTAATGATGAAACGTTGTCAAAAAACAGTAATATCCCCGATTTTAATGATGATGGTTGGGTTTAGTATAACAAATTAGAATAAATAATATGGAAAATATCAGAACATTTCACGCAGTAACCATTGGTCAAAGCCATGTCAAAAAAGGAATACCATGTCAGGATGCTGTTATTAGCTACGAAGATCGTGAAAACGAAATTTACATTGGAGTTGTAAGTGATGGTCACGGAAGTAAAGATTATTTTAGAAGTGATGTAGGCTCTACTATTTTAGTGAATGGAACAATGGAGTTGCTGAAGACTTTTGCAGAAGCTCAAGATAACACATTATTTCAAGAAGAGTTTATAACTAGGGAAACAATTACTGAATTAAATCAAAAAAAAGATTCAGTTTTTGAAGATAAAAGAAGTCCGAATAAAACTAAAAATGAAGATGTACTTAATCATTTATTCAAGTCAATTATATCAAAATGGCAAGAGGGTATTTACCAACATTGGCAAGAAAATATGCCATCTGAAGACTTTTTAATTGAAAAAGGTGTTTCAGAGAAAAGAAGATTAAATTTTCTCAATAATGAAGCAATTGAAATTGCTTATGGTTGTACGATATTGGCATTTTTAAAAACTAAAGACTTTTGGTTTGCATTTCAGTTAGGAGATGGAATGTGTATTGCTTTCGATGAGGAAATGAATGATTTTGCTCCAATTCCTAAAGATCCACAATGTGAAGGAAGCACAACTACATCTATGTGTCAATCAAATGCTTTTGATAATTTTAGATTTGCTTATGGCACTAAAAAGTTAATCGCTTTATTTATAGGTTCAGACGGTATGGAGGGACGTTATGGAGATTTAGATTTTTATACAATACCTGAGATTACAAAAGATTATGAATTAATTACTAAAACCTTTTTTAATAACGGATATGAAAAAGGTTATGAAATGATTAAAGAGGCTTTACCTGCTTGGAGCTTAAAGGACTCCAAGCAAAAGGATGACTTATCCTTTGCAGGATGGATAAATTTATCAGATCCAGAAGCGGGATTGAAGAAAATAATAAATAAAGAAAAAATAGCTGCAGAGCAAAAACTAAAAGAAGCAGAGGAGAAATTGGCGCAAGAACAACAAGAATTGAAAGAGTACGAATCTAATCTAGCTTCAAAATTGAATAAAATAGTAGCTATAGAAGAGCAATTAAATGAACTCAAATCAAGTTTTGATCAATCTCAGTCAGCTGTTTTAGCATTTAAAGAAAAAATCCTCGCAGAGGAAGATAAGCAAGTAAATCTCAAAAAACAAAGAGATGAGATAGAGGCACAAAAACAAAAGCTAGAGGGAGAGTTAAGTAATATTGAAAGAGTGAAGCAAAATAAAATCCAAAATATTCAAAAAGTTGAAAGTGAACATCAAAAGACAAAATCCTTTTTAGAGTCTTTACTGAATAAATTTTTCGGAAACTAATTTGATTATTCATTTTGTCATTCAAAAACGTCATCGCTCAAGTTTCAGATGCACTACAATTCAAAAAATGTGTGGTGTGTGACGTTGTATTGTTAGGACAATATGGCTATGATTCTTGGGAACAAACCGCTCATCTCAGTTGTATCGATGGAAATTGTTTTAGCTGTGGAAGAATATTGAATAAAAATCATAAAAAACTACAGGATGGAAGGTTCATTTGTGAGGTGTGCATACCATCAGTTGTTGCAAATGATACAGCTATCAATTGGGTAGATCAGCGTGTTCAATCGGTGTTGCAAAGTGTAGGAATTACCAATTTACCAAAAATACCTATAGAGATCGTTTCTAAGCAGAAACTGATTCATTTGCAGAATAATAAAGCTATGGGTGACACCTTCGGGTTAGCGCAATATTTCGCTACAGGAGGTAATAAGCAATTTAAGATTTTTGTTCTTGACAATTTACCCAAAACCTTTTTTGCCGGTATTCTAGCTCATGAGTACATGCATGTATGGCAGTATCAACATAACATTAATCCACCAAAAGATATTTGTGAAGGATTCTGTAATCTAGGCGCAATGGCGATGTATCAAAAAATAAACACCAAATTTTCTACTATTTTGTTGGAGCAAATGGAAAAAAGTCCTGACCCAGTTTATGGAGAAGGCTATCGAAAAGTTAAAACGATATACTTGAATTCTGGATGGAAAAAAACTATAAATTTAATGAAACAATACGCATAATATGGAAATAAATTACTTTATCGATCAAATTAAAAGTCTAAAATCAAAGTACAGTAGTAGTTATTTTGAAAAAAAGGGCCTTTATGCCGTACTTAACGATATAGCAAACAACATTGACAAAAGAATTATAAGTGTATTGAAAAAAGCGGACGAGCTAACTTTACCAGAAAAATTAAAAAAACTTAGGGATGAAGATGATTCTAATCAAGCTATATTAGTATCCAATTTAAAGCAAGATTTTGTTGACAATACAGGCTTAGAACCAAAAATGGCGGCTTTGGTCTTTGATGTTTATTTGTTCGGTTTAGGCTTAAAACAAGATTTAAATCCACTTGAATACAAGGCAACAAAAGTAGCTAACGGCATTCATATAAGTGAGTTAATAGAACTTGCTATAGCTGATAAGCGCTTAGAAAAAAATGAAATGATTAACATTTTTAATAAAGGTAAATCATTTGGTTTAAAAGAAAATGAAATTTTTGAATCATTAGTTAAATGTATCAAGGATTTTAATCTTAAGCCACTACCTTATTCTGATGCTATACAACCCAAGAATAAAGAAATTCTTCTAAAATACGATTGGGTAGAGGAATCTATAATAAAGAGAGAATATCAAAAATCAAATGATATCGACTTTGATAGGGAAAGAGAGCAAAGAAGAGTATTAGCTGTTCAAAAAGATCAAGGACTTGTAAGTCAAAAAGACAAAGAACTTGAGATTAAGCAAATAGAACTTGAGCTAAAAAAGAAGGAACAAGAGGCGAAAGAACAAGAGGAGCAAAAAAAGTTAGAGTTAGAAAAAATTAAAGCTCGAGAACTTAGGAAACAAAAAAGAAATCAATCATTTAGAACCTTTTTCAATTGGCTGGTAAGAAAGGATAGTAAAGGAGATTCTCCCTTAGTATGGGCTCTAGTATTAATCTCTATAGGCGTGCTTGTTTTTTGGGCTTTAAATCGAAGTGAAGAAAGGGATGAGAGAGAAGATGAAGCACAGGTGTTATCAATTCAGCTTGAGAAAAAATATGAAAAAATCAACAATTATTTACAAGACGGCTTGATTGATAGTGCTAAAATTTTAATACCTGATCTTGTTCATCCTTCAACTGAAAGGAGTCCTTATAAATCTGATGAGGAAATAGAACATTATAACTACAATGAATATTGGCAACTCAAAAGAGAAAAGTTGAGAATTAAAATTCAAGAAATACAAGATGCAAAATAAATTCAACAATATTTTAAAAGAACTTTTAAGTCGTTTTGATCAAGATATACTGCTTAAATCAAGTGTTTTAGCAATTGTAAAAGACTTGCAACCTGATTTACACCCTTCTTATCACACTATTTTGATGCATGCTGTTGATTCACAACTCATGACTAAATTAAACAAGTTTAAAAATCAAAATAATGAATTTGAAGTACTTAATTTAAGAACCCAGTTTAAAGAGAATAATGGTTTTGATGATAGGGCTTATGAAGTTTTTGATGCTTTTTGTGAGGGTCTAAATATTGAAATCAGGCAGTTTTTAACCATAGAGAATAGTTTTGATTCTGAAATCAAAGAACATGGTAGAGCTCAGATAACCAATAATTTAGTAAATAGTAAAGTTACCAATTCATTATCCATAAACAACAAAATTACATCATCGGATTTAAAGATGCTTTGTGATTCAAACGGAGCGGCCATTGGTTTTTTAAATCAGTATAAATTTAAAAAAACGGATAGCTGGAGATATCCCACTTCAGATGAGTTGAAAAGCGAAGCTGAAGAACTGCGTTTACAATCATATAAACTCCTTTGGTGTAGGGATTCCAACACGAATACAATTAGTATTTTTAATGTTGAAAAAGGTACTCATGAGAAATGCAACAACCAACAGCAACTGCAGCAATTGCTTCCTTTATTGGCTATATGTGACCTTAAATATTCATCTATTATTGATAGAGAATTAGCTGTACATATAAATACGACTAATGAGTGGGGATTGTCTATTGTTTATGGTGCATTAGGGGAGCACACATATCCCGAATCTTTCTTAGGAAGTTTCAATAAATTTAAATTGCACAATAAATCAAATTGGCGTTTACCTTCTATTATTGAATTAGGGCAATTATACAAGCATCGAGAGTCCTTAAATCTTTCTCCAGAGCTTCCTGTTTGGTCCTCAACAGAGCCCAAAAAGTTTTTTGTGAATGTATTAGATTTTCAAACAGGTGAGATATCAGAATGGAAAAAGTATGCCAATGCCTTTGATAAAAGAAGAGGTACTATTATATTAATTAGTAATTAAAATATTTAATGTGGATAAATGTGAATGGTGCGGAAAAAAAAGGTACTCTAACGACGATAGTACTTGGATTTATTCTGATTATAATGTAAAAGGTTATCGCGAAAGATTTTTGTTTTGTTGTAGAGGCCATGCATCTCGTTTTGAAAATGAAACAAACTACAATACTTATGATGAAAGAAAAAAATGCTATTACTGTAGTGATAAGTATTATCCGAGTGATGGTGTTAATTGGCATTTGCGAAAAGCAGGTAATTACAGAAGATATGAATATTGTAGTGATGAGTGTGCAATAAAGCACAAAAAATCAGATGATTATACCTGGGTTGATTCAAATGGATTTACAAAAGATGAAAAGGCACGTTATGAAAGAAAAAAGAGAGCTGAAATTCAATATATAAATGAAATAAAAAAGGAAAAGAATAAATCTTTATGGTATAAAAGTATTATTTCTCATTTAGCATCTGCTTTACTTTTTTTAATAGGTGTGTTTTTGATTTGTGCCATCCTTACAAGTGTTCTATATGAAATCATTTGTGTATTTATTTTTTACATATTATATTATAATTTTTTGCGTGTTAAAATTAAAGAATTATTGGTTGGTTATTTTAGCGACGATCGTATTTTAGATGAAGGTTTAGAAGTTAACTTAATTAAAGAACCTTTTCTTCTATTGGTTTTGATCCCTTTATATATTAAAGAAAAATTTTACGAACAAATACCTGTTTTGTTTTTCACTTATAAAATATTTCAATACATTTAATAGCTATCAAGCTTAATTTTTAATCCATGAACTTTGACAACCCCTTTTTATATAACTCTTGCTTTTATATTCGTTTAAATAATATAAGTAAAAAAGTTTTTGAGCAATTTAAATTGATTTCTATTCAAGTATTAGATGCAGAAAGAAATGACGATAAAATGATTGTAGTTGAAAATCAGTATCGTGAAGAGGGTGGTTATGAATATATGTATTTATTCTTTGAAGAATCTAAATCACTTAGTTACATTTATGAGTTAGAGCTTATTGGAGCAATAGATTTTTATGAAGATGTAACTGTCGATTTAATTTCAGGTCGTTTAGATAACAATGAAGATTTTAGACAAGCTTATTTTGGTAATCTTGATCCAAATCCAAATATTACCAAAGAAAGCGAATTCACACATTTATTTAACTTTTTCCTTTTAAAAAATAGAACACAAGATCATGTGATGGATCGTATTATTTCACTAGGAATTGATAATATTTGGGAGATTGATAGGGAGATTTTAAATCAAAGTACATGTTAGTCACCATGGGTTAAAGATTTTTTTTACCCAATTTTAAAAGCTTGAATTTAACTTGTTTTATTAATTCAGTTTGTATTTTAATTTCAAAAGCTTAAATATAAAATACAACTGATTCGTTTTACAATATGGTCGCGAAAAAAAATCTTATAGTGCTTTGATATACAATCCTACAGCGGATTCTATCAATCGGTTTTTATCTCATTTTGATGATGCCATCGTACTAGCCGCTCAACGGCTTATTCGGGAGGGTACAACCACACATCTATCCGATTTATTATTGTCAGAGATGGCAATTGAAGAAATGAACAGGTTTTTATATGAAAAAGTACAGTCCAAAACATCACTGTTTTTTCAAGATGAATCAGCTTCGGAATAGCATCTTGAGCCACCCATTTCATTGGCTATTGAACAATCTGACGAAGAGTTTAATACTCTTGTACATATTCAATTTTTTGATGGTTTATATTATGATTCCATCCGCAATCAGTTATATGATTTAGAAAAAACCCCTATCGATACTTTAGAGAATATCCTTCGGGAAAATATTTTTCAAATAAAAGCAAGTAAAATTTCAGGCAATTTGAATCAAGGTTTTGATATATTTACAACAGTGGAAGCTCATCTTGCTCGAATGAACGCTAAAGCCATCCCTATTTGTGATGTTTTTATTAATTGTACCCATCAAATATGAGCCAGAAATTATGAGCTAATTTGAGAAAAACCTTGGATACTTTACTTGGCATAATTAGCAGAAATCAAGAGTCTCAAAAAGAAAATATTGATTGGAGTAAGTAAGATTTGCCTTTTTAATCGACATTCTATTATATGGTATTCATATTAAAATTTCATGTATGAAATTAATAGCCTATTTAATTTTTCTAATTGCTTTTATTTTATTTTGCCAGAAAGATAATTTAAATTACGCAACAGTTTATGAAAAACAAGTTTTTAAAAATGTAACGGTTATCTTTAATGAAGTTCATAGTATAGATGATTTTGACAGCGAAATTAAAACCTTTTACAGAATTACTGTTTCTATTGAAGGTTTTATAGATTATGTAATATATAATTCAAAACTTAAAACATATCATCAAATTAGAGATGCAAGCACAACCTTTTCAGCAGCTATAGATAAAGGTCTAAAAATTGGTTTATTAATATAAATAACTTAGGGTCACACCTAGTTAAATACGATTTATATAAAGATAAAGTTGTTAATGTTTATAAATTTAACAGCAACAAAAAAATTGATCCATTTTCAATTTTCATTTATCACACAATAACTTATTATATCTACAGAAAATAAATTTATAAATACAGCTCAAAGCTGAGTGATATGTGGAATTCTGCGAGTTTGGTAAAAAAAATACAGTTACAATATTTGATGTTTCCAGAAGGAATGGGTTACGACAAGTCAAATGACAAAGTTCGAACCCCAAGAGTGAATTTGTTATTTTCTGTAATCTCAATGATAACAAAGGCTATGAAGGAGTATAAAAAAGGAGAACCTGTCGATTTTGACAAGTTCTCCGCTTTGGTGACCTCGGCAGATGGGAAGTAGTGTTAGCTTTTAAGCTAAAAATGCACAAATCTGCGCTCTAACAGCTTATTTTGAAAATAATTTTTTTCCGTTTGATGACATTAATAGACATAAATGGACAAACAAATGGACAAACGTTTTCATGTTTTTGACCACATATTTTAGCTTTAAAACAAGGTAAAATATTAATTAAAAACTATTAAAAATGAAGACTAAATTTAAACTAAGAAAAGGGTCTAAAACAAACACTATTTTGTTAGATTTTAGACATGGAGCTTCCATTAGAGTAAGATTCTCAACTCAAATAAACATCAGTAAGGGGCATGAAAAATTTTGGGATGATAAAAAACAAAGGATTAAAAAGCCAAGTAGTATTATAAATGACACCGAAATTAATAAAAAACTTAACGACATTGAATTAGATATTGAATCTAAGGTGGTCGATTTAATTGGACAAAAAAAATTATCTCAAAAAAACTGTAAACATGAAATTAAAAAAATATTAGGCTTAGAAGATGAAGAAGAGTCTGAAAATCAATTACCAAAAAAAGTATTAGACTACATGGACTGGTATTTAAAATATTATACGATTAACAACTCCCCGACTACAAAAAAACCATTAGGTAAAGGGACTCTGAAATCATATAAAAATATGAGAAGTTACTTTAATCGTTATCTGCGTTCAAGAAAAATAAAAGATTTTGTTTTTGAAGATATGAATGAAGAGTTCTACAATGATTTTATAAAATTCGGTAATCAAAAACATTATTCACGAAATTATATAGGTTCAATGATTCAAAAATTAAAAACCATTATTGGCTCAGCTTACGATAATGATGTACATGAAAATAGAGAATTTCAAAAAAGATATTTTTCAAAATTTAGTGAAGAAGTTAATCACCCTTACCTAACAGTAGAAGAATTAGACAAAATATTTAATTTGAAGTTGAATCTTGAAATTGAAAGAAATGTTAGAGATGCATTTTTAATAGCTTGCTATACTGGAATGCGTGTTCAAGACCTATTTCTTTTCCTTAAAGAGCCAAAATTAATATCTGAAGGAAAAAGAGATTATATACACATGAAACAACAAAAAACAGGTAATGAAGTATATATTCCTATAAATGAAAAAATAAAACGTATTATTAAAAGAAGAAATGGAGAATTTCCCCCAAAAATTGACCCATCGGTTATTTCAAAATACATTAAATCAATCTCGAAAAAAGCAAAAATTAATGATGAATATACTTTAATTAAAACAATAGGTGGGTCGGTTAAAAAAATAACTGAACCTAAATATAAATTTATTTCATCACATACTGCAAGAAGAAGCTTTTGTACCAATGCTTATAATGCAGGTGTAGCGCCACATAAAATAATGGCAATATCTGGTCACAAAACAGAAAAAGTTTTTTACAATTACATTAAAGCTTCTGCAAAATTTAAAGCACGACAAATAGCAGAGCATAGTTTCTTTAATTAATTTAAACGCTTATAATAATCAAAAAGACTTGAACTCATTTTGGTAATAAATAGAAAAACAAGCTTCAAATTAATGAAGCAGAATTAATTTTGATTAATTAGGTACATTACAAATAGGTTTTATTATTAACATCCATTACAAGGAAAGAATAATTGGATTTTTATTAATTAAATTATTGGAGTAATTAATATCTATTGAAATTAAAAAAGATAAAACTTATTAATTAAAGATTATTAATTGAGCTTATCAAATGATTATTTAAGCAGACTTTTTTAGCTTACAATAAATCAATTTCAATCAAATAATTTCTATTAAAGCATTGAAATTATTTAATTCATTAAAAATGAAAATTACTACTCATTAAATAATGAATTATTAAATCAATTTAAAGCATGGAACTTTATTCATTGATTAAAGATTAGCAATATAATTAATTCATTAAAACTTTTAAATAATTGATTGAACTTAATAGTTCAACTTAATTGATTTTAATTGAAGACCATTATTATAATCAGGTTTTGAATTATAATTAATTAATTAATTGTTGATTAATTTAAGTGCTTATACTAATCAACAAGTGATAAATTTCATTTCGTTTAAACCCATTATAATGTTAATTACACTTTTAAGTTAATTAATATGTGTTCAGTTATCAGTTATTTAATTTTACGATATGAAGAACTGGCAAAAAAATATAATAGATAATTACATTGAAGATTTTGAGAATTATGTAAAAAATAAAAGCAATAATAAAGACTTTACAGAACGGTATAATTTTAATGAAAACGAAATTAATTATCTCAATAAGAAGATTGATTTAAACTTATTAACCAATTCTGATACTCCATTATTAAGTTTAGTTTCAGAAAACAAAATTGAATTGATTTCGCACATTATTTTATCAAATGAATTTATTGATTATAACATTAATGAAAAGCTTGGAAAACAAACTTTACTTACTTCAATTACTGAGATTAATTTCAATGAAGAAATAACTAAAAAAAGCTTTTCTGTTTATTGTGAATTAATCTCAGATATGTTTTTTGCTGATTATAAAATTAGTGAATTAGACAGGACTTATATCAAGTCTAAAAAGGATGAAATCAATCCTAAAAAAAGACTTTTAATCATGTTCGTATCTTATGCCTTAAAATTAAATGAACCAAACGAAATAATGGAATTATATCGCAAGTATGAAATAATAGCTTCTTTTGCTTGCCTTAAGCATAATATCAACATTGGTTTTTATAACTCTATTGAAGAACTAATTTTAGAGTCAACACATCTCAATAATGCTTATCAAAACGAACTAATAAAATATATTGAATACGGAAAATTGAATCACTTTGACTCATTAAAAAATAAATTAATCGAACAACGAAGTCATATCAGTCAACGCATTGAAAAACCAATTCTTAAAACCATCATACATAAACTGTTTTATTAAATTGATTTTAAGGCGATTTAAAAGAGTAATCTTGAATTATAAAGGAATTGATGATTCAGTCATTAAAAGCATTTAAGGCATCTTTAAAACCTTACTCCTGCTCCAACTCTTCATAACTTACTTTATTTAAAATACTTTCTACATCTGAATTCACTTTTGGCTGAAACAAGTCTTTACTAATTGGATGGAAGTCTAATTTATTTTCATCAAAATGAAAGTTCAAAATACTTTGAATTTCTTCTTGCTGCAATTCATTATTTAGCCACATTTTCTCTAATTCCTTATTTAGAATTATAGGTTGTCTACATTTTTTATTGTGGATTTTAGCAAATAAAGGCGATGCTTCCTGAGTTAAGATGGTAAAAGTGACAGCATTTTCTATTCTGGTATATAATCCTGCAAGCGACAAACAAGGCTCTTCAGTGGGTTTAAATACAAAAGGGTATTTCTTTTTTTGGTGCTCGTGCGGTTCAAAAAATGCAGATACTGGAATAATGCAGCGTTTACTGAATATGGATTTTTTGTACAGAAAATGAGAAAATGCTTTCTCCGCTCTTGCATTTAAACCACCACCAAATTTTACAGCTTCTTTGTAATAATCCTTTAAATCACTTAACGTTTTATTTTCAGGTGCAATTCCCCAAGTGGCAGCAGCCAATACACTTGGCTTTTCCTGTGGAATAATTAGTAATTGAGCATGTGTAAAACCATTGATGTGAAAACGTGGCTGATTAAACAAGTCTCGTTGACTTTCATCACTTAATTTAACATCGTACTGATTTTCAATTTTTTTGACTGACTGTATTTGTGAAGTATGAAAGCACATTTTTTCTATTGTTTAGAAGTGAAAGTTATTAAGTTCAGGCAGAAAAATCAAAGATATTAATGAATAACACATAAAAACATTCGATATACAAAATGAAATGGTTGTTTATTATTATATTCGTTAGTTGTGCGGCATTAAAACGAGACTATGAATGAACGTGAATGGGTGAAATCTATAATTGAAGAGATTGAAAAATCTTTGAAACCGTTTAACTCAAACTTGCGAGTTACGGACGGATTTAGACTACCTTATGCAAGTGAAATTTTGACTTATAACGACAATGAGCCTGAGCAACAGAACTTCATTGGTTACGAAACTGATATTCTGATTTTTGAACAAATAGATGAAACAAGATGGAAACCGAGAATAATAGTTGAAGCAAAAATTAATAGTGTAACAACCCATGATGCAATAACATACAGTCAAAAAGCTCAAACACATAAAAACGTTCACCCTTACCTGCGATACGGGATTTTAATTGGAAACCGAAAGGATTATCCATTGCCAGGTAGGCTTTTTCGTCATGGACAACACTTTGACTTTATGATGTCATGGAAATCGTTTAAAGGAGATAAAAGCGAGTGGAACACTTTAATTGAGATATTGAAATCGGAGTATGAAGCAAGTTTGACCTTGGACGAAATTATATTCAATTCTCGTTCGAGAGACAGAAAGAAATTCACTTCATTACATAGACCATTAAAATTGAAAAAATAAATAACGACCGCACAACAGCACATAAAAAAATAGCAAGATTTATGCTGAAATAAGATTTTAGTAAAGTGTAAATAAATAATGTTTTTTACAATAAGGAGCTCACTAATGTAAATAATTACACTTTTTTACAATAAGACAATTTATATTGTAATTACTCTACCACTTTTTCCTTATTTGTAACCTATTCATCAATTAAGGTTTTACGTTATTTTTTAAAGTGCTGATTTACATTTCAATATTGAGTAAAAACACTTGATATTATGTGTTTTTAATAAGGATAATGATATATTTGTTTGTGATATTAATAGTTATAGGGCATTTTAAAAGACGACTGAAACGAATGAAATTTACGCTGACAATCATATTGACACTTTTCACTTTCTTGACCTATGGACAAGCAAACAATGACACAATAAAAGTCATTGCGAAACAAATTTCACCAGGACAAGGAAGCAAAATTTATATAGCCGAGTATAAAGTAATTAAAGTTGTTAAAGGAACTTTGACCAATGACACCATTAAAGTCGGTTATTACTTTTACAATGAATTTCAAAATGCACCTGACACGGCATTACTTAACTTGACAACCTACACAGGCGACACGAAGACGACTGACTATTATATATTTCCTGACTATGACGCAAAAAAGGGGATTGAGAAAGTAAAACTATCATTTGTGGACTTTGACTATTGGGAAGGTTGTGAGACGGGTAAAGGAGAATGCAAACCGTTGACTTTTATTCGTAGTTCAAATGACGAAAATTGGTATTTATTTATGCCGTGCGGTGGGACAGCGACTACCGTTACACTGTCAAAACAAACAGGAATTCCGAAAGAGAACGAAGCAATACAGAAAAGCGAAATATCATATTCTGATTGCCCACCAACTTTTGACTTGACAAACTTGAAGGACGGAAAATATTTTGCTTATATGTTGGCTTGTGGACTTGGTGGACAAATAGAAATTAACCTGACGACAAAGGAATGACAAGAAAAACGCCCTATAACAGCACCTACCCAAAAGTGGCGGTTCAGTGGTTAAACCAAGCTTTGTGTTTCTATCAAGGTTTGTGCTTGGTTGAAAGTGAATCGCTTCGAAATCGCCACCTTCGGGTAGCTGCAAAACGTTGCCCACAATTAAAACGAACACCAGTAATAGAATTAAACTGAATGAATAAACAGCCAAAACCAGACTCAAAAAAATATACGGACTTGATATCCGAAATTCAAAAAGGACAAATTAAAATCCCGAAATTTCAACGGGATTTTGTTTGGAGTATTGACAAAACTGCAAAACTTTTGGACAGTATTTTAAAAGGCTATCCGATTGGAACTTTTATTTTGTGGGAAACAAACGAGAGATTAAACGATATTAAAAACATTGGAAATCTCGTTTTGCCACCTGTTCCAGACGACATAAAGGTTCAGTACGTTTTGGACGGACAACAACGAATTACCTCTTTGTACGCTGCATTTTTAGGTGCCTCAATTCAAAAAGAAGGAGAAAAAAAGATTACGAATTATGGTTCAATATTCGTTGATTTAGAAGGCGATATTGACAATAACGATGAACAAATAATTTTATCGGAACAACCTGAAACTAAAAATATCTCTCTAAAAGATTTACTCAATTCAAAATATAGTGATTTAAGAGAAAATTATTCAAACGAGGATATTGATAAAATTCAAGAATACAAAGAAACTTTTACTTCTTATGATTTCTCGACAGTCGTACTTCGTAAAGAAGATATTGACTCTGCAATAGAAGTTTTTACTCGAATAAATACAGGCGGACAAACCTTAACTCTATTTGAGATAATGTCTGCAAAAACTTATGACGAGGAACAGAAATTCGATATGCAAGACCGATTTCAAAAATTACTAAAACAGCTTGAAGTCAGTAAATACGAAACAATATCAAGTACAGTAATTTTAAATGTTTTAGGTTTAATATTAAGCAAAAACAAGGAGTGTAAAAGAAAAGTCGTTTTACAGTTAGACAAGCAAAGTATTATAGATATTTGGGACGATGTAATTTCATCGCTTAAAGAAAGTATTGATTACTTCCGTTCAGTTTATAGAATTCCTGTTTCAACTTTATTGCCTTACGATGCACTTTTAGTTCCTTTCAGTTACTTTTTTTACTACCAAAAAGAAAAGCCAAAAGGCGAACAGATTAAATATTTAGAAGAGTTTTTTTGGAGAATTTCGTTATCGTATAGATATTCAAGTTCAACAGAATCTAAACTTGCTCAAGACATTAAAAGAATTGACAAAATTCTAAATGGAGAACGACCAAACTACGATGAATTAAAAGTCTTTTTAAGTTCGCCAAGAGATTTAATAGACACAAATTTTAGTGCAGGTAATAGTTATTGTAAAGCAGTTCTTTGTTTGTTAGCTTATTCAGAGCCAAAAGACTTTCAAGACAACGGAAAAGTTATCCTTGACAATTCTTGGTTAAAAATGGCGAATAGTAAAAACTACCATCACTTTTTCCCAAAATCGTATTTAAGAAAACAAGGAATTGGGAACGAAAATAGTATTGTGAATATCACGTTGGTTGGCGCAGATTTAAACAAGCGCAAAATACGAGCAAAAGCACCATCAATATATATTCAAGATTTCTTGGACGAGAATGCGGAATTACATAAATCTATAAAATCTCACTTAATTGATAATATTGACGATTTTGGAATTCATAGCGATGATTATTCTGTGTTTTTAGAAAAGAGAGCTACTTCTATTTATAATGCTTTAAAAAACAGAATAGAATTTACAAACGCAGAAAAAATTGAAGATACCGAATTGAAAGAATTAATCTTAATCGGAGAAAATGAAAAGTTGGAAATGAAATCAACTTTGCGTTATGATTTAAGACAAAATATTGTAAATAAAAATTTAGAGTATGTTATTGCCAAAACCGTTTCTGCATTTTTAAACAGCGAAGGCGGAATTTTAATAATCGGAGTTGATGATAATGGAAATGCTTTAGGGCTTGAAAAAGATATTGAAACCTTTTCAAAAAAAGACGTTGACGGATTTGAATTGCATTTAAGGAACATCATTAAAAAACATTTAGGTTCAAACTTTGAAAAGCATCTGAAAATAACATTTCCAATAATTGACGAAAAGACTATTTGCAAAGTTAAAATCCTAAAAAGTGGAAAACCTGTGTTTGCGAATTTTGAGGGAAAGGACAGTTTTTACGTCAGAAATGGAAACTCATCTATTCCGAAAAACAGAGAAGAACAAAGCGAGTACGAAAAGCTACATTGGAAATAATAACTGTGGGCAACAGCGCATAACAAAAATGGCGAGATTTGTGATTGAACCGAAAATTTTGGTATTTTTAAAAACTTTAAGTTTAACCGAAAAACTTGCGCATTTTAGCTCTCCACTTTCGTTATACGCGAGACGTTAGTCAGAATTTAAAATGACAGAAGAACCAGACTTTTACCGACCTTTAAGACAGGAGAATTTCGATGGTGGAAATTGTTTTTTATGCGGCAAAAAGAGTGATGCTAAAACTGCCGAACATATTTTCCCTAAATGGTTGCAACACAAATATGACCTTTGGGATCAAAAATTAATTCTCACAAATTTTTCTCCAATCCCATATAGACACTTGACAGTCCCTTGTTGCCCTAAATGCAATAACGAAGACTTGTCTTTAATGGAAGAGAAGTTCCGCAAGTTGTTAGAAAGGTCTTTTGAAAATCTAAGTTTTCAAGATGAACTAACAATCTTTCAATGGACTGCTAAAATCTTATATGCAACCAGATACAAAGAGCTTTCATTGTTGGTCGACAGAAAACAACCTGACCTTGGCAAGATATTGACCCCTATGGAATTAGAAGGCTATTCTTCACTCCACTTATTTTTACAATCAATACGAATACCTACGACTTTTAATGAACCAAAACCTTGGAGCATTTTTGTTTTCCAGTGCGATGACGAAGAATTTTTCTATCACAACAATATCAATGCTCTATGTGTGTCCATGAAATTTGGCAAAGTTGCCATCACGATTGTTTTTGAAGAAAATAATCTGATTGAAGACTTCATGAATGGTTTTAAAAAGCTGAAAGAATATAAAATCAACTTTCCCCAATACTTAGAGATTAATAGCCACATTTTCTACAGTGCGATTCTCAAAGAAAATGTGCCTAAGTATTTCTCCGCCTACAATATGGACCAAAACCACCTGACAGTAAATACAATGGGACTTTTAAGGTCAAGAGAGTGGGACGACAAGGAATTTGCCTCAATTTTCGACTATTTGCTAAATAGTTGCGGAATTGATATTGGACAAAGTGTTTATGTATCTGACGGAACTCTGACCACTTTCCTTGTTGACGAGAATGGAGAACACTTGACAAAAAAACTTTCTAAAAAATAAAAACTGCAGCTAACACTGTATATGACTCATAGCTCATTAGTTGCTTATTCGATGTTATGTCTTATTTGTAAATCAGCCAATTTTTTAATTTAGCTCGTTCTTAACCGAAAAAAGATTGATAATTTACATGCTGTCACCCTTAGACAAAACCTTTTTAACCTGAGTTCGATTAATCAGAAAAAAGTTAATTGTGTTATAGTTTAATTAGCTCTAAAAAGAACTAAATTCCTAATCTTTAAACTACCTCAACGTCTTCTCAAAATCATCACAAAGTTGATTTACGATGTCTTCGGTTTCTTTGATAAAAAATTGACCTAAATCTTTTCGGTTTCGTCTGATGTATTTCTTATAAATGATTTCAAAATCTTGGTAAATTTCATCCTCATCAAAAACAGTTTTAGTGCTTTTCATTTTAGCGATTAACCGAACGCCTTCTTTGTTTACATAGGCAAAAAAGCCATCAATCTTTTTCTCGAAATCTATAATTAAAGCTTCAATTTCTTCTTCTTCCTCGTTTCGCTTTTCTATAACTTCTAAAATGTCAAACTTATACTGCTTGCCATATTCAGGCTTAGGTTCTTTAACAGCTCCATCTCCTTTGGGTTTATTTTCTTCTTCTTCAGGTGGAGCAACAATACCTAATCTGTTGTCAAAATAAATATCAACTTCGTCAATGAGTTCTGTTGTTTTTGCTAAAGAGTTGTAGATATCACTATACCTTCTCCAAAATTCTATAAAATGCTTATCACTGTACTTTTTATCTATTTCAATAACAAATTCAATTAGGTTTAGAATCTTAAAATAGGTATTGATTTTAATTTTTAAAGTCTTTGCTTCTTCGGCTTGTTTACGGACAAATTGAGTAACTGTATTTTCAAAATCTTGTATCGGCTTAATATCATTTTTATCACCGTTTTGGTAGGCAACAAACTCCTTAAAATGATGTTTGAAAATCGGTTCTTGCATTAGGTTTTTGTAAATATCCTGCAAAACTTGTTCTTGACCTAATGGGTCAAAATCGCTAACAACCACATTGCTGTAATGTTCAAAAGCTTTTTTGATATTGTTAACATTTACATTTTTATAGGATAGGTCTATGATTTTACAGTCCTTTTTGTTTTCAGCAGTTCGATTCACTCTTGAAATGGTCTGTATAGCATTGATACCTCTAATTTCTTTATCTAAAAACAGCGTATGTAGTTTTGGCTCATCGAAGCCTGTTTGCAACTTGTCTACAACGATAATTAAACCATTTTTTTTGATAGCAAAATTCTGTAAAACCTTTGCTTCTGATAAACCACCATTTAAAGCACTTGAACTCTCATATTTTTGACCATCAGAACTATAAACAATGTAAATAGGCGCATCTTTAAAACGTTCATACTTTTTCTCTGCCACTAAATCATTAAAATAAAGTTGAATGTATTTTCGGTACTTTATCGCTGCATTTATAGAAGATGCTGCCAACATTGCTTTTGCCTTACCTCTTATGTTATGATAGACCGCAGTAACTAATCGCTTTGCTACAAACTTTGAAATCGCTTCGATGCGCTCTTCGTTTTCGTAGATGTTTTTTTTGCTTATTCTGTACTTTTTACCATCATCGTCATAACCTTCTTCTGGGTTATCTGGTAATGCTTTTTGGTGATAGCCTGTATCTCCTTCAAAACCTTCAGTGGCATCATCTGGCTTTTCAAAATACATTTTAGCTGATACAGGAACAATACCTTTTATTGGGTTTAAAATATATCCATCTTTAATAGCTTCTTTCATCGTATAACTATCAAACGGAATCCAGATTTTCTCCGACTCTGCATACTTATTAAACTCACCAAAACGTGCCAAAGTAACATCGCTTGGCGTTGCCGTAAAACCAATAATCAAATTTTTCTTAGTTTGTCTTTTTTGGTATTCTTTATTCTTATCAAAACTGGTTTGAAGCTCATCAAACAAGGAAACCATTTCTTCATTTTGAACTCCGCTATTGGAACGGTGGATTTCATCAATTAGAAAGGCAACTCGTATGGATGCTAATTTTTGTATAGTTTCTTCATCCAACATATTCCCTATACTACCAAATTTTTGAAGGTTAACTACTACAATCCGTTTGTCTGTTTTTAAAGCTTCTTCAAACGATTTGCGATTGTTGGCTTCAATAAACATGCTGTTCGCAATGTTCATATTGTACATCTTAGTGTCCAACTGGTCTCGTAACTGAATACGGTCTACTACCAACATAATTTTATCAAAGACAAATTCACCATCCTTAAGGTAGTCTTTCAGCATTAAGGCAGTCCAACCTATAATATTACTCTTTCCAAAACCTGCTGCATATTGTAAGAGCAGCGAATACACATTTTTGTTGTTTTGGTACTTTTGTCTTTTAGCAATGAGTTCTTCTATCCTATCTTTCCCTATTCCCTTTTCTGTAAGTTCTTGACGTAATTTATTGATGAAATAGTCAGGTTCATCTTCATGTACTAAAAACTCATCTATTTTACCGAGTATTTTATCAGCTCCAAATTTTTGTTTAGGTCTGGGTGCAATTAAGCGACCATCATTATGCTTATATTCTTTTGTCTTACCACTTTTAGATTTTACCATTTCACGCTCGATAAAATTGTAATAGAGTATTTCTCGCTCTATCATTTTTTTACCGTACAAGGCTTTAAATACTTCTTCAAAACGTTCTTGCTTGTTGGCTTCTATGTTTAGTATAGGATAGGCTTTTAAATCGTAAGCTACTTGATTTTTATAGTTATCAAAATCGAAGGTATTGTCTTCTACTCTTGCTTTTATGGTGTCGAAATGGTTGGATAGATTCCGAATGATAAAGGTTTCTTGAACATCGGTAGTAGTGATGTGAATTGCCTTTTCAAAGATTTTTAAAAAGTCTCTGCGGATGCTTTTATTCACATCGTTATCGCCTGCAATCTCTAAATAATTACTAACCGCTTTTTGATAGTCTTTAGCAATTTTAATCTTACCATCTTTATGAGCAGATTGGCTGTTGTAGTTTGATTTTAATTCTGAATATCCCAAATAGATTCCGTTGACAAAAAAGGTAATGTCTGGACGGAAACTGAACCTTTTTTTACCTTGATAATTATAGATATAAGGCAACTCTTGTACTACTGAAAAAATATTTTCATCGAATAATTTATCTCCGTGGGTTACACTACCACTTGGATAAAACAAGTTGATTTTTACACCTTCAAATGTTATTGATTTATACCTATTTAAGAACAACGCCATATTCATAGACTCCCCAATACGCTTGTTTAAAAACTCCTGAAATTCCTGTAATAGCTTTTTCTCGTCATTATTGAATTTCTTTAGCAGCTTTCGGTAGGCTGTTTTGTTTAAAGATGTTTCACTAATGAATGTTTTTAAATCTTCTACTACAAAGTGTAGTTTTGAAACGGTATTGGCTTTTACTTCTTTGTATTGTAATCCATCTGAACGATTGGTAAAAAAGTTCATCAAGTACTTGTCTTGCAGCGATAGTTCGTCCATAATTTAAAATTAAAAGTAGTTATGGTAAAAGTCTTCAACTCGAAAATAATCAACAATAAATGGCTCTTCATGTTCTTGCATTCTAAAAATAGATGCAAACAAGCTAAGTATGTTTTCTTTAGTTTTAAAAATTGCTTTCAATGCTGTAATCATTGACTCTCGGCATTCTATAAGTTTGCTTTCTAATTCATCTATTGGTGTTTCAAAATTTAATTCTGAATGTAAGCTTTCAAAATCATCTATGTAATTACCTTCATTTTTGGTTACAGTAAAAATATACCTTTCACATAGCAACACAAAGCTTGTTGCATAAAGTAGTGCATCTTCATCAGTGTAATCGAAATGAAAAATATCAGGATAATCACATAAGCTTTTAACAACAGCATAGAGATGAAAGCATTCATCTTGATAACTGTCTAAAATCTTTGAAAATGGTGATGTATTATCAATCATTGATTTTGATTTAAATTATTTTTCTATCTACTTTACCACTTTTACCTTACCCGTTACCACTTCGTTAATTAAGGTTTTACGCAATTCTTTTAAAGTGCTAATTTGGGTTTCTATATTCTTTACAATTTTGTCTATCGTTGAGGTCTTGGTATCTAAAAAGTCTGCGATTTGTTGTTGTTCTTTAACTGAATTAGGTAAAATAATTTGTAAGTTGTTGAAGTCATTCAATCCTAAAATTTTACGGGTAGTACCTTTTGCTGATTTTGAAAAATAATACTGTACAAAATCATTATTAAACATGTATTTTTTGAATTTATCATAAATCTCTTGACTAAACCTTAGTCTCAATAAATGATAACTGTATAGTGTGTTTTTTAAGTCTTCCATTACCACAGAAGAAACACCTATATCTTCAGCAGTTTCTGAACTTGGAGTAAATAAAACATCACCTTTTTTTAAATTCTTTTGAAAAATTTGATTTGCTTTAGCTGTTACTCTCATGAAGTTGAAATTATTCCAAATTTCTTTATTCAGGTTTTTAAAAACATCAGTATAGTTTACTAACGAAATCATTTTTTGGTCTTCCTCGATTTTTTTATTTACACTACTTGTTGATATTTCACCTAAAGATTTCAACCTCTTCACCTCCCAATGCGCTGGGATTTCACCAATCCATTCGACACCACTGTCTTTTAGTTTTACGCTTTTATCCAAACCTTTGGTCACGGTTTCATTTATTAAGCTTTTGCGATAGGCTTTATAATGAATTATTTTTTGTTGTAAAAGCTTTATTTTTTGGTCAATTACTTTGGTTTTGGCATCTAAATAATTGGCGATTTGGGTTTGTTCTTTTATTGGTGGTAAAGTGAAAAACATACTTTTAAAACTCTCTTTACCTATATTTGGTTGACCATTTCTGTTAAGTAAATAGTCTATTTGTTCTTTGGTTAATTTGCTTGAAAGTAAGAAATATAAAAAATCTTTATCTAATTTATTTTTATCAGGAAAGAAGTTTCCAACACGATAATTTTGCAGTAATGGTTCATTAATTTCATCAACTCTAACAATTTTACCAATTGTACCTCCAGTTAAAGCCATTAAAATGTCACCTTTTTGAATAACTATTGACTTAAACGAGTCAAGCCTTTTAGCATCAATAAAACTACTTTTTTCCAATTCTAAATAACCTTTTGGGTTAAGTTGAGAAATCTTGATTATTCGAATTCCTTCATTAGTAAAATCATAATCTCTAAATTGATATCCATGCTTCAAATAAACATTATCAATAAATCTAAAGGTTTCCCAATGCTTAGGGATTTGATTGAACCATATAATATCAGAATCTTTATACTCTTTATACTTTTCCATTATAAGCCTAATTGATTATCCAACTTTGCTAATTCATTTTCCAATTTTTGTAAATCTGTAGTAATCTCTTCTAACGAACGCAATTGTTCAGGTTGATAAAACACCTTGTTGAAGTTGATTTCTACACCCACTACATTATCCAAATACCGAAAAGGTTTGGTAATGTATTTTGCCATGAAGTCAGCTATGTTTTGTTGGTTTTCTTTTTCATCTGGACTGTAAGGTATAATCTCGTAATCTTTTTCGTAATCAGGTTCAAGCTCGGTTGTAATTTCAATTCGTGCATCTCTGGTTTTGGTCTTTTTCTTGTACGATGCTTTGATGCTTATTTTTCCGTTGCCTAATTCTTCTTTACCATCACTGGTTTCTTCAATTAAAGTTTCTTTTTCTGTATCAAAATAATATGTTGCTTTTTTAGTGCTAACTATTAGTTGACCTTCCTTGTAATCCAGTTCATTTACCGTTGGCTTTATAGAAGATTCATAATATTCTTTTAGTGTATCGTAAGTGCTATCATCAAATGTTGTGATTTCAAATTCATCAATTTCAATCGAATTTTCAGTATTAATTTCAGTTTGTAAAACTTCCATTTTTTGGGAAATCTTAATGGGTTTCAGTTTTATAGATTTAGCTCTGATTCCTTCACCTTCTTTATTTTCTCTTACGGGCAATTGGTCTTCTAAGGTTTTGCCGTTTTCATCTACATTAGTCAGCATTATAGCTTGTTTATTGAAGTAAAAATGCCACTTGTCAAAGACTTTCGCATAGTCGGTATCTTTAAAATCGGCTAAAGCATTCACAATGGTTTCGCGGTTTTCTAAGACCATTTCTTTACGCTTTTTTCCTTTGCTTTTTTTCAAGGGTTTATAAAACTCACTACCGTTTATCAATATTACCTTATCCTTACGTTCTTGGGATTTATTCTTATTGAAAACCCATAAATACGTATAAATACCTGTATTAAAAAACTCATCGGTAGGCATTTGTATAATGGCTTCCACCCAATCGTTATCAAAAAAATATTTACGAATGTTGCTCTCACCACTTCCAGCATCACCACTAAATAAAGTAGAACCATTGTGTACTACAACAGCTAAGCCCTTACTATCCAATTGGGCTAAAATATGCTGTGTAAACAAAAATTGCCCATCAGAAATGGAAGGTAGGGCGTGAAATGTATCTGTTTGGTCGTTTTCAATATCCTTTCTATATCCTTTCCAATCTACACCATAAGGGGGATTGGCAACAATAACATCAAAGAGTTTATCATAAAAAAACATTTCCACCAATGTATTACCATACCGTATTACAGAATCGTTTCTAAACCTGCTTTCAATTTTAGCCAAGGCATATAGACTATCACTCCAATCTATGCCATAAGTTCCTGTAGGTCTGTTGTATTTTTCTTTGATGCGGTCTTCTACTCCAAATAATAAGTTACCACCACCACATGTAGGGTCGTATAAAGTTAAAAAGTCATTATTGTCTTTGACTTTAGAGATAATTAATTCAGAAATTAAATCGATAATATCATCTGGTGTATATTGCTCCCCTGCGGTTTCAGCAGAAATATCTGCCCACTTTCGTTTGATGTGTTCTTCAAGCGTAGTAATGTCTGAATTGTTATACGGAGATAAATCGATTTCACTCCATTTTTTCACAGTATCAAACAGAATATGTTTTTTGTTTAATTGTCCGCTAACGCCTGAAATATCTAAGTATTTTTCTTCGGTATTTCCTCTGTCTACCCCTAATAATTCTTTTGTTTCTGTATCAAATGCCTTTAAGTAGGCATCAAAATCATTATTGAAAGAAGTGTCGTTTCTACAAATATCTGCCAACGTCTTTTGTTGCTTAATCACAAAATCGTTATACCCAATATTATAATCTTTAAACTCTTCCAGAAAATCTTCTTTACGGTCAATTTCATCTATACTTTTCACTCCAAAATCTTCTAAAAGAATTTTGTAATGCCTTACTAATCTACTTTCAAGCATGATTAATGCAAAGTAAGGCATCATGTATTTCGGAAAGTCTGATTGTTTTATTCCTGCTCCAATGAGTAGGTCGGCAGTAGACCAGATTTTAGATTCGTACTGTAATATGTTTTGGCTCATTTACGATTTGGTTTTGTGTCTTGTTTTATTGTAAAAAGCTTTTGTTTTTTTAGTATGCACTTAGTTAGAAGCATCACAATAAAATGGATAATTTCAATCCATAAATATAGTATTTACTTTGTATTGTAATAGAATAATAGGCTGAATTTTAGATTAAGGTATTTATATAAGCACCTTATTTTATAGATGTTTCAAATCCATTACTACAAAAAACCCACTTGCAATAGGAATAATTTTATTGATTATTTATAAATAACTGATTTAAATTCATAATTTTAGGGATGTGTAATTGGTAAAAATCAATTTTTAGGAAAGAATATCATCTAAAGAAACGCACTTTTTTGAAAACGTGAAATTTGTGAAAACATGAATCTTAAAATCTCTTTTGACAACAATCTAAAAGACTTTAACAAGCTAAAATATATTATTGTAGGAAATAATCCAGGCAATGATGAGTACAAGGAAGGAAAATACTTTATAGGCTCATCTGGTACAACATTGAGAAAACATTTTTTAGAAAATAATCTGGTCAGTAACTTCGATGAAGAATGTATCATATTCAACAAAACATTTCTAAGCACCAAAGGCACAGATGGGCTTATACAGGTGAAGAAAGATATAGGAGAAAAAAACTTTAATAACATCTTAATTCATACAGCTCACGAAATAGCAAATTTTTCGAATAATTTAGATATCCCAATTTTCATATTAGGAAAGTCTAAACTTGACAAGGGCAAAATCTTTCATCCATTTTGACTAAGTATAATAATCCTTTGTAGAAAAAATGAAAATATTTTTGTTCTTTATCATACCTCCTATGGAAACTTCAAGTCTCAATGGAATAAATACGAAATAGATTCCAAATTAAACAGTAAAGATTTATTGAAACTTATTGGCAGAGAGAATTATAATTCAATAAAAGTATAGATGGAGAAACTGAAGGCAGCTTTTGAAAAACATCTAAACTTAAAAATACCTGAAAGATTAAGCAATAAAGGAAGCTTAAAAGGAAAAATTAAGGTAAACTACATTCTATCTAAAGACAGTAATAATAATCAAACTATTGACTTTCTCATCTTCGATGAGTACCAATTCTCGCCTGAACATTTAAGGATAAACAGTAAGGGAGAAATAGCTAAGCTTGATAACTTTCAAGTCAGTTACATTTATGAATTAGACATCATTTCCCAAAAAAAAGTAGCTGTAAAAAAAATGAAAGCCTACAATAAGCAAGTAGCTCATCTTTTAATAAAAAAAGGATTGGCAAAAAGAAGTGATGAATGGATACTTGAATATTTGTAATGACTGGCAATTTCAATTGAAGTAAAACAAATTACACTTCCAAATCTCTTGTAAGCTTTTTGATTTTAGTAACTGTATTAGGATGAATGCCTACAATTTTTGCAACTTCAACATTCTTATAGCCTTTTTTAATTAAATCTAAAGCTTTTTTGTTTTTGGGTTTATTCAGAAATTGTAGTAGATTTTCTTTACTACCTTTCAATCTTCCTTTATAAACGCCTTTTGCTTTAGCAATGGCTATTCCTTCAAGTTGTCGTTCTCGTATAAGTTTTCTTTCCATTTCAGCAACTACTCCTAAAATAGAAATTACCATTTTAGAAATATCGTTAATACTTCCATCTTCATTAAGCGTTTGTAATCCTTGTTTGATAAAATTGATATTTACCTTTTTATCATTAAAGTAAGCTATAGTGTTTAAAATATCAATTAGGTTTCTTCCTAACCTATCAATTTGATGAACTGTAAGACTAAGAGAATTATTTTTTTCAACTAAGTCTTTTATTCTTTTTCCACCAACACGTTCAAAAAAAGGAATAGCTCCTGAACATTTATCTTCAATTAATAAATCATAATTTTCAGAGTCAACAGATTGTCTTTCGGAATTTTGTTCAACTGTACTTATTCTTACATATAAAATTTTCATATTCTCCTATTTTTAGGCTTGTTGCTGCTTTATCCTATTATTATGAGTAATTAAGCTTAGAATTGGAATTTCTCTTAATCTTGTCAAATTTTCAGGCTCACAATTTTAAGTGTACTCTAAAATTATTGTTTTAAGGTGTTCTTGAAACTTTTCAGGTTTGTGTTTAAAAATGTTAGCACTTTAAAAATAAAACCGAGTGTATAAATTCCAGCAACACCAACCACCGTATATTTTATAATTTTAATTGGAGTGCTGTTTAGCGTATCTTCAATAAGCTGTTGCTTGGTGTTTTTAATGTATGGTGTTCTCTTTTTCATAATCATAGTATTTATAGGATAAGTAAATTAACGTACAAACTAATAAGCCAATCATTAATTCTGGCATGTAGTTAAGCTTGGTATAACTGTTTGTACTTGTTTCAGTAGTACCAAGGTTTTCAGGAAATAAATAATCTTCACTTATGTCAATAGTAATCATAACTTAAAAAGTTTTACAGATTTTTCATCTACTTTCATAAGACCAAAATTATATATACAGTAAAACCGTTTTTCAGCTTTTGATGCGGTATGCGTAAAGTATTGAAATTGAAAGTTTATTCCCTTTAAAAACTGAATATCTACTTGCTTTTCTTGCTCATCTCCTAATACCATATCAATGATTTTGAAGTTTTCGAAAAGTATCTTATTAACTTTTGTAACAGGCATTTTGAATTTCCTGTTTCTCTCGTTGTGATAATCATTTCTGTTTTTTACAGAAGCAAACTTTTGAGTTGAACGCTTTGGTAAAAAAGGCTCACCGCTGTAAAAGCATTTCTTTAATTTGCTTTTCATAACTCTTTAAATTTAATTGATTTCCCAAAAACTTTTTTCTTGTAACCCCTTTCAAATATTTCTTTATCAATCAAATAGTTTTTAAATGCTTGATTGTTTCTTATAAAATCACCAAGTACATTCTTGTTCTTAAAAGAAGTTCTTAAACATTTTGGAAATTCTCCTTCATTTATTTTTTCAACTGCGATTACTAAATGAAAATGAGAACCAAAGTTTTCTTCATCTACATCATAAACCCATACGTATCCTAAAAGTTTGATGTTTTCAGTTTTACACCTTTTTCTCAATTTGCTTAATATTGGGCTCATCTCTAATGATACTAAATAAGGCAAACCAAATTCTATTAAGCTATATTTTGAAGTGTCCGAATACGTATGGAAAAATAATTTCAATAATTTATTCCTTTTGTTCTTCAGTTTTTCTGAATCGCTTATTTCAGACAACTCCATTTCTATTCTATTTTGAGAAACATCATTTTGACCTTGATTTTGTTCACTTGAAGTTTTGTAAGACTTATTATTTTTATTGGACATTTTCAATTTTTTTATAATTTATTTTTTTAACTCTTTGAATTTAATTGATTTCCCATAAACTTTTTTCTTGTAACCCCTTTCAAATATTTCTTTACCAATTAAATAGTTTTTTAATGCTTCACTATTTCTAACAAAATCACCATGCATCTTCTTTTTTTTAAAAGACATTTTAAAACACTTTGGGTACTTCCTTTTATTTATTTTTTTAACCGCTATTACTAAGTGGAAGTGAGAACCAAAGTTTTCTTCACCTACGTCATACATCCAAACATATCCTAAAAGTTTAATATTTTTAGCTTTACACCTTTTTCTCAATTTGCTCATTATTGGACTCATTTCAACTGAAACTATATAAGGCAAACCAAATTCTATTAAGCTATATCTTGAAGTATCTGAATACGTCTCAAAAAAGATTTTCAACATATTATTCCTTTTATACCTTAGTTTTTCTACATCGCCTATTTCAAACAATTCCTTTGTTATTTTATTTTGAAAAACATCTCTATGAGCTTCTTTACGTACTCCTGAAATTTTGGGCGACATGTTAATTTTATTTGACCTGTTCCAAAAGTGTTTTCTAAACACAAATTTTATATTGCTCATTTTATTAATATTTTGGCTTAGGAGATGATAAGTTTTCTCTACTAAGGCTATCCTTAATAATTAGCACTCTACTACATCCATCAGGTTTAAAAGAATCGATTCTTCCATCAACAATCCAACGGTCTATAGTACGTATGCTTACTTTACAGAAATCAGCAGCTGATTTTCTACTTAAATATTCGTATTCCATAACTTCTAATTTTGGGTAAAATTAAAGTCTGGAATCGAAATACCTCAAATAAGAAAAGTGTTAAGGTTTTAAATTTCTATTTGAAAAAAAAGAGATGTTTTTTGACTTATGTCAAAAATATTTTGTATAGAGTTATGGTTTGCAAAGATTCATGCAGTAAGCAATCAGATTATCTCTGTCTTGGTAAAATTCATCATGAAAAATATGGAAAAGTGGTACAATCACATTTTCTATAGTTGGTTTTAAAATTTTTGGACATCTATAATGTGTACTATTTGTGTCTATTTCTAAAGATAGACGAAATGCATCGAAAATTTTTTTTCGAGCAGGCGGGATTTTAGTGTAAGTTTTAATGTCTGATAAAAAATCTTGTAGTGCATCTCTTGAATCAAGTTTTGCACTATTAGAAACATTGTTGATATATATACGTGCTGCATGTCTTTTTAAATCGTCTTTTGAATTTTTCAATGCGTTAGTATATTTTTTAACATTTTTATTTAATGCAGCATAATCAAAATGATAAGTTTTTACATTTTCAATTTGGTCTTTAGGAGCTATAGGAAAATCAATAGATTTTGCAAATAAGACAAATAAATATTTGTATAATGAAGTGAAGAGAGACTGGTATACCTTAGCCTTATCAATTTTTGCGTAAGGTAATTCGTTTATTGCATTTAATTCAGATTCAATTTTATATATGTCAAGTCGATAATTAAGTATAGCCTTTAAAAGTCGTCTGTCTTCATTCCCAAGGTTTTTAAAATTATTTTTTAAAATAGACCAAGCATCTACTTTAGACGTTTTTGTTGCAAAAATTACAGAAGGATAAATTGAAATTAGCATATTAAAAAAATCATACGGCTGCCTATCAGATAATTCATAAAATAAGTCTTCAAATTGACTTTCGTTAGGTTGCATTTTTAAAACATCACCTTTTAAATCACGAATGTTGATATTAAAAAATGAAAATTTTAAAAGATGCTTTTGAATATCACTTGGTGATGATAAATCGTGGTTATCAAAATCTTTAAATCTAAATAAGTCGAAATTCGAATTAATATGATATATTAACATTGCTAAAATATGTGGTCAAACAAATGGACAAACAAAGATACAAAAAATCCCGAAACCTTTGAAAATCAATGGTTCGGGATTTATGTTAGTGACCTCGGCAGGATTCAAACCTGCAACCTTCTGAGCCGTAATCAGATGCGCTATTCAGTTGCGCCACGAGGCCAATTTGGGAGTGCAAATATAGTTTAATTTCAAAGTTTAGCAAATTCTCTATCTGATTTTTTAAAACTATTCTTGACACTCAAAATAAATTTAAAATCAAAACTTATTGCTTTATTATTTTTTGAAAATAATTACTGGAAGTTGTTTTGATTTTTACAAAATAAACAGCTGGTTTTAATGTAGATACATCGATAGAATTTGCATTTATTAGAAATTTATTTATCACTGTATTCCCATTGATATCAAAAACTTGTATTGAACTGATATCTTCAAAATTGGAAGTTTCTACATATAATGTTGTTTTTACTGGATTGGGGTAAATTGTATGCTTAAATTCTTTAAAAGAAGTAGAATTTAAATTCTCACAGTCTATTGCTTCAGCAGCAAGAGTAAATAAATTTCCATTATCTATCCACCAATTTTGCCAAGTTCCACCGTTACCGGTTTCCCAATCGTTCAAATTAAAGCTATGGTTACCCGTTTCTGTTCCAGCAACCTCATAAACTTTAATCGCTTCGTTATTTAAATTCCAAGTAAGTGGAACTTCATTGTTTAAAATTTCGGATTCATAACTATCTAAACAATTTACCTGTAAAAAATAAGCATAATCATCAAAACTAGGATATTCACCATAAACACTAGCTTGCCCATTTTCGTCTATACAAATACCAACAAATTCTTCTGCAGCAATTCCAAATGCGCGTTCTCCTGTTTCATCTACTATACGAGATAAAAATGCAATGTGTCTCCCTTTACGATCTGGATTATCATAATGCGTATCTGTAATGCTTTGTTCTAAAAATGGAATTTCTAAAAAACTACCTTGACCAATAGAAACAGAATTGTTAAATGGATTGGCTAGTGCTTCAGATGATGTTACAGAACCATTAATAGCATCGAAGTAAAATTCACCCATAATTGCCATCCCAGCACTTGTGCCACCAATAGGCGCTTGTTTTATATTCACATGAGCATTCAACAAATCATTTAAAGCATTGTCTTTAAAATAATCTACATAAGTAGACTGATCGCCACCCGCAAACCATATTGCTTCAGCGTTTGAAACTTTATCTAATACATAAGCATCTGTTGCTCCACCTTCGTTATTAATAACTAGGGTTTCAACCGAATTAATACTAGCATTTAATTGGTTTAAAAAATAATCATTATATCCATCACTACCCGAAGTTCTTAAAACCACTACATCGCCACCATTGGCCTTGTTTAAAAACCATTGCATAGCTTGGTCATTTTCTTGAGCTCCACCCATTAAACAAATTCCAAAATTAGTTTCAGTATCTATATTGGTTGGGTTTCCTAAAAAATAAGATTCATAATCTTGTGTAAAACCAACGTTAGATAGCAAAACTGTAATGTAGAATATCAATTTTCTCATATCTTAATTTTTATTTTCTAATAAAGGTACAAATCGAAACTCACCAAAGGTTTCTTTATCAAAGCTTTTAGCAGATGTTCTTACTAAGACAGTCATTATTTGTGGATCTTCTCCAACGGGAATTACCAACTTTCCTCCTACTTTTAACTGTGCCATTAAAGATTTTGGTATATAAGGAGCTCCAGCAGTAACTAAAATTTTATCGTATGGTGCATAATCTTTTAAACCCAGATAACCATCACCAAAAGATGCATATTTAGGCTTAATTCCTAATTTTTCTAAAAATAAACTTGTTTTCTTATATAATTCATGCTGTCGTTCAATTGTAAATACCTTAGCACCCATTTGGCATAAAACAGCCGTTTGGTAACCGCTACCAGTGCCAATTTCTAGCACAAGTTCTCCTTTTTTAACCGCTAATAATTGAGTTTGAAATGCCACAGTAAAAGGTTGCGAAATTGTTTGACCTGCTGCAATAGGAAAAGCCTTATCTTGGTATGCATGGTCTTCAAAACTAGAATCTAAAAACAAATGCCGCGGAACTTCAAATATGGCTTTTAAAACTGCTTCATCTGTTATTCCTTTCTCTCTTAACAATGCAATTAAATTCCTACGTTTCCCCTGATGTCTAAAATTATCTTCCACTTATTTTTTTTACTAATTTCATGCCTATAAATGTAATGCAAGTACTTACAAAAGCAGTTGCTCCTAATTTTCCACCAAATCCAGTAAACCAATTCAATGTCTTGCCATAGATAAAGCCACAAATTACACTAGCCAAAGCTATAAAATAATAATTGCCAACTTTAGGACTTGTCATACCCACAAAACTTCCAGCAAAAATTACGTAAGCCAAGCTAGGCATTTTAAAAAGTAAGCTAAAGCCAAAGCCCACCAAACCAATTATACATGAACTTACAACTACATTTAAACCCATGCGATGCAAAAAATATGTACCCATTGCACCACTAAAGCTTGCTATAATCCAAATTATTTGTTGCATATATCTAAAAACACAAAAATACAAATCCGTTTAGCAAAACAACCAATAAAATTAAGTTTAGTTATAAGGAGCTGTTCCTGCTTTTCACTTTTACTCCGTTTGCATTTTTCTAATTTTTAAAAAGCTGGCAGGAGCTTCTAAAGTCGCTCTGCCAACTTAAAAAAATTTTGTTCACTTGCAATACGGGGTAACCACTACAATCAGGGCTAAAAAACGTCAGTATTATCAGAGCATCAATATTCAACTAAAAATAAAAGTTATCTAGGTTTTAAGAATTAAGAAGCAAGACTTTCTTATTTACTTCTTATTATCAAGCAAATAATATCCATTGCCATATTAAACCTAACCAACAAATAAAATACTTGAAATATTTGAGTAGCAAAAGACGCTATGGCTTCAAAATAAAAAGCCTTTAGTCTAGATTAAATTTAATGTCTTTTAATCACTTATCTATTAAGACAAAATACAGAAATTCAACTACCAAAAAGCTAAAACAAATTCATTTATTTAATTGTACACAAATCCTACTTTTGTAATTATAAAATGTAGCTTTTCAATACTTAAATGTTTAATGTAATAATGCTGCCCGGCATTTTTAAAATCTTTTAAGCACAGGAAACATCAAAAAAACATACTATGTAAGATAACATCTTGTATAATTTGAGCAAATAAAAAAGCCGCTCTAAAATTAAAGCGGCTTTTTTACATATATAACTAAGTTACAATTTAGGAAATTGTAGCTTCAGTTTCTTCTTCATCTAATTCTTTTTTATTTTTATCACTCAAGTCGATTCCCTTTTTAGCGGCTGTGTCGTACATTACTGGTGTTGCAATAAACACAGAAGAATAAGTACCAACTACAACACCAACAATAAGTGCAAACATAAATCCACGTATACTATCTCCACCAAAAATAAAAATAGCTAGTAATACAATTAAAGTAGTTAAAGATGTATTCAAGGTCCTGCTTAGAGTTCCACTTACACCATAATTAACAATTTTACTTAAATGCCACTTAGGGTGCTCGTTAAAAAACTCTCGAATTCTATCAAATACAACAACCGTATCGTTTAAAGAATATCCAATTACAGTAAGAATAGCTGCTATAAAAGCTTGGTCAATTTCCATACTAAATGGCATAAAGCTGTAAGTTGCAGAGAAAATACCCAATACAATAATAACATCATGAGATACTGCAGCTACGGCTCCTAAACTAAATTGCCATCTTCTAAAACGCAATAAAATATATAAAAACACTGCAATTAAAGACCCAAATACCGCATAATAAGAAGCGCGTTTAATATCTTCTGCAATAGTTGGTAACACCTTCATAGAAGACATAATACCAAACTCTTCATTATTACCACCTACTTTAAAATCATCATAAGCAAAGCCTTGTGGTAAATAGGATTGGAATCCTTTAAATAAAAACTCTTGAATTTCTTGGTCTACACTATTGTCGTCATTATCTACTTTATAGTTTGTAGTTACTCTTACTTGGTTACTAGCACCATAGGTTTTCACTTCAGCACTTCCTAAATCTTCTTGAACTTGGCTTTGCAGTTCAACTGAGTTTACTGCTTGGTCAAATCGAACAATATAAGTCCTACCACCTACAAAATCGACACCTTGATTTAAGCCTTTGGTTGAAAGTGATACTATACTTAAAATTACTAGAATACCAGAAATAACATAGGCAATTTTTCTTTTCCCTAAGAAGTTAAGTTGAATATTTGCTAAGAAATTTTTTGTAGCTGCGGTGGCAAACTGAAGTAATTTTCCATTTTTAGCATATCCATCAATAAATAGTCTAGTAATAAAAATTGCCGAAAATAAAGATGTTAATATACCAATAAGTAAAGTAGTTGCAAATCCTTTTACAGGACCAGTTCCAAAAACAAACAAAATAATACCCGTTAAACCAGTAGTAATGTTTGCATCTAAGATAGAAGACAATGCGTTACTAAATCCATCTTTTATAGCTAAAGCTTGGTCTTTTCCTTTTTGTAGCTCTTCTCGAATACGCTCAAAAATAAGTACGTTAGCATCAACCGACATACCAATGGTTAAGACAATACCTGCGATACCAGGCAAGGTTAAAACTGCACCTAGTCCAGCAAGTACTCCAAAAATAAATAAGATGTTTACAGCAAGAGCAATATCAGCATAAATACCAGCTTTACCATAATAAAATATCATCCATATCAATACAAACAATAAAGCTATGATAAATGAATTAATCCCAGCATCGATCGCTTCTTGTCCTAAAGATGGACCAACAGTTTCACTTTGTACAATATTAGCTTTTGCAGGAAGTTTACCGGCTCTAAGTACGTTTGCTAAATCCTGAGCTTCTAATATACTAAACTCTCCTGTTATTTCGGAGTTACCTCCTTTAATTGGGTTGCTTACTCCTGGAGCAGAGTAAACAATATCATCTAATACAATTGCAATTTGGCTTCGTTGTTCGGCAGCTTTTGTTGTCATTTGTTCCCAAGCGCGCGAACCTTTTCTGTCCATTTGCATAGTTACCGCAACACGCCCCATTTGGTCGTAGCTTTGTTGTGCATCAATAATTACAGAACCACTTAAATCGGGTTCTCCTTTACGATTTGTTTTTAATGCATATAAATCAATTACCTCACTATCTTGTGCAGGCTTGCCCCACACAAATTTAGCATAGCGTAAATCTTGTCCTAATTTAGATTTTACTTCTGGTCTAGCTAAATAGTCGTTAACGGTAGCGGTATCTTTTATAGCAAAATAAGCAATTACAGGTCCTTGTGGATTTCCACCACCCTGAATTAAACTAATTAATGGATTAGATTTTGAAAATGCTTCATCCTTATCTGCTGCATCTTCATCTGCAGCTAATAATTCATTTAAATCTTGTTCGTCTGTATCTTCTGCATCACTAGATGTTTCAGATGTTTCAGATGTTTCAGATATTTCTTCTTCATCTTCTTCATCAGTATTTTCAGACATCATACTTTGTGCTAGAGCTTGGTCTGCATCAACAATAAATTGATTAAACTCTGAAGCTTTATGTACTTCCCAAAATTCTAATTGAGCTGTTGTTTGCAGTAAATTTTGAACACGATTTATTTCTTTAGCACCAGGAAGTTCTACTAAAATTCTTCCCGATTCACCTAAACGCTGAATATTAGGTTGTGTAACACCAAATTTATCAATGCGCTCGCGCAAAACTTCAAAAGCAGATGTAATACTTTCGTCAATTTTTCTTCGAATTACAGGACGAACTTGGTCGTTGGTCATGTCGAAATTGATGTCTTCACTTAATGATTTATTAGCGAAAATATTTGGTGATGCTAATTTAGCACCTTCCATTTTATCAAATTCTTCAAAAAAGATTTCTAAATAGGTTTTGGCAGACGTTTTTTGAATTTCGGATGCTTTATCTAAAGCAGTTCTAAAACGTTCGTCGTCTGAGTTGGAAGCTAAACCTACCAGAAGATCTCGTACAGATATTTCTAAAATTACATTAATTCCACCTTTTAAATCTAAACCTTTGTTTAATTCTTTGTCTTTAGCATCTTCGTAGGTTATGCCTGCAAAGTATGGCTCTTTAGCAACAGAATCTAAATAAGTATTAGCTGCATTTTCTCGAAGCCTTGGGTAGTTTTCTTCATTTTCACTGATTTTTTGAACAGCGTATTCTTCAGCTTTTTGCTCTATTGAACTAGTAATGAAAGTAAACGACAATTGGTAAATACAAACCAAGCCGAAAATAATTGCAAAAACTTTAATTAATCCTTTATTATGCATTCGATTTTACTATTAATTAATATTGTTTTATTCTCTTAAAAATCGGACAAATATATGCTTTCAAAAAAGAAATGACAATACTTTCCTTAAAGATATTTTAACAAGCACGAAAATGAAAAAAGGCAGTTGAACGGATTGTGGTTCAACTGCCATTTATTTTAAATTTTACAGCTATTTTATTCTAACAGAGCGTTGGTTTTTTTAACTGCTTTTGCACTTTCTTGAAGTTTATTTTTTTCAGCATCTGTTAAATTCAACTCAACTATTTTTTCTATTCCATCTTTACCTAAAATAACAGGAACACCTATACATAAGTCGTTTAGTCCGTATTCTCCTTCTAAATACGTTGAACATGGAAACATTTTCTTTTGGTCGCATGCAATAGATTGAACTAAAGATGATACTGCAGCTCCTGGTGCGTACCAAGCAGAAGTACCTAATAATTTGGTTAAGGTTGCCCCACCTACTTTAGTATCTTCTGAAACTTGTTGAAGTCTTTCATCTGAGATAAATTCTGTTACTCGCACACTATTTCGAGTTGCTAAACTTGTTAAAGGTACCATTCCTGTATCGCTGTGCCCACCGATTACCATACCTTCTATATCTGATGCTGGACAAGCCAAAGCTTCGCTTAATCTATATTTAAAACGGGCACTATCTAAAGCTCCTCCCATTCCTATAATTCTATTTTTAGGCAAACCTAATTCTTTATGTGCCAAATAAGTCATCGTATCCATTGGATTACTTACCACAATTAAAATTACATTTGGAGAATGTTCTATAATTTTACCAGCAACATCCTTCACAATACCAGCATTTATACCAATAAGTTCTTCACGAGTCATACCAGGTTTTCTAGGAATACCACTTGTAATAACAGCAATATCAGAATTTGCTGTTTTAGTATAATCGCTTGTGCTACCAGTTATTTTTGTATCGAAACCGTTAAGCGTTGCCGTTTGCATTAAGTCCATAGCTTTACCTTCGGCATAACCTTCTTTTATATCTACCAAGACTACTTCTGATGCAAAGTCTTTAATTGCTATATACTCTGCACAACTTGCTCCTACTGCTCCTGCTCCTACTACAGTTACTTTCATATTTTTATATTTTAAAGATTAATTATTGTTTACTTTATTTAAATTCCGAAACTGATTCCCGCTGATACGGTATTAAATTCTTGAATACTATAGTCGGCATGAATTCTAAAAAAAGCTAAGGTTAATTTAGCTCCAATAGTTCCTCGAAAACCGTTTACAGAAGATGATGTAACAAAAGGATCTCGAATGGTTTCACCAGAATTTACACCTTCGTTTAGTGCATAATCACCCTTTAATCCAAAATCTGAAGATGCTGAAATATAACTTAAACCAGCATAAAAATTAATAACGGGTAATTTTGTTGAAACCAATCCACTAAAGGACCAAACAGAAAATTCACTTTCTAAAAAACCATTGTTTGTATCGACAATTGGGGTGTCTCCTAATTTTATATCTCCTTTAAAAACACTATAATTGGCAGCTAAACCTAAATGAATGGGTAATAACTTAAAGCCAGGAATCCAATCTGAAATTTCATTTTGAACACCAACTCCATAGTACTGCAAAGAACCATCGTCAGATTCAATTTCGGGCAAGTATCTAAATTTAAACTCTAAACCACCTAAAAAACCAATACTTAATTGTGGAAATGCGGTAGGCACTTGATCTAATCCGGTTCTTGCTAAACCTTGTGGAAGTGTAAAACCAACACTTTGTTGGTTTCCATTTTCATCTTCGAAAACCGCTAGTGCTTGTATACTTGGGTCGTTTTCTCCTAAAACTGTTGCCACACGCTGAATACTAGATCCATTTTCGAACTCTAAAAAGTTATAATCTGCAGTATTCAATTCAAAGTTTTTCTGACTAGAAGAAACAAATGCAGCATTCCCAATGAAAGACAACTCAAATTGACCTAATTTTTTAGACTTTGCAGATGTAAACCATCCACTTGAAAGTGAATAAGCTACTGCATCTAAACCAGGCGTTAAATAATTTTCAGCAAAAAGCTTTGTATCTTCAGCGCCTGCTGCTAAAACTCGATTAATATTTATCTGAGACCAGCTAGGCTGAAAACTTAAAATTAGGAATAAAACAACATAAGTGAGCTTTTTCATTATCATATCGATTTAGTTAAAAATATAAATTTAATATAATCGTTAATAATAAAAGTTTTTCTTAAATGAAACATGACAATTAAGCATCAATATTAGCGTAAACTGCATTTTTTTCGATAAATTCTCTCCTAGGTGGAACTTCATCACCCATTAACATTGAGAAAATTCGATCAGCTTCACCTAGATTATCAATCGTCACTTTTCTTAAAATACGATTACCGGGATTCATAGTTGTATCCCAGAGTTGTTCCGCATTCATTTCACCTAAACCTTTGTATCGTTGAACACTAACATTAGTTTTATATTCGCTTTGAATTTCAGAACGTTCTTTTTCACTCCAAGCATAACGTTTTTTACTTCCTTTTTTTATTAAATATAAAGGTGGAGTTGCAATATAAACGTGTCCAGCTTCAATTAACTCTTTCATATATCTAAAAAAGAAGGTAAGAATTAAAGTAGCAATATGGCTTCCATCTACATCGGCATCACACATAATTACAATTTTATGATACCGTAATTTGGATAAATTTAAAGCTTTGGAATCTTCTTCTGTCCCAATAGTTACGCCAAGTGCTGTATATATATTTCTAATTTCTTCATTTTCGAAAACCTTATGAGACATGGCTTTTTCAACATTTAAAATTTTACCACGCAAAGGCAAAATAGCTTGAAAATTCCTATCACGTCCCTGTTTGGCAGTTCCACCTGCAGAATCTCCTTCTACTAAAAATACTTCGCAGTTTTCAGGATCTTGGTCGGAACAATCCGACAATTTACCCGGCAAACCTCCACCACTCATAACGGTTTTTCGTTGAACCATTTCACGGGCTTTTTTGGCTGCATGTCTGGCTTGTGCGGCTAAAATTACCTTTTGAACAATTGTTTTAGCATCGTTTGGATTTTCTTCTAGGTAATTTTCAAGCATCTCAGAAACTGCCTGAGAAACAGCTGATGTTACCTCTCTATTTCCTAACTTAGTTTTAGTCTGACCTTCAAATTGTGGATGCTGAACTTTTACCGAAACAATTGCTGTTAAACCTTCTCTAAAATCGTCTCCTGCTATTTCAAACTTCAATTTATCTAGCATTCCAGATGCGTCTGCATACTTCTTTAGAGTAGAAGTCAAACCACGTCTAAATCCAGACAAGTGTGTTCCTCCTTCGTGTGTATTTATATTATTTACGTAAGAGTGTAAATTCTCCGCGTAAGAATTATTATAAATCATGGCTACCTCAACTGGAATATCATTTTTTTCGCCTTCCATTGAAATAACGTCCCCAATTAAAGCTTCTCGGTTAGTATCCATAAATCGGATAAATTCCTTTAAGCCTTCTTCAGAGTGGAATTTGTCAAAAACATAATTACCATCTTCATCTTTTTCGCGCTGGTCTTCAATTGTAATGGTTATTCCCTTATTCAAGTAGGCTAATTCTCGCATTCTAGATGCTAGCGTATCGTAATTAAAACGAATTGTTTCTTGAAAAATACTTGTATCGGGCATAAATTCAACCAAGGTTCCTTTTAAGTCAGTTTCGCCTACCGACTTAACTGGATACAAGGCTTTACCAAGTTCATATTCCTGCTCCCAAATTTGATTGTTTTTATATACGGTTGCTTTTAAATGAGAAGACAATGCATTTACTACAGAAACACCGACACCATGCAAACCACCAGAAACTTTATAAGAATCCTTATCGAATTTCCCTCCAGCTCCAATTTTGGTCATCACCACTTCTAAAGCAGATACACCTTCTTTTTTATGTAAATCAATAGGGATTCCACGTCCATTGTCTTCAACTTTAATACTTCCCTTTTCAGTAATCGTTACACGGATAGTATCGCAATACCCCCCCATGGCTTCATCAATAGAGTTATCTACTACTTCGTAAACCAAATGGTGTAAGCCACGAGTGCCAACATCACCAATATACATGGATGGTCGCATTCTTACATGCTCCATTCCTTCTAAGGCCTGAATGCTATCTGCTGAATAGTCTTTTGGAATTTTATTCTCTTCACTCATATAAATCGTGATTTTTAACAACCCACAAATATAACTAAAGCTTTTAGTTAAGAAGCATTTTGTATAATAAAATAGCTGAATTACTAATAGAATTTATTAACAATTACTCAGACTTCAATACATATTTTTGTAAAAAATAGAAATACTATTTTAGCTTTAATTGAGTTAAATTAAAAAACGTATAATATATGCACCGACTATTGAACAATCTTATGCTTTTTACTTTTATTATTTGTAGTAGCTTATCTGTTAATGCACAAAGCTTCTCAGACTTAGATAAAAGTCCTATGGATGCCGTTATGGTAAGAAATGAAGATAATTCTCCTTTGGTAAGAATAATTTATAGCCGACCATTTAAGAGAGGTCGCGAAATATTTGGCAATTTAGTTCCTTTTGAAAAAGTTTGGCGAACTGGCGCAAACGAAACAACTGAAATTCGATTTTATGAGCATTGTTATGTGAATGGCCAACCTATTAAAAAAGGAACCTATGCATTATTTAGTATTCCAAATGAAGACGAATGGACTATTATTATTAACCAAAATTATCAAGATTGGGGTGCATATAATTATAAGGAAAGCGCTGATGTTTTACGTTTTAATCTAAAAGTTCAGGAAACAGCAACAAGTGTAGAACAATTTTCTATTAGTACAAGGCCAGCTAAAAATGGGGCATATTTATTTATGGGTTGGGACAACACATTTCTCCGGTTTACTGTAAAACCTGACCCTTCCTTATTTCCAGAAGAAATTGAAGTTGAAGATGATTTACCAGCAAAAACACAAACTAGTAAAAAAACTAAAAAAACTAAGCGGTTTTTAGGGATATTTTAAGGCTCAGAAGCGTTTTTACAGCACAGCATCAAATACAAACTATCTTATTTATTATACTCGCTTTTATTAAGGTAAGTATAAAATCAACCATCAAGACATTGTTTTTAAAATGGCGCTAATATCATCTTCGGTTGTATCTGGATTAATGAAGCAAAAGCGAGCAATAGTTTCCGATTTTCCATTGGTAGTCCATTTAGTAGGAGTTACTAAAGCAAATCCAGACTGGTGATTTTGGTATGTCCATTCCACATAGTCTTTAGGCTGCCAACCTAAACGCCTGTACAAAACGCAAGATAATCCAGGTTCACGAACTAATTCAACATGACTTAACTCTGTAATTTGTTTAGCTGCATTTTGTGCAAGTTCTAAACCTCGCTCAATGGCTTTTGTATACGTTTTAGTTCCATGCATGGCTAACGAAAACCAAAGTGGCATACCTCTTAACCTTCTAGTTAGTTGTATTTGGTAATCTGCTGGATTAAAACCTTGCGCACCTTGATCTTTAAAAATATCTAAATAAGCGCCTTTTTGTGAGTGTGCATTAGCAGCGAGTTTCATATCTCGATATAAGACAGCGCCACAATCGTAGGGAGAAAACATCCATTTATGAGGATCAATCGTAATGCTATCTGCTTTTTCAATTCCTTTAAACAAATGTCTTACAGAAGGAGCAGCTAAAGCGCCACCACCATAGGCAGCATCTACATGAAACCAAACCTTTTCCTCATTACAAACTTTAGCAATTCCTTGTAAGTCATCAATAATTCCAGCATTGGTGGTTCCTCCAGTCGCTACAATGGCAAATAAACGTTTCCTATCTATTTCACTTAAATTTTTAATGGTAGCTTGTAGGCCTTTTGCGGTTAATTTGTCTTCTTCATCATCTTCTACCAATATTAAATCTGCATCGATTACTTTAGCCATAGACTTTACAGAAGAATGTGCTCCATGAGAAGTAATTAGCAGACCTTTAAAAGCATTATTTTCTTCATTTTTTGTTCGCCAATCTTCTCTTGCAGTAACGATAGCACTAAGGTTTGCAGCTGTTCCGCCAGAAGTAAATACACCAAAGGCATCTTTGGGTAATCCTGTTAGTGAAACTAACCATTCCATAGCTCTGTTTTCGCAAAAAATTCCACCAGCGCCTGTCATCCAATAAGCACCATGAATACTGGCTGCCGAAGTTACTAAATCAAATAAAACTGCAGCCCGAGTTGGTGCAGCAGGCACAAATGCCAAATGCCTTGGGTGGTCTACAGGTACGGCAGCTTTAGCCAACACATCTCTAAAAATCTGAAAAGCTTTTTCGCCGCCAATTCCATCGTCTGTAATGGTATCGCCAACCAGTGCTAATAATTCTTTTTCTTGTTTAGGCGAAGCTAAATCTGGCGTAGTATTCGATATGCGATTAATAGCATATTTCATAATATCTAAGGTCATTTCTACCGTATCGATATCAATCGCGTGCATACTCTTCATAATCCTAAATTTTACTGCAAAAGTAAATAATATTTACAGCAAGATGGATTGGTTTATTGGTCTATTTCAATTAAATTGAATTGTAAATCTAAAGGGTTAAACTCAGAAAGGAGACGCGGGATTAATTCTTTTCCTAATTTTAAATATATTTCACTAAAATTAATGTGGCGTTCTTGCAAGTTTTGTTCTGGAAATAAAGAAAGCTGAAGTGCTTCTACTCGTTTTAAATAATCTTTTAGCTTTCTTTTTTGCGCTTTTAACAAACGCTTTTCTAAATAAGTTAAACCATTTATTTGTTTTTGTTCTTGAGCAGCAACTGCACCTTTAAAACTTGCATCTGTCTGTTTTGCCAGATTATACAAGTCTTCAAACTGCTTTTCTAAATATTTTTTTTGTGGAAAAAAATCGATTTTAATTTCACTTGTTTGATGTGTAACTTTTGTTGCTAATTCGTTACTACTTAAAAAGAAATCGTCTAATTTTAAATTTAAATTACTTGCTTTTTGGGCTTGTTTGTGTGTATAAATTAAGGCAGAATTTCGCAATAGTAAAATGGGTAAAGGAATTTCTTCAGCTTCAAAATAAGGTTTCAACTGAAACCAATAAGCTAATTCTCCACCTCCACCTATATAACATAAATTAGGTAAAATCGCTTCTTGATAAAGCGGCCTTATCATGACGTTGGGCGAAAAGCGTTCGGGAAAAGTTTCTAGCTCGTTAAGCAATTCAGCTTGTGTAAACTTCAGTTTAGTTTCATTAATATAATATAAACCACCTTTTACAAGTATGCGTTCTCGCAAACCATCTTTAATGTAAAACAAGTTAATTTCTCTAGGGTTAACTTGTACTTTGTAATTGGCTTCTTTTAAACGGGCTATACTTTGGGCTGTATATTTAGAAACAGATTGGTGGAGCAGTTCGTTTTTAAACTGCGGAATGCATATTCTTTTTAAGTCTTTTTGGTCTGCATCTATAATCACTAAGCCGTAATCTTGAAACAATAAATTTACTAAATAACGGGTTGCTTCGGCATATGTTTCGTGGTATAAATAAGCTTTTTGAAAAAGTTTACGTAAGTAATTAGCATGCTCACCAATGCCCAAATCTTTATCCAATTCTTTAAAGAGCAAATCGAGATTTTCGGTAGGATGCGCGCCAACTTTTCCTTTTTTGAGTTGATGTGCAGAATACTTTTTATTATTTAAATTAAAGAATTTAATTTCTTCAAAATCGTGGTCTTCTGAAGCCATCCAATACACAGGAACAAACTTTTTGTCTGGATATTGTAGTTGCAACTGATTGCATAACTTTATAGTCGATACAATTTTGTAAATAAAATAAATAGGACCGGTAAATAAATTTAGTTGATGCCCCGTTGTTACGGTAAATGTATCTACATCTACTAAAGATTTAATATTGTTGATACTTGCTTGAGATGCAGCTATTTTAGTATATTGCTGCAACAATACGTCGGCCAAAATAGCCCTGTTTTTTGCTTTTACGTGGGCATGTTTTTCAGTAATTTGTCCTTCGAATGATGCTAATTCTGGAAATCGATTGTAAAAAGGTTCAACTTTTTCATCTTTCGCTATATAATCTTCAATAAGCTTAGAAAACCTATGGGTTTGTTGATACGAAATACAATCAGACATCTACTGTTTTTTGCAAATATACTTGGGTAAGCTACAAGTGTTTTTAAATTTTAGTTAAAAAGCTTAATGCTGCTCAATTAGTAAATTTTGTTTGCAACTAAAAGCATTGTGGCCAGAAGCAAAGAAAAGAAATTAAAATGATATAAGCTTTGGTCGATAATTATCGAAACCATTTTTATAGTTGTGTAGAAGTATACAAGTTATTATATTTCAACTTTATTAAGAACCTTAACATTGAAAAAAATGTCTGAAGAAGTAAACAAAAATCAGGAAGCAGAAAACTTGCAAAACGAAGCTGAAAAAAAATCTGAATCAACTGAAAAGCAAGAGCTTAATCGCGAATCGACTGATCAGGAAAATAAAGACCAAGCAAGTGAAGAAAGCAAGTTAGAATCGGAAGCTAAAAGTGAAGATAGCTCAGAAAGTTCTACTTTAGAAGCTGAGACAACAAAAAAAAGCAGCAAAATAGATAGCGCTGATGCAAATGAGCAAGACTCTCCATCTGATGCTGTTGCTGATTCTGATAGTACTGAAACTTCTCAACCTGAACCTAACCAAACAACTAAAAATGCTACAGACGAACTCGATGAAGCCAATGCAGAAGACAGTGAAGACGAAGATGTTTCTAAACGTCATGAAATTGAATTAAAAGATTACGACAGCATGTCTTTAGATGAATTGGTTATCGAGATAGAAAAGCTTTTATCTAACGAAAAGATTCAATCAATCAGAGAGCATGTTACGCAAATTAAAATAGCCTTCGATAAAAAATTCAACGAGATTATTGAAGAGAAAAAAGAAGCTTTTATAGAGGAAGGTGGAAATATTATTGATTTTCAGTATACTTCTCCAGTTAAGAAAAAATTCAATTCTATTTACTTCGATTATCGTGAAAAAAGAGACCAATATTACAATCAATTAAAAAAGAATTTAAATCAAAATTTAAAAGAAAGACTTTCAATAATTGAAGAGCTTAAAAATATGATTGGTGCTGGCGAAAGTATGAATTCAACTTTTCAGCACTTTAAAGATTTGCAAGAAAGATGGAAAAATGCTGGCCCGATACCTAAATCAGAATACCGTCAAGTTTGGGAAAATTACCATTTTCATGTTGAACGATTTTATGATTTCTTACATCTTGACCGTGAGTTTAGGGACTTGGATTTTAAACATAACTTAGACCAAAAATTGAAATTAATTTCGCGTGCAGAAGAGCTTATTAAAGAAGATGATATAAACCGAGCTTTTAGAGAGTTACAATTGCTACATAAAATGTGGAAAGAAGAACTAGGTCCCGTAGCTCGAGAATTTAGAGAAGAAATATGGGAAAAGTTTAGTCATGCAACACAACAAATTCACGATAAACGTCAGGCATATTTTGAAGAATTAGATAAGGAACGGGAAAAAAACTTAGCTGTAAAAGAAGAAGTAATTGAAGAAATTAGAAAAATAGCAGACCAAGAAGTTACTTCGCATAACGATGCCCAAACCAAGATAAAAAATATTGAAAAGCTAAGAGAAATTTTTTTTAAAGCAGGTAAAGTTCCAAGAAAAGATATGGATGAAATTTGGAATGCTTTTAAGAAGCATACACGAACTTTTAACCGGAAGAAAAATGCATTTTATAAGAATTTAAAGCAAGATCAGTTTGAAAATTTAAAAAAGAAACTAGATTTAATTGAAGTTGCTGAAGAACATAAGGATAGTGAAGATTTTGAAACCACTACTCCACTAATGAAAAAAATTCAAGATCAGTGGAAAGAAATCGGTCATGTTCCTAGAAAAGATAGCGACAAAATTTGGAAAAAATTTAAAAATGCTTGTAATCATTACTTCAATCGCTTGCACAGTAAGAAAAATGAAGATTTAGATGAAGAATTCAAGGCCTTTTTAGCCAAAAAAGATTTAATTAATAAAGTGAAATCCGCACAATTACCAGACAACAAAGATGAATCTTTAAAAACAATAGAAGGCTTTATTGAAGAATGGGGAGAAATTGGAGCTGTACCAAGAAACAAAAAGTATATTGAAGGTAAATTCAATAAAACATTAGACCAACTGTTTAAAAAAACAGGGGTAGAAAAGAAAGAAGCAGAATTATTAAAATACGAATCTAGGTTACATGATCTAGACGAAGGTAGTGAGCGAGATATTAACAGAGAAGTTTTCTTTATTCGCAAAAAAATTGATGAAACTAAAGATAATATAAATCAATTTGAAAACAATCTTCAATTTTTCAGTTCAACAGACGATTCTAATCCTTTAGTTAAAGAAGTAAAAGACAAAATAGAACGCTATCGAGATGAGTTAAGTATGTGGAAAACTAAGTTAGATAAATTAAACCAACTATAAATCTGCAAATGCTTACACACGCAAATTTGCAAACCTCTACTTGTCCGCTTTGTTCACACAAAGCGGACTATTTTTTGAACTTCGCTACCAAAATGAATAATCGGACTTATTATCGATGCAAAAATTGTGTTTCTGTTCACTTACAAAAAAACGAAATATTAAATTTTAAACAAGAGAAACAACGTTATGCAATGCATAATAACGACGTAGAAGATGCTCGCTATCAAAAATTTGTTTCCCCATTAAGTAAGCAAATTTTAAAAGATCAAAATAAAGATGCTAAAGGTTTAGATTATGGATGTGGCCCAGGACCTGTAATAACTCATATCTTAAAGAATAATGGCTTCCATAATATTGCTTTGTACGATCCGTATTTTTTCCCAGATAAAAATAAATTGAAAGATAAATATCAATTTATAATTTGTTGTGAAGTAATTGAACATTTTAGCCATCCCGCAAAAGAATTTATTAAAATTAAAAATTTACTAGTACCCAATGGAAAGTTTTATGGTAAAACTGAATTGCTCTATAAAGACTTGAATATTGATGGTTTTAAAGAATGGTGGTACAAAAACGACCCAACACATTGTTTTTTTTATAGTAAAGAAACACTAAAGTATATTACCGAACTAAATGGATTTTCTTCCTTAATTATAAAAGATAAATTTTTTGTGCTTTCAAACTAAACAAGAATTACCAATTAAATTGTACTGCATTATATAAAAACAAAACAGCTCGAGTTTTTTAAAAATTTTACTTTACATTGAAATAGAAAGTAATGTTTCTTGGTTTTGTTACAGCACTGAAAAATATCGAGATATGGAAGGTTCTCGACTCCGATTACACTTAAGATAAATTCTACCCAATCAAGATTTTATAAAAGATGTATGGGAATTGATTTAAAATTTCAATACATTTTATTTATCATCATCTACACCAAAAATCCCTAAAACTGCTTTGTAGGCTTTTGTTTGAGTTAAGTTTGGAAAAATTATAGGCATCAACTCGATATAACTAGGCGATTCTGCAAAAGCTTCTCTAAAATGATCTAAAGATTCTAAGGATTTGCCCAAATGCAATTGCACAGCAGCAAGACGGTATAACAATTCATGATTTTTAGGAAAGAAAATTAATCCTTCAATAGCAACTTCTTCAGCTTCATCCCACAAATCTTCAGAAACCATTAAATCTGTATGTGTAGTGTAAAAGGACAAATCGTATTGGCGAATATGATTAATTTTTGTATGGGCATTTACCACTTCATTTTTTAAGCCTAATTTAGAACAAATCAGTGCATATTTTTTCCAATACAATTCGTTTTCTTCATCGATATGCAAAGCTTTATTAATGTAATGCAAAGCTTTTTCAAAATCTCTTTGGTCTATAAAAAAATCGGTTAAAGCCAACCAACTTCTATCCATCAATGGGTCTTCATGTACAGCTTTTTTAAATGAACGCAAGGCTGCATTTATATCGCCAATTTTTTGATAACATTTCCCCATTCGGTAATATGCAAAAGCCGTTGGATCATCAATTTGAAGAGTAATCTGGTAAAGTTCTATTGCTTCTTTAAATTGGTCTAGTTTTTCTAAAATTTTTGCTTTTTCTAGATAAGCCCCAACAAAATATTCGTCTGAAATAATGGCATAGTCAAAGCAATTAACTGCTTCTTCCAAATTATGTTCTTCTGCATATAGCATTCCTAATTGGTGCCACGCAATTTGGCAATATGGATTTTGATTTATAAATGTGTTTAAAAACGATTTAGCTTCTTCTCTTTGGTCTAAAAACTCGAAGCAATAAACAATATTGTAAAGAGTAGCAAAATCGTCAAAATCTTCATTTAAACTTAAAATAAAATTTTGTTTAGCTTCTTCGTACATCTCTAACATAAGGTATTCCATTCCTATTAAATGGTAAATATCTTCAGCATCATCAGTAAGTTTTGCTGCTTGTTTTAAATGAGAAATAGAAGCTAAATGATTATCTTGTTTGGAGTATACATTAGCAATTAAAACGTATACTTCATCGTTATTTGGTTCTAATTGTTTAAGTTCATTTAACAAAGCTAAAGATTCTTCATGTTTTTCTTCAAACATTAATAAATCTGCTTTTAATAACAATAGAGAAGCAGTGTTGGGATGTTGTTCTAGACCAATTTTCATGGCTTTTTTAGCAAGCCCAATCTTACCAATATCTAGGTAATACGAAATTATATTTTCGAAATCTTGTGTATCAAAAAAAAGCACTTCGTTAGTTTTAAGCATATGCTCAAACTTTTGAATGGGATAATCAAATTCTTCGTGGTTACCAAAATTCATATTTGTAATTTAGGTTTCTTCAGCTAAGTTAATAGCAAAAAGAGTAACATTTATATTTTTTTGAAACAGTTTTCAACAATTTAATTAACAATTAAACTTGTTTTACTTTCATTTATTTCATCAAGGCATTCAATTATAATTGAGCAACCTAAATGTATTTCTTCTTCACTTATAGTTAAGGGTGGTGAAATACGCACAGCTTTTTTTTCAAATAATAGCCAAAATAAAATGAGTTGTTTTTCTTTTGCCATCAAAACTAACTCATTTGCTACTTCAGCATTTTGAAAAAGCAAAGCTAACATTAAACCTTTTCCTCTAATTTCTTTAATTAATTCATGTTTTAATAACTTTTTAAAAAGCTGTTCTTTAGCTGGTATTAATTCAATTATATCGGTAGATGTTAATTCTTGTAAAGTAGCCAAAGCTGCAGAAGAAATTACAGGATTACCTCCAAAAGTTGTAATATGCCCTAGTTTTGGTTTATCGCTTAATAAGTCCATCATTTTAGCAGAAGCAATAAATGCACCAATAGGTAAGCCAGACGCCATTCCTTTTCCTATTACTAAAATATCGGGTACTACCTGATAATGCATAAAACCAAAAAGTTTACCTGTTCTTCCAAATCCAGGTTGAATTTCATCTAAAATTAAAAGTGCTCCTACTTCTTTACAACGGTTTTTTACCTTTTCGAGATAATTATTCTGGGGTTCAATAAAACCTGCGCCACCTTGTATGGTTTCTAGAACTACGGCTGCCGTAGACCGCGTAATCTGCGATAAACAAGTTTCGTTATTAAATTCAATATGCGTAATATTTCCGACCAAAGGTTTAAAAACTTCTGTACGCTCTTGGTAATCCATTAAACTTAAAGCACCGTAAGAGTTTCCATGATAAGCATTTTTTGCTGCAAATATTTGGCTTCTTCCTGTTGCTCTTCTGGCTAGTTTCATGGCACCATCAATCGCTTCGGTTCCGCTATTTACTAAGTAAGTTTTCTGTAAATTTTTTGGTAAAAATTGAGCTAACAATTTAGCAAGTTCTACCGAAGGTTCTTGAATGTATTCCCCATAAACCATTACATGCCAATACTTATCTAATTGTTTTTTTACGGCTTTAAGTACTTTTGGGTTACGGTGGCCTAAACCACAAGCCGAAACTCCAGCAACAAAATCTAAATGTTTTTTTCCATCGGTGGTGTAAATAAAACTGCCTTCTGCAGAAGCTACTTCAACAGCTAGGGGATGCGGTGTGGTTTGCGCCTGAAATGTTAAAAAATCATTCTTCATCAATGCGGTTACTTGTCGTTTTCTTTTTCAGAATTTCCTATAGGTTTTAAAGGCATACTTGAAGTTTTAGAAGGAGTCTTTACAGCTTCAACTTTTTCAACTGGAGATGTTTCTTCATTATCATTTTGTTTCTTTTGGTTCTGAAAAGACGAATTTTTATTTTGAAAAGGTTGTTTAGACTGTTTTTCACTTTCAAAAAAATCAGGTTCTACTTCTTGATCTTGAATTCCCTTAATCGGCTTTAAAACAAAATCTTTCCGGTTGGTAAACAAATCTGCTTTACTTGTAATTTTTTCATCTCCACGCCAATTAAAATATTTTAATTTTCTAGCATTTGTGGGAAAGTCTTCTTCTGGATAAATTCCACTATCCACAGCATTATAATAGTAAACATCTAAAATTTCATTTTGTTCTAGAGTCAATTTTATTTTAGCAGAAATTGTTTTGTCTATTCCTACCAAAGTTCCATCGTCTTCTCTAACATAATAAATAGTTTCTGTGTTTTTAGTAAAGTTAACTTCTCGCATATTGTTATTTTCATCAAAAAGCGTATACATTTCTTTACCTTTAACTTGGTTGAAGCCTTCAATACTGTCTTTCATAACCATAAATGCATTGTAATATACTTTTAGGCTGTCTATTTTTTCTTCTTCTTTATTAGAAATCAAATCGATAGTATCTCCAGTAATTTGGCTATCTTCTGCCCAAAGAATTGGATTAGTAATCATTTTGGTTAATCCTAAAGCTTCACTATTCCAAATAGAGTCTGCTTTTCCACTTAAATCTGATTTGTAAATTCTTGCATCGTTAAAAGCGCGAATAATACGCTGGTCTTTGGGGCCTGTAATCATTAAAACATCACTTGCCATGTGGATTGAGTCGTTTTCCTGTTTTGTTGAAACAATTGGATTTTTAGTGATAATTAAGGAGTCAATTTCTTTATAAACTTCTGCATAATGTCCTTTCACAACCGATTGATTAATGGTGTCTGTTACCACAATATTGTTGGTAGCAGATGCAAAATTATCTTTGCGCCTAAAGTAAATACTATCGCCAACAACTGTTCGGGTTTCGTAATCTATTTTAGCATCGTCTGTAAAATAACCTTCATCTAAGTTTGTATTATAAAATCCTTTTTTACAGAACACCTTACTTGTTTCTCCAAGTATGGTCGATGGACCGTATAAATAAGCAAACCCAGTTTTCGGATAAAAGTCCAATGCTTCTGTATTAATTCTATATTCGGGATTGGTTACAACAACCTTATTTCGAAATGCATATTTATCGCGTTCCATAAAATATCTACCCACAATACTAGTTATAGTGCTAACAGAATCTCTAACAACGCCTCCACTTCTATAAAAACTTTCTTGCTTTATACGATCAAAAAATAAAGAATCGGATGTAAGCACATTAGATGGTGAAGTTAACACTACATTATCGCTAGCAAAAGCAAATTGAGTTTTTCCATCATACTCAGCGTATTTACTTGTCATAATAATGGTATCTCCTTGATTCATCTTTACATTTCCAAAAGCTCTAAAAAAATCTTCTTGGTTATAAAAAATAGCCTGATCACACCAAACCTTTATGCCTTCATGTGTAAAATAAACTTGATTTTCTACACTAGTAAAAATAACTGCACCTGGAAAATTCTCTTCATCTATACGAGTTCGATCACTTTCATAATCAATTTTTTGTTGAGCAGAAGAGAAAGTAGAAAAACCTAGAAAAAAAAATCCTAAAAGAATGTATAAATACGTATGTGGAAATATTTGCGGTATCAAACACTAAATTTTAAGCAAAAATAAGCATTCTTTTCCACACGTGTTCGTATTCCTGACGAGTTTAAGAAATTACTTTGTTAACAAAATGCCATTTTGTCATTTAAATTGAGATGGTACTCAATTTGATTCATTTTCTCAAAACAATAAATTACAACATATGGCAACTGGAAATATTAATGTATCTGTTGAAAACATTTTTCCGCTGATTAAGAAATTTTTATACAGCGATCATGAAATCTTTTTACGCGAATTGATATCAAACGCAACTGATGCAACACTTAAACTGAAGCATTTGGCTAGAATAGGTGAAGCAAATGTAGAAATTGGCAAACCAATTATCGAAATAAAAGCTAATAAAGAGCAAAAAACGCTTCATATTATAGACCAAGGAATTGGTATGACAAAAGATGAAGTAGAAAAGTACATTAACGAAGTAGCCTTTTCTGGAGCTGAAGAGTTTTTAGACAAATACAAAGATTCCGATGCAAAAGATAGCGGTATTATTGGTCATTTTGGCCTTGGTTTTTACTCTGCATTTATGGTAGCTAATAAAGTAGAGATATTTACTAAGTCTTGGAAAGATGAGCCAGCAGCTCATTGGACTTGTGAAGGAACAACCGAATTTACGCTAGAAAGCCACGACCGAACTGAACGTGGAACTGAAATTGTATTACATATAAACGACGAAGATAAAGAGTTTTTAGAAGATAACCGCATTAATGAGTTGTTAAACAAATACAACAAATTTATGCCAGTACCTATTAAATTCGGTACAAAAGAAAAGGAACTTCCATTACCTGAAGATGCTAAAGAAGATGAAAAGCCTAAAAAAGTTACGGTTGATCATATTATTAATAACCCGAACCCAGCTTGGACTAAACAACCAACCGATTTAAACGAAGATGAATACAACAGCTTTTATAGAGAATTGTATCCTATGCAATTCGAAGAGCCTTTGTTTCATATTCACTTAAATGTAGACTATCCATTTAATTTAACAGGTATACTGTACTTTCCAAAGCTAACACAAGATTTATCAGTACAAAAAGATAAAATTCAACTATATCAAAATCAAGTTTTTGTAACAGATAATGTAGAAGGAATAGTTCCTGAATTTTTAACTATGTTACGGGGTGTTATCGACTCTCCAGATATTCCTTTAAACGTTTCTCGTTCATATTTGCAGGCAGATGGGGCAGTTAAGAAAATATCGAACTACATTACTAAAAAAGTAGCCGACAAACTTAAATCTCTTTTCAAAAATAATCGTGAAGATTTCGAAAAGAAATGGAATGATATTAAAGTAGTTATTGAATATGGAATGCTTACTGACGATAAATTTTTCGAAAAAGCTGAAAAATTCAATTTATTTCCAAGTGTAGACCAAGCTTATTATACTTTTGAAGAACTAGAAGCTAAAATAAAGGAAAATCAAACAGATAAAGACGATAAGCTTATTATCTTGTATGCTTCAAATAAAGAAGAACAACACAGCTATATTGAAGCAGCTAAGGACAAAGGTTACGAAGTAATGTTATTAGATTCGCCTATTGTATCGCACCTTATTCAAAAGATTGAAGGAAATAAAGAACAAAAAGTAAGTTTTGTTCGGGTAGATGCTGAACAAGTTGATAAATTAATCGATAAAGGTGAAGAAACAACGTCCAAGTTAAATGATGATGAAAAGGAAAAATTAAAAACCGCTTTTGAAACACATGTAACCAAAGAAAAATACACTGTTCAATTAGAAGCGATGGATTCTAAAGCTGCACCAATTACCATTACAGAACCAGAGTTTATGCGAAGAATGAAAGAAATGCAAAAAACTGGTGGTGGAGGTATGTTTGGTATGGGCAATATGCCAGAAATGTATAACCTGGTAGTAAATACTAATCACGAATTAATGAGTGATATTCTTCAAAAAAATGAAGATGAACAAGCAAACTTAATCAACCAAAGTTTAGATTTAGCGCTGCTTTCTAAAAACTTACTTCGTGGTGAAGCCCTAACAAAGTTTGTAAAACGTAGCTACGAAATGATTAAGTAAATTATACTTATTTATTTTAAAGACAAAAACCCTTCTTAGGAAGGGTTTTTGCTATTTAATGTGAACCTAAAAATCCCTATTCACACTCCACTCAGTTTGTAAATTCGGAGTATAAGAAATTTTTTAAAAAATCTGTTATAAAGAATTTCAAGTTTCATTAGTATATATAATTTGCCAAAACAAGAATTATTTACAATATTTGATTTATAATAACACAGCATGAAAATTCCATACAAAAGTTTACTTTTTATTATATTAATAACTAGTTTTTGGGCCTGCAACACAAATAATTCGAAACAGGAAGAACCTAAAAAAGAAAATAAAATTAGTGAAACAAAGTCTTCAGAAGAACGCCTAATGAAAAGCGTTGAAGCTATTCATAAAAAAGAAAAGTTTTTTAGTGAAGACATGATTAGCTACGAAATTAGTTACGAATTTGGAAAAATAGCAGACCAATTAAAAGTTAAAGCGGCTACTGACTTAAGTCTAATTGAAATCGATTCTAAAGTTTTTGGAAAATCTTACTACGACGGGGATCAATTATATATAGATGCAATTGCAAATGCTGGCGATCGAGAAATTAAACGCAATTTTCAGTTGCTATATTTTTACCACGCTTTTTTTCATTTAAGTGATAAATCATTTCAACTTTCGCCAATTCAAGAAGTTGTTTTATCAAATACTCAATATAAAAAAATCGGCGTGGAGAATAAAAATCTTAACAAAGCATTTTTTCCAAAAAAAGTAGACTTTTTTATCGATCAACGCACAGATATGATGAAGGGCTTACAACTCCAAACTTCTTTAATTAATAACGACAGAAGCACACAAAAGATTCATTTGCAATACGATCGATTTATTACAGTTAATCATATTCCTGTTGCACTAGAATGGAAATTTTATCCTGAAAATAAATTCACAGAAAAAGACTTTTTGGGTGAAGCTAAAGTTACCAAAATAAAATATTATACAACAGAACAACTTCCTGTAACTATTCCTAAAAACGCAAAGCCAATAAAAAATTCACCTTTACTATAATTGCTTGAGTATTTGTACTTGGTAAGCAAGCATATATACGTATCTTTGCACAAATTTTAAAAATTCATGATTAAAATTACGCTCCCAGACGGTAGTATTAAATCTTTTGAAGCTGGAACCACTCCAATGGAGGTAGCTAAAAGTATTAGCGAAGGCTTAGCCAGAAATATAATATCAGCTAAATTTAATAACAAAATTATAGAAACTTCTACTCCAATTCAAGAAGATGGAAGTCTGGTTTTATTAAGTTTTAACGATAATGAAGGCAAAAAAACATTTTGGCATAGTTCTGCACACCTTATGGCACAAGCTATCTTAAAAATGTATCCAGGAGTAAAGTTAACTATTGGTCCTGCCGTAGATAATGGATTTTATTACGATATTGATTTTATGGATTACAAAATTAGCGATGCTGATTTTCCGAAAATCGAAAAGAAAATGCTAGAACTAGCTCGTGGAAAACACGAATTTAAATTGCGAGAAGTTAGTAAAGCAGATGCCTTATCATATTACAAACAAGAAAAAAATCCGTATAAAGTTGAATTAATTGAAAACCTAAAAGACGGAGAAATTACCTTTTGCAACCATGACGATTTTACAGATTTATGTCGCGGTGGACACATTCCCAATACTGGATTTATAAAAGCAGTAAAATTAATGAGTGTTGCAGGTGCTTATTGGCGTGGCGACGAAAAAAACCCCCAACTAACACGTGTTTATGGGGTTTCTTTCCCAAAGCAAAAACAACTAAAAGAATATTTAGAGTTGTTAGAAGAAGCCAAAAAACGCGATCACCGAAAATTAGGTAAAGAATTAAAATTGTTTACCTTTTCACAACAAGTTGGCCAAGGTTTACCATTGTGGTTACCTAAAGGTGCTGCATTAAGAGAACGCTTAGAGAGTTTCCTTAAAAAAGCACAAGCAGAAGCAGCCTACGACCAAGTAGTTACGCCACATATTGGAAACAAAGATTTGTATGTATGTTCTGGTCACTATGAAAAATATGGAGAAGATAGCTTTCAGCCCATCAATACACCGAATGAAGGAGAAGAGTTTTTATTAAAACCAATGAATTGTCCGCATCATTGCGAAATATATAAATCTGAATCTTGGAGTTATAAAGATTTACCTGTTCGCTATGCAGAATTTGGAACAGTTTACCGATATGAACAAAGCGGAGAGTTACATGGCTTAACTCGAGTTCGTGGATTTACACAAGATGATGCACACATTTTTTGCACACCAGACCAATTGGACTTAGAGTTTAAAAAAGTAATCGATTTGGTTTTATATGTATTCAATTCTCTTGGTTTTGAAGATTTTACTGCACAAGTTTCATTACGCGATCCAGAAAACAAAACCAAATACATAGGTAGTGAAGAAAATTGGGAAAAGGCAGAAAAGGCAATTTTAAATGCAGCAAAAGAAAAAGGATTAAAATACGTAGTTGAAACTGGTGAAGCTGCATTTTATGGCCCTAAATTAGATTTTATGGTTAAAGATGCGCTTGGAAGAAGTTGGCAACTTGGTACTATTCAAGTAGATTACAACCTACCCGAACGATTTGAATTAGAATACAAAGGTAGCGATAACGAAATGCACAGACCTGTTATGATTCACCGTGCTCCATTTGGAAGCATGGAACGTTTTGTGGCTATTTTATTAGAGCATACTGGTGGTAATTTCCCACTTTGGTTAACCCCAGAACAAGCTACTATTCTCTCGATCAGTGAGAAATATGAAAATTATTCTAAAAAAGTTTTAAGTTTACTTAAAAATCACGAAATTCGCGCCACATTTGATAATAGAAGCGAAACAACTGGGAAGAAAATTCGCGAAGCGGAGATGAATAAAGTGCCGTATATGATTATTATCGGAGAAAAAGAAGAAGAAGAAAACAGCATTAGCATCCGAAAACACGGAGGTGAAGATTTAGGAAGCATGCCTGTTGAAGAATTTGTAAATAGAATTAATAATGAAGTTGATGCTTCATTATCAAAATTTAGAGTTTAACCCAAAAATCAATTAGTTATAGCTTTAAGAAGACGTAGTAACAAAAATTATTCGCCAAGAGGTCAAAAAGAAGATCCGCACCGAATTAATAAAAACATTAAAGATCCAAAATTACGTTTAGTTGGAGATAATGTTGAAATGGGAGTATATCCTACTAGAGATTGTTTAAAAAAAGCTGAAGAGCTGGCTTTAGACCTAGTAGTTATTTCTCCTAAAGCCGATCCGCCTGTCGCTAAAATCATGGATTATAAAAAGTTTCTTTATGAACAAAAGAAACGTGAAAAACAAATGAAAGCGAAGGCATCAAAAGTTGTTGTAAAAGAAATTCGTTTTGGACCTAACACAGACGACCATGATTACGAGTTTAAAAAGAAAAATGCTGAAAAGTTTTTAAAAGAAGGAGCTAAATTAAAAGCCTTTGTGTTTTTTAAAGGTAGATCTATTGTTTTTAAAGACAAAGGGCAAATTCTTTTATTAAGGCTTGCTCAAGATCTAGAAGAACTTGGAAAAGTTGAACAAATGCCTAAGTTAGAAGGAAAACGCATGATTATGCTTATCTCCCCTAAAAAAGAAAGTAAATAAAATAAGAGTCAATACATAAATCAAGGATCAATGCCTAAAATGAAAACAAAGTCGAGTGCTAAGAAGCGTTTTAAATTAACCGGAACAGGTAAAATTAAACGTAAACATGCGTTCAAAAGCCACATCTTGACCAAAAAGTCTAAAAAGAGAAAGCTTAAGTTAACGCATACTACTTTAGTACATAAATCAGACGAAGCTAACATCAAACAACAATTACGTTTAAAGTAATTATTGCTTGATTGGTTAAAAATCAATTATTAACCCTGGAGTGGGCTCCAAAATGCAATTAAGCTGCCTACTACAAAAAATTAAAATTATGCCAAGATCAACAAATTCAGTCGCTTCACGTGCTCGTAGAAAGAAAATCATGAAGCTAGCAAAAGGTTACTTCGGACGTAGAAAAAACGTTTGGACTGTAGCTAAAAATGCGGTAGAAAAAGGAATGTTATATGCCTATAGAGACCGCAAGAATAATAAGCGCAATTTCCGCTCACTTTGGATTGTACGGATTAACGCTGCCGCTCGTTTAAATGGAATGTCTTATTCTAAATTTATGGGCAAGTTAAAAGCCAATAATATTGACTTAAACCGAAAGGTTTTAGCTGATTTAGCGGTACATAACCCTGCAGCTTTTAAAGCAATCGTAGAAAAAGTAAAGTAAATATAAACGTAGACGACTCTTATAAATTAAATCCTGTATCTAATTGATACAGGATTTTTTATTTTTGATGAAAATCTAAGCTTGTGAAAGATCAGTTAGGAAATACATTACACTTAAATACAATTCCGAAAAGAATAATTAGCCTAGTTCCTAGCCAAACCGAATTGGTTGTAGATTTAGGCATGCGCAAACAGCTGGTTGGTATTACTAAATTTTGCGTACACCCTAAAGACCTAAAAAATGAAGTTGAAGTGGTTGGTGGAACCAAAAATGTACATTTAGACAAAATTGAAGCACTTCAGCCTGATTTAATCTTATGTAATAAAGAAGAAAACACTAAAGAAATGGTGCAACAGCTTCAACAAATTGCGCCTGTACATGTGGCAGATGTAATAAACTTTCAAGCTGCTTATCAACTAATCTCAGATTATGGCCAACTGTTTCATAAAGAAAACCAAGCAAAAGAAATGATATCTGAAATTCAGTCTAATTTCAGAAAATTAAAAACATTTCTATCAACAAGCCAAAAACCTAAGGTTGCCTATTTTATTTGGAAAAAACCATGGATGGTTGCAGCCAATAAAACCTTTATTAATGCTATGTTGAAGGAATTGGGCTTTGAAAATGCCTTTGCACACTTAAATCGATATCCAGAAGTAGATTTACAGAATTTGCCAGAAATAGATTGGATTTTTTTATCATCTGAACCTTTTCCTTTTAAAAAAAACGATTTTTCAGCATTTAGTAATAAACGTCTAAAAATAGAAATCGTAGATGGCGAAAGCTTTAGCTGGTTTGGAAGTAGAATGAATAAGACATTTTTATACTTCAGTAAATTGCTAAACAAGATAAGCATCTAAGCATTAAATTACATTCTCTATATTTGTATAAAATTAAAATTATGAAATTGATTTATATTTTACTAGTATTTCTGACTACTTCTTCAATAGTTGCTCAAAAATGGTTAGATAACGCATGTTTAATTGAAAATCAAATTACAGCTACCGATATTGAAAAAGCTAGTAAATCTGATCTATTGGATATTGTAATTAACCAAGAAGGTAAAATTTTGGTAAATAACAAAGACTTATCTTTCTTGAGTGATGTAAAATTTAAGGAATTCATTTATACTTTTATTACTAATCCAGACGGGAGTAGCGACCGAGCAAGTAGCCCCAAAAATGCAAGCATTCAAATTAACCACTATAGCCATCCCGATGAATATGAAACTTATATAACTTACATTCGTGAAGTGTATTATTTTTTATGGAATACAGAAGCTCAAGAAAAGTATAATGAAATTTACAACAATTTAGATTGTAAAAAGAGAGCTCGTGCTCAAAAAGTTGCTCCTTACCGAATTTTTGAAGTAAAAAAGAAGAAAGAAAAGAAAAAAGACGGCCCTAGATTTATAGGCCCACCAGCATTTGAAGGAGATGTAATTGATAATTAAAATTCAGTTGTGCATTTGCTAATGCAATTAAATTAATTCTTGAAAAAGTAATATAGCTAATTCTGAATTTTGAACTTTAATTAATCGTCCTAAATATAGTTTTTTCACTTAACATTATAACTTTTGTTTAACTTCAATGTTTTTAAATTAAACAAAATCAATCGTACTTTTGGTGTGTGAAAATTTACGAAATACATACCAAGCAAAAGCTTCCTATAACTAAAAAGGAAGCTTGGGATTTTTTATCTAATCCTAAAAATCTTCAAAAAATAATGCCCGACGAAATGGGTTTTGAAATTATTTCTGGAGCTGACGATAAAATGTATACAGGTCAGATTATTCAATACAATGTAACACCACTACCCTTTTTTAAAACCCGCTGGATTACTGAAATTACACATGTTGAAAAACCAAATTTCTTTGTAGATATTCAATTATCTGGGCCTTACAAATTATGGCATCACAAGCACTTTATTCATGAGATTGATGGTGGGGTAGAAATTGAAGACATCGTTCACTTTGCACTACCTTTAGGTTGGTTAGGGCAAATGGTAAAACCCTTATTAGTGCAACCTAAATTAGACGAAATTTTTAAAGCAAGAGAAGAAAAAATGACCGAATTATTCGGAACCCTAAAATAAATATCTATGAAAAAAAATATATTATTAATCGGCGGAAGCCAAGGAATCGGATTTGAAACTGCAAAATTATTACATAATTCGCACAATGTAATTGTAGCTTCAAGAAGTAAAGGAAAATTAGATGAACTCGAAGTTACTCATCACGAATTTGATGTAACCAAAGACGATATTGCAGACCTAGATTTACCAGATAAATTAGACGGGTTGGTTTATTTACCAGGCACCATTAATTTGAAACCCTTCAAAATGATGAAACCTGCGATTTTTGAAGAAGATTTTCAACTTAATTTTATGGGCTTGGTAAAAACCACGCAAGCTTTATTAAAAAACTTAAAAAATTCCGACCAGGCAAGTTTAGTATATTACAGCACAGTAGCTGTACAAACCGGAATGCCTTTTCATACCAGTGTAGCAGCTGCAAAAGGAGCGATTGAAGGTTTTGCCCGTTCATTGGCTGCAGAATATGCACCGAGTTTCCGAGTAAACGTAATTGCACCTTCTCTAACCAATACTCCTTTAGCCGAAAAGTTGTTAGGAAACGAGAAGAAAAAAGAAAAAATGGACGAACGCCATCCGCTTAAAAGAGTTGGCGAAGCTAGTGATATTGCTAAAATTACTGCATTTTTATTGAGTGAAGACAGCTCGTGGATTACTGGCCAAGTACTTGGTGTCGACGGCGGTATGTCTACTTTAAATGTAAGCTAATAAATGCACATGCAAGAAAAAGTAAATGTATTTTGGTATAGAAGAGACCTGCGTTTGCATGACAACGTAGGTCTTTTTCATGCACTTCAAGAAGATGAAGCAACACTACCCGTTTTTATATTCGATAAATATATTTTGGATGAATTGCCAGAAGATGATGCTCGCGTAAGTTTTATTTTTAGTGAAATTCAAAAAATGCGAAATGAGTTACAAGAAAAATACGGTAGTTCGATTGCAACTTATTATGGATATCCGGAAGAAGTTTTTAAAGAAATAACACAAGATTTCGATGTAAAAGCTGTGTTTACCAATCGAGATTACGAGCCATATGCATACCAACGCGATGCTAATATTAAAGCATATTTAGCTGAAAAAGGCATTGAATTTCATGACTTTAAAGACCAAGTCATTTTTGAAAAAAATGAAGTAGAAAAAAACGAAGGTGGTATGTACTTGGTTTTTACACCATACATGAAGCAATGGAAAAAAGAATTTAAAAAAATTTCAGCGGATACCTTTAATTCTGAAAATCGTTTACATAACACCTTACAAAATTCCCGTTTACCCAATTTAAGTTTAGGTGATATGGGATTCACTAAATCTTCAATTGAAGTACCTGATTATCATTTAGAAGATGATTTTTTAGAAAACTATGAAGAAACCCGAAATATTCCTTCCATAAATGGCACATCGAGACTAAGCACACATTTGCGTTTTGGCACAGTTGGTTATCGAGAAGTTGTTCAAAAAGCAGCTTCTGCTAAAAATGAAACTTTTTTAAATGAATTGATTTGGAGAGAATTTTACAAAGCTATTTTACATCACTTCCCAGAAACTCAAAATCGTGCTTTTAAACCGATTTATGATGATATTAAATGGCGAAATGATGAAGCTGAATTTGAAAAATGGAAAACTGGAACAACAGGTTATCCTATTGTAGATGCAGGAATGCGACAGCTTGATAAAACCGGATGGATGCACAACCGAATTAGAATGGTGGTAGGTAGTTTTTTGTGCAAACATTTACTTATCGATTGGCGTTGGGGCGAAGCTTATTTTGCTAAAAAATTATTAGATTATGAAATGGCTTCGAACATCGGTGGTTGGCAATGGGTCGCTGGAACTGGTGTAGATGCTGCTCCTTATTTCCGAGTTTTTAATCCATATTCGCAAACCGACAAATTCGATAAGGATAAAAAATACATTAAAAAATGGATTCCTGAATACGGAACGAATACATATCAAGAACCTATGGTAGAACATAAAATGGCAAGAGAACGCTGTTTAGAAACATATAAAGCTGCGGTTAAAAAAACGTAAATGAATGTAGTTTGGTTTAAAAAAGATTTACGATTAGAAGACCATGAAGCCTTGCATGCGGCGCTTCAAGAAAAAGAAGCTTGTCTGCTACTCTATATTTTTGAACCTATGTTATGCAAAGATTCGCATTACAGCGAACGGCATTTTCGGTTTATTAAGCAATCCCTAAGCGAATTGCAAATTCAACTTAAAGCATACAATACACAAATTTTAATCCTTGAAGGTGAAGCAAAGTTCATTTTCGAAAAACTTCATCAATTAATACCTATAAAAACTGTTTTTTCACATCAAGAGACCAGTATTCAGATCACTTATCAACGTGATTTATTACTTCAAAAATTATTTAAAAATCAAACTATTCAATGGAGAGAATTTGTTCATAATGGTGTATTTCGGGGATTAAAAAACCGCAATGAATGGGTTAAATTATGGGAAAAGCACATGAGCAAAAATTTAATTAAGTTTAAAGCTTCAGCAAATAATTTTTTGCATAATAAACAAATTCATACATTGTCTTCCCATTTTCAACTGGTTGAAGTAGCAACAGTAACTCATCTTAAATTTCAAAAAGGTGGAAGAAAATACGCATTAAAATACTTACATTCTTTTTTTGATTTGCGACATGTAAATTACCAAAAAAACATTTCCAAACCCTTAGCAGCGAGAACATCCTGTAGCCGATTATCGCCCTATATTACTTGGGGAAACTTATCCATGCGAGAAGTTGTTCAAGCGGCTGAACAGGTAAAAACGAACAGCAAAATGGCTTTAAGCCAGTTTAAATCTAGATTACGTTGGCAAGCGCATTTTATTCAAAAATTTGAAATGGAAGAACGTATTGAATTTGAAAATTTCAATGCTGCTTTTAATATTATACAAAAAGAAAAAAACGAATTTTACATACAGGCATGGAAAGAAGGAAAAACAGGGTTTCCTTTAGTTGATGCAAGCATGCGCTGCTTAATTGAAACTGGCTTTCTTAATTTTAGGATGCGTGCGCTTTTAGTTTCTTTTTTTACCCATATTTTGTGGCAAAAATGGCAAGATGCTTCATCGCATTTAGCAAGTTTATTTTTAGATTTTGAACCCGGCATTCATTATCCTCAATTACAAATGCAAGCTGGAACCACAGGAGCGCATACACTTAGAATTTATAATCCTATTAAAAATTCGTACAAGCACGATGCGGAGGGCGAGTTTATTTTGAAATATGTACCTGAACTGAAAAACATTCCAAAAGAATTTATACATGAACCTTGGAAAATGACACCTATGGAACAAGAAATGTATAATTTTCGATTAGGTGAAGTTTATCCTTTCCCGATAGTAGAATTAGATACTTCAAGAAAAAAAGCTTCCGACGAAATTTGGCGTATTATTCAATCGCAGAAATCAAAAAGTAATGCCCAAGAAATTATCAATAAACATACCTTACGAAAAAAAGTAAAAAATTAGTAACTTCGTTTGAAACAATACAACGATGAATTACCGAATATTACTCCTTAGTTTTCTTGTGTTTTTTTCTTGTTCTGAAGAAAAGCTAGTTGTTCAAAATCAATTAGCGCATTATAAAAACGATGTAAAAAAAGATGAAAATTTCCGAATGCTAGATTTACAGGAATTGGGTAAAAAACTTAAATTCGATATTCGCTACGCTACTAAAAATAATTTCACTGAAACTGTAATTTATCCTGATGCTTCGGCTTATGCTAGGAAACCTGTTGCCGAAGCTTTAGTAAAAGCGAATGATTTCCTGTTGGCTCTGGGCTATAGAATTAAAGTTTTCGATGCATATCGACCTTACCAAGCTACTGTAAAATTTTATGAAGTATATCCAGATACCGATTTTGTGGCTGATCCAAAATTTGGTTCTCGGCATAACCGGGGTTGTGCTATCGATTTAACTTTGGTGGACGCAAAGACAGGACTTGAAATTAAAATGCCAACCACTTACGATGATTTTACCGAAAGAGCGCATCCAAATTATACTGACTTACCAGAAGAAGTAATCATCAACAGACAATTACTAATTGATGTTATGGAAAAATTTGGTTTTACAGTTTATCCTACTGAATGGTGGCATTTTGATTATAAAGGATGGGATAAATTTCCGTTGATGGATTTTACATTTGAAGAGTTGCAACAAATAAAAATTCAAAATAATTAGAATATGACTGTAAAATTTAATCAAAAAAGACGCAATTTGATTACTTTGATTAGTCTTTTTGTAACTATATCACTTTTCTATTCTATTTGGGACTATGCTACAAGCAAATCAAATTTATTATTGCTAATTTCATTTTTAGTCCAAGTTATCTTTTGGTTTGGAATGATTTACTTTCAAGCTGCAAAGTACAATGATGAAAAAATTGTGGCTCAATTTGGTTGGCCACAAATTAAGTATGAAGATATTGTTTCAATTGAAAAAAAGTTTGGTGATATTTTGATTAAATCAAAAAAAAGTAAAATTGGTATAAATAAAGATATTGTTGATAGAGTTTCTTTAGATAATTTTTTAGAATATTTAAAAAAACGAACTCAATAGACTGTCATTCCGAAAAATCTCCTTGTTTACTTGTCATTCTGTAAAAATCTGACGAAAGGAAGATTTTATACGGAATCTTATGAATATGGAAGTAGAGAGCAAGTTCGATTAATGTTTTCAGTTCACATTCATGAGATTCCGCATCTATATGCGGAATGACAGGTTCGAATGGTACTTTTATTTTAAAGCTTCATTAAATACTTTTCTAGCTTCTTCTAAATCTTCAGGAGTGTCGATACCGATACTCACTTGGTCAGTTTCTACCATTTTAATTGTTTTTCCATTTTCTAAATGACGAATGCATTCAATTTTTTCAGTGGCTTCAAGTGGGCTCATCGGTGTGTGGTAAAAATCAAGTAGAGCCTGTTTTCGAAAAGCATAAATTCCTACATGCTTATAATAGAGTGCTTCAACTTCTTGATCACGATGAAATGGAATGGGTGATCGTGAAAAATATAGTGCAAAATCTTTTAGATCGGTTATTACCTTAACATTATTTGGGTTTTGAATAGCAGATGTACTAGTCAAAGGTGTTTTTAATGAAGCTAAATCAATTTCCTTTTTATCATCATTTATAAAGACATGAAGCAGTTTAGATAAAGCTTTTTCGTTTATAAAAGGTTCGTCGCCTTGTACATTTACTACTATATCTGCTTCTATATGTTCAACAGCTTCAGCAATACGGTCGCTACCACATTGATGTTCTTTTTTACTCATAATGGCTTTTCCACCAATCGCTTCAATTGACTTGTAAATTTCTTCAGCGTCGGTTACTATGTACACTTCATTAAATAAATTGCTATTTATGGCTGCTTCATAGGTTCGAACAATGATGGGTTTTCCAGCTAAATCTTTTAATAGTTTTCCAGGAAAACGAGATGCTTCTAAACGAGCTGGAATCATGGCTATTATTTTCATAAATTTTATTCTTCTAAATTAGTTTCAGTAAAAAAATCGTCTTTAAAACCGATTAAATATAATTTGTCTTTTGCCCGAGTTATGGCAGTATACAACCAACGTAAATAATCTTTATCTATTCCATTTGGCAAATAGGGCTGCTCAACAAAAACAGTGTTCCATTGCCCACCTTGCGATTTATGACAAGTAATAGCGTAACTAAATTTTACTTGCAATGCATTGAAATATTTGTTTTGTTTTACGTTTAAAAATTTCTTGTATTTGGAGCGTTCATCTTCGTAATCTTTCATTACTTCTTGGTATAATTGATTGGATTGTTCGTAGCTTAAAGATGGTGCATTAGCATCTAAAGTATCGAGTAATAAAACGGTTTCAAAAGGCTTCATATTAGGATAATCTACCATTTGCACATTAACTTCGGCAAAGCGAAATCCGTATAATTCTTTAAAGCGAAAAATCTCTAAAATTTCAATAATATCGCCATTAGCAATAAATCCAGCATCAGAATTGGGTTTTACCCAAAAGTAATTGTTTTTTACTACCATTAAATAATCGCCAGGTGCCAATTCGTCTTCTCGGTATAAAATTCGAGTACGAATTTGTTGGTTATACAAATTTGCGCGTTTGTTAGAACGTACAATAATGGCTGTATCTTCGTGTCCATTATTATGATATGCATCATTAATGGCATCCATAATTTCGTAACCATCGACCAAACGAATTAAATCTGATTTTCCAGTGAGTTCAAATTGAAAACTTTCATAAATTTCTTCTTGAAGGGCAGTTCTAATTAATGTTGCATTTCGTAAAATATCACTTTCCAATTCCTGTCGCACTACTTCATCTAACTCCACACTAATTACTTCCATGCCAAATTGGCGTTGCAATGTTTCTTCCGAAAGGGCTGGACTTAATTCTGCTTTTACAGGTGGAAGCTGAGCCGTATCGCCAATAAAAATAAGTTGGCAATTTTCACCTGCATACACATATTCAATTAAATCTTCTAAAAGTGAATTGCTTTTAAACAAATCTTCACCTGTAGGAATATCGGGTATCATAGAAGCTTCATCTACTATAAAAATAGTGTTTTTATGTTTGTTTTGCTGCGGAACAAAATCTACCCCGCCACCACTTGTTTTTTTAGGATAATAAATTTTTCGGTGCACAGTTTGTGCATGTTGCTTGCTATAATTTGAAATTACTTTAGCAGCTCGACCAGTTGGAGCAGTTAATATTAGTTTTTTTCTGATTTTACCAATATTCTTTACCAATGTACCAATCATAGTAGTCTTACCTGTACCTGCATAACCTTTTAGCACATAAATATAGTCTAAGTGCTCATCGACTATAAATTTAGACAATAGCTGTAAACCCAAATCTTGTTTTTGAGTTGCAGTATGCCCTAAATCTTTTTTTAACAGTAAATAAAATTGCTTTGAAGTCATGAAGTGAAATATTACTCAAATATAAAAATGATTTTAGATGCATAAACTTTTATGAATGAAAAAAAGTTGTAGTTTTGCGTATATCCGTTAAAACTATATAATAAGTTATGATTACAATTATTATTTACATTGTTGTTGGAGTAATTTTAATATTTGGTCTTGTAAAACTAATAGACCTTTACCTTCCAAAAAAATTAAGACCAGTTTTATCAATTTTGCTTTTTATTGCAATTGTTGTACTTGGTTATTATAACTATAATGCTATATATGGACCCGTAGAGTTTAACAAAACAAAAGAAAAACGATACACCAAGGTTATTGAAAGACTACAAGATATAAGAAAAGCTCAATTGGCACACAAAGAAATTACTAGAACATATGCTCCAAGTTTTGATTCTTTAGTTCGTTTTATAGACACTGCTCAATTTACCATTACACAAAGAAGAGATACAACATATTTAGATGAAGAATTTAAAAGAATTTACAAAGTAGATAAGTATATTGATGATTATGTAATTGATACGCTAGATTTTGTTTCGGTTAAAGATTCTTTATTTGGAAAGTCTGACCGTTACAAAAAAATGCAAATTATACCTTACACAGATGGTAATAAGTTTGAAATGCAATCTGGTTTATTGAAAGTTAAAAATACTAATGTTCCGGTTTTTGAAGTAAAAGCGGATAAAAAATTAATACTTGCAGATTTAGATAACGACTTACTTATACAAGAATTACAAACTGTTTCTGTGGATGGTGTTAATGGAAGATACATTAAAGTAGGTGATTTAAATGAAGTAAGTACTAGTGGTAACTGGCCTTCCAACTATGGAAAAGCAGACTAATACTACCGATAAAATAATATATTCAATATCCATTTTGATACGTCAAAGTGGATATTCTTTTTTGGTTGTAAACGAAAACCAAAAATGTGTTGAAGAACACAAAGAAGTGCATGTTAAAAATGAAAATCCCGATGGTTTAGTTCAAAAAATACAAGAAGACTACCAACGCATATGGAAAATCAACTATAAGGAGAGTAGACTACATATAATTTATCAACATTCTTATTTTACCATTGTTCCTAATGAAGTTTATGAATCTAAGCATAAGGGTGATTACTTAAAATATAACACGGTGCTTTTTCCATCAGATAGTATAAGTTGCGATTGCAATACTGATTTTGATGTTTCGATTCCTTTTATTCCATTTGTAAATATTCATAATGAACTTTTAGAATATTATTCTAGCTTAGGCTTTTACCACGCTGTAAATTCAGCATTAAATTCTAGCTACCAATTATGTAAAAATCAAAGTGGCGAATATGCTTTTGTTTACATTCAGCAAAATTCATTTTTTCTAGTTTTAATTAAAGATGGAAATTTGAAGATGGCTAATTATTTTAATTTTGATACCGCCGAAGATTTTGCGTATTATTGTTTGTTTGCTATCGAACAATTTAAATTTGATAAACAACATATGCATTTATCTTTTGTTGGAAAAATTTCTAAAGAATCTGAAATCTTCACGCTTGTATATAACTACATAAGACATGTAGTTGTAATTAATGTTTTAGAATTAAATCTAAATTTAAAAAACAAAGTTTCACATGAAAGTGAAATATTTCTAAATCAAAATCCCATTTTAGCCCTTCAATTATGCGAATCGTTTCAGGAAAATTAAAAGGAAGAAGAATAACTGCTCCTAAAAAGCTACCGGTAAGACCCACTACCGACAGGGCAAAAGAAGCTTTATTCAATATTTTAAATAATCGATTTAGCTTTAAGCATTTAAAAGTAATCGATTTATTTGCAGGTATTGGTTCTATTTCGTTTGAATTTGCTTCTCGTGGTACTGAACAAATTACTGCAGTAGACCAAAATTACCAATGCATTCAATTTTTAACTAAAACAGCAGAAAAATTAGATTTGCACCTAAATTTAATTAAAGCCAATGCTTTTGATTTTGTTACAAATAACAAATTAACGGCAGATATTGTGTTTGCAGACCCACCCTACAACATAGAATCTGAGCAATTTTTAAGCTTAATTGAAGAAGTTTTAAAAGCTACTAACGAAGTGGGATTATGCATTATAGAACATTCTAAACACACCGATTTGTCCGCTGGTCTGCATTACCAAGAAACGAGAAATTACGGTGGTTCTTCTTTTTCGTTTTTTAGTTCACAAGAATTTTAAGAAAAGCTTTTTATTACTCGTAGATTATGAGAATAGTTTTTAGTTTCTGCATTAAAAATTCCCGTATGGTCTAAACGATCAATGCGAACTTGCCCGTGTGCATGGATTATATAGTTGTCTCCTAAAACAATTCCTACATGAATAATGTTTCCGTCAGCATTATCGAAAAAAGCCAAATCGCCAGGCTCACTTTCTTCAATAAAACTCAAGGCAGTGCCTTGTTTAGCTTGTTGTGAAGCATCACGTAGAAGAGAAAAGCCACAAATACGGTATACCATTTGAGTAAAACCGCTACAGTCAATTCCAAATGGTGTTTTACCACCCCATTGGTAGGGCGCATTTAAATAAAGTGAGGCTATTTCGGATATTTTTTCTTTTAAAAAAGATGTAGGCTTTACAAATGCCCCATCAAATTGATGCTTTAAAAGTTGTAATGCACTTAGACACGAACCAATAGAAATAGGAAGTAGTTGATTGTTTTGCGTATTAACAAATTCAATAAAATCGATTGAACAATAGAAAGGTAGTTCTTTTATAGCATTAAATTGGCTTTCTTCAATTGTAATAAATTGTTTAACATCTATCCAACCTTCGTAAAAATCGAATGCAATACGAATATGAACCCAGTTTTTTTGAATGGAAATAATTTCAAAAACATCTCCATATAGTAATTGTGTTACCATTTCTGCCCGATCGTTAGCTTCTGAACGAACCGGGACTATACTTAAGGAACAAACTCCGTATTGCATTTTATGTATATAAGTTAACTAGCTATCTCTGCATAACTAAAGCTGAAGCACCACCACCACCATTACAAATTGCAGCTGCACCAATTTTAGCATTATTTTGTTGTAAAACATTTAGCAAAGTAATTAAAATTCTTACACCTGAGCAACCCAGCGGATGACCTAAAGAAACAGCACCGCCATTTATATTTACTTTACTACTATCTAAATTTAATAATTTCATGTTAGCAAGACCAACTACAGAAAAAGCTTCATTAAACTCAAAAAAATCTACATCAGCTTGTTTAATTCCAGCTTTATGTAAGGCTTTCGGTAAAGCTTTTGCAGGAGCAGTTGTAAACCACTTAGGTTCTTGTGCTGCATCAGCATAACCCGTTATAGTTGCTAAAATCTTTAAACCCAAAGCTTCAGCTTTTTCTTTAGACATGAGTATCATAGCTCCTGCACCATCGTTTATGGTCGAAGAATTTGCAGCTGTTGCCGTACCTTCTTTAGAAAATGCTGGACGCAATGAAGTAACTTTTTCTAGTTTAATATTTTTAAATTCTTCATCTTCCTTCATTACTAAAGGCTCTCCACGACGTTGTGGAATTTCAACAGGAACTACTTCGTTATCAAATTTCCCAGCTTTCCAAGCCGCTGCAGAACGTTTGTAAGATTCAATTGCAAACTCATCTTGTTCTTCTCTAGAAATATGATGCTCAGTTGCACATAAATCAGCACAAACACCCATAGCTTGTTGGTCGTAAACATCAACTAAACCATCACGCTGTAAACCATCAATCAATTCGGTTGAACCAAATTTTTGTCCGTTTCGCAAATGTACATAATGCGGAATTAAACTCATGTTTTCCATTCCGCCAGCAACAACAACATCTGCATCGCCTAAGGCTATAGATTGGGCGGCTTGCATTACTGCTTTCATACCGCTTGCACAAACTTTATTTATGGTGGTACACGGCGTACTTTCTGAAATTCCAGCACCTAAAGCAGCTTGTCTTGCTGGAGCTTGCCCATTGTTAGCCTGTACAACGTTTCCCATTAAAACTTCTTCAACTTCAAGAGGGTCTAAATTAATTTTATCTAAAGCGCCTTTTATAGCAATCGAACCAAGTTTAGTAGCTGGAATATTAGACAAAGTTCCCAAAAAACTTCCTATTGGTGTTCTTACTGCACTTACTATAACAACTTCTCGCATAATTTAATAATTTAATTTGCTGCTAATTTACTGAAATAAAATTGTTGAATAAAACGAAATTAACAAACAAACGCTAATTTTATTAGTAATATATTTATAAATGAATATTTTAATAGTCTGTTTTTGAAAATTTCATAAATATGAAATAGATTTTTTTATAAACTATTGGTAGTTGTATAAAAATTAAATGCATTAACTTATTTATTTTTCTAACTTTGGCTTTAATGAAAAATATAAAAGACTTAGCTAATCAATTTTACAAATATCAGGGTTTCTTGTATAAACTCTTTTTATTTGCTATTTGTACATTTTCTATTGTATATTTTTTTCCAAAAGGAGTTCAATTTAAATACAACTTCACAAAAAATCAAGTTTGGCAGTACGAAGATTATTACGCCCCATTCAATTTCGCTTTATATAAATCTGACGAACAAATTGAAAAGGAAAAAAAGAATATTAAAGAAGAACATATACCCTATTTTAAAGTAGACTTTCTAATTTGGAATAACTTTCAAGAACAACTTGATAAATCCTTTTCAAATTTGCCCGACAGTTTACCAAGAAATACCATTGAAGCTCTTTACAAAACAACCTCCACATTTTTTGAAGATGCCTATCAAATTGGAGTGGTCGAAAACAAAATAAATTATGAAGAAACCCAACTTGTATTTCTTAAAAAAGGAAATTTAATTAGCGAAGGCTTATATGGAGATTTTTATATTCGAAAAAATCTTAGAAACCTATTTATAAAAGAGTTACAGGATAAAAACCTTCAACAATATGAAGATTTACTTTTTGAACATATTGACAAAATACAAGCTAATACCAGTTACGATAAAGCTTTTACAGAACAGGAATTAAATAAAAAACTCAGTCAAATTTCCTATACTGAAGGTTTGGTAAAAGAAGGTGAAAAAATAATTAGCAGCGGAGAATTAGTAGATGCCCGAATTCATAAAAAATTAAGCTCTTTAGCTGAAGAGTTTAAAAGAAAAAATATAAGTAAAGACCAATATATTTATGTAAGCTTAGGTTATAGTTTACTGGTTGCGCTGGCCTTATTTATTTTGTTTTTATTCATAAAACTATACCGCCCACATATATACGAAAACAACAACAAGCTTACCTTTATATTCTTTAATATTTTACTAGTGGTTGGCTTGAGTATTTTAACACTAGAGATTTCTTCAGACTATATTTACATTGTACCAATATGTATTTTACCACTAACCCTAAAAGTTTTTTTCGATGCCAGATTGGGGTTATTCACTCACGTAATTACACTTTTAATTTTAGGCCTAATCGTTCCCAATAGCTACGAATTTATGTTTTTGCATATTATAGCTGGAATTGTAAGTATTTTAATTATATCTGAGTTATATAAGCGAGCTAACTTATTTATTGCTGTTGGAAGAATAACGCTTACTTACTTATTTACTTATTTGGCTTTCAACTTAATTCAAGAAACATCTCTGCAGCAGATTTCTTACGAAAATCTAATTTATTTTGGAATTAATGGAATTGGCTTACTATTTATTCAGCCTTTAATTTATGGTTACGAAAAAGCTTTTGGGCTAATTTCAGACTTATCCTTATTAGAATTATCAGACACCAATTCTAAGTTATTAAAAAAATTGTCTGAAGTAGCTCCAGGCACATTTCACCACTCATTAAATGTCGCTAATTTAGCAGAAGCATCTGCTAACGAAATAAAAGCAAATAGCTTACTAGTTAGAGTTGGAGCATTGTACCATGACATTGGTAAAATGAAAAATCCATATTATTTTACTGAAAATCAAAACACCAATGTTAATCCACATGATGAAAATTCGCCTAAAGAAAGTGCAGAGATTATTATAAAGCACCGATTGCATGGTATTGAAATTGCAAAAAAACAAAACTTGCCCGATCGAATAATCGATTTTATTAGAACGCATCATGGTACAACTACTGTATATTTTTTCTATAAAAAAGCTCAAGAAGAAAATGAAGGCCATGTTAATAAAACAGATTTTCAATATCCTGGCCCTTTACCATTTAGTAAAGAAACAGCCATTTTAATGATGTGTGATGCGGTTGAAGCGGCAAGTAAGAGTTTAAAAGAACCGACTGCAAAGATTATTGACCAGTTTGTTGAAAAAATAATTGATAAACAAATTGAAGAAAAACAATTTTTAAATGCTGATATCACTTTTAAAGAAATTGAATCAATTAAAAAAGTACTGAAATCTAAGTTAAAAAATATATACCACTTACGAATTGAATATCCAGAATAAGACTTATGAGTAAAAAAATTTGCATCGCTATCGACGGCCATTCTTCAACCGGAAAAAGCACAGTTGCCAAACAATTAGCAAAAAAATTCAATTACATTTATGTAGATACTGGCGCTATGTATCGGGCGGTTACTTTTTTTGCTATGAAGAATAAATGTTTTAATGAGAACAATTTAAATGAAAGTTGTTTAGGCTCTAAACTTGATGAAATTCATATAGAGTTTAAGCAAGAAAACTCATCTCGCTTAGGAGAAGTCTACTTAAATGGCGAAAATGTTGAAGCCTTTATTAGAAGTATGGAAGTTTCAAATAAAGTGAGCCAAGTTGCTAAACTAGAAGAAGTACGCAAGAAGCTAGTTGAAATACAACAACAAATGGGAAAAAAAAAAGGCATTGTGATGGATGGTCGTGATATTGGAACAGTCGTGTTTCCAGACGCAGAACTGAAATTGTTTATGACTGCTTCTGCCCATATTCGAGCTAAACGCCGTTTTAATGAAATTAAAATAAATCAGCCAGAAGTAAGTTTTGATGAAGTACTTGCTAACGTAAAAGAACGCGATGAAATAGATTCCAATCGAAGACATTCGCCACTAAAAATGGCCGATGATGCAATTAAAATTGATAATTCTAACTTATCTGAAGATGAACAATTGAAAAAAATAGTTCAACTAGTTCAAGAAAAAATAGACTAAAATCTAACGACTATAGTTAGGCGCTTCTTTGGTAATGGACACATTATGTGGATGCGACTCTAAAATACCAGAAGATGTGATTTCTACAAACTGTGTGTTTTTCTGCATCATTGCAATATCTTTTGCACCACAATAGCCCATTCCTGCACGTAAACCGCCAATAAACTGAACCATGCTCTCTACCAATTCTCCTTTGTATGGAACACGACCAACTATTCCTTCGGGCACAAGTTTTTTAATATCGTCTTCCACATCTTGAAAATATCGATCTTTAGAACCCTTATTCATAGCTTCAACAGAACCCATTCCACGATAAGATTTAAATTTTCTGCCTTCATAAATAATAGTTTCACCAGGCGATTCTTTAGTACCGGCTAAAAGTGAACCTAGCATTACACAATCTGCACCTGCGGCAATAGCTTTAGGGATATCGCCAGTATATCGGATACCGCCATCTGCAATTACAGGAACTCCAGATTCTTTTATCGCTTCAGCAACTTCCATTATAGCCGATAATTGCGGAAAACCAACCCCAGCAACAACTCTAGTAGTACAAATTGAGCCTGGACCAATTCCTACTTTTACAGCATCAGCTCCAGCATCAACTAAATATTTTGCTGCTTCTGCAGTAGCAATATTTCCTACAACTACATCTAAGTCAGGAAAACTATCTTTTACTGCTTTTAAGGCATCGACTACTCCTTTGGTATGCCCATGAGCAGTATCAATTACAACAGCATCTACACCTGCATTTACTAAAGCTTCTGCCCTATCTTTTACATCGGGCGTTACACCTAAAGCAGCTGCAACACGAAGTCTACCATATTTATCTTTATTAGCAAAAGGCTTCTGTGTAAATTTGGTAATATCTCGGAAGGTAATTAAACCTACTAGAACCTGATTTTTTGTTACCACCGGTAGTTTTTCAATTTTATGAGCTTGTAAAATATCTTCCGCTTGGTCTAGCGATGTTCCTTCTGCAACTGTTACTAAATTTTCGCTTGTCATTACATCAGTAATAGGTCTTTCATTGTCTTTTTCAAAACGAAGGTCACGATTAGTAACTATACCTACTAATTTTTTGTTTTCATCTACAATTGGAATACCTCCAATACTGTGTTCTCGCATACTTTTTTTAGCATCGCCCACTTTAGCATTTTTTGGTAAAGTTACTGGATCGATAATCATACCGCTTTCCGCGCGTTTTACTTTTCTAACTTTAAGTGCTTGTTCAGCAATGCTCATGTTTTTATGCAAAACACCAATGCCGCCTTCTCGTGCAATAGCTATTGCCATTCTTGATTCTGTTACCGTATCCATAGCAGCAGAAACCACAGGTACGTTTAATGAAATATTTCTTGAAAATTTACTTTGAATACTAACATTTCTTGGAAGTACATCAGAAAAAGCTGGAACGAGTAGAACGTCGTCGTAAGTTAAACCTTTTTTTCTGATTTTTGAAGAATCTGACATAGCAATTAATTATAATTGCGTGCAAATATAACTATTTTAGCTTCAACTTAATTGATTAAAGCTTTAATTAATAACAGATGTTTTAATTTAGGGTTTTCGTTCTTTATTCTATTTCTTTTATTTCAAAACGCACAGCTGAAGAAGTAGGTTTTACATCAACTCCATAAATCTTAGCGATATAAAAAGTTATTTGTGCGCCCAATAGAAAGATTATAACGGAATAGTATACCCAAACAAGCAAAATTACGAGCGAGCCCGCAGCTCCATAGGTATTTCCTAAGTCTGTATTACCTAAATAAAACCCAATTCCAAATTTCCCTAGTATAAAGAGTAAAGCTGTTACCAATGCTCCAAGCCAAGTATCTTTCCATCGGACTTTAGCATCTGGTAGAATTTTATACATCAAAGTGAAAATGAGAATTAAAATAGCTTGAGATAAAACAATTTGAACGATTGATGACAACTTAATAGTATATGCTTCTAACAAAAACTCTAATTTTGTGAATATAATCGAGACTATAGCATCTAACAATAAGGAAACAATTAATATGAATCCTAGCGATAAAACTAAAGAAAAGCTGAGTAATCGATTAATTAAATATTTTATATACCCGCGTTTTGGCACAGCTTTTATGTGCCAAATATGATTTATTCCATTTTGTAGGCTTACAAAAACAGTTGTAGCACTAAAGGCTAAAACTCCAAATGCAATGGACGATGATATTACACTAGAATCATCCAATACAATATTATTTAGTGTAGTTTCAACTGTGGTAACTGCTTCGCTACCGGCCAAGTTACTTATCTGATAAAATAATTCTTCTTTAATATCTTTCTTTTTGTAAAAGGTTGAACCGACTTTTAAAAGAAGAATAATGAAAGCTGGTAAGCTAAAAATAGTATAAAATGCTGTTGAAGCTGCAAAATTAATCGAATCGTTTTTTGTAAAATCTTTAATACTTTCGACTAAAACCCTCACGTATTTATAATCACGAATATAATGATATGCACGTATTAGTTTTTGCTTCATAAAAAAAGAAGGTTGTTTGTGTAAACAAACAACCTGATTAATTAAATTAGTTTAACTTATTTAGATTTAAAAACAGGAAGTAGTTGAGTTTTTACTTCACCAAAACCAATTCTTACTTCGTGATTTTGACAATAGCCTCGCATCGTAACGGTATCGTAATCTTCAATAAACTTACGTTCTTCGCCACCTTTTAACTTTAAAGGTTTTGTCCCCTTCCAAGAAAGTTCGAGCATAGATCCAAAAGAATCTGGAGTTGGTCCCGAAATGGTTCCACTTGCCATCATATCTCCACTATTTACTGGACAACCATTAACTGTATGGTGAGCCAATTGCTGACTCATATTCCAATACATGTATTTAAAATTAGAGTTAGTAACAACACTTTCCTTTCCTTTTTTTGGAGTAATTGAAACTTGCAAATTAATGTCGAAACTCTTTTTACCAGAAGATTGTAAATAAGGCAACAGTTCTTTTTCAGGCTTTGGCCCTTCAACTCTAAAAGGTTCTAAGGCATCTAAAGTTACAATCCATGGGGAAATAGATGAAGCAAAACTCTTGGCTAAAAATGGGCCAAGCGGAACATATTCCCATTTTTGAATATCTCTTGCACTCCAATCGTTAAATATAACCATACCAAAAATTTGATTTTCAGCTTCATCTATAGGAATAGGCTGCCCTAAATCGTTAGCGGCTGTGGTAATAAAAGCCATTTCTAACTCAAAATCAACCAAGCGAGATGGACCAAAAATCGGTTCTTCTGCTCCTTTAGGTAACTTTTGACCTTGCGGTCTATGTACTGGAATTCCACTAGGAATAATTGAAGAACTCCGACCATGATAACCTACAGGTATATGAAGCCAATTGGGTAACAAAGCGTTATCTGGATCTCTAAACATGGTTCCTACATTGGTTGCATGTTCTTTACTGGAATAAAAATCTGTGTAATCGCCAACCTGAACTGGCATTTGCATTTCAATTTCATCCATAGTAAATAAAACGCGCTTGCAATGATCATCGTTTTGTTTAAGCTCATGATTATTTATATCAAAAAGATCTGCTATTCGATTTCGGACTGCTCTCCATGTTTTTCTTCCGTCAGCAATAAAATCGTTTAAGCTGTCTTGCAAAAAAATATCGTCGGTTAATGGAATGTTTTTAAAGTATCCTAATTGATGTAAAGCTCCTAAATCTATGGCTATATCTCCAATTCGGGTTCCGATGGTAATAATATCATCTCTGGTTAAAAAAACTCCAAATGGAATATTTTGAATAGGAAAATCTGTATTTTCTGGGATAGCTAACCAGGTTTTTCGTGATGGATCGTTGGCGGCTAAAGACATATATTTTTATTTGGTTGATTAATATTAGTTAAAACTACATTTCAAATATATAGTTTTAGCTGAAATAACCGAATAGAATTCTTACTTTTGAACTATATTTAACGAATTTATTTTATGGCTAAAGATAAACAGATTTTCGACTTAATAAAAGCTGAAGAAAACAGGCAGATAAAAGGTTTAGAGCTTATTGCAAGCGAAAACTTTGCCAGTCCAGAAGTACTAGCTGCAGCTGGTTCTGTGTTAACTAACAAATATGCAGAAGGATACCCTGGCAAACGCTACTACGGTGGTTGCGAAATTGTAGACCAAGTAGAAGATATTGCTAGAGAACGACTCAAAAAATTATTTAATGCTGAGTACGCTAATGTACAACCCCATTCTGGATCGCAAGCCAATACAGCTGTTTTCTCTATGATTTTAGAGCCTGGCGATAAAATTTTGGGTTTCGATTTGGCTCATGGGGGTCATTTAACCCATGGATCTCCAGTAAACTTCTCTGGAAAATTATATGAACCTGTTTTTTATGGTGTTGAAAAAGAAACTGGCTTAATAGACTACAACCAAGTTGAAAGCCAAGCCCTAAAACACAAACCAAAAGTAATTATTGCGGGTGCTTCTGCTTATTCTAGAGAAATTGATTATAAAAAATTTAGAGAAATAGCAGATAAGGTAGGTGCAATTTTACACGCAGATGTTGCTCACCCAGCTGGTTTAGTTGCTAAAGGTTTATTGCAAAGTCCCATACCACACTGCCACGTGGTAACTTCAACCACACATAAAACTTTACGCGGGCCACGCGGTGGTATTATAATGATGGGTCAAGATTTTGAAAACCCATTCGGACTGAAATTAAAAAGTGGTAAACTTAAAAAAATGTCTTCATTAATGGATAGTGGTGTTTTCCCTGGTAACCAAGGTGGCCCATTAGAACATATAATTGCGGCTAAAGCGGTAGCTTTTGGTGAAGCACTGAAAGATGATTTTAAACATTATATGGTACAAGTTCAAAAAAATGCTTCGGCTATGGCAGATGCTTTTGTAAAACTAGATTATGATTTAATTTCTGGCGGCACTGACAACCACATGATGCTTATCGACTTAAGAAATAAATCGGTTACTGGTAAAGTTGCCGAAGAAGCTTTAGGCAAGGCCGGAATTACAGTTAATAAAAACATGGTTCCTTTCGATACGCAATCGCCTTTTATAACTTCTGGAATACGTGTAGGAACCCCGGCTGTGACAACACGTGGATTAATTGAAAACGAAATGCCTAAAATTGTAGAATTTATAGATCGTGTAATTCAAAATACTGAAAACCAAGATGAATTAACAAAAATTAAAAGTGAAATTGAAATAATGATGGCAGGAAAACCCTTATTTGCAGAAAGTGTTTCAGTTTAATCTTCAATTTCAACAAAACAAAAAGTCATTTCTTCAATTAAGAAATGACTTTTTTATTTTTATTCAATACTTAATTATTGTTTAATGAACTTTTTAACTTGTTTAGTTTCGTTAGCATAAACTACTATAAAATATAATCCAGCATCAAGATTGTCTACATCTATTTGAGCTGTATTTTGAACTGAGCTAAATTTTTCTTTACGTACTAATTTTCCAAAAGCATTATAGATTTCTATATGTTGAATTTCAACATTTGAAATAAGATTCAGCGTATTTAATGTTGGATTTGGAAATAATGTGATTCGGTTGGCTGTGAAGCTTGAATTACCAAGTGTTTCTACAAACTCCGTTGTGGCTACGTTAGTAATAATTGGCGGATTAAAATCGAAATAAATATCGGCTACGCCAGAAATAACGTCTCCAATAATTACATCTTCTTTAGGTTTAATTCTAAAAGCAATATAACCGTGAGAATTTGGCTCATCGCTTATGATATCTGGCAAGTAGATATCATTAAATATAAATTGAATATTATTTCCATTTGTAATTTCAACGCGTCCATCATGACTTAGTCCTTGCAATTGTATACTTTGCCAATCGAGTTTATCATCTAAAAAATGTTCAACACGAACATTTATAGCGCTTGCAGTTCCTGTATTTTGAAATCTAATTAAAAAGTGAATATAATCTCCTGCATTATCAATATGCACTTCTTCTCCTTCTAAAATTTGAATATCGTTAGGATCATACGAACCAATAACTGTTTGTTGTAATTCATAGGTATTATCTTGTTCAGTTTCATCTCCCGTAGATGGACTAATTGAAGCTGTTGAAACTAAAATTTCATCGATATTGGTTGTTGGTGGCGGAAAAACATTAAAATTTAAATCGATGATTCTCGTTTCAAAAGGAATTAAATCACTAAAACTGAAAGTTAAGTTGTTAATAGTTTGGTTTACTACCGATTCACTTGCATCTAAAAACTGAATTTTAGATGCATCAAATTCAAATGCAATCTCCCCACTTTGTAGAGTTGTTCCTGTATTAGAATAAATAATTTTATAACTGGTATCGAAGCCTGGTCTTGGGTCGTCAAGATCAGGATAAATAACTACATATAAATCATTTATAGTTTGATTAGCTTCAATACAAAAATTTGCATCGGCATTTATAAAACTACCATTTGTAAAATCATGAGTATATAAAAATGGAGTGCTTTCATAATAATTGGGTAAGGCCGATGAAATACTAGTATTAAAAACCGCTTGATTTGCAGTAAAACTATAAGCACCATTTTCATCTGTAAATGTAGCAAAAGTATTTTCGCCATTTTCTTTGGTTATTAGCAAATTAGAAACACCAGTATCATTTTCATTACATCCATCTGCATTGGCGTCTAGTCTAACCAAGCCAGAGATAGTATTGGTAAAAGTTCCTAAATTTCCATACCAAGCAATTTGATCATCATCGTAAGAAGATGTTAACAAATCTAGTTTACCGTCTGCATTAAAGTCTGCTGAAGTGATGTGATTAATTCGCTCTGCCATAACTGTAATTTCTATAGGTGAACTAAAATTAGCTGCACCATCATTTTGAAACCATACTAATTTAGAATTAGATTCTGTGTTGGTAATAATATCTTGGTCTCCATCGCCATCAACATCTAAGGCATAAATAGTTGATGGATTATCTACCGATGAAGATATGATTTGCTTTTCACCGAAGTTCCCTAAACCGTCAGTATTCAAGAAATAGCCAACTTCATCGCTAAATTTATTAGCAAAAATTAAATCCTTAAAGCTATTTTGGTTAATATCTACTAAATAAATTGAACTTGGATAACTCATTTGTGGTGTAATGACGTTTTTTGAAGTCAAATCTCCTTGTCCATCTAAATTTTCATACCAAACAATTTCATTATTGTTATAAGCTGCTAAAACATCCATATCATTATCATTATCTACATCTCCAACTTGAAGACTTAGCGGATAATAAAACCCAGGTTCTGAAAAGGTAATTGATGCAGAAAATGTTCCGTCTCCATCATTTTTATACAACTTTAATACACTATCATCTTCTGCACTAACAATATCAAAATCGCCATCGTTATCAATATCTACATATTGAATTTGAAGAATTTGTTCTTCAATATTATCTACAATATGTTCCTGAATAAAATTACCATTACCATCATTTTCTAACCACAAAATTTTATATTCATCAGGGTTATCATCTAAGTAAGAAAAAAATAAAATATCATTAAATGAATCACCGTTCATATCTACAATAAAAGCATTTCTAGGTGCAGGAAACTCGTTTGAAATTAGTTGTTGTGGCTGAGAAAAATCTCCTAATCCATTAACATTAGGATACCAAGCTAATTTATGATCAGCATGAGAAGAAGAAACAATATCCATATCTCCGTCTCCATCTAAATCTCCAGCATCTACATGATTAATAAAATAAGCATAATTCGTTATTTTATTTTCACTACTAAAATTACCTAAATCATCCAGGTTTTGAAACCATGAAACTTGACTGTCATCGCGGGATGTGGTTAAAATATCTATTTTTTGATCTCCATTTATATCACTTACATGAATACTGTTAAGATTAACAAAGTTATCAGCAACAACTGTTTCATCGCTAAAAGTATTATTGCCTTGATTAATGTAAGTTGAGAGTTTTTTAGTTCTAGATTCATGTAAAACAATATCCAACAAATCATCAGCATTAATATCTTTTAAAATTAATGATTTAGTATCGCTATTACTTGTTGAAGGTAAATTTTCTAATGAAACAATTGTCTGTACACTAGCAAAATTACCTAAGCCGTCTAAATTTTCGTATAATCTTATTTTCCGATCGTTGCCGCCATTTTCAAATATTCTAATAATATCGTTGTCGCCATCATTATCTATATCTGCTGAAGTTACAAAATAACCTTGTGCAAAAGTTCCAATGGTTCCTAAGAAACCTAAACTTCCATCATTTTGAAAATCGTAAACGCGTAAATCGTACCCCACATCTACTACAAAGTCTTTAAGATTATCTCCATTTACATCTGTTGTAGTAAATCCTTGATAATTATTGGCAGCTGTATTTGGACTTCCTAAAAGCACATTGGCTGTAAAAGTTAAATTATCATTTTCTAGCCAACCAATAAAACCACTATAACCAAAGGCAATATCTAAATCGCCATCTGCATCTACATCAATAATTTGATAACCTATGGGCGAAGTCCAGTCATTTATTACTAGCGTTTGAGTGTCTGCAAAGTTCCCTAAACCATCTGTATTTTCTAACCAAACTAATGCTTTTCCTTGATTAGTATCTAGATATAAAAAAATATCTAAATCATTGTCATCATCTATATCAGCAACTTGTAAGTTTCTTGGGTTGTCAAAGCCGTTGTAAATAGTATTTGTTTTACTAAAACTACCATTATTATTTAAGTTTTTAAACCATGCTACTTCGTTTATTCCAGAAACAATTACATCTTCTAATCCGTCTCCATCTATATCTGCAGCTACGATTGAGCTTGGATTGACTACTCCAAAACTTTCATCGATTACAACATTTTGTTGAAAACCAATCTGACTGTAGCTGATGCTCATTACCAAGAATAAGCACAGCTGAAAAATTTTAAATTTCATAATTAAGTTTAAAGGGAAAATTAAGTCAAAAATAGAGATTTAATTTCAATAAATCTTGAAGCTAAAACTAATCTTCTTCTTCAAACTCAATGGCTTGGTAGGCACCAGCATCTGGATTACTTGTTCGATTTGTTTCGATTATATCTAATGGAACTTCTTGGGCAGTAGATAGATTGCCAAGGTTAATTGCTGCAGATTCTAAACCGATTTGTAATTTATTTTCATTGGTGTTTAAAAAGTCAGGAGCTTCGTTGAAGACATTTTCAGAAAAAATAGTTTCATTTTCGAAATCGTAGAGTGCATTATCGACATATTGGTTATTGATATCGTTAAAACGAATTAAACAATTTTCGAATTTATAATTAAAATCCGCTTCTTCTAACGCATTTAATAAAACTTCAATACGCTCTGAACCGTAGATAATACAGTTGCTGAATGTTGCTTCTTCTAAATCGGCAACAAAAACTTCTTCTTGTGTAACTAAATTATTTTCAATTAACAAAGCAGGGAATTGACGAAACGAATTTCGCCAGTAATTAGCTATGGTACAATGTTTAAAATTATATTTCCCGCCTAAAGATAAATTTACTGCTGCCTGACCCGCATTGTTAAATATAGTGTTTTCGGCTTCAACAAATCCTGTTCTTGCCAATAAACCTACGTTGGTATGATTATAAATTTGGGTGTTTTTTAGTTGAAGTGTGGGATTATTTGTGCCATCGTTGCTGTCCATTAAAATTCCCACGGTTCCATTTTTTATAGTGGTGTGGTTAAAAATATGGTTCGTACTTCCTTGGGTAAGCCAAATGGTTGCCCATTGACCAGGAATTTCACTAAAACCCGGTTCTAATCGATCACCTTGAAAAATAATTTCATTTTCTAGCAATTCGGTATCCTGACTAAGCTCACCATTTGCTTGAAGGCTACCGCCGTTGGCAATAATAATTCCGCTATTGGCATGAAAATGAATGCGTGCACCAGCTTCGACAGTTAATGTTTTTCCACTCGGTACTCCAGCAAAGCCATAAATAACGTAAGGTTTTTCATTGGTGAAATTTAAATATTCATCGTCTAAGAAAAAACCTTCAATTAATATTTCTTCGCCTTCTTCATTTAAGCCTAACGAAAGTGTTTCTGTCATTCCATTATCAAAACGTTGGGGAAATAAAAATACTGCATCCTGAATTAAAGTAATTAGTCGAACTTCTTGTTGGTTTGTTCCTGAATCGAATTCAATAACATCTTCGTAGGTAAATTGTAAAGCTTGATTACTTAATTGATCAATATCGGCTGTAATTTCAACAAAAACAAATAAACTGTCTTTTGCTAAGAGCTCAATATTTTCAAAGGTTTTTCCTGGTATTCCGTCTACATTAAGTCGGTAATTAGAATTTTCTTTTTCACCTAAACCAATCGATGGAATATTAATGTCTTTATTGCTTCGGTTATACACCTTAAACTGATAGGTACTAGAAGATGTATTGCTAAAAACCGTGTCTAAAAATAAGGTATCTGTGGAAAATTCTAATTCACCAAAACTTGGCGATGTTTCAAAATCGTCTCTACATGCCGAAGTTAAAATAATAACTACTAGAAGGATTCCTAAACAAATATGCTTAAAAATAGGAGATACAAATTGGTTTTTCATTAGGTTGAATTTTGAGAAGCAATTAAGTTTCATGAGAAATGAATATTACATAAACGGATTTGGCAGTAAATTATTTTTCGTAAATTTCTACTTCAAAAAGTTTATCCCAATTTTTTCCTGTTACAAACAAATTCCCTGTTTCAGGATGAACTGCTATTCCATTTAAAACATGGTTTTGCGGATCAAAATCTGCTGGTTTATTTATTAAATCTCGAAGTCCACGGAAATCAATTACAGCATCTATAGCTCCATTCTTAGGATTAATAATAGCTACACCGTCCCGTTGGTAGGTGTTGGCGTAAATTTTACCATTTACCCATTCCAATTCATTTAATTGTTTATTAGTCCCATTATCTGTGGTTGGCTGGATGTAACTCAATTCTTTCATGGTTTCTGGCTCTAATATCCAGATTTTGTCGGTACCATCACTTTTATAAAAGCGTTCGCCATCATTACACAAACCCCAACCTTCTGCACTATTGTTAAAGGCAAATTTGTCTAATTCTTCAAAAGTTGTTAAATCGTAAATAAAACCGTAGCCCGAACGCCATGTTAATTGATAAATTTTGCCATTCAAAATACTTACTCCTTCACCAAAAACACGATCTGGTAAATTTATTTTTTGAAGCACTTTACCTGTTTTATAATCTACTTTTCTTAGACTCGACTGTTTATACTGCCCTGTCCCTTCGTAAAGTGTATCGCCAACAAACTCTAAACCTTGTGTGTAAGCTTTCGCATTGTGTGGATAAGTATTAACAATGGAATATCCCATTAATTTTGGTGGTTGATTATTAATGATTTCAATTTCTTTTTGAAGTCTAAATTCTTCTTTATTGAACTTAAAATCAAGCTTTAATTGATGCTTACCTAGTAATAAATTTGTTGAAATAGGAATTTCAATACGGGTATTATTTATTGGAAATTTTTGGCCTTGAAGTGTAATTTCACCAGAAATAGTTCCTTCTTTTGGAATAAACAACGTAGCATTTAATTTACTTCCAATTTGTACTTTAGTTTGGTTATCTGGAAATTTTAATTGAATTTGTTTGGCCAAATCATCTTCACATGAAAGAAGATTAAAAGCTAAAAAAATGAAAAACAAGTGTTTAAGAAAACGCATAAAATTTTTATTATTAGGAGTGGCTAAATTATGAATTTAAAGCTAAAAAAATCTTGTAAAGCATATTAAAGATTGTATATTTGCACCTGGCAAGTCCTACACAACCAGCTCCTGTTGAATCCCCCAGGGCGGGAACGCAGCAAGGGTAGATAGTCGTAGCGGTGTGATGTAGGTCGCTTGCCTTTTTTTATTTCTATTTAATTCCCAACTTCTTTCTGAATTACTGACTTTTAAAATTAGCATCTAAATTATCCTGTATTCGTTGATGGATAGTTAAGGTATCGGCTTTTACAAATTCTTTTCCTGTAATTTTCTCATACAATTCAATATAGCGTTGAGTTACCAATTCAATAAATTCTGCTGGTAAATTAGGTACTTTTTGACCTTCCTTACCCTGAAAACCATTTTCAATTAACCATTCGCGAACAAATTCTTTAGAAAGTTGTTTTTGCTTTTCTCCTTTATCTTGGCGTTCTTGATATCCATCTAAATAAAAATAACGTGAAGAATCTGGAGTATGGATTTCATCGATAACTACAATTTCACCATCAGCTGTTTTACCAAATTCATATTTTGTATCTACTAAAATTAAACCTTGTTGATTGGCAATTTCGGTACCGCGTTGAAACAACTTACAGGTATAATCTTCTAAAATTTTGTAATCTTCTTCACTAACTATACGATTTTCTAAAATAGCTTCCTTTGAAATATCTTCATCGTGATTTCCCATATCTGCCTTAGTAGTTGGAGTAATAATGGGTTTTGGAAAAGCATCGTTTTCTTTTAAACCTTCGGGTAATTCTACACCACATAAAATTCGTTTACCAGCTTTATATTCTCGGTAAGCATGTCCTGCCAAGTAACCACGAATTACCATTTCAACTTTAAAAGGTGTGCATTTTTTACCCATACTTACATTTGGATCTGGGCTTGACATTAACCAATTGGGAACAACATCTGCAGTAGCTTCTAGCATATGTAAAGCTAATTGATTAAGTAATTGTCCTTTAAACGGAATGCCTTGGGGCAAAACCACATCGAAAGCACTTAAACGATCGGTAGCTACTATAACCAAAAGGTTGTTTTTTAATTCGTATACTTCTCTAACTTTTCCGTGATATATAGATTGTACATCTTTAAGCTTGAAATTTGTTTTTGTAAGTGTATTACTTTTCATTAAGATAGTTTATTTATACTTATAATTATTCTTGATTTTCAATAGCTTTGTAGGCTGCAATAATTCGTTTCACCAATTTGTGGCGAATTACATCTTTCTCGTCTAAATAAATTACGCCTACTCCTTTTACATTTTGCAATACCAAAATCGCTTCCTTTAAACCAGAAATAATTCTTCTAGGTAAATCTACTTGACCTGGATCGCCAGTAATAATAAACTTGGCATGTTTCCCCATTCGTGTTAAAAACATTTTCATTTGTGCATGCGATGTATTTTGAGCTTCATCTAAAATAACATAAGCATTATCTAAAGTTCGGCCACGCATAAATGCCATTGGTGCAATTTGTATAATTCCTTTTTCAATAAAAGTTTCTAGACGTTCGTGGGGAATCATATCGCGTAATGCATCGTACAATGGTTGCATATACGGATCGAGTTTTTCTTTTAGATCGCCAGGTAAGAATCCTAAATTTTCGCCAGCTTCTACTGCAGGTCGAGTTAAAATAATACGTTTTACTTGCTTTTCTTTTAGAGCTCTAACTGCTAAAGCTACGCTCGTGTAAGTTTTTCCTGTACCCGCCGGACCAACTGCAAAAACCATATCGTTTCTGCTCGCAGCATCTACTAATCTACGTTGATTATGGGTTTGTGCTTTTATAACTTTACCTCCTACTCCATGCAGAATAGTTTGCTCAGCCGCTGTAGATGTTTGTAATTCGTTTTTGGTTTCACTGGTTAAAATTCGCTCTATGCTATTTTCGTCTAAAGAATTGTATTTAGAAAAATGATTGGTTATCATTTCAAAACGTTTATCGAATTCTTCCAATAAGTCTTCATCACCAAAAGCTTTTATTTTGTTTCCACGAGCAACAATTTTTAATTTGGGGAAGTATTTTTTAACAAGTTCTATGTGCTCGTTGTTTTTACCGAAAAAGTCTTGTGGACTAATTTCTGAAAGTTCGATAATAAGTTCGTTCAAAAGCTTTAGGTTTTATACATTATAATTAAATTCGCATTACAAATTTACGAAAATAATCTTCGGGAAATCTTACTAAATTATTAAGCATTTATGTCCATAATTACTTTAACTACAGATTTTGGTTACAAAGATCATTCTGTTGCGGCCGTAAAAGCAGCTTTGTTTAGCGAATTAAAAAACTTGAACATAGTAGATATTTCTCACGAAGTATCTCCATTTCATATTACAGAAGCAGCTTATATTATTAAGAATGCCTACCATAACTTCCCAAAAGGAAGCATTCATTTAGTAGGTGTTGATGCAGAATTATCTCCAGAAAATAAACATGTAGCTATTTTATTAGATGGCCATTATTTTATTTGTGCCAATAACGGAATTTTATCGCTTATTGCTTCAGAAATTAAGCCTTCAAAAATTGTTGAAATTAACATACATAATAGTATTGAAACTAATTTTCCTGTTTTAGATGTATTTGTTAAAGTTGCTGCTCATATTTGTCGAGGCGGAACATTAGAAGTAATTGGAAAATCTATTTCTGAAATTCAACAAATTAAAAATTTAGAACCCATTGTAAACGATAAGCAAAACCAAATTATAGGTCATATTATCTATATCGATAATTATGGCAATGTGGTTACAAATATTACCAAGAAAAAATTTACCGAAATTGCTAAAGGAAGAAAGTTTGTAATTTCAGCTAGAAATATTCAAATGAGCAAAGTATACGAAACCTACAGCGAAGCCATCAATTTTAAACTTCCAAAAGAAAAACGCGAAGAAGAAGGTAAAAAACTAGCCCTATTTAATACAGCTAGGTATTTAGAACTTGCCGTATATAAAAGTAATCCACATACCGTTGGTAGTGCAGCTAGCTTATTTGGCTTAAAGTTGTCTGATAGTGTTTCTATTAATTTTGAAAATGAAACTAATTATGTTGGTTAGAATAGTAAAAATGACATTTAAACCAGATGAAATTGAAGCTTTTAAAGTTTTATTTGAAGCGAATAAAGATAAAATTCGAAATGTTGAAGGTTGTTTGTTTTTAGAACTTTACCAGGATTTACGTAATAAATCGGTCTTTTTTACGTATTCGTATTGGAAAAATGAAACCAACTTAGAAAATTACAGAAAATCGAGCTTATTTCAAAAAATTTGGTCTTCTACTAAAGTGAAATTTAATGCAAAGCCAGAAGCTTGGAGTGTTCAAAAATTAGTAAGCTTAAAATAAATTTATGAAAGCCATTTTTAAAAAAGAAATCAATGCTTTTTTTGCCAATAATATTGGCTTCTTGGTGCTAGGCTTGTATTGGATTATTAATATTTTGTTTTTATGGGTAGTAGATTCTAACTATTCTATTTTAAATACTGGTAACGCTAATTTAGTTCCGTTTTTTGAACTTTCTGCACTGGTTTTTATTTTTATCATACCTGCTGTGGGTATGAAAAGTTTTTCGGAAGAAAAAAAATCAGGAACTTTAGAGTTGTTATATACCAAACCTATTAGCAAGCTGAGTTTGGTGATGGGAAAATTTTGGGCGATTTTTTGTATAACTTGCATAGCCTTATTACCTAGCTTAATTTTTATTTTGTATTTAAATAATTTAATTTTCGATGGTGAGAGCTTAGATTACTCAGCAATTTTTGGTTCTTATTTGGGTCTTTTGTTATTAAGCAGTAGCTATATTTCATTAACTTTACTAGCATCAAGTTTTACTAAAAATCTAATTTTATCTTTTACTTTAGGTGTCGTTTTTTGTTTAACAGCTTTCTATGCTTTAGCGGGAATAAGCCATATCGACTTATTAGGTTCATCGGTTTATGCATTAGAATATTTAAGCTTAAGTTTTCATTATAAAAGTTTAAGTCGCGGTGTAATCGACTCTAGAAATGTTATTTATTTTTTAAGTTTTACAGTTTTATTCATTTCAATTTGTGTTTATCAGTTGCAAAAAAAACAGGAAGAATGAAAAGACAAAAAAAACGTATCTTTTACTTAATTTTAGGCTTTTTGTTGCTTAATATTATAGCCAGCCAGTTTTTTTATCGTCTAGACTTTACAAAAGACCAACGCTACAGCTTGTCTGAAACAAGTATTAAATTGGTTAGCGAAATAAAAAAACCTATAACTATTGAAATTTTCTTAGCTGGAGATTTAGCAACTGAATTTAAACAGCTTCAAAGTGAAACTCGTTATTTATTTGAAGAATATCAAGCATACAATTCATTAATTACATTTAAGTTTACTAACCCATTAGACACTAAAAAACAAGCCGAAGATGTAGCTAGCGAATTCTACCAAAGGGGAATGACGCCTGAACGTTTAAATCAAATTCAAAATGGAAAAACCATTGAAAACTGGATCTTTCCGTGGGCAGAAATAAGCATAAATAAGGATAAAATGCAGGTGCCTTTACTCCAAAAAAAGCTTGGAGCCAGTACAGACGAGTTGGTTGCCCTTTCTATTCAAAATTTAGAATACCAAATTACCAATGCTTTTGTAAAACTAACTCAACAAAAAGACAAAAAAATAGCTGTTTTAAGAGACAAAGGGCAATTACAAGATGCGTATTTAGCAGATTATATTAAAAGCTTAGGCAATTACTATCGCATAGCGCCTTTCACCCTTAAAACAGTGGCAACTGAACCTAAAAAAACGCTAGAACAACTCCAACAATTCGATTTAATAATCGATGCTAAACCTACAGAAAAATTTTCAGAAGCTGAGAAATATACCCTAGATCAATTTATCATGAAGGGTGGTAAAGCCATTTGGTTAACCGAGCAAGTCGTTGCAGAAAAAGATAGTTTAATGCAGTCTGGAAGCATGGTTGCTTTTCCAAAGGAATTGAATACATACGATTTGTTTTTTACCTATGGTGTACGCATTAATCCTACGCTAATAAACGATTTATACTCCGCTCCGATTGTTTTAGCACAAGGAAAAGGAAACCAAACTCAATTTAACCCTTTTCCATGGTTTTACGAACCTTTGGCCGATGCTGCATCTCAACACCCCATTGTAGCTAACATCAATGCAGTTCATTTTAATTTTGCAAATCCAATAGAATTCCTTAATCGAGAAGATATACAACAAACCGCTTTACTAAAATCTTCTAATTTAACCAAACTAGAAGGTGCTCCCAGAGAGATTAAACTCACTCAAATTCAAGATAATGTTCAACCAGAAAACTATCAAGCTGGTCCGCAAATTTTGGCAGGCTTAGTTGAAGGTGAGTTTACTTCACTATATAACAAACGAGTTTTACCTTTTGAAAACCAAAAACACATCAACAAAAGCAAATTTACCCAACAAATTTTTATTTCTGATGGCGATGTTATTAAAAACGAAATAAGAAAAGGAAACGTGCAAGACTTAGGTTTCGATCAATATACTGGCAATATTTACGGCAATAAAGACTTTTTAATGAATGCTGCTAATTACCTTTTAGGAGATGAAGCATTGGTCAATTTAAGAACTAAATCCATACAATTAGCAAAATTAGATATAGATAAAGTCGAAGCCAATGAAAATACTTGGAAAATCATCCTTTTTTTAAGTGGAATTCTATGTATGGCTGCAGTTTCGATATTTTTTAACTTCAACAGAAAAAGAAAATATTTAAAATAATTCCAACTTATATTCCTAATTTTTTAAGTCTCAACTTCAGTAGAAATCAACTTGCACTTAATTTGAGTACTCCTTTCCTTTTTTATTTTGTAAGTCTTTGGTGATTTCTATTTCTTAATTCTTAACTTGATAATATTTATCGTATTTTTGAACGCATAAAAAATTTATCAAATTTTTGTGCAATGATTCATTTCTTTCAAGCTGAAACTTCTCAATTTTACTGTGTTCAATCTACAAATCGACCTGATTTTGAAACCATTAAAAAACTAAAATGGCTATTTGGCAATGCCCGTTTTATCGATGAAAAAGAACTAGAAGGCAATTTTATCGGTCCACGAGCAACTATGCTTACGCCTTGGTCTACCAATGCTGTTGAAATTACCCAAAATATGGGTATTGTTGGAATAATAAGAATTGAAGAATTTCACTTAGCTGAAAAAAATGAACAATTCGACCCCATGCTTTTTCAGCAATACAAAAATTTAAATCAAGAACTTTTCGATGTTTCTATTGTACCCGAAAATGTGAAACCTATTTTAGATATTGCAGCTTACAATCAACAAGAAGGTTTAGCATTAAATGAAGAAGAAGTAAATTACCTTGAAGATTTAGCTAAGCGATTAAAAAGACCGTTAACCGATGCAGAAGTATTTGGTTTTTCGCAAGTTAATTCTGAGCATTGCCGACACAAAATCTTTAATGGAACTTTTATAATTGATGGCGAAGAAAAAAAAGAATCTTTGTTCCAACTAATTAAAAAAACATCAAAAACACATCCCAATTCTATTGTTTCAGCCTACAAAGACAATGTTGCTTTTGTAAAAGGACCTATTACCCAACAGTTTGCTCCTTTTCGGGCAGATGAAGCTTCATTTTATCAAAATACAAATTTTGAATCTGTAATTTCCTTAAAAGCAGAAACCCATAACTTTCCGACAACAGTTGAACCATTTAATGGAGCAGCGACAGGCAGCGGTGGAGAAATCAGAGATCGTTTAGCTGGAGGAAAAGGATCGCTTCCATTAGCGGGAACAGCAGTCTACATGACAAGTTATTCACGTTTAAGCGAAGACCGAAATTGGGAAAAAGCATTTCCAGCTCGAAAATGGTTGTACCAAACACCACTCGATATCTTAATAAAAGCATCGAATGGAGCGTCAGATTTTGGAAATAAATTTGGTCAACCCTTAATTTGTGGTTCGGTATTAACCTTCGAGCATTCAGAAGCCTGCTCAAACTCTTCTAAAGGAGGAGAAAATATAAAAATGTGGGGGTTCGATAAAGTAATTATGCTAGCTGGCGGAATTGGTTACGGAAAAGCTAATCAAGCATTAAAATCTATTCCAAAAGAAGACGAAGATATTGTTATTCTTGGTGGCGACAACTACCGAATTGGTATGGGTGGCGCGGCTGTTTCATCGGCTGATACAGGAGAATTTAGTAGTGGAATTGAATTGAATGCCATACAACGTTCCAACCCAGAAATGCAAAAAAGAGCAGCAAACGCCATTCGTGGAATGGTAGAAAGTGTAGAAAATTTGATCACTTCTATTCACGATCACGGTGCAGGTGGCCATTTAAATTGCTTAAGCGAATTGGTAGAAGATACTGGTGGAAAAATTGATATTGCTAAACTTCCTATCGGTGATCCTACACTTTCCGCCAAAGAAATTATCGGAAACGAATCGCAAGAACGCATGGGTTTGGTATTGCCCAAAAAAGCTAGTTCAACACTACAAAAAATTGCTACTCGCGAACGTTCTCCTATGTATAAAGTTGGAAAAGTAACCAACGACCGTCAATTTACTTTTCAAAACTCCAAAACAGGAGAAAAACCAATGGACTTGAAGCTTTCTGACATGTTTGGTAGTTCGCCAAAAACCATTATGAAAGATAATCGTACTTCGTATCAATTTGAAGAAATTGACTACCAAAATGAAAACATTTACGCATATACCAAACAAGTGCTTCAATTAGAAGCGGTTTCTAGTAAAGATTGGTTAACCAATAAAGTAGACCGCTGTGTTTCTGGCCGCGTAGCCAAACAACAAACTTGTGGCAGCTTACAACTTCCTTTAAATAATTGTGGTGTAGCTGCGCTAGATTATTTAGGAAGAGAAGGCGTAGCTACTTCTGTTGGACACTCTCCAATTTCAGGATTAATCGATGCAAAGGCTGGTGCTAAAAATTCAATTGCTGAAGCTTTAACCAATATTGTTTTTGCTCCGTTGAAAGATGGCTTAAAATCAGTTTCTTTATCGGCTAACTGGATGTGGCCTTGTAAAAACCCAGGTGAAGATGCACGTTTATATGAAGCTGTTGAAGCGGTTTCAGAGTTTTCGATAGCTTTAGGAATTAACGTTCCCACAGGAAAAGATTCGCTTTCTATGAAGCAAAAATATCCCGATAAAGAAGTACTTTCACCTGGAACGGTGATTATCTCAGCAGCTGGAAATTGTAACGAAATTACCAAAGTTGTTGAACCTGTTTTGCAAGCTGAAGGAAGGATTATTTACATTAACCTTTCGCAAGACCACTACAAATTAGGCGGTTCTTCTTTTGCTCAAGTAAATAATAAAATTGGAAAAAAGGCTCCAAATATCCAAGATGATACTTTTTTTGCTAAAGCTTTCAATGCAATTCAAGATTTGATTAAAGCGGATTTAGTGCTCGCTGGACACGATATTTCTGCAGGTGGAATGTTAACTACTTTATTAGAAATGTGTTTTCCAGAAACCAATCGCGGTGCAGAAATCGATTTAACTTCTTTAAGTCAAAAGGATTCAATTCAATTGCTTTTTGCTGAAAATGCTGGTGTAATTCTTCAAATTAAAGATGAAGCATTTAGCATTTTAGAACAATTAAAAATTCAATTTTTCAACCTAGGAAATCCAACTGAAAAAGGAGTACTTCAATTAACAAACGGGAAAGACCACTTCAGCTTTGCTATTGCAGAATACCGAGATGTTTGGTACCAAACTTCTCATTTGCTAGACTGCCAACAAAGTGGAAAAGCTAAAGCAGACGAACGTTTTGAAAATTATAAATATCAACCGCTACAATTTAATTTCCCAGAAGGCTTTACAGGTAAACTTCCAAGCTTTGAAGAAACCAACCGACCAAAAGCAGCAATTATTCGTGAAAAAGGTTCTAATTCTGAACGCGAAATGGCACGCGCTATGCATTTAGCTGGTTTTGATGTAAAAGATATTCACATGACCGACTTAATGTCGGGTAGCGAAAATTTGGAAGATGTACAGTTTATTGCAGCTGTTGGTGGATTTTCAAATTCCGATGTGTTAGGAAGCGCTAAAGGTTGGGCAGGCTCATTTCTATATAATGAAAACGCACAAACTGCTTTGCATAATTTCTTCAACAGAAAAGATACTTTATCTTTAGGTGTTTGTAATGGTTGTCAATTATTTATCGAATTGGGATTACTTCACCCAGAAGATACTGAAAAACCAAAAATGCTACATAATGATAGTGGTAAGTTTGAATGTAATTTTACAAGTGTAAAAATTCAAAAAAACAATTCGGTGATGTTAAAAAGTTTAGCGGGAAGTCAATTAGGAATTTGGGCAGCACATGGCGAAGGTAAATTCAGCTTTCCAAATGAAGAAGATCATTATCAAATTGTTGGAAAATATGGATACGAAAGTTATCCTGCGAATCCGAATGGATCCGACTTTAATACGGCGATGTTAACGGATAAAACAGGTAGACATTTAGTAATGATGCCACATTTGGAACGCTCTACTTTTCCTTGGAACTGGGCATACTATCCAAAAGATAGAAACGATGAAGTTTCACCTTGGTTACAGGCTTTTGTAAATGCAAAGGAATGGGTTTTGGAAAAAAAGTAACTCGCAAAAATAGTCTTTAAAAAAAGAGCTTAAATCTTGCTTTCTAGTAATGGTCCTGGTCAAGTAATTAGCTGTTTGATTTCGATTTTCTAAAGCTAGATGTAAATATTTAAGACTAGGATTAAAGTAATAAACTTTAAGATGATTAAAAAAACTATTCAAAAGTTCAAGTTGCTTCTTAATAAATCAACCTTTTATTTTATTCACTACTAAATTATAGTTTTTACTTCTTTAAAATTCTTTCTGTTAATATTTTCCCTGTTGAATTTTCAATCTTTAAAATGTAAACACCTTCTTTAAGATTAGATATGTCTATGATTTTTGTTTCATAAGTACCAAAAAATTTACCATCTATCGAAAAAATTTTAATTTTTAATTTTTCGTTTGATGCAACATGAAATATATTTTCAATTGGATTAGGGTAAATTTTTAAATCAAAAAACTTATCATTAACAACTACACTAAGTGGTTGTTGAAACTCAACAGCACCTATATCTATAATACTATTCTCAATTCTATTTTTACCAAAAACGTCTAAGTTAGGAATATTTAAACCAGTAGTATTTGGGTTTCCAGCGTCAACACAATCAGATGTACTTTGTAAAGAGAAATCGCCTGTTGCTGAATTAACGAATGTTGCATTTGTATTTAAAATGTTACCTGTAACATTTATAACATTTGCAGAAAAACTTGAATCGTCTGTTGATGAATACTGCATTTCGATAATAGCATCAGCAATTGTTCCACCTGTTGCAAAATTTATTTCATTATTTTCTATAATACTGTTACTAATATACGTATTAGCTCCATTCTCTACTCTTATACCTTGAAAATTTCCATAAATAGTATTATTTACAATATTCACATTACTATTATTTGTTGTAAAAATAGCAAAATCGTCATTGTTATAAATTAAATTACCAACTAAAAAAACATCTGATTCGCTGCATCGAATTGCAGAAACGAAACCAGTTGCTGAAAAAGAATTATCATAAAAAATATTGTTTGTACTATTTACGGTTGATTCTGAAATAACCAAAGCATTAGCTCCATTATTGTAAAACTCATTATTACTTAGTTCAATTAAATTACTCACTTCTCGAATGTACATTCCTGCTCTTTGATTTTCCCTTAAAACATTATTTTCAAAATTAATGTTGCTTTTATAAAGACTTATACCTGAATCAAAAGTAACAGGAAAACTAATACCAGTAATATTTCTTGATTCTTTAGAATATTCTATAATACAATGCATAAAAGAAGAATTGCTACTAGCATTTTCATCGATTAATAGAGTACCCCAAAACCCTGTGCCATCTCTGGTAAAAAGAATTTTTTCAGAATCTGTACCATTAGCAATTATCTCTCCTTGTACTCTAATTACTCCGACATTGCCAGCATTATAATCAAACCAAGAAACTGTTGGTGATGAACTAGATTTTAATCTTACTTCGACACCTGGCTCAATGGTTAGTATTTGACCATTTTGAACAATTGCTCTACCTTCAATAATATAAGGTGAATTTGCTAGTGTCCAATTGCCACTAATATTTGAATTATCTGCAATTATGGTCTGCCCAAAACTTTTTCCATATATTAGTAAAAGTGATATTACAAGTATTTTTATTTTTATCTTCATTTTATCTATTCAAATTTTTCACAAATATAGAGTAAATTAGAATTTTTTTAGAAAAATTAATTTGGTGAAGAGTCTTAATTATAAAGTGAAATTATTAGCCAAAAAATAGGCAGTTAGTAATTCACAAAACATTTTCACATATTTAATGGATCCGACTTTATACGGCGATGTTAATGGATAAAACAGGTAGACATTTAGTAATGATGCCACATTTGGAACGCTCTACTTTTCCTTGGAACTGGGCATACTATCCAAAAGATAGAAACGATGAAGTTTCACCTTGGTTACAGGCTTTTGTAAATGCAAAGGAATGGGTTTTGGAAAAAAAGTAACTCGCAAAAATAGTCTTTAAAAAAAGAGCTTAAATCTTGCTTTCTAGTAATGGTCATAATCTCGACGGTATTCGTTGGTGAATCTATTCTACAATAAATGCTATCCGGTCCACATACACAACCTCTGTAACTTTTTTTAATATAATCAACGGCTTAAAAAGAATATGGTTGTTAAGCTATAATTTCAAAATATGAAATGAAAGAATGGGAGTATTTATCAGCTTGAGCCATTCCAAATTTTTTAACTCCATATTGGTGAATTCTAATCAAATCTTCTTTGGCTACATTACTTATTCGGTAATCAGCCATTTAAAGTTGATTTAGATTGCTTTAAAATCTGCTCTGCTGTGTCTTCTGTAAAACCGCTTTTTTCAGCTTTTTCTAGCTTGTATTTTATCCAATCAATTTCAACTTGTTGTTTTCGCACTTGTCTAATTAAGTCGTTTACAAGTTCACTTTTACTTGTGTATTCCTTTGACTCTATTTGATTTTTGAGCCATTCATCATTAGGAAGCGTAAATGAAATACTTTGCCTTTTCATAAAATTCGTATTTGGTGTAAATTACACCAAATACAAATCAAATACAAATTTATAATTTAATTTACATATTCCGTCTATACTGACCGCCCACTTCAAATAAAGCTTCTGTTATTTGACCTAGCGAACAATATTTAGTAGCTTCCATTAATTCTTCAAACATATTTTTATTGTTAATTGCAGCTTCTTGAAGATTGCTTAACAGGGCATTCGACTTACTTTTGTAAGCAGTATGCAATTTTTTGAGCGTATTGATTTGAAACTCTTTTTCCGCTTCTGTTGCACGAATCACTTCTCTTGGTTTTACCGTTGGTGAACCTTTGCTACTTAAAAAAGTATTTACACCAATAATAGGAAATTCGCCCGTGTGTTTTAAAGTTTCGTAATGCAAACTTTCTTCCTGAATTTTACTACGTTGATACATGGTTTCCATCGCTCCTAAAACTCCGCCACGTTCTGTAATTCTATCAAATTCTAATAAAACGGCTTCTTCTACTAAATCGGTCAATTCTTCTATAATAAATGCACCTTGAATAGGATTTTCATTTTTCGCTAATCCTAATTCTTTATTGATAATCAACTGTATGGCCATGGCACGACGAACAGATTCTTCTGTTGGTGTAGTAATCGCTTCATCGTATGCGTTGGTGTGCAATGAGTTGCAGTTATCATAAATGGCATAAAGCGCTTGTAAGGAAGTTCGAATATCGTTGAAGTCAATTTCCTGAGCATGTAAGGATCGACCAGAAGTTTGTATGTGGTATTTCAACATTTGTGCTCTTGGGTTAGCACCATATTTATCGCGCATGGCTTTTGCCCAAATTCGTCTAGCAACTCTACCAATTACGGCATATTCTGGATCAATTCCATTGGAGAAAAAGAAACTTAGGTTAGGCCCAAATTTATTGATGTCCATTCCACGACTTAAGTAATATTCCACATAGGTAAATCCGTTGGATAGTGTTAATGCTAATTGCGTAATCGGGTTAGCTCCTGCTTCTGCAATGTGGTAACCTGAAATAGAAACCGAATAAAAATTTCGCACTTTATTTTCAATGAAATATTCCTGAACGTCGCCCATTAAACGCAAGGCAAATTCTGTTGAAAAAATACAGGTATTTTGCGCTTGGTCTTCTTTTAAAATATCAGCTTGCACAGTTCCGCGAACAACTGCAATGGTATCCATTTTTATTTTTTGGTACACATCGGCTGGTAAAACTTGATCGCCAGTTACACCGAGCAACATTAAACCTAAGCCATCGTTTCCTTCGGGTAAATCGCCATTGTACTTTGGTCTTTCTAAACCATTTTCTTTGTAAATCTGTTTAATTTTAGCTTCTACTTCATTTTCTAAGCCATTTTCAATAATATATTTTTCGCAATTTTGATCGATGGCAGCATTCATAAAAAAACCAAGCAACATCGGTGCTGGACCATTAATGGTCATACTTACCGATGTCATATGATGTGCTAAATCAAAACCTGAATAGAGTTTTTTGGCATCGTCTAAACAACAAATGGAAACACCTGCATTTCCGATTTTACCATAAATATCTGGTCGGTAATCGGGGTCGTTTCCATATAAGGTAACCGAATCGAATGCAGTAGATAATCGTTTGGCGGGTAATCCTTGGCTTACGTAATGAAATCTGCGGTTAGTACGTTCGGGTCCACCTTCTCCAGCGAACATTCGGGTTGGATCTTCGCCTGTTCTTTTAAACGGATACAATCCTGCGGTGTATGGGAACTCACCTGGAACGTTTTCTTGCAAAAGCCATTTTAATAAATCTCCCCAAGCTTTGTATTTTGGTAATGCAACTTTGGGTATTTTTAAATGTGATAATGATTCTGTGTAGGTTTCGATTTTAATTTCTTTATCTCGAACTTTAAAACTATAAACATCATCGGTATATTTTTGAACTACATTTTCCCAATCTAGTATTTTCTCCCAATTATAGGGATTCAAATCCATTTTTAGTTTGTCAAATTCCTTTTTAAGCAGGTTTACTAAAGTTTCATTTTCTGGTAAAATAGCCGCTTGCAGAGCTTCTTCATCTATTCCATTTTTATGTAAAGCTAAACTGCTATTCGTTGCCGACTCGATTGTTTTGAAAATTCCATAAAGCCGTTGTGCCACATCAACTTGTTGACTTGCTTTTTCGTCGTATGCTCGATTATTTTCTGAAATTTCAGAAAGATAGCGCGTTCTTGCTGGTGGAATGACAAAGATTTTCTCCGACATTTCATCTGTAATTTCGTAAGTACTATGCAAACTTGCTGAAGTTTTTTGAGCTACCTGATCCATGATGTGTTTGTACAACACATTCATACCTGGATCGTTAAATTGAGAAGCGATGGTTCCATACACTGGAAGCGTATCTAACTTGGCATCCCAAAGTTGATGATTACGTTGGTATTGTTTTTTTACATCACGTAATGCATCTTTAGCTCCACGTTTATCGAATTTATTAATCGCTACTAAATCGGCAAAATCCAACATGTCGATTTTTTCCAATTGAGTAGCTGCACCAAATTCGGGTGTCATTACGTATAATGAAACATCCGAATGGTCTAAAATTTCGGTATCACTCTGCCCAATCCCAGAAGTTTCTAAGATAATTAAATCGTAATTGGCAGCTTTTAAGACTTCAACAGCTTCCTGCACGTATTTTGAAAGCGCCAAATTAGACTGTCGAGTAGCTAAAGAACGCATGTAAACTCGTGGTGAGTTAATCGCATTCATTCGGATTCGGTCGCCTAACAAAGCACCACCCGTTTTTCTTTTAGATGGGTCGACAGAAATAATTCCGATTTGTTTGTCTTCAAAATCGACTAAAAAACGACGAACCAATTCATCTACCAAAGATGATTTTCCAGAGCCACCTGTTCCTGTAATTCCTAAAACTGGAACTTCAGTCCCTTTTGATTTCCCCTTAGGGGGGAAAACTTTTTTATATTCATCTGGTCTGTTTTCTGATAACGAAATTAAACGCGCAATGGTATTTACATCTTTGTCTTTTAAAGATTGTGTAATTTTCTTTCCTTTGGGAAGGACTAAGGATGGACTAGGAAAGTCAGATTTTTCTACCAAATCATTAATCATTCCTTGTAAACCCATTTCACGGCCATCGTCTGGCGAATAAATTCGGGTAATACCATGTTTCATTAAATCTTCAATTTCTTCGGTAAGGATTACTCCACCACCACCACCAAAAATCTTAATATGTCCTGCTCCTTTTTCTTGAAGTAAGTCGTACATATATTTAAAATATTCGTTGTGTCCACCTTGGTAAGAAGTCATAGCAATGGCATTTACATCTTCTTGGATAGCTGTATTTACTACTTCTTCTACACTTCGATCATGACCTAAATGAATTACTTCTACCCCTGTAGACTGAATAATTCTACGCATTACATTTATGGCTGCATCGTGACCATCGAATAAAGATGCGGCAGTTACAATTCGAATTTGATTTTTAGGTTTATATGGTTTTTGTTGTTCCATTACTGAATTGAAATATTTGAATTAATTAAGGCGTAAATTTACGAAAATCGTATTGAAAATGGTTTTTTTAATTATAAATTAGAATTAATGAAATTTCATTTCCCAACTATGGATAAGCTGATTTGCCAATTAAAACATAAAATAGTATTAAAAGCATTTTTTTATTTAAAAGAAAGTAAAAAAATATAGATGATTCTTGAAAATCATAGTAAGTACTTCTCGATATATTTCTGCTTAACTCCTTGGGTCGTTAAACAAAAAAAACCACAAATGACGATTTTATGTAAAAATCTGTTTTTCAAAACATTATAAACAATCAGTATTTTATACTTTTCCCTAGAGAGAAATGCCGAAGGCAAAGGGTGTTTTATCTTACATTTTTCGATTTATCAAAATACACCCATCCCTAAGCCTTCCCTTAATGGAAGGGAACTCGTTTTTAATTTATTTACTCTTTCTAAACGCACTTTCCATTAAATAAAATTCGTAGAATTCTCGCGGGCTCGAAGTGACATCAGTATTATTATTATAAAACTTTATTAAAGCCTTATTAAGAATTTTAAGCTCCTATGCAGTACGTATATTATTTCCTATCTTTGCCTAACAATTAATAATTATGGCTACAGCAGCACTTGCACCAGAAGTAATTGAGAAAAAAACACCCGAGCTACGCAAAGGCAAACCTAAATGGTTGCGTGTAAAATTACCAACGGGTGAAAAATACAGAAATTTAAGAAAGTTAGTTGATAAGTACGACTTGCACACCATTTGTACTTCAGGAAGTTGTCCAAATATGGGTGAATGCTGGGGTGAAGGTACTGCCACATTTATGATTTTAGGAAATGTATGTACACGATCTTGTGGTTTTTGTGGGGTTAAAACAGGAAGACCTGAAACCGTTGAGTGGGATGAACCCGAAAAAGTAGCGCGTTCTATCAAAATTATGGGTATAAAACACGCAGTTGTTACATCTGTAGATCGTGATGATTTAAAAGACATGGGATCTATTATTTGGGCAGAAACGATAAAAGCCATTCGAAGAATGAATCCTCAAACTACATTAGAAACCTTAATTCCAGATTTTCAAGGTGTAGAAAGACATATTGACCGCATTATTGATGTGAAGCCAGAAGTAGTTTCACACAATATGGAAACTGTAAGAAGATTAACTCGAGAAGTTAGAATTCAAGCTAAATATGATCGTAGTTTAGGCGTTCTAGATTATTTAAAAAAACAAGGGATTAATCGTACTAAATCTGGAATTATGCTAGGTTTAGGTGAGCAAGAAGACGAAGTTATCCAAACTTTAAAGGATCTACGTTCTGTAAATTGTGATGTGGTAACTATTGGGCAATACTTGCAACCAAGTAAAACTCACTTACCTGTTAAAGAATTTATTACTCCAGATCAGTTTAAAAAATATGAAGAAGTTGGATTAGAATTAGGCTTTAGACATGTCGAAAGTTCGGCTTTAGTTCGCTCTTCGTACAAAGCACAAAAACATATCAATTAGTTTCTGATTAAATGATAAAAAAAATAAGAATTGGAATAAATGGCTTTGGTCGTATCGGTCGAAGCCTTTTTCGTTTGGCATACATACATCCAGAAATTGAAGTTGTTGCCATTAACGATATAGCGGAAGCTTCAACTTTAGCACACTTGGTAAAATACGATTCCATTCATGGTAACTTTGGAAAAGAAGTTACTACCAAAAACGGAGCCATTCAAATTGAAAACCAATCCTTTTCTGTAATCAATGAAAAATCTATTGAAAAAATCCCTTGGCATCACTACGATTTAGATTTTGTAATAGAATGCACCGGGAAATTTAAAACCAAAATTGAATTAGAGCATCACCTAAAAAATAGAGCCAAAAAAGTAATTTTAAGTGTTCCTTCTAGCGATGATTCTGTTAAAATGATAGTCTTAGGTGTAAATAATGAAGTTTTACAGCCTTCTGATTTAATTATTTCGAATGCATCGTGTACCACTAATAATGCAGCTCCTATGTTAAAAGTAATTCACGATGCATTTCAAGTAGAGCAAGCTTACATTTCGACTATTCACTCCTACACCAGCGACCAAAGTTTACACGATCAGCCACATCGGGATTTACGTAGAGCACGTGCCGCAGGACAATCTATTGTTCCTACTACAACTGGTGCTGCTAAGGCATTAACCAAAATTTTTCCAGATTTAAGCGATGTAATTGGTGGTTGTGGAATTCGCGTGCCAGTTCCCAATGGCTCTTTAACCGATATAACTTTAAATGTAAAAAACAAAACTTCAATCGAAGAAGTGAATAAAATTTTTAAAAAGGTTTCTGAAACTTCACTTAAAGGAATTTTAGCCTACACGGAAGATCCAATTGTTTCGATTGACATCAAAGGCAACTCGCATTCTTGCGTATTCGATGCGCAAATGACCTCAGTAATCGGTGGACATTTGGTAAAACTAATTGGTTGGTATGACAACGAACGCGGTTACAGCAGCCGGCTTATCGATTTAATTTTGAAAATGCGTTAAACTTGCCAGTTAATAATCGACTTATTTTGTTTGGCTAAAATTTTGTTTGTTTCACTAAAATGCTTGTTACCAAACCAAAACCCACGATTAGCACTTAAAGGTGACGGATGTCCCGATGTTAAAATATGATGTTTAGTGGCATCGATTAATTTCGCTTTCTTTTTAGCAAAACCGCCCCAAAGTAAAAATACAACTCCTTCTTTTTTGGCTGAAATATGTTCTATAACTAAATTGGTAAAGCTTTCCCATCCTAATTTTTGGTGACTTGCAGCTTGATGTGCACGTACACTCAAAACTGAATTAAGCAATAAAACACCTTGGTTTGCCCAATTAATTAAATCGCCATGTGTTGCAAAATCAATTCCTAAATCTTTTTCTAACTCCTTATAAATATTTACTAATGAAGGAGGTAATGCCATTCCTTTTTGAACTGAAAAACACAAGCCGTTAGCTTGGTAAGGACCATGATAAGGGTCTTGCCCTATAATTACTACTTTAAGGTCTTTAAACGGACAAGCATCAAAAGCTCGAAAAATATCTTTTCCTTTTGGATAACAGGTGTAGTTTTTGTATTCTTCTCTTACTGAATTAATTAAATTTTTAAAATAAACTTTTTCAAATTCATACGCTAAAACCTGTTTCCATGAAGATTCAATTACAATATTCATTTTATTTTTTGAAACGAAAATAAGACTATTAGTTTATTTGAAGCTTCCTATGCATAGAATTAAAAACATTCTTTGTTTGGGTGTTTTCAGTATACCGTAACGAATTAAAAAACAAACTAAAGTTGAAATTTTTTTAGTAAAGAAATCAGTTTTAAAATTGTAGGTTTTTGATTTTCATCTTAATAAGTGTGATGAAATTCATATTTATGTAGCACAAATAAACCTTTTTAGCTTTATTTAGTCTTAAAATCAAATCATTAGATTCATGAAAAGCATTTTCTTTATCCTTTTAGCAATTATCACAATTCAATTTTCATTTGCTCAAGATTTCGAAGTAAAGGGAAAGATTATAGACGATTTAACTAATCAAGCTTTATATTCCGCAACCATATACGTAGAAAGCATTAAAGATTCTACTTTAGTTACTTATACCATTTCTGACCAAGATGGTTTATTTGTATTAGCAGGGAAATCTACTGAAGAAAAATTAAATTTATTTATCACCTACACAGGTTTACAAGCCATTCAAAAAACAATTCAGCCAGCAGATCAAATCATAGATATCGGCGAAATAAGAATGAAAGCAAGTTCGGACGAATTAGACGAAATAATTATTAAAACTTCCCGATCTCCAATTGTGTTAAAAAAAGACACCTTAGAGTTTAATGCTAAATCTTTTAAAACAAGAGAAAATGCCACTTTAGAAGATACCTTAAAACAACTTCCAGGTGTTGAAGTTGCCGCCGATGGATCGATTACAGTAAATGGGCAGGTCGTAAATAGAATATTGGTTAATGGCAAAGAATTTTTTGGCGATGACCCTAAAGTAGCTACCAAAAACTTACCCAAAGAAATTATTGATAAAATTCAGGTAGTCGATACCAAAACTAGAGAAGAAGAGTTTACTGGCAAAGCAAGCGAATCTGAAGATAAAACCATAAATATTACCATAGACGAAGATAAAAACAAAGGTTACTTTTCTAGAGCTACTGTTGGATATGGAACAGATGACAGGTATGATAATAGTGCTATTTTTAATTACTTTAAAGATAAAATGCGCTTTAGCATCTTAGCCAGTGCCAACAACATCAACAGTCCTGGATTTAGTTACGACGAAGTTTTTGATGCTATTGGTAGTACATCTTCTTTACCCGGTGGATTTTTTGGAAATAACAATGGCATTACCACATCAGAAACCATAGGTGGAAATTACGTAAACGAATGGGAAGATGGAAAATATGATTTAGCTACAGATTACTTTTATGGGGCGACAAGCCGGGAAACAAGAACAAGTACTCTTAGAGAAAATATTCTTCCCGAAAGAAGTTTTTTCACCGAATCTGAATCCTCTGGAGTAAATGATAGTGAGTCGCATCGTTTTTCAGGACGATTTGATATAAAGCCCGATACCTTGACTCGAATTTCAATTAGTCCAAATTTAAATTTTAATTTAGGCACTAGCGATAATGAAAGTTTTAGTACTTCTAAAGATGAAAATAATAACATTATCAATTCTGCAGAAACAAATAGCATCAGTGAAAATGAATCTTTAAATTTCAGCAATAGTCTAACAGCTACCAGAAAACTAGATACTATAGGTTCATATTTAAGCTTAGGTTTTAACAATAGACATAACCGAAACGAATCTGAAAATTTTTTCAATTCTGAACGAATAATTTCAGAATCTAACCAGAGTCAAATTCAAAATCAGTTTATCAATCAAGAAAATAATGTTGATGATTATACAGGTAATTTTACTTACAGACAGGCTTTGGCTAAACAATTTTTTATAGACGCATCCTACACCTTTGAAGCTAACCAAACCAAAAACAGAAGAAATGTATTCGATTTTGATGAAAACACAAGTAGCTTTTCTAATTTAAATGAAAATTTATCGAATAATTTTAAAGCCCGTTCGGTAGTGAACCGACCAAATTTAGGATTGCGATATGAAACTGAAAAAATACGAACTGGCGTAAGTTTAGGACTGTTAAACACAAGTCTAGAAACTGAAAACTTCACACAAGCCATTCGCTTTTCAAACACGTTTAATGATGTATTTACCAATCTCTTTTTAAGGTATCAATTTAGTCGCTCTAAAAGTATTCGTTTAGGCTATCAAACCAGTGTAAATATTCCTAGTTTACAACAGCTTCAACCCGTAGAAATTATAACCGATCCTTTAAATATTCGTATTGGTAATCCAGATTTGAATCCTGCATTACAGCAACGTTTCAATTTAAGTTACAGAAACTTTGATTATAAAACTCGCTCTGGCTACGGTATTTTTTCAAGATTTTCGATTACAGATAATCAGGTTGTACCCGTATTAACAACAGATGAAGATTTAGTAAGAACAACTTCTTATACCAATGTAAATGGAGTAATTAATGCAAGTGCGTATGTATATTTTAGCAAAACTATCCCTACAGAAGGCACCGATGTAATTCGATATAATTTATTTGTATCAAACAATTACAACAGAAATATTGGTTTTAGTAACGGACAACGATTTAATTCTGATATTTATTCTATTTCTCCAGGCTTAAGATTTACCTACGAAATTCCAGATTTAATCAGTTTACAACCTAACTTAAGGTTTAATTACAACAACACCGCATACAACATTTTTTCAGATAGAAATGAAGATTTCACCAACACCGAAGTTGGACTAGAAGCCACTTTGTTTTGGCCAGAAAACATCATTTTTGGAAGCGATTTTACCTACTTTAATTATGGAAATGTTTCCGATGCATTTGAATCTACCTCCCTATTTTGGAATTTAAGCTTAGGCTATCAATTTTTAGATGAAAAAGCTACCCTAAAAGTAAAGGTCTACGATGTATTAGACCAAAATATTTCTACCAGAAGAACTACAGGAGACGATTTTATTCAAGATACAGACCAATTGATTTTACAACGATACGCTATGCTAAGCTTCACCTATAAGCTTGATAAATTTGGTGGCAAAAAACCCGAATCTCGCGGAAGAAGAAGGTATAGAAGGTAAGGCTTTTAAGAGTAAAAAGAAATTATTTTAGATTGAATAAAATTAAAACGAAGCACGTAAGTAACTAATGAATTGACTTTATGCTATTCAATTTATGGATGATATCATTTTCCCATTTTTGATTTTCTTCTATCAGAATACCATGATTGGTTTCGCTATCGTACTTCATTTGAAGCGCCTTGCATTCAGTCCAAAATTTGTTATAGGCAGCTGAATAAGTATTAAAATTAGCAATTTTTTCCTGCTTTAATTTTTCAAATTCTATTCTTAATTTTCTAGCATACAATTCTGCAATATCAAAATGCAATTGTTCATGTTTAAGTAAATTATCATCTTCTTCATAAACCCAGGAAAGCTTAGTATAAAATTGGGCTACCGCAGTAAGCGCTTCATAGTTTTGAATATGATTATTTGAATCTACGGCTACATTGGTTGGTGAAATTTCAATTTTATAAACGGTATTAGCAAAAGCCAAAATTGTTGTATCCGCTTCAGCTTTAAAATCAGACCATTTCAATTTATAATCTCTAGACCATTCTATTGTAGATTGTGCTCGTATTTTAATAGGAATACTTAAACATAAAACTAGAATACTTAAGGCGAAAATCTTCTTCACAGCTTTAATTTTTAAAATTTATTATTGGAAATTTATAGTGTGTTTACTTTCCTAAATACCCAAAACGCTTCAACTGATTTTCGTTATTACGCCAGTTTTTATTGACTTTCACATACAATTCAATAAAAATTTTCTTTCCAAAAAAGCGTTCCAAATCTTTTCTAGCCTCCGTGCCTACTCTTCGTAAAGATTCCCCTTTATGACCAATAATAATCGCTTTTTGCGATTCACGCTCAGTCATAATAATACTGCGAATGCGAATGATATGTTCTTCTTCTTCAAAATCTTCAGTTTCTACCTCAACACTATACGGAATTTCTTTTTTGTAATGCTTCAATATTTTTTCACGAATGGCTTCGTTCACAAAAAAACGTTCAGGTTTATCGGTAAATTGGTCTTTCGGATAAAAGGCAGGCGATGCTGGCAGTAACTCAATAATGCGGTTAAAAACTTCAGCAACACCAAAATTCTTTAACGCTGAAATGGCAAAAATTTCTGCATTGGGCACTTGCTCTTTCCAATAGGTTACTTGTTCTACCAATTGTTCTTCATTGGCAGTGTCAATTTTATTCAATAACAAAATTACTGGAATTTTTGCGTTGACGATCTTGTTAAAAAAACTCTCGTCTTTTAAAGCTTTTTCACCAATTTCAACTAAATAAATTAACACATCGGCATCTTGAAAGGCAGACTTCACAAAATCCATCATAGAAGATTGTAATTGATAGGCAGGTTTTATTATTCCTGGTGTATCAGAAAAAACAGCTTGAAAATCATCACCATTTACAATACCTAAAATTCGGTGACGAGTAGTCTGGGCTTTAGAGTTAATAATGGAAAGCTTTTCGCCAACAAATGCATTCATTAAAGTAGATTTACCTACGTTGGGATTTCCGATTATATTTATAAAACCAGCTTTGTGTGCCTGATTACTTTCCATGTTAACTAATTTTTTTTCAAAAGTACGCATATTAAATAAAAAGGCTTCTCGCATTAGCTTTTAAGGCATTTAATTTATATTTGTTTTGATTAAAAATTAACCGAATGAAAATTTTACACTTATTGTTTACACTCTTGCTTTGTATAGGAATAACAAATGCTCAAGAAAAAGATTATGAAAAAACAGGAGACGATCCAGTGCACGAACTTAAAGTAAATGTCGCTTTTTTAATTTTAGGTAATACTAATCTTATGTACGAAAATATTTTAAATGAAGAATCTTCTATTGGTGCATCGGTTAGTTTTCCGTTCGACGATTTTGTATCATGGGACTTAAATTTTTCAGCTACTGCATTTTATCGTTTTTACTTTGGTGATGGTTACGCAAAAGGGATTTTTGCTGAAGGCTTTGGAATGTTTAATAATTATGATGAGCGAATAAAAAAGCGTGTTAATAACCAAAATGTTCGGGTAAATGAAGATATTAACGACTTTGCTTTAGGACTGGGCGGTGGTTACAAAATGGTATCTAAAGGTGGAGTTTCGCTAGAATTTCACATTGGTATTGGTCGTAATCTTTTCAATTATGGCAAAGATGGCAGAACATTTAATTTTGTACCCCGTGGCGGAATTCATGTAGGTTATCAATTTTAATAAAATAGCTAGAAAATAAGTTTAAAGTATAATTTAGCAGATTTATCGATGTAAATAAATTCATAATTAATTTACATTCAGACATTTAAATAAAAAACATAAGACCGTCTATTGTAAGACCATGTCCCTTAGGTATTTTTCTATGATCTATTTTGTTCTTCTTTTCAACTTCTTACTTATTAATTTTTGGTTGTCTTTTACTTAAAACAAAAAAGCTTCACACCGAATTTAAATAATGTAGATTTATAATAAAAGCTTTTGCTTTTATGGGTATTTAATTTTGCTTTAAATTGTATTTTTGTAACAGTTTAAACAAAATAAATTTACATGAAATCTTTCGATGTTGCCGTAATTGGCTCTGGACCTGGCGGATATGTTGCTGCCATTCGTTGTGCACAACTAGGAATGAAAACTGCCATAATTGAAAAATATGCTACCAAGGGCGGAACCTGCCTAAATGTGGGTTGCATTCCTTCAAAAGCACTTTTAGATTCGTCTCACCATTACGAAGATTCTGTAAAACACTTTAAAGAACACGGAATTGAAATCTCTGGCGATATTAAAGTGAATCTTGAAAAAATGATTGCCCGCAAACAAGATGTTGTAGACCAAACTACGAAAGGCATCGATTTTTTAATGGATAAAAATAAAATTGAAAGCTTTCAAGGTGTAGGATCATTTAAAGATAAAACACACATTAACATTACTAACAGTGAAGGTGAAACTGAAACTATTGAAGCAAAACATAGCATTATTGCAACTGGAAGTAAACCCAGAAGTTTACCCGGAATTGAAATTGATAAAGAACGTATTATCACTTCAACAGAAGCACTTTCGCTTAAAGAAATACCCAAGCATTTAATTTTAATAGGTGGCGGAGTTATCGGTTTAGAATTAGGTCAAGTTTATGGAAGATTAGGCGCTGAAGTAACCGTAATTGAATACATGGATAGAATAATTCCTACTATGGATTCTGCCATGAGTAAAGAAATGAAAAAAGTTCTACGAAAGGCTGGTGTTAAATTTGCACTTTCTCACGAAGTACAAAGTGTTGAAAGAAATGGAGACGAAATTACCATTAAAGCTAAAGACAGTAAAAAAGACAAAGAAGTTGAATTTAAAGGCGATTATTGCTTAGTTTCTGTGGGCAGAAAACCATACACAGATGGCTTAAATGCTGAAAATGCAGGAGTAAAATTAAACGATCGCGGTCAAGTAGAAGTAAATGATAAGCTACAAACTGCAACCGATAATATTTATGCTATAGGCGATGTAATTACTGGAGCAATGTTAGCTCACAAAGCCGAAGAAGAAGGAACTTTTGTTGCTGAAACTATTGCAGGACAAAAACCGCACATTAATTACAATTTAATTCCAAATGTGGTGTATACTTGGCCAGAAATTGCATCAGTTGGAAAAACAGAAGAGCAATTAAAAGAAGATGGTGTAGAATATAAATCTGGTGAATTCCCGATGCGTGCGCTTGGAAGGTCTAGAGCAAGTGGTGATGTTGATGGCTTGGTTAAAATTTTAGCTGATAAAAAAACAGACGAAGTTTTAGGTGTACATATGATTGGAGCCCGAACAGCCGACTTAATTGCAGAAGCGGTAACCGCTATGGAATTTAGAGCAAGTGCAGAAGATATAGCAAGAATGAGTCATGCGCATCCAACTTATGCAGAAGCAGTAAAAGAAGCTGCACTAGCTGCTACTGAAGACAGAGCAATCCATATTTAATACAGAATAAAATTATTAGTTATACACAAAGCCATTCTTACATAAGAATGGCTTTTTTTGGAGAAAAAAATTCGTAATTGATGTTTTTTGATTATTCCATAATTAATGCGTGGCTTTATGTATTTTTGAAAATAAAAATTAACTAATAGCGTAAATGAAGTCATCTCAAAAAAAATATGTTACTGTAGCCTTAAAAGGCATGGCTATGGGAGCTGCAGATGTTGTGCCCGGTGTTTCTGGTGGAACTATTGCCTTTATAACTGGTATTTATGAAGAATTAATTACCACCATTAGTAATGTAAACTTAAACCTCATAACAATTCTTCGTACGCAAGGATTTGGAGAATTTTGGAAAAAATTAAATGGTAATTTTTTAGCAAGCTTACTTATTGGAATATTAATAAGTGTTTTTAGCTTAATGAAACTTACAAGCTATCTCATCGAAAATCATCCTATTTACATTTGGTCTTTCTTTTTTGGGCTTGTTGCGGCTAGTATTTGGTATGTAGGCAAACAAATTGAAAAATGGAATGTAGCAAATATTATAGGATTAATACTTGCGGCTGTTATAGCATTTGGAATTACTTTGCTTACACCTAGTAACGAAGATGCTAGTTTAATCTATTTATTTTTTAGTGGTGCTATTGCCATTTGTGCAATGATTTTACCAGGAATTTCGGGTGCATTTATTTTAGTTTTACTTGGCACTTACGAAAACATAAGTACAGCAGTAAGCAATTTAGATTTTATAAAAATTGCAGTTGTTGGTGCTGGAGCAGTTCTAGGTATTCTTAGCTTTTCAAAATTATTAAAATGGCTATTCAACAATTATAAAAACCTTGTATTGTCTATTTTAACTGGATTTATAGCGGGTTCACTTAACAAAATTTGGCCTTGGAAAAAAGTTACAGAAACAATGCTAGTAAAAGACAAGAAAATTCCTATTTCAGAAATTTCAGTTTTACCACAAAATTTTGATGGTAATCCACAACTTCTAGCTGCCATTGCATGTGCAATTCTAGGTTTCTTGTTAATTTTAGCTTTAGAATATGTAGGCAACAAACCCATAAAACAAGAAAGCAAATAAAACATGCAAAGCACCCGAACTTTTACCGACAAGTCTTTCCTTTTTTTAAAAGGTTTGGCTATGGGTGCGGCTAATAAAGTTCCAGGAGTATCTGGTGGCGTAGTTGCTTTTGTAGCTGGATTTTACGAAGAATTTATTTATTCGTTACAAAAATTCAACTTAAAAGCCATTAAACTCTTAATTGCTGGTCGGGGCAAAAGTTTTATCACTTATATTAATTTCAATTTTATAAGTATTCTTATTTTAGGAATGACAGTTAGTTATTTTAGTATTTCTAAAATATTAGATTATTTAATCAAGCACTTTGAGCTGTATGTCTGGTCTGCTTTTTTTGGAATGATTATCGGCTCCATTTATTATATAGCAAAAGATTTCAATTTAAAATCTACTAAAAATTTAATTTTCATCTTTATTGGTATTATAGCTGGAATTTTAATTAGTTTATTAGAACCTGCATCTAAAAATGAAAACCTTTGGTTTGTTTTCTTTTGTGGAATTATCTCTGTTTCTGGTATGACCTTGCCTGGTTTGTCCGGTTCATTTATTTTAATTTTATTGGGTAATTATGTGTTGTTGCTTGTCGATTCGGTAAATGCACTTTTCGATACACTCTACGATATTTCTAAATTGGATTTTTCGTTTACAGAAAATAAACAAAGAATTAAACTACTAAAGATACTTACTTCGTTTACAGCTGGGTCTGTTTTTGGCTTAATTAGTTTATCTCACCTATTAGGATTTGTTTTAAAAAACTATAAATCAATTACTTATTCAATAATTATTGGTTTTATTACTGGTAGTTTAGGTGTGGTTTGGCCTTGGAAAAAACCAGTTTTTAAAACTGATGCTGTAGGAAAAATGATTTTAGACTCCAATAACAATAAAATCCTTTCAAACTACCAACGCTATTGGCCAAATTTAGAAGATTCTTCTACTTGGATAGCAATTATTTTTATGTTTGTTGGGATATTTATTGTTTTATCCTTAGCTTGGTATGGTAAAAAGAAAAGGAAATAATATGCGCAAATTTGGTTTACTTGGAAAAGATATAGACTATTCATTTTCAAAAACATTCTTTACAGATTACTTCAAAAAAAACAATATTAAAGCAGAATACATTAATTTTGATGAAGCAGAAATACCAAAATTATCTTCGTTAACTTCAACACATTCTAACTTAGAAGGTTTTAATGTAACAACTCCATATAAGGAAGCAATTATTCCATTTTTAGATGAATTAGATGAAACTGCAAAACGCATAAAAGCAGTGAATACCGTTAAGTTTGAAAACGGGAAATCTGTGGGCTACAATACAGATGCATATGGGTTTATAAGGTCTATTTTTCCCTTAATTGAAAACCACCATGAGCAAGCGCTAATTCTTGGAACAGGTGGCGCTGCTAAAGCTATCGCTTCTGCTTTAAAATCCATGTCTATTGCAACAACATTTGTAAGCAGAAATCCTAAAAATGCTGGAGAAATTGCCTATACAGATTTAACTGAAGAATTATTAAACAAACACTTTTTAATTATAAACTGTACACCAATTGGTACAAGTCCTAATGAAGAAAAATGCCCTGATATTCCTTATGTTTATCTAACTAAAAAACACTTTTTATACGATTTAGTTTACAATCCACCACTCACCAAATTTTTAGCTCTTGGTAAACAAAAAGGGGCCAAGTTAAGTAACGGTTTAAAAATGTTAGAATACCAAGCTTTAAAAGCTTGGAATATTTGGAATGAAAATAAGTAGCTTATGAATTTAAAATTAAAAATTTGGCGCCAACCCAATCGAGCAGCAAAAGGTAAATTCGAAAACTATTTTTTAGAGGGTTTAGATGTAGATATGTCTTTCTTAGAAATGCTTGATTTTTTAAATGAAAAACTTATTTTAGAAGGTAAAAGCCCGGTGGTTTTTGATCACGATTGCAGAGAAGGAATTTGCGGACAATGTGGTTTTATGATCGACGGAATAGCCCATGGTCCAATTCAAAACATCAGTACTTGTCAATTGCATTTACGTGCATTTAAAGATGGGCAAGAATTAGTTTTAGAACCGTTTCGTGCCAATGCCTTTCCAGTAAAAAAAGATTTAAAAGTAGACCGCAGTAGTTTTGATAGGATTATTGGAGCAGGCGGATATGTTTCGGTAAATACCGGTCAAGCTCCAGAAGCTAATTCTATTCCAATAACTCACAAAACAGCCGAAGCTGCATTCGATGCTGCTTCTTGTATTGGCTGCGGAGCCTGTGTTGCAACTTGTAAAAATGCAAGCGCAGCTTTATTTACAGCTGCAAAAATTAGCCACTTAAGTTTACTTCCGCAGGGAAAACTTGAACGTGAAGAACGGGTGGTGAATATGGTTAACCAAATGGATAATGAAGGTTTTGGAAATTGCAGCAATACTTATGCTTGCCAAGTTGAATGTCCACAAGATATTGACGTATTACAAATTGCAAGAATGAATGCTGAATACATAAAAGCTAAAACTAATATTTAATGTATTTAATGTATTTATTGAACTCAAGATATCTATTTAAAATTAAATGCCTTGTTGCAACCTAATAAGACTATTTATTTTGAAATTATTTCGCATAGTTTTTAATCTTTAGCACTATACCTACGTTTTTCATTCAATAATTCTTCTTCTTCCAATTGTTTTTTAGTAAGTACTTTTAAAAATGAAGGATGTTGTTCGATAGCATATTGTAGTTTTTCAACAATTACGTTGACAGTATCATTTTCATAATCAAATTCGAGTGGTTCCTTAATGTGCATACTTTGTAGAATTCCACGCTTTTTTATATTGATACCTTTTTTATCAAAAGATCTTCTAAAACCATCGATTACGATAGGAATTACTATGGGTTTATATTTTTTTATAATATGAGCAGTTCCTTTTCGTATAGGTTTCCAAGGAGTAGTTGTACCTTGCGGAAAAGTAATTACCCAACCATCGTTTAAAGCTTTCCCTATATTGGTAATATCGCTCATTTTTACTTGTCTATTAACTTGCTTGCCTTCAGCACGCCAGGTTCGATCAATACTCACAGAACCTGCGTAAGCTAAAATTTTAGGGAGCAAGCCTCCTTTCATAGTTTCCTTGGCAGCAACATAGTAAATATTCATTTTAGGATTCCACAAATAACCTATGTTTTTTATGTTGTCATTTCGCCCTTTTAAGCTCGCATTAAAAACATGATACATGGCAACCACATCGGCAAAGTAGGTTTGGTGGTTAGAGACAAAAAGCACTTTTGTGTCGGGTAAATCTTTAATAATTTCAGAACCAATTATTTGTAGTTGATTAAAGCCACGATAACGTCTATGAGTTAAAGAACCCATGATTCTGATTAACCATTTCTTTAAAAATAAATAATGTCCAAACGGATTTTGCTTAAATAAGCCCATTGTTCTATTTTAACTTCGCAAATATAGAAAAACCTACAAATTAAAGGCTTTTCAAAAGGTATTTGATTTCACTTAAAATCATTGCTGTTGCACCCCAAACTGTAAAATTATTTAATTTAAAGGCTTTAACATCTATTTGATGTGCATACGAAGTGCTTAAATTTTCTGAAACAAGTACAGAATCGTCTAACAAATCGCTTAATTTAACTTCTATTAACTCCTGCACTTCACTAGTTTGTAGTCTAAAATTTGGTGCTTTATTACAAAATCCAATAAAAGATTTTACCTGAAAATTTGAAGGTGGAATATAAATATCGGTAAGTTGCTTTAATAATTTAACATGGCTTTGCTGCACACCAATTTCTTCTTCACATTCGCGTAAAGCAGTATGGCTAAAATCTACATCTGTGGCTTCAATTCTGCCTCCCGGAAAACTTACTTGATTGGAATGGACACCAGGGTATTTGTTTCTTAAAATCAACGGAAAATAAATTTCGCCAGCCTTGGGATAAAACAAACATAAAACAGCTGCAAATTTTGGTGTTAGCTTTTTAAAATCTAAACTATCTAAGGCTTCTTTTCGAGATAAAGGCATCATCTCTGCATGTGCTTTTCTACCCAATAAAGGATTTTTTTTTATTTTCGTTTCTAAATTAGTAAAGTATGCAGTATTCAAGTTTTTTTATATTTATAATAATAATTATACTTAGCTGTAGTTCCGATAAAAGTACAAAAACCAAATCGACTACAGAATCAAAAAACATTGAAAATATAGAATTTAAAGATGAAATTCCAGATATTAACTTTCCATCTAGTGGAAGAGAAACAAAAGATTTATCGCACATAAAAACGCTTCAACAAGAAGAGTTAATGCCTTTTTTAGAAAAATACGCGCAAGAAAACCAGGAAACAAAAGTTCAAATTGAAACTGAATTTGGTAATATTATTGTTCAGCTTTTTAAAGAACCAATTTATCACCGAGCTAATTTTATTCGACTTACAAAATTAGGGTATTTTAATACTTGTGTATTTCATCGAGTAGATCCAAATTTTGTTGTGCAAGCAGGAAATTCGGACCGTGTACTTACTCGCGATTACCGCACTGCAATTGGTCGGTATTTAATTCCGAGTGAATACACCAACAAATACAAACACAATTATGGTGCTTTTGCCGCGGCCAAGTACAAAAAACAAAATGTAAGTAATGCTTCATCTCCATTTGAATTCTACATCGTAACAAAAAAAGATGGTGCTCACCATTTAGATGGCGAGCACACTGTTTTTGGAAAAGTAATTGAAGGCATGGATGTAGCCGAAAAAATATCTAAAGTAAAAACTGATAATAGTGAATGGCCGATTAGCAATATTGATATAAAAATTAAACTTATAAACTAAACCTAAAATAGAAAATCTTACTTCGATAAGGATAAAGATTTGTTGCTAAACACTTAAGTTTGCAAAAATTATTTTTGGAATGAAAAAAACAGCTTTAAACCATATTCACCAGAAGTTAAATGCAAAATTAGTTGATTTTGCAGGCTACGAAATGCCAGTTTCCTATGCTGGTGTAAACGAAGAACACCAATGCGTTCGCGAAAAACTTGGCGTATTTGATGTTTCACACATGGGTGAATTTTTTGTTGAAGGTCCAGAAGCGCTTCAGCTAATACAAAAAGTATGCAGCAATGATGCTTCAACTTTAAAAGATGGAAAAGCACAATATACTTGCTTACCCAATGAAGCTGGTGGTATTGTAGATGATTTAATTGTGTATCGATTTTCTGAAGAAAAATATTTAATGGTGGTAAATGCATCTAATATTGAAAAAGATTGGAATTGGATTAGCAAATACAACACTTATAAATGTAAATTAACCAATGCTTCAGAAAATTATGCTTTGCTAGCTATTCAAGGACCAAAAGCCGTTGAAGCTATGCAAAGTTTAACTAAAATTAAACTTGCTGAAATCCCTTTTTATCATTTTGAAGTAGCGGAATTTGCTGGATGTAAAGATGTAATTATTTCAGCAACAGGTTACACGGGAAGTGGTGGCTTCGAAATTTATTGCAAAAATGAAGATGCCGAAATTATTTGGAATATGGTAATGCAAGCCGGTGAAGCCTTTGGTATTCAACCCATTGGTTTAGCTGCTCGCGACACTTTACGTTTAGAAATGGGCTTCTGTTTATACGGAAACGACATTGATGAAACCACCTCGCCTATTGAAGCCAAATTAGGATGGATAACTAAGTTTACAAAAGACTTTGTGAATGCTGAAGAATTAAAAAAACAAAAGGAAAACGGAGTAGAAAGAAAATTAATTGCTTTCGAATTAAAAGACAAAGGAATTCCACGTAAGGATTACGAAATAGTTGATGCAGACGAAAAGCATATTGGCCAAGTTACTTCTGGAACCATGTCCCCAACTTTAAAAAAGGCAATTGGATTAGGATATGTAAAAACTACATACAGTAAATTAGGGACAGAAATTTTTATTCGAGTAAGAAAAAAACAACTAAAAGCAGAAGTTGTAAAACTCCCTTTTTACAAAGCCTAGCAAAACCTTTAAAAATAGCCTAAACTGCCATAAAGTCTCTATACTTTTTGGCAGTTTTGTATACTATGGCGAAGTCCAAACAAAAAATATTAATTCTTGGTGTTAGCGGGTTTTTAGGAAAAAATCTGTATAAAGAGCTTTATCCTTATTTTGATGTATATGGTACCTACTGCACGTCTACACAAAAATTAGAAAAAAATAAACAATTTTTTTTATGGAATGCAGAACAAGAATTACCGGGGCTTTTGCTAGACAAATTAAAACCAGATCTCATAATCTCTGCATTTAGGTCGGATTTTAGTGCTCAGGTTTATGCGCATTTTGACATCATAAATTATTTAGTTGCCAACAATAAAAAACTGATTTATATTTCATCGAGTAATGTATTTGATGCCTTTACCAACTATCCATCTTACGAATACGACAAAACTCTCTCGCAAAGCAAATACGGTTTGTTTCAAATAAAAATTGAAAATGCATTATTACGATTGCCAAACCACTTATATAATATTGTACGCATACCCATGATTTTTGGTTATAACTCTCCAAAAATAAATGAGATAAAATGCTTATATGAATTGAATCAACCGCTAGAAGTTTTTCCTAATGTAGTAATTAACGCAACAGTACATAGCAAATTCACTCAACAAATACATTATATAATTAATCGGAATAAACAAGGGGTTTTTCACTTAGGCAGTACAGATTTAATACATCATAATGAGTTAATTGAAGAAATTTGTAATGTACTTCAACTTAAAAACCCTATATTTAAGCAAGTATATAATTCTAACGAAGACCGATTTATAGCTGTTATTCCAAAAGATAACCTATTACCAAAAAACCTTCAAATAAGCATAGAAGAAGTAATCGAAAAATCAATAAAAATTCAATAAAATGGAACCTTTACAAAAAGAAGAAATTGAAAAAGCAATTCAAAATTTAGATGGCTGGGAATACAATGAAAATGCCATTCATACTAAAATAGAGTTTAAAAATTTTAAAGAAGCCTTTTCAGCCATGACAAGGATTGCTTTTGAAGCTGAAGCACAGGCACATCACCCCGAATGGACCAATGTGTATAACCAATTAGAAATTAGTTTAAGTACTCACGATGCTGGCGGTGTTACGCAAAAAGATATCGAAATGGCCACTACCATAGAAACTCTTTTGTTTAATTGATGCTAACATTTAACAAAAGTTCACTTAATTAAAACTTAAGTTGAACATTTGTTTGCTTACTAAACTTACATTTGCATCAAAATTAAAACAATGACCAGTTTAGAAGCATTAAAGTGGCGTTATGCTACCAAAAAATTTGATAATGAAAAATATATTGCAGAACATAAAATTAATATTTTAAAGGAAGCATTCAATTTAACTCCCACTTCTTACGGACTGCAGCCTATTAAAATGCTAGTTATACACAACAAAAGTTTGCAAATGCAACTTCAGAAGGTAAGTTATAACCAAATGCAAGTTTCAACTTGTTCGCATTTACTAGTGTTTTGTATCGAAAAAAAAGTAAACAAAGATTTTATTTTAAAAAACTTCGAGCGCATTAAAGAAGTTAGAGCAACGCCCGATGAAGTTTTAGCCCCATTTAGAGAGTTTTTAATCGATGATTTTTCTAAAAAAGAAGCCGAAGAAATTGAAAATTGGGCAACAAAGCAAGCTTATCTAGCACTTGGAAATATACTTACCGTTTGTGCCTATGAGCAAATCGATGCTTGCCCTATGGAAGGTTTTGAAATTGAAAAATATAACGAGATACTACAGCTTAAACAACAACAATTATCTTCTTGTTTAGTTTTACCAATTGGATATCGTGCAGAAGATGATCAATTTGCCGATTTTAAAAAAGTAAGAAGACCGCTTGAAGAAGTAGTTTACAATGTAAATTAACAAGCTTAATTTACATTTATAAATCCATTTTTAATTTTAGCTATCACAGCTCTGGCTGCAGATTCTCCATTTAACATTGCCGCGTTTAAAGAACCGTTAGATAGTTGGTCTCCAGCTAAAAATATTCTGTCTTTTAATTGTGTTTCAGATGGAGGCATCATATAATTTACGGTATGCATTACTGGAAGTGCTTTTTTTATTTTAAAGTATTTCACAAAACTATCTACTTTTATATCGCAATAGATAGCTAAATCTTCTTCTACTCGATTAATCAGTTCATCTTTAGATAAGTTATGCTGTTTAATAACACTAACTGATAAAAGATAATTATCTGATTTTTTGATAGGTTGATAATGAATATTGTTAACCAAAGCAGCTTCGTCTGCAATTAAACCAATTAATGGTTTTTTAATTACTTTTTCCTTAACCTTAAAATATAAATTTTCAACCGACTTCCAAGCCGATTCTTGATTCTTTAAGTTAGCAATTATAGGCCAGGCTTCGGCAGCAATGATACAATAATCAAAAGCCAAAGTTTTTCCATTAGTTAATACCAATTCGTTGGCTTTTATATGTTCAACAGAAGTATTAAATTCTAGTTCTGTATTTTTTAGCTGCGCGGCTAACTGATTTGGAATAGCTTGAATGCCTTTTTTGGGAATTGCTGCACTGCCTTCGGCAAACATTTTATAGACAAATTCGAATTTCCTGCTGGACGTTGTTAATTCGCTTTCCAGAAAAATTCCTGTAAAAAAAGGTTTAAAAAACTTTTTTATAACTTCATCAGAAAAACCCTTTTCCTTTAAATAAACAAGCGTTGTTGTTTCGGGTGCTAAAAATATATCATCAAAACTTTTCTTTTTTAAAGCCTTGCTTAATTTCAAGATTTTTAGTTTATCTGCAACATTACCGATCTTTGCCAACAAGGTTGGAAATAAAAGAGAAAGTTTGCGACTTGGATCTCCAATGTAATATTTTTTTTGATGATAAAATATACAAGACCCAGGATCAAATTCTACTAGATCTAATAAATTGTAATTCAAATATTTTTTTGCAGCTGGATATTGGGTAAGTAAAACCTGAAAACCATGGTCAAATTGATAACCTTCTCTATAATCGGTTTTTACTCTTCCACCTACTCTATCAGATTGATCTAAAATAACAGAATTAAAACCAGCTTTTTCTAGATTAATAGCTGCAACTAAGCCGCTTACTCCTGCACCAATAATAATAATTTTCTCCTTCATCTAGCTATTAAAATTTTATGTAAAAATAACTCGTTGCACATTATAATAAAGCCTTTTAATTCGAATAAATTTCAGTAAGAAATTTGTATCGAGAACAGCAATTTATACAAAATCTTATTCTCTGTGCAGTTTTTACTATGCATTAAAAAATCGCTCGAATAAACAGATTTTCTTTACTATTCTAGCCAATGCGCCAAAAGTATAAAAGTAAGTATTTCAAGTCATTCTAAAAAGAAGAATTTATTTTATAAATGTTTGTAAATCTTTTAAGCAAAAAAAATAAAGCTTGTATATTGGGGTAAATTAATTTTAACAATGACTAATATTAAAGACATGGGAGTGATTGCTCGAAGTAATAAATTAATAACTATATATTGTCATCCAGAACATCAACTAACTACAAAATGTATAGCTGTTGCAAAAGCAAGTAAAGCAGAAGTACAAATTATTGAAATTGACAAAACCAAAGTTACTGGAACAGAATGGACTGAGTTAGCAGATTTATTAAACTTAAAAATTGAAGATTTAATTGCTAAAAATCACCCTGAATTTTTAAAAATTTACAACAACAATGTAACTTTAGACCCTGAAGATGCTATAAAGCTACTTCAGCATGAGCCGCAAGTTTTGGCTTTCCCGATAGCTATTCGTGGAGATAAAGCTATCCAAGCTAAAAACAGCACAGACATTATGGCCTTACATAAACCCGACTCTAAAGATGCTAAATTGCCTTAAAATTAAACTAATAAATATTGATGCTTTAATAAAGGGAACTAGTATATTTTATGAAAAGCTAACTTAACAAAAAAGCCGTTTCAAATTGAAAAGGCTTTTTTATATTGATCCTTCATATTAACTATCTAATAAAAACAGGTTCATTTACATTATCTGTATATTCTTCACTAAAACGGTAATTATCATAATTAAAACCGAGTAATTCATCAAAATCAGAAACATCATTATCTATTATAAAACGCGTCATGCTTCCTCTTGCTTTTTTGGCATAGAAACTAATAATTTTTAGCTTTCCATTTTTAAAATCCTTAAATACTGGACTAATTAATTTAGCTTTTAATTTAGCTGAATCAATTACTTTAAAATATTCGTTGCTTGCTAAATTGATTAACAAATCTTCTTTTTTCATTTCAGCATTTAAACTTCGCGTAACTTTGTCTTGCCAAACTTCATATAAATTATTATTATGTACTATACCAAACTTAGTCCCCATTTCTAGCCGATAAGCCTGTATTAAATCTAAGGGTTTTAAAACACCATATAAACCGGACAAAATCCGTAATCGGTCTTGCAGTAACTCAATTTTATGTTCAGGAATGGAATAGGCATCAATACCATTATACACATCACCATCAAAAGTATAAATTGCTGGTCTAGAATTGTCTTTAGTATGATTTTCTTCAAATTCTTGAAAACGCGAATAATTTAAATCAGCTAATTTATCGCTTATACTCATAAGCTTGGCAACTTCTTGCTTGGTTAATCTAGCCAATTTTCGTTGTAGTTGTGAAGCTGTATCTAAAAACAACGGACGAGTATATTTCGTTGTTGGCAAATCTGATTCTAAGTTCAATGATTTTGCTGGCGAAACTAAAATTTTCATGAGTCTATTTTCATCAAAAATACGGCAATGCTACTTTAGCTACATAAAATTTAAAAAATCCTTATGAAAACTAATTTACAGAATTTGAAATGCCTGCTTTAATTGTTGCTGAACGGTGAACTTTAGCAGTGCGTGTTTTTTTAAATTCTGCAACCACAATAATTTGTTTAGGCACTTCAAACTTATCTAAAGTATCTATCTCCTTTATTGTTTCCTGAATAGCTTGCTCTTCATTTGGGTTTGTACTCTCTACAAACAAAACTACTTTTTCACCAAGGTTTTCATCTGGAACTCCAGCTATAAAAAATGGTTTATGTATATGCAATTGAAGCTTTTTTTCGACTTGTTCGGGATGAATTTTTACTCCACCTGAATTAATTACATTATCTAGTCTTCCCTTCCAATAAAAACGAATATCATCTACCAATTCAACTACATCTCTAGTTACCACTGGCTCGTCTGTTATTTTTGGTGCAGTAACTACCAAACAATTTTTATCGTTTACAGTAAAACTTACATTTTGAAGAGCTTTTAATGGTTTCAATTTAGTTTTTGTTGAAGAATTTAAACGCCTAGTTGCAATATGGGTTATTGTTTCCGTCATGCCATAAGTTTCAAATACTTTGGTAGGAATATCTTGAATTTTCTTTAACAAGCTTTCTGAAATGGGTGCACCACCTACAATCACCTTTTTAATGAAATGTATTTTATGAAGAGAATTGCTTAATTGGTGTGGGGTTAAAGCAGCAAAATCGTATTCTTTTTCTACTTGTGCTAAAGCATTTGCTTTTGGTTCTACTAAATCTAAATGCCAACCTAAAACCATGGCTCGAATTAACATCATTCTACCAGCAACATAATTAGCAGGAATACAACACAAAGCCTTGGTTTTAGCAGGAAGTTTAAATCGTTTAGCTGTAGCGATAGCACTATTTTTCATCTTATCGCGATGCACAAACATTTCTTTTACTTCACCAGTTGAACCTGATGTACGCAACTTCATTTGTTCGTAATTATCGTTAAACCAATCCAATAAAAAATTTCCTATTAATTCTTCATATTCGATTCCTTCTTTTATGAAGCTGTACGCAACTGGATAAATTTCAGTTTCGTTATAATGATAACCATTCAGTTTAAAATCGGGATGAATGGGGATGATATTGTCTAGCATATTTTCTTATTTAATAATGCATAAATGTAGAAAAAATAAACAATACTTTATTAAATATTTCCTATTTCTACAGGTTGGTTTACTTTGCCAAATAGTTTTTTATTCCAATCTTTCCACTTATAAATTTTAGCAAGAACAATAATATAAATTGGATAAATTACCAATACAGGAAAAAGTACTTCAAAATTAGCGCTTGGTTCTGCCAACGAAATAAAAATAGATTCGGTTTGGAAAGCGGTCCAGTCGGCAGTTACTAATAAAGCAGTTACTAAATTATTAGCAGCATGAAAACCCATTGAAAGTTCTAGACCTTCATCCATTAAAGCGAAAATAGCTAATAGAAAACCTGTGCCAATATAACTAAGCATAATAATATTTCCTATTTTATCTACTTCGGGATTAAAAAAGTGAAGCATGCCAAAGCCTACCGAAGTAAGTATAAAAGGCACCGCTCTATTTTTAAAAATTACACCCAAACCTTGCATTAAATAGCCTCGAAAATAAATCTCTTCAAAACTGGTTTGAATAGGTACTAAAATAATTCCTATTGCAGCTAAAATTAAAAAAGGAACTAGTTGAAAATTTAATGCATAATCTTCTGGATTGTAAAAATAATCAACAATTGTAACCCCTATAATAAAAACCCCAATTAACGAAAAACCAACAAAAAAACGTTTCCAATCAAATCTTTTACGACTTGTAATAACCTCTATAAATTTTTGTTGATGTATAAATTTTACAACAAACCAAACCCCTAAAAATCCAAACACAAAAGATAAAAGCATTAGAAAAAAAGTTAAGTTTTTACTCAAAGTATTCATCATAACAGAAAAATCGCCTGCTGATGCTACATCTTTACCATCTTGATATAATTGCCAAGAAACGGCACCAAGAAATGGAATACTTCCAAATTGCCAGATTACAAAAATTAAAACAGTACCTACAATATAGCGCCACGCATCGTGTTCAGCTTTAAAGGCTTGTGCAATAAAATCTCTCATTTATTTAAATTTTACCCCAATTTAAATTGGGATTATACCATAATTTTTCGCCTTTTACTTCTAGTGGAGACGGAATGTTGTTGGTATACAAACTTCCTGTTCCTAAACCTTGTGGCATGTTATTTTGCAAAGTTTGTGTAAACTGAGCAATGCCACTTAAACCAATATTACTTTCTAAAGCACTGGTAATCCACCAACCTACTTTTTGTTGTTCTGCCAAATCTATCCAGTGTTTTGTATTTGCAAAACCACCTACCAAACTCGGTTTTAAAATAATGTATTGCGGCTGTATGGTTTGTATTAATTCTTGACGATTTGTTACATTAAACACTCCAATTAATTCCTCATCTAAAGCAATAGGCAAAGGTGTTTTTTCACAAAGTTGGGCCATTTGTTTCCACTGATTGGCTTTTATGGGTTGTTCTATACTGTGTAAATCGAGTTCACTCAGGTATTTTATTTTTTCAAAGGCATCATCTGGATGAAAAGCGCCGTTAGCATCTACCCTTAATTCTACTTCATCGGCTGTAAATTGAGCTCTAATTTTTTTCAATAAATCTAATTCTGCTTCAAAATCGATAGCACCAATTTTTAACTTTACACAGCTAAAACCTAGTTGCAACTTTTCTTCGATTTGCTCTTTCATAAAAGAAAAATCGCCCATCCAAATCAAGCCGTTGATTGTGATTCCTTGTTTTCCTTGGGTAAAATTAGAAGGAAATAACTCGTAAGGATTAGCGGCTGCTAAAGATGCAAAAGCCATTTCTACACCAATTTGTATCGACGGAAATTCAATTAATTCTGTTAGTAATTTTTCTTTTCCTAAATAAATATTTTGGCAAGTCCATTTTAATTTCTCTTCATAATCTGGGCGGTCGTCTACAGACAAACCGCGCAAAATTCCGCACTCTCCTATTCCAAAATTATTTTTGTCTGAAATTTTAATGAACCACGTTTGTTTGGTTTTTAAAATTCCACGCGATGTTCCACTTGGACGTTTAAATTGAAGTGTATGTTTTTGGTAAGTTGCTTTCATGCATATTTCTTTAAAAAATCTATATCGAATCTAAGATAACTAGACTGTAAAAATTTAATACTTAAATTTATTTTCAATTAACATTAGTCCTTTTTGTTTGCCACGAATAAAATCATTAATTATTTGTTCACTTAAATTTTATTAATAGCAGTTTAGTGATAAAAATTTGGATGGTGGGTTGTGTAACTATAACGTTCATTAATCTATCTTTCTGAAACATCCATAACATCTGTATTTTGTTCTTCTTTGGGCAATAATTCTTCAAAAACAGCAAGTGCATGTATTGCTTTTTGAATACAAGTTATTTCACCAAAACTCACTATTAATCGAAGTCCGTTGCGCGTTTGCTTCTCTTTTATCTGGCACATTTGATGGTTTTGCTGCACCAATTGCATTACTCGCATAAAACGCTGTGTTTGATAAAATTCAGATTGTTGGTCGGCTACAAAGTAACCAATCATTTTATGTTGCTTCAAAATTACTTTTTCCAAGCCCATGGCATTGGCAATCCATTTAATCCGAACGCTATCTAATAAATCTTTTGCTTCATTAGGCAAGCTTCCAAAACGGTCTTTCAACTCATTTTCAAAAGCTACCAATTCTTTTTCATTAGCTACATTTCCTAATTTAGCATACAGATTAAGTCGTTCTTTAATGTTGTTTATGTAATCGTCGGGAAATAAAATTTCAAAATCCGTATCGATTTGCGTTTCTTTTACAAAGACTTTATCTTCTTTGCTTTCTTCTGTGTACAAATCTTTAAACTCTTTTTCTTTTAGTTCTTGTATGGCTTCATTTAATATTTTCTGGTAGGTTTCAAAACCAATATCGTTAATAAATCCACTTTGCTCACCGCCTAGCAAATCTCCAGCTCCACGGATTTCCAAATCCTTCATAGCAATTTCGATTCCGCTTCCTAAATCAGAAAATTGTTCAATGGCTTGAATTCGTTTTCGGGCATCTGGCGTCATGTGATGTAAAGGTGGTGTAACGAGATAACAGAAGGCTTTTTTGTTGCTTCGCCCTACCCGTCCGCGCATTTGGTGTAAATCTGAAATTCCAAAATTATTGGCATTGTTGATGAAAATGGTGTTGGCGTTGGTTACATCCAAGCCGCTTTCAATAATAGTAGTAGCCACCAAAACATCAAACTCGTTATTCATGAATTTCAGCATCAACTGCTCCAGTTTTTTACCATCCATTTGTCCGTGACCAATTCCAATTTTGGCATCGGGAACAAGTCGTTGTATTAAGCCCGCTACTTCATTGATATTCTCAATACGGTTGTTGATGAAAAATACTTGTCCACCACGTTGAATTTCATAGGAAACCGCATCACGAATCAATTCTTCTGAAAAACGAATTACGTGGGTTTCGATAGGATAACGATTGGGCGGCGGTGTTTTAATGGTCGACAAATCCCGAGCGGCCATCAAACTAAATTGAAGCGTCCGCGGGATAGGTGTTGCCGTTAAAGTAAGCGTATCGACATTGGCTTTGATGGTTTTGAGTTTGTCTTTTACTGAAACTCCGAATTTTTGCTCTTCGTCGATAACCAACAAGCCTAAATCTTTAAATTTCACATTTTTGTTCACCAGTTGATGGGTTCCGATGACAATGTCAATTTTCCCAGCTTCTAAATCGGCTAAAACTTGGCTGCGTTCTTTTGCCGTTCTAAATCGGTTTAAGTAATCTACCGTTACAGGAAAATCTTTCAAACGTTCATTAAAGGAATTGTGGTGCTGAAAAGCTAAAATGGTAGTGGGTACCAAAACAGCCACTTGTTTACCATTATCTACCGCTTTAAATGCCGCACGAATAGCAACTTCTGTTTTGCCAAAACCAACATCGCCACAAACCAATCTATCCATGGGCTGTGGACTTTCCATGTCTTTTTTTACATCTTCGGTAGCAGCACTTTGGTCGGGTGTGTCTTCATACATAAATGAAGCTTCCAACTCGTGTTGCAAATACGAATCGGGATGGTATTGAAAACCTTTTTCTAATCTGCGTTTAGCATACAATTGAATTAAATCGAAAGCGATTTTCTTGACTCTGGTCTTGGTTTTTTGTTTTAAACTCTTCCAAGCTTTACTACCTAATTTATAAATTTTTGGTGCTTTACCATCTTTTCCATTAAACTTAGAAATTTTATGAAGCGAATGAATACTTAAATACAAAATATCGCGATCGCCATACACCAATTTGATGGCTTCTTGTTTATTTCCTTCAACATCAATTTTTTGAAGTCCACCGAACTTCCCGATTCCATGGTCGATGTGGGTTACATAATCACCAATTTCTAAGCTGGTCAATTCTTTAATAGTCAGTGCTTGCTTTTTAGCAAAACCACTCTTCAATTTGAATTTATGGTAGCGGTCGAATATTTGATGGTCGGTGTAGCAAAGCAACTTATTATTGGCATCTACAAAACCTTCATGCAAGGAAAAAACCAAGGTTTGGTAAGCTACTTTTTGGTCTTGGTCGTCAAAAATATCATGAAAACGCTTGGCTTGTTGTTGACTTATACAAGCAATGTAATTGGTAAAACCTTCTTGGTTGCGTTGGTTTAAATCTTCAATTAATAAATCGAATTGCTTATTGAAACTAGGTTGTGGTTTTTGGTTGAAATCCAATACCGCTTGAGCTTCAAATTTTGTTTGGCTACTGACTTCAACAAAGCTGAATTTTTCAAATTGCTTGGCAATGACTTCTGCATTACAAAACAAATCTTTTGGTGGACTTTGTTTTAATTCTGAATCCAATTCCGCATAGGCTTTTTCAGCTTTGGAAAATAAATCATCTAACTTGGCTTCCAACAGCGATACATTTTTACTAAAAATGATGGTTTTAGCCGAAATGAATTTCAGAAACGACTCACGTACTTCGTCCAATTGCTTGTTTTCCACATTCGGCATAATGCCTATTTTATTCTTGGTTTGGTTAGAAAGTTGGGTTTCTACATCAAAAGAGCGAATGCTTTCCACTTCATCACCAAAAAACTCGATTCGGTAGGGTTCGTCGTTACTGTAAGAAAACACATCAATAATTCCACCGCGAACTGAAAATTCACCCGGTTCGGTAACAAAATCTACACGTTTAAAGTGGTATTCAAATAAAACTTCGTTGATGAAGTCCAAACTCAATTCTTCACCGACATTGATTTTTAAAATGTTTTTGTCCAGTTCTTTTTTGGTGACTACTTTTTCAAAAAGCGCTTCGGGATAACTAACAATCACAGAAGATTTTTTTCTGGAATTGATGCGGTTGAGCACTTCCGCACGAAGCAAAACATTGGCATTATCGGTTTCTTCGCCAGCAAGCGAATCGATGTGATAGGGTCTGCGGTAACTTCCAGGGTAAAAAAGCACGTCTTTTTCGCCGATTAATCCTTCTAAATCGTTGAGATGATAGGCTGCACTTTCTTTGTCTTCCAATAAAATTAAAAATGGAACATCGCTTTGTTTAAAGGCTTCTGCCAGCAAAATAGAAAAACCTGAACCGACTATGTTTTTCAATTGAAGCTTAGGATGTTGTTCGGATTGTGACGCAAAAATCCCCATCAATTCCGAAAATTGTGGGGAGTCTTTAATGGACTCGCTTAGTTTGGATATGCTCATGCCGCAAATATAATTAGTTTGCTAGCTTAATGGACTACAATTTTAAATTTGACAATTATTTAATAGCGGTGTAGGTGTTATGGTAATCTTGCATTGTAATCTATTATACATGGTGTAGCGTAAGAAAAATCAAAAGGTGAACACCTGATAATCAAAAAATTAATTAAAAAAAGTTTGCTACATTGTTTTTTTTTTTTTTTATAAATTTGAAATGTAAAACCGATAAAAATTGTCACTATTCATCAAAAATTAACAATAAAAAAGTATTGATAAGGCAGGAAGCAATACACACCAAGTCGCTAAAAAAAAGCCCCTGCATATGCAAAGGCTTAATTAGCGGAAATATGAAAAAACATACATCCACATCCAAATACAAATGTACGTTTTTTCATGATGACCTATACTGATTCTGTTTTAAATTTACTCAGGATAAAAATAATGGATTTTTGTTATAGGTAAGGCGTAAAAATCAAGCATAGCCTTAGCTACGGTTTATTTTTACAACGAAACATAGGGCAAAAAGACACATTTTTATTGATTAAATTTGAGGCAGAAACAGTATCTAACCAATTTCTATAAAAGAAAGTTGGATTATCGTTCCAAGATGGGAACAACAAATAAAATTTAAAAATTTATCAAAATGAAAAAATTAGTATTAACTTTAGTATTGGGTGTATTCGCTTTTGGAAGCAGTGGGTTTGACACACAAGAACTACAACAAGATCCTAGCCAAGATTGCTTGAATGACGCATGGGATTATGGGACAAGAGCAGCGAGCCTACTTGTGTACCCAAACACAGAAGAAGCAAGAAATCAATTTGCTTATTTAGCAATGGAATATTATATCGAAGAAAATTGTTAAAATTTAAATCTCTTATTTATATTTATATTATAGATATGGATAAGAGATTTTTAATACCCATTTAAATGACTAAATACATTTTATTTTTTTTTTATTTTTATAAATATTACAGCAGCTCAAAATCATGGTAAAGCCATTTATAAAATTAAATACAATATAAATCTTGATTCTGTATTCAATGATACTAAAGGAGAAAAAAAAGAAAAATTCAAAAAAACTTTTTTTAAAACAATTGAAAATACAGAAAAACAGAAATTTTCATTAATTTTTAAAGATAATGTATCTTATTTTTCAATGGTTGAAAGAATGGATTCAGATCATGACGAAATTGAATCAAAATTTGTCAAAAAGTTATATCCAGATCATTATTTTTATTTCAAGGAAAATAATTTATTTAAAGTACAAAAAGGATTTAATAAAAATGGTTATTTAGTAGATATCAATAAAATTATTGATGTCTCAAAGTTAGATTTTAAAGATGGGGCTTTTAACAAAAAAATCAATGGTTTTGATTGTTCCTTGGCTTTATATGAAGATAAAGAAATAACAAAGATATGGTTCACAACAAATATTAACAAACCTTTTGGTCCGCTTACATATGTCGGATTGCCAGGATTAGTGGTAAAAGTTGAAACCCCTAATGGAATTATAATAAACTTAGAAAAAATTACATTTAAAAAACAAAAAGATATTACTATTCCTGATGATTTAGAAAAAATCACAGAAGAAAAATTCAATGAGATAGTAAAACAAGCCTTAGGTAGATATAATAACAATTAAACCAATAAAATATGTCAATTTTCTGCAACTAATCTAAAAAAGAGAAAGCTCCTACAAAGTAGAGGCTCCTCACCGTTAATGCATGTAAAACATACATCCACTACCAACTACAAATGTAGGTTTTTTCATGATGAACCTTACCACCATAACAAAAGAGCTGGGAAAATTCATAAAATTATTTAGAAACATAATAAAATTTACAGATTATGAAAAAATTACTTTTAACCTTAACATTAGGTACAATAGCATTCGGTACTAGTAGTTTCGAAACATATGTTAGTCCACAGTCTGACTCTGTACAAGAAGCAAGAGCAATAGTTCAAAATACTGCTGATCAATTTGGTGATGATTTGAATGGAGAATACCACGAATTGTACCTTTGGGCATACATGAATATTTACACAGATTGTATAGAATCCTTGTAGCCAATAAACATTTTTCAATAAAGCCTTGGAACATAGCTTTCAAGGCTTTAAACTTTTACATATGAGACATCTTTTTTTAATATCATTTTTTTTTATTTTATCAATTTCTTTCGCTCAAGTTGCAGGAACAATATCGTATACTTTATCTTTAGATAAAGAACGGGCAACCAAAAAGATAAAAAATAATAAGAGTGATAGCAACAGTAACCTGTTTATTTTAAAACAAATAAATGAATTTGAAAAAGTAGAAGCCAAATTAATTTTCAACAAACATGAATCTAGTTATAAAGTAGTTGAAAGTTTGGATTCAGATAGCAATAATAATTTTAATTTATTTGAAGCAAAAGCTGGTGCCAAATCAGAATTTTATTCAGACATTTTAAATGATATCTATTTTTACACTAGTTTGTTTGATGATAGTCAACTAGTTGCATATCCTAAGTTTAAATGGAATATAAAAAATGAATTTAAAAACATACTAGGTTTTGAATGTCAAAAAGCTGAAATTATTTCCAGTGATGACAAAAATAGAGTTGCTTGGTTTACTAAAGATATTTCAGTGCCTTTCGGACCACTTCGCTACCATGGTTTACCTGGCTTAGTATTGCTTTACGAAGAAGATGGAGGACTTTTAATTTTAGAAGCTGTTGATATAAGTTTTGATGACCATATTGAAATTAAAAAGCCAGAGGGGAAACTTACTGATGAAGAATCTCACAAAAAAGATTTAAGAAAAAAATCTTCACTTTACGAAAATTAGGTAAAATCAAATTATATATAAAAATGTGATAAATTTCCATTGATAAAATATTAATTAAAATAATTTCACGATCAATTAGAGAACTTATTTATTGAAAAATTTAAAATACTTTTTCTTAATTCTATTCACTACAACTGCTTTCGCCCAAAACCTAACCGGCGTAATACAAGACAGCACAGGTATAGCTTTACCCTACACTAATCTCATTGCAAGCCCTATAGAAAACTCCGATGCACAAATCACCTTTTCTATAAGTGATGAAAAAGGTAGATATAAGTTGGAGCTGAAAAAAGCCATTCCCTACAAAATTGAAATTACCCATATGGGGTTTCTATAAAGCCTATTTGACTTGCATAGAATAAAGAAATCACAAAACAATTTAACACTTCTTAATTGTCTGATTATCAATAATAAAAAAAAAAAAAAATCAATTTTTCCCTTGCTAGAATAGTTTTTTTTAACTTAATTTGAAGTGTAAACCAATAAAATATGTCAATCTTCTGCAACTAAACAAAAAAAGAGAAAGCTCCTACAAAGTAGAAGCTCATCATCGTAAATGCATGAAAAACATACATCCAAAACTCAAATACAAATGTACGTTTTTTCATGATGACCTCAACCACTTTCTGTAAAAGAATGTTGGAATTACGTTCCGAGACGGGAACAGAAAATTAAAATTTTAAAAATTTAGAAATTATGAAAAAATTAGTATTAACTTTAGTATTAGGCGTATTTGCTTTTGGAAGCAGTGGGTTTGTTACAAATGATAATGACCCAATAACAGTAATTAAAGACTGTAACGAATTACAACATGTAATTTTTGCTTTTTACTATAATAATGGTTGGGGTAGCGACTATGCATGGGATAGGAGCATAAGATCTTATGAAAGATGTGAGGCTAGAAAACTATTAGGTAATTAATCAAACACACTAATCCTATACATAATAGGATTAGTGTTTATTTCACAATTTATGATAAAAATAAAGTTTATATCTGCAATTTTTTTTGTGACTAGTATTATTTTTTCTCAACCCAATAGTGGTGAAATTACTTATGGTCAAAATGTTATCAAAATGGTAATTGACACTACTTCAATTAATGATTCGTATGTCAAAAAAATATTAGTTGAGCAATATTATGAGAAGCAAAAAGCACTGAAAGCAGACGACCCTTATTACTCGCTTCAATTTAATGGAGAAAAATATGTTTTTAAAAGGCTAAATTTCATGGACAATGATGCTTATGGAAAAATAACCAACCAATTGGCAAAAGGAACTTATTTCATAAACACACAAAAAAACTCTATTTATCATAAGGGTAATTTTATGGGAGAAGATCTAATAATATATTACAATAAACAGCCCTACAAATGGGAAATTAAAAACGAACATAAAATTATACGAGGTTATAATTGCATAAAAGCAGAAACAATAAAAAGAAATGAAAAGGGAGTAGAAACAAAAGTGACAGCTTGGTTTACCACCGAGATCAATTTAAATTTTGGTCCAAAAAATTACTTTGGCCTTCCCGGATTAATTATAGAATTATATGAATTAGATAGTGTCTATTATTTGAAAGATATAAAATTTAAAAGTATAAAATTGAATGAAATTAATTCTAAAGACAAAAAAATAATTACTTATGATAAATATATATCAAAAGTGAATGGTAATATCAGATTCTAAATAGTATTGAAAACTAACTTTTTAAGAAAAAATAAAATTTGTTTGTTACAAGAGAAAGTTAAAATACCGTTCCGAGATGTTACAAAATTTAAAAATTAATCAAAATGAAAAAATTAGTATTAACTTTAGTATTAGGCGTATTTGCTTTTGCGGCAAGTGGGTTTAAATCGGATAATTTAAATGACGGATGTCATGACTATGCTTTTGGTGCTGTAAATGCAGAACAAGAGGCATTTGGCGAAATTTATGATTATGGTGATTATTATAATGCTTATTATTGGTATTACAACATTTGTGTTGGTGCACCTACATTCAACTCAGATCTATTAACTCCTGTAATAGTAAAATAATATTATGTTAAAAAATATACTGTTATTTTTAATTAGCTTCCAAGCTTTTTCTCAAGGCTTGGAAGTTACTTATGGAAAGATATACACAAAAGATATAAGTCAAATAGAGAATATTGGACTAAGGAGTAGAGCCAGTGATTTAAAAAAAAATGTAGGGAATATTAAATATAGTTTAAAAATAAACAATTTAAAAAACAAATCATGGTTTAAGTATATTGAACAAATGGGCAGTGACTTTGGACAAAATAACCAGTTTCAAATTAGCATAGGTTTACCAACTGAGGAGAATTTTTACAACCAAAAAAATAATAATAATATTTCTTTGGAGGAAATTAGTGGCACAACCTATTATATTAATTATAGAAATGTTGAATTCGAATGGGAGTTTAATGGGAATAAGAAACGAATATTAGGTTATGAATGTAAAGAAATTGATCTAATCTATTTTATAAATGATATCAGAGGCAATAAAAAATTAAAATATAAGGTTTGGTTAGCCACAGAATTACCTACAGGATATGGTCCTTCGATTTTCACTAACTTCCCAGGTTTAGTTCTTGGTTATAAGTCAGAAAATTTCGAAATAATTGCAGAAGACTTATCAATTATAGAAAATCCTGAAATAAATTTTCCAAATGAAGAAATTATTATTAGTTTGGAAGATTTTAAAAAGCTAATGAGTGATATGATTGATAGTTTACATGGAAAATAATTTTTCTAAATTAACTCTGAAGCGAGCATTTTAAAATTATAAACGAAATTTTATGCATAATTAAACAAAATATCTAATTTGCACCAATTCCACTTCAAAATATTTCTTCTTTTTCTTTTCTGCTCAATAACAACTTTCGCCCAAACCCTAACCGGCACAGTCCAAGACAGCACAGGTATGGCCTTACCCTACACCAACCTCATTGCAACACCTATAGAAAATCCCGATGCACAAATCACCTTTTCCATTTCTGATGAGTTAGGGCGGTATAAGTTGGAGCTGAAAAAAGCCATACCCTACAAAATTGAAATTACCCACATGGGGTTTTCAAAAATTACTGACACCCTACAAATTGAAGAAAGTACCACCAAAAATTACACCTTACTAGAAAGCAACGAAAGTCTAGAAGCGGTGTTGGTAAAAGCTGAGATGGCAGTTATTGTGAAGGAAGATACCATCACCTACCGTACCGACCAGTTTAAGACTGGAGACGAGCGCAAACTCCGCGACATCTTAAAAAAACTCCCCGGTGTAGAAGTAGATAGAGAAGGCAACGTAACCGTTAATGGTAAACAAGTTACCAAACTCATGATTGAAGGCAAAGAATTCTTTTTTGGCGACCCCAAACTCGGCGTCAACAACATTCCCGCCGATGCGGTAGATGAAGTAGAAGCCTTAGACAATTATTCGGAAGTGGCTTTTTTAAAAGGGTTAAAAGATAGCGATAAAATGGCGCTCAACATCAAACTAAAAGAAGGCAAGAAAAAATTTGCTTTTGGAGACATCGAAACAGGCGCTGGACATGAAGATCGGTATTTGGTTAATCCTACCCTATTTTACTACAGCCCCAAAACATCGGTTAACTTTATAGGCGATTTTAACAATGCTGGGCAAAAATCCTTTAGTATGAGCGATTACATCAATTTTGAAGGCGGTTATGCTGATATGATCGACCGTCCAAACGCATTTTCCATTTACCGAGACGATTTTGCCCAGTTTCTTAATCAGCAGGATTTTGTGTTCAATCAAAACGATTTTGGAGCAGGAAGTTTATCGCAAGATTTGGGCAGAAATTGGCAACTCGATGCCTATTCTATCATCAATCGTGGCATTGTCGAAACCCAAAACAGCAGTGACATTACCTACCAAACCGGCATGGCAGAAGATGAATTGCGTACCCAAGAAAGCGAGCAGGAAATGTTATTTAGCATCAATAAAGCCAAACTACGGTACGATAACATTAAGGATTTAGATATGTTTATCGATTTGTTGGTCAAAACTTCTGATGCCGATAGCCAATCTACTTTAAATTCGCTTACCGCTTCTCGAGAAAATTTTGTGGTTACAAACCAATCGCCTAGAAAGTTAGATGTCTCCAAAACCATGAGCATCAACAAGCAATTTTCCTACAAACACACCACCAGTATCAATACCAAATTGCAATATGTAGAAAGTGAAAATACCCAAGATTGGTTGTTTAATCAACCTGTTTTTTCAAATCTGATTCCGTTTCAACCCGATGGTGACAGCTTCAACTTACTGCAAAACAACCGCAGCATCACCCGAGCTGCCCAAATTGACGTGAAGCATTATTGGGTCTTGCACAACTTTCACCATATTTATCCTGTGGTGGGTACGGATTATTTTAGTCAATATTACGGCAGTAACGATGCACAAATTCTTGAAGATGGAAGCGTGAATCCCTTTCAAGAAGCAGGCTTCAACAACGACTTAGATTTTCGTTTGCTCGATGCCTATGCGGGGTTTCAGTATAAAACCAAAATTGGAGACTTGACTATTCGCCCAGGTGTAATTGCACATTCCTTTCATTGGAGTACAGCACAATTTGATGAAACACAAGTAAATCAACAAAAATTTGCTTTCTTACCCGAGCTGATGATGAAATACGAGTTCAATTCCAGTAAAAAACTCAATTTCGATTACAATCTGCGTACCCAATTTGGCAATGTACAGCAATTCGCCAATCGTTTGCGATTAATGAACTTCAACAGCTTGTATCGAGGTAATGAAGAATTAAAAAATCAACTGTATCATCAATACCGTTTACGGTATTCTAATTTCAATATGTTTAAAGGCTTATTTTTGAATGCATCTGTTAATTACAATCGCCGTTTTCAAAGCATCCGCAACCAAACTGAAATTGAAGGCATAGACCAAGTAAACACCAGTATTTATACTGATTTACCCGAAAATTCGTACAGCTTCAATAGTTCAGTTTCAAAATTGATTAGAAAATTGCGTTTTGGCATTTCTGGTGGCGTAACTTTAAGCGATTACTCCCGCATCATCAATGAAGAAATTATCGATTACAATTCCAATTCATACAATTATGCCTTCACTTTTAGTACACGATTTAAAGAAAAATGGCCCAATGTAGAATTGCGTTTTCAGCAGTTTTATAATGATTTAAGTTCGGTGGCTATCGATAATCAATTTATACAAACTTCGCCCAACATTAATGTGAGTTATCGTTTTTTTGAAGATTTTTTATTCAAAGCCGATTACCAATACAATCATTATAAAAACCGAACCCAAAACCAAAGTAATGTTTTTGAAATTGGAAGCGCCAGTTTACTTTATGGAAAAGAAGATAGCCCATGGGAAATTGGTATAGAAGCCACCAACCTATTTGATGTACGTTTCAAAAACAACAACTCTGTCAATCAATTTTTGGTGAATGACCAACGAATATTTATTCAACCTAGAATCATCATGTTGAAATTGAATTATAGGTTATAAAATAAGAGCAAAAAAATTATTATGTAATGATTTAATTAGGATTATTCTTCAAACGTTTTTCAATTTCTTTAATAAGTGTAGGTAAATTTTCTAAGCTATTTATTTGCTTCGCATTCATAAAAATATCTAGCTCGTAATGATTTTGAATTAAGATAACTGGATATTTATATTGCTGGGCAAACTTCGATTTAAACTGTTTTTCGCACTCATCTTTGTGTAAAAAGTCCATACTAATGCCCGATTCTTTTCTAAACTTTTTCCATTTTTTCCTTTCTAAAATTGGACCGTAAGTTAAAGCACATAATTTACAATCGTAAGTACTTGGACTTAGTATTTTTTTAGCAGCATCTAGCAAGCCGTGCTTTGTGTTACTATGGGCATTGTAAACAAATATCAGTTTGTTTAATGCCATATTATTTCTTCTTCAAGTCGAGTTTTTCTGCGAAATAATCGCAAAAATCTTTCATAGTTTCTGTCATTTTTTCATCTTGGGTTGCACGGTAATACGTATCGCTCATAGTAACTAAAGTCTGATGAAAAAACTTTTTCATTTCATCCATAGGCATATCTTTTGTCCATAAATCTATGCGTAAAGTTTCTTGATTTTCAGCATCCCAAAGCGAGAGTAAAACAGCCTTGGCTTCTTCTTGATTTACGCCACCATCTTGTGCTGACCAGCTTAGTTTTTCTGGAATTTTATTTTCGTCAGTTTCTACTGTAATACTAATTTCTGATTTTTTGTGTGCCATTATTTTTGGGGTTTGTAAGCAGATTGCTTAAACAGATTATCTTCTTTTAATTTTAGTAACTCGTCCATTTTTACATTGGGATTTTTTTCCATAAAATCTTGTACAATACGCAAACCTATAAATTGTCCTAATCTTGGTGGACTTTCTGGGTCTAATTCTAAGTAAAATTTAGAATACGGAGCTAAATTTATAAAACGCTCATTTAAATTTTGATCTGAACTATATAGCAAGTCTTTTTCTACAAAATATTCCCAAATTTTAGTCTCGTTTTGCTTTGCCCACTTTAGCTCGTCTGCCGTATAATGCAAGTTTAAATGCGCTTCTTGAAATGGAATTAACTCTTGAATAATGTAGCGTAATTTACCATAATGAATCATAGTCGATAAAAAATTTCTTCCTTGTTTATGCTGGTTTAACTCGCGAGCATATTTTTCTGCTATATCGGTTAATAAGTAATTAGGATCTTGTAATTCTGCAACATAAGAATAGATTCCTTCGTAAAATCGATGATTTTTACCTAAATAATTGTCGAGTGAAATTAGCAAAAAATTATCGGTTAAAATTACTTTGTTTTTATAATCTACCTCTTCAGCTATAGTGATTAGGCTAGGTACAGAAAATTCAGGAAAATAATATTTTAAATGTTTATAAAACAGCTCAATATCTTGGTAATGTTTTGAAAAATCAGAAAACTTTTGGGCTACTTCATTTTGGATTTCTATTTGCAAAGTGTCTTGCATTTTGGCTACCCAAATACTATCGTGAAATTGTGTAGGAAATAAAAACGGATATTCATTTTTTAAATTTGGCAAATCGCTAGGTGAAGCTTCAGCAAAAGCACGGTCGAAGCGTTTAAGTTCCAAATCTACTTCTATTTTGTTAATTTCATTATTTACTTTTTCTTCAGCACAAGCAAAAAGAAGGATTAAACTTAAAAAACTTAAACTTTTAATATAAAATCTACACATTTTTTTTAGTTGTATTTGGAAAACAAATTTAATTGAATTTACGGCTTTGAGCTAACTTTAAACAATTTCTTATGAAGAGCTTCAAACTTTGGTTAAAAAAAATAATCTAAAGGAGTTCTCGTTTCTGTAAACTAAGCGAGTGTTGTATTTTTACCTAAAATTGAATTATGAAAACAGATTTAGTTGTAAAACACATGGTAAGTTGGCTCAAAAATTATGCAGAAACTAGCAAAACAGAAGGTTTTGTAATTGGAGTTTCTGGAGGAATTGACTCTGCTGTTACTTCAACTTTGTGCGCAAAGACAGGAATGCGAACGCTTTGTTTAGAAATGCCGATTCATCAAGATTTAAATCAAGTTAGTCGAGCGCAAAAACATATTCAAAATTTAAAAAAGCAATTTGCCAATGTAAGCAGCTTAAAAGTAGATCTTACCCAAACTTTTGAAACTTTTAAATCGGCTTTACCCCAAACACCAGAATCTGACCAAAAGAGTTTAAGTTTAGCCAATACAAGAGCTCGCTTTAGAATGTCTACACTATATTATTTTGCTGCTTTGCATGGCTATTTAGTGGCTGGAACGGGCAATAAAGTAGAAGATTTTGGGGTTGGATTTTACACCAAATATGGAGATGGCGGCGTAGATTTAAGTCCAATTGCAGATTTAATGAAGTCTGAAGTGTATGAAATTGCCGCTTATTTAGGCATTACCGAAGAAATTCAACAAGCGGCTCCAACCGATGGACTTTTTGGCGATAGCCGAACCGATGAAGATCAACTAGGAGCAAGTTACGACGAATTAGAATGGGCTATGTTGTATGTTGAAAATGCTTCAAATGAAAATTTAAACGAAAGACAAAAACGTGTTTTAGAAATCTATAGAAACTTGAATGCTAAAAATCAACATAAAATGAACCCAATTCCAGTGTGTGAAATACCAGATGTAATGCGAAGTTAGTTGATTTTTTGATTGTTGATTTGGGATTAATGATTGCTGATATTAGATTTATGGTTGATGATTTTTGAATTTGATATCTTAAATCTCAAACTCAGTGTTTAGAAATTGTTGTTAACAAATTGATATAATCGCTTCGGTGAGCTACGAAGTCCATATCAGAAATATCGATGACTTTTACATTTATTTGTTGTTGACTTTTTATAAAATTTAAGTAACCGCGGTTTATTTTTTCTAAATACTCAGGTTCGATGTTTTGCTCGTAACTTCTACCCCGCTTTTTAATATTAGCTAAAAGTCGTTCGGTATTTTGGTATAAATACACGTATAAATCGGGTTTGGGTAACTCTTTATACATTATATCGAAAACCTTTTTATATAAACTATATTCATCTTCTTGCAAGGTTACTTTTGCAAAAATCAAGGATTTGTAAACATCATAATCAGCTACAACAAAATCAGAAAATAAGTCGTATTGCGAGATATCGTCTAATAATTGTTGATGCCGATCGGCTAAAAAGGACATTTCTAGCGGAAAAGCGTATCGATGTTGGTCTTCATAAAACTTGGGCAAAAAAGGATTATCTTTAAAACGTTCGGTAATTAACTTTGCATTGTAATCTTCAGAAATCATAGTTGCCAAACTGGTTTTTCCGGCACCTATATTACCTTCAATAGCAACGTAATTTGAAGTTATCTTCGGTAAAATAGGAATTTTCAACTTTTCTGAAACTTCATTTATTTTAGATGCATCTTCAGATTTTTTCAACAATTCTTCAATAGGCTTTAGCAAAAGTGGATGCATTAATTTTGGGGTAATATCGGCTAAAGGAAACAATACAAAATTTCGTTCTGCTAATTTAGGATGTGGTATTTGCAGTTGGCTAGAATCGTGTTTTTCTTCACCAAAAAAAATAATATCTAAATCGATGATGCGGTTTTGATATCCAGCTTGTGGAATTCGAATTCTACCTAAATCAATTTCAATAGCCAAAAGTTTCTGAAGTAAAACCTCAGCAGAATATTTTGTTTGTACAGCTATACAAGCATTTAAAAAATCTTCGCCGTTAAACCCCCATGCTGGCGTTGTATATATTTTTGAAACTGCTTTAACAGTACCGATACGTTCAAAAATTAACTGAATAGATTGGTTTAAATTTTCTAATTTATCTCCTTGGTTACTACCAATGGCAATGTATGTGGTTGTGAATGAATTCAATAGTTTTAAGAATAATTTAGCGTAAAGCGAAGTGAATAAAACAGTTTAAAGTTATTTAAAATACAAACACACTTCTATATTTGTAAGCAAATATAAAGCGCAACACCCAAAAATTTGAAAAATAAAGATAAAGATTTAGCTTTACGGATTTACTTAATCCTAGCTGCCTTGTTTATAGCATCTTTAGTAATGGCTAATTTAATTTTTAAGAAATTTGTGAACATAGATTTTTTTGGAATCTACACTTTTAAAATTTCTGTGGGTGTTTTACCCTATCCCATTACATTTTTAATCACCGACACGATAAGTGAAATTTATGGCAAACGAAAAGCAAATTGGGTGGTTACTTCTGGAATTTTCGCTTCAATTTTTACCTTGCTAATTGTGTTAATTGCAGATTATTTACCAGCCTATGCAGAATCTCCGTTAAACAATAAAATTTTTAATGAAGTATTTGGAGCAACAGGTATTGCCGTTGGCGCTTCGATGTTGGCCTATTTATTGGCACAATACATCGATGTTTCGGTGTATCATTTTTGGAAAAAAATTACGCAAGGAAAACATTTATGGCTTCGCAACAACTTTAGTACATTTACTTCTCAATTTGTAGATACAGCTGCAGTTGTAGGATTATTAAGTATTTTTGGACAATTAGACTGGAAAGACTTTTGGACTTTACTCTTAAGTGGTTTTCTATTTAAAGCCTTGATTGCTTTAATAGATACCCCCATTTTATACGCCATTGTGTACAGCTTTAAAAAGAAATTTAATTTAAAGGAAAACCAAGAAATTAATTGGATCGACGAAGAAAATAACACAAAATAAAAATTACAATAATGCAGATTGAAATTAATAAAGAAGAAGTTTTAAACCGATTTATAAAATACATAAAAATCGATAGCCAAAGCGATGCAACTAGCCATTCTACACCAAGTACAGAAAAACAATGGGAAATAATCAGATTGCTCGAAACAGATTTACAAAGCATTGGAATGAGCGATGTTGAAGTAGATGAAAAAGGCTACATTATGGCAACTTTACCAGCAACAACTACGAAAAAAGTGCCATGTATCGGTTTTGTAGCACATTACGACACCTCTCCAGATTTTAAGGCTAGTAATATTAATCCGCAAATTCATGAAAATTACGATGGAAAAGATATTCTCTTAAACAAAGAAGAAAATATTGTCCTATCTCCTGATTATTTTGAAGATTTACAGCAATACAAAGGACAAACCATCATCACTACCGATGGAACTACGTTGCTTAGTGCAGATGATAAAGCTGGTGTAACCGAAATTGTTTCTGCCATGAAATACCTTATAGACCATCCTGAAATTGAACATGGAAAAATTAGAATTTGCTTTACACCAGATGAAGAAATTGGCCGTGGAGCCCATTATTTTGATGTAGAAAAATTTGGAGCGAAATGGGCCTATACCATGGATGGCAGCCAAATTGGCGAATTGGAGTATGAAAACTTCAATGCAGCATCGGCCGATATTTATTTTAAAGGAAGAATTGTACACCCAGGATATGCAAAAGGAAAAATGGTAAATAGTATGTACATGGCTAGCCAATTTATACAGGCTTTACCAGCTGATGAAGTACCTGAAAAAACAACTGAAAAAGAAGGATTTTTTCATTTAAGTGATATCAAAGGAGAAGTAGAAGAAACGCATTTGCATTACATTATTCGCGATCACGATGAAGTACTTTTTGAAAAACGCAAAGATTTAGTTCGAAATGAAGTACAAAAATTGCAAGCTATTCATGGAACAGAAAATGTTGTACTCGAATTGAAAGACCAATATTACAACATGCGTAAAAAAATTGAACCCGTTATGCACATTGTAGATATTGCTGAAAAAGCAATGCGAAGCTTAAAAATTGAACCCATTTTTAAAGCCATTCGTGGTGGCACCGATGGTTCTCAGTTAAGCTACAAAGGTTTACCCTGCCCAAATATATTTGCTGGTGGACATAATTTTCATGGAAAATACGAATATGTTCCTTTAGAAAGTATGTTAAAAGCTACACAAGTAATTGTAAAGATTGCAGAAATTACCGCAGAAGATGCTTAAACAATAAATCAATTTAAAATGGAATTTATATTTGTTGGAATTAGTTTAGTAGTTGCTTTATTTTTAGGTCTTTTTTTAGGACAAAAAATGAAAAAATCTAAAATTGAAGTCCTAGAAAATCAGCTTCAAAAACAAGATAAAATTGAAAATCAAAAAAATGAATTCCAGCAAGAATTAACTCGTGAACAGACTAAAAACCTTCATTTGCAAGAAAAGTTAGCCGATCAAAAATCAGATTTAGTTCAACTAGAAAAACGATTTAAAACTGAATTTGAAAACTTGGCTCAAAAAATTCTAGAACAAAAAACAGAAAAATTTACGGAAGTAAATCAAAAAAACATACACCAAATTCTTTCCCCTTTACAGGAAAAGATTAAACATTTTGAAGCACAAGTTTCTAAGAATAATGAAACCTTTCTTAAAGAAAATTCAAAGCTAGAACAACAGTTAAAGCAATTAAACGAACAAAATATTCGTATTGCAGAAGAAGCCCAAAACTTAACCAAAGCTTTAAAAGGAGATAATAAAATGCAAGGCAATTGGGGCGAAGTAATTTTAGAACGCGTACTCGAAAAATCTGGACTTACTAAAGGTATAGAATACGATGTGCAAGTAGCCACCAAAAATGAAAGTGGCAAAACCCAACTTCCCGATGTAATTGTTCATTTACCCGATCAACGCAAAATGATTATCGATGCAAAAGTGAGCCTAACCGCTTACGAACGGTATATGAGTACAGATGATAAAAAAGAAAAAGAACAAGCCTTAAAAGCTCATTTACTCTCTCTTAAAAATCATATTAAAGGCTTAAAAGACAAAAAGTACGAAGATCTGCATCATGAAAAAAGTCCTGATTTTGTGTTGCTTTTTATTCCTGTTGAACCCGCGCTTTTTTTAGCCCAAAGTGAAGATACTAACTTTTTTTATGAAGCTTTCCAACAAAATATTTTATTGGTTAGTCCTACCACATTACTTTCTACTTTGCGCACTGTTGAAATGATCTGGAAAACCGAAAAACAACAGCAAAATGCTATGGAAATTGCTAAACACGCAGGAAACCTTCATGATAAATTTGCCAACTTAATTGAAGAATTAGAAACGCTAGGAAATCGTATTGATTCGAGTAAAGACAAGTTTGATGATGCCATGAAAAAACTAACAGGAAAGCAAAACCTAATTAAGGACATTAAAAAACTAAAAGTCCTAGGTGTTCCAACCAAAAAACATTTATCCTAATACCGAATGTTATTTAAAATGTTTCTCGTACTTAGAAAGACCTTAGAACACCTATCTGCAGTTGGCTGTTACGCCTTTATTTTACATTGGAATATAAATTAGTAACATTATACAATTAAAATGATATAATACCCAAAAGTTAAATTGAATTTTTAGAAACAAATTTGAGTTAGCATTCTTTTTCTCGTTTTTTAATTTTAGTTTTTACAAAAAAAACATTTTTTTACTTTTTAAATTAAATACCCATAATTTTTAGGGGTGTATTTTTATTTATATAATAAAAATTATACTATACCCCTATATTATTTATAAAGATAAGGATTAATTATATATTTTTATCAAAATTTAAAAATCATCTTCATGAAAAAAATTGAAGCAATTATTCGAAAATCCAAATTTGATCGCGTAAAAAAAGACTTGCACGATATTGGAGTTAATTTTTTTAGTTATTGGGATGTTACGGGTGTTGGAAATGAGAAACATGGCCATGTATACCGTGGTGTTTCATATAGCACTAGCGATATACAGCGAAGACATCTAGTTATTGTAGTTTCAGACGACTTTGTTGATAAAACTGTAGACACTTTACTAAATTCAGCTTCAACAGGAGAAGTTGGCGATGGTAAAATATTTATCTCTACTATAGACCAAGCTTACCGAATTCGAACAAAAGAAACAGGAAATCCAGCTATTAACTAAAAACAAAATCTATGAATCAAGAATTATTTACTACCAATAATGTGTGGATGATGGTCTGCACAGCTTTAGTTTTTTTTATGCATTTAGGGTTTTCCTTATTAGAAATTGGGCTCACTCGACAAAAAAATACGATTAATATTTTATTTAAAAACATATTTATTATTTGTGCAGGATTACTTCTATACTATGTAGTTGGTTTTAGCTTAATGTATCCTGGCGACTTCAATGGTTTTTTTGGTTTTTCTGGCATAGGCATCAGCTTACCCGAAAATGGAAACACTTTAGCATATGCCGATGGTGGGTATACTTATTTTACTGATTTTATTTTTCAAGGTATGTTCGCTGCAACAGCTGCTACGATTGTATCTGGCGCAGTTGCAGAACGTATTAAATTAGATGCATTTATGTTATTTAGTATTTTATACGTGGGTTTAATTTACCCAATCGTTGGTTCATGGAAATGGGGCGGCGGATTTCTAGATAAGTTAGGATTTTATGATTTTGCAGGTTCTACTTTGGTACATTCAGTTGGTGGTTGGGCTGCATTAATTGCTATTATTTTATTGGGTCCACGGATTGGTAAATTTAGTACAGAAGGCAAATCGCAAGTAATATTAGGACACAATATTCCACTATCTACCGCGGGAGTATTTATTTTGTGGCTTGGATGGTTTGGCTTTAATGGTGGTTCTGTATTATCTGCAGATCCAGCTTTAACATCTTTAGTTTTAGTAACTACGAGTCTAGCAGCGGCTTCTGGCGGAATGGGTGCTTTTATATTTTCAAGAATTTTATATAAAAACTTAGATGTAAGTATGTTTTTAAACGGAATACTTGGTGGTTTAGTTGGCATTACGGCTGGTGCAGATGTAATGTCTCCACTAGAAGCTATTGCCATCGGTTTAGTATCTGGAATTGTTATTGTTTTTGCGGTGAGTTTTATAGATCGCTTAAAACTTGACGATCCGGTTGGCGCTGTAGCGGTTCATTTATTTTGTGGTATTTGGGGAACATTAGCCGTAGGAATTTTTGGCGAATTAGCTAGCTGGTCACAGTTTTTAAATCAATTAACAGGGGTTGCTATTGTAGGTGGATTTTGCTGCGCAACTGCTTGGTTGTTTATTTTCAGCATTAAAAAATCCATTGGAATTCGTGTTCCTGCTAGAGAAGAAGTGGAAGGTTTAGACCAACATGAGCACGGCATGAGTGCTTACAACGATTTTAATACAACTAACGATTATTGATTTGAATTCTAAAACATAAATTATATAGCTTGTTTGGCTAGTTTTGCATTTGTAGCGTATAGATTCTGAATGAACTAAAATAGAACGTTTAGTTTATTTTTGAAGCTATTGCTTTAGGTAGAATTAGCCATTACATTTTAATTTTGTTTAATACGTGACTTTGATGAAAAAAAACCTTAGAAACGCAATGTTCGCAAAGGTATTAACCTAATGGTTAAATGGCATTTTAACTTTCTAATGTAGCTTGGTAGAAGAATCAAAAAAAAATTATTTAAAAATTTGGACTTTGTCTTTCCAGATTGAAGTCAACTCGTAATAATCAATAGAAATAGCTGGTGGTTGTTTTTCTAGCGAACCTTTGCTGAACTTCCGCTGCAAAATATCTTCAATTAAAAAATCTTCTCGAACTTGATAAGGATCAAATTCTTCTTTTAAAGAAATATTAAACATGTTTGCAGTGGTATTGTACCAAAATGCTCGCCAGCCAGTACGCAACTCCTTCACCAAATCAAAGGTAGTTTCTCCAGTTTGTCGATGCATCAATTTTACCAAAATTTGTCCTTCAGTTTTGGTTAGTTTTTTTAGCTCGTCGGTAAACTCTCCTTCAATATATTTTTGAATCATTTTAGTGTAGCGCTTGCGTTTACTTTTAGATTCAATTTTAGCTAGACGTACATTTAAACTATCTAAACGTTGCGCAGCTAAAACGGCATATGGCCAAACTTTTTTAGTCTTTCGTTGTAAAATTAAATATTCGCGAAGGTCTTTTTTATTAGTGAATTGAAGTTTTGGAAGAATTAAAACTTCATCTAAATACACTGCATCTTCAAAAACAGAATCATTCACAAATTGATAAATCTCAACATCTACAGTATCTCTAGTCTGCTTTGTTAAGGTATCAGCTTCTTTTTGCGCAAAACTTGAATGCATCAAAAAACAGAAAAATATAAAATAGAAAAATTGGTTTTTCATTAATATTAATTTCATTAAAATGATTTCAAAATTAGGTATTCATAAACATTTTAGTCTCAAAAGATTATTAAATTCGCAAGGATTCAAATTTAAAACAAAACAACATGCAAAAAGATTCTTTAGCATTTTTAGAAAAATATTTAAACAATGCATCTCCAACAGGATACGAATGGGAAGGTCAAAAACTATGGATGGAGTATTTAAAACCTTATGTAGATGAATTTATTACCGACACTTATGGCACTGCAGTTGGCGTAATAAATCCTGATGCTAAATATAAAGTAGTTATTGAAGGGCATGCTGACGAAATTTCTTGGTATGTAAATTATATAACCGATGAAGGATTAATTTATGTAATTAGAAACGGCGGAAGCGACCACATGATTGCCCCTTCGAAACGGGTAAATATACACACCGACCAAGGAATTGTAAAAGGAGTTTTTGGTTGGCCTGCAATACATACAAGAAAGGGTGATAATGAAGAAACACCAAAATTAGATAATATTTGTATAGATGTTGGTTGCACAACCAAAGATGAAGTTGAAAAGCTAGGCGTACACGTAGGTTGTGTAATTACGTATCCAGATAAATTTTTTATTTTAAATAAAGACAAATTTGTTTGCCGTGGTTTAGATAACCGCATGGGCGGATTTATGATTGCTGAAGTGGCAAGAAAATTAAAAGAAAATAATATAAAGCTTCCTTTTGGTCTGTACATAACCAATTCTGTACAAGAAGAAATTGGCTTACGCGGTGCAGAAATGATTACAGCCCGAATAATGCCTAATGTTGCTATTGTTACTGATGTTTGTCATGATACTACTACACCGATGATTAAAAAAGAAAAGGAAGGTTTAACAAAAATGGGCGATGGACCTGTAATTTCATACGCGCCTGCAGTACAAAACAAACTCCGTGAACTCCTTATTAATACAGCTAACGAGCATAAAATACCTTTTCAACGAATGGCTGCTAGCAGAATGACTGGAACAGATACAGATGCATTTGCTTACAGCAATGGTGGCGTAGCTTCTGCGTTAATTTCGCTACCTTTACGTTATATGCATACTACTGTAGAAATGGTACACAAAAGCGATGTTGAAAATGTAATTGAATTAATTTATAACTCCCTGTTAGCCATAAAAGATGGTGATGAATTTAGTTATTTTGACTAGAGTAGAAAATTGAATTTTAAAAAGCAGCTTTAGAGCTGCTTTTTTTTTGGTTTTTAAACAAAAATAAAACGCCTGCTCGGGCGAGCAGGCGTTTTAAACTAACCAATCTATTATGAAAAACTTCATCCAAGACAAATATACAATTGATATTAAATTAGGCTTGAAATTTACCCACTTTAACATTTGTTTGTAATCAACTTATTCTTTCTAAAATTCAATAAAAAAAGCCTGCTCATTAAAATGAGCAGGCAAATTAACTAACCAATCTATTATGAAAAACTTCACATAACAAAAGTAGTACATCTACTACAAATTACAATCATTATTTCAATAAAAAATTAAAAAAACATTAAATTACATCCTCTTACATCGCTATGATCAAATCTTCCTAATATTTCGTATTCATTATCAGCAACTTGCCTTCCTAAATCCTGAGTAGCGATAAACGAAACTGAATATAAGTTTGCCAAATCGATAATATTAATCCCTCCTGTTTTTTGTTTATTTAAAATATGTAGTGGATTTTCTGTATCACGAATTAAAATTTTCATACTTGTTGGGCACTTAAAAATTCCATCTCCTGTAGAATAGGACTGCGAAAGCAACTCAGTCATACCATATTCGCTATGAATTTGCTGAACGCCAAAACCTTGTTTTAATTGAACATGTAATTCTTCACGAATTAACTCTTTACGTCTCCCTTTCATACCTCCTGTTTCCATAACAGTAGTAGAGTTTAATTTCAATTGAAACCTTTCAGCAAAATCTAATAAAGCAAAGCTAACCCCTATGAGCAAAATTTTTCGTTTACCATCAAATTTTTCTAAAGTTTGTTTTAAAGCATCAAGATTATCAAGGTAAAAGCCACTTTCATTAAACTTACTGCGTTCTATAAAACTATTTACCATATAAATTAAGGACGAACCGCTACGCTCTAAATAAGAAGGAAGAAGTCCTAAAACTAAATAGTCTTCAATATTTCCGTATTCTGTTTCGAAAGCATTAAAGTAACTTTTTTCGTATAAACTTAGATCAGCTATTTGATGTTTACTAGTTATACTTCCGGTTGTACCACTACTTTTAAAAGTAATTTGTGGTGTATTTGAAGAAGAATAAATCTTGTGGCTCTTAAAAAACTGAATAGGTAAAAATGGAATTTCTTCTAATGAGCTAACGTTTGCAGGTGTTTTGTGTAGTAAATTGCAAAATTTACGATAAAATAAATTATTTTCATATTGAAAAGCAAAAACATTCAAACTCTGATTTAAAAAATCTTCAGGTTGAATTAAGTGGTTGATGTCGATATTTGCTGGATTCATATACTACAAAAATACTGATAAAGAAAAAAGCATCGCTCTGCGAGCGATGCTTTTTTATAAAACTTTAAATGAAAGTTTTCTTATTTGATAATTAACTTCTTGGTGAAGCTTCCGTTTCCTTGACCAAATTTCACTAAATAAAGTCCTGATTGTAAATTAGAGATATTTAATTTAGTTTCACCCGAAATTTCGGTGGTCATCACTTTTTTTCCAAGAAGGTTGTATACACCAACTTGAAAAACTTCTCCGTTTGGAGATAAGATATTTATTTCACTTGATGCAGGGTTTGGAAAGATTGCAAACTCATTTTTGTTGAAATCAGCAATATTTAAAGTAACATCGATATCTGCTTCAAATCTAGAAAAAATCTGTGGTGCACCATTAAATTGGCTTGCCATTCCTACAACTCCAGCTAAAACACCTTGTGGTACAACATTACCGATATAATCTGTATTGAAAAATTCAGTACGCATAACTATTTCATCATTACCATCAGATAAATCGTAGTTAGTACCGTTTTCGAATACTACTGAACCATCTGCTCCAGTAAATTGAACGTTTTGGAAACCTACTAATAATGATTCGTAAGAATCGTAATTGGTAATAAATTCGTTTAAGCTTAAAATTTGAACAGAAGGCTCACTATTTCCGCTTACCACACCATTATCTGCAGTAGGAATTAATTGTAAAACGCCATTATTGAAATTAGACACACCTGTTAATCCAGTAACCTGATCTCCAAATACATACACATCGTTGTCGATAACATCGTTTGGATCAAAAATCATCACTCCTGCACCATTGCTTTGGAACCATTTTCTGTTATTAAAGTTGTCTCCGTGCGTAAATGTAGAAGCTCCTGTTATTTCATAAAAACCGCCAGGTCCGTTAGTTTCAACATCTGCTCTAAAAGCAGCTATATCAGCAACTTGAGTGATATCAGCTACGCTAAAATCTATAGTTACATCATCAATAATAGTCTGACCGTCTACAAGCTCTAGAGTAACATTGTAGTTTTCACCGTTTTGCGTAGCAACATTAAAAGGAGAACTTACATCGACAGTTGTAGAACCATTAACTGTAATATCAAATCGTAAACCTGGATACTCATTTTGCACTGCAAAAGTAACATCTACATTGGTTGTACCTGGGTCTAAAACAGCATTGTTAGCTGGAGAAGTAATAAAAACAGCAGGATCTGTGTTACCGCCACCAGCTGTGTAACTTGCTGTACCAATAATCGATTCGAATGTAGAACCGTCTTGACAGGTTCCTTCTCCATTTAAAGCACCATTAAAGTATGTCCAATTTCCAGCAAAAAAGCCGAAATCTGGGCCAGAACCGTCGTTGCGCTTGGCATACCCATCTTGGTATTCCCAAACTTCTCCAGTTCCATCGGTAGCTTCAGCACCATATTGATCTACAACAGTACTTGTTGCATCTTCAATGATTCTAACTCTATCGTCACCATTAAAGTTTACCGCACTTGAATTTGTTGAAAGTACATTTGTAGCACTTGGATATTCAGTTGCAAAAGATTCATCTTCTTTATGGATGTACACAAAATCATCAGTTACAACACCTAAATCTGCAAGGTTTAAAGTGTTTCCCCAAGTGTCGTTAGCATTGGTTTGAATTTCTAATGAATAATTTGCAAAGTCAACAGTGCCATCTGCATAAATTTCAACTACTTTTGGATTTCCACCAGAGCAGTCTCCATCAGAAATCATAGTTAAAACAGGAGTTTGTCCTATTGCAAATGCACTAATTAGTAAAGTTAGTAATAAGGTAATTTTTTTCATTTTGTTTAATTTTAAGTTGTTACAAAAGTAATAATTCTATTAGCTTAAACTAGGTTATTGTAACAAATTAACGATTTGGTAATTTAAAATTTTAATGAGTATCCTACAGAAAAGGCTTGACCTATTTTTCGTTTTGAAAAAATTTCTGATTCTGAATTAAAAGATTTATAATAACTTCTAATCGTATCGTTTAGCAGGTTGCTAATTCCAAAGTTGATGCTGGAGTTATTGTTTTCTCCAAAGGTTTTTGTCAATTGAAAGCTTAAGTTATGAAAAGGCTGTGTATATACATCAGGAACGTTTCTAATCCCTACCACTTCTAAAGTTTCTCCTTGAACATTATAGAACAAACCACTTTGCCAACCATTGTCAAAATCGTCATAGTTCAAACTAAAGTTGATTAAAAACGGAGACTGTCCTTGAAGTTCTCTAGTATCGTCGATGGTTTGACCATCACGAGCAGCCAACTGTCTCGATTCAAATTCTCTTGGATCCATTTCTACATCAGAATCGATGAGTGATACATTCATATTTACACTAAATTTCTCTAGTGCTGGAGTAAAATCTAGCTTCTGTCTCAATTCTACTTCTACACCTAAAACCCTTGCAGAACCTACATTTCTAGGTTCGATATTGGTTGGTCTGGTTGGAAAAGCAACCATTTCTATTGGATCGGTAAAATCTTTGTAAAAGCCACTTAAAGCAATCATACCACCTGTTTGTGAATAACGTTCGTAACGCACATCAAAATTTTGAATAAATGAAGGTTCTACATCAATATTTCCTACAAATGTTAAGTTGGTAAGCGGATCAAATATTTGCGCTATAGATGCTTCTTTAAATGAAGGTCTAGCGGTTGTATTTGAATAAGAAAGTCTGAAATTAGAATTGTCTGAATATTCATAAATAAAGTTGGCAGAAGGATACAGATTTGCATCGTTAATTACTTCTTCATCATTAAGCACAATATCGCCTTGGTTGTTTTGTCCGGTATAATTTAAAACATATTGCTCAAAGCGAAGTCCTACAATAGATTTTAATTTCTCTGTAATTTTAAACTCTTCCATTGCATAAGCAGCTCTAATTTGAGCGCTCGAATTAAATGTATTGGCTGGTTGAAAATTACCCTGTATAAAAAAGCCACCATCGTTGTCTGCAGACCAAATATTATCTTCAATTAATATATTGTTTGAATTTCCATTTACAGGAACCGCATTGCTACCTCTAAATGAAATTAAATACTGATCTATAGAAAAATCTCTTTCTTTATAAATATAAGCAGCTCCAAATTTCAATTTAGCTTGTCTGTTAAACAAATTATGTTTTTTAGTAAAATCTAATTTACCTACCATATTTACTTCTTCTAAATTACGCCAAATACGTTGTGGAGCTCCTGCAGTACTTGGTCTAATAGAAAATCCTTGGTTGGTTACTTCAAAAGGAGTCACTCTTACATCTTTATCTTCAACTTTCGAAAAACTAGGTGATACCTTCCACTCTGTTATCCAATTAGCGTCTTTACTTGTATGTTTTCCTTCAAAAAGAAGGTTTGTTAAGGCTCTTTCTGAATATTCTATGTTATCTCGCTTTACTTCAATATCATCTAAAATAAGTGTTCTTCCAGTAAACAATCCAGCTTTCGATTCAGCATTTTGAAGATGAATTATATTGAATTTATATTTAGATTGTTCGGTTTGGTAACTTACGCCACCAAGCGCACTCATCAAGTTATTTCTAATACCTACATCTCCTATTTGAGTTCGGTTAGGTATAATTTGAAACTGTTCTGTTTCTGCTGGTTTAAAAAAGAAATTTTGCTCAAAATCTTCAAAATATTCTACCGTATTTCGTAAGGCAAAAGCTGCTTGATAACCAATTTTTCGATTATTCTCTAAACTAAACTGGTTAGCTGTTGAAAAGCTCAAATTAAAATCTGCATCGCTCGTAGAACGTAAAGGACCAAGGTTTGGATTAAAGGAACGTGTAACATCGGCAATATTTACTCCATTTGCATTAGTTCCGTTACCAACAGCTGCTGGAATATCTAAATTTGGAGATATAGGTAAATCTCTTGATCCATTATCAAAACCAAAAAAATCGGTTACTTCAGTCTCTCCTTTTACAAAATCGCCATTAAAGTGCATGGTTGGATTAAAGCTGCTTCCAAAACTAATGCTGTATTCTTCTTTTGCAGAAAAATCTCTTAAATTGATATCTACCACACCACCTGTAAAGTCGGCTGGTAAATCTGCAGATGCCGTTTTAGAAACTAAGACATTTTGAATCATATTCGATGGAAAAATATCCATCTGAACAGTATTTTTATCTGGATCTAAACCTGGAATATCGACTCCGTTAAGAAGCGACTTTGTGTATCTATCTCCTAATCCACGAACATAGACAAACTTACCACCTTGAATTGAAACACCAGGAACCCTTTTAACAGCAGAAGCTACATTACTAGCTCCTGCTTTTTCCATGCTTTCTGCTGAAAGTCCATCCATAACAACACTTGAAGACTTTTGCAGATTTAATACAGATTGCTCTGTGTTTCTTTTAGCAGTTGTGGTTATAATTACTTCATCTAAACTGTCCGAACTTAAGTTAAGGGTAACATTAACCGTTTTAGTATGATTGGCTTTTACTTCAACATCGGATATATTGATGCTTTGATAACCAACAAATGAAAAAGAGATGGTATAAATACCAGGTTCTAAATTTAACTGATAATTTCCATCGAAGTCAGTACTAGTTCCTTTTGTGGTATTTAAAATTTTAACATCGGCAAAAGGCAGGACATCGTTAAGCTCTCCGTCTGAAACTGTACCTCGTAAAATTCCATCTTGTGCAATACCTAGACCCGAAAAAAGAAGTAAAAAAAATAAGAAATTGAATTTCATTTTATATGCTTTATAAATTTACAAAAAGCCCACCCTTTCGAAGGGTGAGCATTTCTTGTTTTTAAAAGTGTTTGGCTAATTAAAATCTACCTGAATTTTGAGCTGTGTACGTCCAATTAAATGCACTTAAAGTAGCTCCAGTTGTTGCATTATTTATAGATTGAACTGGTGATACAAAATTTACAGCATCTTGAGAAAAAGATGAAGTTCCTGTAGTGTCTGTAAATAAATCTGATACACTTACACCAGCTGGCAACTCAATTTCAATATTTGAAAAAGTTAGTAAACCATTTGTATAATTTGACTCTGTATCATCTGTTAAATTAACATCTGCATCAGACAAACCGTTTAACAATAAAGCATTACTAAATGAACCTAAAGCACCATCTCTAAACTGTGCGTGTTCTCTGTTCCCACTATTTGTAGCTGACTCTGTAGAATTATCATTAAAAACTGTTACATTTTCTATTGTAAATCCATCTTGAAAATCTCCTTCAGGACCATCAATTTCAAAAGCATGATCAGAAACTATAGTTTGTACAATTACTCCATTTGATATTGTACCTGAATAAGCCTGATCTAAGTCAAAAGCATCATCTCCACATCCCCACACAATAAGGTTAGAAGAGTCAACTGTACCACCAAACCATTCAATACCATCGTCTAGATTAGCAATTACTTCAATATTTCTAATAATAGTTCCATTTCCTACACCCCCAAGTGTTAAACCATTAATTTCATTTCCTTCACCAATTTCGGCACCACCATGGCGTATTGAGATATATTCTAAGTGACCTGAATTGTCGTTCGGATTGTTTCCACCATAAAGACCGTATCCTGAATTTTCAGGTAGCCCTTCGATAAGCTCTTGCTCAGCATTACCTTGAAAAGAACATGGTGCTGTTCCTAACACAATAACACCACCCCAAAGATTTCTATCTTGTATAGTTAGGTTTGTCCCCGCAGTTTGACCTATTTCAATATTATCCAAAACAGATGTAAAAACAATAGGTTCACTTGCCGAGCCAACAGCGTTTAATTTAGCTCCATTATCTATAATTAAGGCAGAAGCTAGAGTTTGCACACCTTGCTCACCTTTAACAATAGTACCTGGATCGATAGTTAAGGTAGCTCCATTATCTACTACTACTTTACCTTCTAAAATCCAAATTTTGTCGTTGGTCCAAGTTTCATCTTCTGTAATGAATCCAGAAACACGTACTTCATTTTCTGGCTCAGGATCTGTCCCACCATTAATGTTGTTATCATCATCGCTATCGCAACTAGTAAATAAGAAGCCAAACATAGCTAATACTAAAAAAGAATTAATTAAATTTTTCATTTTAAATGTTGTTATGAATTATTTTGATGCAAATAAACAACAGGACTTTAAGTTAAATGTAAATTCAAGTTTAAGTAATTTCGATTCAATGTTAAGAAAGCTTAACATTAAAAACAAGACATTAAAATTTTGTTTTTCAGACACTTATAAACTTAAAAAGGAAGTTACAATTCACTAACTTAAAGATTACATTTACTTAACAATGGCTGTAAATCTCCTAATTCACATAAAGTTTAATTAACTTTGGATATATATTAATAAAGTACTTTTGTAAAAAGTTTTCAATACACATGAAAAAAGAAGATCTTAAAATATTAATCGTGGACGATGAGCCCGATATTCTTGAAATATTATCTTACAATCTTAGCAATATTGGTTATCAAATCTTTACAGCCAACAACGGTTTAAAGGCTATTGAAAAGGCTAAAAAAGAAAAGCCACATCTTATCATACTCGATGTAATGATGCCAGAAATGGATGGCATTGAAGCTTGCGAACAAATGCGAAAAATGGAAGTGCTTAATGAAAGTGTTATTACATTTTTAACTGCAAGAAGTGAAGATTATTCTCAAATTGCTGGTTTTGATGCAGGTGCAGACGATTACATTACTAAACCCATAAAACCAAAAGTTTTAGCTAGTAAAGTAAAATCTTTACTCCGAAGATTTAAACAAAAAAACAAAAAAGAAGTATATACCGTTGGAGACATTACCATCGATAAACATGAATATAAAGTAATTATAAACGAAAACGAATTAAGCCTACCTAGAAAGGAATTTGAATTGTTAGCCCTACTTACATCAGACCCCAATAAAGTTTTTAAACGCGATGAAATTCTTCAAAATGTTTGGGGAGACGATGTAGTTGTTGGTGGAAGAACAATCGATGTACACATTAGAAAATTGAGAGAAAAACTTGGCGATTTTTATTTTAAAACAGTAAAAGGTGTTGGCTATAAATTTGTGAATAATGGGGACTAAACTCAGAAAAACCTACCGATTTGCGCTTTTTACTTCATTATATATTACATTTATATTAGCTATACTCATTTTCATATTCGAATTAATTTTCTTTAACGTTAATTGGAGTTCTATTTTATTTTTTGGTATCGCTTGTTTTTTGGTATCGTTTTTTCTAATTCAAATTCGCGTAGAAATATTTATTTATCGAAGAGTAAAGTCTATTTATGATAGTGTATCATTGTTAGATTCTGCTTCATTAAGTAAAAGTAAAATTACTACTGATATAACTTCTTTAAAACTAGAAGTTGAAAAATTTGCCAAAGACAAAAAATTAGAAATTGAAACCCTTCAAGTTAGAGAAAACTACCGAAAGGAATTTATGGGTAATATTTCTCACGAATTAAAAACACCTTTATTTACTGTACAAGGTTATATATTAACCTTATTAGATGGTGCCATTAAAGATAAAAAGGTGAGAAAAAAGTATTTAAATCGAGCAAGCAAAGGAGTCGACCGGCTACTTTATATTGTAAAAGATTTAGATATGATTACCAAGCTAGAAACTGGCGACTTAAACTTACATCAAGATGATTTCGATTTAATTGAAATGATTGAGAACGTTTTTGAGTTGCTCGAAATGAAAGCTGCTAAAAAAGAAATCTCAGTAAAATTAGATAAAAACTATCAACGTCCAGTTTTAGTTCATGGTGATCAAGAACGAGTTCAACAAGTGCTAACAAACCTAATTGTAAATTCCATTAAGTACGGAAGAAAAAAAGGAAATACAACAATTAGTATAGAAGATATCAATAAAGATCATTTGGTAATTAAAGTTATAGATGATGGCATTGGGATTGAAAAAGAACATATTCCTAGATTATTTGAACGTTTCTTTAGAGTAGACAAATCTGGCTCTCGAAAAGAAGGTGGTTCTGGGCTTGGTCTTTCAATTGTAAAACACATTATTGAAGCCCACGAAGAAAATTTAGCTGTAGAAAGTGAATTTGGTAAAGGGAGTACATTTTCCTTCACCCTAAAAAAAGCTAATCAGTATAAAAAATTAAGCATTAAAAATTAAAAACTACGGTATTTTAATTCGATTTTTTATTTCAAAAAAATAGAAAAATCAATTTCTTTTTCTTTAAAATCAGGCAACTTGTTAAACGGTATGTTTTGCAATATTGCCGCTGCTTTTTGTTCAAAATCAGCTTGTTTACAAACTAAAAACCAACCTAATTCTTGCATGCGTTTGGCAAGATATTCTTGTTCGAACTGTCCTGGAGTTGGCACTAATAAAGCAGGTTTTTGAAGTCTCAACAAATCCATCAACGAAGTATAACCCGAACGACAAATTATTTTTTTTGATTTATCCATGATTTCATTGAGCTCGGTAGTATTCAGCATATTTCTACTTTCAAAACCTATTTTTTGATCAACAAAAGACAAACTACCAGAAATTAGTATCTTTTTACCAGGCAATTTCAAAAATAAGTCTTCAACCATTTTTTCAAACAAACTTCGCTGTGGCTCAGGACCAGAAATTACTGCACAATAATCATAATAAAACTCGTTTGTAGTCGGTTTCAACCTACTTAACCAACCCAAATATTGTATTTTAAACCGATCATCTTTTAATGTAAAATGACCTAATTCTCCACTTAAACTTGGGTCATTTTCTTCATCGGGCACCCAAATTTCATTAAAATTTTTCATTTGTTGTTGATGCAATCTTGAGCTTAATTGAGAAGTAAATCCGCTTTTTACATTTAATTGATGATTGATATAAACACTGGGAATTGATTTCAAATAAACTCCTGGTCGATTATCTGAAATAATTCCATTAACTTCAATTTGCTCTGCTATGTGTCGAATTGCAGATTGGTCTTCAGCTAAAAAACGGTATAACTTCGGAATTTGTTTTAGCATGTTGAAACCTTGCCCATATTTTGTCTTGGCATATTGTACATCTAATTTGGCCAATTCAAAAATTGTAAGTGAAGGAAATTCGTTAGTTAAAAATTGAAAAGCTAATCCATCGGAAGCTAAAACCACCTTAAAATTAGCATTAAGTAATGCATTTATAATAGGCACACATCGCGTGGCATGACCTAAACCCCAATTTAGTGGAGCAACTAAAATTGTTTTTTTAGTCATAAAACATGGCAATCATTATTTAAGGCTTGAAAAATAACTAATTTTGCAGCAAATTATACAAGAAGTGGGAAGTAAAAATAAATTGAAACGTTTTAAAGAAAACGAAAATTTCGAAAATGTAATTCAACCAGAACGCGAAGAAGTAATCGATGGGAGTTACTTTTTAAGAGGAAAGTGGTCTACTAAATTTTTCAAAAACAATAATCCTTTAATTTTAGAATTAGGCTGTGGTAAAGGAGAATATACTATTGGTTTGGCTAAACGATATCCGGAATACAATTTTTTAGGAATCGATATTAAGGGTGCTAGATTTTGGAGAGGAGCCAAAACAGCAATCGAAGAAAATATACCTAATGCTAAATTTTTAAGAAGTCAAATAGAACTTGTAGATTTGCTTTTTGCTGAAAAAGAAGTAGCTGAAATATGGATAACTTTCCCAGATCCACAAATTAAATTTCAACGCACCAAACACCGCATGACTAATCCTACATTTTTAAAAAAATATCACAACATTTTACAAACCGATGGTATAGTTCATTTAAAAACAGATAGCGAATTTATGCATGGATATACCTTGGGCCTTATAGAAAGTAGCCAACATGAATTACTGTATGCACATCATGACATTTACAGCAATACAGAAATCAATCCAGCTTTAATCGAAATACAAACTTTTTACGAAAAACAGTATTTAAAAAAAAACAAAGCCATAACTTACACCAAATTTAGATTAAAATACTAAGCTTGTGGAAACAACCAAGCTATTTTTCTTTACTTTTTTTGCAGCGGCAGCAGGAGTAATTCCGCCAGGACTCATTAACATGTCTGTTGTAAAAACATCCTTAAGCTTAGGCAAAAGAAATGGCCTAATTATGGCTATTGGTGCTTCAGTTATTGTGTTTTTTCAAGCCTTGGTAGCTATTTTAATGGCACGATACATTTCAACTCACCCAAGCGTTCGTGTAATATTACTTCGCTTAGGATTAGTTATTTTAATATTACTCAGTATTTATTTCTTCATTAAAAGTAGGCTTAAACAAGGAAAAATAAATGAAGCTAAATTTAAGTCTAATAAAAGTTTTTTTAAAGGCTTAGGCCTTTCACTAATTAATATTTTCCCCATCCCATTTTTTGTAGTAATTAGTACGCTTTTCAACACCAATTCAACTAACGAATACGATACTTGGAGTATATTTTTCTTTTCGCTTGCAGCAGCGCTTGGCACATTTGCAACACTTTATTTATATATCTATTCATTTATACGCATTGGTGTTGACCGGCAAAAGTTTGCTAAAAAATCAAATCTTTTCATGGCAATTTTAATGTTAATTTTAATCGCTGTAACTTCAATACGCATTTATTATGAGTAAATTACCAGAAGATTTTTACCAAAAAGTTTACCAATTAGTAAAGCAGATTCCAACAGGAAAAGTAACAAGTTACGGTGCAATAGCTAAAGCTTTGGGATCGCCACAAAGTGCTCGAACAGTAGGCTACGCCATGAACGCATCTCATAAATTAAACAATGTTCCAGCCCATCGAGTTGTAAACAGAAACGGCGTACTTACTGGTAAACATCATTTTTCGGGTACCCACGCCATGCAGCAACTTCTAGAAGCAGAAGGGCTTGTAGTAATAGACGACCAAATTCAGGATTTCGACAAACATATTTGGCAACCTAAAAATATAGATACGTAGCTATTTCCCGCTATACATTACAAGTACGCAGTCTTCCATGCTAAAATTAAGGCTTTAGCAAAAGCTTCTAAAGTCGCTAATGCTAAAGCCAATTTTATACATCTAAGCCTTTGCGGGCTTTTCATTGCTATCGGGGCTAAAAACAAATCTTAGCAATAAAAATAAACTAATACTTTAAAACAATCACTCTTTAAAATTTAAATAAATAAGATTACTAAATCCTGTTATACCATCGTTAATTTCAATGTAACTAGCTACATAATAATTAGCTAAAAACCTATATTTGCATTTAGATTAATTCTAATTAAATTTAATTTAGATGAAGCTTAATAAATCTGATATACAAAAGGCACTTGCAACTATTAGTGTAGCTGGAGACGGTAAAAACATGGTAGATGCTGGTGTAGTTAAAAATATAATTACATTTGGAGATGAAGTTGTTGTGGATTTACTGCTGCAAACTCCAGCACTTCATATAAAAAAAAGAGCCGAAGTAGATGTTATGAAAGTAATTCATGAAAAAGTCTACGAAAAAGCAAAAGTTAAAGTAAATATTAAAGTTGAAGCTACCAAAAAGCAAAATCCCAACGAAATTAAAGGAAAACCAATTCCGGGGATAAAAAATATTATAGCCGTTGCGTCGGGCAAAGGTGGTGTCGGCAAATCTACCATTACTTCAAATTTGGCAGTTAGTTTAGCTAAAATGGGATTTAAAGTTGGCCTGCTAGATGCCGACATTTATGGTCCTTCGGGACCGACTATGTTCGATGTGCTAAACGAAAGACCGCTCTCGGTTACTGTAGATGGAAAATCAAAAATGAAACCGATTGAAAACTATGGTGTAAAAATGCTATCTATTGGATTTTTTACAAAACCCAATCAAGCAGTTATTTGGCGGGGTCCGATGGCAGCAAAAGCTTTAAACCAAATGATTTTTGATGCTGACTGGGGAGAACTAGACTTTTTGTTAGTCGATTTACCTCCTGGAACTGGAGACATTCATTTATCCATCATGCAATCTATGCCTATTACTGGTGCTGTTGTAGTTAGTACACCACAAAACGTGGCACTAATCGATGCACAAAAAGCAGTGGCCATGTTTCAACAAGAAAATATCAACGTTCCTGTTTTAGGGGTAGTAGAAAATATGGCCTATTTTACTCCCGAAGAACTTCCTGAAAATAAGTATTATATTTTTGGTAAAGAAGGAGCTAGAAATTTAGCAAACCAATTAGAAGTTCGATTTTTAGGCGAAATTCCATTAGTACAAAGCATAAGAGAAGCAGGCGATGTGGGTAGACCAGCCGCATTACAAGAAAATACTCCACTGGCAGATGCATTTTTAGAAACTACTAGAAATGTAGTTGAAGAAGTGGTAAAACGTAACGAATCCATCCCTCCTACCGAAGCCATACAAATAACCACAATGGCTGGGTGTAGTGCGGTTAATAAGAAGAAATAATGACAGGAATTGAATTAAAAACATCTGTAGAAAATGCTTTAGAAGAAATTCGCCCCTTTTTACAAAACGATGGTGGCGATATTAAACTTTTAAGCATTGAGAATGACAAGCTCGTAAAAGTTCAATTGTTAGGTACCTGTGTTGGCTGTGCTGTAAATCAAATGACACTTAAATCTGGGGTTGAAATGACCATTAAAAAACACGCCCCACAAATCGAAAGCGTTATTAATATTGAAGCTTAAATTGACACTTGTCATTTTAAATTGAAAATTATAATGAAAACTTTGCTACGAAAATAAAGCTATGATAAAAACAGACATTCTAATAATTGGAGCTGGACCTACTGGATTATTTACTGTATTTGAAGCAGGGCTACTTAAACTAAAATGCCACTTAATCGATGCTTTGCCACAGCCAGGTGGGCAATTAGCAGAATTATATCCTAAAAAACCCATTTACGATATTCCTGGTTACCCAGAAGTAAAAGCTGGCGAGTTAGTAGACAATCTTATGGAGCAAATTAAATCTTTCCAACCTGGGTTTACCTTAGGCGAAGTTGCTCAAAATATTGATAGACAAGAAGACGATAGCTTTATTGTTACTACCAATAAAGGAACAATGCACCATGCAAAAATTATTGCAATAGCGGGTGGCTTAGGTAGTTTTGAACCAAGAAAACCACCCATTAAAAATCTCTCTAAATTTGAAGATTTAGGTGTACAATACATGATTAGAGATCCTGAAAAATTTAGGAATAAATCTGTTGTTATAGCTGGTGGTGGAGATTCTGCACTAGATTGGAGTATTTATTTAGCTGATATTGCAGATGAAGTAACCTTAATTCACCGTAGAAATGAATTTCGTGGTGCTTTAGAATCAGTAGATCGTGTGAAAGAATTAAAGGATATCGGTAAAATTAAACTCGTTACTCCAGCTGAAGTCGTAGATGTATACGGAAGTTCAAATCTTGAAGGTGTTATGGTTAGAAAAAACAATAATCCTGAAGAAGACTTTGCTCTAGCAGCTGATTATTTTATTCCTTTATTTGGTTTGTCTCCTAAATTAGGCCCAATAGCCAATTGGGGATTAGAAATTGAAAAAAATGCAATAAAAGTCGATAACACCCTAGATTACCAAACCAATATTCCTGGTATTTATGCTATTGGCGATGTAAATACCTATCCTGGTAAATTAAAACTTATTTTATGTGGTTTCCATGAAGCTACCTTGATGTGTCAGAGTGCATATCAAAAAATCTATCCTAACAAACGTTATGTTATGAAATATACAACTGTTGGTGGTGTTACAGGGTTTGATGGTTCAAAAAAAGAAGCTCCAAAGGCGGTCGTAAAAAGTATAGATTAAACCGGATGCAAGACGTAAATATTACTATTATCGATCGTAATGGAGTAACTCATAAAATTGAAGCTCCTACAGACATGGCTATGAATTTAATGGAAGTAGTTCGCTCGTACGAATTAGCTCCAGAAGGAAGCATCGGAATTTGTGGCGGTATGGCCATGTGTGCATCTTGCCAATGTTATATTGAATCTGATACAAATTTACCAGAAAAAGAAGATGATGAAGAAGCCATGCTAGCTGAAGCATTTTTTGTTAAAGAAAATAGCAGGTTAGGTTGTCAAATCCCAATTAATGAAGATTTAGAAGGCTTAAAAGTTAGATTAGCTCCAGAAGATATTTAATACAAACAAAACTAGGTATCAAAAAAGATGCTAGTTATAAAATACCAATTTAAATAAACCTTAGCATTTACCAGTTGTTCTTAAGTTTAATGCGAGTAAACAAAAAAGTATGTCGGCTAAATTTATAAGATGAATAATAATTGCTCTCGCTTGAGTATTATTTTTATATCCATCTAGACAGATATTTTCTTTTAGTTGATTAAAGTAGGTTTATAATAAATCTTTTAAAGCATTTTTTAGATAAGGAAAACTAAACTGAAAGCCATGATTTGTAAGTTTTTTTGAACTAACTAACTGACTAGCCAAAACAATAGTAGACATCTCGCCTAAAGCTAATTTTAAAGCAAAGCTAGGCACATTAGGCAAGAAAAGCGGCTTTTTAACTTGCTTGGCAATACATTCTGTCATTTCTTTATTAGTTACGGGGTTGGGTGCTACAGCATTATAAACACCACTAAGCTGATGTTTCGCAGCATATATAAACAAATTTACTAAATCGTCAATATGAATCCAAGATTGCCACTGTTTTCCAGAACCTAGTGGTGCTCCTATATAATATTGAATAGGCTGTAAGATACGTTCTAAAGCTCCACCTTTTTTAGACAGCACAAGACCAATTCTTAATTTAGCAACGGCAATATTTAAAGCTTTAATTTCATCTAAGCTACACTCCCATTCTTCAACCACATGCCCAATAAATTCCTTATTATGAAACTCTTCATCTTCATCTTCTGTATGAAGTCTTGTAAACGAATTTTTATAAATACCAATAGCACTGGCAGACACCAAATGACTAACCTGATGTTCCATTTCACTTAACGACTTAGCAAGCAAAAAACTAGAATTTGTTCTGCTTTCAATAATTTCTTTTTTATACTTGGGTGTCCAACGTTGGGCTACATTAGCCCCAACAAGATTAATAATAACATCTACTTCATGAAAGCAATCCCTATCAATTTCATTTTCTGATGGATTCCAATAAAAACCAGCATAATGATCAGTTTTAGTTATTTTTTGTTTCGATGTTGTTAAGTAATTTACTGCAATCCCTAATTCGTGGCACTTCTTTACAAGTGTACTCCCAATCATCCCTGTAGCTCCTGTTATTAAAAATCGCATATCTAACTTTTTATCAAAAGTAGTTTGAAATTTTGAGCTAATACTCGAACTTTAAAGATGTTTAACAGGGTGTTTTAATTGCTCTTAACATTTCCCTTTTTCCTGGAGGACCACCAATTTTTTCAACCGTAAAACCGCTTTCCAATAAGTTTCTTCTAAAACTTCCTTTCACAGAATACGTAACCATGATTCCTTGCCAATTAATCATTCGATAAAGTTGATCAGTAATTTTTTTGGTCCAAAGTTCGGGTTGTGCATTTGCTCCAAAAGCATCAAAATAAACTAAATCAAATGTTTTTCCTTGCTTATAATTTTCAAATAAGCCATAGATTTTCGTGAAACTAAAATACTGATTTAATAAATGTTTTGATCCAAAGTCTAATTGGTGAAGATTTAAAAAATCACTTTTTGTATAAGGTAAGTGTTGATGAAAGTTTAATTGTTCTACTTCTTCAATTTTAACAGGGAAAGCTTCAATTGCAGTGTAATCTATATGCATATTGTTTTTTAGGGCTTCAATTGCTGTTAATATACAATTTAATCCAGTACCTAAACCCATTTCAAAAATAGAAATGGGTTTAGAGTTATTTTGTAAAATAAAATGTAAGCCAGAATGTATAAAAACATGTTGTGCTTCTAAAATCGCACCATGTTTAGAGTGGTATTGTACATTTTCAGCTTCAATGTAAATACTTTTGCTACCGTCTGCAGTGGTTAGAATTTTACGGTGTTGATTATTCTGAGGCTTTTTCTTGTTCTGCATCTTCTTTTACTCCTTCAACTTGACCTTTAAAATCTTCTTCAGTCCCTTGTACTAAGGCACCTACAGCTGTAAAAGAATATGTTATTTTGGGGGCTGTAATCGCATCAATTTCTTCTTGAGATTTACCTTCATCTTCTGCATAATGTTTTAAATCTTCTACCGATGTTTCATCTAAAAAAGCTACACCTTCAACTACCGTTTTTCTTCCTTCAGCATTTTTAGGAACGAAGAAGCCATAATCTTTAAAGCGAACCATTGTTTCTTGTTCATCACTTACAGCAAGCTTCATCCAGCATCCTTTTTTCTTACAAACCGAATTAATAGTAGATGCTATTTTAACATTGATGCTGTCTCCTACTTTTAAATTTGTGTATAAATTACTTAATTCTTCTTCTGTAAGTGCATCTTTTTCGTCTAAAGCTTCACCAAAGTTAGCATAAGGCACATTTTCTGTAACTGTTTCAACTACAACATCTTCATTGTCTGATACTTTTTCAACTTCTTTTTTTTCAGGGTTTTGACAACTAACAATAATTGATAAAAACAATACTAAAAATAGATTTTTCATATTTTTTAATGGATTTAATGGGTCATTATTATGACAAAGTTAATATCTTTACGAAAAAGTAAATAATTTTTATTTCTTACTTTTGCAACAAATTTAAACTAATGGAAACACAAAGTCTAACAATACAGATAAAAAAAGTAGAAAAATCTAAAATTAACGAAGTAGATTTTAATAATCTAGCATTTGGAAAGAATTATGCAGACCACATGATGTATTGCGACTACAAAGATGGAAAATGGCATACCCCACAAATCGTTCCATACGGACCGATGGAATTTCATCCTTCTACTAAGGTTTTTCATTATGGTCAAGCAGTTTTTGAAGGGATGAAAGCTTTTAAAGATGATCATGGAACAGTTCATCTTTTTAGACCAGAACAGAATTTTGAACGAATTAATAAATCTTCGAAGAGACTAGCTATTCCTGAATTCCCTAAAGACTTATTTTTTGAAAGTTTAGAAGCTTTAATTAAATTGGATTACAATTGGGTAAAACCAGGTCAGGGTAATTCATTATATATACGGCCTTTTGTTATCGCAACAGAAGAAGGTGTAGCTGCGGCTCCATCAGATTCATATCGGTTTATGATTATTACTTGTCCATCTCAAGCCTATTACAATAAACCTGTAAAAGTTCTATTTGCTGAAAAATTTTCTCGCTCTGCTAATGGTGGTGTGGGTTATGCTAAAGCTGCAGGAAATTACGGTGCACAATTTTACCCTACTAATTTAGCTAAAAGCAAAGGCTATGACCAAGTAATTTGGACTGACGCAAATACACACGATTACTTGGAAGAAGCAGGTACAATGAATATCTTTTTTAGAATTGGAGACAAATTATTAACCGCTCCTACAAGCGACAGAATATTAGATGGTGTTACTCGTAAAAGTGTAATTCAATTAGCAAAAGATAAAGGAATTGAAGTTGAAATTGCACCTGTAGAAGTGAAACGGATTAAAGATGCTGCCAAAGTTGGCGAATTGAAAGAAATTTTTGGAACAGGAACAGCTGCTACTATTGCTAAAGTTACCGCTTTTGAACATGCTGGTGAAGAATTTCCACTTCCAGAAGTTGATAAAGAATACAGCGTTTTAATGAAAGATTCCTTACAGGATATACAATATAACAGAGTTGAAGACAAAAATAATTGGTTACACCCAGTAAAACCTTAAGCTCTTATTATTACAAAGCTAAAATCTTGAGTCCAGTATCTTACTGGACTTTTTTTTTTGGATATTGATTAAAATAAAAATTATTTTTTTAAGAAATACGTTTCTTTAATCCATTTCGTTAGTTAGTTTTGAAACAAAAAGAAATGGTACAACAGTTTAGGTTTTCAGTTTTATTAATTTTAGTATTTACGTTCTTTATTTCTTGTGAAGATGATAGTAATTCTCAACCTATTGAAGGCTTACCAAGCACTTTAGATGTACTTCTAAAAAGCGAAGAACATATTATATTTAGCAATTTAATTGAAACATATAACTTAAAAGAACTTTTAAATAGCGGAACCTACACAGTATTTGCTCCTGTAGATGCCGTATTTGACCAAATTAACTTAACAGAACTAAATGATTCGGAAATTACAAATCTACTCCGCTATCATATTATCCAAGGGAATGCACAATCAGGCGATTTATCCAATACATATTTAAATACAGAAAGTAATTTAACAATCAACGAGAATGAAACTAACTTAAATTTGCTAATTACATTGGGTGAAAGCATTATTTTAAATGGAAACGCGAAGATTATTGAAGCAGACATACAAGCTTCTAATGGTACTGTTCATAGTATTGATGAAGTACTAAAAATACCGAAATTGAGTGATTTAATAGAAAATGATCCAAATCTAACATCACTTTTAGCTGCGTTTACATGGCCAGGTCAACCAAATTATTTAGTTAACTTGGGAACTGAAATACAAACACAACCAGCACCATTTACATTGTTTGCACCTAATAACAATGCATTTACTGAAGCTTTAACTTTACTTGAAATTGAAAGTTTAGATGACCTGGAAATTAATGCGCTAACTGAAATATTGAACTTGCATTTAGTTACAAATGCAAATTTACGTGAAATTGATTTTACTGAAGATGGAATTGAAACTGAAGGCGGACTATTAAATTATGATTTAGAAAATAATCAAATTATTGATTTTAACGAACGTGAAATAGCTTTTTCAATCCGAAATATTCAAGCAAGCAATGGCGTTTTACATGTGTTAGAAAATGTAATTTTACCCGAGTCAGATTTGGCAAATCCGGGGAATAATGAAAATGAAGTGAGCTTCACCCTAAATAATGACGCTAATTCAGCTTATTTTATTTCTGAAATTAATGGAAACGAAAATGTATCAGTCTTAAGTGAAAACAATTCAACTTGGACATTATTAATTGGTTCACGTTACAATATTAATGTTGTAAATGCCGGAAGCCATCCATTAGAGTTAAGAAATCAAGCAAATGAAACTTTACTTGCCCAATCGGAAATTATCCAAGGTAGTTTTGAAAGTGATGAAGCTATTAATTTCACAGTAGAAGGAACAATTTTTAGTTTTACATTAACACAGGAATTAGCCAGCCAACTCTCAAGTTATTTCTGTAGCAATCACCCTTCAATGAATGGAGATATTATAGTAAATTAACATCCCTGAATATTAAGACATATCTTTTTAAAAAGTTCTTTAAACAAATAGTTAATTGTAACATACAATCAGAAACTTTCATACCACACTTGATGCGACATTAAAAAACACCAATCAAAACTGTCATTCCGCACTTGATGCGGAATCTCATGAATTTGACCCAAAATGCTAAACCGGACTTGCTTTGCTTTTTCATAAGGATAAGACTCCGTGTCGCCGCACGGAGTGACAATTCCTAGGGAATGTTTACAGGTTGTTCAAACCCGTTTTACATGGATTTTCTCTACCGCTTCAACGTAAAATTAGCCTTAAACTCTTGTCTCTTTCCGGTTGATGGTTCTTCGTATTCTACGCTAAACCAGTAATCGTTTGCTGGCATTACTTTACCGTTGTACGTGCCATCCCATCCTGGGCTACTTGGACTGAGTTGTTTTAGCAGCTTTCCGTAACGATCAAAAATGTAAATTTTCGCGTTGTTTTGATTGGCTATACCAATAATATTCCATCTGTCGTTATAACCATCTTCGTTGGGGGTGAAGAATTGTGGGTAATCGATTAAGGATACTTCTACAATAACTTCGCCACAACCCCCTATATCTCTCCCGCGTACTTGGCGAACCCCAGCTTCTAAATTACTGAAGATGATGCTTACTTCTCCTTCTGCTAAACTGCTCCACGGTCCATTGTCTATCGCAAATTCATAATCGCCGTCGCCTTGAAT
>NZ_BMGL01000007.1 GCF_014640175.1 Psychroflexus salis | reverse complement strand
CTAAACTTAAACTCTCTACTCCACAATTGTCTGTACTACCATTGTCTACTTGATCAGCTGTAATTGTAGCTTCTCCATTAACATCTAACTCAACTGTGATGTCTTGGGTTAATGCTTCTGGTAAAATATTATCTTCAACTGTCACTGTTGCTTCTTCAGTAGCTGTATTACCATTTACATCAGTTACTGTAAGTGTTACAGCGTTTGCCCCAACATTAGAACAATCGAATGAAGTTATATCTAAACTTAAACTCTCTACTCCACAATTGTCTGTGCTACCATTGTCTATCTGATCTGCTGTAATCATTACAGTGCCTTCAACTCCTAATTCTACTGTGATATTTTGCGTAACAACTGATGGTGAGTCGTTATCTGTAAATGTAATATCAAAAGTGGTTTGTATTGTTCCACCAAATTCATCTTCTACAGTTAAAGTAACAGCAGCAGTTCCTGTTTGGTCAAGCTCAGGCGTCATTGTGATGGTACGAGTAGCTCCTGTTGCAGAAATATCAAACACATTTAAGAGCGCAGTATTGCTTGAACTTGCTGTTAAAACTAAATCATCAGCTGCTGTCTCATTATCTGAAATGGTTACATTAACTACAGCATCTGTGTTGGGGCAATTTTCAGTAATATCTGATACAGGATCTATAACAGGGTCTGAATTGGTGCCTAGCGTAAAGTTTAGCGTATCTGTACAGCCCGTATCCGTGGTTACTGTTAAGGTATAATCAATTGCGCCTTGAGCTACCGTAGGTGTTCCCGTTATCTCACCAGTAGCGGTATTTAAACTTAAACCAGCAGGTAATGCAGGAGTGATACTAAATACTGTATTTCCATCAGACACTTCTGTAGGCTGTATGGGCGTAATTACTTCATTTACAACAATCACATAATCACTTTGTGGTAGATTGATTTCAACATCATTAAGAGTGATATCAAAACTTTCTGTTGCAGATTCTCCTTCGCTATCAGTCGCTGTAATGGTAATGGTTGTCGAACCAGAAGCACCATCAACAGAAACATAAGTTAATTGATAATCTGACCCCGTATTAGAAATTGTTAAGTCAGTGTCTTGAATTAAAGCCGCATTAGATGATGTTGCCACCACTGTAAGTGGTGTTTCTGGAAACTCATCACTAACCGTAAAATCTATTGGACTAAAAGAATCGCCCACACAAAAACTAAGATCTCCTATTAAAGAGACTACAGGTGTATCGTTGGCTAGGGTTGTGAAGTCAATGGAATCAATCGCTGTGTATGCGGTTGTTCCGTTATCATCAAATTCTGTTACGAAATGTAAAGTATAATCACTACCAGACTCTAAACCTGAAATCGTAAATTCTTCGGGGGTATTAGCTGCTAAGGGAGCACTGTCTGAATTTAGTACTGATACGCCACTGTAATCTAATCCTGCAATAATTTGACTTTCAGTTGGGACAGTTGACCCCTGTGGGACAACGATATAATAACCCGTAGATGGCGTATCTGTTTGTGCTATAAAATCTGCTGTTGTGTACGAAATATTACTAATTGAACCAGATGCATCAGCAACTGCCCCAACGATATCATCAATTTCAGATAATGTCCCAGCAGCATAATACCACGTTAATTCATCAGACTCTCCCGGCCCTAAATCATTAAACCTTACAAAAAGAGCATATGAGCCATCCTGGATATATCCAGTTCCTGTTACACTTGTTGGTTCATTAGGGTCGAGAGGGTCTTTTCCGGTAGAATTTGAAAAAGAACAACAAGAGTCAAAAGTTGTGTAAGCAAAGTCAGAATTACTATAAAATAAAACAACTTCTTGGTCAGAAATTACTTTAATCGCTTTAGATTGTTCAGTAGATGAACTAATTTCTTCAAAAACTCCATCATTTATATTTCCTTTTATTTTTCCAGGACCATCAAGATCTCCTACATAATCATCGCGTGTACCAACCCAAAGTCTTACATTATCTGCTGGTGTTGTATCTGTATTGGTAACTTTAACAGTAACTTCAATAAAGCCATCATTTTCAGGTAGATTGTATGTATTTTCGACTTGGAAACTTTGCCCATTAATTGTAATATCTCCAGTAGTTTTTATAATTCCGTAACCAGAAGTTGAACCGTTTAAATTTTGTGGAACAAAAGAGCTGTTTCCTAATCCATCAGTAAACTCTCCATAGGTATCGTATGTGCTGTTTGGGGAAGGGTTGTATTGGCTCAGATCAAAAGTTTGGTTGGACCAAGTTGGGTTATTGCTTACCGTTCCATTTCGATTCCAATTATTTGTTCCATCACCACCTACTCCAATTTCAATATCCAAGGGGTAATCAGAATACGTTAATTTAAACCAACGCTGTAAATCGCCATTATGGTAAAAAGGTTGTAATAAATTACCAATAGAATTTAAAGAATTATCTGTACCATCACCGAATCTTAGCCTACCATTTTCTAATACATCTTGAGAAAACAAATTGGATGTACTTATCAGTAAAATTAAAAATAATGTAACTTTTTTCATAATATTTATTTATTTATAATTTTAAAATTATTCATGTCAAAAAAAATTGTTTGAAAGATTTCTTTCTTACCACGATTTACTACGGCATACCTAACTCTACCAACATTTTCTTGTATATCTAAAGTGTGAAAAAGAAGATATGAATTGTAATTATCAGCTTCATTTTTAGCAATTACCTTAAACTTAGAATTAGATTGATTTTCTAAGAAATTTAAATCAACACCATGATCAAGTATTATCGATTCATGTAAATCAGAAGATTCATAAAAATGATTAAACAAATCTAGTAGTCTATCATTATGTGAAATATTGTTTTGCGACTGAGCAAAAGCTGATAAGGACATAATGAAAATCAGAAGAGTAAATAAATAATTTTTCATAAATTTTTTTATTAATATTAGATTACAAAGCAACATTTAAAACTACTTCTATGATTTACATATAATGTAAATCTTTTCGCAAATCATAAATATTTTTTCACAATTCATGAATTGTGAATTTATAAGCTTCTGTTTATTTATTGTTTAAGATGTTATAAATCCCTATTGACTCGGATGTGTGTTTTAAATAGGTAAAGTTTTTAGAACTTTATATTAGGTGGCGTACTTGAAATTTATAAAGTACAAAACCAGGCAGGGAAAGAATGGTTTTGCTGAATAAAAATGTATAGAAAACAAAAAAGCGCAAAGCAAATTCGATCTATTGATGACAATTAATTAGTAATTGGGTAGTAAAGTATTTAATTATTAAGTTGATGGAATAACTGAAAGCAACTATTAGCTACCTTCACTTTTAAAACATAGTAAGCAATGCATTTGTTGATGCTATTAACTTGTTATAAAAAAAGATAAGTTTAAGACTCTTTACTAAAGTCTAAATATTGTTTAGGTGTTAAACCAGAGAGTTGTTTAAAAACACGATAAAAATGAGACTTTGAATTAAAACCACTTATTTCTGCAATATCGTCGTAATCTAAGATTTGTTTCTTGTTTTGCTCAACAATTTTTATCTTAGCATGTGCAATGCGTTTTTTATTTATAAAGGTACTAAAGTTGGTGTTGGTAAATAGGTTAATAGCTTCAGAAACATAATTAGAATTGCTATTTACCAATTTAGCAAGGGTAGATAAATTTATATCGTGTTGTAAATACAACTTTTCTTTATCTACTTTTTGTTGTATTTTATTGTAAAGTATTCTATTCTCTTTACTAATTTTATCATTAACAGTATCTAGGCTATTTTCATTTAATCTGTTTATTTTAAATAATTTACGATTAAGACCAATCAATTTATACTTAATAAAGAAAAAGCTTAGACTAATTAAAATTAAAAAACCTAAAACAGCACTTAAGATGGTTAAATCGTTTATTTTTTGCTTATGCTTAATAAGTAATTTTGAATTTTCTAGGTCTTTTTCGTAAATTTTTAGACGCTCGTTGTAAATACTAATAGCATTTGTTTGTGTTAAAGAATCTAATTTTTCTTTTTTGTACAGGTAATCTTCTAGGTGTTGTAAACTTTCTTTATAATTTTTAGAGTACTTAAAGGAATTAGCGCTTAGCTTATGAAAATTTAACCATAAACTATAATTTTTTGGAGTTTTTTTGATTAATAGTTTGGCTTTTTCTAAAAATGTAATCGCTTTTTGTGTATCACCAGAAGCTTGGTAAAATTCTGCAGCTGTCAGGTTTGCTTTTAATAAGCCTATGCTATCTTTAGTTTGCATAGATGCTTGGTAAGCTAGAAATAATTGATCTTCCCAATCTTCTCCTACACTAAAATTTACTTCGGACAGTAAGCCATTTAATTTGGCAATTGCTGAATGTTTTTCTATTTGGTTAGCAATTTTTATTCCTTCTCTTAGGTAGTTACGAGCAGAATCGATTTCTTCTAACTTAAAAAAGCTTAAGCCTATATTGTAGTTCGCAATTATCCTTCTTGTTAGATTAGGTTTTGTATTAGGTAAAGCGTATGCAAATTGGTAATGTTTTTTATAGTGTTCTAGAGCTTCAATTGGTCGGCCAATTTGATTAAGCAGCATACCTAAATTGGTATTTGCTCTATTTAATATGTCGGTATTGTTACTTTTTTTTGCTGTTTCTACGGTTTTTTCTAAATAATATAGCGCGCTATCTTGTACTTTTAACAAACTATATAGGCTAGCTTTTTTTAATAGTACATCCAACCTAACCGATTCCTTTTGCAGGGGTGATTTTAATAAAGAGTCTAGCTTGATATTAGCTAAGGCATATTTCTCTTTAATAACTAACTTTTGATACTCGCTGTAAAAAAGTTCTAAATTTTGGGCAGTAGCATATTGGCAAATCAGGCTAATACAAAAAATTATGCTGTACGAATGTAATTTCTTCACTTCTATTCTGCTTCAGTAATTATTAAAATTGGTTTATTATAAAATAATGCTAGCTAACTAAGTACTTAACAATCTAAATATATAGATATACTTCTTTCATAGATTAATTAAAACGGTATTTACAGTTTGTAAAATGAATGTATTGAAAAGAATGTCTTGCAATAATTCGATTAAACATTACTTTTCATTTTTGCTTATCTTTTCTATATATAGCTTTGTAAGCTTAAGTTTATAATCAGTAATTTCTATTTCTTGTATTATATAATATATTTGCAATACAGAAACTAAAAAAAGGATAACTAGTAAGGTGTCGAACAAGCATTCTGTTGTTATTTTTTTTATCATTATACTTGGAATGAAAAAACACTAATATTATTTATATTCATAATGCTATTGAAACATCTAGCTAACTTAGCTTTGGAAATTTGAATATTTCGAAAGCTTATTTTAAGCGATAAATGGTTTTTAGCAATTAGGTTTTTTAGATGAACGTTTTTATTAAAATAGTTGTGTTTTAGATGTATTAAGGAAATGAGTCCTTAAAATTTTAATATATATATAAGCTTAAGCTGAAACTGAAAATTCTTTATGAAGTAGATTTTCTACATTTTGTAATTGCAATGGCTTCATAAAAAACCCCTTAAATATGCTTTTATTACACTGCTCTGCAATGCTTGCTATATTGGTGTCTGAAGAAACTAAATAAGTATCAAGTTTATCTTCAATATTACAATTGAACTTGTAATTATCTATTTCATTAATTAATTCAGCTCCATTTGAAGACCCTAGATTATAGTCCGTTAATATAACATCTGGCTGCTCAATTTTATTCGCTTTCAAATCGTTTAAAAAATCTTGGGAACTCAAATAAGTATTCACACAAACATCTTTATCAACTTCGTTGAATAATTTTTTGTGTACAAAACAAGTTATACTGCAATCGTCTATAATAACTATATTCATGATTCTAAATTCTACTACTTACTAAGCAATTAAGTCGCCAAGAAAACAAAAAACTGATTATAAGCACCTTACAAATATACTCTCTTTTAAAAATTCTAGTTTTTAGAATAAAGATTTAAAAATTAGAAAACATAAATGTTTCTACTATTCCATAAATGATACTAACACAGCATGATTTTCACTAAAAATTCTTAAGTCAAACTTTAGTAATTCATTAGCTATAGTCCTAAATATTACTATTTAGTTCTACTTAGATTACTATTTTTCAAGTTTTACGAATAAAGAATCAGTATTAATTTGTAATGTATTTTTTAAAACTTTGTAATAATTCATTCTCTATACTCAAACATTAGATGTTATTTTAAATCTAAATTATTGATGAATTGAAGCAACTCGTCTTTTATTAATGGTTTGTTTTTCAGGCATATACTGTTTGAATAAGTAGAACATGTAGCTGATGTAAATTTATCACCAAGCATTAATATTTTAAAAGGAATGGTTTTATTTTCTTTTTTATACAAAAACTTAACATCTTCTATAAAATCTAAACCCGTATAATTTGGGCTTAATTGGTAACTGCATATAATTAAAGCACACTCTAGAGGTTGTAAATCTTCTATGTAGTTTAATGCCGCAGAAACATTACTGAAATAAACAGATTGAAAGGGTGTATAAAGATCAACATACTTATGATGGATGTAAGCTGTATTTAAACAAGTGTCTAAATTTAAAATAAATTTATTAATCTTATTATCTAACCACATTATAATAGCTAAGATTTTATTTGTTTAAAAAATGATTTATTTTAGCATTTCGAACAAGCCTATACTTAGATTGAAGCATTTTAAATGAAACCTGCCTCCTAAATACTAACTAACTAACCAACAAAATTTAGGAGGTATGGCTTCATAAAGTAATGGCAGCAACATGCACTGCCTTTTATTGAATTGTTTTAATTATATTATTTAAGCAAAAGTTTTTGAGTTGAACGATGGTTGTTTTGATTTGTAATTTCAATAAAATACATACCTCTTGAATAACTTTTTAAATCGATACGGATTGAATTTCTTTTTACATTTATAATTTGATGCGTTAATTTGCCATAAGACTTGTAAATGCGAATATCTTTAATGGGTTGATTGCTTATAATACGAACATCGCCTTGGCTTAGATTAGGGAAGACTGTAAATAAATCAGCTTCAAAATCGGGTGTATCTAAATTAATCGTATTGTTAACACTTAAACTAAAATTTGAATTCTGGTCAAGCTCAGAATTTAAATTTCCTTTTGGTTGGCAAGATTTATCAACATTATGTAAATGGAATGGTATAAAATTGTCTTGGTTAGATGCCAATGCAATAACTGGCACTAATAAAACAAGTATTAATTTTATTAAATTTTTCAAAAGTAGTTTAAAATTGTGCATGATGTTGTAGAAATTTTTCTACGTTCAATTTCAATGCCTACATTCATAGTGCTGATTAACAATATTTTAAATAAAGAAAGATGTGTGTTTTTGTCTAATTTATAGAAACTAACTCTAAATATTAGAAGATGTAAGTATGTTTATGTAAATTTGAATCGGCTAAAAAATACTAACTAACATGCGATACAAAATTTTTGTAATTGATGACGACCTATGGTCTTCTAAAAAAATAAAGCACATATTAAATATGAATCCAGACCACGATGTGAGTTTGTACAGCGATCCTTTTAAACTATTAAAAGATCTCTCTAAAAAACCTGATTTAGTGTGTGTAGATTTTTTAATGCCCGAAATGGACGGAAAACAACTCATTGATAAAATATTTAAAATAAATCCAAACCAAGATATCTTAGTAATTAGTGGCCAAAGTAACATACCAGTAGTAATAGATTTATTAAAAGCTGGAGTTAAAGATTACATTATTAAAACAGAAGATTTAAAAAATTCCCTCTGGAAATCGGTTAATAATATTAAAGAAAAGAAAAAATTAACCAATGAAATCAAGTCGTTAAAAAAACAATTAAGAAACAAAAGCTTACAAAAAGCAGATATAATTGGTAAAGATTTAAGTATAAAATTACTTAATGCACATATTGAAAAAGCAGCAAGTACAAACATAAATATTTGTATTACAGGCGAAACGGGTACAGGTAAAGAGTTAGTGGCTAAATCTATTTTTAATAGTGCTGTAAATTTATCAGGAGAATTTGTTTCGATTAACATGTCTGCTATTCCTTCCGATTTATTAGAAAGTGAATTATTTGGACACGAAAAAGGAGCTTTTACGGGTGCAGATCAAAGAAAAATTGGCTTGTTTGAAAAAGCAAATAATGGTATTTTATTTTTAGATGAAATTGCTGAAATTGACTTTGAACTTCAGGCTAAACTACTTAGAGCAATCGAAGAGCGAAAAATTAGAAGACTTGGGGGTAATGAATTGATTAACGTAAACTTTAAATTAGTTACCGCAACGCACAAAGACTTAACTAAACTAATTAAACAAAATAAATTTCGAGAAGATTTATATTATAGAATTTTCGGTTTCCCTATTCATTTAATACCACTTCGCGATCGCAGGAATGATATTCCTGTACTTAGCGAATACTTTATTAATAGTCTTGCTAAGCAAAACAATAAAAAAATTCCAATTATACAGGACGATGCAATTAAAAAACTAGGCAATTATACATTTCCTGGAAATATTAGAGAATTAAAATCGATTATTGAATTGGCTTGTGTTTTATGCGAAGATTACATCATAAAAGCAAAAGATATTCGCCTTCCAAATGTAAAAAAAGCCCCATTTACTGAAGAAAAAACATTAAACGAATACAATAATGAAATTATACAATACTATTTAGATAAATATAATTTTAATGTAAAAAAAGTAGCTCAATTACTAGATATTGGGGTTTCAACAATTTACTACTTAGCAAAAAATAACAGAATACATTTAAAGTAAATAATGCATTGTATTATTAACCATAAAGAAGAACTATTAAGCTGCCTAGAAAGGATAAATTCGGCAAGGCTGAACCATGCATTTGTTCTTGTTGCTGAAGCTTCAAAAAAAGATTTTGAATCTATTTTTTTAAAATTAATTAATCAGCATAAAATCAACATATATGGTGGTGTTTTTCCAAGCTTAATTTTCAATTCAAAAATTGAAAATAAAGGTGTTATTATTTGGGCAACAAATTCGGTTATAAAAGCTAAAAAACTATCTTTAGCTTCAGATGAAGAACAAATGCATAACGAAATTCGTTCTTTTAAGCTAGAATCTGCCCAGTCTACTCCCAAAACATTATTAACCTTTATAAGTGCTTTTGGTAGCCATAAAGCTGCATTTTTAAAAAGCGTATATAACCAATTCGGCAATACAATGAACTATTTTGGTGCTGGTTGTGGTTCGGTAACAGACAAAAATGATAAAGAAATTATTACCAATAAAGGCTTGTTTTCAAACTCGGCTTTAGTAATAGAACTGGCTGATTATTTAAACTTAAATTATGCACATGGGTGGGATGCTTTTCCAGAAGTGCACAAAGTTACAGAATACGAAGGCAACGAGATTGTTTCAATAAATTGGGAACCTGCATTTAATGTATATAAAAAAATAATTGAGCAAGAAGCTAAACTAAACATAGATGCTAAAAATTTTGTAGACATTTCTAAACGTTTTCCGTTTGGAATTTTAAGGTTAGACGGATATTTAATAATTAGAGATCCTTACGGTATTACCCCAAGAAATGGAATTTTAACATTAGATAAAATTGAAGAAGGAGAGTTTATAAAAATAATGTGTGGTGACTCTAAAAGTCTAATAAATGCAGCTAAAAAATTAAATGCAAACACAAATCAAACCGTACTTTGTTTCAATTGCATTTCAAGAAAATTGTTCCATGAAGAAAATATAAATAAAGAGCTTCAACAAATACAAAATCAAAACCTTATCGGGGCATTTTCTGTTGGAGAGATTGTTAATCATGGAGATGTTTATTTAGAAATGTTTAATAAAATTGTAGCCACAGCCACATGGTAAATCAAGTATACGAAAGAGAAATTTTGTTAGAACTTACTTTTGCTATAAAAAGTGATAACGATAAACAGCAACTTTTAACCGATACGCTTGCTTTTTATGTAAAGAAATTGAATTGCTCAGCCGGTTTGGTATTAAAAATAGACGATGATGCTTTAACTTTTAAAGGAGTTTTCCCTATTAGCCTTTGCGATACAGGGAAATTGAAAACAATTCAAAAAAAGATAGAAGAAGAATTAAGCAACAAACAAAATACACAAAGCCTTTTTTACCACTTCGAATATAACAACTTACATCATTACGTCTTTAAATTATCTAGATACGGATATTTCATTGCAGTAAGAGCTAAAAAAATGAATGCATTGTTTTGTAGTAATTTGGTTCCTGTATTTCAATTTTATGGTAATGCCATTCAAAATGCCATTAATATTGAGCAAAAGTTTGAAATCCAAAAACAAATTGATCAGGAAGTTAAAATTCAAAACTTACTCATTAAAATGGCATCGACCTACGTTAATATAGATTTAAAAGATATTAGTAATAACATCCAAAAATCTTTAGCCGAAATTGGAAGCTTTGTTAAAGTAGACCGATCTTATATATTCGATTACGACAAAACACTTACCACATGTTCTAACACTTACGAATGGTGTGCCGAGGGTATAGAGCCTGAAATACAAAACCTACAAAATATACCAACTGATGAAATACCAGACTGGATAAACATGCATAAAAAAGGATTAGCTTTTTATGTAGAAAATGTTTCGGAATTGCCCGATGGAGGAGAATACTGTTTAAGGAACATTTTGGCCAGCCAAGGCATTAAAAGTTTAATAGCTTTACCTTTAGTTTATAAATCTAAACTAATGGGTTTTGTAGGTTTCGATTCGGTTAAAAAAATACGATGTTACACCGAAAAAGAACAAAACTTATTAAGTTTATTTGCACAACTGTTGGTAAATATTCAACTTCGAAAAAATGCTCAAGAAAGACTTATCTACCAAGAAAAAAAATACCAAAATTTACTGGAAAATGTAGAAGTTGGCATAATTGAAACAAATAATAAACTAGAAATTGAGTTTATTAATGAAATGCACACCAAACTATTTGGCTATGAGCTTTCTGAAGTAAAAGGGAAAAATGCAGTACATCTTTTTATTCCAGAAAATGAGCAGAAAGAATTTTTAAAAACATTAAAAAAACTTGAGCCTAACCAAGCTATAAACACCGAAATTAATTCGGTTACCAAGTCTAATACAAACAAAAATATATTAATAAGTTTAGGCGTTAAAAAAGATATCGACAATAACAAAACGGGCATAATAGGAGCATTTTTAGACAATACAAAACAAAAAAAATTAGAAAATGAATTACTAAATGCCAAAAAAGCAGCAGAAGATGCTGCTAAAGAAAAAGAAAAGTTTTTAGCAAACATTAGCCACGAAATGCGAACTCCATTAAATGTAATTAATGGTAATATTAGTGAAGTTATTCATTACGAAGAAAACCCTTTAGAACAAAAAAAACTATTAAACCAAAGCATTAATGCATCGTCTTATCTTTTAAATTTAGTTAACAACATACTTGATTTAGCAAAAATTAAAGCAGGTAAAATTAATTTGGTGAACAATGATTTTAACTTAAAAGAATTCTGTAATAGCACCTATTCTATTTTAAATTTTCTTGCTAAAAAGAATAACAATGAGTTTATATTTAAGTACGATGATCGTTTAAATATTACAATACATGCAGACCAAACTAAACTAACTCAAGTTTTGGTAAATTTTTTAAACAATGCACTAAAATTTACAAGAAATGGGAAGGTTGCTTTTAGTGTAAACTTGGTTGAAGAATTTGAAAAACATGTACATGCATCCTTTTGTATTTTAGATAATGGTATAGGTATTGAAAATGAGTTTTTAAAGAAAATTTTTTTAGAATTTTCAGTAGAAAACTCAAGCCCAGAAGGTACTGGACTTGGCATGCCTATTTCTAAAAAAATAATCGATTTAATGGGTGGTGAAGTGGATATTGAATCTACAAAAAACAAAGGCACAAAAGTTGAATTTAAATTGATGCTTAAAAAAGCATCTCTATCTAAACAAACCAAAAAAGCAAATCAGAACTACGCATTAATTCACCATAAAAACATATTAGTTATAGAAGACAATACTATGAATGCCATGATTGTTAAGCGTCAATTAGAACGTAAAAAGGCTCATGTTTTTTTAGTGAAAAATGGTTTTGAAGCTATAAAAAAACTCGAAAGCCCAACTTTGAGTTTCGATTTAATTTTAATGGACATACAAATGCCTGGCATGAATGGTATTACTACTACCAAATTAATTCGTAAAAAACTACAATTAAAACTTCCCATTATTGCTGTTACTGCAAACGTATTTAAATCTGATTTAAATTATTATTTAAATGAAGGTATGGATGCTGTAATAACTAAACCATTTACAGAAGACCGATTAATAGATAAGTGTATCGATGTATTGTCAAGCAAAAAAGGTATAGCCGAAAAAGAAATTTTACCTTCTTTAAACACAGATTTTAATCTTACGTATGTGCATAAAATAGCCGATGGTGATACTGATTTTTTTAATGAGTTATTATGCACATTTAAAGAAATTCTAGACGAAAGCATTAAAAATATTGAAGAAGCCCAAAAAACATCGAATCTAGGTTTACTCAAAACTACTTTACACAAAATTAAACCAAGTGTTGCAGATTTAAATCTGAATGAAATTTACAATAAAATTAAAAATATAGAAGAAGAAAAAAACGAGCAACATTTGATGAATTTAATTCCCTTAATGCATAATACTTTTCTTGTTTTAAAAGAAAAAATGAAGGACTTGTAATCTTCTGCCTGGCTTAAGTTATAGTTATAAATTAAATTTAATGAATTTGATTTTTATAATCAATGAAAGCCTTACAGTATAATTTTTTTAAAAGCCCTACTTCATTTTAATCTATTATCTTTTTGGCTCGTTGTAAATTCATAAAAACAATGGCCGCTATAATTAAAATAATGCCAATCCATTGGTTTAGGTTTTGGGTTTCATTTAAAACCAAATAACCCATAATAGCAGCAACAGGCAATTCTATAGCCGAAATAATTGCACCTAAACCAAGATTTATTTTTGGCATGCCAGCCGTAAAAAACAAGGGTGGTAATAGTGTTCCAAACAAAGCCAAAATAGGCCCCCAAAGCATAAAAATATTCAAATTAAATTCTGCTAAAGCAGGAATAGCATAAACAATAACCACCAATAAACCGCCAGTCATCATCCATTTGCTTCGTGAAATAGAATGTAAGCTAAGTCCAACACGATTAGAAGTAAAAATAGTGACGGTATAAGAAAGCGCTGCTAAAAAGCCATAAAAAACACCAGTTAAGTTTACTTGCACTTCACTAAACAACAAATTAGCTGCCAGTATTGTTCCTATTAAAATAACAACAACCGCAATTATTTTTTGTTTAGTAGGCTTTACTTTATTAACTAAAATGTCTAAAACTACGCCCATCCATACACTTTGCATTAACAAAACAATCCCGACCGAAACGCTAATATAATTCATAGCGATATAATAAAAAATACTTGTAAACCCCAAGGATGTTCCTGATAAAGCAAGATATAACTTGCTTTTTAAAAGATAAGATTTTGAAATTTTACCTGTTGGTCGTTTTTTCTTAAACCACGTATTCATAATACTTAAACACACAAAACCAATCGCCAACTGAGCTAGCGTTACTTCTCTTGTGTTAAATCCGTCTTGGTAAGCTAATTTTACAAAGGTGGTTAAAACTCCATAGCAAGAAGCAGCAATACCAACAAAAATGCTGCCGCGTAAAAATGAATTCATATAAACAGATTAATCTAGCTTATCGGCTAATTTGGTAAACACTTTACGTGGATTTTTTCCTTCGTAAAGTACTTTGTGTACTGCATTAATAATTGGTGTTTTTGTCTTTCGTTTTCCACTGTCTTCGTTAATTTTATAAGCACTTTTTACTGCATAGTATCCTTCGGCAATCATATTCATTTCCATTTGCGCGCTTCTAACCGTGTATCCTTTACCAATCATATTTCCAAAAAAACGATTACGCGAAAAAACTGAATAACCTGTTACTAACAAATCGCCTAAATAAGCAGAGTCGTTAATATTGCGTTTCATTTTATAGCGTTTTTTAATAAAGCGTTTCATCTCACGAATAGAATTGCTCATTAACACACTTTGAAAATTATCTCCATAGCCCAAGCCATGTGCAATACCAGCTGCAATGGCATAGATGTTTTTTAAAACAGCTGCGTATTCAGTCCCAATAACGTCTTCGGTTACTTTGCATTTTATATATTCGCTACTCATATATTTTGAAATAAGCAAAGCGTGTGCTTCTGTAGCAGAAGCAATGGTTAAATAAGAAAGTCGCTCTAAGGCTACTTCTTCTGCGTGGCAAGGTCCTGTAATTACACCTATATTTTCGAAAGGAACATTGTATTTTTCGTTAAAGTGTTCACCGACTATTAAATACGATTCGGGTACAATTCCTTTAATGGCAGAAAACACAATTTTATCGTCTAAAGCTACTGTTAAAGAGCTTAATTCTGCCGTTAAAAAAGCAGAAGGCACAACAAATATTACAATATCTGCCTTTTGTATAGCATAATTAATATTATTGGTTAAATCTAATTGTTCAACTTCAAACTCTACAGAACTTAGGTAATTAGGGTTATGTTGTTGAGATTTAATATGAGCAATACTTTCTTCATTACGCATATACCAAGTAATCTTAGGTAGGTTCTCCGTAAGAATTTTCACTATTGCTGTTGCCCAACTTCCTCCTCCAATGACTGAAATATTTGGATGCTGATCTTGCATGAATTATCATTTTTTCAAAATTCAATCAAAAATAGGCAATTTGACTGAAAGCTTTTTAAAAAATATAGTTTAAAAACAGTAATCTTAGCGGTAAAAGTTCATTTCGTCGATGTATTGCCAAACTGCATTGGGTAACATAGGGCGAATATTCTTGCTCTTTTGAATTGAATCGCGAATTAAACTAGCTGAAATATGCATAATTGGGGTGTTGGTAAAATGAATATTTTTATGGCTTTGAAAGTCTTCATTTATTTTCCCATCGCCTAAACGTGGACACACATAAATTTTGTGGTTTTCTAAAATAAATTCGTAGTTTTTCCATTTATGAAAGCTTCGCAAATTATCTTCTCCCATAATTAAGTTGAAGCTATATTCGGGATGTTTTTCTGCTAAAACTGCTAAGGTTTTTGATGTGTAATTAGGTGTGGGTAAATCGAATTCTATATTCGATGCTTTTAGTTTATCAAAATTTTCTAGCGCTCTATAAACCAATTCATAACGGTGGTGATTCTCCAACAAACTAGCTTTTTTCTTAAAGGGACTTTGGGGTGAAATTACGAGCCAAACTTCATCTAAATCTGTAAATTCAGCTAAGTAATTTGCAATGATTAAATGCCCAATATGAATAGGATTAAAGCTTCCAAAATACAAACCGATGTTTTTCTTCATTTTAATTTATTTTTCAATAAATTCTTTAACTAAATCATAGGCTTCTTCTAAAGCCTCACTCAATTCGTTATTAACGATGATATGGTCAAATTGCGGAGCTGTAGCTAATTCAATCGAAGCCTTAGCTACACGCATATTTATTTTGTCGTCAGTTTCGGTTTTGCGTTTTTTTAGCCTAATTTTTAATTCTTCTATACTTGGTGGTTTTACAAAAACCGCTAAGGTCTGTTCAGGATAAATTTGTTTAATGTCTAATCCACCGACCACATCGATATCAAAAACCACGTGTTTTCCCATTTCCCAAATGCGTTCTACTTCTGCTTTTAAAGTACCGTAAAAATTATCGCGGTACACTTCTTCCCATTCTAAAAAATCATCATTTTTAATGTGTTGCTTAAATTCTTTTAAGCTCATAAAATAATAATCTTCTCCATGTTTTTCATGCCCGCGTGGTGCGCGCGAAGTTGCCGAAATAGAAAAGTCTAAATCGAGTTCAGGTTTGCTTAATAAATAGTGAACTATGGTGGTTTTACCTGAGCCTGAAGGAGCTGAAAAGACGATGAGTTTACCTTGCTTTTTCATTAGAGTATATTCAGCATTTGTTCTTTAATTTTTTCTAATTCATCCTTCATCTGCACGACTAATTTTTGCATGGGTGCGAAGTTTGATTTACTACCAATGGTATTGATTTCTCTACCCATTTCCTGACTTATAAATCCTAATTTCTTTCCACCAGACTCCTTCGCGTTTAAGGTTTCAATAAAATAACTTAAGTGATTTGCTAAACGAACTTTTTCTTCTGTAATATCGTATTTTTCAATATAAAATACGAGTTCTTGTTCAAATCGGTCTTCGTCTACTTTAGATTTTAAATCTTCTACCGCTGTTTCGAGCTTTGTGCGTAAATTTTGCATGCGTTCAGGGTCAACTTCTATAACTTCTTTTAATAAAAGCTGAAGTTGTTCTATACGGTGTTTAAAATCTTTTTCCATAGCTAAACCTTCATCTTTTCTGTACGAATTTAAATTGATTAAGGCTTCGTTAATTGCATTTTGAATGGCTTTAAATTCAGATTCATCTACTTCTGCAGCATCAGTAGAAACGGCATCGGGTAAGGATAATGCTATTTCTAATAATTTAGCATTTTCTGCACTACTAATGCTAGCCAAATCTCGAAGCTCGTACATATAAGCTTTTACAATTTCGTGATTAATTTTTGTCGAAGTTTCATCGCCAGTAACTTCAACTTGAAGGGTGAAATCTACTTTGCCACGACCAATTTTTTCTGCAATCATTTTTCGCATTACAAGTTCTTTTGCTCGGTATTGCGATGGCATTCGAGTGTTTACATCTAAGTTTTTAGAGTTTAAAGACTTGATTTCTACACTAATTTTTTTGTTGGGGAGTTGAACAGTAGATTTTCCAAAACCCGTCATAGAATGAATCATGAACTATAATTTAAGTCGCAAAGTTAATTGAGTTACAAGGATTAAGCAATGATGTAGTGATTTAAAATTAGTCTACTGCAACAAAAGAGTGAAGCCTGCGCTTCGGCAAGCTCAGCACAACTTGATTTTTAAAATGAGATGTGAAAAATTTTAAAAAAATAAAAAAAGATGTGGTTTTATACTAAAAAGCTGCTTTAATTTCTTCCACTTTCGTTCGGATATAATTGGTAAACAGGGTCGCTCTGCCAAACTTGTTTAGTGTCAATATCCATGATGCTTAAAGCACCTTTAAATGCTGCTCCAGTGTCTATATTCCAAACGTTTTGGAAGTTAACCGGCTCATTAAATCCTATTCGCGTAGTGGGCGTATGACCGATGTAAATTTCTTTAAATAATTTTAATCGGGCTGGATATAAATCGTGATTTTCATCGATTTTAGGATCCATACAAATTACCATTTCCCAAAGTGTTCTATCCCAATACACCACGTGTTTGTACCATTCGTAATCGGGGCCGTGTAAATTGGAAAAACCCGCATGTAAAAATAATTTATTTTGCTCGTTTACATAATAATTTTCTAAATCGTCCATAAATTGAATGTGCAATTTTATGGTACCTTGGTCGATTTCTTGGTAGGCATCTTTTGTACTTTGACCGCCGTGTTGCATCCATTTTTCGTTAGCTTCTCCAGTTTTTAACCAATTGTTTACTAAGGCATCGTGATTTCCTCGAATAAATCGGCAGTTGTAGTCGGCTTTTAACTGAATTAAAAAATTAATTACTTCTGCGGAGTCTGACCATCCATCTACGTAATCTCCTAAAAAAATAAGCTGGTCGTTGGTAGTTGCTGCTGCGCGTTTTAAAATTTGTTGTAGCGCTTTTAAACCACCATGAATATCGCCAATAACTAGGGTTCTATTAGAATTTGCCATAGTTAATTGTACTTGATTTTACGTAAAATTCGCATGTTTTCTTTATATTTTTTGTAAGCAATGGGGTATTTTCTTAAATAAGGTTTTGCTTCTTCTAATTTTGTTAGTGCTTCACTAAATCCATTTAAATGACTAATTAAATATAGGGATGGTAAATTTACTAAGTCTTTTTTTTCTATTTCGTTTAACAGAATTTCTTTTTTTAATTTTTGAAGCAAAACATTTGTTGCATTGTAGTAATGATGTAGTGATTTTGATTCGTAAACAGGTGGTTGAAAAACCAACTGCGATGAAATATCGTAGGACATATTGTTTTTAAATTCAATTTTTACTTTCTCTAAAGGATAGTATTTAAAGCTTTTTTCTAGACCTAGATGCACATATTCTAAAATTTCGAAGTGATTTTTTCCAATTTCAATTTCAACCTCATCGTAATTAGAATAAAAGAGTTTAACTTGTTCATTCACCAATTCAATATTTACTCTAGAGAAGAAGGTTTTATCGTTTTTTTGTTTCTTTTTTCCTGCCCAACACAACACAAAATATTCCTTAAAAACGAAATATTGAGGTTGGTATGCTTCATTTTTTTTCATAAACTCGAAAACACCATCTAAGGTATATTCAATATTATTTTCAGAATGTTTTTCAATAGCTGACACAAAATCTTCATTAGTTGCCTTAATTTCAATATCGAATGCTCTGGGTTTACTTATGCTACCTTCGCGCATAAAGACAGTACCACCATAGTATTTCCAAATGTTTTTTCGCAAGGAACAAATGCTAAAGTTGTTTTTAGGACGAATACTTACTAAACCAATTACTTTATTTTCTGTAAGATGTGGAAATGGTATATTTTCATAAGCCACCAAAGGCGGGTTTTCTAAATAAGCATTTACTAAATTTTGGATCTTAGCATCATCAAAAAAATCGACTCCTACAATATGGTTATCTTCATCTTGAACACCTATTACCAAATAGGCATTGTTGGTAGGATTGCTATTGCTTAAAGAACAGATATGCTTTAAAAATTTAGCTTTCCCTTCTTGTGTAATAATATTCAGTTTCAGCTTTTTATCGTAAAAACTATTCTCGTCGTTATGCGCTAGTAAGTTTTTAATTAAAAGCCGTTTGTTAATCATGTTTATTAACTTATCTTATTTATAACTTACAATGGTATAACACCCAAATATATTTTAAACATTCTGAAAAGCCTGAGATGTATTTAAAATAATAATTAGCTTTAGTTATCAAAAATAAATTATTTTTTAGCTAAAGTTGTTAAAACAAGGCTTAATTGATTGTGAAGAATAATGTACTAATATGCTAATTGGGGAATTTAACTATTTGGGAGAGTACTAATTTTGTCATTTTACATAAAAAAGACTCTTTTAAAATAAAAGAGTCTTTATAAATGAGTTTAAAAAAATGTTTAAAATCGGTATCCTACACCTAGAAGAAAAAATCGATTTTTAAAGTCCGCTTCACCTTCAAAAGTATCAGGTTCGTCTTTATAAGTGTTAGTAAGCCCGTAGTTGTATTTAAGCTCTACAAATCCACCAAAATTGAAATTGTATTCTACTCCTAGACTTAATCCAGCTTCAAACATTTCGAAATCATCAGTAATTTCGATGGTTTCTGAAAAATTGGTATTGCTTACTTCGTATTGTACATCGGCATAAAGTATAACTCCTAAATAAGCTCCTCCCGTTAAAAATAAATTTTCGTTAATGCTCTTTTTGTAAGTAAGTGGTAAATTAATTTGGTTTACATAAACCAAGCCTTTTTCTGAAGCTTCTCCTTCAGTAGTAACTTTATAGTCGGTACCGTTTCTATGGTAAATTAAGCCTAATTCTAATTTATCTTCCGATTTTTTTAGACCAAACTCGGCAAATAAGCCACCATAAAATGAAGCGATAAAGCTGTTATCGATATCTATACTATTCGAACTAAAATCTGCGGTTGCATAATTAAACCCACCTTTAACACCGCTGAATGTTTCTTGTGCAAAGGTGCATGTTGAAAAAACAATTAAGAATGCAATAAAAATATTTTTCATGTTTGTTTAATTTTCCGTAAAAATATCAATTTTTAGGTTTCACTAGCTTTTAAATGGATTTATATTTAAAAGCTTTACTAAAACTTATATCCTAAACCAAGCATGAAAGCGCGGTTTTTAATTTCCAGCGTTTCGCCATCAAATCCTTCTTCGTCAGTTGCAATATCTAATAAACCATAGTTGTATCTTAAATCGAAAAAGATTCCATTTTCTAAATTATATTCAGCTCCTACGGAAAGTCCTAAGTCTAAAGTGTTAAACGCATCACCAACATCTTCAGTTTCTTTAATGGTTCGATCTTCAAAAAAATCGTAGTATTCAACTTCGGCTTCAGCTGCTACAATTATTCCTACATAAGCACCGCCATTAATGTATAAACCATTGGCTGCATTAAATTTAAATAAAGCTGGAATATTAATCTGAGAGATTAAAAAGCTCCCCTTTTCTTCAGCAAAATTATATTTAAACCCATTAGCGTGGTAGCCTAAACCTGTTTGTATTTTATGTTCTGAGTCGGGTAATGAAAATTCAGCAAAGCCTCCCACATAAAAAGAAGTTCTTGAATCAGTATCAACACCAAGAGAAGCTCCACCACTTGAAACTTCGAAATCTACATTGGTTAAATTTAAACCTCCACGAATACCATATTTAACAGTTTGAGCTATGCTAGATGTTGCTATGAGTAATACAATTAAGAGTATTGTTTTTTTCATTATTTTGTTTTTTAAAATTTACATAAAGATAAACTATCCAAAGAAAAATCAGCTACCCGTTAACGGGTATTTTCAGTCAAAAAATGTTAAGTTATTTATAGCTTTTCTACACCCATATTGTAAAAGGTAAATGCAAAAATATCGGCATATTCTTCAATAATTTTTGAAGTAGGTTTTCCCGCACCATGTCCAGCATCGGTTTCAATACGAATTAAGGTTGGATTGTTTCCTGTTTGTTTACTTTGTAAAGCAGCAGCAAACTTAAAACTGTGCGCTGGCACAACGCGGTCGTCATGATCGCCTGTGGTTACTAAGGTTGCTGGGTATTCAACATCTTCTTTTACATTGTGAACTGGCGAATAATTAAGTAAGTATTCAAACATTTCAGGACTATCTGCAGATGTTCCATAATCGTAAGCCCAACCAGCACCCGAGGTAAATGTATGGTAACGCAACATGTCTAAAACACCAACTGCGGGTAGCGCCACTTGAAATAATTCTGGACGTTGCGTCATACAAGCTCCAACTAACAAGCCTCCATTGGAGCCACCACGAATGGCTAATTTTTCTGATGAAGTGTATTTTTCATCGATTAAAAATTCCGCTGCAGCGATAAAATCGTCAAACACATTTTGCTTTTTCATTTTTGTTCCTGCATTGTGCCAATCTTTTCCATATTCGCCACCACCGCGTAAGTTAGCAACGGCGTAAACTCCGCCATTTTCTAACCATGCTACATTAGCCGTGCTAAATGAAGGAGTTAACGAAATATTGAAACCGCCATATCCATAGAGCATGGTTAGATTTTTACCGTTGAGTTCGACTCCTTTTTTGTGGGTAATAATCATCGGCACTTTCGTACCGTCTTTTGATGTGTAAAATACCTGCTTGCTTTCGTAGGCTTCAGGATTAAAATCAATTTCTGGCTGAATGTATAATTCAGAATTTCCAGATTCTATTTCGTATTTGTAAATGCTGCCTGGTGTGGTATAGTTGGTAAAGGAGAAATACAATTCGGTTTCTTCATCTTTTGCACCAAAGCCTCCAGCAGAACCTACTCCTGGTAATTCTACTGTACGTACTAATTTTCCTTGTTTATCAAATTGCTTTACTTGCGAAACAGCATCGACTATATAATTTGCAAAAAAATAGCCGCCAGCGGTAGATGGCGATAAAACATGTTCGGTTTCAGGAATAAAATCTACCCAATTTTCTGGGGTGGGATTGTTTGCACTTACCTGAACTACTTTTTTGTTAGGCGCATCTAAATCGGTTACTAAAAAAAGTTTATCTTCTTCATTATCCAACACATACACATCATTGTCGTAATGCGTTATAACAGCAACTAAATCTGCATCTTTTTGGGTTAAATCTTTAATAAACAACCGATTTCCTGAAGTAGATTTTGAAGCAGAAATGATTAAATACCGATTGTCTTCGGTTACACTTCCACCAACATAACGATGTTTTTCTTCTGGAAGAGCGCCATAAATAACAGGGTCTTCTTTTTGGGGTGTTCCTAATTTATGATAGTATAATTTATGTTGATCTGTTTTTGCTGAAAGTTCGCTTCCTTCGGGTTTATCGTAACTTGAATAATAAAAACCTTCATCCTTAAACCAAGAAACACCACTAAATTTTACATCTACTAAAGTGTCTTCTTTTTGTGTACGTGTTTCTGCATCGATAACAATTATTTTTCGCCAATCGCTTCCACCCTCAGAAATAGAATAGGCTGCGGTTTTTCCATCTTTAGTAAAGCTTAAACCAGCCAAAGAAGTAGTTCCGTCTTTACTAAACTCGTTAGGATTCAAAAACACCTTGGCATTTTCAATATTTCCATCGTTTGGATAACGGTACAAAACGGACTGATTTTGGAGTCCGTCGTTTTTATAAAAATAGGTGTAATCGCCACGTTTAAAAGGAGCGCTTACTTTTTCGTAATTCCAAATTTCGGTAAGTCGTTTTTCAAGTTGTTCCCGATAAGGGATTTTACTAAGGTAATCGAAAGTTACTTTGTTTTGAGCTTTTACCCAAGCCTCGGTTTCTTCGCTACGGTCGTCTTCCAACCAACGATAGGGATCTTTCACTTCTCGATCAAAATAGGTGTCGACGGTTTCATCCATTCGTGTTTCGGGATATAGCATAGTTTGGGGTTCTTGTTTATCGATACTGCAAGCCATTAAAACAGAAGCAGTAATTGCTAACATTAAATAATTTTTCATAGAAATAAAATTTTAGTAAAAATATAGAATTAGATTAAGATGGGTTGGCTATTTTAATGCATATTTACTATAAGTTTGTAAAATTTTATGGAAAACACAATTCTATTTTTACTTCTTTTTTCTATTCAGATATTCTTTGCTCAGCAAAATAAAACTGCATTTGAAGTACACCAAATGTTATACTACGAAAATGAAAACTGCTCAAAAGATAATTTTCAGAATAAATACCATGTAATTTATCAAAACTTTTATAATGAAACTAAGTATGCATTTTATAACCTGAACTCCTTTAGTGATGAAAAAATAATTTTATACCTAGTTAATCAGCATAAGGTAATTGATTATGAGCTATTTGCTTTAAGTCAATTTAATGCTGCATCTGTAGTAGAATTGTTGATTACTGATATGAAAAGTATAAACGATGTTGAGCATTTGCCCAAAAACAATAGTAAGTTAAGTTATTTAAAAAAAGAGAATGTAATTAGAGATCACCGCATGTTAAATGCTTATACATTTAAAGTGAAAAACTTTTCTAGAGCTAAACAAATAATCTATTATATTGACCACAGTAGCAGCGGAGTTACTTTTAGTTTTCACGAAGGATTTTATGAAGAAATGCGCAAAGAAGGTTTCCCGCTATTAGGAAATATGGTTCAACGAGATGAGATAGACCACAACGGAAATGTTTGTACTTATACTTTAAAGAGTATACAAAAACCCAATAAAAAGTTTATGATTTTACTAGAGTGATTTTAGTAAAATGTATATAAGATGAAGTTAATCTTCATTAATAAATAGAGAATACACCTTTAATGAAGGTTAAAACTTTAAAGCAACAAACTAAAGTTGAAAATTGATACAAGTATAATTTTATAAGCTATCAATTTAAATGAAGTCATGCAATTAGAATTTGAACTTTACACACTCCCCATTTCTAATTTTTTAAAAACCCGCAGAGCATTTCCATCTGTCATAGAAGCGATGAGCGAACAAATTTCTAACAGTATTTGATAGGTCGACATCTTTTCAAAATCATACTCACTTAAAAAACTTTTAATAATTAATTTATCGTAGTTGTTTTCGTTTCCATTTTTGTAGTTGATTGCAGCAGAAATAAAGGTGTTTAATAGGGTAGATAAAATTTTATATCCCGAAATTTCCTTTTCTAAGACCTCACGACTTTGGTATATTTTTTTGATGCTGATATCTATAATATCGTTTATTTGTGCTTTATATTTAGAGGCATCAAGCAAAGCTTGATGAAACTCACCTTTTAAAATAGCATCTTCATTTTCTAGGAAAATACGCACAGCTTCGTCAATTAACGATCCAATTGCCAAGGAACGCAAATAATTCATTCGATCTTTGGTGTGTTTTAATTGGCTGTATTTTTCTGTATTAATGCGTTGAGCTATAATTTTAGAAAGGTATTCTAAAGCCTTATCTTCTTCAATTAAACCTAGATTAATACCATCTTCAAAATCGATTACCGTGTAACAAATATCGTCTGCAGCTTCCACCAAAAATGCAAGCGGATGGCGCGCATAGCGTTTTTCTTCTCCCTTTGCAGATGTTACAAGCATACCGAGTTCGCTGGCTACTTCATTAAAAAAATGAGCCTGTTCTTGGAAATATCCAAACTTTTTATCGGCTATTTTTTTAGTGGGTTTGTATGGTAGGCTAGCTTTGGGATATTTAGTAAATGCACCTAAAGTTGCATACGAAATTCTCAATCCACCGGGAGCGCCTTCTTTGTCTTCGGTTAGTAATTTAAAACCATTGGCATTACCTTCAAAATGGGTTAAGTCTTGCCATTGAGAAAGCGTAAGTTTGTCTTTATAAATTTGGCCTTTACCTGTTGTAAAAAACTCGCCAATAGCCTTTTCTCCTGAATGTCCGAAGGGTGGATTTCCGATATCGTGTGCCAGGGCAGCAGCAGCTACAATCGCGCCAAAATCGTGATAGTGATAGCCATGCGTTGCCGATAAATGTGGGTGTTTATGCAACAATTGCTGCCCTACTTTTCTGCCTAACGAACGCCCAACTACCGAAACTTCTAAGGAATGGGTTAAGCGAGTATGCACGAAATCGGTTTTACTTAAGGGAATAACTTGAGTTTTGTCTTGCAAGCTCCTAAACGCAGAAGAAAAAATTATACGATCGTAATCTACTTCGAATCCTAAACGTGTTTCGTCTTGTTCCTTTCGGAGTCTTTTATTTCTGTCGCCTTGCTTTCTTAAAGACAAAAGTTGTTCCCACTGCATCATAAGCTTAAAATTTGATTTCAAAAGTAGCGAAAATTGATTAACGAGTGAACTTGCTAATCTGTTAATAATCTAATGTAATAATGTGAAAATATACATTCATATTAATAAGCTTCTTCCCTATGAGAGAAGACGGGAGATGGGTGTGTTTTTAGAAGAAAAACTAGATTGATATGAAATATGGCATTTTGTGAATTCAAAGTGAAAAGCGATGTTGGAAGCTCTACAATTGTAATTACATCTTGGCAATTTTGTATGAAATTAGAATTTATCTCTAGCCCTGATTGTAGTGGAAAACCCGCAAAGTTTGAAGCTTGCAAAACACAAGTACCAAAGCGACCAGCGGGAGCTCTTGGTACACCGATGTTTTGTAGGATGAAAACTGCGGACTTGAAACGAAAAGCAGGTTCCTGGCTTTAAAAACAATTGGGCGAAACACAAACAAAAGCTAAATGTATGGAAGTAGAAAGGTTGAAGTTTTTTATCTCTACTTAAAAGCTTACTTTTGCATGTTTTTTGAATTGAAATAGTCTACATGGATCCATTTTTTATAAAAGCTATACAATTATTGTTGAGCTTGTCGTTATTGATTGTCTTACACGAATTAGGACACTTTATTCCCGCTAAATTATTTAAAACACGCGTTGAAAAATTTTACTTGTTTTTTGATGTGAAATTTTCTTTGTTTAAGAAAAAAATTGGCGATACCGTGTATGGGATTGGTTGGTTACCACTAGGCGGCTACGTTAAAATTGCTGGAATGATCGATGAAAGCATGGACAAGGAGCAAATGGCTAAACCACCGCAACCTTGGGAGTTTAGAAGCAAACCAGCTTGGCAGCGTCTTATTATTATGTTGGGCGGTGTTACCGTAAACATTGTATTGGGTTTTTTAATTTATATGATGGTATTGTTTGTTTGGGGACAAAATTATGTGAGCCCAAATAGCTTGTCTGAAGGTTTTACAGTTTCGCCAATTATGGAAGATTTAGGCTTTGAAGATGGCGACCAAATTATTAAAGTTAACGGAAAAGAATTTGAAAATCCGATAGATATTAATCGGCATTTACTACTCAGAAATATTCAGGAAATTTCTGTTTTACGAGATGGCAATTACACTACTATTGCTCTTCCTGAAAATATTGGTATGCAATTGTTTGAAGCTGGTGAAATTGAAATGGCCTTTTTTCCTATAATTAAACCGAAAATTGATAGTGTCTTGACCGATAGTCCTGCTGGAAAAGCCGGCTTGGCAAAAGGTGATGTAATTTATGAATTAAATGGTGAAGAAATTTTAAACCAAGTAAGTTTAAGCCAATTGATGCAAGACAACGGTAATGCTACGGTAGAATTTAAAATTGCTCGCAATGGCAACTTTAAGACTTTAAGTATTACTCCTAATGAAGATGATAAAATTGGTATTATTTATGGAAGCAACCTTAAAGTAGAAACTAAAACTTATGGTTTTGCTGAAAGTATTACTGCTGGTTTTGATTATGGTTACTGGACCTTGAAAGATTATATTACTCAATTTAAATATGTATTTACTGAAAAAGGCGCAACCCAAGTTGGTGGTTTTGGAGCCATAGGAAGCTTATTTCCAAGTGGTTGGGATTGGCAAGGTTTCTGGATGGCAACGGCTTTAATTTCAATAATTTTAGCTTTTATGAACATCTTACCCATTCCCGCATTAGATGGTGGACACGTGATGTTTTTATTATACGAAATGATTAGTGGTAGAAAACCCAACGAAAAGGTTATGGAATATGCCCAAATGGTAGGCTTTTTCTTATTAATTGCTTTGGTATTATTTGCAAACGGCAATGATGTGTACCGTTGGCTATTTGAATAAAATTATTTTTACTTTTTTTACATGAAAATATTTTGCGAAATTAAAATTAGCTTTATATTTGCATCCGCCTAGTAAAATAAGTAAAAACAATCCCCCTTAGCTCAGTTGGTTAGAGCATCTGACTGTTAATCAGAGGGTCCAAAGTTCGAGTCTTTGAGGGGGAGCAAATTAATCCTGATACGCAAGTATCGGGATTTTTTGTTTTTAATAAGTTTCAATTGAAATTTCTCAAATACTGCGCTATTACTGCAATTACAATTTTTAAAAGTAAGTTGTTAGCTTGTTTACTTTTTTATAGTGTTTTCTTGCCCCCCCCTTTTTTAACATAAAAATTAGTATTACGAGGTACACAATTCGGTAACCAACTAATTTTTTCGAGGTACACTACTTGAGATACTATGGATAAAGGAAAAACACTATTTGCCCAGAATTGTATGCCAATTGTTTAACTAAAATAATTGGAAGTATGAGTCAAAATGAAATGAGTATTAGGTTTATCATGATTAAATCTAAAAAAAACAAGCAGAATTTGTGTCCTATATTTTGTAGAATTACACACCAAGGCAATCGTGCACAATTCTCAACAGGCATATTTATCAAGCCACATGAATGGATGCCATCTAAACAAATAAGTAGTAATCATTCTGGGAGTATTAATTCAGAACTTGAGTTAATTAAAAATAAGCTTGATAGAATTGTGTTGCAATTAAAAGTTCAGGAAAACTTTTTCACAGCTCAAGATATTATTGATAAATATAAAGGGAAGGTTTTCAAAAAAGAACACTCACTTTTAAAGTATTTAGACGAGTATTTAGAGAAAAAAAGAAAACTGATAGGTAAAGATATAAAGCAGATTACCTTTAATAAATTTAAGTATGTTTTCGATCATGTGAAAGAGTTCGTCAATTCCTATCTAAAGAAGAAAGATATCCCACTAAAAGATTTAAACACAACTTTTATTAATGAATTTGAGTACTTCTTAAAGGTTAAAAAAAACAACCAGCAAATCACTATAAATAAGTCACTACAACGCTTTAAAGAGCCCATTAAAAACGCAGTAATTGATGGATATTTGGAAGTAGATCCTTTTGTTAATCACAGACCTAAAAAAGTCAAAAAAAGCATTGTTTTTTTAAACGAAGAAGAGTTAAATAATCTTGAGAACTGTAAATTACAGCAACCAAGATTGGCTAAAGTTAGGGACATGTTTGTATTCTGCTGTTATACTGGCTTAGCTTATTCGGAAATGAAAAACCTTAAACACTCTAATTTAGAAAAAGGGTTTGATAAAAAAATTTGGATAAAAACAGTTAGACAAAAAACTCAGCGAGAAGTATTTATTCCACTTCTACCAAAAGCAAAGTCAATAATTGATAAATATATTACTGACGGTGAATATATTTTGCCAACAATATCAAATCAAAGATTTAATTCATATCTCAAGGAGATTGCTGATATAGTTGGAATTGAAAAAAGACTTACCCATCATATTGCACGAAAAACATTTGCAACTACTGTCTTGCTTTATAATAATGTGCCAATAGAAATAGTAAGTGAGCTTTTAGGACACTCTAGTATTAAAACTACTCAGGATTCTTATGGAAAAGTTTTGAAACAGAGCGTGAGTAGAGAGATGCGTAAATTAATGGAAAATTTGAAAAATTAATTATCATCGAAAATAAGGACTTTAGGTGATATTCCTAATGTTTCACATATCTTGTAAAGGTTGACAACAGAAGTATTTATTAAACCTCTCTCAATTCTGCTAATTTGAGAAATTTCTACATTTAGTTCAGAAGCAAGTTGAGCCTGAGTGAAACCATTCAAAACTCTATGCTTTCTAAGTCTGTTACCAAAATTTTTAAGGAATTCTTTGTTTGAAATATTTGCCACAAAACAAAATACCGTAACAATTAATGATACTATATAAGCATATATGCTTATATTTGTTAAAATTTATCATTAATTATGTCATTTTTAATTTGAAATAAATCGGATAAAAATTCTTGATTTTAGATGGGAAAAATAATTTTTATGGAAAATACTCTTTTGGTAAGTACTATATCGACCCATTTAGAAACAAGCTAAACAAGAAATGACAAAATAAATTTAATTAATCTATAGTATAAAAAAACCAATGCTTAAAACTTTAATAAAACAGGGATGCTGAAAACTGATTCAGAGTAAGCAAATTAAAATCTAAATAAAATGAAAAAATTATTATTCTTGCTAGTATTTACCTTTATTACGACTTTATGTTCTTCACAGCAAATTAGCTATTCAAAGGACTATAATGGAAATACAATTGCAAAAGATCAATATGGGAACATAGTAGCAACAGGTTCAGAAGACTTCAACGGGAACTTCGTATGGAAAGACAAATACGGAAATGTTATTAAAACAGAATCAAAAGACTTTAATGGGAATAAGGTTTCAAAAGATAATTATGGTAATACCCAAAGCACACAATCGACTGATTTTAATGGTAATGAGGTTGTTAAGGATAAATATGGAAATATTTTATACACTTTATCTAAAGACTTTAACGGCAATATTGTAAAGAAGGACGAATACGGAAATATTTTAGGCACTTATAAAAAAGACTATAATGGTAAATTAGTTTACTATCCGAACAAATACTGAAAAGGCTATTAACTGTACAATAGCAACCAATAAAACTACTAATAAAACTAATAAAATGAAAAAATCAATATTAATCTTTCTAATATTTCCAATATTAAATTATTCTCAGACAGTCAATCAAAATACAAATATAGAACCTAGTCAATACAAATCTAGATCTCTAAATGAGATGATGAATGTTGCTAAACAAGCAAAAGAGAATCAAGATTATCAAGATCGAAATTCTGCTCGCTTCAGTAGGTTAATTGATAAGATAGTAAATCATGCAAATAGTGTTAGTGATGAAAACTTGAGAGACGAAATACTATATGTTTTTGAGAAAAGGTATAGAGATTTTATTTCCAATTACGATGATAGGGTCTTTATGAGTGAAAATAAAACTACAGAATTTTTGAATGAAATTATTAGTATTTATAATCAAGTTCAAGAAGAAATTGGTAATAAATATATTAGAGAAAAATCTGGTGATGCCATGTTTACGACCTTCATTAAACAAGAAGCAATAAAACCAAAACTTAGAAACAAACCTACTGTTAAAGCGGATGTGATATATGAGCCAAATGACGGAGAAAAAGTTCAGGTCTTAAAAAAGGTATCTGATCATTACTACAAAGTTAAGATTAAAGATTATACTGGATTTATATCAAAGGCTTTTTTAATTATTGATTAATTATGAATTACTTATATAGAAATTTGGGTTAACATATTACCCATCTTACAAACAATTAAAGGTAGAGATTTTATCTCTGCCTTTTTTTTTGAGTAAGCTTTGAATTTTTTTTTCAGAATTTTTTCAGAATTTTTTTTTAAACGGTTATGCTCTATAATTAACTATCAACCCCCACTCTTTTTGAGTTTTGGGGATATACCCCTTATTGTTTAATCTAAAAAATTTATAAAACTATGGTTAAAATTGTAGATTATGTTGTAAACGAAAACAACAAAGGAGAAGAGTTTTGTTCACTAATTGTTCAAGGTGGAGTTGAAAAAGTAACTAGTAAAGAAACAGGAAGAAGCTATTTAACGGTAAGAAAAGCTAGGGTAGCATGTACTTTTGATGAAATAACTTGTAAAGGTTTAGTGGGTACGGAGTTACCTGGTGAAGTTAGTAAAGTTCAAGTTGAACCTTACGAGTATATTGTGCCTAGTACAGGTGAAGTTATCGAAATGAATTACAGTTGGCGCTACCTAGACGAAGAAGATGCAGTAATTAAAGATCAAGTTGTAGAACAGCAATCAGTTGCTTAGAACTTGCAAAGGGAATTCTTAAATGAGTTCCCTTTTTTTAATTAATAATCAAGATTACACTTTATAATTTTTAAAATGATAACCCTTAATATTTAACTATGGAATTACAAAAAGCAAAAAGACATCAAGTCAAACTAAGAGTAGGTTTAAGTGGAGCAAGTGGTTTTGGAAAATCGTACAGTGCATTGCTTTTGGCATATGGTATGACAAATGACTGGTCTAAAATAGCAATAATTGATACTGAAAACAACAGCGCCAACTTATATGCACATCTAGGAGATTTTAATGTTTTAAGTATCAGAGAGCCATTTAGTCCTGAAAGATATATTAAAGCAATAGAAACCTGTGAGAAAGCAGGTATGAAAGTAATAATTGTAGATAGCATTACACACGAGTGGTCTGGTAAGGGTGGATGTTTAGAAATACATGAAAAACTAGGTGGTAGATTTCAAGATTGGGCTAAAGTTACACCACTTCACAATTCTTTTATAGATAAAATTATTAATTCTAAGGCTCATTTAATTACTACAGTTAGAAGAAAAATAGACTACTCACTAGATTCTAATATGGGTGGAAAAACTAGAGTAATTAAACATGGAACTAAAGAAGTTACCAGAGAAGGCTATGAATATGAGCTTACGGTAAATTTTGAATTGATTAATGACAATCATTTAGCTAAGGCATCCAAGGATAGAACAGGTTTATTTATGAATCAGCCAGAGTTTGTAATCAATCAATCAACAGGTAAAAAATTAATTGAATGGTGCAGTGAAGGAATTTCTCTTGAAGATGTAGAAAATGAAATAGATACTTGTAAAACTCTAGAAGAACTTAGAAGTATTTACAAAAAATATTCAGGATTAAGATCCCAAATACAGCCATTTATTATGGAGAAAAAAAATGAAATAGAACAAATTGTAGAACAAGGTCAAATTGTAAAATAACTAGATATTATGGAGTTAATTAAAGTAGAAAAAGAAACACCCAATATAGCTTTAGAAAATCATTCCAACCCAACTAAAAATAAAAGTGAATTTATAGGTGGAAGAACAAGAAGTGTAGAGCTTAATCATTTAAAAAATGATTGTATAATTCCTGTGTTTTCAAAAGATAATGAAACCACCATTTCACATTATCAATTTATTAAAAAAGCTAAAGATGTTATAGCAGATTTGTTTAATGGATTTGATGTTTCAGAGCCAAATATTAGAGTTTCTCATCAAATCAAAGGAAGAGTTCCAACAGCTATTGGAAAGCCAGTAAAAGAGCTCCAGGAGCATGAAAAAACTATCTATTATGAACGTTGTGCTTTTTTAATGGAGCTAACTCAAATTGAAGAAAGTATTTCAGGTAATCCACTAACCTTGTCAATAGGTGGAGTAAGAGCTTACAATCAAGAAAATCTATACAGTAGAAAGAACTTAGAAAAATTCAAAATCTTTATAGGTTTTCAAAATAAAGTGTGCTTAAATCTTTGTGTTTCAACAGATGGGTTTTCAAATGAAATAAGAGTTGGTTCAGTTGATGATTTAGAAAATAAAATGATAGAACTTTTTCAATCTTATGATAAAGACCAACACTTAACAACCTTAGAAAGTTTTTCTAAACTTCAGTTAGATGAAGAATCTTTTGCTCATTTTATTGGTAAGGCAAGGATGTATCAGCATTTATCAAAAAAAGATAAGGCAAGAATACATCCGATGCTTTTAAACGATGGGCAAATAAACCATGCGGTAAAACAATATTATGAGTGTCCAAATTTCAAAAGAGATGCAAATAATAATATTTCGTTGTGGAACTTGTACAATCTTTTTACAGAAGCAAATAAGACCACCTATATAGATAACAATATTGAACGAAACGTAAATGCTTATGAGATAATAAGGCATATCGCAAATTCAGAGCAATTTGATGAGTTTTCTTGGTACTTACCAAATTAATAATATAGCTGTTTATTGATTGTAATACTTTATATCCACCTAAATGAAAAAGAAAAGACTAGCCTTTATTTTGAAGTTTTGCTCGCCTAATCAAATTTATATTGTAGATGAAACAAATCAACTTGATACTAGAATCTGCCCATTTAAAGTAAAAGTAAAAAGAGATATAAACAGCTTAAAAAAAAATCAATTGGTCATAGTTGAATCAGTAAAAGTTACTGAAAGCTTTATCACTGTTTTTATTATTAATGGAAAGCCCTATTACTATTATCACTTTGAAATCATCTAATAGCTATATAATATTAGGTTTTATGCTGTATTTTGGTGCAAACCTTTTGAGACGGTTTTTAGCCTTAAAAAAACCACTGAAAATGGTAAGAAGTAAAAAGCCTTACTATAATTATAGGTAAGGCTTATTATTTTTGAAAAATAAGTTAACAAGTCAACAAAATATAGAAATATGATACATGCAGTAAAACTTAATTTGCAAAAGTTAATCAATGAAAAAAAATTTATAAGAGTTCAAGAAGACTTTTACATGTTAAGCGAAAGAGATAAATATACAAAATTGACTAAACCTATTTTAGTAGAATTTTCTACCATTATTAAAAAGCCAAATTTTGAAGATAGTTCAAAAGATCAATATGTTGAAAAGTTCTTTTACAAAGATTTTTTAAAACCTAAATTAAAAAAACTCAGTGCATATTACATTGAAACTGATAAATCAAAAATTAAACTTAATGGAATATATGGTGATGAATCTTTGGAAAAATATTCTGAACAAAAAATCAAGTATTACCAAGGCTTGTTATTAAAATTAGAAACATCTCAACACCTTCCAACAGATGTAAAAGCCTTACTAAAAAATGAACTTAATAGTGTTATAGACTACTATTCGTCAAAAAGAATGACAAATTCAATAATGCTTAAAAAAAGGATTGTTCTAAAATGGCGTAAATCAGATTTTTTAATTTTAATGACTCTACTAAGAGAAAATAAGCATATTGATCCGAGTATCACAGATGCAGAATTAGGATTAATTATTGACGAAAATTTTTCTTATTATAATTCTAAAAACGGTGAACATCAAGCCTACAAAAACTCAAGAAAAAAAATAGGAGAAATTAAGAACTCTTCTAGATCTTTTGAAAAAGCTTACACAAGGTTAAAGGAAATTTTTAAGGAAGATGACTTTTACGAAGCTTTATTTCGGTGATTGAATAGTAGGGGACTTTTTTTGACCCCTTCTAACTGTCTGTTGTTGTGGTATTTTTGTGTTGTGTTTCAATTTATCCGAAGAAATTAGGAGCACAACAGTTAAAGCCCTGCTGATAAATGGGCAAAATAAAAAATTTAAAAATGAAAAAAATTAAATTTTGGGAGAAAACCCAAGGAAAAATCAAAATTAACAATATGAAGCTTATAAATTTTTTAGAATTAAATGGATTTTACAGGTGTTCAGATAAAGTTATAAATGAAGAAATTGTAAGAATAGATAATAACCTTATTAATGCTTCTAGTATAGAAGAGATTACCTATTTTTTAAGAGAGCACCTAACAGCAATTAATGAAGAAGAAGTACTTCAAAAATTAATAGAAGGAATAGGATCATATATTAATAAAAGTAAACTGAATTTTCTTAAACCTGTAAAAATAAATTCAGATAGAGATGAAATATATAATTCTAGATTTTTCTTTTTAAATGGTTTTTGTGAAATTGATAAAAACGAAATAGTATTTAAAAAATATGCTGAATTGAAATTTTGCATATGGAAAAGTAGACTTATTAAACATGAATTTAAAAGTGATTATTTAAAAACTCAAGAAATTGGTCAATTTGAGAAGTTTTGTAAAAAAATATCAGGTGAAATAGAAAAAAAATTCAATTCTTTTCAGACTATTCTCGGTTATTTAATGCATAGAAACCGAAGAAAAGAAGCGGGAAGATGTGTGATTTTTTATGACGCTAAAATGAGAGAGAATAATCTTGCAAATGGTGGTTCTGGTAAATCTTTAATTCAAGATGCAATTGGAAAATGCAGACAAGCTATTCAATTCGATGGTAAGGAAATTAAAAAAGGAAGTTTCTTTAAAAATCAAAGACTTGATATTACATCAGATATAATCATATATGATGACCTAAAGAAAGGGGTTAATTTAAATGATTTTTTCTCTGTAATCACTGGAGATATAGAAGTAGAAAAGAAGCGTAAATCCGCGTTCATAATACCTAAGCATTTGGCTCCTAAAATGCTGATTTCATCAAATCATTACGTAAACGGAACAGGCGGATCATCGGACAGAAGAAGGAGATGGGAGTTTGAGCTTGAAAATTATTTTGATGATAAATATACACCTGAAGATGAATTTGGTAATTTATTTTTTGAAGATCACTGGAGTAGTAAAGAATGGAATTTATTTTATGTGTTTATGATGAAATGTGTTTCTAGCTATTTGAAAAACGGCAGACTTGAATTTAAGGATGATAATTTGGCGTTAAGTATTTTAAAAGATAAGACAAGCCATAATTTCCCTAATTTTGCGATGCGAAATATCAAAATAGGAACTATTTATGATAAAAACAAGTTGAAGGACAAATACAATAAAACACTAGAAAGTGGTAGTGAAATCTCAACAAGTATGTTCCATAAATTTTTAAAAAATTATTCAGAATATTTAGGCAATAAATACAAATATATTTCCACGTCTTCTGGTGGAGTTAATAAATTCTCGATTATTAGTAAAATTAATTTTCTACCTAATTATAGAAAATTTTTTATTAAAACCCAAGCAAATGAGAAAATTTAAAATTTACAAAACAACAAACAAGTTTACTAACGAAAGCTATATTGGAGCTACTACTTATTCAGTAGAACAGAGAAAGCTAGACCATACAGAAAGAGCTAATAGAAACGAAGATGGTAAATTTTATGAAGCTATTGCAACTTATGGAGAAGATGCATTTGAATGGGAAACCATTGATACAGCAAGCTCAGTAGATGAACTTGCTAGAAAAGAATCAAAGTACATATTAGAGTACAATTGCGTTGAGAACGGTTATAATTCAGATAGGGGTGGCGGTATAAAAAAATCCGTCTATCAATACAATATTAAAACAGGAGAATTAGTAAGTCAATTTAAATCATTAGAAGCTGCAGCAGCATCAGTTGGATTAACTAAGAATGCTATAAGCAACGCTTGCTTAGGTTATGCTAATACAGCAGGAGATTTTTATTGGTCATATGATTTATATGAAGTTTTACAGAGAGAAGATTCAAGAAAAAAGAAAATAATACAATTAACACTTGATGGTTATGGAGTAGAAATCTTTGAATCTATTGCTGAAGCTTCTAGATCAACTGGAATAAACAAATCCTGTATTGCCAAAGTATGCAGAAATGAGCGTAAATCTGCAGGGGGGTATAAATGGATTTTTAAATAATACCTAATAAATAGATTAAAAAAGAAGGTTAGCATTGATTTGCTAGCCTTTTTTGTTGTTGGACATTGGTTATTCTTAGTTAGATTTAATCGATATTTACTTTAAAACTACATTAGTTTAAAATCCTAAGCTTTGCCTAAATAAACATTTCATTTAATTTATGTATTTTGCAAATACAATAACCAGAAAGCAATGTCCATAAATATAAACCAAAACCCTGAACAAATAGCGAGAGATAGAATCGATAAAATGTTAGTTCATTCTGGATGGTTGGTTCAATCTAAAAATGAAATAGATTTATTTGCAGGTAAAGGTGTAGCAGTTAGAGAATATCAAACTGATGTTGGACCTGCTGACTATGTGCTTTTTGTAGATAAGAAGCCTGTTGGTATAATTGAAGCCAAAAGAGAAGATGAAGGACATAGATTTACAGTTGTTGAGGAACAATCTTCTAAATACGCAAACGCAAAACTAAAATATTTAAACAACGACCCTTTGCCTTTTGTGTACGAAAGCACTGGTACTATAACTCGTTTTACGGATTATAGAGACCCAAAACCCAGAGGTAGAGCAGTATTTTGGTTTCATAAGCCTGAAACAATTGCAGAATGGCTTAAAAAAGAGAAAAGCCTTAGAGCGAGATTGCGCTCAATGCCTGCCTTGGATGAAACTGGATTAAGACCTGCTCAAATAGTTGCTATAAATAACCTTGAGCATTCTTTCAAAAAAAACAGACCAAAAGCTCTTATCCAGATGGCTACAGGAGCTGGGAAAACATTTACAGCTGCTACTTTTGTATATAGATTGCTGAAGCATGCAGATGCTAAACGAATCTTGTTTTTGGTAGATACCAAAAATTTAGGTGAACAAGCTGAGCAAGAATTTATGACTTTTCAGCCCAATGATGATAACCGAAAATTTACTGAATTATACAACGTACAGCGATTAACTTCAAGTTATATAGCGACTGATAGCCAAGTCTCTATTTCTACCATACAACGCCTATATTCTATCTTAAAGGGAGAAGAACTAGAAGAAAGTGCTGAACAAGATAATCCTAATGAAAGTAGTTGGCTGAAAAGTAAAATGTCTGAAAAGAAGGCTATTCCTGTGGAATATACGCCAAGAGTGCCTATTGAACAATTTGACTTTATTGTAATAGATGAAGCTCACCGTTCCATTTATAATTTATGGAAGCAAGTCTTAGATTATTTTGATGCATTCCTTATAGGATTAACCGCTACTCCTGATAAAAGAACGTTTGGATTCTTCAATGAAAATGTAGTAAGCCAATATACTTATGAAGAATCTGTGACTGATGGAGTAAATGTACCCTATGATGTCTATACAATTGAAACTGAAATTTCTCAAAAGGGAGAGACTGTTAAAGCAGGTTGGTTTGTAGATAGGCGGGATAAGCTAACTAGAAAGAAAAGGTGGCAACAAGAAGATGAAGATACCGAGTATAAACGCAACGATTTAGATAAAAAAGTAGTCAATCCTAGTCAGATCAGGAATATAATACGTGAATATAAAAGAGCTTTAAAAACCACAATTTTCCCAAATAGAAGTGATGAAAACGGAGACTATGAAGTACCAAAAACTTTAGTTTTTGCCAAAACCGATAGTCATGCAGATGACATTATAAAAATCATCCGTGAAGAATTTGATGAAGGCAATGATTTTTGTAAAAAAGTAACTTATAAAATTGAAGAAGATCCCAAGTCAGTCTTAAATAGATTTAGAAATTCTTATCATCCACGTATTGCAGTGACAGTAGATATGATAGCTACAGGAACAGATGTAAAGCCTTTAGAAGTACTGCTCTTTATGCGTGATGTAAAAAGTGTCAACTACTTTGAGCAGATGAAAGGGAGAGGAACTAGAACCATTAATAAAGATTCACTACAATTGGTATCCCGAACGGCAAATAGTAAAACACACTTTGTTATTGTAGATGCTGTAGGTGCCACCAAATCCAAGAAAACAGATAGCAGACCCTTAGAACGCCAACCAAGTGTTGCGATGAAGGATTTACTTGGCGCCATTACAATGGGTGTGGCAGAAGAAGATTTGTTTTTGTCTTTAGCCAATCGTTTGATACGTCTGGAAAAGCAAATTACAGATAAAGAGAAAGATAAAATTCTTGAATTATCTAAAGGTAAAAACCTAAAGCAAATTACAAAAGAGCTCATCACAGCTTTTGACCAGGACGCCATTAATGAGAAAGCCCAAACTAAAATTGATAAAATTCCTATTGAGGACAGAACACCAACACGAGTTGAAGAAACCAAAAAGAAAGCTCAGGAAGAATTAATAAATGAAGCCAGCAAAACGTTTAATGGAGAATTTAATGACTACCTTGAAAATGTTAGAAAAATTCACGAACAAATTATTGACCATGTCAATATAGATACGGTGACTAAAAGTGAATGGGACACCAATTCTGTAGATAAAGCCAAAGCAGTAATTAAAGATTTTAATGCGTATTTAGAAGCCAACAAAGATGAAATAAAAGCCTTGAGCATCTTTTATAATCAACCTTATAACAGAAGGGAAATCACCTTCAAAATGATTAAAGAGGTAATGGAAAAAATGAAGTTGGAAAAACCTTTATTAGCACCAGATTATGTTTGGGATGCCTATTCACAAATTGAAGAGGTGAAAAGCAAGCAGCCTAAAGATGAACTCACTGCCCTAGTATCTTTAATTAGAAGAGCATGCGGAATTGACAGTAAACTTGTAGCCTTTGATAAAACTATCGATGAAAACTTTAAAAACTGGATTTTTAAACAAAATGCAGGAAAACACAATAGATTCAACAAAGAGCAAATGCAATGGTTACGAATGATAAAAGACCATATTGTGAGTAGTTATCATATCGAGATTGACGATTTAGATTATACGCCTTTCGATAACCAAGGTGGCAGAGGTAAAATGTATCAACTGTTTGGAAATGACATGGAAATAGTAATCGATGAATTGAATAAAGTATTAGTAGCTTAGGTATCATGATATGCACATAACAAATTGTTATTTTTGCATATTACTTAAAATTAGAAAATGTTTTATAGAAGAAAAATTATATTGTCAATGCTTGAATTATTTGATGATGAACTTGAAAAATTTCAGCTTCAAAAACTATTGATGCTTTTAGGTTTGCAACAAGAAAAACCAAGTTACTATTTTGTACCCTATAAATATGGTTGCTTTTCATTTCAAGCTAATGCAGATTTATCTACCATGCGTAAATATGAATGGGTAACTGAAGATGTTAAATCATGGAAAAGAACTACAACGCAATCCTACATCAATGAATTAAAACAAAATGACAAATTAGCATTGATTGAGCTAAAAAAACATTTTACTGATAAATCATCTGAATATTTAATAAAACACACATACCGTAACTTTCCTTATTACGCTATTAATAGTAAAATAGCTCATCAAGTATTAAATAGTGATGAATTGAAAAAGGTGAAAAAGCAAATTCCAAAATCTTCGAAAAATGCGCTTTTTACAATTGGTTATGAAGGAATAAGCATTGAACAATATATCAATAAATTGTTGAAAGCTGATGTGAAAGTTCTATGTGATGTAAGGAAGAATTCGTTTAGCATGAAATACGGATTCAATAAATCTCAGTTAAAAATGGCTTGTGAAGGCGTAGGGATTCAGTTTCTACATGTTCCAGAAGTGGGGATTCTTTCTGATAAAAGAAAAGAACTAAATACCCAAAAAGACTACGATATTTTATTTGAAGAGTACAAAAAAACTGTGATTCCAAAAACGATAAGTCAACAAGAACAAATTCATGACTTAATTAAAAAACATGACCGTGTTGCCATTACTTGTTTTGAAAAAGACATCTGCCAATGTCACCGAAAACATTTAGCTGAAGCCATCTGTGGGTTGCCAGAATTTAAATACGAATTAATCCATCTGTAAAAATGCCAGTAAAAAAAGTCTTGCTCACCGTAACCACTTACCCACTTCCTTCAAGAAGTTATGATGAACTGGTTTGTACAGCAGGAGTTTTAGAGAATGGTGAATGGATAAGAATTTATCCTATGCCTTTAAGTTTTCTGAAAGGTTTAAAAAAAGAAGGAAAAGTAAAACAAACAAAATACACCTGGATTGAACTTGATTTAAAAAAACGTACAGACGATTTTAGACCAGAAAGTTATTCTCCTAAAGATTATGAGTTTCAAGATTTAGCAGTAGGTGAAACCTTAGATACAAAACAAAATTGGCAGTTGCGAAAAAACTATTGTCTCAATAATGTATATACCAACATGAATACATTAATTGAAGAAAGCAAAGCTCCCCAAAACAAATCCTTAGCTACATTTAAACCTGCAAAAATTCATCGTTTACTTATAGAAAAAGACGAATCCGAATGGAAACCTGTGTGGCAAGCACTGCAAAACCAAATGGATTTGTTTGCAGATGAAAAGCAAACACCTGAAAAAGCTTTCCCAAAAGTGCCTTATAAGTTTAAGTACGAATTTGAAGATGAAACAGGTAAAAAACGAAATTTGATGATAGAAGATTGGGAAATTGGGCAGCTCTATTGGAATTGCTTAAAAAATTCCAATAATGATGAAACCATTGCTTTAGAAAAAGTACGCCAACAATACGAAACCAACTTTATCAACAACAAAGACATCTACCTATTCTTGGGAACTACCAAAGAGTGGCACACCCGAAGGTCAAAAAATCCTTTTGTCATTATAGGCGTATTTTACCCTAAAAAAGATATTCAAACTAAATTATTTTAAATAAGCAGCATAATGGAAGAAGATTGCCTAATAAATTATAAAGATGCTGTTTTTAAAATTTCCACTACAAAACAAAAATTAAAGCAGAAAGAGTATTTGAAGATTGGAGAAATACCTGTTATTGACCAAGGTCAAAATGTTATAGGAGGATATACTAATGATAAAGATAAAATTCTCGAATGTAAATTACCAGTAATTGTATTTGGAGACCACACAAAAAATGTAAAACTTGTTAGTTTTCCCTTTGCACCAGGAGCAGATGGAACAAAAGTTTTACAACCAAAAAAGCATATATCACCCAAATATTTATCTTATATAACAGAAGTTTTAGTATTCAAAATAAAGGATAATGGATATGCAAGACATTATCAACATATTGAAAAAGAATACTTTCCATTAAAATCTGTTCCCATCCAAAAAGCAATCGTCAAAAAAATAGAAGCCTTATTTTCAGATTTAGACCATGGCATAGCCGACCTTAAAAAAGCACAAGAGCAACTCAAAATTTATAGACAAGCGGTGTTGAAAAAAGCGTTTGAGGGGGAGTTGACGAAAGAATGGAGAGAAAAACAAACAAACTTACCTTCTGCTGAAGAATTGTTAGATAAGATAAAAGAAGAACGACAAAAGCACTATGAACAACAATTAACTGTTTGGAAAGAAGCTGTTAAAGCTTGGGAGAAAAATCAAGAAGTAGGAATAAAGCCAAAGAAACCTAAAAAGCTCATTGATTACCCAGAAATTGAACAATCAAGCACATTACCTATTTTAAACTTGGGTGAATTAGTTTTCCAAATTTCAAACAAAATGATGCCTGAAGAAGCACCAGAATTTCCGTTTATTGGTATGGACTGTTTAGAAAAAAATGCTCTTAAACCTTATTTTACATACAAATTCAAGGAATTTAAAAGTGCAGGAAATTGGTTCAATACGAATCACGTTTTATATGGTCGTTTAAGACCTTACCTAAACAAAGTTTATCAAGCAGAATATGAAGGTGTTGCTTCAGGGGAATTTATAATTTTAGAAACGATTAAAGGTTTTAATCCTAATTATTTAAAACTTATATTACATCAGCAAGATTTTGTTCATTGGTCAAATAACCAATCCGCTGGAGACAAACCGCGAGTTAAATTTGACCAAATTGCACTTTATCCAATACAAGTTCCAACAATGACAGAACAACACCAAATCGTCAAAGAAATAGAATCTCGTTTATCGGTTTGTGATGCTGTAGAGCAAAATATTAGTGAGAGCTTGGAAAAAGCTAAAGCCTTGCGCCAGAGCATTCTTAAAAAAGCTTTTGAAGGTAAATTGTTAAGTGAAGAAGAAATTGCTCAATGCAAAGCTCAGCCCGATTATGAGCCAGCTAGTGTGTTGTTGGAAAAAATAAAAAAAGAGAAAAAGAAGTAGCAACTTGTGTAAAAATTGCAATAGTTGGAAAAAAATAAATGGATAAACAAAACCAAATAGAGATTTACAAAGCCAATGATGGTACTACTCAAATTAACGTACAATTTGAGCAGGATACGGTTTGGCTTACTCAAGCACAAATGGCAGAACTTTTTGAGACTACACCTCAAAATATTACAATGCATCTAAAAAGTGTGTACAAAGACCAAGAATTGGATGAAAAAGCAACTTGTAAGGATTTCTTACAAGTTCGAAAAGAAGGAACAAGAACCGTAAAACGAAAGCAGCTACACTATAACTTAGATTCCATAATCTCGGTGGGTTACCGTGTAAAATCTAAACGTGCAACACAATTTCGAATCTGGGCAAATCGTGTTTTAAAAGACTATTTGGTAAAAGGATATGCCGTTAACGAAAAACGTTTGGCGCAAAAAGAACAAGAAGTTCAGCTACTAAAAAGTGGCATTCAAATCTTAAGCAGAGCCATTGAAGAGAAAGCAGCAGATAATGAATGGCTAACAAAATTTTCTAAAGGTTTAAGTTTGTTAGACGATTACGACCACGAACAACTAGACACGCAAGGACTCACAACCAAAGAAGCCAAATACCCAAGTTTAGACGATTATGAAAAGCTAATTCGTCAAATGCTCACCGAATTTGACACTGATGTATTTGGCAAAGAAAAAGATAAAGGCTTTCAAAGTTCTGTAGCGCAAATTACCAAAGGCTTTGGTGAAGTTGACTTTTATCCAAGCTTAGAAGAAAAAGCAGCAATGCTTTTATATTTAATTGTAAAAAACCATTCATTTGTAGATGGTAATAAAAGAATTGCAGCCGCCTGTTTTCTTAAGTTTTTACAACAAAATCACATGCTTTTCAACACAAAAAATCAACCTATAATTAGTAATGATACACTAGCCAGTTTAACCCTTTTTATAGCTTCAAGCAAATCAGAAGAAATGGAAATCGTAAAACGGTTAGTAATTAGCGTATTAAATAGAAATAAATAAAGATGACAGACTCAACAATAATATCAAAAATATGGAACCTTGCCAGCGTACTACGTGACGATGGTGTAGGCTATGGAGATTACTTAGAGCAAATTACCTATTTGTTATTTCTAAAGATGGCAGATGAACTCAACAAGCCACCATACAATAAGGGTTTAGAGTTTCCTAAGCTAAAAGATGTAGAAGGCAATGAAGTTGAAGACGCAGAAGTTGCTAATTGGGAAACCCTATCTAGCAAACGAGGAGCAGAGCTAGAATCTTTTTATGTTCAATTACTAAGGACTTTATCTACAGAAAAAGGAACATTAGGGCAGATTTTTACCAAAAGTCAAAATAAGATACAAGACCCAGCTAAACTTTTAAAAGTCATCAATCTTATAGACAAGGAAGATTGGTCGATGATGGGAGCTGACATAAAAGGGAAAATCTATGAAGGACTTCTAGAGAAAAATGCAGAAGACACTAAAAGTGGCGCAGGTCAATACTTTACCCCTAGAGCATTGATAAGAACAATGGTAGCCTGTGTTCAGCCTAAACCTTTAAAAACCATATCAGATCCCGCATGTGGTACAGGTGGTTTCTTTTTAGCTGCTTATGACTGGATAGTAGAGAATCACAGCCTAGACCGAGAAGAAAAAGAATTCATTAAAAACAAAACTTTTTATGGTAACGAAATAGTTGCCAACACCCGTAGAATGTGTTTAATGAATATGTATTTACATAACATTGGAGAGATTGACGGAGAATCATTTATAAGTCCAAATGATGCTCTTGTATCAGATGATGGCACTCGATATGATTATGTACTAGCTAATCCACCTTTTGGAAAGAAAAGCACCATGACTTCTACGAATGAGCAGGGTGATGTTGAAAAAGAAGATTTAAGTTATAATCGTCAGGATTTTTGGGAGACTACTTCAAATAAACAACTAAACTTTTTACAGCACATAAAAACACAATTAAAAATTAATGGCGAAGCAGCTGTTGTTCTTCCTGATAATGTATTGTTTGAGGGAGGTGCTGGTGAGGAAGTGAGAAAGCAATTATTAAAAACAACTAACTTACATACCATACTAAGACTACCAACTGGGATTTTTTATGCACAAGGCGTGAAAGCCAATGTGTTGTTTTTTACTAATAAACCAGCAAGTAAAGAAGCTTGGACAAAAGAAATCTGGTTTTATGATTACAGAACAAACGTACATCATACCCCAAAGAAAAGTCCAATGCGTGAAGAGCATCTGAAAGAATTTGTTGAGCTCTATAATGGAAAAAATATTGCTAAAAGGGAAGAAACTTGGAGCGAAGATAATCAAGATGGTAGATGGAAAAAATATACTTACGACGAAGTCATTGCCAGAGATAAGACAAGCCTAGACATATTTTGGTTGAGAGATAAAAGCTTAACTGATTTAGAAAATTTACCTGACCCCGATATTTTAGCCAATGAGATTATGGAAAACCTAGAATCTGGACTAAATAGCTTTAGAAGCATTGTTGATGTAATTCAAGAAGATAAAAAGTAAAATAAAATACGACTAGTTGGAGCTCAATATTCATAGTACTAAAACTATAAGTCATTTTTTATTATAGAAAATTGTTTAAAGTTTCCTTTTAAAAAAAGAGTTGATGCTTTTGAATATTATAATGAGTAAGAAATTATAAAAAATATTATCTAGTATGTTGAATACTTTAAATAACCTAGATGTTTAAAATTTACAACTACATAGATCAAAACGGTATTCCTTTTAAAACACTTACAAATATTTCAGTTAGAGTTCAAGAAGATGATATTTTAAAAAGATTAGAGATTGAAGCTGACGAAACAACAGACAAAATCATAAAAAAAGGAGAGCTGATAATATCTACTCACAAACATCCTGATGTAAAAGTACCTGATTTTCCTAGTAAGTTTAATCTAACTCAAAAAGCTCAGGAAGAAATTGCCATTAACTGGCTAAAAGATACCACAGGTTATATAGTTGAAGAATTTAAAACACTTTTCGAATTACCAGAATTGAACAGAAATCCTTTTTTATTGCAGGTTGAAAGAGACAATAAAAAATATTTTTTAGTGCTCGCAACTCAAATTATCCATGGTAACATAATTGTTAGAGATAAATACCATAATCGTAATGGGTTATTACAAGAAAATTTTATTAAATCATTTGGACAAATAAAAAAAATTAAAGGTACTCTAGGAATTGATACTCAATTAAATGACTTTGGTAGCTTAACCGAAGTGATTGGAGATTTATGGTTTTCTAATCACGTGTATCAAGAAAATTTAAATTCCATTAATCCATTAAATAAAGTTTATGGAGATTTAAATTTAAAGAACACACATGTATCTTTAGCATCTTTGGAAGAAGTTAAAGGCAATCTAAACTTACGAAAGACTACTTGTCATGATGTGTCATCATTAAAAAAAGTTGGTGGTAATATATTAGTTTCTAAAAGTCAGTTAGACAATTTTGATTTTTCAAAAGTAAAACTCAAAGGAAAAATAAAGGTTTTTAATGACAAGTTCAATAAAGAGAAATTAACAAGGTCATTCGGTTACAAATAGATATAAACTGAAAAATAAAATTTTAAATAAATTAATTAAAAGGTATACAATTCGGTAACCAATTAAGTTAACGAGTCAACAACTATTTAAAAATGAATATATTAAGTAAAAAAGTTCGAGTCTTTGAGGGGGAGCCAACAAAATCCTGATGCAAAAGCATCGGGATTTTTTGTTTCTGAATTTCAGTGCTACTTTTTCAATAAACGTTCTTGATTTCATTCGCTTAACAAACCTTTCTAATTTCTGAGCTTTGAGTTTGTTTTCACATTCAAACACTAGTTTCAAAACCCAATCAGTTGCAGATTTAGTGTATGATTTTTTAAAATAATGCTCATTATGAAGCTGTAATCTTCTGCTCTTGTTTTTAGATTCACTTACTAAATATTTATCCAACACCTTGCTTAAAATGATGTACAAATAATATGAGTCTTCAAAAAATTGAATTTTAATTAAATAGAAAAGCCGCAACCTTGTAAGGATGCGGCTTGCAATGTGGTGCCTCCAGGAATCGAACCAGGGACACAAGGATTTTCAGTCCTTTGCTCTACCAACTGAGCTAAGGCACCGTTGATTGCGGCTGCAAATATAATCTCATTTATTTATTAACCAAAAATAACTAGTAAAAATTTCAATTTTGTAATTTCGTTTTTATTTATATCTATGGATTTAGTAATTGATGTTGGAAATACAAAAGTTAAATATGCTCTATTTAATGAGTCTAAAAAACTAATAGTCAGCAAAGCAGAGTCACATCAACTTTTTAAAAAGCAACTTGATCATATCTTTGAAGCATATCCTAAAATTCAAAATTCGATTGTTTCTGCATCAGGAAAAGTCGACATCAATTGGTTAAGCCTGTTAAATAAAAATACCAATTGTATAGAATTTAGCCATAAGACAGCAATTCCAATACAGAATCAGTACCAAACTAAACATAGTTTAGGAGTGGATCGGATTGCACTTGCAGTAGCCGCAAACTTTATTTATCCTAAAAAAAATTGTTTAATTGTAGACTTAGGAACTTGCATTACCTACGATTTTATATTGCAGTCTGGCGTGTATTTAGGTGGTGCAATTTCAGCTGGAATTGATATGCGATTTAAAGCCATGCATAATTTTACAGAAAAATTACCGTTAATTACTATGTTGGATCGTATTCCACAAAATTATATAGGACAAACAACTGAAGAATCTTTAAAAATTGGTGTTTTTCAAGCTGTAGTTCATGAAATTGAAGGATTTTACAATCAGTATATAGCTGATTATAAAGATTTAACACTAGTTTTAACAGGAGGTAACGCACAAGTTTTGGCTGAGCGAGTAAAAAATAGCATCTTTGCCAACTCAAATTTTCAGTTGTTTGGTTTACATCAAATACTTATTTATAATTCAAATGCACATAAAAAGTAGTCTTGCACTTATAATCGTTGTTTTTATTAGCCTTTCTGTAAATGCACAACGAGGCACATATTCACCTTATTCCTTTTATGGCGTTGGTTCACAAAGCTTTAAAGCAACTGCAGAAAATCGATCTATGGCTGGCTTAAGCGTTTACTCAGATAGTATTCACTTAAATTTACAAAACCCTGCTGCATATGGCGATTTAAAACTTACCACATTTACAGGTGGAATTACTGTAAATAGTGTAGATTATGCATCCGAAAATCAAAGCGACAATTATAGATACACAACCATAGATTATTTTGCTATTGGAATTCCAACAAAAATTGGTGGATTTGGAATTGGTTTAAGACCAACTACTGCTGTAGGCTATGAAATAAGCGAAAGCTTAGAAAATCAAAATTCTGTTCTCCAAGGTCGTGGTGGCTTAAATACAACTTACTTAAGCTGGGGTTACGAATTAATAAAAAACTTGAAGATTGGTGCTACGGCTAATTATAATTTTGGTACGATAGAAAATAAATCTTTGGTTTTTAGAAGCCAAGTGCAATATGGTTCAAGAGATTTTAACGAAAGTAATATTAATGGTTTTTCATTCGATTTTGGCGGATTGTATGATTATTATATTAGTAAGCATAAATATATCCGACTTTCTGCAAGACATCAAACAGGCTCAGCTTTAAGCGCAGAAAGTACGCGGAGTGCGTCTAGCATTGTAATAGCTAGTGATGGTACTGAAATTGCAGTCGATGAAATTATTATTAATGACATTAATGCAGATGTAAATCTAGCAGGAACAACATCTATTGGTGTTGGTTTTGGAGAGCAACTCAAGTGGTTTGTTGGAGCCGAATACAACATTAGGACTGCGCCAGATTTTACAGCTTTAAATTTTAATGTCCCAAACAATGTAAGTTACGAAGATGCTAATGAGTTTAAAATTGGTGGCTTTTTTACACCAAGATACAATTCGCCTCGCGGCTTTTATAACCGCTTAACTTATCGAGCCGGATTGCGTTACCAAGACACCAATATGCGCATTAACGGTCAAACCATTGATGAGTTTGGCATATCTTTTGGAGTAGGTGTTCCTGCAGGCCGATACTTTACTAATGCCAACTTTGGTATTGAGTATGGTAGAAGAGGAACGAAAGCTAACTCACTTATTCAAGAAGACTTTTTAAGTATATTTATAAGTTTCTCATTTAACGATAAATGGTTTGTAGAAAGAAGATTCAATTAAAAAAAAACATTATGAAATTTAAATTTTTAGTTTTTACGGTCGCATTATTTACTAGCATAAGTTCATCTTTAGCTCAAGACTGTAGCCGTTCATTATCTTTTTTTGCTGAAGCAGCTAAGGTTAAAAACTACGACGAAGCAATGATTCATTACAAGGACTTAATAGAAAACTGTAAAGATGCATCTATAGCATTATATCAACGCGGTGCCATTATGTTTGACGATCTTCTAGAAAAAGAAACAGACCCCGAAAAACAAAAAGAAATTGCTAAAAAGTTAATTGCCAATAACAATGCAAGACTCGAGTTTTTCCCTGAAAAAACTGATGTAGGATCTATAAAGTCTGCAAACGCAATGGTTATGTATGATGCAAAACTCGGAAGCGTTGAAGATCAATTCAATTTATTTGACGAAGCTTGGACAGAAGACCAAGAAAACTTTACCAATCCAAAAGCCATTTATGAGTATTTTTTATTAATGGTAAACTTGTTAGATAACGAAAAAGTAAGCTTACAAAGTGTATTTGAAAAATATGATGAAGTATTGCTACACATCGAAAATTTAGAAAATGACCAAGCAAAGGTAGCAGCACCACTTATCGAGAGACAAGAAGCTAAAGAAGAATTAAGTAAAAAGGAACAACGTTTATTAAAAAATGCAGAATTAAGACTTAAAAATTACGACGTAATTCGAGGTGCAGTTAATGGGGTAATTGGTACACGCGCAGATTGCGATAATTTAGTGCCATTATTTGAAAAAGATTACGAACAAAATAAAGGAGATATTGAATGGGTTAAAAGAGCGGCCGGAAGGTTATACTCCAAAGAATGTACAGACACTGAATTATTTGTGAAATTGGTTGAGCAACAACACGAGTTAGAACCATCTGCTAAATCTGCCCTTTACATCGGACGTTTAGCAGAACGTTCTGGAGACTTGAATAAAGCTTTAGAATATTATAAGCAATCGGCTGAACTTGAAACCAAACCAGCAGATAAAGCAAAAGTATACTATAATATTGCTAATTCATACAAAGCAAAAAACAGTTATTCAAATGCTAGAACATATTACAGAAAAGCACTCGATAATCAACCTTCTTTAGGTCGTGCTTATTTAAAAATTGCCGACATGTATGCAAACTCTGCCAACAATTGTGGAGCTGATTTATTCGAAAAGCAAGCCGTGTATTGGTTAGCTGCAGATTATGCCGAAAGAGCAGGAAGAGTTTCTCCAGCTTTAAAAGAAAACGCAAATCAAACCGCTAAAAGTTATAGAGGAAGAGCACCGCAAACTAAAGATGTATTCCAATCTGGAAGACAAGGTGAAAAAATTACTTATAACTCATGCTGGATTGGTGAAAGCGTTACCGTACCTAGCATTTAATATGAAAGTAAAACATATTCTTTTTAAAAGCATTGCTGTATTCATTTTTACAGCAATGCTTTTTGCTTGTGATGGAAACCTAGACGAAGTAAAGCAAATGAATAATGAGCTTTCTGGTCCACAATCCACCACCAAGGATATCAATTTATTTTACACCGATAGTGGAAAGGTACAAGCCAACTTAAAAAGCCCAAAAATGCTGGATTTTTCGAACGAAACTTTTCCGTACAGAGAGTTTCCTATTGGAGTTGAAGTAGATTTCTTTAAAAAAGATTCTACCAAAAACACAATAATTTCAGACTATGCCATTATCTATACATTAACCGATATCATCGATTTACGGGGTAATGTAAAAATAGTAACCGCCGATTCTGCCGTCTTAAACTCACAACAATTGTATTGGGATGAAAGCGAAGGATGGCTTTTTACAGACCAACCATACACCATACAAATGCCAAATGGTGCTGTTAATGATGGTGAAAGTTTTGATGCTAATCAAAATTTTGATACCTTCAACTCGAGAACAAACACAGGAATACAATACATCGATGAAAAATAATAAGCCCCCAAAATTTTTACAATTTTTTGAATATGCTTACCTTGTAATATGTGCCTTGTTTATAGTTGAAGCTTATCTTGCTTATCAAGAACAATCTAGCAAAGTTTGGTTAATGCTGGGGCTTGCACTAGCAGCCTTATTCATGTTCGTTTTTAAAAGAAGGTTTCGTAAAAAAAGAGAAGACTAAAAAGTCAATAAATGGACAACCAACTACTTGTTATTGTTTTAACGCTTATTTTTTCTGCCTTTTTTTCAGGCATGGAAATCGCCTTTATTTCGGCCAACAAAGTATATATAGAATTAGAAAAAAAACAAAATAATCTAATTGCAAAAGTCCTAAGGCTAATTACCAAAAAACCATCAAAATTTATTGCAACCATGCTTATTGGCAACAATATTGCACTAGTTGTATACGGTTTTTACATGGGAGATTTTTTAATGTTTAAACTTAATAGCTTTGCAAATCCAGACTTTGGTCTAATTAATTTTTTTTTCGACGAAGCTAAACTCTTTACACAAACACTCATATCCACACTAATTATTTTATTTACAGCAGAATTTTTTCCTAAAGTGTTTTTTCAAATCTATGCCAATAATTTAGTTAAAATATTTTCCATCCCAGCCTATTTCTTCTATATCGTTTTTAGTTTTCTTTCCAGCTTTGTAATGTGGATTTCCGATTTAGTTTTAAATAAGTTTTTTAAAATTCAAGGCGACCAAGTTCAGCTTTCCTTTAGCAAAGTAGAGCTAGGGAACTACATAAACGAACAAATGGAAGTGGCAGAAGAAAATGAAGAGATTGACTCCGAAATTCAGCTTTTTCAGAACGCTTTAGATTTTTCAGATGTAAAATCTAGAGAAGCAATGATACCTAGAAATGAAATTATTGCTGTTGAAGAAGAAGAAAACCTAGACCAACTTATCCAACTATTTTCAGAGACTGGCTTTTCTAAATTGCTAGTTTATAAAGAAAATAGAGATGATATTATTGGATATGTGCACTCCTTCGACATGTTTAAAAAGCCAGAAAAAATTAAAGATATCTTACACTCGGTAGTGTATGTGCCAGAATCTGCAAGAGTTAAAGATGTGCTTAATATGCTAATTAAAAAAAGAAAAAGCATTGCTGTAGTAATTGATGAATACGGAGGCACGAGCGGAATGATGACTGTAGAAGATATTGTTGAAGAACTCTTTGGAGAAATTGAAGACGAGCACGATCCTGTTCAACTTAACGAAAAACAAATAAACAGCAACACCTTTATTTTTTCGGCTAGACTAGAAGTTGATTACCTCAATGAAACCTATAAACTAAATATTCCTAAAAGCGAACAATATGAAACTTTAGGTGGCTTTATTGTAAACTTTACGGAAGAAATACCCGTAGAAGGCGAACGGTTAGAAATTGAACAATTCTTAATTAAAATCCTAAAAACTTCTAATACTAAAATTGAAACAGTAGAATTAAAATTAATCGAAGATTAAACACTTCTTAATTTTAAATTCTCACCCCAACAAAACACATCCTACACATCTTTTGAAACACCCCATTTTAAAGGGTTTTTAATGTTGAATAACATATAAAAAACTGGATGCCAAAGGGTTACCGGAATCGCCCTGTTAGCCTAGCTTTCAAGACTGTTGAAAACTATGTTGAAAACCTTTGACGAATTTTTCGAAATCATGCTGAATAATTTTACATATTTGTTAGTCCCAAAAACAAACTTTTAACTCCAAAAAAACAGCATAATATGGCACAACAAGAACCCATTTTAGAAGAAAACAAAGACCGATTTGTAGTATTCCCAATAAAACATCAAGACCTTTGGGAATGGTACAAAAAACAAGAAGCCAGTTTTTGGACGGCCGAAGAAATCGATTTGCATCAAGACACAAGTGATTGGGAAAATAAATTAAGTGCAGACGAACAATATTTCATAAAACATATTCTTGCGTTTTTTGCAGCTTCAGATGGAATTGTTAACGAAAATCTAGCTGAAAATTTTGTAAATGAAGTACAATATACCGAAGCTAAATTTTTCTACGGTTTCCAAATCATGATGGAAAATATTCATTCGGAAACCTACTCTTTATTAATAGATACCTATGTAAAAGATGAAGAAGAAAAAAATGTGCTTTTTAAAGCTATTGAAAATTTCCCTGCCATTAAGAAGAAGGCAGATTGGGCATTAAAGTGGATTGAAAGTCCTAGTTTTGCTGAACGTCTTATTGCCTTTGCTGCCGTAGAAGGAATATTCTTTTCAGGTGCATTTTGCTCTATTTTTTGGTTAAAAAAACGTGGACTAATGCCGGGATTGACTTTTAGTAATGAATTAATTTCTCGCGATGAAGGCTTGCATTGCGATTATGCCGTTCACTTGCATAACAATCATTTAGTAAATAAAGTTCCTAAAGAACGAATTAAAGAAATTATTGTCGATGCATTAAACATAGAACGCGAATTTATAACTGAATCGCTTCCAGCTAGTTTAATCGGAATGAATTCTACTTTAATGACGCAGTATTTAGAATTTGTAACCGATCGACTCTTAGTCGAATTAGATTGTGAAAAAGAATACAACGTTTCTAATCCATTCGATTTTATGGATATGATTAACCTACAAGGAAAAACTAACTTTTTCGAAAAACGCGTAGGCGAATACCAAAAGGCTGGAGTAATGAACAAGGACAAAGAAAAAGACAATAAAATTAGTTTTGACGCCGATTTTTAATCGAAAATTTTTAATACAAACTTTGATTATAAATGCTATTTACGCTAAGTCACTACTATTACTTTAGGACTGAAATCAGAAACAACAGCAACCATAGAATTCACAAAATAAACTTTTAGATTATGTACGTAGTAAAAAGAGATGGCCATAAAGAGCCCGTAATGTTCGATAAAATAACAGCAAGAGTTCGTAAACTTTGTTACGGTTTAAATCCGTTGGTCGTTCCTACCAAAGTAGCCATGCGCGTTATTGAAGGTTTATACGATGGAGTTACCACAAGTGAATTAGACAATCTAGCTGCAGAAGTTGCTGCAACCATGACTACAACTCACCCAGATTATGCACACTTAGCTGCCCGAATTTCAGTTTCGAATTTACATAAAAACACCAAAAAAACATTTAGTGAAGTAATGACCGATTTATATGAATATGTAAATCCAAGAACGGGCAAGAAAGCCCCATTATTAGCAGACGATGTTTATAATGTAATTATTGAAAACAAAGACTTATTAGATTCTAGAATAATTTATAGCCGTGATTTTAATTACGACTATTTTGGATTCAAAACTTTAGAGCGCTCTTATCTGTTAAAATTAAATGGTGAAGTAGCCGAAAGACCACAACACATGCTTATGCGTGTTGCAGTTGGTATACACGTAGACGACTTAGAAAGTGCACTCGAAACTTATGAGCTCATGTCTAAAATGATGTTTACTCACGCTACGCCAACACTATTTAATTCGGGTACACCAAAGCCACAAATGTCATCTTGCTTTTTATTAACCATGAAAGACGATAGCATCGACGGCATTTACGATACCTTAAAACAAACTGCTAAAATTTCTCAATCTGCGGGTGGAATTGGATTGTCTATCCACAATATTCGCTCAACAGGATCTTATATTGCTGGTACAAACGGTACTTCTAACGGAATTGTACCCATGCTAAAAGTATTTAACGATACAGCACGCTATGTAGACCAAGGCGGCGGGAAAAGAAAGGGTTCGTTTGCCATGTATGTAGAACCTTGGCATGCGGATATTATGAGCTTTTTAGATTTGAAAAAAAATCACGGAGCAGAAGAATTAAGAGCAAGAGATCTGTTCTACGCTATGTGGATTCCAGATTTATTCATGAAACGAGTTGAACAAAATGCAGAATGGACCTTAATGTGTCCTAACGAATGTCCTGGATTATTCGATATGTATGGCGAAGAATTCGATAAAACCTACGAAAAATACGAAGCGGAAGGTAAAGGAAGAAAAACCATAAAGGCAAGACAACTTTGGGAAAAAATCTTAGAATCGCAAATTGAAACGGGTACACCATACATGTTGTATAAAGATGCAGCCAACCGTAAATCGAATCAAAAGAATTTAGGAACTATTCGTTCTTCTAACTTATGTACTGAAATTTTAGAATATACAAGCCCAGATGAAATTGCAGTATGCAATTTAGCATCTATTGCGCTGCCAAAATTTGTAAAAAACCAAGAATTCGATCACAAAGAATTATATAAAATTACCAAAAGAGTAATTAAAAATTTAAACAAAGTAATCGATCGCAATTATTATCCAGTAAAAGAAGCTGAAAATTCAAATATGCGCCATCGTCCAGTTGGTTTAGGAATACAAGGCTTAGCAGATACGTTTATTAAAATGCGCTTACCATTTACCTGCGATGAAGCAAAAAAAGTAAATCAAGAAATTTTTGAAACTTTATATTTTGCATCTGTTACTGCTTCAATGGAATTAGCACAAACGGAAGGCCCATACTCTACTTTTGAAGGTTCTCCAATTAGCCAAGGAGAATTTCAATACAATATGTGGGGATTGAAAGATGAAGATTTAAGCGGAAGATGGAATTGGGCTAAACTTCGTGAAGATGTAGTAAAACATGGTGTAAGAAACTCTTTGTTACTCGCACCAATGCCAACAGCTTCTACTTCTCAAATTTTAGGTAATAATGAAGCATTTGAGCCGTATACTTCTAACATTTATACACGCCGAGTGCTATCTGGAGAATTTATTGTAGTTAATAAGCATTTACTAGAAGATTTAGTAGAACGTAACTTATGGACTGACGATGTAAAAGATGCTATTTTACGTGCCAATGGTTCTGTACAAAACATCGATATTATTCCAGACGATATTAAAGAATTGTACAAAACAGTTTGGGAATTGTCTATGAAAGATATTATAGACATGTCTAGACACCGTGGTTATTTTATCGATCAATCGCAATCTTTAAACTTATTTATGGAAGGAGCTACGTTTGCAAAACTTACTTCTATGCATTTTTATGCTTGGAAGAGTGGCTTAAAAACAGGAATGTATTATCTGCGTACCAAATCTGCTGTAGATGCTATCAAGTTTACTTTAAAAAAAGAAGCAAAGCAAGAAACTCCAGCAGAAAGCTTGCCTGCTAAAAATGCACAAAAAATGCAGGAAGTAAAAGCTGCTAAAATATCAGACGATACTTCGTTATCACCAGAAGAATTGAAAGCACTTATTCAACAATCTAAAGATGCGGAAGGTGACGACTGTTTAATGTGCGGTTCTTAATAAATCATAAACCAACCAACCCAATTAAACAAGCCTGTGTAATTTTTATTGTACAGGCTTTTTTTATTTTAAAAACAAGTTAATTAAGCCGTCTAAAAACTTAATTTTGTAGTACAACTTAAATCCCAACAATAAAATGCAAATAGCAATAGGAAACGACCACGCTGGTACCGAATACAAAGAAAAAATTACAAAAAAACTAGAAGCAGCAGGACATACAGTTATCAATCACGGTACAGATAGTAATGAAAGTGTAGACTATCCCGATTTTATTCATCCCGTAGCAAAAGATGTGAGCGATGGTAAAGCGAGTTTTGGAATTATTATTTGTGGCTCTGGTAATGGGGCAAACATGACCGCAAACAAACACCAAGAAATTCGTTCTGCCTTGTGCTGGAACTCAGAAATTGTGGCTTTAGCTCGGCAACACAACAATGCCAACATTTTAAGTATTCCTGCTCGGTTTGTAAGCGAAGAAGATGCTTTAAAATTTGTAGATGTTTTCTTAAACACAGATTTTGAAGGCGGCAGACACCAAAACAGAGTGAATAAAATAAGTTGCACATAAAAGATTATAGACATTCTTCAATTGCAGTTATCACTCCATTAAACTTTCTCAAGATGAGAGAAAATAGCAAAAATTAAAACGGGACATAAATAATTCAATTTGAGTCACACCCACACTACATACAAAAGCAAACAAAAAAATTTGCTGCTTACCATTATTTTGAATGTGCTCATAACCTTAGCGCAAATTATAGGCGGAATAATCAGTGGGAGTTTGGCGTTACTTTCAGATGCATTGCATAATTTTTCGGATGTGGTTTCGCTTTTTATTAGTTACATCGCATCTTTTCTTTCTAACAAAAAAGCTTCAGAAAATAAAACCTTTGGCTATAAAAGAGCTGAAATTATAGCTGCATTTGTAAATGCAATTACACTTTTAGTCATCGGTGTTTTTTTAATTATCGAAGCTACAGAACGCTTTTTTAAGCCTGAAATTATCGATGCTAGTTTAGTCATTTGGCTTTCAATCATAGCAATCTTAGGAAATGGGATTAGTGTCTGGATTTTACATTCAGACGCAAAAAACAATATGAATATTCGGTCGTCTTATCTTCATTTACTTACCGATTTGCTCGGCTCGTTTGCTGTACTAATTGGCGGACTCCTTATGTATTTTTTTGGTATTTACTGGGTGGATGGAGTGCTAACTTTAATTATCGCCATTTATTTACTAATTGTGGGTTTTCAATTGGTAAAAAAAGCTTTTGAAGTGTTAATGCTTTTTAAACCAAGCGATATTGACTTAGATGATTTACTTTTAAAAGTAAACAAACTACCTAAAGTTAAACACATGCACCATGTACATATTTGGCAATTGAACGATAATGAAGTACATTTAGAAGCACATGTAGATTTTGAAGAAGATATTGCTTTATCTGAATTTGATGATATTTTAGAACAAATTGAAGCTATTGCCGTTAAAGATTATGGTATTAACCATATTAACATTCAGCCGGAGTACCAAAAACCCGATAACAAAAACATAATTGTACAAGATTAAAATGGAATGGAAAGTAAAAACATACAAACAACTTACACTAAACGAATTATATAGTTTACTACAACTGCGTTCTGAAGTTTTTGTTGTAGAGCAAGATTGTGTTTATCAAGACATTGACGGCAAAGACCAACTTGCATATCATGTTTTGGGTTTTGAAAAAAACAAACTTATAGCCTACGCACGAATTTTTAATAAAGGTGATTATTTTAAAGAAGCTAGTATTGGAAGAATTATTGTAAAGGCTGAATATAGAAAAAAAGATGTAGGACACCGATTACTAGACTATTCTATCAATTACATCAACTTTACGCTAAAAGAGAAAAATATACGTATTTCTGCACAGCAATATTTAATAGCTTTCTACCAAAAACACGGTTTTAAGGTTGATGGTCAAGGCTATTTAGAAGATGGTATTCCGCATGTAAACATGATTTTAAAAAACTAAATCTTACTAAAAATCTATTTTTTATCGAGTTCTTTTTTCTCGTTTTGTTTTTTCATTTGTTCACCAATTTGGCTTGATGCTGTAAAAGACGCAATCATATTGTTCAGCATTTCACTTCCAGCCTGTGGAGAATTAGGTAATAAAATTAAGTTAGAATTCGATTCGCCTCCTATGGATTGTAAGGTGTCGTAATGTTGTGTTACTACAATTAAAGCAGAAGCTTCTTGAGAGTTAATTCCCACATTGTTTAAAACATCTACACTTTCTTCTAAACCGCGAGCAATTTCTCTACGTTGGTCGGCAATACCTTGTCCTTGTAATCGCTTACTTTCAGCTTCAGCGCGAGCTTTAGCAACAATTTTAATACGTTCTGCTTCAGCTTCAAACTCGGCTGCAACTTTTTCACGTTCAGAAGCATTAATTCTATTCATGGCTTCTTTAACTTGCTCGTCTGGGTCAATATCCGTTACTAAGGTTTTAATAATATCGTATCCATAATCTTGCATTGCATCATTTAGTTCAGCTTTTACAGCATTGGCAATATCATCTTTACGCTCAAAAACATCGTCGAGTTTCATTTTAGGAACCTCAGCTCGAACAACATCAAACACATACGAAGTAATTTGCGCACTCGGACTTTCTAACTTGTAAAAAGCATCGTAAACTCGATCTCTAACTACTTGGTATTGTACAGAAACTTTTAAACCCACAAAGACATCATCTTTGGTTTTAGTTTCAACAAAAACATCTAGTTGTTGCACCTTTAAATTAATACGTCCAGCAACTTTATCTACCAATGGAATTTTAAATTGCAAACCCGAATTACGTATGCTTAAATAACGCCCAAAACGTTCTAAAATAGCAGATGTTTGCTGCTTTACAACAAAAACTGATGAAATGATAAATAGCACTACTAAGATTATTGCTACAACGCTTAAAATACTTCCCATGATGTTTATTTTATTACTTTCTAAAAATACGAAATAAATTGGTGTGTAGATAGAAAAAAGTTTTATTATGAAGACTGTTTTAGAAATAGAGCTTCAAATTAAAAAAGCTTACTAGGCTAATAAATTAAGAATTTGTGTTTTTTAAGTTTCCTTATAGGTTTTTAAATTAAGTTCTAAACCATCAAAAACAGCATAGGTAAAATATGTAATCCAATCACCCGTATTAATGTAAACCGACTTTTCATTCAATTGAATTTCCATCGGTAAATGTCGATGCCCAAACAAAAAATAATCGTAGTGTTGTTTTTCTAATTTACGTTTGGCATACTGCACAAGCCATTCGTTTTCTTCACCTAAAAATTTAGCATCTTCGTCTCCAGAAATTAATTTGTTTTTAACTGAAAGATGCTTAGCTAATTTAACGCCAATATCGGGATGTAACCAACGGTACAGCCACTTAGAAAAAGGATGCACAAAAACTTTTTTCATGCGTTTATACCCTTTGTCGTGTGGGCCTAAGCCGTCGCCATGACCAATAAAAAATTGTTTGTCGTTAAACTGAAAAACTTTAGGTTGATGAAAAACAGGAATATTTAATTCTTCTTGAAAATAAGAATGCATCCACAAATCGTGATTTCCAACAAAAAAATAAATAGGAATTCCTGCATCGGTAAGCTGAGCTAATTTCCCTAATATTCGCACAAAACCCTTTGGGACTACTTGTTTATATTCAAACCAAAAGTCGAATAAATCGCCTAATAAAAAAATAGCAGCTGCATCATTTTCTATAGAAGCTAACCAGCGTACAAACTTTTTCTCTCGCGCCAAGCTTTCTTTTTGCGTAGGCGCACCTAAGTGATTATCGCTCGCAAAGTAAACTTTTTTTCCTTCAGGAATTTTCATGCTGAATTATTAGTACGCCAAATATACATTTTTGCGTAAAACCTTGTATTAGGCATGGCTATTGTTTATTAAAACTTATGAAAACACTTATCTAGAAAGGAAAATTAGTTTTATAGGAATGCTTTATAAGGATACTATTCAGTAAATTATAGATATCTTTGAAAATATTAAATACATTTACACCCAAATAATTTTGGCATGCGTAAGCCTTTTATGTTTTTGTTTATCTTGCTCTTTTCAACGCATATTTATGCGCAGAAACGCATTGAAAAAATTGAAGAAGATTTTAATAAAATAAAGGTTTCTAGCAATATTATAGCCAACATCCATATAAATGCAAACGAAAATAAAGTTGTAATTGACGGCTTAGACAAAACAGAAGTAGATGTGCGGTTTAGAAGGGATGAATTACGCGTTAGTTTACCTCTAAACCATTTGTTTTCGAACTCAGATACACAAATAGATATTTATGTAAAATCTATACAAGAGATTGAAGCTACCAGCAGTGCAGAGTTACAAATTAAAGGACTTATAAATCAAAATAAAATTTCTATGAAAGCCGTAGAAATGGCAAGTATAGATGCCGAAATTGATGTTGAAAAACTTGAATTATACCTTTTAACTGGCGGAAGCATCCGTTTACATGGTAAAGCTAAAGTGCAACATGTTATTATTAAAACAGGTGCTGAATATTATGGTGAATTATTAAAAACAAAAACCACAAATGTAGAAATTAGCTACAAGGGCATAGCCGAGGTCTTTGCTTCGGAGTCTTGTACAGCAACCGTTATAGCAGGTGGAGAAGTGAGTGTTTTTGGAAATCCAGCTTCTTTAGAAGAAACTACCAAATTAGGAGGAATTGTAAAACGAGTGGTCGTTAATAAGTAAATACATCTTGTAATACCTGATAAGACATGGGCTTTTTAAAGCCTTGTATTTGAATTTCAAAATACAGCAAAAGCAACTCTAACAATTGTGTGCGTTCATGTTTTTTTAAGCTAAGTTCAGCTTGTGTTTTGTAAGAATGCTTCAATAACAATTTTAAATTTTCTATTTCTTTTCCAGAGAAACAATACCGATTGGTTTCTTTTAGTTGAAAAACTCCGTCTACTAAATTAAAATAACCAAAAGCTTGTTTGTCCATATTTGGATAAAAACCTAAATGTTTACTCAGTTGAAGCAAAAACAAAATATGAAAATGTCCAAACTTTTCAGTTTCATTTAAATGTGTTAAGCTGGTTTCAATAAAATAAAAAAGATCTTTGTTAGCTTCTTCTTCTTGTATACAGGCTTGAAGTACTTCAGCTAAAAAAAGACTGAGGGTAGATTTATAAATATTACGTTGTAGTGCATTGAACGGATCACGGACACGAACTTCGTTAAAAAACAATAAATTTTTGTTCGCTCTGTACGTAAATTCTACGTCTAAGTAGCTTAAAGCTTGAAAAAAAGAAACGTTTAATTTTCCCCGCTTTTGCTTCCGAATTCCTTTGAGCATAAAACTTAACATGCCGTGACTGTTGGTGTAACATTTTACAATTAAGTCGGCATCCGCATATTTTATTGTTGAAATAACAAAAGCTTGGGTTTTAGTGTACATTAGCGTACAATCATTATTTTTTTGACTTCAGTTTCTACTTCGTCACTCCCGGTAATTAACACAAGGTACACACCCGAAGCTACTTTGTGTTTTCCGAAAGCAGAAGTGTCCCAACGAATACTCCCGCCACTAGCAAATTGCTCAAAAACTAAATTACCTGTAATATCGGTTATTTTAACATTCGCATTTTCGGTTAACCCATCTACAGTAACTTCGCCTGTATAATTAGGCCGTACAGGATTTGGAAAAACACGAACATCGGATAGGTCTTCATTGGCATCGGTAATTTTACTATTAAAAGAAACCAAACCGTTGGTTGTGCCTATGTAAACTTCTCCATTACTTCCATCGATTGCTATACTGGTTATATTATTGCTAGGCAAAGGTGAATTAGCAATGGTGAATTGATTTAACACATCTTGCCCATTTGATGAAACTTGAAAAATTCCAGAATCGGCGGTGCCAATCCATTTATTATTTGCGCCATCTACAACAATATCGGTTATGGCTTGTTCAAAAAGCAATTCTTGTGCTACTCCATCGTCTTCTACAATAATAATAGGTGATACATTTATGTTTGTGTTAGAAGTAAACAAAGAAGCGGGATTAAACATTACTCGCAAACCATCTGAAGTACCAATCCATAAACGGTTAGAATTGTCTACGGCTAATGCATTTATAGCAGGGTTGGCATTGGTTACTTCTGGAAAATCTACTCCAGTAATTTCACTGCTAATTCTTCCAGCTGTGTTGGTAGATGGCTGATAAGCTAAAACTCCAGCAGGACGAGTGCCTAAGTATACATTGCCTTGAGCGTCGGTAGCAATTTTTGCCGAACTAAAAGAAGTTGGATTGGTAATTACCGAAGACAAATTAATTGTTTCTACACTTCCATCTGGGGTTAGTTTTTTTAGTGGGTTTTCTGTAATGGAATTAGAAAAATATAAATCTCCATTAGGAGTAAAGACAGAAGCTCCAATTCGGTTATCGCTTAAATTTCCACCAACACCTTCAATTCCAGAGTTAGCTTGACTTAATCGAGTTACTAATGTTTCATTTTCTACAATCAATAAACCATCAATATAGCTACTAATATATGCTCGATTTGGATTATTAGGGTCAATGCTCGTGTGGGTTAACACCCTTGCATTGTCTAAATCAGATGCTTGTATGTTCGTCCAATTTTCTTCAACTAAATGACTTACACCTCGGGTATTTAAAGGAAATGGATTAAAGAGTTCGTTGTATTCTCCATACGTAACCCATAACTGATTTGTACTTGCAGCTAAACTAAAAACACGATTAAGTAACGGACCATTCGGGCTTAAAAATTCTGCTGTTGGAATACCCGAATTCGCGTTAAACTCTAATAAACCTAAATTAGCATCTGCTAAATAAAAAGTTTCATTAAATACAATAGCTGTATTAAGATTTAGCGCTAAGTTGTCGATTTCAAAAACAGGGATTTCTTCGTTTAAGTTCTCATCGTACGAAAAAACCTGATTGCGAGTAACAACTAAAAGTTGATTTGCAGAAACGCGTAAATCACGAATGTTTGTACTAAATGAATTAACAAAGTTAAGTGTGTTATTTAACTCGCTTAAAACAAAAAGTGAATTAGCCGAATTAGTTAAAAAAACTTGGTTATTAAAAGATGTAATGGTTCTAAATGTAGTAGAATCTATCTGTAACCAGTTGTTAAAATCAATTAGATTTGGGTTATTTAAATTTCCTGCAAACAATCCCAAGTTTGTTGCAGCATAAATAATATTATTATTAACGGTAGTTTGATTAACCGCCAACTGTGTACCGCCATCCCCAATAAAATAGGTGTCGCCAAACTCTCGATTAGACAAATTAAAAGTTACAACACCAAAATCGGTTGACAAATAAGCAACTCCATTATGCTCTAATATATGATTAATTTGTTTTTGGTTTGGAGCTATGGTTACTCGGTTTACAATGTCTACAAAGTTAAGTATGCGGCTACGATGATCTCTTACTATTTGCAATAAACCATTTTCGAAACCGATAATAGTTAACTCAAATTCTTCAGAATAATGAATGGCTGATATTGCCTTTCCAGACAAACCATTAACACTATTAAATGTAGTAGTAAAATCTAAATTAGGTTCATAATTAAAAAAAGCGTTTTCTGCCGATGCCACTATTTTACCATTTCCTTGAGATAAACCACCGATATTTAAATATGAGAAGTGACCTTGCCATGCCGGAAACTCTTGAGCAATTATGCTGAATGAGCAGGCAAATAGCAAAAGGAATAAGTTAATCTTTTTCATAAAAATATATATGCTATTTAAAATTATTATTCAAATATATACCAAAAATAAAAGCTTGGAAGTGAATCCAAGCTTTTAAACTGTATTTAGAATAAAATATTTTATACCGCTCCTTGAGCAATCATTGCATCGGCTACTTTTACAAAACCTGCAATATTTGCTCCTTTTACGTAATCTACATATCCATCGGTAGTTTGGCCATATTGCACACAAGCATCGTGAATATCTTTCATAATGGTTTTCAATTTGTCGTCTACTTTTTCGGCTGGCCAATTTAAACGTAAAGAATTTTGAGACATTTCTAAACCAGAAGTAGCTACTCCTCCAGCATTTGAAGCTTTCCCTGGCGAAAATAAAATCTTAGATTTTTGAAATACTTCAACTGCATCGGGTGTACAAGGCATATTTGCACCTTCGCCCACTAAAATACAACCATTATCTACTAGTTTTTGTGCATCTTCTTTAAACAATTCATTTTGTGTAGCACAAGGCATAGCAATATCGCCTTTTTCTCCCCAAGGTGTTTTGCCTTCATGGAAAGTGGCATTAGGATATTGATCTACATATTCATTTATTCGACCACGTCTTTCGTTTTTAATTTCCATAATAAATGCCAACTTCTCTTCATCAATACCTTCTTGGTCTACTATATAACCACTAGAATCTGACATGGTAATAACTTTAGCACCTAGTTCTGTAGCTTTTTCTGCTGCATACTGAGCAACGTTTCCTGAGCCAGAAATTAATACAGATTTTCCCTGTAAACTATCTCCTTTACGTTCTAACATGCATTGTGCAAAGTATACATTGCCATAACCTGTGGCTTCAGGGCGAACTAAAGAACCACCGAAAGACAAGCCTTTGCCAGTTAAAATTCCTGTAAATTCATTTTGTATACGCTTGTATTGACCAAACATATAACCTACTTCTCGAGCACCAACACCAATATCTCCAGCTGGAACATCGGTATTGGGACCAATATGTCTGTACAATTCTGTAATAAAACTTTGGCAGAAACGCATCACTTCACTATCCGATTTTCCTTTTGGATTGAAGTCTGATCCACCTTTGCCACCTCCCATTGGAAGTGTTGTTAAACTATTTTTGAAAACTTGTTCGAAAGCTAAAAACTTTAAGATACTTAAATTAACCGATGGGTGAAACCGTAAACCACCTTTATATGGACCAATGGCTGAATTCATTTGAATACGATAGCCACGATTTACCTGTATACTTCCTTGGTCGTCTATCCAGGTTACTCGGAACATAATTACACGTTCAGGTTCTACCATTCGTTCTAACAAACAATGGTTTTGATATTTTTTATTTTCTTCAATAAACGGAATAATAGTTTCTGCAACTTCTTCTACCGCTTGAAGAAATTCAGGTTGATGCGGATTTGCCTGTTCAACCTTAGCTAAGAAAGACTTAATGTTTACTTCCATATTTTATAACTTGTTTAAGTATTTTACAAATATAAAATTTATAATTCAAGATATCGCAATAATATAATCGATTTTAAGCCTAAAATTATTAAATGCTCAAAATAAAAAAACTTAATAATTAAGTCTTTTATGATTTAAAAAGTAGAATTTTTTCAAAAAAACTACTTTTATAGGTCAAGTTTGAAAAATAATTTCTTTGCTAACTATGTTTTTATATATTTGCTTACTAGATAACTAACAATATGAAAATCAGGTTTAATTACATACTGCTGTTAATTATATTTCTCAATTCACCAGTTTTTGCACAGCAAGTTTACCATGAAGTTGGTTTTGGAGTTGGGCCCGTCAACTTTAGAGGTGATTGGGGCGAGCGTGGAGATTCGAGTTCAAACTTAGGAAACACCGGCTTTGGTGTAACTGCAGTTCATTTTGCTAATTTTGCTTACGGTAGAAACTCTTACAAATATTTTCACAAACATTTTAAATTAAGAAACCAATTTACATTACACCAAACTAACCTAAACCATTTCGGAAGATGGGTTAGAAATGAATCCCAAGCTTTTTTAGAACAAACTATAGATCCAAGTGATCCAAGAATAGGCCCTACCCTAGAAAACATGTCTGGTAAAGCTACAGTTATCGAAATTGGTACAGGTTTAGATTGGAACTGGAATACCATACGCGACTACGAACGCCAAGTAGAAATATTTCAACCTTATGCTGGTTTTGGAATTAACTTAGTTTATTTTAATCCAGAAGTGGACACAAGTCTTCCTGGTAGAATAGGATCTATTAGAAATACTTGGGGCACATTTTTACCTGGTCCAAACGGAGGTAAAGAGCGTATTTCAAATTCTTCTGAATTAACTGCAGCTGTAAACTTTCAAACAGGTACTCGCTATCGTGTAAATGAAGATGTAGATTTGTTTATTGAAGCAAGATGGCATTATTACTTTTCAGATTTTGTAGATGGATTAAATCCTAGAAATCCTAATAACAAAGTCAACGATTGGATGTTTTTCTTAAAAGTTGGCTTTGCTTATTATTTTGATTAAGGTTTAAATAGTTTAAAAAAAGGCGTGATTAAACAAAATCACGCCTTTTTTATAATATCCACCATAAACTAAGCCTAGCCTAAAGCTTGTTTTAAGTCTTCAATTAAATCGGTTTCATCTTCTATTCCAACACTTAAACGAATTAAAGAATCTACAACTCCTGTTTTTTCTCGTTCTTCTTTAGGAATACTTGCATGCGTCATGCTTGCAGGATGGCCTGCCAAAGATTCTACACCACCAAGTGATTCTGCTAAGGTAAACACCTTTACTTTTTCTGTGAATTTGATAGCGTCTTCATAATTATTTCCCTTAGTGGTAAACGAAACCATTCCGCCAAAATCTTTCATTTGTTTTTTAGCAATTGCATGATTAGGATGATTTTCTAATCCTGGCCAATAAACTTTTTCAACTTTTGGGTGTGTATTTAAATATTCAGCAACTGCTCTTCCATTTTCAGAATGGCGCTGCATACGCAAATGCAACGTTTTAATTCCACGTAAAACCAAGAAACTATCCATAGGTCCAGCTATGGCACCACTTGCATTTTGAATAAAATATAACTTATCGGCCAAAGCTTTATCTTTTACTACAAGCGACCCCATAACTACATCGCTGTGACCACCTAAATACTTAGTTGCACTGTGCATTACAAGATCTGCACCTAAATTTAAAGGTTGTTGTAAATAGGCAGTAGCAAAAGTATTGTCTACTGCTAAAAGTAAATTGTGTTTTTTAGATAGCTTAGCTAGAGCTTCAATATCTATTACATTCATCATAGGATTAGTTGGCGTTTCTGCCCAAATTAACTTTGTATTGGAGTTAATTTTAGCTTCAACTGCTTTCGTATTTTCCATTCCTACAAAATGAAACTTTATACCTAAATCTTCAAAAATAGAAGTAAATAAACGATACGACCCACCATACAAATCGTTAGTAGAAATCACTTCGTCTCCAGGTTTCAATAATTTTAAAACGGCATCGATAGCAGCAAGGCCAGAACCAAAGGCAAGTCCAAATTTCCCATTTTCAATACTGGCTAATGAGTTTTCTAAAGCCGTTCGTGTTGGGTTAGCACTTCTAGAATATTCAAAGCCTTTGTGTGCTCCAGGACTCGTTTGCGAGTAAGTAGAAGTTTGGTAAATAGGCGGCATTACAGCTCCGTAAGCTGGATCTATGTTATGTTGGCCACCGTGTATAGTTTTTGTATTAAATTTCATTAGTAAATATTTTGTAACAAATGTAAAGTTTATAAAAAGGCTGACCTTCAAATTTAAAATGCTTTACCATAGCTTTAACACTAGGCAGTCATTCTTTTGGTGTGCATAAAGAATGATATATTTGTTTAAAATTTAAAAATGAAAAAAGAATTTTACGCCTACATACAAAAATTACAAGAAGAAATAACCTCTGCAATCGAAAAATCAGACGGAAAAGCAAAATTTAAAGAAGACGTTTGGGAAAGAAATGAAGGTGGTGGAGGCAGAACTCGCGTCATTGAAAATGGAAATGTTTTTGAAAAAGGTGGTGTTAATATTTCTGCTGTTCATGGTGCTTTACCTCAATCCATGCAAAATTACTTTAAGGTAAAAGACTGCGATTTTTTTGCCTGCGGCATCAGTTTGGTTTTACATCCAACATCTCCACTAGTACCTACCGTACATGCCAATTTTAGATATTTTGAAATGTACGACCAAAATCAAAACATCGTAGACCAATGGTTTGGCGGGGGTTTAGATTTAACTCCGTATTACATTTTTGAAGAAGATGCTACGCATTTTCATCAAGTGTGTAAAAAGGCTTGCGATGCACACGACCAATCTTTCTACCCGAAATATAAGAATAAATGCGACGAATATTTCTGGAATTCACATCGCGATGAAGCCCGTGGAATTGGAGGCTTATTTTTTGATTATTGCAAAGCAACAGAAAACAAAAGCATGAAAGATTGGTACAACTTTGTAACGCAAGTAGGCAATCAATTTCTTGAAGCCTACTTACCCATTGTTGAAAAAAGAAAAAAACTAAACTATACAAAAGAGCAGCGAAATTGGCAAGAAATACGCCGTGGCAGATATGTTGAATTTAATTTAGTGCACGATAAAGGAACCTTGTTTGGACTTAAAACCAACGGCAGAATTGAAAGTATTTTAATGAGTTTACCTCCACATGTTCAGTGGAAGTACGACCACAAGCCAAAAAATGCTGATGAAGAAAAGTTGATAAAAATCTTACAAAACCCACAAGATTGGGTTTAAAATTATACATTTGAAGTAACTAATTAATCTTATACGAATATGAAAGGAATTATTTTGGCTGGTGGAAGCGGAACACGACTGCATCCTTTAACGCTAACAGTAAGCAAACAATTAATGCCCGTGTATGATAAACCGATGATTTATTATCCACTTTCTACTCTAATGTCTGCTGGAATTCGCGAAATATTAATCATTTCAACACCAGTAGATTTACCTTTATTTGAAAAATTACTCGGCGACGGCTCTAAATTGGGTTGCCAATTTGAATATGCAGTGCAGGAAAATCCTAATGGACTTGCAGAAGCTTTTATTATTGGTGAAGAATTTATCGGTAAAGACAAGGTAGCTTTAATTTTGGGCGATAATATTTTTTATGGTTCAGGATTAGATAAACTACTTCAACAAAACAACGATCCCGATGGCGGAATAATTTACGCCTACCACGTTCACGATCCAGGCCGATATGGAGTTGTAGATTTCGACGAAAACGGCAAAGTACTTTCTATCGAAGAAAAACCCAAACATCCAAAATCGAACTACGCAGTACCCGGAATTTACTTTTACGATAACGATGTGGTAAAAATTGCTAAAAATATTAAACCAAGCGATCGTGGCGAATTAGAAATTACCGACCTTAACAATGCCTATTTACAAAATGGCAAACTAAACGTGAGTATTTTAGACCATGGAACAGCTTGGCTCGATACAGGAACTTTTACTTCTTTAATGCAAGCTGCCCAATTTGTTGAAGTTATTGAAGAACGCCAAGGTTTAAAAATCGGTTCACCAGAACATACAGCCTACAAAATGGGATACATTTCTAAAGCGCAATTAAAAGAAATAATCCAACCTTTAATGAAAAGTGGCTACGGCAAAAACATACAAGTTAAATAACGAAGAAATAGCATCTATCTTTTACTGAATTTATGCAAGAAAAAATCATCGTTTTTGGTGCAAATGGACAATTAGGGCAATGCTTGCAAGAAATGGCAAAACATTTCAGCAAGTATAACTTCGTGTTTTTAAGCTCAAAAGAGTGTAATATTACCCAAATTGAAAATTTAGTTGAAACTTTTAAAAAACACCAACCCCAATTTGTAATCAATGCTGCCGCTTATACGCAAGTTGACTTAGCTGAACATGAAAAAGAAAAAGCCTTTGCCGTAAATGCAGAAGCGGTTGAATCTATCGCGAAATTATGTAGCGAGTACGAAGCCAAATTAGTCCATATTTCAACTGATTATGTATTTAATGGAGCAGCTAAAAACCCGTATAAGGAAACCGATGCTACTGACCCTATAAACATTTACGGAGCATCAAAATTAGCAGGAGAAGAAGCCATACAAAAACAACTTCAAGCACATTATATAATTCGTACTTCGTGGTTGTATTCTCAATTTGGACACAATTTTTATAAATCGATGTGCAACAAAATTGGAAGCGGCATGGAGTTGAAAATTACCACCGACCAAGTGGGTTGCCCAACCAATGCCAACGACCTTGCAAAAGTAATTTTGAAGATTATTGCTGCCGACAATGATGCATTTGGAGTTTATCATTTCTGCAATTCTGGTGCTGCTACTTGGTTCGATTTTGCACAAGCTATTTTTAAAAATGCAAATGCACTAGACAGCGTAAATTTATCTTCTACTGATTTTTACAAAACTCCAGCTAAACGTCCTGCTTTTAGCGTGATGCAAACTAATAAAATTTCGTCCGCTTTCAATTATGAAATTAAAGAATGGGAAAAAAGCTTGTTAGATTTACAACAAAGTCTTTAGTTGATATTTTTAAATAACATTGGTATTTAGTGGATTTTTTTAACACCAAATTGATGGTTTACGTGAAGGTTTGAAGTAAACCTAAAAATAATCTCGAAGCAAAATTTTAAGCCGATTAGGATTAATTCAATTTAAAGGCTGTTGTTTTAGCTTTTTTTAGTAAAATTGAACTTCAATTATTTATTTTTTAAATATGTACAAAAAACAAGTTTGGTTTTACGTTCTTTTTATTGTTTCCTGTTCTCTTTTTGCTCAAACAAAACAAGTTAGCTTAGAAGAAATTTGGGGCGGAGCTTTTCGAGCTAATTACATGCAATCCTTACAATCTTTAAACAATGGCACCGAGTACATTGTGCAAGAATACGATCGCGCTTCTGCAGAAATGAAAGTAGAAATTTATAATTATAAAACTGGAGAAAAAGTACGCACCTTGTTTTCTTCAAATGAGATGGAAGGTTTAAATGCTTTTCAAACTTTCACATTAAGTGAAAATGAAGATAAAGTCCTTTTAGGAAATCAAATTCAACGTATTTTTAGAAGATCAACCAAAGGAATTTATCATGTATACAATTTAAACTCCAAAAAATTAACGCCAGTTGCTAATGAAGTAATTCGGTCGCCACACTTTTCACCAGATGGCAAAAAAGTTGCTTTTGTGTTAAACAACAACTTATATTACAAAGATTTAGCTTCAAATAAAACCACTCAGGTAACCGAAGATGGAAAAATAAACGAAATTATCAACGGAGTTACGGATTGGGTGTACGAAGAAGAGTTTTCGCTAGTACGTGCATTCGATTGGAATAAAGATGGAAGTCAACTAGCTTTTATCCGTTTTGACGAAACCGAAGTGCCCGAATTTTCTATGGACATGTATGGTACCTATGGCAACGATTTGTACCCGAGCCAAGAAATTTTTAAATATCCAAAAGCTGGTGAAGCCAACGCCAAAGTAAGTTTACACATTTACGATGTAGCTTCAAATAAAATCAAAGCAATCGATTTAGGCGAATACGAATATATCCCGCGTTTGCAATGGACAAATGATGCTGAAATTTTAAGTGTGCAAACTACCAATAGACACCAAAATGAAATAAACTTACATTTTGTAGACACTGAAAATTACAAATCTGAAATTGTACTATCTGAAAAAGATGAAGCTTATGTAGATGTAGATTTTGATTTAACCTTTTTAGCAGACAACAGCTTTATTTGGACGAGTGAGAAAGATGGTTGGAACCATATTTATCACTACAATGCAGACGGTAAATTAAGAAATCAAATTACTCAGGGAAATTGGGAAGTAACCAATTATTACGGGTACGATGCCGATTCCAAACGCATATTTTATCAGTCTACCGAAAATGGAAGCGTAAACCGTGGAGTGTATTCTACAAAAACTAATGGTAAGTATAAAAAAGAATTAGCTGCTTTAGAAGGTACAAATTCGGCTTCATTTTCAACAGATTTCACTTACTTTATCAACACTTATCAAAATGTAGAGCAACCACCAGTTTACACTTTACATGATGCTAAAAATGGAAATCAAATTCGATTGATAGAAAATAATGACGAATTGAAAAATAAAATTAGTCAGTACGATTTTTCAGAAAAAGAAATTTCAAGCATAGAAGTCAACGGAAATGAACTCAATATGTGGATGGTAAAACCAACAGATTTTGATGCGAGTAAAAAATATCCATTGTTCATGTATCAATATTCAGGTCCAGGCTCTCAATCCGTATCCAACACCTTTATGGGGAGTAACGATTATTGGTTTCAAATGCTTGCTAATAAAGGTTATATTGTAGTTTGTGTAGACGGACGCGGAACAGGCTATAAAGGAAGAGATTTCAAAAAAATTACGCAAAAGGAATTGGGTAAATTTGAATTAGAAGACCAAACCGAAGCCGCTCGAATTTTAGGAAACAAACCTTGGATAGATGCTAATCGAATTGGTATTTGGGGTTGGAGTTATGGTGGGTTTATGGCATCGAATGCTATTTTTCAATCCAATGATGTTTTTTCTACAGCCATTGCCGTTGCTCCAGTGACCAGCTGGCGTTTTTACGACACCATTTATACTGAACGTTACATGACCACTCCACAAGAAAATCCTTCAGGTTACGATAACAATTCACCCATAAGCCATGTAAACAAACTAAAAGGCAAGTATTTATTAATTCATGGTGGCGGAGACGATAATGTACACGTACAAAACTCAATGCAACTCATTGAAGCTTTAATACAAGCCAACAAACAATTTGATTGGAGAATTTATCCTGACAAGAATCACGGTATTTACGGCGGTAACACACGCTTGCATTTATATAATTTAATGACTGATTTTATTTTAGAAAACTTATAATGGAAATTTGTTTTCAAACCAAAGAAGAAAGTAAAAAGTTACAACAAGAAGCATTTTTAAAACTTTCTGGTGAAGATCGCTTTATGCAGTTTTTGAAGCTATCTAGAAAAATTAATACCTTATTTCCACCAAAAGGTAAATTGAGCTTCGAAGAAAGAAACAAAGGCAACTTTTTGTTGATTCATAAAGATTTGAAAGACACTTAGAAAATAAAAAATAAGCTATACATCATGAACCAAACCCTAATCCCTCCACACAAAAGAGAACTTTTTGGACACCCAACTGGTCTCTATATTTTGTTTTTTACTGAATTATGGGAGCGTTTTTCGTATTACGGTATGCGCGCCATTTTAACCTTATACATGTTAGCAAAAGTAAGCTCAGCAAATCCTGGTTTAGGCTGGGAAGAAGGAAAAGCTTTGGCTATTTACGGTTGGTATACCATGTTGGTATATGTAGTGTCCATTCCTGGCGGAATTATAGCCGATAAAATTTTAGGTCAAAAAAAATCAGTTATGATTGGCGGTTGGCTTTTGGTTGCTGGTCATGGCGTACTTTCTATAGAACAAGATTGGGCGTTTTTTACGGGCTTAGGATTAATTGTTTTAGGGGTTGGTATGTTAAAACCCAACATCTCTACTATGGTAGGTGGTTTGTACAAAGAAGGCGACCCTAGAAGAGATAAAGGTTTCTCCATTTTTTATATCGGTATAAACATAGGTGCCGCTGCAGCTGCCATTTTAGTGGGTATTGTAGCTAATGCTTACGGTTGGCACTATGGATTTGGCTTAGCTGCCATTGGCATGGTCTTAGGACAATTGGTGTATGTATTTGGCCAAAAATATTTAGCCCATGTAGGAAACGCTCCAGACAAAACCAACACGCAAGATCAATCGGTGTCTATTGGTGAAATATTTAGCCAAATGTTAAACACCAAAAAAACTTTAGTTGTTTTAATTTTACTCTTGGCTGTTTCTGTATTTGCCCCTATTCAATTAATGGAAACTGAAGTTGCAGCCTATATTGTATTCTTCATTTTCTTGTCGATTGTAGTTGGTTTTATGATGACAGTTTACCAAGACTTAACAGGTAAAGTTGAAAAAGATCGTTTTGTGGTTTTATTGCTTTCCTTTTTAATTGTAATTGTGTTTTGGGGCGCTTTTGAACAGGCTGGTGGTTTATTGAATATTTATGCAGAACAAAAAACAGACCGCATTATACCCGAATTTCTAACATTCTTACCTTCTATTGAATCCGGTTGGGAAATTCCTGCAGCCTTCTTTCAGTCTTTAAATCCAACTTATATCATCTTATTTGGTATTCCGGTTGCACTCTTTTGGTCTTGGATGAAAAACAAAGGCAAAGAAGCTTCATCTATCTTTAAAATGGCCGTTGGCGTAATTATTATGGGACTGGGTTTTGTATTTATGGTTTTTGCTACCATGGAATATGAAAATAACGGAGAAGCAGCTTTGTACTGGCTAGTTTTTGCTTATTTATTACATACCATTGGTGAGCTTTCTGCTTCGCCAGTAGCCTTATCCTTCATTACCAAATTAGCTCCCTTACGTTATGGTGCTTTAATGATGGGACTTTACTTTGCAGCTACCGGATTAGGAAATAAGGTGGCTGGAGTAATAGGCGAATCTTCACAAGCTGAACGCATCGAAATTAAGCTAGATGCTTCACCTGAAAAGCTGAGTCCTTTTGTTGAAAATTCAGATAAAATCTTTTCAGAAAACAAGGCATTTACTATAAAAACTGAATTGTTTATAAATGCTAATAATCAATTAAGCTTTATTGAAGCTGCAACAGGTAAGCAAGTAAATTCAGTTTTTTCGTATGTATCTTCATCTAAAAATGCAGAAGATATACTTAGAGAACGCATTGAAGAGTATAAACCTACGCAAGAAAATCCATTACTTACCTATTTAAAATTCGATTTTAAAGAAGGTGCCTACTATGGCCGTGTAGATGTAGACCAGTTTCAAACCGACTTAGAATTTAAAACATTCGCTGGTATCGTAATTTTTACGGTTGCTTTTGGTGTTTTAGTAATTTTGTTATTAAAACCATTAAAACGCTTAACCCATGGAGCAGAAGAAAAAGAAATTGAAGGACTTGAAACCGAAGGCTTTGAATTAGCCGATGATGAAGTAAAGTAGGTATTTGTAGTTATGCAAATTTAAACCTATTCTTCTTAAGAATTGAAAAAACAAGACAAACCCCACAGATTTTAAAAACTTGTGAGGTTTAACTTTTGTAAGATTTACTTTTTTAAGAAAAATCAAGCGTTCCGCGTGAGGGATAGAAGTGAAAAGCCCACAGCGAGATACGAGCGAGGACTTGTAGCGGATAGCCCGGTCCCGTTTTAGAAAACGGACACGCCCAAAAGATGATGATAATTAACAAAAATGATTTATTTTGCAAACTTGTAATAAAGATTGAAAAATCATGAAAACCAACCTTGAACACCAACAACCGTTTAATTTTTTCGATACACAAGTTTTAGGGCATCCTGCGGGACTTTTTGTGTTGTTTTTTACCGAAATGTGGGAGCGTTTTTCTTACTATGGAATGCGTGCTATTTTAGTTTTATTTTTAGTCAGTTCGTTTGGGCTTGGTGGCTGGGATTGGCCCCGCGAACACGCTTTAGCATTGTATGGAACGTATACTTCGTTGGTGTATTTAACACCTATTCTTGGTGGCTATTTAGCCGATAAATACATGGGCTACCAAAAAGCTGTGGTTATTGGAGCAATAATTATGACACTTGGTCATGCTTCTATGGCTCTAGAATTTGCTCATTTTTTCATGTATCTAGGAATTGCTTTGTTGATTATTGGGAATGGTTTTTTTAAACCCAATATCACATCTATTATTTCAGAACTATACCAAAAACATCCCGATAAAAAAGACGGTGCATATACCATTTTTTACATGGGTGTAAATGCAGGGGCTTTTTTAGGAATTTTGCTTTGTGGCTATTTAGGCGAAAAAATCGGGTGGAGTTTTGGTTTTGGACTAGCCGGAATTTTTATGCTTTTCGGTATGCTTCAGTTTTATTTTGCTAGAAATATTTTTGGCAAAGCAGGACTAAAACCCACTAAAGAAGAAGACGAATCAGACGAAGATAAGGCTGCTAAATTAGAGTTTAAAGGCGACAAACTCAATCCGTTTACCTTTTTAGATAAACTGCTAATCGGAATTGCCGTTGTGCTAGGATTGGTTTGGATCATTAACGACCCGGTTTCCATAATTGGTAACAACAGTGTTTTAATGTTTGGAGAAACCGATTTATCTACAGCAACTGCTCTTACTGCTTTATTTGCCTTTTTATTGGTTTTATTCTTAAGAATTATTCGCTATCCAGCAAAAGTACGCGACCGTATGGTAGCTATCATTTTCTTTGCGCTATTTACTGTTTGTTTCTGGACGTGTTTTGAGCAAGCTGGTGGATCAATGACGATTTTTGCTAAAGATTATACCGACCGAATTATGGCTGGAAATTGGTACACGGTTTTCTTAATCGCTAATATTCTTATTACCGTTGTTCCTATTGGTATTATTACTTGGGTGTTGATTTTACTTTTTAAACAAACCTTTAAAAATTATCCTATCGCTAATATTACCTTGGGAATCAGCTTTATTTTAATTTGGGGATTAGTGATTTGGATGATTAATCGCGATTTAAATTCTTCAGCTTACATTGCCAATTATGAAGTGGTTGAAAAAACAATGCTCGATAAAAATGGGAAGCCACTTGTAGATAAAGAAGGAAGTATTAAAAAAGAAATAATTCCGATAACTGAAGATTTTGAGTTGAGTGTTGATGATCAGGTTATACAAAAAGAAGTAACCATTATTGAACCGATTGACTTTAAAGTTGGAGATAAAATGAAAGTAATTGATGTAGATAAAAAAGGAAATTTTATTTACCTAAATGAAGCTACTGAAAATAGAATTCGAGAAGCCACAGAACAAGGAGAAAGTACAGGAATAGTAAATGCAGAGATTAAGCAAATTAAAGAAAATGAAATTGAAATTCCAGCTACCTGGTTTTTAATTCTCAATTCGCTTTTCATCATTATGTTTGCACCGCTGTTTTCGAAATGGTGGGAGAGCAAACGCAATCCGTCTGGAGCGATGAAGTATGGCTTAGGTTTAATTTTACTCGGTTTGGGTTTTGCCGCTTTAGCTTTTGGTTCGTTAGGAATAGACCAAGGTGCAAAGGTAGCTTCCGTAAGTATTATTTGGTTAATTTTAGCCTACCTGTTCCATACCTTAGGAGAATTGTGTTTGTCGCCTGTTGCGCTTTCGTACATTAGTAAATTGGTGCCAGGAAGGATGATTGCTATGATGTTTGGTATTTGGTATATAGCCATAGCTATTGGCAACAAATTGGCAGGGACTTTGGGTGGACAAATCGATAAAATTACAGCTGAATATAGCATGACTACCTTCTTCTTAATTTTTACCTTAGTTCCAGCTGCGTTAGGTTTGCTTGCTATTGTGCTAAACCCACTTTTGAAAAAATTAATGCATGGGGTTCGGTAAGTACTATTTTAAATTTACACCCGTTAGTATATAAAGACAATTAAAAATGAAAAGTTTTGTAATCTTAATAGCCATGCTTTATACCATTGGGGTTTTTTCCCAAAACGTAAATTGGATGAGCATGAATGAAGCGCTAGCAGCGCAAGAAAAAAAACCCAAGAAAATTTTTATGGATGCCTACACCGATTGGTGCGGTCCTTGTAAAACTTTAGACAAGAAAACATTGAATCATCCCAAAGTAGCAGCTTATTTGAATAAGCATTTTTATCCTGTGAAATTTAATGCAGAAGGTACTGAAAAAATTATGTACAAGGATTTTGAATATACCAATCCTAACCACGACCCCAATAGAAAAGGTAGAAATGCGCAACATTTTTTGGCCAATGCATTAAAAATATCGGCCTATCCAACCTTGGTGTTTTTTGATGAAAAAGGAAATGTAATTGCTCCTGTGGTTGGTTATAAAACACCTCAACAATTAGAGTTGTACTTAAAAATGATGGTGAACGATGATTATAAAGAATTAACCACCGAAGAAGCTTGGCAAAAATATCAACAAAAATTCGAGCCTACTTTTTAAGCTATTTAAATACATCGTAATTGTAAATTATAAAAAATCCTTGCAAAGCTTAGGCAAGGATTTTTTTTTGAAAAATTAAGTATAAAATTAATCTGCTTCGTAAATAGCTAACACTCGAGCAGAAGGATCTTTAACATCTCCACACCACTTAGGCAACCATTGGTAAGGAGTTAATTGAAAGTGTTTTCTATAGTTTTTTTGAAAGGTTTTTAGATAAAAATAAGCTTCCTTGCTTGCTGGCAAAGTTGGGAAAGCATGTTTCTGCATGGCAAACTCTTCATCGGTAATTAAGGTATCTATGTAGGTTTGGATAATGCTACTCCAAGATTTTTTTAAGTCGCTTACACTATCAGAAAATCCGTTTTTACGTCTCCAAAGCACTTCATCGGGTATAAGTTGCTCATCTTCAAATGCTTTTCGAATTAAGTATTTTTCCATTTTAGCAGAACCAAACATGCGGTCTTTAGCAGGAATTTTCATGTAATACTCTACAAAAGCGCGATCTGCAAAAGGAACTCTTGCTTCTAATCCCGCATTAGAAATGGATCGATCTCCGCGTTTCATATCAAAAAAGTGAATATCTTCTAATAATCGAATGGCTTCATCTTGAAATGCAATTTCACTAGGTGCGTTTTGAAAGTACAAATACGAACCAAACTCATCGGCCGTTTCACCTGAAAAAAGGACTTTTACATCAGAATGTTCACTTACGTATTTAGCAATAAGTTGATGCCCAACTGAAGCGCGAATCGTGGTTACATCATAACTTCCTAACATATAAACGGTGTGTTCTAAAGCGGCTAAAAATTCTGCTTCGGTGGCTTCTACACTATGGTGCTTACTACCTATGTGTTCGGCTACTTTTCGGGCTGCTATTAAATCTGGACTACCCGGCAAACCAATGGAAAAAGTTTCTAACTGTTTTCCTTGTTTTTTGTATGCACGCGCTAAAATTCCTGCCACTAAACTACTGTCTAAACCACCACTTAATAAACAACCTACGGGGCGTTCGCTCATCATTCTTTTTTCTACCGCTTCGGTTAAAAGACGATTAATTTGTGTTAAGTATTCTTCTTCTGTAGCAGTTGAAGCTTCATAATGATGATGAAAGTATCGAGTGAATTCGCCTGTGCTTGATGTCCAATAATGTGCAGGCGGAAACTGCTTCAACGCAGTGCAAAAGGACAAACTTTTACTTTCTGAAGCAAAATAAGTTGCGCCTAGCTCATCCTTTCCTAAATACAAACCACGAACTCCTAAATGGTCTCGGGCTACAATAAATTGGTTTGTAATTTCATCGTACAATACAAAAGCAAATTCAGCTTCTACTTCCTTAAGCATCTGCTCCACACCTACTTTTCTGTATAAATCGATTAAAATTTCGCAATCTGAACCCGTTTCTAAAACAATATCGTATTTTTTAGCTAGTTCCTGATAATTGAAAATTTCTGCATTGGCAATTAACCAACAATGATTTTTGTACATCGGCTGATTTCCCTTTGGGCTTAGTCCATTTATAGCCAATCGGTGAAAACCAAAAAAAACATTTTTAGAAATGTTTTTAAATTCTGAATAATCTGGACCGCGATGTTTTATCTTCATAAAAGCATCAAACAAAGTAGATTGATCTAAAGTTGAGTCAATACTGGCAAAAATTCCACACATGCTAATAAGTTTATTATTTAAAGCAAATAAGCAATTTATATGAATAGTATTCAACTATAAAGACCATATAATTGATATATTTTAGTATTTTTGAATTTTAGAAAATATAATTTATATGTTAGATGAAACTGACCGTAAAATCTTAAATGTATTAAGTAAGGATGCAAAAGCATCGCTTAAACAAATTGGCGATGCCTGTTTTTTGTCTTCGGCTGGAGTACATTTACGCTTAAAAAAGTTAGAAGAACAAGGTATAATTACAGGTTCAAAATACATTTTAGACCATTCTAAAATGGGCTACCAAACCCAAAGTTTTATTGGTGTTTATTTTGACCGCGCTAATATTTATAGAAAAGTAAGCAAAGCTTTATATGCCATTCCCGAAGTAATTGAGTGTAGTTATACCACCGGAAATTTTTCGTTATTAATTAAAGTTTTGTGTAGAGATAATAAACACCTTACTGAAATTTTAAGTAACCAAATCCAAACTATTGAAGGCATTGCAAGAACAGAAACCTTTATTTGTTTAGAGCAGACTTTTCAGCGCGAAATTGAATTGAACTAAATTAAAAAAGTTAGTTCGAGAAATTTTTGGTTTCAGCCGATCTAGCAAAAATTATACGAAGAGCCATTTTTGCCCTAGCCCTAAAGGGTAAATGGCTAGATTTTTTAAAAATTTCATTCCTAGTAAATTACTTATTGCTCCCTTTAGGGGCGGTATCAACAAAAGGAAATTGAAACACCTTCTTTGCCTTCAGCATTTATCCCTAAAGGGAAAAATATGATTATATAGGCTATAAGTTATTCGATTTCTCGGTCTACATTTCCACACTTCAACATCATGCTTCCAAAATAAGGATTTTTAATTTCTGGCTCGGTGCTTAACCAAAAAGCGCCCTGATCGTTATCAGCCATGGGGCAAAATTGTACGTAGAGCATTTCATTTAAAGGGTTTTGTTGTTCAGCTAATTCAATCATTGCATCCGATAAATGTTGAAAATGCTGGCGTGCATCTTCCATATTTTTAGATTTTTGCACATCACCTACTAATTCTTGAAGAGCTTTTTTAGCTTCTTTATTCTCGAAATTCATGACATTCAGTTTTTGATGAAGCTCTTTTGCTATTTTTATAGATTTTTCTTCCTTATCTTCTGCTAAAGCTTCTTTTAAAACCAAATAAGATTTCATGATTTGTCCGAAATTTTCTTGTTCAAGTCTCACTTCTTTCCAAGCAATATTGGGTTTGGTGTTTTCTTTTGTTTTCGGATTCATCATACTTGGTTTATTCGCTAATTGCGCTTCAGAGTCTATACTAAAAGCTCCGTGAATTACAATTTCGTCTCCTATTTGTAATCCTGAAAGAATTTCAACAAAATCTGAAGATGAAGCTCCAGTTTCTACTTCTTTCATTTTAAAACATACTCCGTTTTCGTTTTCCAGTTGTTGATATACCACCGAACGTTTTCCTGTCCAAAGCACTGCCGATTTTGGAATCATTAGGCTTGTTTTTAATTCTGAATTTGAATTTATCAACTCAGCAGTAATAAAAACACCAGGTTTTAAGCTCCTAGTTGGGTTTTGAATTACTAACCTTGCTTTGGCTGATCTTGAATTGGCATCTAAAACAGGAGAAATAAAACTAATCTTGCCCGTTATCTCCCCTTGATTAGGAATGCGAATGTTAAGTTCGTCGCCTTTTTTAATTCGATTTAAATCGTTTTCATACACATCTACAATTGCCCAAAGTGTCGACAAATCGGCAATACGCATTAATTGTTGATCGGCTTTTAAATTATCGCCTTCTTTTACTTTTAAATTTGAAATCACACCTGTTTTAGGCGATCTCAATTTTAGTCTTCCGTTTACTATTGATTTGACATCACTAACAGCAAGTTGAAAATTTTCAATTTTAGTAGTGATGCTTTTCAACAACATTTCATTTTCTTGGCGTTTAGCCAACTCCAATTCTTCTTTTAATATTTGAATTTCGGGTGCATACAACTCGGCAATTACTTGTCCTTTTTGCACTTGTTCTCCATCTTCATTTACGTAAAGTCGTTCAATTCTAGCCTTAAAATTAGCCGATATAGATTGTGTTTCATCCTGGTTAATTTCTAAACGACCAGAAAAATTCATGTTTGATTCATGGTCTTGATTTTCAATCGTAATGGTTTCTATCTGAGCTAATTTACGAGCTGTTTTACTCATTTTAATCGCATCTGGGTCTATATCATTTTCCATTTGGCTGGCTGGAATCAAATCCATGCCACAAATGGGACAATCTCCAGATTCGTCCTGGCGAATTTGCGGATGCATGGAGCAAGTCCATTCCGAAGCATCGACATTTTCTTGATGATGCTTGTGGTTTGCATGTTCATTTTGCGATTTTTCATCTGAAGAAAAAAGGAAAAGACCTAGTAAAATACCGATGCCAAAAAGTAGACCACCAATGCTATATGTTTTTAAATTTATTTTCATTTTAAATGTTATTAATTAATAATGTATTTAACTAAAATTCCTCCCAATAGCCATATATAACATATAAAGGCTAGGTATTTCAAGACCTTTTCTAACAAAGGGCTTTTAGGTGCCATCTCCTTCATATACGAAATGTCTTTCTGTTTTGAAAAAAATCCTAGGTAGACTAAAACTCCCGAAATCAGCAAAAATCCGATGTTAATAAAAAAAGTATAATTGAATTGAAAATGGTCTTGGTCTGCGATGTTGGCAGAAGATATATCTGGTAACCAACGGAATGCATCTAAACTATAATGCAAGATAAGCGATGTGCCAATTAATGCAGTAAATAACAATGAAAGTATTAGCAGTGCCATTTTCCAACCATAATACTTGGCGTTAATTCTCAAAACTGGAAACACTACCAAATCACTAAAAATAAACGCCATAACGCCAGCAAAACTTACTCCTTTGCCAAACAATAAAGCAGCTAGTGGAATATTTCCCATAGATCCGATAAAAGTCATAAAAGCAGCAAAAGGGCCAACAATTACATGTTGTAAAAGTGTAAAGAATCCGAAAGAAGTCTGCCCTTCTCCAGTATTGATAAACAAGGTTTGAAAAAAACTATCTGGAACAAAAGCCGAAATAATTCCTGCAATGGTAAAGCCAATGCTTACATCTTTCCACACCATTTTCCACTCCATGCCATATTGTTTTCCAATTTTAACCCAATTGGTTTTATTCTGAATTTTTTCTGAAATTGGAGTTGATTTAATGTCTTCACTTTCAGCTTCACCAAGATTTTTTCTTGCTTTTGAAATAATAGACTTCGAGTTAAACAAAGCAACCAAACCCCATACGATGAGAATGAGTAAAACTCCACCCACATATTCTCCAACTACAAATTGCCAGCCTAAAAAGATGGAGATCACTATACCAAGCTCTATAACTAAATTGGTGGATGCCAACATAAATGCCATAGAGGATACAAAACTTGCTCCCTTTTGGAATAAAGATTTGGTAGTAGCAAGCGCCGAAAAACTACAGGAACTACTTAAAAACCCAAAAAAGGTTCCAAAAAGAACAGATTTAGCATCAGACGAACCCATGGTTTTTTGCATATTTTTCTTGGTAATAAATACCTGAATCATACTACTTAATGCGTACCCCAGAATAAAAGCCCAAAGTGCCATCCAAAAAAAGCCTAAGGCTGTTTGAGCTGCATTTCCCCAGTTTTCTAAAAAATTATCTATCCACATAATTCTTAATTTGAAGTTAGGTAATTTAAAGTTTCGTTGTTTTTTTGTATTTCTGCCAAGGATTTAGCGCGTTGTTTTTCGTAGAGTAATCGCTCTTCATGAAGTTGTAAAACTTCTTCAATATTCATTTTAGCGTTGGCTAATGCTGCTTCTGATAGTTGTAAAATATCTGCTAATCGTTCCAATTGCTTATTATATAAACCTAGAAGACTCAACAGTTCATTTTGTTTGTATTTTGCTACTTGAATTTCCGATTCTAATTGCAATTGTTCATGTTCTAATTTAAATTGAAGTGACTCGCCCTGCAGTACAGCAGCTTTTTTTCTAGATTTATTCTTTTTTCCAAAAACTGGCAAAGTCACAGACAACATTGGCATAATTGCATCTTGTCCCGCATCGGTTGCCATTACATTGCGATTTTGAATAATAGCATAGTCTAGACCCAAGCCAAACTGTGGCAAAGCTTGTTTTTTAGCTAAATCCTTTTCAGCATGATTAGATTCCTGCAAATTGCGAATTGCTTCTAGCCGTGGATGATTTTTATGAATAGCTTCTATTTCTATAAATTTATTTTGTTCTAAAATTTGCTGTGGATTAAGAATTAAAATAGGTGTTTTTAATGAACGATTGATTAATTGATTTAACTGTGTTACCAATACTTGGTCTTGTTGTTTCAACACCTGCATTACATTCAATTGTTTATCTATTTGAAGCTCCACCCGAAGAATATCTACCATATTCGCCTTATTATTTTCGTAATTTGACTCTACAATAGATTTCAAATCTTCTAAAATTTTAAATTGTTCTAATTCCAATTCAGCAATAAACCTTAAAACACTGATGTCGTAGTACTTTTCTGCTACTTTCAAAAATAATTTCAACTTCTGATCTTGAAATTTTTCAAATTCAGCTTCGGCTCGATAAGAAGCAATATTGCCTCTGGCTTTATAAGTGCCAAACCAAGGTAGCATTTGAGTCAACGAAAATCTGGCAATTTGTGGGCCTACACGAGTTTCGATTGGACTAATGAAATAGCCAAAACTTAAATTCGGATCTTGCCAGGCTTTGGCTTGGGTTACAGCTTCTAATTGGGCTTCAAAGCTTTTGTATTGAGCTTTGAGTTCTAAGTTATGTTCTGCGGCTTCAATTTTCAAACTATCTAATTCTTGTGCGTTTGCGTTAAAGCAAAGCGAGACTCCGACTAAAATGAATTTAGTAAAAATTAAGTTTGAGTTTTTATATATATCTTTAATCATGCTTTTGTTGAATTTAATTTAGTTCAATTCAATTTCATCAGTATTCTTTAATGCTTTGCTGTACACTACATAAAACAATATCGGCAGTAAGAAATAGGTTAAACTGGCCATCAGCATTCCGCCAAAAGCAGGAATTGCCATAGGTACCATAATGTCTGAGCCTTTTCCAGTAGAAGATAAAACAGGCAATAAGGCAATAACTGTGGTAACTGAAGTCATTACTGCAGGGCGAATGCGTTTTAATCCGCCTTCCATAACCGCTTCACGAAGTTCGGCTTTGGTTTGAGTAGGATTCCTTTTAAACGACTGTTTTAAGTAAGTTGCCATTAATACAGCATCATCGGTAGCAATACCAAACAAAGCAATAAATCCTACCCAAACCGCAACACTCAAATTAATAGTTTTCAATTGAAAAATATCACGTAAATTTTCACCAAACAGGTTAAAATTCAAAAACCAATCTTGTCCGTATAACCAAATCATAATAAAACCACCACTAAAAGCTAAAGCAATAGATGAAAACACCATCAAACTGATGCGAACCGATTTAAATTGAAAATATAAAATCAAGAAAATCACGAGCATCACCACAGGAATAATCATCGACAAGCGTTTTTCTGAACGCACTTGATTCTCAAAACTTCCAGCAAAACGATAACTTACACCGCTTGGTACTTTTAAACTTCCGTTATCAATTTCAGTTAAAATAGCATCTCTGGCAGCTTCTACGGCGGTAACTTCAGCAATACCATCAGCACGGTCAAACAACACATAGGAATTAAGGAATGTTTCTTCTCTTTTAATCATTTGCGGACCGCGCTCGTACTCTATATTAACCAATTCACCTAGTGGAATCTGCGTACCAGAAGTTGTGGAAATCAACATATTTTCGATAGCTTCTGGCGTATTTCTTAATTCTCGCGGGTAACGCACAAGCACGTTAAAACGTTCTCGACCTTCTACGGTTTGAGTTAAAGCTTGGCCACCGATTGCCACCGAAATGAAATTTTGCACATCGTTAATACTTAATCCGTAGCGGGCAAGATTTTTTCGGTTAAGTTGTAAATGCAAATAGGGTTTTGCCACAACTCTGTCGGCAAACACCGCCTGAGTTTTAATTTCTGAAACCTGTTTTAAAATGCGCTCAAACTCCTGCCCAAAATCTTCAATGGTTTGCAAATCTGGCCCAGACACTTTAATACCCATCGGTGCACGCATACCAGTTTGCAGCATTACTTGGCGGGTTTCGATGGGTTGTAATTTGGGTGCTGAAGTGATGCCCGGGATTTTAGTAGCTTTAGAAATTTCATTCCAAATATCATCTGGCGATTGGATGTGCTTCCGCCAGTTTCTAAAGTATTTACCATCTTTATCTTCAACTAAAAAATCTTCAAAATTAGAATCAACTTCGTAGAAAATTTTAGCCTGTATAGCTTCTGAAAAAGCTTTTCCAGTTTCATCTTGAAACACAAATTCAGCATTATCAAACCAAATTACATCTTCCGTAGTATTGGTAATTTCTACCTGATTATTTTGAATTTTTAAACCCTGTACTTTAAAGTTTCCATTATTGTTCACTTGAAAGGCTTGGCGTTTGCCATTTTCATTTAAAATGAATTCTGTTTTATACGTAATTAGATTTTCAAACATCGAAATCGGCGCGGGGTCAATAGCAGATTCTACCCGTCCTAATTTACCAACCACGGTTTCCACTTCTGGGATTTGATTCACCAGCATATCCATTTGTTGCAGTTTCTCTTTATTGAATTCGATCCCGGAATGCGTCATGCTAGTTGGCATTAAAATAAAACTACCTTCAGCTAAACTCGGCATAAATTCTTTTCCAATCCCTGGAAATGTTTCATCCATAGCGTTCCAAATCCCTGTTTTTTCAATTGAAAATCCAACAGCATTAGCTGCTTGTTTTGACCAATTAAAAACACTTGAAAAGCCCAACCAAATCATGAGTCCAATTAAAATAGACAGTATTGGAAGAATTAAAAAGCCTTTGAGATGGTTCAAGAAAAATGCTAAAATTTGAGCATAATAATTTTGTAGCAAAAGGTAGAATCCTAACAAAACACCCACTAAAATAGCCACAAAAATGATGTTTGATAACATGGATTGTTGTGGTCCAAGTGGCAACCAAAAATTGGAAAGCAGCACTAAAACCCCAACAATCAACACATAAAAATGAAGGTTTTTGTATTGAAATTTCGTGATGTAAGTTTGATAAGACAGGAAGTAACTAATGGTGTATACCAAGATAAAAAAGCCCAACCAAAACGCATTAAAAATCGTCCAAAGTCCGATGAATAGAAGAAGCAAATTAAGGTAATAAGCAGTTTTTTGTTTGTTGATTTTAATCTTAAACACTGCGTACATTAGTGTTGGCAAAATAAAAACCGTGACCAGGAAAGCTGCAATAAGTGCAAAAGTTTTGGTGTACGCCAGCGGAATAAACAATTTACCTTCTGCTGCTTCTAATGCAAAAACGGGCACAAAACTAATTACTGTTGTTAAAACCGCAGTTAATATGGCTGAGCTTACTTCGGCCGAGCCTTCGTAAATATTCTTGAACAAAGAAAATTGTGGTGAATCTTCGAGCTTTTTCAACACATTTTCAGAAAGAATAATCGCCAAATCAACCATTGTTCCAATAGCAATGGCAATTCCTGACAAGGCCACAATATTGGCTTGAATACCAAAAAACTTCATGGCAATAAAGACCAATAAGACCGAAATGGGTAAAACCGCAGAAATAACTAACGACGCGCGTAAATTGAACACAATGATGATGACTACCAAGAGAGCGATTATCAATTGTAAACTTATAGCATCTTCGAGTGTGCCAATGGTTTCATTAATCAATTCAGAACGGTCGTAGAACGGGACAATTTTAAGCTGACTTTCAGTGCCATCTGCTAAAGTTTTGCTGGGTAAACCTGGAGAAATTTCTTCAATTTTAGCTTTTATATTGGTAATTGCTTCCATGGGATTAAAGCCATCGCGAGCTACCACCACACCACCAACCACATCGGCACCAGCTTTATCCAAAATACCACGTCGCTGCGCTGGACCCGTTTTAATATGAGCTACATCTTTCAAATAAATCGGCACATTGTTGTTTTCATCCACAACAATGCTTTCAAAATCTTCTAAACTTTCTAAATAACCGAGTCCACGAACAATATATTCTACCTGATTAATCTCTAGGGTTTTGGCTCCCACATCTCGATTGCTTTCTTTTACTGCCTTGGCGACTTGCATTAAAGAAATGCCGTAGGATTTTAAGGCATCGGGATTGACATTAATTTGGTATTCTTTTACAAATCCACCGATAGAAGCTACTTCAGAAATGCCTTTAGCACTGCTTAATCCGTATTTCACATAGAAATCCTGAACGCTTCGGATTTCGTCCAAATTCCAGCCGCCAGTCGGCTCATTGTTTTGATCTCTAGGTTCCAGCGTGTACCAAAACACTTGTCCTAAAGCGGTAGCATCTGGCCCTAAAGTTGGTTTTGCTTCGACGGGTAAGAGTCCTTGAGGAATGGAACTCAGTTTTTCGAGAATACGCGACCTTGACCAGTAAAACTCGACATCATCATCAAAAATAATGTAGATACTGGAAAAGCCAAACATGGAGTTACTCCTTACCGACTCTACACCTGATAAACCCAATAAATACGTGGTTAACGGATACGTAATTTGGTCGTCGATATCTTGCGGGGAACGGCCAGGCCACTCGGTAAAAACGATTTGCTGGTTAGCACCAGTGTTGGGAATGGCATCTACAGGAATAGGATTATTGGGTAAGAACGAGTCTGCCCATTGAAAGGGCGAAACCATTAATCCACCCATCAGGATTGCCGCTAACAATATAAACGACACCAAACGTTGGCTTAGAAAAAAATGAATAATTTTATTTAACATACAAATTTGAAATTAAAATATATACACAGGAATTGATTTCTTTTCTGAAATGATTTCAGAAGAAAAAACTGGATAATTTTAAAATCAAATAAGGAAAACTTGGTAATGGGCTTGAAAATCTCGCAGAAGTAAAGGTGGAGGATTTTCAGAATAATCTACTTTTTCTAAAGCTTCAAAAGATGTATTAAAGATAAATGTGTAAACAAAAGCTTGAAAAAAAACGGGATTGGGTAATTCAAAATCTAAAGACTGAACTTTGAGCTGGTCTTGACCTTCAATTAGTTCTACTTCATCATCGCAGCAGTCGTCTTTTTTATCATCATGTTCATGATGAAGACTTGAATTTGCATCGTGCATAGCACATTTTTTTGCAGGCTTTATAATGGCTTTGTCTACCAAAATGTTTCCGCAATAATGCGTATTAATGCTGTAGCTTTGGGTAGAAACCAAAACAAGTACAGCTAAAAGCAGGCTCGCAATATGTTGAAAATGCGTTTTCATGAATGGCAAATGTAATAAAATTCTATTTATCAACTAATTTTGTGTTTTTTAAAAACTTTATCAATAACTTCATGAGCTTTAGTTTTTTGTTGTCTTAACGGTTTGCGCATAACATAAGTGGCGACCTAAAAGGCGCAAGTTTTACGTTGATAAAAATACACAAAACTCTCGTTTCAGCACAAATCTCGCCACCTACCTGACCGGCAAAGGCAGGTTTTTGTTATACGCTGTTGTAGCAGGTAATTTCTACAGTTCGATTGAAATATTTACTTTTCCGCCAAGTCCTTTTTCAACGATATTATATAGAGTTTTTAAAGTCAGATTACTACCATTATTTTCAACTCTTGATATGTAAGTCCTTTTTTTATCAATCATAACACCTAGTTGTTCTTGAGTGAGTTTTTTTTGTTCTCGTGCATTTCTTAAAAGCAAACCTATTTTAAATGATTCAAAATCTCTATCCAATTCATCTCTACGTTCGGTTCCCTTCTTTCCGTAAACACTGTATTTTATATCTTTCCAACTTTTAGTTTCCATTTTCTTTGTTTTTTTGTTCATAATATTCTTTCATTAACCGTACTGCTTTGTCGATTTCTTTTTTCGGTGTCTTCTGGGGTTTTTTATAAATCCGTTTAAGAGAATGACAAGCTTTCCTTTGTCAAAAAAGCAAAAAACTCGGCAAATGTTAGATCCTAATTTTATTCGCGCTTCAAATAATCCCTTATGAGTTTTTATCGGTGCCAAATAAGTTTTCGGCACATGTTGATAAGTTTCGATTATTTCTATAACCTTAAATATCTTAATCTTGTACTTTTTTCGGTTGAGCAAGTAAGGACTTCTCGAAATAATCTTTATACTGTATTACTTGCCTGACTTTTTCCACTCCACGGATGTAACTTTTAAGTTACTATTTTCAAAATATTTCTAAATTTAATTTTTAAAATGGATTTTGTTCAGTATATGCTAAAACTAAAATTCTGTTATGTTGAAAAAATTCTGTTGTTTTGCAAAGTAATATATTTGTTCTATGAAGTTAGTTGTCAGTCTCCTTATCACACTTTTTCTTTGTTCATGCTCTACTTCTACACAACAATCGAGTGCTAAAGCTATCGATTTAGTGCCTTCCTCTTCGGTAATGGTTTTTCAGAGTGAAAATTTAGCAAACGCAGCTGATTTTTTTACTGAAAATTCATTTTTTAAGGCAAATTCAGATTTAGCTTTTTTTAAAGAAATTGAAGAAGAAATTGAATTTTTTAAGGGCTTTAAAACCGCTTCAAGTGGGGTTATTTGTTTTTCTGCCATCGGTAAAAAAAACATTGCTACTAGTTTTATAGCTTCATCTGAAGATGTAGATTTTAATGAATTAAGCAGTACAGTTTCTAACCGAAAATCCTTCACCTACGAAGGCAAAGAAGTAAACGAATTCAAATGGAAGGAAAAAAGTTTATATGCCGTTTGGTTTGACCAAAACATTATGGTGAGCAATTCCAAATTAATCATCGAAAATAAAATTCGCGATATTGCCAATGCTATCCCAGCAGACGAAGCTTTTAAAAGTGCATTAAAAACAACCGATTCTTCAACACCAAGTATATATATACAAACCGAAGATTTTAAAAACTTGTACAACAAAGCTTTTGCCGAACATACCTATTTGCTTTTCAGCAATATTACCGATTGGGTTGGCTTCGATTTAAAACTCGACACTGACGAAATTAAACTGAGTGGGGTTGGTGTTAGTCAAGAAAATGCGGATAAAAAACTAGATTTATTAAAAAACCAAGAACGCTTAAAGCATCAAATTGCTACAGTGGTTTCTTTAAATGCAATTGGTTTTGAAAGTTATGCGATACCTGATTTTGAAATGTATTTAGAACAACGAAAAAAACTAGGTTATTCATACAATAACACCAATGCTAATTTTTTTGAAGCCATTAATGAAGTTGGAAAAATACATTATACACAAGAAGATTTGGTGGTTTTAAAAAGCAGTAATGCTGCTGAAGCTTTTGCAAGTTTACAACCAATTATACAATCGCAAAAAAACTTTAGAGATTTTGAAATTTATACTGTTTTAAATGCTGAAATGCTTCAAATTTACGCACCCTTAATTGTACTGAAACAAGCTAATTTTGTTACGCAAATTGGCGATTTTTTTGTTTTTGCAAAACATGTTGAAGCACTTGAAAACTGCATTATTAATTATTTAAATCAAGCTAATTTAGCGCTTCAGGTTAATTACAAAAAACTCGAAAATAAGCTAAGCAATAGCAGTAATGTACTCATGTTTGCGCTTTCAGAAAATTGGCTAGCTCATATGCAAACTAAAAGTCATGCTAGCTTTAAAGATAAGGTCTCTAATCTAGATTTAAAAAATTATCATGGGGTTGGTTTGCAAATAAATGTAGATGAAAAATTTACCTATGTAAACGCTGTTATGCTATCTACACCACAAAACAAAAATTCAAGTTTAGTAAAACAGGCAAATCGTTTCAAACTCATTGAAAACAGCTTAATACATCCAGAATTTTTCACCAATTGGCGAACACAACAACGCGATGTTTTTTTACAAGATGAACAACTACAATTGCAATTGCTAGATGCCGAAGGAAAATTAATTTGGAATAAAAGCCTAAGCGAAGTGGTTTTAAGCCCGGCAACTGAATTTGATATTTTCCAAAACACACGACTTCAATTGGCTTTCGCAACTGAACATAAAATACATGTAATTGATAAAAATGGAAAGGATGTTTCGCCTTTTCCAATTCAATTGAAAGAAAAAATTACGCAGCCCTTACAAATATTCGATTATGACAACAATGGCAAACACCGATTTATGATTTGCCAAGGAAATAGACTAAAAGCCTACAACAAAGAAGGCAAACTGGTAAAAGGTTTCGATTTTAAAACCGATAATTCTGATATTAGTCGACCACCAAAACATATTAGAATTGGCAAAAAAGATTATGTATTGGTACAGGAATCTTCAGGCAAACTACATGTTTTAGATCGCACAGGTAAAGAGCGTGTTTCTTATGAAACCGATGCTGAGTTTTCTGGAAATCCTTGGTTTTTATACGATGGCCAATTTACTTCTACCACAAAAGATGGAAATGTAGTACAAATTACAGAAGCTGGTGATGTACAAATTACCGAAAAAGATTTATTATCCAATCATTTTATCAACGCAAGTGGACGCTTATTGGTTACGCTTTCAGAAAATATCCTGCAAATTAACGATGTTGAAATAGAATTGGATTATGGTTTATATACAAGTCCGCAGCTTATTCAAAATCAAGACAAAACTTGGGTGACTTTAACCGATACGCAAGCTAAAAAACTCTATGTTTTTGATGAATTTGGAAATTTATTAAACGGTTTTCCTGTGTATGCCAATTCTAAAGCTTCCTATTATAGCCTTGAAACTAATAAAGTAAAATTAATGGTTGAAGGTGAAGAGAATGCCATTTTGCTTTATGAAATTAATTGATTTTTTTAGAAATGGGTTTGAATATTAATTTTGAAATTTTCACACCAATCTATTTCACCGCAGTGACGCAAACCTGCCAGCCGGCAAGCTGGGTCGCAGAGTTAAGTTGAAATGTTGAGTTGAACTCTAAGTATTCGAATTAGAAAATACATACATTAAACACATTACCACATTACCACATTTCCACATTAACTATTTCACCGCAGGGGCGCAGAGTGCGCAGAGAATAAGGTTCAATTGGTGTTAGCAGCAGGGAATTGTTTGTTTTATATTTTGTACATATATTTGTACTATTAAAAATACAGAATTATGCAAATTACAACAGTTTCTAACTTCAGAAAAAACATTAAAACTTATTTGGATGAAGTAGTAAAAAACTTTGAAACCTTGCTTATAAACCGTGGAAAAGATACCGGAATTGTAGTAATGTCGTTGCAAGAGTACAATTCATTAATGGCTACGAATCACGAATTGTCATCTCAAAAAAATGAACGAAGATTAGATGCTGCCATCAGCAAACTAAAAACAGAAAAGACTTTTGAAAAAAATTTAATCAAAGACTAATACTGGTTTAAGACACCAATAAATATAAGATGAAATATGTGTTTGTTGATGAATCTTGGGAAGATTATTTGTATTGGCAAAAAACAGACAAAAAAAAGTTGAAAAAAATAAATAACCTCCTAAAAGATATTGCTAGAAATCCATTTAGTGGAATTGGAAAACCTGAACCCTTAAAATATAAATATGCTGGATTTTGGTCTAGAAGAATTGATCATGAACACCGGCTGATTTATCAATACAAAGATGGAGAAATTTTAATCGCAAAGTGCCGTTTTCATTACGATTAAGTAGAAAACTAAAGTATTTATAACCTAGCACATTACAAATTAGCATATTTTCTAATTAGCATATTTTCTTATTAATCTATTTCACCGCAGTGGCGCAGAGTGCGCAGAGTTAAATTGAAATTTTGAGTTGAACTCTAAGTATTCGAATTAGAAAATACATACATTAAACACATTACCACATTTCCACATTAACTATTTCACCGCAAAGTCGCAAAGAACACAGAGAAAAATTGTTATTGAGTTCAAGTCTCAATTCTTAAATTAGCATGTTAATTGACAAATCTAGCGTAATCTACTATCTAACATCGACTTGTGCTGAGTTAAATCGAAGTAAGCGGTCTAGTATTTTATTAATCATTCAGCTTCAACACGGCCATAAAAGCTTCTTGTGGAATTTCAACATTACCGACTTGGCGCATGCGTTTTTTACCTTTTTTCTGCTTTTCTAACAATTTTCGTTTACGCGAAATATCACCACCATAACACTTGGCAGTAACATCTTTTCGAAGTGCTTTTACCGTTTCACGAGCGATGATTTTAGCGCCAATTGCTGCTTGAATTGGAATATCGAATTGTTGTCTTGGAATCAGTTCTTTTAACTTCTCACACATTTTTTTGCCAATATGGTAAGCATTGTCTTGGTGAATTAAAGCCGAAAGTGCATCAACGGTATTCGCGTTTAACAACACATCTACTTTTACCAATTTCGATTTACGCATACCAATAGGCGAATAATCAAATGAAGCATAACCTTTGGAAACAGTTTTTAAACGATCGTAAAAATCGAATACAATTTCTGCCAGTGGCATATCAAAACTCAATTCAACTCGTTCGGTGGTTAAGTAAGTTTGGTTGGTAATTTCACCCCGTTTTTCGATACATAAACCCATTACAGGTCCAACAAAATCGGCTTTGGTAATAATACTTGCTTTTATATACGGTTCTTCCACACGATCCAACGTAGAAGGTTCGGGCAAATCACTCGGGTTGCTTACAATAATCGCTTCTTCTCTATTTTTGGTAGTGTAAGCATGATACGAAACATTGGGAACGGTAGTAATTACCGTCATATCAAATTCACGTTCCAAGCGTTCTTGAATAATTTCTAAATGCAACATGCCTAAAAATCCACAACGGAATCCGAATCCTAAGGCAGCTGAACTTTCTGGTTGAAAAACCAAGGAAGCATCATTTAGTTGCAACTTTTCCATGGATGCACGTAAATCTTCATATTCTTCGGTATCTACTGGATAAATTCCTGCAAAAACCATGGGTTTTACATCTTCAAAACCTGAAATCACTGCGGTAGTCGGTTTTTCGGCATCGGTAATGGTATCGCCTACTTTTACTTCGCGGGCATCTTTAATTCCTGTAATTAAGTAGCCTACATCGCCTGCTTTTATTTCGTTTCTAGGAAACTGTTTCAACTTAAGTGTGCCGATTTCGTCAGCGCCATAGTTTTTTCCAGTAGCCACAAATTTAATTTGTTGGTTCTTTTTAATGCTTCCATCGAACACACGGAAATAAGTTTCTACCCCACGAAACGGATTGTACACCGAATCGAATACCAAAGCACGCAAAGGCGCATCAGGATTTCCTTTGGGAGCAGGAACACGTTCGATAATGGCTTTTAGAATTTCGTCGATTCCCAAGCCGGTTTTAGCACTGGCCGGAATTACATCTGAAGCGTCGCAACCTAATAAATCGACAATATCGTCGGTTACTTCTTCGGGGTTGGCACTAGGCAAATCTACTTTGTTCAGCACGGGAATAATTTCCAAATCGTTTTCTAAAGCCAAGTATAAATTGGAAATGGTTTGTGCTTGAATGCTTTGTGCAGCATCAACTATGAGCAAAGCGCCTTCGCAAGCAGCAATGGAACGGGAAACTTCGTAGGAAAAATCAACGTGACCAGGCGTATCGATTAAATTTAAAATGTATTCTTGACCTTCGTAAGTATAGGCCATTTGGATGGCGTGACTCTTAATGGTAATTCCTCGTTCACGCTCCAAATCCATGCTATCCAGCAATTGTTCTTGCTTTTCACGCGAAGTAACCGAGTGCGTAGAATCTAGCAATCGGTCTGCCAAGGTGCTTTTTCCGTGGTCAATATGGGCAATAATACAAAAGTTTCTAATGTTCTTCATACACAAAATTCATGCTTCAACTGCTTCCGCCGTTTAATTTTGTGCAAATATAAACTATTTGGAAGGCTCAGCATACAAAAGGAAAATTTCTACTGAGAATTTAGATTTTGTTGAAACATAGAAAATTCAAAAACCATATTCATAAAATAGCACATTCCTACATTGGTATATTTTCACACTAACATATTACCACGCTAATCCAATTCACCACAGTGGCGTAAAGTACGCAGAGTTAACTTAAAATGTTGAACCTAACTCTTGGAATTCGCAATTAGCACACTTCCACACTGGTACATTTACACATTGGTACATGAATTCATTAAAAATTAAAACGAAGCACGGGAGTAAAGGTGATGGTTTCTAAACCTGATGTAGTTTATATAAAAACTTTGCTTTGTATGCCTACATCAAATTTACCGCTCTTGTAGAAATATTTTTCTAAACCAAAAACAACCCCCCCTTCTTCCAGTAAAGAATTATCGTAATTGCGTTCTTCTATAATTACAAGATTATCAGATAAGCCAACTTGAATTTCAGCTTGGTTCATTCGTATATACATGATTCCTAAACTTGCGTAAAATGTATTTTTTTTATCGAGACTGCGTCTGTAGGTTAAACTATAAAAGTGGTTTAAATGCCTTAATTTAATATCGTTTATAATTACTGGTGTACCATTATTTAATACGGGAACACCATTATATTTTCCATAGTTTAAAGTTCGATCAAAACTAAAAGCTATTGCGTTTTTGTTATTAAAATTATAGGTAATGTTTATCCCTCCAGAAGTCCCAATAAAGTTTTTTTGGTAGAGTTGAAATTCATCAAAAACTTCACTGTATATAGGTTCTATTAAATCATTATTTGTATTCATATCTCTACCATAATCTACAAAAAAGTTTCCTGCAGGTCCATAATTAGCAGCAATTTCAAATTTGGAGATAAAGCTTTTGTCTTCTTGTGCAAAAGTTAGTATAGAAAACAATAAGCTTATTATAATTAGTTTACTTTTCATAAGTATAAGTTTTATATAAACCAGCTCTTTTGTTCGAGCTGGTTTTATTTTTTTTAGTTTGAAGGAATCCATCTGTGTGGCATGGTATACCTAACATTAGCCCCACAATCATATCTCGACCAACATTGATCGGAAAAACTATTTCCTCCATCCCTACAACTACAACCATAATCATTCAGCATATTGGTTACAAAAAACTCAGCTGCATCACGTTTCCAAGCTCTAATGATTTCATTTTTAGTTCTTACTTCAGCTTCCAAACTAACTGCACCATAAGTTTCACCTTCCCATTCTACTCCACTAAAATCAAAATCTATGGGTGAAGTATTATCTTTTTCATATAATTTTCTTTTAAAATAAACATTAGTTTAAAATTGTTTCTAAATTTTCCTAAGTTTTAAACTAAGGTTAATATGCAATTTAGTCGTCAATGGGAGTTAATTCTATAGGATCACCTCCTTCACCATCAACAGTAAATGGTCTATATTTCCAATCACCATAACCACAATCACAAAGAACTCTAACACCAATATTAAGTTGACCAATACTATATGGTTTTACGCTTTTTAATGAAGGATCAAATGAATTTCTTACCATACTATTCGGTATGCTCCAATCATAGGTTAGATTAAATGGCTCATTAACTACGTATTGAAAACCTGTAAAATTAGCTTTTAATAAAGTCCAACGATCTACATATAAATCATATACACCTACTTTTTGGATTGATAGACTTTGATTATTAGGAAGACCAACCCATACACCTTTTGAAAATTCATAATCACTATCCGGAATATTAGCCGTTATAAAACCTGCATTGTCTGCGCTAAAAGGATTTTTAGACACTGTAATAGTTGTACCTGTTTGAGCTAAAACATTTAAATTAGGAGAAACACTCCAATTAGCATCTCCTACGCAGGGGTGATTAGCACCATTTAAAGCATAAGTGTAGGTTTGTCCTTGACATACAGCTGAACTTCCTGTTATTGATGCATCTTCTACAAAATTAGGTATCCCAATTTGTATATTTTCTTTAACAATGGTTGTAGCCTGAGAACATAAGTTTTGCAAAGTAGCTGAAATATTGACTATGCCATCTGTAATTTTTGTAACTGTAATTTCATTATTGCTTGTTAAACTCACTGTGGCAATATTGGTATTTGAAGAACTCACGGATTGAATTGTTACATTATTACTTAAATTATCTACCATATATACTTCGCTTCCACAGACGTAGTTATTGCCATTAATACCAGCTGTAGTTGTAAAGTTAGATCGACTAACAATACATGTCTCTGTTGTTTGTGAAACACCATCGATATAAGGAGTCACCATAACTGAAGAAGGTAAACTAGTTGGAGAACTTGGTTGTAATGTTCTTATATTTGAATTGGTATTTATTGTTGACCATCCGATGTTACTCCACTGATAGGTCACATTTGCTCCACTTGGAATATTAGATGGAACGACTTCAAATGTTCTTGGAGTAACATCACCACATGGCAGGGACAAGCTTGATGGTACTAATGTAAAACTTGGTGGAGGTGTTTTTATAATTGGATGACTACAACTTTGATATTTTGTAAATGGGAGAGAACTGGTTGCATACTCTATATAAATTATACTGCCTTCTGTCTCAATTTGACTGGCACCAACAGTTCCAGTTACACTTGAAATAGCTTGGTTCCCATTCCAAATAAATTCAGAAATATTAGCCGTACCTACTATAGTACCGTCAATTTGATTTGAATTATTTTTCACTTTTATATTTACTAATCCGTTTTCAGGAGGTATACTTGTGTTATCATTTAACACAAAGTAAAATGTTAAATTATTAGTTGAAGTTGTGCCTAAGTCAATAGTGTTACAATTTTCAACTTGATTTTGTCCATTAACTTGAACATATTCTATTGTAATATCAAATCGTTCTTGACTGTAAATATTATTAACTATAGATATTAGGAATAACATTAAAAGTTTATTCTGATTTTTCATGTTTGCTTTATTTTATTAAATGTATTTGAAAACCTATACTAAATATTAAATTTGAATCTTGTATAGTTGTTTGGGGATTGGATTTAGTTCTGAAATTAAGCTGTTGATACTCTACAGTGAACTCAATTGCAACACTATTATTAAAAAAGACAGAAGGCCCTGCCTTTACACTAAAATTTGAATTGTATGCTAACTTATTTCCTTCTGAGTAATAATTACCATATTGATATTCTACGTGTGAAAAAAAATTGATAAGATTATCTGATTTTAAAAAGTAATATCGAACAAAAGGCCCTATCAAAAAAGAGTATGTATTGGGGTCATTTTTAAAAAAAGTATAATTAAAACTTGGTGTAAGACCAAGGACAAATTTGTCCACAAGAAAATAACCCAAATTAGTTTGCATATCAAATTTACTACCTCCAGTTTTTTGAACCTGATTATTAAAAGTAGTTTTTGAGTTTGAATTTATAAAACTTAAATTACCACCTACCAACCAATTGCCTTCTGTAATTTGCGCATTTGTTGAAGCGGTAATGGAAATTAATATGAGCAATGCATATATCTTTTTCATATAATTTTCTTTTAAAATAAATGTTAGTTTAAAATTGTTTCTAAATTTTCCTAAGTTTTAAGCTAAGTTTAATTTGTTGAATTTTTTGAAAATCGAAACACTTTAAGGAAAACCTCTACAAAATAAAAATAGAAAAATCCAGCAAGGCTGCATGTATAGATAAAGTCTCATAATTATTAATTAGAACACTAAACTACATTTTAAAAAATAAAATTTTTGCAGATTTTCTGCTTTTTTGTTTCGATGAATTGTTGTAAGCAATTGTTTTTGAGCTTTGATTACTAGTGCTTTAGCTTTTTAATGAAATTCTGTTAAAATTCACTTTTCAACCAAACTTTAACATTTGGCGGATAGCCAATAGCTAACAGCTACTGGCTAATAGCTTAATAACACATTTCAACATGAGTACATTTCTATTTCCTTACATTTGTCCCTAAAAACAAACATGCAAATTTCAGTAGAATTAACCCTAACACCCATCCAAGACGATTACGAGCCGGCTATTATTCAATTTATACAAGCTTTGCGCGATTCGGGTTTAGCCATGAAGGAAAATCCGCTAAGCACACAAGTTTTTGGCGAATACGATGAAGTAATGCAAGTGCTCAACAAAGAAATGAAAGTAGCTTTTGAAGCCATTGAGCGGGGTTTGTTGTATGTAAAAATTGTAAAATCCAATCGAGCGGACTATGAACCCCATTTTTAATCAGTTACTCGAACCTTACCAAGGTGTAGAAACGCATTTACTAGTATTAGAAATCCTTGGGGTGTTTTTCGGACTGCTCAGTGTTCTCTTTTCTAAACGGGATAACATTTTGGTTTTTCCAACGGGCATTATCAGCACTTTAATATTTGTATATATTTTGCTGGTGTATGGGTTGTTGGGCGATATGCTAATTAATGCCTATTATTTCATCATGAGTGTGTACGGTTGGTACATGTGGACGCGTAAAGTGTCTGCCGAAGCTTTTTTACCGATTACTTCCTGGACTAAAAAAGAGCAAGTTAAAAGCTTGTTGTTGTTTGTTTCAACTTTAATCGGTGTAGCTTTGGTTTATCAAGTTTTCAACAAATGGGAAAATTGGGTTTCGTATGCCGATGTAGTGACCACAGGCATCTTTTTTGTTGGCATGTGGCTCATGGCCAAAAAGAAAATTGAAAATTGGATTTTCTGGATAGTAGGCGATTTTGTTTCTATTCCTATGTATATATACAAAGGTTTACTGCTTACCGCCATTCAATATTTCATCTTCGGCTTAATTGCTATATTTGCTTACTACGCATGGAAAAAGAACTTGAACAAACCCAAAACGGAATTATTAAAGTAGTTTTATTTGGACCCGAAAGTACGGGGAAAAGCACTTTAGCTAAAGCTTTAGCTGAAGAATTCAACACGCAATCGGTGCCTGAATTTATGCGGATGTATTTGCAAGAAAAATGGGATCTGCATAACGAAATCTGTACAGAAGCAGACATGTTGCCTATTGCCAAAGGACAAATTAGATTAGAGAACAAAGCCGTTAAAAAAGCGAACAAAATCTTGTTTTGCGATACCAATTTGCTTCAAAATTGGGTGTATGCCAATGTATATTTCGAAAATTATACCAATCCTTTGTTCGAAAAATATGTAAATAAACATGAATATCAACTCTACATTTTATGCGATATCGATGTACCCTGGCAGCCAGACGACTTACGCGATAAACCTTACGAAAGAGAAAAAATGTTTGTTATATTTGCTAACGAACTAACTAAGCGCAATTTACCTTACTTACGCGTAAACGGAAATCTTAACCAACGTTTGGCGCAATGTAAGCCTATTTTGCAGAAGCTATTAAATGAATAAACACTATGTTTCAATTCACCCAAAAAGACCAGCAACAACTTCAACAACTAGGTATAAGCAAAGAAAAAGTAAATCGTTATCTCGAAATTTTTAACGAAGGAATTCCTTTTTCTGAAGTACGCTCAGCAGCCAATGTTAACGAAGGAATTGAAGCTTTTTCAGATGAAGAATTAAAGGCTTTTGCTCAAACATACCAAGAAGCTACTCAACTAAAAGTAGTAAAATTCACACCCGCCAGTGGCGCAGCAACACGCATGTTTAAAGCCATGCATCAATTAATGGAACAAGCCAATTCTGTTGAAGAATTTAACAGCTTACTACAAAAAGAAAAATATGCTGGTTTACAGAAAATGGCAAATAACTTGCACCAGCTTCCTTTTTATGATGCTATTGTCAATGCCATCGAAAACCTTGAAGGTTTAAAACCAACTGAGCAAGCTTACCAAGCATTTCAACTAATGTTGAATGAAAATGGATTGGGTTTAGATGAATTACCCAAAGGCTCAATTCCGTTTCATAAATACAACACATCCACAGCATCTGCTTTTGAAGAGCATTTTTATGAAGCAGCTGCCTATGCTTCAAAAGGAGGAAAAGCTTATTTGCATTTTACCATTTCGGAAGAGCATCAAACTAAATTTGAAAATGAGTTTAATGAAATTAAAAATCGTATTTCGAAAGAAACCAAAATAGATTTTGAAGTTTCATTCTCGTTTCAAAAAAAAGCAACCGATACTTTAGCGGTAGATTTAGAAAACAAGCCTTTTCGCTTAACAAATGGGAAATTATTATTTCGCCCAGGTGGACATGGTGCATTAATCGAAAACTTAAACGATGTAGATGCCGACCTAATTTTTATAAAAAACATTGACAATATTTCGCACCGAAACAATCTTGAAGTTAATGCTTTTTATAAGAAAGCTCTAGCAGGATATTTATTGAAAGTTCAACAAAAAAGTTTTGGATTGATTGAAGCTTTGCAAGACAATCCGAGTCAAGAAACACTGGAAAAAGCAGCTACATTTTTAAAAAATTCATTGAATGTAGACCAAGATTTGAATGATTCTGAAAAAATGATACAACACCTCAACAAACCGATTCGTGTTTGCGGAATGGTAAAAAATGAAGGTGAACCCGGCGGCGGTCCGTATTGGATGATTAACGGAAAAGGAAATACTTCTTTACAAATTGTAGAAAAATCGCAAATAGATTTAAAAAATTCTAAACAAGCAAGTATACTTACCGATGCTACTCATTTTAATCCAGTCGATTTGGTTTGTGGCGTGCGCAATTACCAAGGTAAAAAGTTTAATTTATTGAATTACGTAAATCCAAACCGCGGTTTTATAACTGAAAAATCCCTAGAAGGAAAAACTTTAAAAGCTCTAGAACTTCCTGGCTTATGGAATGGCGCAATGGAATATTGGAATACGCTTTTTGTGGAAGTTCCGTCCAGTACATTTTGCCCCGTAAAATCGGTTAACGATTTGTTGAAGCCACTGCATGTTAGCGGACAACAGTTATAAATTGAATAAAGCTATTTTTTGAATACGCCACGAACGCACGAATAACAATGCAATCGTTGGCTCGAGCATCTTGCTCGTGAATCCTAACAAGATTTATAAATAATATTGAAAATTGGCTATATTAAATTTAGTTACAAAATCATCTCGTCAAAACTCAAAATAGTTTCAAAACCTTTTTGATGAAAGTATTTTTGATCTTCTAAATTACCAACTGCCAATACAAAATCGCCACCCCAAGCGCCTAAACTTTTTATGGTTCTTGGATAATCGGAAAAGAGTTGTTTTTGAATAGGAAACTGTCCTAATAAAGTAGCGATGATTTTTTCATGAGATTTTAATAGAGCTTCAAAATCTTCTATTTGCTTAACTTCTAGAATTTGATGTGTAATGGCATTGATACGATTTATTGCTAACTCAATATTTTCTGGTGACTGAATTCGGTAATGTTGAATGGCGTCGCGGCTGTTTTGTTTTTGATTTAAGTATACAAAAAACAATTCGTCTTTAAAATCAGGTTGAAATTGTACAGGTTGAATTTTAGGCTGAAGCTGATTTTTTTTGAATAAAATTGGCGTTCCATTTTGTGCGCAAGCTACGTCGTAACCGCTTCCGCCGAAGGCATAATCTTGTAAAGCAAAAGCATTTATTTTTGCCCATTGCGCCAGATTATTCACTAAAGTGGAAGAAGAGCCTAAACCCCAATTTTTCGGAAATTCTAAGGTTGAAATTATAGTATATCCTTTATCTACAGCAAACAAAGATGGATTTTGTTGAGCCAGCCAATTGAATATTTCTACTAATCTCTTGGCTTCAGGCAAACTAGAATTACTAGTAAACTTATAATTTTCATTCCAAGTGAATTGAAAATCTAACCAGGTTTCTTGGTTGTGCAAAAGGCTTTTCCAGTTGATGGTTTTTGCTTCTGTTGAGGTTTCAACTTCTAATTTTTGTCCAAATTTTGTAGGCAAACCTAAAGCTTCAGCGTCATCTAAAACTACATATTCTGCAGTTAATAATAATTTTCCATGACTGTAAAAAGTTTCAGTTGGCATCTCAATTAATTTCGTAATTCATTTAAAAAATTAACTACAGCCGAATGCGAAACAGTATTATGCTTAAAAAATTCTACTGCTTTTTTACGTTCGTCTGTATTGGCTTCAAACTGATTAAGTATATTCATTAAGTGCATTTTCATGTGACCTTCTTGAATACCTGTAGTCACTAAAGAATTAACTGCACCAAAATTTTGTGCTAAACCAGCAACCGCAACAATTTGCATTAATTCTTCTGCACTTGGACGTTGTAATAGCGCTAAAGCTAGTTTCACCAACGGATGCAAACTGGTTAGCCCGCCAACCGTACCTAAAGCCAAAGGAACTTCAATCCAATAGGTGAAAATTCCATTTTCAATTTTGGCGTGGGTTAAACTACTGTATTTTCCACTTCTGGAAGCATAAGCGTGCACTCCAGCTTCAATGGCTCTAAAATCGTTTCCTGTTGCCAAAACCACAGCATCAATTCCATTCATAATGCCTTTGTTGTGGGTAACCGCGCGATAAGGTTCTACTTCAGCGATGTTAATAGCACGCACAAATTTTTCAGCGTAAGCTTGACCTGCTTCTTTTGTATTTCCTAATTCTTCAACGGGACAACTTACTTCGGCACTTACTGTGCAATTCGGCACATAATTCGATAAAATGCTCATAACTATTTCGAGCGAAGCTTCATTTTGAAAATACAATTGTGCTTCATCTCTAAAAACCGCTGCAAATTCTTCTAAACAAGAATTAATAAAATTTGCTCCCATAGCATCTTTAGTTTCGAATGTAACATGAAGCTGATAGTAGTTGGTTAAATCTTCAGATTTATCGACCAATTCTAAAGTACGAATTCCGCCACCGCGCTTTTCCATATTTTTAGTAATGGACTGAACTGATTCGAATAACTTGGGTTTTATTTTTTGAAAGAATGTAGCTAATTCTTCAAAATTTCCTGAAAAATTAAAATGTACTTGACCTATTTTTTCAGTTCCAATTACCTTGGTTTTAAATCCACCGCGTTCTCCCCAAAACTTGGCTGCTTTACTGGCTGCCGCTACAACAGAACTCTCTTCAATAGCCATGGGAATAACGTAGTTTTTTCCATTAATCGAAAAATTGGGTGCTACGCCAAAGGGCAAATAAAAGTTGGTAAGTGTGTTTTCAATAAATTCGTCGTGTAACTTTTGAAGCTTTTGATCTTGATTAATGTATTGCTTTAAAATAGTTTCTGCTTGTGGAAAATTAGCTAAATAATGCTGAAGTAAATACGCTATTTTTTCCTGTTTACTAAGTTTTGAAAATCCTTGAATGGCTTGCATTGGTATAAATTATAATCGGTAACAAAGATACTTTTTTTAAAAGGAATAAGTTGAGAGTAAAAAGCAGAGTAAATTCACTTTTAGGTGTACGGATATTACTTTAAAATTCATTAATTTTTAAATTAATGATAAATTAATAGGTGTTTATCAATTAAAACCAATATACTTTTCTTAATTTATAAAAAATTTAATATATGAGTAATTTTATACCGATTCCGAAAGAATTTGAACTTGATTCGCCTATACAAGCCAATCAATATTTAATCGACGGTAAGCTGATTGAATGGAAAGGCAAAATGGCAGAAGTAAATTCGAGTATTTCTTCGACAAAAGAGTATAAGCCTACTTACTTAGGCAGCGTTCCAGAACTAGAAGAAGAACAAGCACAGGAATCTCTAAAAGCTGCTTTAAAAGCCTACGACCAAGGAAAGGGCAAATGGCCAACCATGCGTGTAGAAGAACGTATTCACTGTATGGAGAAGTTTGTAAAAGCCATGGAAACCAAGCGAGATATTGTGGTAAAGCTCATTATGTGGGAAATTGGAAAAAATCTTCCTGATGCAGAAAAAGAATTCGACCGAACCGTAAAATACGTGTACGATACCATTGAAGATTACAAACAAATGGATCGAAATGCTGCTAAATTTGAAAAACACGATGGTGTGTATGCGCACATTCGCCGTGGGCCTTTGGGTGTGGTTTTATGTTTGGGGCCTTATAATTATCCTTTAAATGAAACATTTGCTTTGTTAATTCCTGCTTTAATAATGGGAAACACAGCTATTTTTAAGCCAGCAAAATTTGGGGTTTTATTAATTACGCCTTTATTAGAAGCTTTTCAGGAAAGTTTTCCAAAAGGCGTAGTCAACATTATTTTTGGTCGAGGTCGAGTTTTAGCAAGTCCAATTATGAAAACTGGACACGTAGATGTGTTGGCTTTAATTGGCAATAGCAAATCTGCAAATGCATTAATTAATCAGCATCCGAAAAGCAATCGACTACGCTTAATTTTAGGTTTAGAAGCTAAAAATCCAGCCATTATATTGCCACATGCCGACTTAGATTTAGCTGTGAAAGAATGTATTTCTGGAAGTTTATCGTTTAATGGTCAACGTTGTACTGCACTTAAAATAATCTATGTGCACGAGGACATTAAAGAAGAGTTTTTAGAAAACTTTACCGCAGCTGTTGATGCACAAAAATTTGGAAATCCGTGGGATGATGGTGCGTTTTTAACACCGCTTCCAGAACCTGATAAGCCAGCATACATTCAAGCACTCATAGATGACGCAGAAGCAAAAGGAGCTAAAATTTTGAATAAAAAAGGCGGTCAGCATTTTGACAATTACATTTGGCCTGCAGTAATGTATCCCGTAACTAAAGATATGCGTGTGTATGAAGAAGAACAATTCGGTCCGATTATTCCTGTAGTTTATTTCACCGATATTAATGAGCCACTAGATGATATGGCCGATTCGAATTACGGCCAACAAGTGAGTTTATTTGGTAAAGATGTAGAAGTACTTTCGCCACTTATCGATACTTTGGTGAATTTGGTTTGCCGAGTTAATTTGAATAGTTCTTGCCAACGTGGACCTGATGTGTATCCATTTACTGGAAGAAAAGACTCGGCAAAATCTACTTTAAGCGTGCATGATGCCCTGCGCTCGTTTTCAATCAGAACTTTTGTAGCATCGAAAGATAATCCTGAAAATGTGAAAATTTTAGAAGAATTGCTTCAACATAAACAATCAAGTTTTATAAGCACGGATTATATATTGTAAAAATCACATTGTTAGTCTTAAATCTACTTTGCATTTTACAGTATAAATTCGACCTTAGGTTAAGGTTACTTCACATAAAGTTTAGCAATTTATTTAGAAAAGCTTAGAAGGTAATAATAAATGTGTTTTTTAAACTTGATAATAACAAAAAAATAATAGCAACCGCTACTCTACTTATAATTAACCCTTAAACCACAGTAATTTTCTGTGGTTTTATTTTGGCATGATTATTACTATACGTTTAGTAAAATTTTTCAGCATGAAAATATATATATATTCAATCTTTTTTTTGTTGGGTGTTATTCAATTTAATTTTGCTCAAGAAGATATTGTACAAAAAGATACTAAAGCTTCTTTTGAAGCAAGTTTGCTCGGTAGCGATTTTGTAAACCGAACTTCAATTGGTTTATCCTTTGTTGTAAACAAAAACTGGCATGAGTATTTCCAAATGGGTGTAGGCTTACAAACTGCTTTTAATAGGCAATCTAATTCGTTTGGCTATGATGTTTTTACTCCTCATTACACTTCTACAGCTTTAACTTTCAATAATACAGCACAGCTTTATAGCTTAGGAAAATTTAGTGTAGAAGCCAATGCAAATTTTGGTTGGTTGTTTATTAATTTACAAGACGAAGACTTAGCTGAATACAACCCGGCTTTCGATATTTTTCAGCCTGCAACTATTGCTCGGGAAAGCTTTAGAATGTTACAAGGTGGAATTACCCTAAATTACGTAATCAAACAACGCGAAACTACAGCCATTGCTATTTTTGCTAGGGTTTTAAAAAATCAAGCTTTTGGGAATGTTCGCTTTGGTGGTGCAGATGCAAACTCGAATTTTCAGTTTAATATAGGTGTAAAACTTATCGCTTTTTAAAAATAAGCTCTTAGTTGAACATTTCCTGTATGAATAGCTCTTGTACCTTCACTTTTTCTACCAAAATACGAAAGGTTTAAATCTAAAAATTTAGTGATTTTTTTCTGTACAAATAAAGACCAAGTAAAGTTGTTATCGGGTTGCAAACCCTCCATCATTTGGTAAGCCACAGGCGAAATAGAACTACCTTCAAAATCGTTTTGTATAAAATTAAACTCTCCGTTAATACTATACTGTTGTCCCTTATTGAAGGTAAATGAAGTACCCAGTACTCGCTGATTTAAACTTTCTTGTCCTTGCAATTGGTTTTCTTGAATAGTATATTCTGCAAAAGCATCAAAACGAGTGTTTCCTCCTAATAAGTAAGATAGTTTAGGATGTACACTGAAACCTTCTAATAAAAAATTTCGACTATCAAAATTTTCAGAAAAACTTTCGGAAGTATTCATTTCATTTTTCAAGGTTAACAACCACATTTCCTTTATTTTATGAAAGAAGTTTAACTGATGACTTTCGGCATTGTTGTCTTGTAAGCCAATGGAAAGTAAATTACGAGATTTCGAAGATATATAGGTATAAGATGTTGTATAACGTTGTTTTCCGCGGTTAAAAAAAAGGGTGTTCCTAAAATTAATATTGAGTCCGAGTTCGTCTGCTCCATTGGCACTAAAAGGATTTAAGTTAAGTAAATTCCCATCTCGTGCTACTTTTCGGTCGATTAAATAGGAAGTTTGATTGTATAATTTACTAATTAACTTTTTTAATCCCTCTTCTCCAGTCCATGAACGGAAGTTGGCTGTAACTTGCTGGCTAAATCGATTTTGATTAGTTCGAATAAAAACCTGATTGGGAAGTAAAATACGAACATAATCTGCTTCACCTGGAAACTGTGCAATCTCAAACTCATCTAATTCTTGCACTCCATTTTCATTATAATCTATCCAAACGTATTGTCCATCACCTGGGTTCACTTCTAAGTAAGTAAATTCTTGTTGGGCAATGCTACCACTGTTGGTTTCGTAAGAAGTACTTAAATTTAGTATACGATCGAATAAAAACTGATTGTAGACAACACGAGAGTTTAGCGTATTTTCGTCTTCAATATTTTCGTTTAAATTATTTAAATTTCGGTAACTAGCAAAAACTGAGAGCTTACTGCTAGCTGAGTTCACTAAAGTAGATTTAAGGTAGTAATTATTAGATGTATTTACCCGCTGTAATTGGTTGTTGCGCAAGCTATCGTTTTCTCTAAAACGGTATCCAACTTCTACAAAAACAGCTGTACTATCGCCAACACCTGTAAATACTTCGTAACTTTTAAAAGCCTGAGTGTTGCTGGTAAACTCGTTTGTTTCAACTTGGTTTTCTTGGTTATCTTCGTGTGCAAATTTAGCTCCAGCCCAGTATTTACCAAGATCGAAGACTCCAAAAACATGCGATCGGGAAAATTCTGAATCTAAAACAGTGCCTTTGCTTTTTAAATAACTTGCATTGGCATTTAATTTTAATTTTTCTAATTGAACAGAAGATGAAAGTACTTGTCTGTTTCCTGTAAAACTTTCACTAAAATCTAAATGTTGAAATTGGTATTGAATTTGTGCATTTTCATTTTGATTTAGTTTAAAGCCTGTGTCTACATACAGTTGGTTTCCTGTGGTTTCAAAGATATTCCAATCTCTTTGAAACTCTACATTATATAAACGTTCTATGCTCGTGTAATTTTTTTCTATATAATCTATGTTTCCTAAAAAATCTAAATTCCAATTGGCTTTATTCTTAGTAATACGTTGTTGAGTTTGTAGTTTTGCTGCAGTCCCTCGATTATCGGTATTATCTAAATTAGAAAAGGTGTTTAGGTCGTTATTACTTACCGCTAATTCTCCATTTATAGTAGAGTGTTCTCCATTTTGATATGCGGCTTGCACAACTCCAATTTGCAACAAAGTTGGAGCAAAAAGTTGCGTAACAGGTTCAAAATCGCCTTGTGGAAATCCGTTTACTGGTGGTACATATTCAAAAACACGGCTAATATTATCTATACTGCTAACCACATAATTTCCTTGGTTAGCTCCTACGTTGGTAAATCGAACGCTAAATAGGTCGTCATCAGGATTGATCGAAAACACAAAAACTTCAGTTCCGTTCACCATTTCTTTTCGGTATAAAACTCGGTTTTCAGAAAATTCACTTTCCACGGCACTTTCGGCTAACATTTGGGATTGGTCGTCTCCAGCATCTTGTAATACTTGAACCTGTTCATCAGTTAGATTTTGGCGCAAAGGCTGGTTTTTAAGATCGCTTTCGGTAAACACAAAACTATTGATCTTCAGTTTTTCATTAGTAAAATTTCCTCCTGCCGTAGCTATAACTCTCGAGAAATTTTGATCGGCATATTGAAACTCAACTACAATCCGCATTTCAGAAGAAATAGGAAAAGTTGAGTTAAAAATAATTTCTCCAGCATTATAATCTATAATGTAATCTTCAGCTTCGCCACGTTTTAACTTTCTTCCGTTTACAAAAACAGCTTCGCTTCCTGAAATAATCAACACAAACAACTCTCCATTGGGACCGCGTAATTTGTATGGGCCTTGGTTGCCTTCTTGTCCGGTAATTTCACTACGGGTAAAAACACCACGTACCAAAGCTCCAGACGCGTAAGCTTCGGCTTGGTAATCTTCGTTTCCAAACTGAGTAGAAACTAATAAACCTTGTACTTTTTTGGTATAACTAGCAAAAAAAGATTGGCTTTCTATTAAATCGATATCTCCAGCCCGAATTGCCCAATTTTTAGCTTGAAGTTCAATAAAAACTTGATCAAATTCATTTAAACGTTGGGAATATCCACCTTCTTGAGTAGGAACATTTGCATCTTTAATAGAAGCACGCAAGCTTACATTTTCAGACAATTTACCTGAAATTTGCAAGTCTAATTCTGAGTTTACCACAGCATTTTGATTGTTTCCAACGCGCACACCTCTAGAAATACTTCCGCTTGTATTTAATCCATCGAAAGGAACAAACTCTCTTTTATATTTACGTTGTTGCAAGCTGTATAAATTTTCTTCGGAAGCATTTGCTGGCAAAACAATGTGGTTATCTAAATTTTTATAGGTCTTGGTTAAAAAGTTGGGGAAACGTGTATAACTTACAATTAAAGAATCGGTTTCTTGTTGTAAATGTTTTGAAGGTATTAAAGCAGCTTTCATAAAATTAGCTCGGTATGCTGAAGCTGAAACGGTATCGAGACTTAGTTTTTGTACATTAAAGTTTAAACTGCTAATACTTACTGAATCTAATACTATACTGTCTTTTACGGCTAGTTTTTTTCTTATATAGTTTTTTTCTTGAGCTGAAATTCCCCAAGTACACAAACCACACAAAAGCATTACCACCCACTGCCGCATAAAACATAAACTAAAGCAATCGCATTATATTTTACAAATGAAGTGAAGAAATAGGTTTCAGCTTTAGTTATTCTGTAAAAATTGAAAATTAACTTAAGGTTTACACCAAGATAAAACCTAAACACAAGGCTTCTAACATAAAATTAAGTGGCTTTTTAAGAACTTTAGATTTTTTTGAAACACGAGTCGGGTATAAATTTTAAACCTAATATTCTTTAACATAGCCCCAGTTTTCGCCAGTTTTAATACGCCGAAGTTGCATTTCTGAAATGCCGAATTGTTTAGCAATCATTTTTAATCTTGTTCTTCGGTTAGGGTCGTTTAATTTTCGTTTAATAAGTTTTACCCGAGTTTCTGTTAATTTAGCATTGGTAACTCTACCTGTTTTTTGTTTTGCTCTTTCCTTAAATTCAAGATTACTAAATTGGTGCTGTTCTTTTTCTTTTTTGGTTGCCCATTTTAAATTATTAACACGATTGTCTTTTTTATTATAATTTAAATGAATTACATAAACGCCATCCTTTTGTTCTAAAAAATGCTGTGCAACTAATTTGTGAATGTATCTACTTGTAGGTTTACCTGTCTTTTTTAGTCTAACTGCTAAGTTTTGATAACCATTTATATAACTAGCTTTTACAAGCACTTCACTTTCTCCTTTACAATTGATAATACGCCCGTAATTAGAAACTTTATACTTTTCTATTTCTGAAATTTTATCATCAAACTGAATGTTTTTCCACTCTTCGTCTGGGTATCTATTAATCATACTATTTTTTTGAATTTAGGGAATGGCTTTTCAAAATAGACGATTAACTAGTGTAAGCAGCCTAGGTTTACCAAAAGCTGTATTACTTACAAAAATACAATTTTATTTCAATTCAGGTTTAATGAAGTAACAACAGGCTTGTTTATTAAGCTTAAAAACCTCACACCTAAATACAGCGAGTTGGCTTAAATTTTACAGTTTTTGCTTAAGCTTAATTTAAATTTAGCCAAGCACTCCATGGTACTCTACTCAACAAAACCAATAAAGCAATAGTATAAAATATGGCTAATAGCTTAAATTTTGGTGTAGACGACAATTTCTTTTTGTGTTTAGAATAACCAACCGTTATTAGAACAATACTAACAATCATGGTAAACGGATGCTCGATTAAGTATAAACGTAAAGTTGAATTTTTCATTACATCGCCCATTCCTACGCTCGAAAAAGCTTCAAAATATGGAGATATAAAGTACAAAATAATTCCTATAAGAAGTTGAATGTGACTAACAATTAAGGCAAATAACGAAATTCTAAAATCTTTGGCTCCATAAGGTTTTTTAGAAGCGTATTTACTTATTGCGTTTATAGAAGCCAAAAGCAGAATTAGGACCACAAGGTATGCCCAATAAGAGTGGACTATTTTAATTGATTCATACATAATTTATATATTTTAATTTTATTCGAATAAGGCTTTTAACTCAGTTGCATCTTTTGGTTTCAGCTTACCAGCTAAAACTAAGCTTAGTTGCTTTCGCCTAAGTGCGGCTTCGAAGCGGTCTTTTTCTAATTTGGTTTGTGGGTCGATACCTGGAACGGGCACAGGATTTCCCATATCGTCTACCGCTACAAAGGTATAAATTGCTTCATTAGCTTTTGTTCTTCTTCCACTTTCGCGATCTTCAATCCAAACATCTAAGAATATTTCCATGGATGTTTTAAAACTTCGAGATACTTTAGCTTCTACAGTTACCACGCTTCCTAAAGGAACTGCTTTATTAAAAGCAACGTGATTTACCGATGCGGTTACTACAATTCTTCTAGAATGTCTTCTTGCTGCAATGCTCGCTGCTCGGTCCATTCTGGCCAAAAGTTCACCACCAAAAAGATTGTTTAAAGGATTGGTTTCGCTAGGGAGTACCAAGTCGGTTAAAGTGGTTTTAGATTCTTCTGGGGTTTTTAATTCCATTCGTAGTTTTTATTGCAAAGATAAACCTTAACGTTTACTTGAAGCACTTTTAATCTATCAATAACCAAGCACTGGGCAATTGATTATTTTTTATTTCTCTTAAAGCTAACTTTGCTTCGTCAACATTAGCATAACTTGAAAAGGCAACCTGATGTAGTCCGTATTTGTTTTTTCCGACCAATCGTGCATCAAAACCTTGTTGCTGTAGTTGTTCAAGCTTTTTTAAAGCATTGGCTTCTTCCCTAAAAGCACCAGCAATTATATGCATGTGTTTTTCAGACTCAATAATTTTAGCTGCTTTTTTAATTTGTAAAGTAGGTAGGGGTTCAGTTATAGAAAAAACAGCATTTTCTATTGTATTTTGCACTTCTTGTTGTGCTTGTTTTTGTACGTATAGGTTGTGTTTCTCGACTTTTGTTGTGTACCAATTTAAACCAAATGCGCTGGCTAAACCTAAAGATATTAGTCCAACAGCAGCATACTTTAAATAATTTGGAGGAGATTTTTCTTTTTCTATAAAGGGAATGAGTTTGGTTGGTTGAGTTTCGTTTTGCTGCTTTGGAAGATCTCGGCTAAGGGCTTCATTTTTAAAATTAGTCAACCCAAAAGAACTCAATAAAAAATTATTTTCTTCTGGTTGAAATACGAGTTGCTCGTTGTTTTGGTAAATAAATGTTCCTATTCCTTTAAATTGAAGCTTATTTTCATTGGTTAAAGCCAAATTTATATCATCTACATATTGATGTATTGCTTTTTGTGCTTCAGCATAATTTAAGGCTTCTTCTTGTTCTAAGTGTTTAATTAACAGGCCATCGTTGTTTTTTAATTGGGCATTAAAAGTAATTTTTCTGCTCGGTGGAAAAAACAAATGATTTTCAGCATCGACTTTAGCAGAATGATACTGAGCTAAGAAAGCTCCAAAACCAGGAACAACAACGCAATCATGTCGGTAAAGTAAAGCTTTGATATGTAGACTTATATTCATTTTTATGCTGCCTTTTTTTGCTTTCTCAAATTAATGAATATTAACTTAAATTACGAAAAGTTTGTGCAGTTTTATTGTTGTTTTTTTAAAATTGAAATTGTAAACCTGTATAAACTCCGAAGAAGTAAGGGTTAAAGCTTAAATTGCTTCCTTGAAAAGTATTGAGTTGATACTTAAAAGCAGGCTCTACATTTAGTTGAAGCTTTTGGCTAATTGCATAATTTAAGCCTAAACCAATATTGGTACTAAAACTAGTTTGGTTAATGTTTTGCGACTCACCAATATTCATCATGCCATCTGCTGTATCTAATAGCAAGCCGTTATTAGTTAGCAAAAAAGTGCTTGCTCCACCCGATAAATTAACACCAAATTTTCCATCTAAAATGGTATATTCAATTTCTAAAGGAACTTCAATAAAGCCTAGTTGCTGTGTTAAATTACCATTTTCAGAAAATATTCGGGTGCCTTGATTTCCAATATTATTGTCGTAATAATTTTGGTTATATACGCCGTAAGTTGAAACTACATTAGAAGAAATAAACGCACTTGCACTTGGCGCGTAAACTACGTTTTGCGTAGTGTAAGATGTGTTTACTTGATTAACTCCTGTTCGAATACTCCATTTGTTGTTTACCTTAAAACCAACTTGCATACCATAAGAAAAACTAACATCTCCTGTCGATTCATTACTTGCTAAATCTTGTCCTATGGCCGAAGACGCATTTTGTCCAGCATTAAAAATAGGCGAAATTACAGGTTTTAAAAACCATTTTTTAGCGATTGAAGTTTCCTTATCTACAACTAGAGATTCATCTTCAAATAAAGAATCAAATTGAGTTTTTCCTGTTTCGTCTGCAGAAATAGTTGCTGTTTCGGTAATTTTATTCTGAATGGTCTTAGTGTTTAAAATGCTTATGTTTTCAGAAAAATTAAAGGCTTTTAAAAGCGATGTTTCCACATATAAACGATTTACAATAGCACTAAACTTATCTAATTTTGTTACTGGATTTTCTGTTTTATAAACGGAAGCTAAATCATTATTTGTAGGGGTTGTATTAGTATTCTGAACAATTGAATTTTGAATAAAATTATTGCTAGCACTAAAATCTTGAGACTTGTCGATAAGTGAGTTAAGCAAATCGTTTGCTTTAGTTAAGCTGGTTGATTTATCTAAACTCAGTTTAAAATCAAAATTCGAAGTGCTTAAATTTGAAAAAGATTCAATTTGTGTAGGAGTACTTAATTTAGACCAGTAACCTAAACCAAAAGCCAAAATTAATGCAGCTGCAGCTCCAGTAAACTTCAACCAAATAGGAAAAATACGTCTTTTTTTAGGATGAATTTTAGCTTCAATTTCATTCCAAATTTTTGCATTGGGCTGTGCTTCAAAATGCTTGAAATTTTCTTGAAAAATACGGTCGATATGTTTATGGTCTCTACTCATTTAATTACCTACATCTCTTAATTTTTTTTGATAAGCTTCTACTTTTGTTTTTAAAATGGCTCGAGCTCTAGCTAAGTTCGATTTCGAAGTTCCTTCCGTTATACCTAACATATCCGCTACTTCTTGATGTGCATAACCATCTAAAACGTATAAATTAAACACTAATCTATATCTATTTGGCAACTCTTGTACACAAGTTAAAAGAAATTGTAAAGGCACACTTTCATTATATTCTTCTATACGTGGCTCTTCGATATTTTCTTCATTTACAAGTGTAAATAATTGTTGTTTTCGGTATTTTGCAAGGCATGTATTAATACAAATGCGTTTCATCCAACCCTCAAAAGAACCTTTATTTTTAAACTGACCTATCTTTTGTAAAATACAAATAAAAGCGTCTTGTAAATTGTCTTCTGCTTCGGCTTTATTTCTAGAATATTTTAAGCAAACACCAAAAAGCTTAGGAGAAAAAAGTTCATAGAGCGTCTTCTGCGCATTGAGATCGCTTTTTTTACAATTCTTTATTAGGTTTTTTAAACTCAAAAATTAAAACTTACTATGTTATTAGATGTATGATATAAAATAGGTTGCGTGTAAATTTAAAAAAGCCATGCTAAGCATGGCTTTTTTAAAAAAATTAAGCTTTTGCTTTTTCTTTAATGGCAAGTGTAATTTTCTCTTCTAACTCGTCCATTAAATCTGGGTTTTCTAACAACAGTGTTTTTACCGCATCTCGTCCTTGTCCAAGTTTAGTGTCTTCATAACTAAACCACGAGCCAGCTTTTTTAACAATATCATATTCTACACCAACATCTATAATTTCTCCAACTTTAGAAATACCTTCTCCGTACATAATGTCGAATTCTGCTAATTTAAAAGGTGGCGCAACTTTGTTTTTTACCACTTTTACACGGGTTTTATTCCCCATTACATCGCTGTTGCTATTTTTAATTTGGGTAGAGCGTCTAATATCTAAACGTACAGATGCATAAAACTTTAAGGCATTACCTCCTGTTGTAGTTTCAGGATTACCAAACATAACACCAATCTTTTCACGCAATTGGTTAATAAAAATTACCGAACATTTGGTTTTACTAATCGTCGAAGTCATTTTTCGTAATGCTTGCGACATTAATCTTGCATGCAGTCCCATTTTAGAATCGCCCATTTCTCCTTCAATTTCACTTTTAGGTGTTAAAGCAGCAACCGAATCGATTACAACAATATCTATAGCACCAGAGCGAATTAAATTTTCTGCAATTTCGAGGGCTTGTTCTCCATGATCGGGTTGCGAAATAATTAAGTTGTCTATATCGATGCCTAAAGCTTCTGCATAAGTTCTATCGAATGCATGCTCTGCATCAATAAAAGCTGCAATTCCTCCTGCTTTTTGTGCTTCTGCAATAGCGTGTAAAGTAAGTGTGGTTTTACCAGAAGATTCTGGTCCGTAAATTTCAACCACTCTACCACGAGGGTATCCACCAACGCCTAAAGCAATATCTAAACCCAAAGATCCAGACGAGATAGCATCTACATCTACCACTGCTTGGTCGCTCATTTTCATAACTGTACCCTTACCATAAGTCTTATCTAACTTATCTAAAGTTAATTTTAAGGCTTTTAATTTTGCATCTTTCTCGCTATTCTCTTTGCTCATTTTATTTTTTTTTGTGTAAAATTGTATTCTTTTAGCGTAAAAATACAACAAATTTTATTTTAGATTAGAAACGCAACCAATTAAAATTAAATCATCTTACAAATAGAAATATGAAGTTTTCTATAAAAATATCTTTCACAAACTTGCTTGGTAAAACTTGTTTTTTTACAAGTCTAAGCGGTTGTAAAATCGATGGTGGCTGACGTTATTACATTAAAGTTTATAAATTAAAAATTTAAATTGAAATGTATAACAACGAATTAGCCACCCTTGTTGTTTTTTATAAACATCAAAAATTTAAAAGAAAAAAGCTCCAATAAAATGGGGCTTTTTTCTTTAATACAAATAATGCAAATTAGATTATTAAAATCCTAGTCTATAAAAATCATCTTTTTAAGATTAGTAAGAAAAGCTTACTTTTGCCGAAATTTTCCTAACTTAAAAACTAGTATAGCATGCAACTGTACAACAAATTAAGTGCAAAGGAAAGAGCAGCGCTCATACAAGAAGCAGGCGAAGACCGCCTAACGCTGTCTTTTTACCAATACGCACACATTAAAAACCCACAAATTTTTAGAGATTATCTGTTTATCCATTGGAATAAGCTAGATGTTTTAGGCCGTATTTATGTTGCCAAAGAAGGAATTAATGCTCAACTTTCGGTTCCGGCTCAAAAATTTGATGAATTTAAAATTTTCTTAGACCAAATTGAATTTTTAAAAGGAGTTCGTTTAAATATTGCCATCGAACAAGATAATATGGCATTTTTAAAACTCAAAGTAAAGCTAAGAAACAAGATTGTAGCCGATGGTTTAAACGACGAAACTTTTGATGTTACCAATAAAGGGGTTCATGTAGATGCAGAAACCTTTAATCAATTAATAGACGACCCTAATACGGTTTTGGTAGATATGCGAAACCACTACGAAAGTGAAATAGGTCATTTTCAAAATGCAGTTACACCCGATGTAGATACCTTTAGAGATTCCTTAGATATTATTGAAAACGACCTAAAAGATCATAAAGAAGATAAAAATTTAGTAATGTATTGTACTGGTGGCATTCGCTGTGAAAAAGCCAGTGCATATTATAAACACAAAGGTTTTAAAAGAGTTTTTCAGCTAGAAGGTGGTATTATAGAATATGCCAGACAAGTTGAAGCCAAAAAGCTAGAAAACAAATTTTTAGGAAAAAACTTTGTCTTTGACCATCGCATGAGCGAAAAAATTTCAGACGAAGTTATTGCACAGTGTCACCAATGTGGCAAAGCCTGCGATACGCATGTAAATTGCGTAAACGATGCTTGCCACTTATTGTTTATCCAGTGCGAAGATTGTGCAAAAGAAATGGACAAATGCTGTTCAGATCACTGTAAAGAAATTATAAAACTACCTTACGAAGAGCAAAAAAAATTAAGAGCTGGTAAACAAAACAGCAATCATATTTTCAAAAAAGGAAGATCGGAAAACTTGAAATTTAAAAAGAAGCTCGATTCATCTATTCGCATAGAAGAAGAAACGGTTTAAGTTAATGTAATTTTAAATTATTATTATCAAGCCTTGTACTCTTGCAACAAGGCTTTTTGTTTTTCCGAAAATAAAAGACTACATCTTTCAGCTTTTTTCATAACATGAAAATATATAATGCCGCTCACAATATTTTGGTATCTTTACACATTAAAGAATACTAACAATCAACACGGCTAAAAGTCAGTGTTTCAATATATATAATGAAGTATGGGTTGTGCAAGTTGCTCAAGTGGAAAAGATGGATTACCAAAAGGATGTAAAAATAACGGGACCTGTGGAACCGATAGTTGCAATAAATTAAGTGTTTTCGATTGGCTTTCTAATATGGAATTACCCAATGGAGAAGAACAATTTAATGTGGTTGAAATCCGTTTTAAAAATAGCCGAAAAGAATTTTTTAGAAATACCGAATCGTTAACGCTTCAAATGGGCGATGTTGTTGCTACAGAAGCATCACCAGGTCACGATATTGGCATTGTTACCTTAACTGGCGAACTAGTAAAGGTACAAATGAAAAAGAAAAACGAAGATCCGTACTCAGACGATCTTCCTAAAATATACCGAAAAGCTACGCAAAAAGATATCGACGTTTGGCAAGAAGCAAAAGACCGCGAAGAAGCTGTAAAAAAGCGTTCTCGAGAAATTGCCATTCGGTTAAAGTTAAAAATGAAAATTAGCGATGTAGAATTTCAAGGCGATGCATCTAAAGCTATATTTTATTACACTGCAGAATCGCGCGTAGATTTTAGACAGTTAATTAAAGAATTTGCCTACGAGTTTAAAACCCGAATTGAAATGAAGCAAATCGGTTTTAGGCAAGAAGCTGCTCGGTTGGGTGGTATTGGCTCTTGCGGAAGAGAATTGTGTTGCTCCACTTGGTTAACCGATTTTAGAACAGTAAAAACATCTGCTGCACGATACCAACAACTTTCATTAAACCCACTTAAATTAGCAGGGCAATGTGGTAAATTAAAATGCTGCTTAAATTATGAGTTAGATACTTATTTAGATGCTATTAAAGATTTTCCTAAATACGATGATAAGCTCATTACCAAAAAAGGAAAAGCTGTTTGCCAAAAAATAGATATATTTAATAAAAAGTTTTGGTATGCTTACGAAGGTGACTATGGCAATTGGATTGAAATTGACTTAGAGCAGGTGCTCGAAATTGTTGAAGCTGCCAAACAAAAAAATCCCGTACAAAGCCTAGAAGACTTTAAAGCTGAAGAACCTGAAATAGAAATTGAAGCGAATTATGAAAATGTGGTTGGGCAAGATAGTTTAACTCGCTTTGACCGTCCTAAAAACAAGCGTCGAAAAAAGAAAAAGCCTTCAAATCAAAGTCATAAAGCTAAGCCTGGTCCTACAAAATCACCAAATACGAAATCAAATAAGCCAAACAAAAGAACTTCTAAAAAGAAACCAAGTAGTAATTCACAAAAAAATAATACCAACAATGCGAAATAGCCTAGTATTTTTTTTTCTACTTACTATTCTCTTTTCATGTACTAACAAAGATTATGCTTTTTTAGAATACAAAAACCTAGACGGAAGTTGGCATAAAAATGACACCTTAGAGTTTCAATTCGCACCAAAAGACACAATCCAAAGTTTTAATGTTTACATCCAACTTCGAAACAACTTAGATTACGAATTTAGAAACATATACCTAATTTCGAGCATTGTATTTCCAAATGGAAAAGTAGTTGTAGATACACTAGAATATCCTATGGCTTATCCCGACGGTGAGTTTATGGGAAAAGGCGCAAATGTAATTGAAAACAAACTTTGGCTTAAAGAAAATGTAACTTTTAATGAAGAAGGAGAATATATTTTTAAACTCCAACAATCAGTAAGAAAAACTGGAGAAACTGAAGCTTTAACAGAGCTAAATGGAATATTAGATGTAGGTATTCAAGTAGAAGAAATAAAGAATAACCATGAAGAATAAAAAAAAGGAAAAAACCAAAAACTTTAAAAAGTATCTACTTTACTTTTGGTCGCTTTTTGTGCTTGGCATTTTATCGATTGTCTTCTTATTTTTACTCGCTGGCTGGGGTGCTTTTGGCGAAATGCCAACTTTTGAAGAATTAGAAAATCCAGAAACCAACCTAGCGACCGAATTAATTTCGTCTGATGGAAAAATACTTGGCAAATACTTCCTAGAAAACAGAACCCCTGTAAAGTTTGACGATTTACCTGCACATTTAGTAGAAGCCTTGGTAGCTACCGAAGATGAGCGTTTTTACGAACACGCAGGTATAGATGCTAAAGGTACTTTACGCGCAGCCGTTTATCTTGGAAGTAAAGGCGGAGCTAGTACCATAACCCAACAATTGTCCAAACAATTATTTACAGGTGTTAGATCTAGAAATATATTTGAAGCCTTAACACAAAAAATAAAAGAATGGGTAATTGCCATTCGGTTAGAAAGACAATACACCAAAGAAGAAATCTTAACCATGTATTTCAATATTTTTGATTTTACAAGAGGCGCACACGGAATAAGATCGGCTGCAAGGGTTTATTTTGGTAAAGAACCCATGGATTTAAAAGTGGAAGAATCAGCAACTTTAGTAGCTATGTTTAAAAATCCCGTTTTGTACAATCCGTACCGAAAGATTTTTAAAGATAATTCGTTAAGCCGAAGAAATCAAGTACTTAAACAAATGGAGAAAAATGGATATTTGTCTACCAAAGAGAAAGATTCGCTTCAAAAATTACCTTTAACAATCAATTACACGCCAGAACAGCACGACGATGGTACTGCAACCTATTTTAGAGAATTTTTAAAAGACTTTTTAAAAGATTGGACATCAAAAAATAAAAAACCCGACGGGAGTGAATACAATATTTATAGCGATGGCTTAAAAGTATATACCACTATAGATTATAGAATGCAAATTGCCGCAGAAGAATCGGTTAAAAAACACATGACAAAGCTTCAAAAAGAATTTAATCGTCAGAACAAAAAAAATTCTACTGCTCCATTTAGAAGTATAAGTAAAACTGATGTCGAAAACATCTTAAGAAGAGGAATAAAAAACTCTACCCGTTATAAACGCCTAAAAAGCAGAGGTGTTTCTGAAGATTCTATAACCAAAATTTTTAACGAAAAAGTTCCGATGAAGCTTTTTGCCTGGGAGGAAGAAATCGACACCATTATGTCTCCAAAAGATTCTATTCGATATTATAAATCCTTTTTAAACACCGGCATGATGTCTATGCGCCCACAAACTGGCGAAGTTAAAGCTTGGGTTGGTGGTATAAACTATAAATATTTTAAATACGAACACGTTAAACAAGCTAGAAGACAAGTAGGTTCAACTTTTAAACCATTTGTGTATGCAACAGCCATAGACCAATTGCATTATTCTCCTTGCTATGAACTTCCTAATACATTATATACTATTCCTAAAGGAAAGCATGATTTAATTGAAGATTGGACTCCTACAAACTCAGGAGACGACTATGGCGGTGTAAAAACGCTAAAAAAAGCTTTAGCAGAATCAGTAAATACCATTACAGCTCGATTAATCGATAAAACAGGGCCACAAAAAGTAATTGATATGGCCAAAAATTTAGGCGTAGATGTTTCAAATATTAAGCCTTATCCTTCTATAGCTTTAGGAACACCAGATTTAAGTGTGTACGAAATGGTTTCTGCTTACAGTACATTCGCCAATAAAGGTGTTTATGTTGAGCCCTTCGTGATTACGCGAATTGAAGATAGAAATGGAACTATTCTTTATCAACATTCACCGGTAAGCAAGGACGTTTTAAGCGAAGAAACCGCTTATGTGGTGGTAAACTTATTAGAAGGGGTTACAAAATCTGGTTCGGGTGTACGTCTAAAAACCAATTCTGAATATGCTAAAAATAGAATTGACTACCAACGAGCCGTTACGGGTTATCCTTACGATTTTAAGAATGATATTGCTGGTAAAACCGGAACTACCCAAAATCAAAGTGATGGTTGGTTTATTGGTATGGTGCCCGATTTAGTTACAGGCGTTTGGGTAGGTGGCGAAGAACGATCGGTACGATTTCCAGGAATAACTTACGGTCAAGGCGCAACAATGGCTCTCCCTATTTGGGGAATGTACATGAAGGATTTATATGCTAACGAAGAGATTGAAGTTTCTAAGGAAGCATTCGAAAAACCTGCAAACTTAACCATCCCAATTAATTGTGATGAAGTAGAAACAACAGACGAAGAAGATTTTATGGAAGATTTCAATTCTGATTTTTAGCTTTAGCCTACGTAAAAACTTTTAGCTTTTTTAAAAGGAATTTTTATACTACATTCAGTACTTTAGTTTCATGAAAACTCCTTTACTGGCTTTCAATTCAAAAGGCATCTATTGCGAAGCTGCAGATGTATATATCGACGCATGGAAGCCTGTCGATAAAGTAATTATTTCCCACGGTCACGCAGACCATTCTCGTTATGGACACAAACAATATATTACCCATCATGACAATATACCTATTGTAAAACACCGTTTAGGAGATGTGAACATCGAAGGTAAAAATTACAATGAAACTTTTACCATCAACAACGTAAAATTTAGTTTACATCCTGCTGGTCACATTATTGGTAGTTCGCAAATTCGAGTAGAACACAAAGGAGAAGTTTGGGTGTTTACAGGCGATTATAAAGATGAAGCCGATGGAGTTTGTATTCCTTTTGAACCCGTAAAATGTCATTCATTTATTACCGAATGTACTTTTGGTTTACCCGCTTTTAAATGGAAACCACAAAGTGAAGTTTTTACTGAAATCAATCAATGGTGGAAACAAAATCAAGAAGATGGAAGAACTTCCGTTCTATTTGGTTATTCCTTAGGAAAAGCACAGCGACTCTTGAAGCATGTTGATGCAGAAATTGGAAAAATCTATACCCACGGTGCTATCGAAAATATGACACAAGTTTTAAGAAATTTAGTCGATTTTCCTGAAACAAATCTAATTACCCGAGAAACCACGAAATCTGAACTCAACGGAAACTTAGTTATCGCTCCATCCAGCGCTCACGGCGGCACTTGGATTAAAAAAATGACACCTTATGTTACTGGCTCAGCCAGCGGTTGGATGACCTTCCGTGGTGCAAGACGCAGAAGGGCTATCGATAAAGGTTTTGTGCTCAGTGATCACTGCGATTGGGATGGCTTGTTAAAAAGCATCAAAGCCACAGAATGTGAAAAAGTAATCTGTACCCACGGCTACACCGATATTTTTGCTAAATACTTACGAGAATTAGGTTACGATGCTCGAACAGAAAAAACGCAATACGAAGAAAATGAAGATTGATAAAAATATCAATTCAATAATGTAACAATGTAGCGATGAATCAACGTATTAATGAATCAATTTGAAAATGTGATTTATCAAGAGATGAAAAAATAGAAAAAAAATGAAAGATAAGAATAGGATTTTTTTAGTTGGTTTTTCTCTTTGGTCTTCGTGTCTTTGTGGTGGATTTTTTAATTTGGAAAACTTGTTAATCTAAAAATGTCAATATAAAAAACAAGATTAGTAATTAAATCGTTCAATAGAAGAAACCAAGAATATTTAATCACTTCTCATTACTTAATTCTAACTACTTAATACGCTAAAATGAAGGCTTTTGCTCAACTAATTAAAACCATCGATTCTACTAATCGAACTAATTTGAAAGTAGAAGCATTGGCTAATTATTTTATGCAAGCTTCAAATCAAGATAAAGTTTGGACCATTGCTATTCTTTCACACCGACGACCTCCACGACCGGTAAATACTACGTTAATTCGCGAATATGCATCAGAATTGGCCAATATTCCGTTGTGGCTTTTTGAAGAATCATACCATATTGTTGGTGATTTAGCGGAGACTATTGCTTTAGTTATTCCTAATGCAGAAATTGAAAACGAAAAAAGCTTAACTCACTGTTTGCAAGAAATACTGGCTTTAAAGAAAGAATCTGATGAAATAAAAAAGGAATATCTAGTCTCCAATTGGAAAAAGTTGAATTATTACGAGCGTTTTGTATTTACTAAACTCATTACCGGTGGATTTAGAATTGGGGTGAGTCAAAAATTAATGACGAGAGCATTGGCTAAAGCCACTGGAATTGATGAAGATATTTTGGCTTTTAAATTGATGGGGAATTGGAATCCAAATAAAATTTCGTTTCAAGAACTTATTTTAGAAGAAAACGAAGCCGACTACTTATCCAAACCCTATCCGTTTTATTTGGCGTACGCTATTGAAGATTCGCCTGATGCATTAGGAAATCCAAAAGATTGGCTTGCCGAACACAAATGGGACGGTATTCGCAGTCAAATTATTATCCGTAAAGGCCAATTGTTTGTGTGGAGTCGTGGTGAAGAATTGGTGACCGACAAATATCCGGAGTTTGAAGCTTTTGTAGGAAAACTTCCCAATGGAACGGTTTTAGACGGCGAAATTTTAGCTTTTCCGAATAACGACATTGGCAGTTTCAAAGATTTACAAACGCGAATTGGCAGGAAAACAGTTTCAAAAAAGCTATTAGAAAAAACCCCAGTTATTTTAAAAGCTTACGATATCTTAGAATTTAATGGCAAAGATATTCGGAAGAAAACTTTTTCAGAAAGACGAGAAATATTAGATGAATTGCATTCTGAATTAAAAGACGAAATCCCTGTTTTTCATCTTTCAAAAATTATGAAGTTTTCTAGTTGGGAAAAAATGGCAAAAGAACGTGAAAACGCTCGAGAAATCAAGTCCGAAGGTTTGATGATTAAACGTAAAGATTCCACTTACGGAGTAGGAAGAAAAAAAGGCGATTGGTGGAAATGGAAATCCGACCCATTTAGCATCGATGCCGTATTAACTTATGCCATGCGCGGACACGGAAGAAGAAGCAATTTATTTACCGATTACACCTTTGGATTGTGGGATGATAAACACAAAGAATTAGTCACTTTTGCCAAAGCTTATTCCGGTTTAACTGATAAAGAATTTAAAGAATTGGATGCGTGGATCAAAAAAAATACCTTAGAACGATTTGGTCCTGTTCGAAGTGTTGAACCCTTTCAAGTATTTGAAATTGCTTTTGAAGGCATAGCCGAATCCAAACGCCATAAAAGTGGTGTAGCCACTCGTTTTCCAAGAATTTCTCGCTGGCGTACCGACAAAAAAATTAAAGATGCAAATACCTTAGAAGATTTAAAAGCCATGATTCCAAAGTAGAAATAGACTACTTCTCTAACATTCCGTAAAAATTCCTTCCTCTTGTCATTACGTAAAAACTTCCTAAAAGAAACTTTATACGGAATCTTACCCAATAAAAACAAGTTGCACCTATTAAGAAAGGTTTTTAATGAAGTTAACAATAATCATTTCAAAAAATCTTTTTTTCTTTTTTTAATTCAAAAAGAACACTATCTTTACGATATTATTTTAATATCATATTAAATTTAAATCTAAAATCATGAAAGAAGAAAAAACAATTGTACCTGCCAATGGCTATCTAATGTTGTTTGTATTTATACTTTTATTTATAGGAAGTATAGCACTTATGTTTCTATTTAAAACTCCATGGCCAATCCTTAGTATTGTACTTTCTTTAGTAATTGCTCCTGGATTTATAATGGTTCAGCCTAATGGTTCGAGAGTATTGTTGTTATTTGGTGAATATGTAGGAACAGTCAAAAAAAACGGATTTTACTGGGTAAATCCATTTTACACCAAAAAGAAAATTTCGCTAAGGGCTAGTAATTTTGACAGCGAACGATTAAAAGTAAACGACAAACTGGGTAATCCAATTATGATTAGTACCATTTTGGTTTGGCGTGTTAAAAACACATACAAAGCTGCTTTTGATGTAGATAACTACGAAAATTTTGTACGGGTTCAAACGGATGCTGCCGTTAGAAAGTTAGCCAGTATGTATCCCTATGATAATTTTGCAGACGAAGGCCATGATGAAGATATTACACTTCGTTCAAGCGTTAACGAAGTAAGTGAAGCTTTAGAAAAAGAGATAGACGAACGATTGTCTACTGCAGGAATTGAAGTTTTAGAAGCACGCATTGGTTATTTAGCATACGCACAAGAAATCGCCAACGCCATGCTAAAAAGACAGCAAGCAACAGCCATTGTTGCTGCTAGACATAAAATTGTAGAAGGAGCCGTAAGTATGGTAGAAATGGCTATAGAACAACTCAGTAAAAAAGGAGTTGTAGACTTAGACGAAGAACGCAAAGCAGCCATGGTAAGTAATTTAATGGTGGTATTATGTGGAGATAAAGAAGCTTCGCCAGTAGTAAATGCAGGAACTTTAAACCACTAATTCATGAAAGAATATAAAGTAGTGAACTGGAAAATGGGCTTATCCAACAACAATCAAAAGTTAGAAGATACGTTAAATCAATATGCCCGAGAAGGTTGGGTGGTAAGAGATATTGCAGAAAACAGCATGCGTATTGTTTTGGAGCGAGATAAAAACAGGTAATGCCGATTAAGCATTAAATTACTATTAATGAAGAGTTCGATAGCAAGCCTTATATTCGTAATTAAAATTATTGATTAGATTAAAAACAGCATTTTATGCCTAAGAAAAAAGCATTTGCCTTACGCGTTAATGAAGACATGATGAAAGCAATTGAAAAATGGGCTGCAGACGAATTCCGCAGTACCAATGGTCAATTGGAATGGATGCTTATGCAACAATTAAAAGAACACAAAAGAGAACCAAAGAAAAAGAAATAGCTTCAATACAATTTTCTTCATACATTAATAATCAGCTTAAGTTTTATCAATTTGTATTTATATCTAACTAATCAAAAGCAACAATTCAAGAATACTTTCACAAATTAAATTTATTCCTTATTTATAACTACCCGTGTAACTCTTTGAGAAATGCGGGTAATTAATTCGTAGGGAATACTTTGTTTTTCCTTATCAAATGCTAAAGCAGTGTGTTGTTTACCAAAAATTAAAACTTCATCGCCTTCTTTACACTCAATTTCACTAACATCTACCATTAAAGTGTCCATGCAAACATTACCAATTATCGGTGCTTTTTTACCATGAAGTAAGACTTCTGCCTTTTGGTTACCGTAAATTCGTGAAATTCCGTCTGCATACCCCAAAGGTAAAGTTGCTATTTTCGATGTTTTTTCTGCTTTAAATTTTCGATCGTAGCCTACGCTCGAACCAGGCGGAATTACCCTTAATTGTGCTATTCGTGTTTTTAGACTAGCCACAACTTGTAAGTTTTTTTGCTCTTCCGGATTATTGCCGTAACCATATAAAGCAATACCAGCTCTCACCATATCGAAAGCAGCTTCTGGGTGGCTCAAAATTCCACTAGAATTACATAAATGAGCTATAAAACTTGTATTTACATTTCTTTTAAAAGCTTCAACAGCAACTTTAAAATTATCGATTTGCAACTGAGTAAACTCATTTTCTTCTGGCATTCCTGCTGCAGATAAATGCGAAAAAACACCTTCAACTTTAACGTGTTTGTTTGCAGAAAGCAATTGGGTTAATCGGTTAACATCGGTCATATCAAACCCTAAGCGATTCATTCCTGTATTGATTTTTATATGGATGGGAAAATCAATAACATTATGTTCGATTAAAGCCGCGTTTAAATTTTCTAAAAAATGAAAATTATACACACTTGGGGTTAAATTATATTCCAATAATTTAGGTAAATCTTCAAGCTGTGGATAAAAGATTAAGATAGGTATATCGAGTCCTCGTCTACGAAACCGCATACCTTCTTCAATATAAGCAACGGCAAGATGGGTGGCACCTAAACTTACCAATTTTTTACCCATAACAATAGAGTCTGTACCATAAGCAAAAGCCTTAACCACACCCATAATCTGAGTATTAGCAGGAAGATTTGATTTTAGCACATGGTAATTATGTGCTAAGGCGTTAAGGTCAATTTCTAAACGTGTTTCTTCAACCTTTGGCATGAAAATTATTTTTCTGTTCTTGTGGTTTGGTTTTAGTTTGCTCAGTTTGTTTTTGTGCACCCATAGCTCTAAAAAATGCAGCTCGACTCAATGGTTCGTATTCGTCGGTCTCTCCTAGTAATACCAAATCATCTTTTGTAGACTTTCGGAAACTATACTGTGCCAAATTTCCAGTATGCGTACAAACGGCATGCACTTTAGTAACATATTCGGCCGTAGCCATTAAGTTTGGCATCGGTCCAAAAGGATTTCCTTTAAAATCCATATCCAAGCCTGCAACAATAACACGGATTCCTTGGTTTGCCAAATCATTACAAACCGAAACAATCTCGTCGTCGAAAAATTGTGCTTCGTCAATTCCTACTACATCACAACCATCGGCTAATAAACGAATATTAGCAGCAGCAGGTACTGGTGTAGACCGAATGGCGTTTTCGTCGTGCGAAACCACATCTTGGTCGTCGTACCTACGGTCTATTTCGGGCTTAAAAATTTCAATGCGTTGTTTAGCAAATTGCGCGCGCTTTAAACGCCGTATCAATTCTTCTGTTTTACCTGAGAACATGCTCCCGCAGATAACTTCTATCCAACCAAATTGTTCTTCGTGATTTACTGTATTTTCAAGAAACATTTTCTATATTAAAACGGTATAATAATTTGTAGATTTGTGCGTAGTAAAATGTAAAATTACTAAAAAATAAAAGCGTAGAAAAAACTAAATCATAAAGTTATGAAGAAAGTATTAGAAGGTGAATTAACTAGCCTTGCCCACAGCATTTTAAAAGCTAAAAACGATAATGTGCACGAATTAAAAGAAAAAGCCGGCTTACTTTATGAAAAACTTTGCGTGCTTGCCTTTGCCGAGAAACATTTTGCTGGAAAACAGCCTAATATAGGTAAAATGGCTTTTAAGAGTGCTTTTGAAACGGATTTAGATGAAGTTAGCTCAATTTCCGATACAGCGTCTGAAGCTGCAAAAGAAACAACTAGGTTAGAAAATACGGTAGAAAACGAAAATGCTGCAACTGAAAAGCCTGAAATAGAAAAAGAAATTCAAAAGACAGAAAATTCTAAACCAGTTGAAGCTTCTAAAGAAGATGATGAAAATTCTGCTCCAACTGAAGCTTCTTCAAATAAAAGCGAAACTTCAGCAGAAAAAGTTGAGCAAGAAACATTAATTGCGAACAAAAAAACTTCAATAAACCAAGAAAATTCTGCAGTTAAAGAAGCAAATTCAATTAAAAAAGAAGATAATCATCAATCCACAGCAGATGATTTATCTGAAGAAGATTTTGGGGTTCATTTCGATGAATTACCCGATTTTGAGCCCGCGTCTGCAAGCTCTTCTACTCAATTACCAACCCAAGAAGAAACTGAAATTGAGCAAACTACATCAGAACAAAAAGAAGAACAAAGCTTAAATGAAACTCAAGCTACACCTTCTAAAAATGAAAATAAAGTAGATGAAGACTCTACAATAGAAGAAGATAAGCCAAAGCCACAACGGACAATGGATTTATTTTCGCAAGAAAAAAAATCTTTAAACGATCAACTTAAAACAGAATTAAAAATTGGTTTAAACGATCGTTTAGCCTTTACTAAAAAACTATTTGAAGGAAACGTAGAAGCTTATCATCGTGTTATGGCTAAAATAAATGAGTTTTCGAACATTCAAGAAGCGAAAGTCTATTTAGAAAATCAAGTGAAACCAAGCTACAACTGGCATGAACATGAAGCCATAGAACAACGTTTTTTAGAGATTTTAGAAGCTAAATTGGCATAAGTATTGTATTTTCATGGCATGAAAAAATCATCTCCTTTTGTAATTTACAATGCGTCTGCTGGTTCAGGAAAAACCTTTACACTTACTGTAGATTATTTGTCTATTTTACTTTTAGCTAAAGATCCGTTTGCTTTTCAACGTATACTTGCCATTACTTTTACTAACAAGGCCGTAGGCGAAATGAAATCGCGTGTACTCGAACATTTAATTGCCTTTACTAAAACCGATATTAGTGAAGACAAAAAGCCACTTTACGAACAAGTAAAAGCAAAAACACAACTTACCGATAAAGACGTTTCGGAAAAATCGATTCAAATTTTAAGGCATTTACTTGCCAATTATGCAGGATTTGAAATTTCGACCATCGATGCTTTTACGCAGCGCATAATCCGCACTTTTGCCAAAGATTTGGGATTGAGTAATAATTTTGAAATTGAGCTCGAAACCCGTGTTGTTTTAGAAGAAGCTATAGATCGTGTTATTGATAAAGTTGGAGAAGATAAGCAACTAACTCAAATTTTAGTAGATTTTGCACTCGAAAAAACAGAAGATGATAAAAGCGGAAACATTGCCAAAGACGTTTTTGAAGCATCCGAATTACTGCTAAAAGAACAACACAGCAAACCAATTGATGCCTTACAGAAGCTTCCGTTAAACGCGTTTACAAAATACAAGGAAAAACTAAAAAAGAAAGAAAAACAGCTTTTAAACCAACTTTCTGAAACAGGAAAGCATTTTTTTAGTTTGCTTGGACAACATCAAATTGAAGTAGGTAGTTTTAAAGGAAGGTACATTCCTAATTATTTTAAAAAAGTTATTGAAGATTACACTAAACTTAGCTTTAAAGCCAAATGGCAAGCTGAAATTGAAACCACAAACTTCTACAACAAAACTACTGCTGAAGATCAAAAAACAAGTATTGAAGCTATTAAAGAAGAAATTGTTAAGCTTTACAAAAAAACAAAAAAACAGTTTTACGAGTTACAATATACAGGGAAAATAAAAAGCTACATTACACAAATTTCCTTACTCAATGTAGTGCAGAAAGAGATAAGTGAAATAAAATCTGAACGTAATTTAGTACTGATTTCCGACTTTAACAAAAAAATTAGCGAACAGGTAAAAGAACAACCCGCACCTTTTATTTATGAACGTTTAGGGGAGCGTTTTCAATATTATTTTATAGATGAATTTCAAGATACCTCTACTTTACAATGGGAAAATTTAATTCCGTTAGTCGAAGAAGCGCTTGTAAAAGAGCATCCAGAGTTCGGCCCAGGTAGTTTAAGCTTAATAGGAGATGCCAAACAATCTATTTATGCTTGGCGTGGTGGAGATGCCAAACAATTTATGCAGTTAAGCAAGGGCAATTCTCCATTTACCATAAAAAATGAAAATAAAGATTTAGATTTTAATTACCGAAGCGAACAAGAAATTATAAGCTTTAATAATGCGCTTTTTCAATTTGTTTCAACTTCTGTTCAAGTGCCTGAGGTACAAGAATTATATGCTAAGGCAAGTCAAGAATCGCCTAAAAAGCATCGAGCGGGTAAAGTAGAAATCGATTTCTCTATTTTAAAAAACAAAGAAGAAGCTCTAGAAGTTTTTCCAAAAAAAGTTGTGAGCAGCATTCAAAACCGGATTGCTTCAGAAGATGTAGAATACAAAGATTTTTGTGTTTTGGTCCGAAAAAAAGAACAAGGAATTGCCATAGCTAAAGCGCTAAACGATGAGCAAATTCCAATTATTTCTTCAGAAACCTTGCTCATAGCCAACAGCAAAGAAGTAGGTTTTATCTTATCGGTTTTATATTGTTTAGAAAACGAAAAAAACGAAGAAGAAGCTTATACTTTATTCACTTATTTATTAGCTGAAAAAAAGTTTAATGCTACAGAAAAACACATCTTTTTAGCTGAAGCTTTTCAACACAAAAAAACTTGGGAAAGCATTGAAGAATTAGGCTATTCATTTTCTCCTGAGCGCTGTAATGCGCTGCCTATTTACGATGCTGTAGAATATATTATACAATCGTTTATTACTCCCAGTAATGCCGATGCTTATATACAGTTTTTTTTAGACGAAGTTTTTGCATTTGCTAACAAGCAGGCTGGCGATATTCAGCTTTTTTTAACCTATTGGGAACGGGTTAAAAATACAAAAAGCATTAGTGCACCCGAAGTTGAAAATGCAGTACAAATCATGACAATTCATAAAAGTAAAGGATTGCAATTTCCTATTGTATTATATCCATTTGCTACCGAGCAACTGGATTACACCGATTTAGAAAAATTCTGGATTCCAACACAAAACGCATCAATGCCCTATGTTTTGGCTAGCGGAAAATCGACTATTTACAAAGATTTAGATAACGAGAAAGCCGAAATTTATAATACGCTAAAAGAAAAAGCTATATTTAACAGTATTAATTTGCTTTATGTAGCTTTAACAAGGGCTGCAAAAGAAATGTATATTTATACGGACTGTAAAGAAAATAAAAGTGGAATTAGCTTTACAAAAAATTCATTTGCTGCATTATTCAATGATTTTTTAATGGACCAAGGCCTTTGGAAAGAAAATCAATTGCATTATATAATTGGTGAAAATTATTTATTTACAAAACAAACTCATGCTGTAAAAAACAATTTGAGTTTACAATTTAACCAGCCTAACTTAAACATGGGCTTGCTAACCAATGCAGAATATTTATGGAATAATGAACTACAACTAGCTATAGAGCGTGGCAATATTTTACACGAACTTATGGCGAAAATAAATTTAAAAACCGATATACAAACAGCTATAGATCAGGCTACTTTATCGGGCTTAATTGCGTCAAACCAAGCAATAGCTTATAAAAAAAGCTTGCAACAAATTACAGAACATCCAAAATTAACTGCTTTTTTTGGTGAAGATTGGCAAGCTTTAAACGAGCAAGAAATTGCCTATAACAAACAACTTTTTAGACCAGATCGGCTTTGCTTAAAAGCAAATAAAGCAGTTCTTATCGACTACAAAACAGGAAGCCCGAATACAAAACATCAACAACAAATAAAGGATTATACTACTGCTGTAGAAGCCTTAGGCTACCAAGTTATTAAAAAACTATTGGTGTATTTAAATGATGAATTGCTTGTTGTAGAAGTGTAAAGTAGCATGAATGAGGTACACTACTCATAAATAAGCATTGTTGTTCGACAAGCTCAGCACAAATCGCATTAAGAAATAAGCAACAAAAATTTCTTGAATACAACAAAATAAAATATTCAAAAGCAAAGCAATAACTACATAAACTTTACTTTGCTCAAACTGAAACCAGTTCTTTTAATTTAAGCTGTCACTAAGTATAAATAATAAATTATACCAATTTAAATTTTAAATGTCGTTAAGAAAACGAAATTGCTTTTTGCTTATATAACGCTGTGAATGATTTGCATAGCAGCGCTACGCTAATTATGTACAAGGAAATAAAAGGAAAAATGATTAGTTGTACTAATTTGAATGTATAATGGCGTAACTTATTTGTGTGGGTACAATGCCGATGCATGTTTAAAGGGGCATTTATGCGTCATTTAAAATAACAATCGGTACTATATAGAAATATTTCATGTTTAAATTGGTATTAAGTTTTAATGTTTGTAGGGTTAAACTAGCTTCATTTAAAAAGGAATCGAAGTGTTTAGCTTAAGCTTTTAAAATATTGAAATATTTAATTTGGGATTTAAAATAGAAAAAATTTCTTCTTTTAACACCTTGTGGCTAAATATACCCATTGATGGGTATGTTTTTAGGCTACTAAGCATTGTAATTTTGTAGAATATTTTTAAGAATCACTATTCATCCGGAATATTTTTTTGTGAGACTTCATCCATAGACCAATGCTACAAAATCTCGCCTCAGTGCGAGATTTTGTTATTTGTAACCGATATTTGCTAAAAAATTAATTTTGAAAAAAGAAATCTATATCAATGGGTTTACTTCGATTTCTGCTTTAGGTACAACGGCAGAACAAGTTTGGAAATCTTACCAATCTTCGCATGCTTTTTTCGAAAAAAGGAAGTTTAAGCAAAAAGAATATTGGGTTTGTCCTATTTTAAAAGAGTCTGAAAAAGAAATTGAAAAGCTTCAAAAAGAAAAAAAAGCCTATTCTTATTTAGACAAATCTGTACTTTTAGCCTTGCTAGCCAGCCGCAAATTAATTGTTAGTTTTCAAGATAATGATGCGTTTTTATTTACGAATGCTGGAGTAAACATAGGTTCATCTCGTGGAGCAACACAATTATTCGAAAATTACCACAGTCAATTTATAAAAACAGGGATGGTTTCAAGTCGCACATCGCCATCAACAACCTTAGGAAATCTTTCGTCTTGGGTTGCACAAGATTTAGGATCAAGTGGTGTTGTAATTTCGCACTCCATAACTTGCTCTACGGCTTTACACGGAGTTTTAAACGCTATTGCTTGGCTAAAATCGGGCATGGCTTCAGAGTTTATTGTTGGCGGTACAGAAGCGCCCTTAACTAGTTTTACTTTAGCTCAATTAAAAGCCTTAAAACTATACAGCCAAGAAACCGAAAGTTTAGCTTGCAAAAGTTTATCGTTTCAAAAAACAAAAAACACTTTAGTTTTAGGTGAAGCGGCAAGCCTTTTTGCACTCTCTACAAAGCCAAAACACGCAAAAGCAAAAATTGTAGGTATAGGCTTTGCTAACGAACAAATTAAACATAGCATTGCAATTACTAGTGAAGCAAAATGCTTTCAAGATTCTATGCAAATGGCTCTACAACAGGCCAATATAAAACAAGTTGATGCAATTATTATGCATGCTCCTGGTTCTATTAAAGGAGATTTAGCAGAATTAAAAGCCATTGAAAAAAGCTTTGCAAAAATTCCCTTTTTAACCACAAATAAATGGAAAATCGGACACACATACGCGGCATCAGGTGCCATGAGCTTAGAATTAGCTTTGTTAATGCTTCAACAACAGGAGTGCATTGCTAATCCATTTTATAAAAATGCAGAAACACCCAAAAATCTCGATTATATTATGGTAAATGCAGTCGGTTTTGGTGGAAATGCTGTGAGCTTGATAATTAGTAAATTATAAATTCTTCAAGAGAATAATTCCAAATTCAATTTAATAAACTACATCTTTTATTACTTTTGAATTATTCAATACTTAATTACATGCAAAGACACGACTGGACTAAAGAAGAAATTTTAGCGATTTACAACAAGCCTTTAATGGATTTGTTATACGAAGCCGCAAGTATTCACAGAAAAGAACACAATCCAAATCAAGTACAAGTTTCTACTTTGCTGTCTATTAAAACAGGTGGTTGTCCTGAAGATTGTGGTTATTGCCCTCAAGCAGCTCGTTATCATACCGATATAGATGGAAATGATTTAATGAGTGTAAGCCAAGTGAAAGCTCAGGCTTTACGCGCAAAATCTACTGGTAGTTCTCGCGTTTGTATGGGTGCAGCTTGGCGAAATGTAAAAGATGGAGAAGAGTTTGAACAAGTCCTAGAAATGGTACGCACTATTAACAAACTAGATATGGAAGTTTGTTGTACACTAGGAATGATTACCGAAAATCAAGCTAAGCGTTTAGCTGAAGCTGGTTTATACGCCTACAATCATAATTTAGATTCGTCTGAAGAATACTATAAAGAAGTTATTTCTACGCGTGGATATGAAGACCGTTTAGAAACTTTAAATAATGTAAGAAAAACCAATGTTACGGTTTGTAGTGGTGGCATTATTGGCATGGGCGAAAACCTAGAAGACCGAGCTGGAATGTTAGTAGCATTGTCCAGTTTAAATCCACAACCTGAATCTGTACCCATTAATGCTTTGGTTCCTGTTGAAGGAACTCCATTAGCAGAACAAGACCGCGTATCTATTTGGGAAATGGTACGCATGGTGGCCACAACACGAATTGTCATGCCACAAACCCAAGTTCGGCTATCGGCTGGTCGAACCGATATGAGTAAAGAAGGACAAGCCTTGTGCTTTTTTGCAGGAGCCAATTCTATTTTTGCAGGAGATAAACTCTTAACCACTCCTAATCCTGATGTAAATGAAGATATGGAATTGTTTAAGTTGTTAGGCTTGGAACCCATGAAACCTTTTACCAAAAAATCGCAACCTGAATCGATCGATGCTAAGGAATCAAAATACAAAGCTTTAGGCGAAAAACCAAAATGGACTAGGCCCGGACATACGATTGAGCGAAATTTAGAAGCCAAAGAAAAAGGCAAAAACATAAAAACAAAAGCTTAAAATCTTTTATAAATATAAAGTTGGCTTTTAACACATTAAGGTTAAATCAAATTTTCTTTTTGTATTTTTGCAGAGTTGTTTAAGTACAACTTGAATGACTAAACCTGAACAAATGACTAAAACATTGAATCTAACCGAAATACCACGCGTAAAATCAATTACTAGTGAAGATTTTGTAGAGCAATATGTAAAGCCACAAAAACCTGTGGTTATTGAAAATTTAGCCAACAATTGGGAAGCTTTCGATTTATGGAGATTCGATTATTTTAAGGACATAGCAGGCAATATAGAAGTTCCACTTTACGACAATCGCCCCATTAGCCATAAAAACAAATTCAACGAACCGCATGCTAAAATGAAACTCAGCAAGTATGTTGATTTGTTAAAGTCTGAAAAAACTTCTTACCGTATATTTCTTTTCAATTTAATTAAAGAAGTACCCGAATTACAAAATCATTTTGAAGCGCCCAAACTCGGTATCAAGTTTTTAAAAGACTTACCATTTTTGTTCTTTGGCGCAAAAGATTCTAAAGTATTTATGCATTACGATATCGATTTTGCTAATATTTTACATGTGCATTTTGAAGGAAAAAAACGCTGTATTTTATTTCCTCCATCTGAAACTAAATACTTGTATAAAGTACCGAACTCCTTAGTTACCTTAAACGATATTGATTTTGATAATCCCGATTTTGAACGCTTTCCGGCTTTGCAACATGCCCAAGGAATGGTAACCGAACTGAATCACGGCGATACTTTATACATGCCCGAAGGTTACTGGCACCACATGCATTATTTAACACCAGGCTTTTCTATGAGTTTACGCGCTATTCCTAGAAGCGCAATGAATATTGGAAAAGCAGTTTACAATTTAGCAGTTATGCGAAATGTAGAAAACATAATGCGTAAACTTCGTGGTAAGGCTTGGATGAAGTACAAAGAAAAATTAGCCATGGAACGGACTAACCGATACGCAGACAAGCAGTAAATTTTTTAACTTAGTAGTTTAAACAATATTCAAAATATCGAATGCAATTACATCTTAGCCTTTAAAAGTATTTGAACTGTTGCTTGTATTACCTCTAATCTATTTGCCGTAAGGAAGGGATGCTAAGAACACAGAGAGCCTTTGAAAGTGGTATGAATAAATAAACCTTTTTAAGCTTCAACTTTTTTGAACTTACAAAAAGTGAAATTCTGAAGTGAACCTGAGGGTGTTTCGTGGTCTAGATTTTTGCATTCTATTTTTTCAAAATGATGTTGAAATGCAGAAGATAAACTTTCTTTAGAATACTGTTTGATTTCAATTCCACTGCACTTTTTGGGTCCTTTTTCCGAAAAAACACCAATAATTAAATGGCCTTGAGACTTAACAGATTGTTTTGTAGCCTTTATATAATTCGAAATGTCTTTATCGTTGGTAAGAAAGTGAAAAGCAGCACGGTCATGCCAAACATCGTATTCTTCGTCGGGTGTAAATTGAGTAACATCGCTTACAATCCAAGTTACTATTTTAGATTGTTCGCCAAGTCTTTTCTTCGCCCTTTCGATTGCTTTTTCTGAAATATCTAAGACACTAATATTTTTAAAGCCAGCTTTAAGTAAATAATCTACCAAAAAACTATCGCCACCACCAATATCGATAATTTTTGCTGTTTTAGGAAGTTTTAAAGCATCAAAAAACGCTAAAGAAGTATTTGGTTTGAGTTGGTACCAACTCACATCTTTCAACTCTTTGGTTTCGTATATATGGTTCCAATGTTTTGTCTTATCTGTAGTGTTCATATGCTTTGTTGAGTATTAAATCTAGCTATACATCATCAAAATCGATAATTATTTTGGCTGAAGTTGGATGCGCTTGGCAAGTTAAAATTAGCCCATCTTCAACTTCTTCATCGGTTAAAATTTGATTTTTTCGCATTTTAGCTTGGCCTTCTACTACTTTAGCTACGCAACTACTACAAATCCCACCTTGGCAAGAGTAGGGCGCGTCGATGTCTTCATGTAATGCCGCATCTAAAATAACATCTTGCTGATTCATACTAAATGTATAAGTCTCATCGTCTACACGAACTTCAATTTCAGAAAAACCTTCTTTAGCAACATCTTCGCCTTCTTCGGTTGAATGAAATAATTCAAAAGCAATGGCATCTTTTTCTACTCCGTTTTCTTGTAAAACTTCTTGGGTGTTGTAAATCATTTCTTCAGGACCACAAAGCAAATATTGCTTAAAAGTTACATTCGCATATTTATTTTTTAATACATAATTAATGGTAGACCTTTCTATTCTTCCAAATGTGTAATTTTCAGCTTGTTTTCTGCTATATATATATTCCACAAAAAAACGTTCAGGATGCTGTTGTTGTAAACTCAATAATTCTTCCAAAAACATGGTTTCTTTAGGAGAACGATTTCCATATACCAATACAAATTTGTGTTTGCCTTCTTTAAGAATTGTTTTAATCATAGAAAGAATCGGTGTAATTCCGCTACCCGCTGCAAAAGCAATGTAAGTAGTTTCTTTCTCTGAAGCTTCAAGTAAAAAGTTTCCTTCTGGAGAAAAAACATCTACTGGTTCTCCAACTTTTAAATCTTGATTGGCATAAGAAGAAAAGATTCCACCTTCTAATTCTTTAATGGCTACAGCTAAGTCTTCATTAGGTGAAGCACAAATAGAGTATGATCTTCTAACGGTTTCGCCTTTTATTTTCGTTTCTAAATTTACATATTGACCCGATTTAAACTTAAATTCTTCCTTAAGCGCTTGGGGTACTTCAAAAACCAATTGCACCGCTTTTTCAGTTTCTCTTATTATATCTTTTATCTTTAAAGAATACGACTTGCTCATTTTCTATTTTTTTACAAAAATAATAGCTTTTAGATGTCTACATTCCTTTTTATTAAAAAAATAGGGCTTATTTAAGGTGCAGATTATAAACGTGAATAATAAACTAAATCTATTGAATTTATAGTTGAATGTAATATTATTGTAAACTTAAATTGACAAAAATTCCCCATGCGTATTCTTTTTATAAGCTGTATAACTTTATTGAGTTTAACAGCTCTACAAGCTCAAAATAAAACTAAACTTTCTAAAGCAAACCGAGTAGACGATTATATTATTTATAATGAAATTTATGAGAATCAGTTTAAAATGGTGCTTCAAGATTATCGAAAAAGCATTGTGTTAGATTCGGTTTGGAAAAATAAACTAAACAATAATTTACTTTTTAATGAAGTTGAAAAGGCAAGAAAGTTAGCTATACAAGATACTTTTTTATTAGAAGTTGAAGATCAAGTCCTAAAAGAAAGAATAAACGAATTAAACAAAAGAACTCCATTTGATATTGAATATACATCAAGTTTGGCAAGTGTAATTGGTTTCTATTTAGGAAGAGATGCCAAAACCACACAAGATTTAATTGAGCTAAGTCATTTTTACTTTCCTTTATTTGAAGAAGTTTTTGATCGATACAACATTCCACTTGAAATGAAATATTTAGCGGTAGTAGAATCGGCTTTAAACCCTAAGGCGAAATCGCCAGTTGGTGCCACCGGTATTTGGCAGTTTATGTATCCTACTGGCAGAATGATGGATTTAGAAGTGAGCAGTTATGTCGACGAACGCATGGATCCTATAAAATCAACTGAAGCTGCTGCGAAATATTTGAAGCAACTCTATGGTATTTTTGGCGATTGGGATTTGGCTTTAGCCGCTTACAATTCCGGCCCAGGAAATGTAAATAAGGCCATAAGAAGAAGTGGTGGAAAAACGAATTATTGGGAAATAAGACGCTATTTACCAAGAGAAACAGCGGGTTATGTTCCTTCATTTCAAGCTGTAATGTATTTGTTTGAATATGCTGAAGCACATGGGTTTTCAAAAGCAATTCCACCTGAAAGTTACTTCACTACAGATACCATTCAAACCAAAGGATTATTAGAATTAGAAAAAGTAGCCCAATATTTAAACATAGACGAAACTTGGCTTCAGTTTTTAAATCCGAGTTATAAATTGGGCATAGTTCCCGATGATGCTGAACGAAATTACTATTTGCGTTTGCCTTTACTAGAAACCGGTGTTTTTGTAAGCAATGAAGATGAAATTTATGGCTATCAAGAATTTCAACTATCTGCCGAAAAAAAACAACTTCCTGCTTATGTAAAAACTTCTGACCAAATTACGTATCGTGTACGGTCAGGCGATTTTTTAGGAAGCATTGCCAACCGATACGGAGTTCGGGTAAGCAATATTAAGCGATGGAATAATTTGCGTTCCGATCGGTTGCGTATTGGCCAGCGGTTGCGTATTCATCCTAAAAATTTAACAGCTGTAGCTTCAACTGAAACGCAACATACTTCCAAAGAAGAAAAAAATATTTCAGCTGAAAAAGAAACTTCTGCAGATGAAAATTTTCAAACCTACATCGTTCAACAAGGCGATTCTTTGTGGAAAATTGCTCGCAAATTTCCAGAAGTAAGCATCAAGGAAATCAAAGAAAAAAATCAACTCAAAAGTATTCGTTTACAGCCTGGGATGGAGTTGAAGATTTAGGTTTTTGCTAAAATTAAATCCTTTTTTTAACTGTAAAATCTAATGTTATTTACTTAGAGTGAGCTCATTTGAAATTTATGAACCTCCTGTTTAAATCTTACGTAAGTAAATTGAACATAAAAAATAATAACTATGAAAAATGCAAGATTTAATTTTGTAATGATTTTAAGTTTAGTGGTAACATAACTAAGCTTTGGACAAACTAATATGATTGGTGTAGCTGAAATGTATCCTACTAAAAAAATTGTTGAAAACGCAGTAAACTCAAAAGATCACACTACCTTAGTTGCAGCGGTAAAGGCGGCAGATTTAGTTGAAACTTTATCTAGTGATGGTCCTTTTACTGTTTTTGCACCCATAAATAAAGCTTTTGATGCTTTACCTAAAGGAACTTTAGAAAGTTTACCAAAACCAAAAAACAAAGCTAAACTTCAAGTGGTATTAACTTACCATATCATTGCTGGCGATTATAAAACTAAAGATGTTGTAGCTGCTATAAAAAAAGGAAATGGAAAAGCTCAAATCAAAACCGTACAAGGCGGAACTTTAACTTTGATGTTAGACGGTAATGCCGTAAAAATTAAAGATGCAGCGGGTAATGTAGCGACTGTGACTATTGCAGATGTAAATCAGTGCAATGGTGTAATTCATGTAATAGATAAAGTTTTATTGCCGTAAAGCAAATATGTTGCTAATTCTTTGTAAGTCAAGCCTTGGAGCATTATCAAGAAATACGGAACACAAAAACGCAGTTCTCGATAACCATTTCTTGTAGAAGTGCACCGCCGATGCTATTTAATCAATTGTCTTTTTTGTTTTAGTATCGAGCGGAGTCGAGAACCATCCACATCTCGACTCCGCTCGAACTTGAAACAAAATAAAAATATCCCTCCCTTATAAGTGAAACTCCAAAAACTAAAATTAGTCGGTTTTTGAAGAACATGCGCCACGAATTAAGCATCGACATTTGTTAAAAATTAAAATCAATTCAACAATTTATTTTAGTGAGTTGAAATAAAATATACTTTTGAACCGAAATGAAAAAAAATAACAAAACATATTACTATTATCAATCTGCCGAAATAAGTAGAATGGAATAGTTGTATGTAAATTATAAACTTAATCCCGATTCTACTTAGAGTCGGGATTTTTTATTTTAAAGCCTTATGCAACAAGAAATGAACAACTACACCACAGAAGATTTATGGGTTTGGAAAACACTCTTTGAGCGCCAAGTAAAAAACATTCCGAATAAAGCTTCAAGCTTATATTTAAAAGCTTTAAATGAAATGGAACCGGTTTTGAATGCAGACGAAATTCCTGATTTCAACAAATTGAATGCCTTTTTTGAAAATACTACTGGCTGGCAAATTGAAGTCGTTCCTGGATTGATTGAAGTGGAAGATTTTTTTAGGTTGTTAGCCGAAAAAAAGTTTTGTTCTTCGACTTGGTTGCGCGATAAAAACAGCTTAGATTATTTAGAAGAGCCCGATATGTTTCATGATATTTTTGGACATATCCCGCTTTTGAGTCAACCGGTTTTTTCAAATTTTGTTCACAAATTTGGAAAGTTAGGTTTAGCTCATATTCACGATAAAGAGAAACTTTTAGAATTACAGCGGTTGTATTGGTTTACTATAGAATTTGGTGTAATTCAAGAAAAAGGAAAAATTAAATCCTACGGTGCTGGAATTTTATCTTCTTATGGAGAAACCAACCAAATTGATGAGGGCAAGGCCAATTTTTTAGTTTTTAATGAAGCTGAAGTTTTTCAGAAAGTATTTCGAACCGACATTATGCAAGAAGATTATTTTGTGATTTCGAATTTTAATGAATTATTGAATTGTATGCAAACTAAAGTAGAGACGCAAGTTTAAAAAGGTAAGATGTTGTAGTTTAGGGTTTCAACTCATGTAGAGCAATTGATTGATGTTATAAAAAAAGATAAATATGCGTGTTTTTTGGGTAATTAAAATTTGAAAGTTTAATAAGCTAAAATTCAGAATGAACTATCATTTTCTAAAAAAATAAGGAATATATAAGCTTAACTTAACTTTGATGAATTCATTTTCCATTAATTTTGAATAAATTTCTATATAAAATGAACCGAAGAAAGTTTTTTAAAAATGGTGCACTTGCCACTGCTGGAGTTGGCTTGCTAGGTGCGTGTAATCAAACAGAGCAAATTACTAGGCTTGAGCAAACTAGCAATAAAAAAGCAAAAAACATTATCTTTTTAGTTAGCGATGGCATGAGCCAAGGAACACTAACTATGGCTGATACATTAAAACAACGCATGTATGGAAAAGCTTCGGTTTGGCTAGATTTGTATAGAAATAACAAAGTACAGCGTGCTTTAATGGATATGGCTTCCGAAAGTTCTTTGGTTACCGATTCTGCTGCTGCTGCTTCATCTTGGGGTGGTGGTCATCGCATTCCCAATGGTGGAATTAATGTAGGTCGTGGTGGTGTTGAGCACAAACCCATTTGGCAAAAATTTTTACAGGCTGGGAAAAAAGCAGGAATTGTTACCACTGTTCCAATTACACACGCTACACCAGCAGGATTTTGTATAAATAGCACAAGTAGAAACGACCAAGAAGGCATAGCCGAAAAATACCTCAACTTAGGTTTAAGTGTAATGTTAGGCGGTGGCCAAGATTATTTTGATACGAGCTCTCGAAAAGATGGAAAGAACTTATACCAAGCTTTCAGCGATAAAAATTATACCGTAGTAAACAACCGAATTGATATGCTTAATTCGGCTAATACAAAGCTTTTAGGTGTTTTCGATTCAAGTGGTTTGGCTTACAGCTTAGATCGAAATAATGATAAAGCTATTGAAAAACAAACCCCAACTTTAGCAGAAATGACCCAAAAAGCTATCGATGTAATGAAGTCTTCAGAAGAAGGTTTTGTTTTACAAGTTGAAGGTGGAAAGGTAGATTGGGCAGCGCATGCCAACGACGCTGGTGCTTTAATTTACGACCAAATGGCTTTTGATGATGCGGTTGAAGTAGCTATAAATTTTGCCGAAAAAGACGAAGAAACTTTGGTAATTATTACTACTGACCATGGAAACTCGAACCCTGGTATAATGTACGGAAAAGATGTAAATACAAATTTTGACCGCTTGCAAAGCTTCAAACATTCTAATGATTGGATTTTACAAGAAATTACAAAAAATGATACGGTAGAACAAGTTCGTGAACGAGTTGAATACGCCAATAACTTCGGAATTAGTAAAGCTCAAGCACAGTCTATTTTAGATTATTACAAAGGTTTAGAAAAGCCAGAGCAAGGACTTTATAATTATAAAAAGCTACCTTTTAAGCTCTTATCAGAAATACAACAAGCTTACCATTCGGTGGGTTGGATTAGCACAAATCATTCGGGTGATTTTGTTGAATTGGCCATGTATGGACCGTATAGCGACCAATTAAATACGTTTGTGCGCAATACAGATTTGCATAATTTTATGTTGAAAGCAGCTGAAGTTGAAGATTTTGCAACTTACTAATGCTTAATACGTTAAATTTTAGTTTATTGATTTTATTTTAAGATTACTCCAAGCTTTTCGTTTTATTTTTAAATAAAAAAGCTATGAAACTTTCGGCAATTTCTTTTGTAATTATTACAACACTTATTTTGATAACTGTAAGTATAATGGCAGCTATGGATTTAAGTTTTTCATGGGTGTTTTTTCTAACCTTAATCGGTCAGATATTGTTAATTTATACTGTTTACAGGGTTTTAATTGATAACTATAACACCGATAAAACCTTTGAAGATTGGTACGAAGATCAACCTATTGAAAGAGATTAGTTCAGTTTAAAAGTGCCCCTAATGCACGAATTTTATACAAAACATATTCGTGTATTCGTGACTAATTATTTTTATTCTAAACCACTGAATTTTGTTTATAGTTACTTGAAAATATACCACTAATATACTAATTTTAATTTATTTGTTAATCGTGATTAAGTGTTTTTTAAACGCACATCACGCAAACGCAACTGCAAGTTTATTTTATTATTCCATTCATTTTCTTCGATACTGTAAATGGCTTCAAACGGAAGTTTATGGTTAATTTTATCTGTATGTTTTCCTAAATTAAAACCAATTGCAGATAATTTTTCTTGCTTTGAGTGTTGGTAAACTGCGCATTTTAAATGTTCTTCATTTTTTCCAACGCCTTTGGCGTAGCCTGTATCTTTTAAATTTTTACTGTAAAATAACGGACTCATATTACCAGGACCAAAGGGCGCAAACTGCTTCAGGATTCGGTAAAATTTAGGTGTAATATCTGCTAAATTTAGCTCTAAGTCGTAATTTAATTTGGGTTGAAGCTGCTCAGGTTGAATGCTGTTTTTTACTACTTCTTCGAACTTAGCTTTAAATTTTGAATAATTTTTTTCTTCTAAAGTTAAACCTGCAGCGTATTTGTGTCCGCCAAATTGCTCAATAAACTCAGCGCTTGCTTCTAATGCATTGTAAATATCAAATCCTTTAACCGAACGTGCTGAAGCAGCTAATTTATCACCACTTTTGGTAAACACCAAGGTTGGTCGATAATAGGTTTCGGTTAACCTGCTAGCCACAATACCAATTACACCCTTATGCCAATGTTCCTGATACACAACCGATGTAAATTGCTTTTGTTCTTGTTTTGCTTCAATTAAAGCTAAAGCTTCTGCAGTTATATTTTGGTCGGTTTCTCTTCGGTCTGCATTGTATTTTTCGATAGCAGCAGCAAATTCTTCGGCTTGTTGTAGGTCTTCTTCAATAAGTAATTCTACAGCATGTAAACCGTGTTTCATTCTGCCAGCTGCATTAATTCTCGGACCAATAATAAAAACCACATCGGTAATAGTTAATTCTTTTTTGTTGGTAAGCTGAATTATAGCTTGAAATCCTGGTCTAGGTTTTTGATTAATTTGTTTTAATCCATGAAAAGCAAGAATGCGATTTTCTCCAGTTATCGGTACAATATCTGAACCTATTGCCGTGGCAACCAAATCTAAATATGGAATTAATTCGTTAAATTCTTTATTTTCTTTTTCATGAAAAGCTTGCAGTAATTTAAAACCAACTCCACAGCCACAAAGTTCTTTATATGGATAACTACAATCTTTTTGTTTGGGATCTAAAACTGCAACAGCAGCTGGAATTTCAGCTCCAGGTCGGTGATGGTCGCAAATTATAAAATCGATACCTTTTTCTTTAGCATAGGCTACTTTTTCGATAGCTTTTATGCCGCAATCTAAAGCAATTATTAAGCTAATTTCGTTATCATGAGCAAAATCAATTCCCTGATAAGAAACACCATAACCTTCTTGATAGCGATCGGGAATATAGGGTGTAATGTGCGGATAAATTTTACTAAAATAAGCATACAAAAGCGCCACGCTCGTAGTCCCATCTACATCGTAATCTCCATAAATTAAAATACGTTCTTGGCTTATAATTGCTTTTTGAATACGCTCTACCGCAACTTGCATTCCTTTCATTAACCAAGGAGAATACAATTGGTTAAGATTGGGTCGGAAAAAATCTTTTGCTTCTTGAAAAGTTGAAATATTGCGTTGTGCTAGTAAACAAGCTATATTGTAATCTACTTGAAGTGCTTCTTGAAGCTGTGCAATAGTTTCTTTTTTAGGTGAAGGCTTAGCGGTCCATTTCATAATTTATTGCATTTAACTGGTTATTTAATTTTTGAAAGCTGTGTCTTAAACTAGGTGTATTTTACTTCTGTTGTTTGTTTTTTTTTTAATGAAATTTATGCATTCCTCTTTTTTCTTCTGCATAAACAGAGAGCTTTTAAAAGTAAATAATTTTAGAATTATTTTAAACTTCTTTTTCGGTAAATGGAATGTCGGGATTACATATTTCTTGAATTAATTCACTTAAATGCCCTTCAAAATCTTGAAGAATTTCAGTTGAAACCTTATGCGTTTTTTCATTTGCTTTTCCTGTTTTCTTCCCAAATTTAAGAAACCCATTGTTTAAGTTTTTAAATGAAATAATTCCGCTTTGCATCGGTTTGTTTTTAGCTTCATTTTGAAACAATAAAGCATAAAATAAAACCTGAAAAGATTTACTGTATTGGTAATCTTCAGTAAAATTATCCCAATCTTCAGCTACAATTAAGTCTTTATGTTCAACTTTTCCAGTTTTATAATCGATAATTCGAAAAATGCCGTCCAATACATCTACCCGATCTGCTTTTCCTTTTAAAAAAATTGGAAAATCTAGTTGAGTTATTTGAAAAGGAATTTTTCTATTTTCTTCAATAGCTACGATTTGTAATTCGTGTTGTTCAATTAATTTTAATTCTTGATTTAAAAAACGATTGCACTGTTGTTTAGCAATTTCAAAAGCAATTAAATTTTTTCCCTTTTTAATAGCCTCTGCGTTGTAGTGTTTATCAAACTGTTTAAGCAACTCTGTTTCGTAACGATTTAAAAAGTCTTGTATATGTTGCTTTTTAATTTCTTTTCCTTTAAAACCTTCGTAAAGATGCTGTAGTGTGTCGTGTAATATGCTTCCATAAACTCGATAGCTTACTTCTTCTTCAATTTCTTCTACTTCATTTATTCGCAAGACATACTTTTTATAAAAATCCAAAGGATTTCGAATATAAGTAGTTAATGCAGAAGGTGAAATTCCGTGATTAAACAAAGCTTTTAATTTTGAAATTACAGCTGGTGTTTTCGGGATTTGCTGCATTTTGCTCAAATTTGCTTTGGTCGTAGCGCTAACTACATAATGCTGAAGATGATGCTTAGCTTGCGGGAATATTTGCAAATATCGTAAAAAACGGCTTGGTTCTGCATTTTCCATTCCAGATGCATCGTTATTATAGAGTAAATGAACTGTTTTAGCGCGCTGTAATAACCTAAAAAAATGATAGGCATAAATGGCATCTTTATCTTTATAAGTGGGTAAGTTAAACGCTACTTTTAAATCGAATGGAATATAGCTGTTTTCCGATTTTCCAGATGGCAAAATACCTTCGTTTGCAGAGACTAGAATTACATTTTCGAAGTCTAAAACTCGTGTTTCTAGCATTCCCATTAACTGAATACCCTGAAAGGGTGAACCTTTAAAGTCTAAACTTTGGTGCGCTAAAACATCTTTATATACAGCATACAAGGCTTTAATAGTTTCAATATAATCTGTAAGAGCCATTAAGTTTTGTAATTGCACAAACAATTTATGAAAGGAATAAACATATTGCAGCTGCAATGCATTTTCTTGGTTAAATTCTTTAAATAGTAAACACAATTCTAAACAATTGTTTATTAGCTGCTTAGGCTTATTTTCTAGGCTAGAAAAAATAAGTTGCAAAGTTTGTTGAAAAGCTTTACTGTAACTTTTAAAAGCTTCAAAAAAATCTTGCCTAGAAATGCTTAGTATATGGTGGTTAACAAAATAGTTTTTTAGCATTTTGCTTTCTGTCGGAAAAGCCATTTTAAAGCTAGGATGACCACATATTTGAAGTACATTTTTATAAAACAAATCTGAGTGTTCGTGCTTATGTATTTGAAAAACTTGATCGAAAAAACTAGCTATAGGAGCGTATTTTAATGCCAAACCCATGGTAATATTTACTTGCAAAATTTGCTCTGGAATGGCATTTAAAACGGGTTGTAACAAAGTTTCGTCGGCTAAAACAATTGCTGTTTTAGTATATTCTTCTTTTGGAAGTTGAGCTAAAATTTGACCTACACTTTTAGCTTGGCCTATTTTTTTGGGTACAGCATAAGTTTTTATAGTTTTAAGTGACGTAAATAAGTTTGTACTTGCTGTAATTTCGTTTTCTTTTTGTTGATAATACTTCCATTCCTGTTGGTACTTCCTTAAAAAATAAGAAGATGGATGGTAAGAATCTTTAAGCAATGTAGCATCTAAATCCCAAATAACTTTCCCTTTTTGGCTTTGCAGTGTTTTTTGAAAAATAATTTGTTCGCTTGCGTTTAAAGCATTAAAACCTACAAAATGAAGTTGTTTGTTAGTATTTGTTAAATAGTTATCGAAATTTTGTACTGCTAACTTATATGCTAAACCTTGGTAAGCTTGTTTTTTTTGCTGTAAGTTATGGATTAATAAAGTATAGAGTTTAGGAATACATTTCCAAAATTCTAGATAGTTTTTTACAATGGCTGTCGGATTTTGTGTTTTACTCCAATGGTCAATTTCTTTTACATTAGCTAGATTGCCAAAAAAATCTTTAGCTGGAATTAAATGCCGATCAATCTCATTAAAATCTTGTAGTAAAGTTTGAGACCAATTATAAACCACATCGAATGTTTCTTGTTTATCTTTTGGATAAACTTCGGTATATACTTTATAAAATTCAGTTATAGCGGTTAGTGTATCGATAAGCTGTATATCTGCTACTTCTTCAATAAAATCTTCAATGCTATAGAGTTCTGGAATAAAAAAATGCGCTGAATTTTGATGTACCAATTCTTGTTTAAAAAAATTTACAGCTCTTCTACTCGGAAGGATAAATACGTGTTGCTTAAAATCTAATTTTGCTGCTAAGCAACGGGAAACATATTCTTCTAAAAAGCTTTTCATAAAATGTATAAATTGAAAGAATTAATATGGTTAAAAATAAAAAATGTCCCTTATAAAAGGGACATTTTTGTTTATAATTCTAGATATTAAAAAAACAAATTTACTTTACTAGATTAATTTCGACACGTCTATTTTCTTTTCTTCCGTTTTCTGTTTTATTTGAAGCAATAGGTTTGTCTGGACCATATCCTTTAGATGTTAATCTTTCTTTTGCTACACCGTTTGTTTGAAGATATTCTTTAACAGCTGCAGCTCTTTCATCAGATATGCGTTGGTTAGTTTTTTTACTTCCAGTGCTATCCGTATGGCCTTCAATTACGAAATTAGCATTAGGATATTTGTTTAAAATTGGAATAACCTTGGTATCTAAAATATTTTTCGAATAGTCTGTAATGTAAGTTTTTCCACTTTGGAAGTTAATTACTTTAGCAAATTCGTTTAATTCGTCTTGTACTTCTTTAGTTACTTCTGGGCAACCTTTATCTGCAGAAGTTCCAGCAACTTCTGGACATAAATCGTCTTTGTCTGGAACGCCATCGCCATCGCTATCTGGCCAAGGACAACCCTTATTTTCTTTAGGTCCGGCTTGGTCTTTACATTCGTCTAAATTATCTGGAACTCCGTCTCCATCAGTATCTGGACAACCATCATATTTAGCTAATCCAGCTATTTTTGGACATTTATCTTCAGCATCGGTTACACCATCTCCGTCGGTATCTGGGCAGCCATTAAATTCTGGTAAACCTGCTACTTCTGGACAAGAATCTTCTGCATCTGGCATACCGTCTCCATCGCTATCTGGACAACCTTCAAACTCTTCTAAACCTGGAACTTCAGGACATTTATCCTTATCATCAAAAACTCCGTCTCCATCAGTATCTTTTCCACCAAAGGCAAATTTAATACCTGCTGTATGTTGAAATAAATCTAAACGGCCACCATCGAAAGCTTGCTTATATGAAGTTTCTAAGGTAAAAAATAATTTTTCTGTTAATTGAATATTTAAGCCTAAGCTAGAATTAAAAGTTGCGGCACCCTCGCTATCTAACCAATAATAACCAACACCAGCTCCTAAATAAGGATCGAATCTACCTGAGTTTAATAAGCGATTAAAACTGTATAATAAATCACCATCTAAAGCAACATAGGTTAATTTAGATTCGGGTTTGGTTTTACCTATTTTTGAAATTCGATTTACATTAAATCCACCTCGAACGCTTAAATCTTGACCTACATAATAACCTACATTTAAACTAGTCATGGAAGCCACTGCATTCCAGTGATCTCCAACATTAAAAAAGTCTTCTAAGAAATTTTCACTAGACATTAAATAATCTGGTGCCATTCCGTTTCCTGTTGGATAAAAATCGACTGCATTAACCCCTAAAAAAATAGACCATCTATTGTCTTCATTCTGAGCTTGGGTTGAAAAAGTAAAAGCAAAAAGCATTATTAATGCAACTGCTAGTTTGTTTAATTGTTTCATGTTGAATAATTTAATTTACAAATTTAATTTTTTTTCAATACTTTAATAATTTTTAGTACAAAAAATAAGATTTTAGTTAAATAACCTTCATTTTTTTGCCTATTTTTATAAAGGCTGCAATTGCTTGGTCTAAATGCGCTTTTGTATGTGCAGCAGAAAGTTGAACTCTAATTCTTGCTTTTTCTTTTGGTACAACTGGATAAAAGAAACCAATTACGTAAATTCCTTCTTCTAATAGCGCAGTAGCCATATCTTGAGAAAGTTTAGCATCATATAACATAACTGGAACAATTGCAGATTCGCCATCGATTATGTCAAATCCGGCATCTTTCATTCCTTTCTTAAAATAAGTAGTGTTTTCTTGTAATTTGTCTCGTAAACTAGTATCGTTTTTTAATAAATCAAATACTTTTATAGATGCACCTACTATGGATGGAGCTAAAGAATTAGAAAATAAATAAGGCCGAGAACGTTGGCGTAATAATTCTATAATTTCTTTTTTACCAGTGGTGTAACCACCCATGGCGCCTCCTAAAGCTTTACCAAGAGTTCCAGTAATAATGTCTACTCTTCCTAAAACACCTTTTTCTTCGGGCGTTCCTATTCCTGTTTTACCAATAAATCCAGTAGCGTGGCATTCATCTATCATTACCAAAGCATCATATTGATCGGCCAAATCGCAAATTTGATCTAAAGGTGCGACTAAACCATCCATAGAAAAAACTCCATCGGTAACTATTAATTTTGTTCGAGCTCCGTTGGCATTAGCAGCTTGTAACTGTTTTTCTAAATCCTGCATATCGCCATTTTGATAACGATAACGAGCAGCTTTACATAAACGCACACCATCGATAATGGAAGCATGATTTAATGAATCTGAAATAATTGCATCTTCTTTACTAAGTAAAGGTTCAAAAACTCCAGCATTAGCATCGAAACAAGCTGCATATAAAATAGTGTCTTCGGTTTGATAAAAATCTGCAATCTTTGCTTCTAATTCTTTGTGAATATCTTGCGTACCACAAATAAAGCGAACGCTAGACATTCCGAATCCATGAGAATCTAATGTATCTTTTGCTGCTTGAATTACTTCTGGGTGAGAAGACAAGCCTAAGTAATTATTGGCACAAAAATTTAAAACTGATGTATTGTTAACCGTAATTTCTGGTCCCTGTGCACTGGTAATTATGCGTTCTTTTTTAAATAATCCTTGTTCTTCTATTTCATTCAGCTCATTTTGAAGCTGATTTTTTAATTTTTCTGAATACATATATGCTATTTTAGTGCAAATTTACAAAGTAATATAGTATAAAATGCTTCATAATTACCTATTTACTTAAAAATAGGTACTAAAATTGAAGATATTAAAAATTTACTTTGCTTATGTATAAACAATTTCATCTTTTTTATCGGACACTAATAATTTATAATTTAAGTTTGTTACACATATGAAATTATCAGAATTAAAATATATAGCGGCTTACCTACTTCCTGTTTCTGCCTTTATTGGAATTTACAATTTAGGCGTATTTAGTTTTTTAACCCCTGTGCTAACTTTTGTTTGTATTCCTATTATTGAGTTTTTTACACCAGAACATAAAACTAATTTATCTAAAAAAGAAAGTTTCAGTAAAAGTAAAAAATACTTTTTCGATGTTTTATTGTATTTAAATCTACCTATTGTTTATGCTCTTTTATGTTTTAGTTTAATAACTTTTCAACAAAAAAATTTACAGATATTTGAAAGTTTAGGTTTAGTGTTTAGCGTAGGTATTGTGCTAGGAAGTAATGGTATAAATGTGGCTCACGAACTCGGACACCGAAACAACAAAATAGCTAAATACACTGCTAAATTACTTTTGCTACCTTCATTTTATACCCATTTTACAATCGAACATAATTATGGACACCATGTAAACGTATCTACTCCTAAAGATCCTGCAACAGCAAGATATAAAGAAACGCTGTATGCTTTTTGGATTCGTTCTGTTATTCAGCAATATAAAAATGCTTGGAAAATACAAATGCAACTTAATAAGTATAATCAAAATAACTTCTTTTCATTTACAAATGAAATCTTAGTAAACAGTTTATTACAAATTGGATACCTACTAAGTTTGTATTTTATATTTGGTTTAAAAATTACTTTACTTTTTGTACTTATGGGTGTAATTGGTTTTTTATTGTTAGAGAGTATTAATTATATTGAACACTATGGCTTATTAAGAAAACAAAGAAAAAGCGGACGTTTTGTACCAGTAAAAGAAATACACTCGTGGAATTCTAACCATGTATTAGGGAGAATTTTGTTGTATGAGTTAACTCGACATAGCGACCACCATTTTAGGGCTTCAAAAAAATATCAAATTTTAAATTATTACGAAACAAGTCCAGAATTACCTTTTGGCTATCCAACTTCTATTGTATTGGCAATGTTCCCAAAGCTTTGGTTTAAGGTTATGAATAAAAAAATTCCTTCAGAAATGAAGGAATTATATACTAGTTATTTTAAAAAGAACCTTAGCGATTCGAACCTAATTTCTTAACTAACTTTTCTAGTACTTGCTTATAAAAATAGCGCTTTCCTAGTGTTGAAAGTAAATCTGATAATAAATTTGTTAAGGTTAAATCTGATTTTAAGTAAGCCACATCGATAGAAGCTTTTTGCTTGGCAATATCACTTTTTAGTTTAAGTAATTTTAAATCATCATCAATTTCTTTAAAAGAAGTATATTTTTTCATGTTAATCTTCTTTTTTTATATCGCTAAATATTTCGCTAAAAAAGGCAAGTACAACTTTATCGATTAACTTTCTGCCTTTGGTTAAAATAAATAACATAATTAATAAATTGAATAAAGCAACACAAAAGAAACCTAGGTACATATTATGCAGTAAATCTCCTAGATACAAAGAAACACCGATTAATAAGAATGCAAAAAACAAAACAAAAATAGCAACAAAAGCAATAAAGCGTATTAAAGCTGAAATTGCTTTTGCTGATTTTTTGTAAGCATCTAATTTATAATAAGCAATTACACTTTCAATATAATCTTGCGTATCCTTAGTTAGATCATCAACATGCTGGTTAAACTTTTTTGGCATGTATTTATTTTTTAGCCGATTTTAATTCTTTCAATAAATCTTCATTTTTCTTTTTTAATTCTGCTAATTCATTTTCCATAGAATTAATTAAATCTTCAGATTTAGTTTTTGCTTTCGAAAAAGTTGAATTTAATTGATTTTCAAACTTAGATTTAGCTGATTCAGCAAATTCGCCAAGTTGAGAATAAGCTTCTTCGTACTTGCCTTCTAAAGATCTCTTTGCATTTTTTGCTTCTTTTTTAAGTTGTTTTCGTGTTTTTTCGCCACTTTGTGGTGCATACAATAGACCTAAGCCTGCACCAACTGCAGCACCAGTTATTAAAGCGATTAACGTATTTCCAGTATTATTAGACATTTTATAAATTTTTATTATTATACTACCCCAAATTTACTAAATATTGTTTTTTTTTCTGTTAATACTGGGTTAAGATAAGAATAGTATATTTTTTTTACACAAATAAGAGTTTAAAAGAATATATTATAATTAAGCTCATATTTTTAAAAATAAATTTATTTGCTGTAGTTTATTTTATAATTAGATGATTACCAAAACTTTAATTTAATATAAAGCGAATGTTAATAATTGTTTTTATATATTTGATTTACAATTAGATAACTATTAACAAATATGTGAATAAATTGTTTTTTAAAAAGGAATAAAAAATTTTGAAGAATGAAATTTATTTCCTGATATAAAAATAATTCAAAAAACAGTTTTTATTTATTTTATTTTGAAAAGAAGTTTTCAGCATTAAATCCGTACTTATTAACAAGTATTTTATCGATTAAAAATTAACTTATTTTAAATAAGCAATTGTAAATTAAATGTGAATAAAATTACTTCCAAAATCATTTACAAGCACTTAAAATTAAATAGAATGTTGATAAGTGACTAATAACTAAAAAAACAAATTTTATATCAAGTTTTTATATACACTATTCACAACCTAATAATAAGTCTTTTAAATTTTAAATTTTTATAAAAAGAAAAAGTATAAATTAATAAATGTGGATAACTATACACAGTGTAAATTTTTACGCGTTTCAAAATTATCTAAAATTTGGTTGGCATCATCTACATCTTCTGGATGAACTTTTAAAATAATACCTCCAATTGCATTGGTGTAAAACGGCATAACTCCCAGCGCTGTTTCATTTTGAAAAAAGAAACGAATACCTTCCTGTTCTAACAAGAGCTGAAGTACAGCATATTCATATTGAAAATTAAAAACCGCTATTTTAATAAAAGATTGCATTTCTTTATTTCTTATTTGCTTCAAAAATCGAGAAAGCTAAACACACTTAATATTCACTTAACAAAGATTTATTTTTGAAAAAAAACTATTCATTATATAAACACTACCTTTGGTGTGAATTATAATTAGAATATGAGTAAAAAAAAGAAACCTAAAAATGCAGTAAATTACGAAAATCTTACCCAAGACATACTTGCTATTTTTAGAGCTAATGAAGAAAAGTCCTTTAGTTACAAAGATTTAACTCAACGCTTACAAATTACCGATACCAAAACGCGAAACCGTGTAATAAGAACCTTAACACAACAAACCGCAAAAGGTAAGTTACAAAAAGTAGACAAAAGCAGATACCAAATAGATGGAACTACAGACTATTACGAAGGTACGGTTGATATGACCAGTCGTGGAGATGCTTATATTGTTGTTGAAGGTTTAGAACAAGATATCTTAGTTAGAAATAAAAATTTACACACAGCTTTTCATAAAGATCGCGTACAAGTTTATGTTTTTAAAGAACGAAAGAATAGTAACTCTGAAGGTGAAATAACCAAAATAGTAGAACGACACAAAAACAGATTTGTAGGTATTTTACAAAAACAAAAAACCTTTGGATTTGTGGTAGTTCAAGATCCTAAAATGTACACCGATATTTTTATTAAAGGTGAAAATTTTAACGATGCGAACGATGGCGACATGGTTGTAGTTTCGTTAGATGATTGGTACAAAAAAGACGATTCGCCACGTGGAAAAATAATTGAAGTTTTAGGCAAACCAGGCGAACATCAAACCGAAATGCATGCCATATTAGCACAATATGGCTTACCAGAAAAATTTCCAAAAGAAATTGAAGCCTTTGCCAACCAAATTGATACTTCTATACAAAAAGAAGAAATTAAGAATCGCCGCGATATGCGCGATGTACTTACATTTACTATTGATCCAGCAGATGCAAAAGATTTTGATGATGCCTTAAGTTTTCAAGTTTTAGACAATGGAAATTATGAAATTGGTATTCACATTGCCGATGTTTCGCATTATGTACAAGCTGGAAGTATTTTAGATGAAGAAGCTTACAACAGAGCGACATCTATTTATTTAGTAGATCGCGTGGTTCCTATGTTACCTGAAGTACTTTCTAATGAAGCTTGTTCACTACGACCAAACGAAGAAAAATATACCTTTTCTGCTGTTTTTGAAGTTACCAAACAAGCTAAAGTAGTAAACCAATGGTTTGGAAGAACGGTTACCTACTCAGACGCTCGTTTTGCATACGAAGAAGCTCAATATATCATTGAAACAGAAGATAGTTTAATTGATGAAAGTGTTTCGTTAAGCGGAAAAACTTACACGGTTAAAAATGAAATTAAAGATGCCATTTTAGAAATGGATCGTCTAGCTAAAATTATGCGAACTAAACGCATGAAAGATGGCGCTATTTCTTTCGATAAACAAGAAGTAAAATTCAATTTAGATGAAGACAATAATCCAGAAGGAGTTTTCTTTAAAACGGCTAAAGATGCTAATAAGTTAATTGAAGAATTTATGCTGTTGGCTAATAAAAAGGTAGCAGAATTTATTGGAAAGCAAAAACCAAAGAAAACTTTTATATATCGTTGTCATGATGAACCTGATCCAGAAAAATTAGCAGCCTTAAGTACAGTGGTTAGTAAATTTGGTTATACAACCGATTTTAAAGATCGTAAAAGTATTGTTTCTTCTTTAAATAAATTATTAAGCGATGTAGAAGGAAAAGGAGAACAAAATTTAGTAGATACATTAACCATTCGTACCATGGCTAAAGCTTATTATTCTACTAATAATATTGGTCATTATGGTTTGGCTTTTACACATTATTCTCACTTTACTTCACCAATTAGAAGATATCCAGATGTTATGGTACATCGATTACTACAACATTATTTAGACGGTAATTCTTCTGCTAATGCTGAAGAATTTGAAGAACGATGTAAACATTCTTCTAACATGGAAAGTTTAGCTACCAATGCCGAACGAGATTCTATTAAGTATATGCAAGTTAAATACATGCAACAATATGAAAATAAGAGTTTCTTAGGCGTGATTTCTGGCGTAACCGACTTTGGGATGTTTGTTGAAATTATAGAGAATAAATGCGAAGGTATGGTTAGAGTTCGCGATATGAGTGGAGACCATTTTTACTTTGATCAAGAAAATTATGCTATTGTTGGAAAAAGAACCCAAAAATCATATCAATTAGGAGATGAAGTTTGGGTTGAAGTTAAAAAAGCAGATTTAGTAAAACGAAATTTAGATTTTACTTTAATAGGTGGAGTAGATGAAGTAGTAGAATAATAAAACTCTCTAAGCTTCTTTTTCATAAATAAAAATATCTTCAATTTCTTTTTTAAATAGCCTGGCAAATTTGATAGCCAATACTAAACTGGGATCGAATTTCTCTTTTTCAATTGCATTGATAGTTTGCCTTGAAACCTCAACAGCTTCAGCTAAATCTTGTTGTGTAAAATTATGTTCTGCTCGCAATACTTTTAATTTATTTTTCATAAGTAACGCTTTCTGTTGATTAATAAAGCTATCATATAAGTAATACCTATAAAACCTACTAAAAAGCCTATTTCTGCGTCAAATGTAATTAAATTAGTTTGATCTAATAACGAAAAACTTAAGCCTGCAATAACAGCTAGACCTAAAGTAATACCTAAAGCTTCAAGTTGAATTTTACGTTGTAATTCATCTAAGCAATTAAATAAATTTTTGTTAGCTAAAATCATAAGAATGCCATTTCCTAAATTAACTAGAATTGCAAACACGGTTAAAAAAACGTGGTCGTCCCAAATAAACTTAGGACCAAATGTAGCAATTGCTAATGTAGCTACCCAAGACCAAGTCCAAAGTGCAAGTTTTACAGTGTAATGTTTTTTATTTTTCATGATAAAGTAATTAAAGTTATACATTTTGTAAATAAAACTTTACAAATATAGAATAAGTTTTAATGTAAACAATACTTTACATTAAATATTTTATTTTTGTTTGAAATAACTATTGATTTGTTTAAAAAATCTCATCCTTTTATATTTAATACTTATAGTGTATTAATTCCTAGTATAATAAGCTTTTTTATTATTGTTATTCTAGCTCCTTTTCATTTCCAAGAATTTGATTTAACTAAGCGTAGTTTTATAGGTTTGCTTACAGCAATTACAGTTGCTTTAGCCATTTTTATTTCCGTACAATTTTTAAAAAAAGTATTTCCAAAAATTATGTTGGAAGACAATTGGACAATTGGAAAAGAATTTTCACTTATACTGTTTGTTTTATGCATAATAAGCTTTTTAATAAGCATCATGTTATATTCATCAGGAAGTGAAAATTATAATTTTAGTAATTTAATTTTTGAAACAATGCTTATAACGCTAGGTATTGGAATTTTTCCTGTTCTTATTTTAGTTTTATTCGAGCAATACCAACACCAAAAAAAACAATTTAAAAAAGCTGCAGCATTAAATGTTTCATTACAACTCAAAAAGGATATAAATCAAGATTTAGATTCTTCAAATACATCTTTGCTCTTAAAATCTGATAAAGGAAAAATTGAATTACAATTGAGTTCTTTAGATTTAGCTTATGTTCAATCTGATGGAAATTATGTAGAAATTTATTATTTTAACCAAGGACAAATTCAGAAAAAACTCATTAGAAATACACTTAAAAATATAGAGCGTATTTTACCAAGTCAAATTTTTATTCGTTGTCATAACCGTTTTGTTATAAACGGAAACTTTATTCAAAAAGTAGAAGGTAATGCTAGAAATTTAAATCTTTACTTAAAGGAAACTCCAAATAAAATTCCAGTCTCTAGATCGAAAGTAAACACGATTACAGAATTTTTAGAAAATCTATCGTAATACACGTCGCCAAATTATCACGAATCCATCCCAAGCATCACACTTAAAAGATAAAATTCTTTAAACGAAGCGAATAGAATGAGTTTTGCATTAAAATTACGACAATGGAAAATAGCATTCTTTACGTTTTATATCTTCATATTTTAGCGGGTAGTTTTGCATTGGTAACAGGCTTTATTGCTATTTTAAGTGCAAAAGGAAAATCTATTCATAAAAAAGCTGGAAGCCTATATTTTTATGCAATGAGCATGGTATTTATAACTGGAATTGTTGTTGCTAGTTATCGCTTCAATAAATTTTTGTTGCTCATAGCTTTTTTAAGCTATTATTCTGTTTTTGCAGGTATCCGAATTTTAAAATTAAAAAACCTTCATAAACAACAAAAACCAATACTCTTGGATTGGGTAGCTGGCATAGTAAACGCAATCGCTAATATTATTTTTATAGGTTTAGGATTATATTATGGATTTTCAAAGGGTTTTACTTCAGCTGGAACAATTTTGTCGATTGGTTTTGGAATTGGCGGCTTACTAATTTCTTATACCAACTTAAAACCATTTATTATAAAACCGAAAAAAGCATATCATTGGTATTTATCCCATATTGGAAACATGATGGGTGGTTATATTGCAACTTTCACCGCTTTTTTATCTACTTTGGTTACTCGGTTTGAATTGATTAATCCTTTTCTAGCTTTTACATTACCTTCATTAATTGGTATTCCATTTCTAATGTATTGGCAGAAACAAACTGAAAAACAACTTACTTCAAAATAAAATCAAAATGAAAACAAGATTAATTAGTATTTTAAGTATCCTAATTTTATTAGTAAGCTGCGAAGTGGTCAATGAAATTAATTTACAATCAAAGACCTTTACTAACATACAGCAAGATAGTTTTCCGTTTCAATATTCCAAAAAATTAATTGTTGTTGAAGCTTTTCTAAACAATTCAAATCAAGCGAATCAATTTATCTTTGATACAGGTGCCTTTCAAAGTAAAATAGAATATAGTTTAGCAGAAGAAATAGGTTTAGAAACCTTCTCTAAACGAGATAATGGTACTGCTCAAGAAATTGAAAGAGAAATAGAAATTACCAAGGTAGATTCTGTACAATTTGCTAAATCCATTTTTGGCAATATTGCAGCTGGCAAATTAAAATACGATAAACAATCTTACAGTCCTTGTGTAGCTCAAGATGGTATAATTGGTTCTAACTTAATAAAACTCGCTCATTGGAAATTCGATTATCAAAAAAAGCATATCTACATTTCGAAAACAGCATTTTTACCAACTGAAGAAAATTTAATTTATATTGACTACACCACTTCATTTATGTCTGGTGTTCCTTTAATTAATCTTGAAATTGAAGGAGAAACCATTGAAGATGTTATTTTCGATTTAGGCTATAATGGAAGTTTAGTTGTACCTAAACAGTACGCTAATCAATTTCAGAACAATAAAACAGAACTATTTATAGACCAATCTACAACAGGCATTTTTGGAAGCAATCGAGATACTTTGCTCGTAAAAGAGCTAAATGTGAAGATGAATAATTATAAAATGAATATTCCAGTTGAGTTTTCATCTTTAAATAAATCTTTATTAGGAAACGATATCTTAGAACATTTTACTATTTATCTGAATCCTGAAGATCAGAAAATCATACTCCAGCCAATTTCTACTGTAGAAGTAGATCAAAACAAAAAATTTATTCCTGGTGTTTTGAATGATTCACTTTGGATTGTGAATAGGACTAGTCCTGAACTTTCAATTGAAATTGGAGATACCCTTACTTCTATTAATTCCTACCAACCTAAAGATTTATTTAAAACGCACTGTGATTATTTTTTAGAATTGGATTTATTATTTAATCAAGACACGCTTAGGCTTGAAAACACTCTAGGAGAAGTATTAAAACTAACTATGTATTAAAAAAGTTTTTTAAAAACTGTAATAAATAAAATAATTTGTGTCAAAAGGACGAACATTAAAAATAATACGATGAAAACCCTCTCAATTTACATGATTTTATTCTGTTTAATTTCAAGTATTAGCTTTTCACAACAAGCCATTCAAGTTAAAACACAAGGTAACGGCCAACCTATTTTATTTTTACCAGGATTTGCCAATTCATCTCATGTATGGGATGAAACTCTACCCAATTTAAATGGCAATTACGAATTTCACTTAACAGATTATGCTGGCGTAAACGGAATTACACCCTTGGCTTCGCCTTGGCTTGAAAATGTAAAAAAGTCCTTGATTAATTACGTTAAATCCAATGACTTAAAAAATATTACTATTATTGGGCACAGTTTAGGCGGTACTTTAGCTTTATATTTAGCTGCAGAATTAGATGATTACATCAAGCAAATTATTATTGTTGATGCCTTACCAAATACTGCAAAATTAATGTTTCCTAATCAACAAACTGGCTCGTTTAGTTACGATAATCCGTATGCAAAATCTCAACTAGAAATGTCATCAGAAGGTTTTGAACAACTCATTTCGCAGCAGCTCAATATGATGTGTAAAAACAAAAAGAAACATTCACTTATTAAAGATTGGATGGTGAATACCTACAGAAAAACCTATGTTTTTGGTTATATTGATTATCTTAATTTTGATGCAACTCCCTACCTAGAAAAAATTGCTTGTGAAGTCACTATTCTTTCTGCTACCAATTTTGGCAAAGCACAGAGTGAACGGGTTTATGAATCCCAATATAAAAATCTCAAATCGTATACACTCTTATTTGCAGAAGGTGCTGCTCATTACATTATGTTTGATCAACCCGATTGGTTTTATACTGAAGTCAACCAAATTTTAGCTGATGAATAAGCTAAATTTTGAGCACATTTACCAAACTTATCAAGATCAAATTTACAGGTTATGCCTTGGTTATTTTGCAGGTAATAGTGATTTAGCTAAAGATACATGTCAAGAAGTATTTATTAAAGTTTGGCAATATTTAGATCGATTTAAAGGAGATGCTAAAGTGAGCACTTGGATATATAGAATTGCTGTAAATACCTGTATAAATGTATTGCGAAAATCTAAAATTACCCACAAAACACTTTCATTAAAAGAAGATTTTTTAGCAGAAGAAGAAACTTTAAATACTGAAGATCAATTACAAGCTATGTACAATTGTATTGCTCAATTAAGACCTAAAGATCGAAGTGTGATTCTCTTGGTTTTAGAGCAAAAACCCTATGAAGAAATCTCATTAATAATGGGAATTTCTGAAAATAATTTAAGAGTAAGAATCCATAGAATTAAAGACAAACTTTCTAAATGCGTAACATCATGAATTTCGAAAACCTAAGTCAAACATGGCAAAATCAACATAATTTAACTTCTTTACCTAAAACAGAAGCTGTTGTTGCCACTGCAAAACAGAAAATGAGTAATTTCAAAAAAGAACAACTTATCAGTATTAGTGTTTTAAGCCTTACATTTTTAATATTAGTTGTATTTTATTTTAGTATTGGAGCTCATCAAAATATTTCAAAAAGCCTTGGACTTGTACTCATGATTTTCATGTTGTTTACAAGAATTGCCTTAGAAATTAGAAGTAAAATTCAACTTCATAAAATGGATAGCACTCTAAATTTTAAGGATTTTGTTAGCAAACACAAGCGTTACTTTCGAAATAGAAAATGGATTCATTTTGTATTTTCACCTTTTATCTACCTTTTTTACGTTGGTGGCTTTGTGAGCATGCTTCCTGTATTTAAAGAAACACTTTCAACAGGCTTTTTTCTTTACATTCAAATCAGTGGAATTGTTGTTTTTGTTGCACTCGCTTTGTTTATAGCCTATCATATTAAAAAAGAATTACAAGAACTTCAATTTTTAAACGAAGTTTTGAGGAGTTAAAAAATAGTTTTGCTTCGTTTTAAACTAATGCTAAACAAAACTACTTATTGCTGCGTTTTACATAAATTAATATTGCTATTGAAGCAGTTGAACAAGCTAAGAATCCAATAAAAACGGGTAAAACTGAATTAGAAACAAAACGACCGATAAAAACACTTAAAACAACAGCTAATAAAGTAGAAATAAATCCAGTAATGGCAGCCGCAATCCCTGCGATATGACCAACCGGTTGCATAGCCAAAGCCCGTAAATTTCCAAAGAGAAAACCAATAGCAAAAAATTGAAGTGCAAAGAAAATCAACAATACAATAAGCGGTGGATTTGTACCACTATTAAAAAGCACAACATATAGAATTGAAATTCCAAAAAAACCAAGAAGAGAAAGAGTGATTATTTTCTCCATACCGTATTTTAAAACTAAGGTTCCGTTTAAAAATATGGCAGATCCAATAGCGATAGACAAACCTGCAAAAATGATAGGAAATGCATCTTCCAAAGCATATTGCAATTGAAAAATTTGTTGAGAAGCACTTAAATACACAAAAAAAGAACCGACTACCAAACCAGAAATTAGAGTATAACCCATGGTGGTTTTATAGCGAATTACTTCAGTAAAACCCGTTTTAAAAACTCGAATTGAAAAGCGTACACGTTTGTCTACTAATAAAGTTTCGGGTTGGCGTTTCCAAAACCAGATCATTACCACAATACTGATGATGACTTGTACATAAAATATGCCTTGCCAGTTGTAGTTATCCAAAATTAATTGTCCTAAAGCTGGAGCAATAACCGGCACTAAAATAAAAACCACAGTTACAAAAGACATGATGCGTGCCATATAATCTCCACTAAATAAATCTCTAATAATAGCGATAGCAATGGTTCTAGGTGCCGAAAGTCCAATACCTTGCAATACTCGACCGATAATCATCATGGTGAGACTTTCAGCAGAAACACAGAGTACACTCGCTGCTAAAAAAAGTCCAAATCCAGCATAAACTACCGGTTTTCGACCAGTAGTGTCAGAAATTGGACCAAAAATCAACGGTCCAATACCAATACCCAAAAACATCATGGTAATTAGCAGTTGGTTATCTACTACATTTTCTGTTCCTATAGCAACTCCAATGATGTCTAAGGCAGGTAATACAGCATCGATAGCCAAGGCTACTACAGACATTAATGCTGCCATTAGAGCAACGAATTCAAATTGAGAAGATTTTGATTTATTTTTCACGCGGCAAAGGTAGTGGTAATTCAACTTGAAAGAGCCGATCAATGTAAATAGATACTCATCTTTTTTAAGTATTCCTAAAATGAGCAGTAATGGTTTTAAATAACTGAATTATTGGTAATTATAAAACTAAACATTTAAATAAAGATTGGTATTTTTCCTATTTAGGCTCCATAATTAAAAACACCGCTGTACTGTCACCAATGTTTATAACTTCATGCCATTCTACTTTTTCGTTGTAGAAGTCGTAACCTGTTGGAATCTCCACTTCTCGAATTCCTGAAGCATCGGTAATTCTAAATTTTCCACCAGCGAGCGTATATCCAAAATGCATGGCATGAAAATGTTTTTCATGTCCTACGCCTGGCGGAAAAGTACATTTTAAAGTTCGTACATTTTTATTATCAATTAGTACTTCACAGACTTTTCTGCCTTCCCAGCCGGCTTCAAGCGGATCGGGTAGTTTTTTTTGGTTTTGGCAGGAAATGATAAATGTGAATAGAAATACTATTGAAAGCAAATAAGTAAATGATTTTTTAAAAAACTTCATAGAATAGGATAATTAATTAAGTATGTTTTTAAAGTTGAAGCTTTTTAAGGAGTATTTACTTCATTAATAAAATAGGCAATATAACGATCTAAGTAAGTTCCTAAATAATAAGGAAGATTCATTAAATAAAAGTTTTTACCATTTCGAGTAACTGAATTTTCAATAGAAAATTTTCCGCCATACATGCGAACTGCATAAGGGTGATTTGCCTGATCGATAAATTGATGCAACGACCTTAATGTTCCTTTTGCACCCGATTTTATTTTAACAGGAATTAAAAACTCTTCAAACACGCGTACTACATCTACTTCTGCACTGGATTGTCTTTTTTCTCTTACCCAAAAATTAGGTTTAGCATAACTAATATCTTCTTTAGAAATTAATTCTTGTGTAATTAAATGTGGAATTAGAGCGCCGCGACAGGCATCGCTTAAATCTTCTAATTTTAAGAGTTGAGCTTGTATTTGCATGCTGTAATTTACAATTCCTGTATCTAAAAATTGAAGTCTTGGTTTTTTAGCAAAATCGCTTTGAATCGGCGGAGTTACATTTGTAGTAGGATAAATTAATTGTATCACCTTTGCTTCGTCTAAATTTCTAAAAGCTTCTGAAACTTTTCTAGATTTATAATTCGATTTTCCAAAATTTTGAAAAGTAACGCGTTCATCTAAATACGAAGTAGCTACGTTCATAATGTGTTTAATAATCTTGCTTTCACTAGCATTTTTTGCATATTTTTCCACATCATTTTTGTAGGTAGCCCAAACACTTTCGTATGTACTTTTCAATATAGAAATGCGTTGTTCTGCTATATACATTTTTACTATTTCTGGCATTCCACCAATAATAGCATACTTATGAAACCAGTTTAAAGCAATTTGATGGGTTACTTGATCTACTGGAACAGAGTTTAATCTATTTATTAAGGCATCTTGTTGATTAGCCAATAAAAACTCTTGAAAATTTAAAGGAAATAAATATAGGAATTGAACCCTACCTACCGGAAAACTTTTAATCTTACCCAAACTGTGTTCCAGTAGTGAACCAGCAGCAATGACATGTAAAGTTGAAACATCTTCGTAAAAATACCTGAGCATAGATATAGCTTCAGTAGATTCTTGTATTTCATCAATAAATAATAGGGTTTTATCTATTTTTTTTATATCCTTATTTTTTGAAAGAAAAATAGCATCTACAAACTCATTAATCTCTGTGTAGGCTTTAAAAAGCTGTAAATCCTGTTTTTTTTCTAAATTTAAATAAATGAATTGGACATAGTTTTTAGCAAAATTTTTAATCAAAGTAGTTTTTCCTACTTGTCTCGCACCTCTTAAAATTAAAGGTTTTCTGCTATTGCTTGATTTCCATTTTTTTAAAGCTTCAATTTTGTGTCTATCAATATATTTCATGATATAATTTGTAACAAAGTAAGGGTAATTTTCATTTGTACGTGTTTTTAATAAAAAGCGTACCTTCCCTTTATGAAATTGATATACAGTGCTATTCTCCCTATTTTTATGGCTTGCGCCAGTCCAAAAGCTTCATTTCAAGATGTTAGTACCACTTCAACTCCAAAAAAAGAAGCTCCTAATTCTACTTTTGGAAAATACTTTACGCCCCAAGGCGACTTACGCGCATTGGTAATTTATGTAAATTATGAAGATGAATATCTAGATAAAGCAGTTCATGATGACTTGCTTCACTGGCCTATTGAAGAAGAATTTCCCGTTCATTATGGAAAATCAGTTATCGATAATAACCAAAATCTAAGTTGGGGTTTTCAGGAAAAAGAAGAATTTGAAACTATAGATCTCACTGATTTTTCAACTTTCGAAAACCTTTCTGCTTATTACTATACCATGTCTTCAGGGAAATTTAGACTGTATTTTGAAACTCTAAAACATCCTGAATCTAAAAAAGCTATATCTATTAAAATTAGTCCTGAAGAAATTCCGTCTTCCGCCGCAGGCAGAGGAGAACTAAACAAACGCGTTTTTCAAAAAATACGGGAAATTTATCCAGAAGATTACGATTGGTCGCGCTTCGATAACATTCAAAATAGCCCCAACTATCAAAAAGATGCTTCCGTTGAAGGCAATACAAATTCGTACGAAGATCATCAACTCGATTTTGTTATTTTGTTATTCAGAAATTGGAACTCATGGAAGCCACATCCCAATGGAAGCAAAACTGGTGTTGGTTGGCGAAAAGCCATTATGGGAACTGGCGCTGGAAACGAAATAATAGCTTACCAAAATAATCAACCCATTTACGCTGGCAATAATGGTGTTCGCATTTTTCTTACCCAACGCAATTTGTTTCAAAACCACGAATTGCTTATTCATGAAATTGCTCACGGAATGATCAGTATGCCACACATTAACACCGCTAATCGTGCCGAAGGAGATTACTTATTTTACAATTACGGTTGGGGAATGATGGACACCTATTCCAATCAATTTGGAACCGCTAATGCTTGGGAACGTTGGTATGCGGGTTGGACAGAAATTACCCACGACATAAAACCAAGCGATAAAAAAATAACAGTAGAATTAGATGATTATCTTTCTAAAGACCACAGCATTCGCATACAATTGCCCCAAGTAAAAGATCAATATTTATGGTTAGAACATAGAAAAGATACTACTGCTATTTATTACCAACGTCCGTTACGTCGAAAAGATCGATATGGCAATGCTCATCCCAAGCATCAACCAGGTTTGTATGCTTTTCTCGAAAAGATGGCGCCTTCTAGAGCAACTACTTTTGGAACCAACGTACAAGGCACCAACGGAATGAAAGTTTTGTACGGAAAAGGCAATTACGATTACACTTTCCAAGGATTTGAAAAACGTTATTACGCTTGGGATAATGAAGTTTTGCAAGTTAAAAATGAAGAAGCAAATGCGTATGCTGGTCACCATGAAGCCATGCTTTTTCGTTACGATTTTAACCAAAATGGAACAATTGAACGTAAAACCAATTCCAACGGAGCTGGCGGTTTATATACCGATACTCAAGCAATTTTTGAAATAGATGGCAAAAAAGGATTTCCATTTTATATGTTTAATACGCCAATTCAGTTGAAGAAAATTAGCGCTTTTAGTAACCCTGCCATTACTAATTTTCAAAAAATGGATTGGAAAACAAACGAGTTAGCACCAGTAATTCTACATAGTTTAAGTGTAGAACAACAAAAATTACCCAACGGAAACCTTCAATTGAAAATCAATTACCAAGACGGAAAAATTGAAGAAAATTTTAGAATGGCAGGACCGATTATTTTACCTGCTGGTGAAGTAATTCAGCTTACCAAAGGAAAAGAACTACTGCTAAACAAAAGCAAAACCATTAATCGGGTGAAAGAAGAAAATGCTAGTTTTATTGCCAATTCCTATCTAAAAGTTGAAGGTGAATTAGTTTTAGAAGAAAATGCCGTTTTTGTTATTGATGAAGAAAGCCAAGTTTCATTTGAAGCCAACAGCAAGTTAGTTATGAAAAAAGGTGCTAAAATTATCCTTAAAAATAAAGCTGAATTAATTTTAGATGAAGCAACAGAATTGGATTTGCATCCGAAGGCAAGCATTAAAGAATAGATTCAATAAATATTTTACCATGAACGCGTAATTTTAGTGTAGTGAAGCCAGATTTTTAGCAATTTTCAACTTTAAATTAAGCCTTAATTTCTAATTGTTTTTTTGGTTTTCATTCGTGCATTCGTGGCATATACAATCAATTTCATTTTATCAAAATTTTACCATAGCCTAGGGCTTTCAGTTGAAGCATTTCATCTTAATTTGAAGCAGAATTTTACATATGCTCAAAATTGCTTTTCATCCCATCTATAAACATCCTTTACCCGAAGGACATCGTTTCCCAATGGAAAAATACGATTTGTTGCCTAGGCAATTATTACATGAAGGAACTTGTACGGAAGAAAACTTCTTTGAACCCGAAATTCCTTCTGATGAATTTATCCTGAAAGCACACGACTCTACTTATGTACATGATTTATACAATTTACAAATTGAACCACGTGCAGCACGGAAAATTGGTTTTCCTTTATCTGAAGAATTAGTAAAACGAGAACGAATTATCACCGACGGCACCATAAAAGCTTGCGATTATGCTTTGCAAAATGGTGTTGCTATGAACATTGCAGGCGGAACGCATCACGCCTATTCCAATCGTGGAGAAGCCTTTTGTATGCTGAACGATCAAGCTATTGGTGCACATTATTTACTCAGCAAACCCCATATCAACAAAATATTAATTGTAGATTTAGATGTGCACCAAGGCAACGGAACAGCAGAGATTTTTCAAAATGACGACCGTGTTTTTACTTTTTCCATGCATGGAAAATCGAATTATCCATTTAAAAAAGAAACATCTGATTTGGATATTGCACTTCCTAACAATTGCAAGGATGAAGTTTTTTTAAAAGAATTAAAAAACACACTTCCTCAATTGTTGGAAGAAGTTCAACCTGATTTTATTTTTTACCTATGTGGTGTGGATATTTTAGCTTCCGATAAACTTGGTAAATTGGCTTGTACAGTAGCTGGTTGTAAAGAACGTGACCGTTTTGTTTTGCAAACCTGCTTCGAAAACGAAATTCCCGTAGAATGCAGCATGGGTGGAGGTTACTCTAAAGACATTAAAGTAATTATCGATGCGCATGCCAATACATTTCGTTTAGCGCAGCACATCTTTTTCTGATTTGAAAGCTAGTTTTTAAGATAAGCCGCAAAGATGTAAAGTTCAATTTCAATTTTAGATGAATTAAATTCTTACATTTTTTTAATTTTTAAATTGGAACATCATCAAATTTACAAATAGGCATACTTTCAAATTAAGACATTTCCATATTAGTAGATTAATTTTCACGCATAGTACACAAAGAAAAGCCTGTTTAGTTTTGAATAATCAATTAGTTAAAACCGATAGATTGTTAATGTTTGATGTTCGAGAGAAGTCGAGAACTAGTTACATCTCGACTTCGCTCGATGCTAAACAAGGAAAAAAGGCATTTCTCTTTTTTCAAATTAGTAAATTTCCACATTCTGTTTCAAGTTCGAGCATTTTGACCAAAGACTTGGATAAACAGGATACTATTGTTTACTAGGATTTGAAATCCGAGCTATCTTAAATCAATTGGTTAAAACCGATAGATTGTTTATTGTTTGATGTTCGAGCAGAATCGAGAACTAGTTACATCTCGACTTCGCTCGATGCTAAACAAGGAAAAAAGGCATTTCTCTTTTTTTCAAATTAGTAAATTTCCACATTCTGTTTCAAGTTCGAGCATTTTGACCAAAGACTTGGATAAACAGGATACTATTGTTTACTAGGATTTGAAATCCGAGCTATCTTAAATCAATTAGTTAAAACCGATAGATTGTTTAATGTTTGATGTTCGAGCAGAATCGAGAACTAGTTACATCTCGACTTCGCTCGATGCTAAACAAGGAAAAAAGGCATTTCTCTTTTTTTCAAATTAGTAAATTTCCACATTCTGTTTCAAGTTCGAGCTGAGTCGAGAATCACTTCCATCTCAATTCACACATTAACATATTAAACTTCATCTAAATACAAAGCCATTTTAATTTTCCAGTAAGGAACTTCTTCGTTGAGTTCTTCAAAAATGGTTTTTAAACCGATTTCTTCATTTTCTTGTTCAGCTTCATTTTTTGCTTTTACAATGGTTTTAATTTCGTATTGAGATATAAAGCTATGTAAATCAATGTTTCCTTCACTTTCGTGCATCTTCATTAAATGTCCATAAATAGTATTCTCTGTCAAGCTTCTTTCTTTGGCAATTTCAGCAATACTTTTTCCGTCTTTAAAAAGCTGGTAACTGATTTTATGCGTTGGTGTTTTCGATTTTTTAGTTGTTTTTTTTACTTTCTTTTTTGCTTCTAAAAAATTGGCTATGGCTTTTAAAAAGCGTTTGCCGTATTTTTCATTTTTAGCTTCACCAACACCGCTTACTTCTAAAAATTCTTCTTCAGTTTTAGGAAGTAACTTTTCCATATCCTTTAGAGCAGCATCACTAAAAACCACGTAAGCAGGAACTTTTTCGTCTATAGCAATTTCTTTTCTTAGCGTTCGAAGTGCTTCAAATAATCGCGAACTATCTGGAACATCTAAAGCTTCTTTGGCAACTGATTTTTTCTTGATTTGTAGGCTTGCTAATTGTACTTTTTCACCTTCAAAAAGTACTTTTTTAGCCAACGGAGTGAGTAATAATCGACCATTTTGATGAAAGCGAATTTCCAAAATTCCTTGATTTACCAATTGAATAACATATTGTTGTAAATCCAACCAAGCTACATTTTTAGCTACGCCGTAAGTTTTAATGTGCTGGTAGCCCTTATCGTAAATTTGAGCATTTTTCGAACCACGTAAAACATCGACCAACATACCGATGGGTTCTTGTTGTTTTAGTCGATGTACTGCTGAGCAGATTTTTTGTGCTAAAATTGTTCCATCGAAAAATTCAGGTGGTGTTTGGCAATTATCGCAGTTGCCACAGTTTTTAGACACATGTTCACCAAAATAATTAAGTAGGGCAATTCTCCTGCAACTTAAAGCTTCTGCAAATTGTTGCATGCGTTCTAATTTGGCCAATTGAAATTCTGCATTGGGCGCATCTTCCATAAACTGCCGAAGTTGAATTACATCGGCATAACTATAAAACAATAAGGTTTCAGCCGGTAAACCATCCCGACCACTTCGCCCTACTTCTTGGTAATAGCCTTCGATGTTTTTAGGCATGTTATAATGAATTACCCAGCGAACATTACTCTTGTCGATGCCCATTCCAAATGCTATGGTGGCTACGATAATTGGAGTACGATCGTTTACAAAATCATCCTGAATTTGGCTGCGTTTTTCTGGAGATAATCCAGCGTGATAAGCTTGAGCTTCCAGTCCTTTTTCATTCAGCTTTTGTGCAATATTTTTTGTGTTTTTTCGGCTCAAGCAGTAAATAATTCCGCTTTCTTCTTTTTTGTTTTTTAGGAATTTTAAAATTTGTGGTAAACGTTGGGTTCCTGGTCGAACTTCTAAAAACAGATTTTTCCGATCGAAGGAAGCCAAGTGTTTTTTTCCTGAAGGAATTTGTAATTGTTGTACAATATCGTCTTGTGTGGCTACATCTGCAGTGGCTGTAAATGCAGCGACAGGAATACTTGGGAATTGTACTTTGAGTTTTCCTAATTGTGTGTATGCCGGTCTAAAATCGTGACCCCAAGCCGAAATACAATGTGCTTCATCTATAGCAAAAAGGCTGATGTTTTCTTCTTGAAGATTCGGTAGTAAATGCCCTAAGCTTTCGGGTGCAACGTATAGTAATTTCGTTTTTTGTTGATGTAAATTCTGTAAAACTTGATTTTGAATTGCGGAAGATTGAGAGCTATTGTAATAGTCTGCCGCAATACCATTGGCATGTAAGGCATCAACTTGGTCTTTCATTAGTGCAATTAACGGCGAAACAACGATGGCCGTTCCTTGTAAAATTAATGCGGGTAACTGAAAACAAAGTGATTTCCCACCGCCAGTTGGCATGATAGCAACCACATCTTTTCCAGCAAGTAAATCGTCGATAATGGCTTCTTGATTGGGTCTAAACTGGTCGTATCCGAAGTATTTTTTTAAGTAATTAGTTTTGTTAATTGATGAAGTCATTTGAATTTATAAAAAAATTGAAAGCCATAAATTTAACCATTATTTATTTTCAAACGGTCATCTTTTACAGCCTTTTTCTACGGCATTTCTATTTCGATTATACTCAGTGCATCGCTTCAAGGAAAAAAATGAATTTATCTTCTTCCCTAGAGGGAAGACTAGAGATGGGTGTTAATTTGTAAAAATATAACGTATTACAACTTGAAGCGATTAAATCTGGCTTCAGATTTCTCATCTCTCTTTTCTGTTTTTCATTTCCAAATTAATACATTGATTTTCACGCAGAGCCCGTAAAGTTTTTCGCAAAGTACACAGAGAAAAAATAACATCTCACAACATACATCTCGACTTCGCTCGATGCTAAACAAGGAAAGAAGTCATCTCTCATCTCTTTTTCAACTTCAAATCAACATATTTTCAAACTAACACATTAATTAAGGCTGTAAAATGTTGTTGTACTCACTTAAGTTGGTTAAGATTTCCTGGGCTGTTTTTACTTCTTCACCTTGTTGAATGTCATAGTTAAACACACCTTCTTCATATAAATAACGTTCAATAATTTCACGACTTAAGAGTTTTAAGATTTGTTCTTTTTGTTGAAGTAAAGCATCTTTTTCTGCGTTTGCTAATTTATTTTCTAAAGCTTCCATTTCTTTATTAAGCATGTTTTTTAAAGCTTCATCTTCAGCTGAAATCAACATTTTCTGAAAGTGTTTTTCTGTCTCATTTTCAAATTCGAATTTATTCTCTTTCGCAAAAGCCATAAATTCTTTAAAATCTTTATCGGTTAATTTAAAATCTTCAATATTTATAAATTCATTTTTAAAAACATATTGCGTGGCGAAGTCGAAAATGATAAACTCCTTTACAAGCGCTTTGGTTATGCCTTCAATTTTAGTATTTTCAATTTCAACATCGGGCATAATTCCGCCGCCATCGAATACTTTTCTGCCATTTTTAGTGGTGAATTCGTTGTAGGCATCTTCGGTATTCCTAATGGCTTTACCGTCGCGATATTCTAGTGCTTGAATGCATCTTCCGCTAGGTGTGTAATAACGCGAAATGGTAATTTTAGCAGAAGTGCCGTAACTTAAATTTTTAGGTCGTTGTACCAAACCTTTTCCGTAGCTTCGGTTGCCGATAATTACACCACGATCTAAATCTTGAATGCTTCCTGAAACAATTTCGGAAGCCGATGCACTCCGACCATTAATTAAAATAGCTAATGGAATTTCGGTATCTACGGGACGATTTTTCGTTATGTAATTGGCGTTGTATTTTTCGATTGCCGATTTGGTAAAGGTAATTTGTACGTCCTTTGGAACAAATATATTCGTGACATTTACAGCTTCACCCAGCAATCCACCAGGATTATTGCGTAAATCTAAAATTACTTGTTTAGCACCTTCTTGTTTTAATTCTTTTAGTGCAGCTTCAACTTCTGGGGAAGCAGTTTTGGTAAATTTAGAAAGCACAATGTAAGCGGTTTGATCTTGTAATAAAGTATAAAACGGAACTGCTTTTTCTGCTTCGTTAACTCGGGTAAGTTCGCTACTTTGTGGTTTACCGTTTCTTAGAAAATCTATGCTTAACTTGCTGCCAGGCGAACCTTTAAGTAAATTTTCGGCTTCTTCTTGATTTCCAGAAAGCACAATGCCTTCTACTTTTTGCAGTACATCGCCAATTTTTAAACCAGCCTTATCAGCGGGGCCATTTTGCGTGATTTGGGTAATAACCACTTCTTCGTTCTTCATTTGAATGCTGGCACCTATACTTGAAAAATTAGCTGATTGTTGAATTCGCGCATCCTGCACATCTTGTTCGTTGTAAAATTGTGTATACGGATCCAAATCCTTCATCATAGCCGTAATGGCCGTGTTCATGAGTTCTGCGGTATTAATTTCATCCACATAATTCATGTTCACTTCTTTAAATAGTGTAGTGAATATTTCAATTTGTTTGGCAATTTCAAAAAAATCAGTTTTTAGGGTGGTAAAACCTGCAGAAATTAAAATTCCGAAGCTCAGTAAAGCGATGTATATTTTCTTTTTCATGGTATGGAAACTCGTTTAAACTTGATGTACAAGTTTAAGATTTTTAAATGAATCGAAGTAAACTCTTAGCAAATTTTGGGATTTGCAAGCTTGGCGATTAGCTATTTTCAGTAGATTTTAATTCTGTTTGAATGGTATGGAAAAGTTTTAAAAGTTTGGTTTCTACTTCTTGGTAGTTGGGTTTTTCTTTTCCAGTAAAAATATACAGTAAATCGATGTGCTGTGGCAAACTGTTAAGTTTGTGTTGATGTTGCCGAAAAGCTTCTCGCATTAAGCGTTTAATATGATTGCGATTACTAGCTAAAGTAACATTGCGTTTGGGCACAGCGATTAATACCCGATGAAAAGCTAGTGTATTGGATAAAAACTTTATACGAAATGGATATGCTTTAGCCGAAATGCCTTTTTCGAACAGTTCGGTTATTCGCTTTTTGTGCGTAAGCCGTTGGTTTTTTGAAAACGTAAAATTTAGCTTTTGCTTTTCTACCATGTCGCGAAAATACAGAATAATACCGAATGTTATTTTAAATGTTACCCGTAGTTACGCAATCTCTAAAACACCATCCGCAACAGGTGATCATGTTGGTATTAAACATATGAGTCTTAAATAGGGACACTATAAATAGAAATGTAATTAGCTAATTTTATTGTACTTAAATCTAGCTTTTTGCATTAGCTTTTAAAAAATAATGACATAAAAACTGTTAAATTTTAAAACGACAACGTTGTAGTAGTTTAAAACTTAAACGATTAAGTAGATTTTTTTTATAGATTTGATAAATTATAAAATATTGGTCGTATGAAAAAATCTTTACTAAGTATAAGTTTTTTGTTTGCCTTTATGTTCTTTGGGTATGGGCAAACCTTTACAACTATTGCGCAAGATAATGCGAGTAATTATGGTGGTGGTTGGACAAATGGAAGTAATGAAGGAGTTGGATTTGCAAATTGGGACTTTTTAACTGCTGAAGGAACGGCAGGTTTTTTTATTGGCAACTCAACACAAAACAGCAGACAAAGCATTAATACTGGTTCTGGTCAAGCTTTTGCAATGTTTACCGATGGTGGGAATGCTTTCGCAAGAAGAGCATTTGACCATAATGACGATAACGAACTCAAAATTGGAGAAAAATTTATTTTCGAAGTTTCCTTCAGTTGGTCAGGAGGTAGAAGAGGGATTGATGTCTGGGCTAATGATAATTATACTGACTTTCTTCTGAATATAGAACACCAAGGAAACGATCGCCTTACAATTTTTCCTTCATCTGCAGGTTCTACACGCGTAGACCTAACTCCTAATGAATTCAATCAAGCTTGGCGGATTGAAATGACTTGGAATGGAGGAGTTACAGATAATTTACTAGTTAAGGCTTTTAAGGTATCAAACAATCAAGAAGTAGGATCAGAACTATTGAGTGTTAGTTCGCCACCAAAATCATTTACGCTTCTATATACTGATGGACCAACAGACACTAACAAATCTAATTTTGAACCTTATTTCAATAATTTTAAAATAGAACGTCCAACTTTTACCACCATAGCAGATGGAAATTTTTCGGATTCAACTATCTGGAATGATGGTATAGTTCCAGTTGGCAATGGTAATATTACTCTTGCTCACGATATCAATTTAGATACAAATTTGAGCTTAAACGGAGAATTAAGTATAAATACAGGAAATACCCTATCGGTTAATGACAATGTAGTTCTCACTAACAACGGAAGCATAACTATCGATGGCGATTTAGTATTCAAAAGCACAGCAACAAGCACAGCACAATACGGAAATTCATCAGGCACAATTACTGGCGATGTTACCGTTGAGCGTTTTATTCCTGCCAAGCGTGCTTTTAGAGTATTAAGTTCGGCAGTTGGAGGACAAAGTTTTGCAAATGCATGGCAGCAAGATACACACATAACAGGAACAGATGGTGCAACCAACGGATTTGATACTACTAACTTAAATACACCATCTTTGTTTACATTTGATAATAGTGTTGATCCACAAACTGGAGGAGCTGGATGGCAAGCCGTTACATCTACAACTAGTACAAATATCGTAGCAGGAACGCCTTATCGCTTATTTGTACGAGGTGATCGCTCAGTAGCTTTAAACAGCAATACATCTCCCGCAACTGTTACAACTTTAAGTGCAGCAGGAGATATGCATACGGGAAGTTTTTCGCCAAGCTTAGCAACAGCAGCCAATAATTATAGTTTTGTGGGGAATCCTTACCAAGCTGTAGTAGATATCAATGCAACTACGCGTACTAATCTCACCGATTTTATCTATGTTTGGGATGCGTCTATAGCTGGAGATAATGGTAATGGAGGCTTTGTTACCGTTCCAATACCGGGAAGCGCAACTCCAAATCCGTTTAGTTCTGATGCTACTCAATATGTTGCTCCAGGCCAAGCTTTCTTTGTTCAAAATACTGCTTCAGGTAACGGAAGCATCACCTTTGAAGAAGCAGATAAAGAAACAGCGCAAACTCAGCAAACACCATTTAGCGTAAACAACGAGTTTTATATCAATTCGCGTTTATATAAAACTTCAGCCTTAAACAACAACGAGACAGAGAGCGATGCAATTGGATTGCGTTTTAATGAAAATTATACTACTCTAGGAAGCGATGAAGATGCAGGAAAACTTGGGAATCCAGGAGAGAATTATATAATTATTAATAATGGACTAAAAGCCATAGATTTTCAAAACATACCAACAAACGGTCATGTAATAGAACTTGGTTTGGTAAACTATGAAGATAATGAATATAGCTTAACTTTCGATTTAGACCATAAACCAGAAAATTTGAAGGTTTACTTAAATGATACTTATTTAGCTACACAAACCGAAATTATAGCTGAATTAAACTACAACTTTACGGTTGATGCTAGTATTTCAGAAACTGTAGATCCATTTCGATTTAACATTAGTTTTGAAGAAGTATCCTTATTAAATCTTGATTTTACAAAAACCGATTTCAGTATTTTTCCCAATCCAACGGATGATGTTTTGCACATCAACTTTACTGAAAACTTAACTGAGGCAGTAGATATCTCTATCTTTAACTTAATAGGTAAAAAAGTTGTTGAATTTACACATGATGCATCAGCTAATCAACTTAATTTTTCTGTTCAAGATTTAACTTCGGGCGTTTATTTATTGAAAATTCAAAATAAAGAAATGAACTTAACCAAGAAGTTTATTAAGCAATAAGTATAATTAAGAAAAAAAAGGCTTCCAAAATAGGAAGCCTTTTTTTCTTTTATAAACTTTTTTTATTCTTCTAAAGCTTTAATGCCTGGTAAGGTTTTTCCTTCTAGCATTTCTAACATAGCGCCGCCACCTGTCGAAACGTAGCTTACTTCTTTATCAAAACCAAACTGTTTCGCTGCAGAAACACTATCGCCACCACCTACTAAAGAAAACGCTCCGTTTTTAGTAGCTTCAACAATAGCTTTACCTAATGCAATAGTACCATTGGCGAAGTTTTCCATTTCAAAAACACCTAAAGGACCATTCCATAAAATAATTTTAGAAGCTTTAATTACTTCAGCAAAATTTTTACGTGATTGTTCTCCAGCGTCCAAGCCCATCCAATCTTCAGGAATGTTGTAAATGTCTTGAACTTTCCGCTCGCCATCATTACTAAATTCTTTTGTAATTATTGTATCAACCGGTAAATGTACTTCTACATTCTGTGCTTTAGCTTTTTCAAGAATACTTAAGGCTAAATCCTGTTTGTCTTCTTCAACTAAAGATGTTCCAATCTTTCCGCCTTTTGCTTTTATAAAAGTAAAAGCCATTCCACCACCGATGATTAAATGATCAATTTTTGGTAAAATGTTTTCAATAACTGTAATTTTTGAAGAAACTTTTGCTCCGCCAATTACTGCAGTTACAGGTTTTTCTTTTGAATTTAACACTTTATCTAGGCTATCTACTTCTTTTTTCAACAAATAACCCATGCATTTTTCTTTAGCAAATTTTGCAGCCACTGTTGTTGATGCATGCGCACGATGAGCAGTACCAAATGCGTCATTAACATACACATCGCCTAAATTGGCTAAAGCTTTTGCAAAGGCTTCATCGCCAGCTTTTTCTTCTTTGTGAAAGCGCAAATTTTCAAGCAATAAGACTTCACCTGTTTTAAGGCTTTTCGCCATTTCTTCAACTTCATGCCCTACACAATCAGTTGCAAATTTTACTCTTACTCCAATAGCATCGCTTACTGCGTTTACAATATGTTTTAGTGAATATTTTTCTTCTTTACCTTCGGGTCTTCCTAAGTGAGACATGAGCACAGCAGAGCCGCCATCTTCTAGTACTTTTACAATACTGGGTTTAGCTGCTTCAATTCTACTTGTATCAGTTACGTTTTGTTCAGCATTCAATGGTACATTGAAGTCTACTCGAATTACAGCTTGTTTGTTTTCGAAATTAATTCCGTCTATGCTATTCATGGTATTGGTTTAAAAATGAGTTCAAAAATAAGTAAATATTCAGAATTACTCATGTTTAATTAAACTTATGCTTTTTTAGTTGAAAGTATTTTTTTCTGTTCGCGATAATGTATTTTTGTAGTATGAATTTTGATCAAATACCAGCTTTAGACCATATAAAAAAGCATTTGCAAACTACTTTACAAAATGGAAGAACTGCTCATGCACAGTTGTTTATTGGTAAACCTGGTTATGGAACACTAGCAACAGCAACTGCTTTTGCACAGATGTTGATTACCAATAGCTTAGAAGGCGATCAACTTCGTAAAGCACAACATTTGTGTAGCCAATATACGCATCCAGATTTACATTTTGTTTACCCTGTTAACTCTTCTGAACTACTTGAAAATAACAAGCCTTTATCTAAAGATTTTTCTACTTATTGGCGTTCATTTATTAATGATCAAATATTTGAAGATGTTCACGATTGGTACAAAAAAGTAGGAATAGAAAAAAAACAAGGTATTATAAGTGTTCATGAAGCAGAAGAGATTAGTAAACAACTCTCGCTAAAGTCGTTTGGAGGTAATGCAAAAGTAATGTTGATTTGGTGTGCTGAAAAAATGCATTTGTCTGCAGCCAACAAACTTTTAAAATTAATTGAGGAACCTCCCGAAAACACCTATTTAATTTTAATTACTGAAAAGCCTGATGATATTTTACTTACGATTCGTTCTCGATGCCAGCAGCTTGAATTTTCTCCCTTTAGTGAAGAAGCCATAGCAAATTACTTAATGCAGCATTTTAATTTAGAATCGAATGAAGCATTTCCTATTGCTGTTCAATCTGATGGCGATTTAGGAAAAGCGATTAAACGACTTTCGCATAAAACGGATGATGAAAAATTTGAAGCTTATTTTATTGCCTGGGTACGATCAGCATTTAGAGCGAAAAAGCAAAAATCTGCAGTTAAAGATTTAATGCATTGGGCCATGCAGTTGGATAAAGAAAATAGAGAAACTCAAATTCGATTTATCGATTATTGTTTACACTTTTTTCGTCAAGCCATGTTAGCCAATTACAAAGCCGATAGTTTAGTTTATTTTATGCCTTACGACCAGGATTTTAAGTTTTCTAGTTTTGCTAAGTTCATTAACGGTAACAATTTAGACAAGATTAATCAGTCTTTACAGGAAGCAAGTTACCATATTGATCGCAATGCTAATGCTAAACTTGTCTTTTCTGATTTATCATTACAGCTTACCCGTTTTATTCACCAGTAAATTATTGATTTACATATTCTATTACCTCTAAGGTGATGTCTTTTCCCCGTTTGGCATATAAGATATTAGCAGACTCATTAGAACCGAAAATGTAAGTGTAGTTATTTTCTTCGCCGTATTTTTCTACTTTCTTTCTAACTTCTTCTATAAGTTGGTTTGCTTTTTCTTTGCTCTCTATTTCTAAAGCAGAACTTTCTTGCTGTTGTTGCTCTTCAATTTTTTGCCGTAAGTTTATTAATCGCTCTTCTTCTTTTTCTCTTTCATTTTGTTTCATCCCTTCAAAACCTTGTTGGTATTTTACCACTTGTTGCTGAAAGTTATTTGCAACAGAATCTAGACGCTTACTTAATTTTTCATTTCTACGCTCAAACTCTTTTTTTGCATTCTTCATTTTCTCATAAGATTGAATGAGCTCTGTATTATTAACATAAGCTGTTTTCTCTTGTGTACAAGCTATAAAAAGTAAACTTGTGAGCACTATCACTATAATATTTTTAAATTTTATTGAAAAATAATTATCCATAGATTTATCTTATTTAAATTGTTTTGTTTTAAAACCTTCTTAGCGACTTTATTTTTTTTTACACTAATCACTTCACTTTTACAAAATCAAGCCCGTAAAAGCTCTTATTTTGATTTTTAGACTAGGTCTAAGACAAAAACCAAGCTCGACCACTCCTTATTTTTTCTAGCTTTACAATTGGACAAAAATCCATTCCAAATCCATTGAAATCTGATTTTCCCTGTTTTATATTTTTCAGACAACATAGAAACATAATAACTATCGAATTTTAACGGATAGGTTTTATTGATTTTAAATCCATTTTGTTCTGCCAAAATAGAAATTGATTTTTTGCTAAAATGATATAGATGCCTAGGCACATCGTAAGCTGCCCAATATTGATTGTAATATTTTGCATCATAGGATTCGAAATTAGGAACTGCAATGATAAGTTTTCCTTTTTTGTTTAGGTAATTTCTAATTTCTTTTAGAAACAGGTCTGGTTCATGCAGGTGTTCGAGCACATGCCAAAGTGTAACGACGTCAAATCTTTTATTATCTATATCGCTTAAATCAGCATAGATATTTTGCTTATTTTTTAAACCTATTTGTCTCGCTTCGTAGTTGGGTTCAATTCCTTCAGCAATCAAACCATTCTGGTTTGCTCTTTTAACAAACTCTCCTACTCCACATCCAAAATCCAGTAGATTTACACTTGTCCCAACTTCATTTTTAATCCACTTTGTTTTGGTATTTAACATGTGGTTTCTTACCCAATTGTAAACTTTGTCTTTAAATATTTTAGCTTCTTTTTGATGTGAAATATAATTTTTACTATCATAGTATTTACTAATTTCCTTTACATCTGGTTTTGGAAAAGTCTCGTAACACTGCCACGATTCTTTCCATTTCAGCTGAAAAACTTCTTGTGTTTTAAAGTAATCTTTTAGGCTTAACGAATCTTTTTTCAATTGAAATGTTTTAATTGTTCCACGTGGAACATTTACACTATCTTCCCATATGAACTAACAAAACTGAAATATCGCTTGGGTTTACTCCGCTTACCCGGGACGCTTGAGAAACGGTTCTTGGTTGTATTTTACCCAGTTTCTCTCGTGCTTCAAAGGACATTGATTTGAGCTGTGAATAATCAAAATTCATCGGAATTTTTACATTCTCTAAACGATGTAATTTATCAGCATTTTGCTTTTCTTTTTCAATATAACCTGCGTATTTTATCTGCACTTCAACTTGTTCCAGCACTTCTTCGTCTACTTTATGTTCTTTTACAAACTCTTTTACACTTTGTAATTGAAGCATGTCTCCCATGTCCATATTTGGACGAGCAAAAATTTTAAACAGTTTACCTTGTTGATTAACTTTCGCTGAACTTTTAGCTTCCAAAACAGGGTTTATTTCTGTGGTGGTAACCGATGTGTTTTTAAAAAATTCTACAAATGCTTTTGTCTTCGACTGTTTTTCTTCCAAACGTTGCATTCTCTCGTCTGTTGCTAAACCTAAATCATGTGATTTTTCAGTTAAACGAATATCAGCATTGTCTTGTCTTAGTAAAGTTCTGTATTCTGCTCGAGAAGTAAACATTCGGTAAGGTTCTTCTGTGCCTTTGGTTATTAAATCATCGATTAACACACCGATATAAGCTTCACTTCGCGATAAGATAAACTCTTCTTTTTCTTGGTTTTTTAGCGCTGCATTAATTCCGGCCATTAGTCCTTGAGAAGCTGCTTCTTCATAACCTGTTGTACCATTAATTTGACCAGCAAAATAAAGACCTTTAACTAATTTGGTTTCTAAGGTATGCTTTAACTGTGTTGGTGGAAAATAATCATATTCTATAGCATAACCAGGTCTAAAAAATTTTACATTTTCAAATCCAGCTACACTTTTTAAAGCTTTAAATTGCACATCTTCTGGTAAGGATGTAGAAAATCCATTTACATAGAATTCTACCGTTTTCCATCCTTCAGGTTCAATAAACATTTGGTGTCGATCTTTATCGGCAAACCGATCTATTTTGTCTTCAATACTTGGGCAATATCTAGGGCCAATACTTTGTATTCTTCCATTAAACATAGGCGAACGATCAAATCCTTCTCGTAATAAATCATGTACCTTTGGCGATGTGTACGTCATCCAGCAGGAACGCTGTTTGCTTAACTTTTGGGTGCTGTCTAAATACGAAAATTTTCCAGGTTGCTCATCTCCTGGTTGTTCTGTCATTTTACTAAAATCTAAACTTCTACCATCTACTCTTGGCGGAGTTCCAGTTTTCATTCTACCTGCTTCAAAACCTAAATCGATTAATTCAGCTGTAATTCCTGTTGAAGCTCGTTCTCCTGCTCTACCACCACCGAAATTTTTATCGCCAATATGAATTAATCCGTTTAAGAATGTACCGTTGGTTAATACAACCGATTTAGCATAAATCTTAAGTCCTAAAGATGTTTTTACGCCTATAATTTTATGATTTTCAACTAATATTCCACTAACCATTTCTTGATAAAAATCTAAGTTTTCAGTCTGTTCCAATCGGTCTCGCCAATGCTCTGAAAACAGCATTCTATCGCTTTGAACACGTGGACTCCACATGGCTGGACCCTTCGACTTATTCAACATTTTAAACTGTATAGCTGAGGTGTCGGATACCATACCGCTGTAACCGCCCAATGCATCTATTTCTCTTAATATTTGTCCCTTGGCTATTCCACCCATAGCTGGATTACAAGACATTTGAGCAATGTTTTGTAAGTTCATAGTAATCAGTAGAGTTTTTTGTCCCATATTGGCACTAGCAGCTGCTGCTTCGCTTCCAGCATGTCCTGCTCCTACTACAATAACATCGTATTTGTCTGTAAACATGGTTATTTTTCTTTTTGTTCCACGTGGAACATTTTCATACATTCATCTTCTTTCTTTCTCATGATTTGTTTTTCTGCTGCAGTTTTATCTGAAAAACCACAACAATGTAAAATTCCATGAATCATCACTCGCTTCAATTCATCTTCAAAAAGAAGCTTCAAATTAGCTGCGTTTTCTGTTACTCGGTCAATACTAATATAAATATCTGTTTGAATAGTTTTTCCAAAGCTATGGTCGAAGGTAATGATATCTGTAAAAGTATCGTGAGCTAAATATTCTTGATTGATTTTAAGCAATTCTTCATCAGAACAAAAGTGATAATTAATTTCAGTATAATTATAGCCTAAATGATGAATAACATTTTCAATCCATTGAATGTAATTGGATTTTTCAATTATGTGGAAATCAAAATTGGATTCAAAATCAATTGTTCTGTTCATTAAAATATTGTTTAATCAAGTTTTTGTATTTGGGCTGCAAAGGTAATTGTTGTCGGTTTAATATTTCAATGGTATTGAAATATTCTTTAGCTCTTTCTAGCTCGTTTACTTCTTTATTTTCAAAGTCTTTGGTGTTCGTTGTTGCTTCTCTTTTTTCTTCTTGACCTTGTTTTTGAGCAGCTTCTTTTAGTTTTAAAAGTTGGTGATTAATGTTTTTCATTTGTTTTAGTACATCACTACTAAAACCCTTCATAAGCAATTCTTCTTCGAGTTGTTCTAAACTCTTTTGTAAATTAATAGCGTCAGCTTCGATACCTAACTTTTTTATTTGATTTTCTAATTGTTGTTTTAAAGCTTGTTGTTTTTTGTAAATTTCGTACAATTCACCACTCATTTGTTCATTAAAGTTTTCACCTTCACCAGATTGTTTTCCATTTTCTCCTTCTTTACTTTTATTTCCATTTTCTCCTGATTTTCCGTTTTCGCCATTTTGTCCTTCACCTTCTCCAGAGCTACCTCCATTTTCACCTTGTTTTCCTTCACTATTTCCTTCTGCTTCGCCTTGTTCACCTTCACCGGGGCTTTTTCCCATGGCGTTTTGCATTTCTTTTTGCAGTTCTTCGTGCGATTTAATAATGTCTGAAAGTTGTTCGCCAGGACTTTCTCCACTTTGCCCTTGCCCACTACTTCCACTGCCGCTACCGCCGCTCATTTGTTGTTGCATTTGGTCTAAAGATGCATCTAACATATTGGCTAAATCGTTAGCATTGGTCATCACATATTGTTGGTTGCTTTGCGCTAAACGAATTTTATTATCGGCTAAACGCTCCAAACTTAGTTCTGTATTGTACTGAATATCAGTTATTTTTCTTGTAATTTCTTCGCTAATCATCTCATTTCTAAGCGCTAAAGAAAACAAGCTATCATCAATGTGTTTAAAGTTTTCGCGTAAATTTGCTTGTTTCTTTAAATTTTTAGCAAACCTTGCATTGGTTTCGCCATTTAAATCGTCAAAATTCTGCATTAAGTCTTCCTGTTCAAAAGAAAAACGAATTAAATTTTGAAGGATTCTTCTTAAGGTTTCTGCATCTTCAGTTTGTTGAGACTGCGCACCACTCATTAAGGACATGCCCATTTTTTTACTCAACTCTTTCATTTTGTCTGCTGCACTTTTTTGTTTTTGTTGCGGACTGGAACTGCTGTTGGAATTTTTGTTTTTCTCTTCTTTTTGTTCTGAATTTTCTTCTTTTTTGTTTTCTGAATTTTCTTGGCTTTCGCTCTCCTTGTCACTTTTGCTGTCTTGCTTAGCTTCTTCCTTTTCTTCTTGTTCTCCTTCTTTATTTTTATCTAGCATTTCGCTAGCATCCTGCATGTCTTTTTTAATTTCATCTTCGGTAAATTCATCCCGAAACAAATCCATTGGTTTCTTTAAATTATTATTTTCTTCTTCTAATTTTTCCAACTCTTCTTTCAGCTTATCAAAATCGTTATTTAATTGATTTTGTTCTTCGGCAGTTGTGTTTTCTTTTTCGCTTAAGTCTTCTTGTTTTTTAGCTAACTCTTCTAATTCTTCTGCTAATTGTTGTGTTTTTCTTTCCACATAATAGCGCTTAGTTAACTCTAATAATTGTTCTAATGTGCGTTCTTGTTTTTTGGTTTCGTTTGCTGCTTTTTTTAATTGTTCGTTAAGTTGTTCGTCTTCCATTTTCTCACGGTATTTTTCTAATTCTTCCATGAGTTCTTCGTTTTCTTGTAAACGCTCTTCATTTTCTTGTAAACGTTCAATCAGCTCTTCTTTTTTAGCATCTTTATTTTCAGGCTCAAACTCTTTTAAACTTTCTTTGAGTTCTTCGCTATAGTTTTTCATCATTTCCCGCTGTTGCTGTTGGCGTTTTAAATAGTTTTCAATTTTCTTTTTATCAGAAAACGATAGCTTGTTTTTTTCTTTTTGTAGCTGTTCAATTTCTTCTAAATCTTTTGCATTCTGCTTTTGTTTTTCTAAAGCCTTTTGCATGCCTTTAATGTTTTCATTTTGTTGGTTAAGCTTTTCTTTATTAGCTTCTTGTTGAGTTGATTTTCTGAAATTGAAATATGTAGATTTGGTTTTTTTGCTTCCGTTTACCCCATCATTATCATACACTTCAAAATAATATGTGTAGGTTTCGCCTTCGGTTAATTCGATTTTTTGGTTAGGAAAAACATATAAAAATTCAGCATAATTCCCTTTGCTAATCGAAATCGGTTCAATTTGTTTTTGATTTGGATTTTGTGAAGGATAATAAACCAATTGAAGTTTTGTTAACCCATAATCGTCGCTTGCTTTGCCCTGAAAGTATCTTGTTTTTTGTTCAATACTATCTTTTTTTGAAATAACATTTAAATTAGGAAATTCATCTTTAATTACTTCTAATTGAAAGTTTAGTGACTCGTAATTTTGTCGAGCTTTATTGGAAGTTGAAAGCTGATAATTTACAGAATTCTTAAAGCTTTTCTGAAGCATAAAATTATTGCCCGATTTAGTAAGTTGTAAAGTAGTATCTTTTATTTGAAGCCTTACACTTTTGGTATTTGCCGTGTTTAACTTCCACTCTACTTTTGTTCCTTCAGGAATTTGAGCATTGCCGGTTCCTTTTATTTCTTTTGCTTTAAATTGGGTATATGTTGGAAAATCCAAATTCAGGCTTAAATCGATAATTTTTGGAACTTCGATTAAATTAATTGTATATAAAGTTGAACTAACTTCATTCGCCTTCAATTGAAACGCTATCGGTTTTTTAATGTTTTCAAACTCATATTCAAATTGTCCATCCTTATTTTTTCTTAAATAATACGATTGATTATTGTATACAATTTGTGCTTCTTCTGGAATTACATCGCCTTCAGTAAAAATATTTAATTTAAAATCTTTGCCTTGTTCGGCTTCTAAATTAGAGTTGAGCACAACAAAGCGAAATGGTGCCGGTGGCTCGTAAGCTGTTTTATAATCGATTACACGCTGATAACTTTCTGTAAAAACATTTAATTTTCCGGTAAACCAAACTAAAATAATAATGAATAAAGGAATAGCAATATATTTTGTGTATTTTAAATTAGATTTAAAATTAATGGCCAATTGAAAAGGAACTGGTTGAATTTCTTTTGCTTTTTGCTCAATACTAGCAATTAACAAATCAGAATCAGCTCCATTTTTTTTGAGCTGTAAAACATTGGTAAGTTTGTCGCTTACTTGCGGAAAATGTGCCCCAATCATACTCGAAGCGGTTTCAAAATCTAATCCTTTTGCTAGTTTGAAGAGTTTGAGTAAAGGTTTTACAATAAACTGAAAAAATAATGCAGCTTCAACTGCAATAAAAATCCAAAACAAAAAGCTTCTACCTGTTGGTGTGAGCCAGAAAAAATATTCTAGTCCAACAATAATTATGAAATATAAAAAACCCAAGGCAAAAAAGAGAATACCACCTTTTATAAGTTCATTGATGTAAAATTTACCAATAAACTTTTCGAGTTTTTGTGTTACTTTTTTGTAGTTATTCATGCATTTATTTCAATCTGCGTAAAATTACCAATTAAAGCCCTAACTAATTGCTAATAAATGCAAAAGTTAGACTTGTGTTTTTTTAGCAAAAACGTTATTACTTATTTTTAAATTTACTAACTTAGGCTTCATTTTAAATGAATAGCATGAAACATATAACCCCTATTTACACCAAGAGAAAGTTAGAAAAAACAATTGGTGAGTTTATGTCTGTTCCTCAATTTGATGTCGAAGAACATTTTGGTGCATGGAATGCTACTCTATTTTATATAAGTAAAAAAAAGTGCTGGGTGTTAAGCCATAAACAAACGTGCTATGTTTTATTACTTCCCGAGAAAAAGAAAAAAGATGTAATTATTTTAAGCACGATATTAGAAGATAAGCAATAGTAATTATATGGTTTATTTTTATGGGTGATCAATACAAACAAAGGCTTTAATTGTATAAAAAATAAAAATAGAATGCGTACATCTTATTTTATATGTAATCTGTAACATTCCTAAAAACTTAAAAATGCATAAAAACACTTGTCTACTTTTTTTAATAATATTGACTTTTATTAGTGCATATTCACAAGAAAATGAATCTTATGATTTACAGATTTCTTTCTTAGGAATGGCGAAAAATCATAAAATTGATTACCTAAAAAACCACGAAAAAATACTCCTAATTGTAAAAAAACAAACTTCTATAAGAAAATTCAGCAAAGTAGATAGTGTGAAATTAATTCGATTATTACAGGCAAAAACTTCTGATTCAAAAAAAGAATTAGTTAAAATATTGGAAGATTATAAAGAATATAAATCTGACACTTTAGTATTAAAACAAGATGATTTAATCATAAACAAAGTAGACACATTTGTAAGAAATTGGAATAAAATAAAAAAAGATTTGGATATGAATCCTGATAAGAGAATAATTATTGACGGATATACCGTAAAACTATCCTTAGCACAAAATCATCAAAATCATGAAATAATCTTTGTGAGAGCCCCAACAAAAAAATCTCATTCTAAAATATACACACTAATTTCAGATTTAGAGAATTACTACAAAAATGAGATTAAAAACCCAATAATTGACTAAGATACTAAAGTTAACTGGCTGCAGACAAAAACTTGCCTACCAAACGAAACCAGTTCTAAAAATTTGCCCATTCTAATAGCTTAGCTTTGTTAAGCTGGAGCTGCAAAGCATGTGAAATTTTAAATTATGAGAAAAACATTTATTATATGCTTAATTTTATTTATCAATCTAACTTTTGCACAAAAAGGAAAATCTATTCTTATTTTAAAAGATGGTACTCAAATTAATGGTTTTGGAGAAATAAGCGGAATACAATCTATAGTTTCTGTGAAGTTTAAAAATGATACACTTAAATACAGAACTTATAAATCAAAAGAAATCATTGGAATTGATATACTTGAGAATAACTATTATAGACAATTTAGATATAAATATATAGATGGCGGTAAATTTCCAGATATAATGGAAATAGTATCCATAGATAGTGTAAGTTTATACATTAGAGTATATGAAGAAGCTGCTTTATCCAATTCATTATTAAATTATCCAAGATCAATAAATGAATATCAACCTACGCTAGTTGAATTGGAAAATGGCCAAAAAGTAGATGTGGTTCCAATTCGAAATATTTATATTGAAATAAACTTTCCACGATATAGCTATTATGTTGGTGCAGGTGAAAGCAACCAAGTAGAACATTTATACACAAAAGGTTTACCCTTTTCAAAAAGCTTCAAAAAATCTATAAAAAAACACTTTAAAAACTGTTCATCATTAATTGAAAAAGTTGAAAACAAAGAATTTTCAAAAGATGAAATATTAGAAGTAGTAGAGTATTACAATCGGACCTGTTTAAACTCAAAAGGCGAATAAATAGGCTTTTTTACTGAACTAAGGGATTTAATTTTCACTTTTTGCATCTTTTTATAAAAAAGCATACATTTGATTAATTGAATACGTAAACCCTTAATAAATATGTTTTTAAGTGTGATTTAAATAGCCTAATATCCATTTACAAACGCTTACAAACGAAAATAAAAGAAAGTAAGTGGTTGTTAACCGAATGCAATATAAGTGCTGTTTCATCTTTGCATCGTCGATTTGGCTGAGTTGCTAAATTAGGCAAAACATAAAAATTTTATTAACCTTTAAATTTTATATTATGAGCTTACGTAATCAAGTACAGTTAATTGGAAACTTAGGAAATGATCCAGAAATCATTAAATTAGACAGTGGTAAAAAGTTAGCCAAGTTTAGTCTTGCTACTAACGAATCTTACCAAAACAAGCAAGGCGAACGTGTAACCGAAACCGAATGGCACAACATAGTTGCTTGGGGAAAAACAGCCGATATTATTGAAAAATATGTAGGTAAAGGAAAAGAAATAATTGTGAAAGGAAAAATAACTACTCGCTCTTACGAAACCAAAGAAGGCGAAAAGCGCTATACTACTGAAATAGTTTGTGAAGAAGTAGTTATGTTGGGTAGCAAATAGTCCTTTTTACCTTTTTACATGAGCTCGAATGTAATTTTTTGCATTCGAGTTTTTTTATGTGGTATTTTGAAAACACTGAAAAATTATTATCAATGATGTTTTATTCGAACTGACATTGTTCTCGATACAATTATTGTATTAAATCAATAATTCGTTTTAAAGCAGCATCAATATCGATGCTTTCCATTACATTTTCGTATCCATCAATCATTTTATTTCCATACACAGAAATGGGCAACAGTGGATATTTTTTTAAATCGGGTAGAAATTGATTTTCCTTGGGTTGTAAAAATGTAGCAAATCCTGCAAAAGGATGTGTTCCGCCCCAAAAAGTAAGTACGGGAACGCCAAACATAGCCGCTAAATGACCGTTACCACTATCCATAGAAAGCATCAATTTAAGATTCGAAATTAGAATTAACTCTTCATTAAATGTAAATTTACCTGCTGCAGTAATGCAGTTTGAAAATTCATTTGCTAGTTCGTTTAAATCTTCAACTTCTTGTTTTCCACCACCAAAAAAAATAATTTTTATATGAGGCAGCCTTTGTTTTAATTGGCTTAAAATGGCTTTTATTTTGTTTAAAGGAAGCCGCTTAGAGCGATGCGCAGCAAAAGGCGCAAAACCAATGTATGTGTTTTGATTAGAAAGGTTAAGTTTGTTTACAAGCGGTTGGCTAAGTGCTTTTCTGGGTTTTACATGACTTGGTTTTAAATCTACAGGATAACCCAACTTTTCGAACACATCAGCATAACGTTGATGTGAGGTTTTAAGTTGCTTAAATACTTTGTTTTCAGTTCGAGTGAGTGCTTTTTTATCTCTCCTGCCTTTGCTTATTTTTTCATTTTTTAAACCGCGCATACTGAGTACACGCCTTAAAATTTTTGAACGCAATACATTATGTACATCGGCAATTACGTTAATTCGATTAGGAATTTCGGCGGCTAATCGTAAAATACCAGGTAAGCTTTTGTGTTTTCCGCGTGTATCTGCTACATGGGTTTCCACTCTTGAAAAATCTTCAAAAAAAGGCACAAATAATGCCTTGGTTAAAATATGTAAATGAAGTTGTGGGTACTTTTCTAGTAAAGCAACAACTACAGGAACTAACATTGCAACATCGCCCATGGCCGAAAGCCGAATTACTAAAACGTGTTGCTCTTTTTTCATGTGTTATTTTTTGTTACGCAAAACGGGATTCATTTCGTCATCATTGTACATTTTCATTTGTTTGTACACTTTCATATATTTTTCGCCTTTTTCAATATCTGCTAACAATTGGTCTATGGCAGTAGATAAATCTACGCGTTGTTCCAATAAAATATTCAGCTTTGCTTTACAAGCCATTTGGTGTTTTTGGCTGGCATTGGTTCGATTGGCTTCTTCGTTCATGTGGTAAATTTTCAAGGCTAAAATCGACAAACGATCAATTCCCCAAGCGGGACTTTCGGTATTGATTTTTGCATTCTGCTTTACATCAACATCTTTGTATTTTTCTAAAAAGTAACTATCAACAAATTCAACTGTATCGGTTCGGTCTTGGTTAGAAGCATCGATTTTTCGTTTTAAAACCAAAGCATCATCAGGCTTAATGTTGGGATCGCGAATTAAATCTTCGTAATGCCATTGTACGGTATCTATCCAACATTTTCTATACAATAAATGTTCAATAGTTTGCGATTTGGTATCATACGGATTATTAAATTCTTGGTCTACACGATCTTCAATATGATATTTTTCAATTACTTCTATAAAGATTTGATTTGCTTTTTCTGAAAACATAAATGTAAATTTTTAGCTTTTACAAAGATAGGTTTTACAGATGAATTGAGGCGGTTTGTTCTTAATTGGATATATAGTCTATTTTTTTCTGTTTTTCATTTTTTCAGCTATAGCTAGCATTCAAAGCAAATTAATTGTTCTTTGTTTTAAATGCTGCCTAAAAAACTACTCAGGCTTAATACTAGCAATAGTAGAAACAGAACTTCTTTTAAAACCGGCTTTATTTTTAATTGAAAAACGTTTCCAGCTAGCATGCTTAAAGGAAGCACGGCAATGCCTAATGCATCAATTTGTGTTTTTTCTGCAAAAGCCCAACCCACCAAAACAACAATAAAACTTAATAAGATGAGGTTTAAGCTTGTTTTTAAAGCCAGCGCTACCCCACTTATTATTTTAAAAATACTAAAAAGTATAAACAAACTAAACAAGCTGAAAATGCAAATAAATAAGGGATTTTCTTGCCAAATTAAACGAAAGTTATTCCATCCAAAATCGGTATAAGCTTCATAAAAAAACTGCCACTCATCGGTTTGTATAAGTTTAAAAGCAGTAAAAAATAAAGCACCGCAAATCCAAGCTATTAGTGGAATAAAAAAGTTTTTTGCATCGTACAGCGTATACTCAACAACAGCATAAAAAACCACCAACATAAGCAATACCAAATAGGGTTGAAATAAACTAGCCGCAAAAAACCACAAGGACGCATCGAATATTTTCTTTTTGGGCTCAATTTGTGTTTTTAAACTTATTAGTCTACGTAAGCCTAACAAGACAAAAAAAGCAGGAATTAACACATTTGCGTTTAAGTAAATCTCCGGCAACGAAGTACACAATGCAATAAATGTAAATACAGCAAAAGCATTGGTATGGTTTATTTTATTGCGTTTTACTATAAAATTGATACCAAAAAACAGAGATAAAAGAATAAAGTATTTTCCAATAATTGCAAATATATTTACTGTAGTAACAGGCAAAATATCTATCCAAAAATGAATGCTTAAATAGCACGCTAAGCTAACAAACACAATGGGTTTAGACTTGCTTAAAAAACGGGTTAATATCATTTTTATAAAATTATAGCCAAGCTACATTTTAGCTTATTTTTAAATCAGTAAAATTTAATTTACTATTTAGCCTACTTTTACAGCTCTATTGGTATTAATTATTATTTTTGCAAGGTAATTATTACTTAGTATACTTATGAAAGATTTTTTTGAAGGAATAGCAAGTTTATTTGAAGATGTACTTTTTTTACCTTTAGACGCACTTAGAGAATTACAGGAATCTTCTTGGACTGCTGCAAATGCCCTAAATTGGTTGTTTATGCTTATCGCTTTTGTTGCTTTTTTATATTGGATGAAGCAATTAAAAACTTACAGTAACAACAACGAAGAACGAACTGATGTTAAAGCACATTCGTATTTAGGGAAACAATAAGATTACTAACTTAAAAATAAAACAGAACAGATTTAGGCTAAATCTTGACCTAAATCTGTTCTGAAATTTTTCCCTTCAAAATTAATCTTTTCTGCACTGGCGTAGCTTTTTTGTAAAGCTTCTTTATAGTCTTTTCCAAAACTAGTAAGGGCTAAAACTCTCCCTCCGTTTGTAATTAAGTCTTTATTTTTGTTGTAGGTTGTACCTGCGTGATAAATCTTTGTTTCTGTAATATTTTCTAATCCCGTTATTTTCTTCCCCTTTTCGTAAGCTTCTGGATAACCACCCGAAACCAACATTAAAGTAGTTGCTGTACGTTGGTCTAGGTTTAAATTTATTTGGTTAAGTTCTTGAGTTTCTAATAGACTTAAAACTTCAATTAAATCATTTTGAATTCTAGGAATAACAACCTCAGTTTCGGGGTCGCCCATTCTCACATTATATTCAATTACGTAAGCTTTATTTTCTACTTTCATTAAACCGATAAAAACAAATCCTTTGTAGTCTATATTTTCTTGCGCTAATCCGTTTATTGTAGGTTGAATTATGTCTCGGTCAACATGACTCATAAAGTCTTCATCTGCAAATGGTACTGGAGAAATGGCACCCATTCCACCAGTGTTTAAACCGGTATCGCCTTCTCCAATGCGTTTATAATCTTTTGCATTAGGAAGTGTAATGTAATTTTTTCCGTCGGTAAGTACAAAAACACTAAGTTCTATTCCTGAAAGAAATTCTTCAATCACTAATTTTTCTGAAGCTTTTCCGAATTTATGTCCGGTTAACATGGCTTCAATTTCTGCTTCAGCTTCTGCTTTATTTTCAATAATTAAAACGCCTTTTCCTGCAGCTAATCCATCGGCTTTCAATACATAAGGCGGATTCATTTCATCTAAAAAATCTTTAGCTTCTTGCACTTCACTTTTATTGAAGCTTTTGTATTTAGCGGTCGGAATGTGGTGCGCTTCCATAAATTGTTTAGCGCGTTCTTTGCTTCCTTCCAAAGCAGCTCCAGCTTGCGATGGACCAATCACTTTTATATGTTGTATGGCTTCATCTTTCTTAACAAAATCAGTAATGCCATTTACCAGCGGATCTTCTGGACCAACCACTAACATATCGATTTTTAAATCGATGAGTTGCTTTTTTACAGCAGCAAAATCGTTTACATTTAAAGAAACATTAGTTGCCATTTCGAGTGTTCCCGCATTTCCTGGGGCAACATACAACTTTTTGCATAAGGGACTTTCAATAAACTTGGTAGCTAAAGCGTGTTCTCTACCACCGCTACCTAACAAAAGAATATTCATTTTAAAAGCATTTTTCAGATTGCCCCAAAAGTAAATCTTTGTAAATTGGCAACGAATATTTTATGAAGAAAATCTAAATGAATTTGTTGAATTTTTCGCTTCGTGTAAAAGGCTTCCCTATGAAGGAAGCAAAAAAAGAGTTTCAACACATTTTGTCGATTCCAAATGAAGACTACGCAAATTACATTGAAGCTAAAAAAAACGAAATTTTACAATTTCATTTTCAAAACAATCCTGCTTATAAACAGCTTGTTGGAAGTAGATTACCAAAAAACTGGGAAGACATTCCAGTTATGACCAAACAAGATTTACAGCAACCTCTACAAAATAGATTGAGCAATGGTTTAGCTAAAAAAGATATTTTTATAAATAAAACTTCAGGTTCTAGTGGTAATCCATTCATTTTTGCGAAAGATAAATTTTGTCATGCTTTAACTTGGACGCATATTTTTTCTCGGTATAAATTGCACAATATCATTCCAAATCAATCTTTCGAAGCTCGATTTTACGGTATTCCTAAAGACTTTGTTGGTCATCAAAAAGAACGCTTAAAAGATAAAATGGCGGGACGATTTCGTTTTAATATTTACGATTTAAGCGACGCGGTTTTAGCTGAATTTGTAAATGAATTTAAACAAAAAAAATTCGATTACATTAATGGTTATACCAGTTCGATTGTACAATTTGCTAAGTATGTTTTAAATGAAGGAATTCAACTAAAACAAATTTGTCCAACTTTAAAACTTTGTATTGTTACCAGCGAAATGCTTTTTGAAGAAGACAAGAAGATTTTAGAAGAAGCTTTTCAAGTTCCTGTTGTAAACGAATATGGAGCAAGCGAACTGGATTTAATCGCTTTTCAAAATCCGCAAGATGAATGGGAAATAAATAGCAAAACCATTTGGGTAGAAATTTTAGATGATCATAATAAACCTGTTCCTTATGGCGAAGAAGGAAATATTGTAATTACGGCTTTGTATAACAAGGCACATCCCTTTATTCGATACAAAATTGGCGATGTTGGAATTCTAGACCTTTCGAGCACTGCAAAAAAACCAATTTTAAAAAAACTCATTGGTAGAACTAACGATTTTGCCATTTTACCAAGCGGTAAGCGCGTTCCAGGCTTAACTTTTTACTATGTAACCAAATCGGTTATTGAAGATAAAGGAGTAGTTAAAGAGATTAAAGTGCTTCAAAAAACCAAATCTCATTTTGAAGTGCAATATGCAGCCGATCGAGAATTGCATAACGAAGAAATAAAGGCTATTGAAAACGCAATGACTACCTATTTAGAACCTAATTTACAAATAGAGTTTGTACAATTAGAAACTTTAGAACGTTCTAAAAGCGGTAAACTAAAACAATTTACTTCGCTACTTTCGTAGTAAGTTTAGCTTCGGTAGCTTGCATAAACTCTTCTGCTTTCTCTACCATATTTTTACTTCCACAGAAAAATGGAGCACGCTCGTGTAATTCAGATGGTTGGATGTCTAAAATACGTTGAAAACCATCACTAGCTTTACCTCCTGCTTGCTCGGCTATAAAAGCCATCGGATTACATTCGTATAATAATCGTAATTTCCCGTTGTTAGCTTTCGAACTTTTGGGATACATGTAAATTCCGCCTTTAATCATGTTTCTATGAAAGTCTGAAACTAAGGAACCGATGTAACGAGAAGTGTAAGGTCTTTCTCCTTCTTCGGCTTGGCAATACTTAATATAATCTTTTACGCCTTGCGGAAAATGCACATAATTTCCTTCATTAATAGAGTAAATATTTCCATTTTCTGGGAATTGCATATTCGGGTGGCTCAAATAATAGGTGCCAATTGCTGGATTTAACGTAAAGCCATTTACACCGCAACCTGTGGTGTAAACCAACATAGTAGAGGTTCCATAAATAATGTAGCCTGCAGCCACTTGCTGGTTTCCAGGCTGAAGAAAATCTTCCATCTCAACAGGAGCTCCTTCAGGTGTAACTCTTCTGTAAATTGAAAAAATGGTTCCTACCGAAACATTTACATCGATGTTTGAGCTGCCATCGAGCGGATCCATCAAGACCACATATTTGTTGTTGTGTTTTTCATTTTGTCCTTGTATAGTAATGTAATTATCGTTTTCTTCAGAAGCGATTCCGCAAACAATTTCACGATTAATTAAAGTTTGGATAAAGGTTTCGTTGGCATACACATCTAATTTTTGTTGTTGTTCTCCTTGGATGTTTTCTTCTCCAGCAGAACCTGTAATATCTACCAATCCAGCTTTGTTTACTTCATGGTTTACAACTTTTGCAGCTAAGCGTATGGAATTGATTAGTCGTGATAATTCGCCAGATGAATATTGAAAAGATTCTTGATTTTCAATAATAAATTCTCCTAAAGTTTGGTTCTTTTTTTTCATTTACGAAAACGATTTAGTTTTACGCAAAAATAGAAAAATCAATAGTTTATGGAACTTTTTAAATCCTTTAATTCTATAAATTATCGATTACATAAAATTTTGTTTACTTTGTTTGAAGCCTTATAGGTTTATGTGTAATTTTTTATTTAATCTATAAAAATCTGAAGATAGAAAATGCAACTTTGGGTCTAAGTTTAGATTTTAAAATGAGAATGTAACATTATCTCTAAAAAAGAGTCTAATACTTAATAGAGTCCTATTAGATTAATAAAATATATCACTTATGATTTTTCGTAGCGAATTAAAGTTTTTAAGCATTGTTGTCTTGTTTTTAAGTTTCTTTGAATTAAGTCATGCACAAGACTTTCAGGGCAAAGCTATTTATCAAACCAAAACCACTATGGATTTAGGCGATTGGGGAGGAAGAGAGATGAGCGAACAACAGCGCAAACAAATTATGGAGCGAATGAAGAGCTTTCTTGAAAAAACCTTTATTCTAAACTTCAATAAAACCGAATCGATTTATAAGGAAGACGAAAAACTAGCCGCGCCTGGAAGTGGTGGAGGCTGGGGCGGATTTGCTTCAAGTTTTACGGGAGGTCCACAGTATAAAAATGTAAAAAACCAAGAGTTATTACAGGAACAGGAGTTTTTTGGAAAACGTTTTTTAATAAAAGACGAATTAAAAAAATTAGACTGGAAAATGACAAGCGAAACCAAACAAATTGGTCAATATATGTGTTTTAAAGCTATTGCTATAAAAGAAGTAGACGAGTTTGATTGGAGAAGTATGCGAAGAAGAAATACAGATGAGCAAAAGAAAAATGAGAAAGAAGTAGATACTACTAATACAAAAACTGTTGTTGAAGATATTGAAATTCCTAAAACTATTGAAATAGTAGCTTGGTATACACCACAAATTCCTGTTAATCAAGGTCCAGGTGAGTATTGGGGTTTACCTGGCTTAATTTTAGAAGTAAATGCAGATAAAACCACAATCTTGTGCACTAAAATTGTTTTAAACCCAGCGGAGAGAGAAGATATAATTGTACCTTCTAAAGGACAAGAAATCACTCAAGAAGAATACAATAAAACCATAAAACAAAAAATGGAAGAAATGCGAGAAATGTATGGCGGTAGAAATAGAGGCCGTTAATTTTCTAGTTTTTGCTTCAACCAACTTCAAATTAATTCAATGAGAAAAATATGTTTAAGTATTTTCCTGTTATGTATAGGAAATACATTTGCCCAAATCAATGTTCAAGGTGTTGTAAAAGATAGTTTAGGTACAGCCTTAGAATTAGCTAATATTATTGCCATTAACACAGAAACGAATGCTTTAGATGGTTACGCTATTACAAATGATAAAGGCAAATATATTATTTCATTAAAAAAAATGACTTCCTATAAAATTCAGGTGAGTTATTTGGGAATGAAAACAGCGGAAGAATCTTTACAAACAAAAAATGAAGATCTAATAAAAGATTTTGTTTTATATGAAGATGAATTACTTGATGCAGTCGAATTAACTTACGAAATGCCTGTTACCATTAGTGGTGACACGCTTACTTATAATGCAGATTCGTTTAAAGTAGGCACTGAACGCAAACTCGAAGACATTTTAAAAAATTTACCAGGAGTTGAAGTCACAGAAGATGGCGATATAGAAGTTGAAGGCGTACGAGTTCAAAAATTAATGATTGATGGAAAAGATTTTTTTGATGGAGATACTAAATTAGGAGCAAAAAATATTCCATCTAATGCGGTAGATAAAGTTCAAGTACTAAAAAACTATGCAGAAGTTGGTCAACTAAGTGGTGTTCAAAACAACCAAGACAATATTGCTATGAACATTAAATTAAAAGAAGGCAAAGAAAATTTTTGGTTTGGTAATATTACTGCAGGCGGAGGTGCATCTACCGATGGAGAACTTTACTTAGTTCAACCAAAACTATTTTATTACAGCCCAAAGTACAGTATTAATTTTATTGGCGATATAAATAACTTGGGCGAACTTGCGTTAACCAATAGAGATATTCGAAATTTTACGGGCGGATTTAGAAACCCGAGCAGATCGAGTGGTACAAATCTTAATTTAGGGAACAACAACCTAAACTTTAGCGCTTTACAAAATAATAGAGCAGAAAATATTGAAACTAAACTGGCTGCGGCTAATTTTACATACGCACCAACAGAAAAGTTAGACTTGAGTGGATTTGCTATTTTTTCGAGCAGCCGGATAGATTTGCAGCAGAATAATTCAGTTTTATATACCGACGAAAGCTTAGGAATTCCAGATGAAATTACAGAAACCTCTACCCAACAAAAAAGCGACCAAGGCATTGTAAAATTAAGTGCGATTTATAAAGAAAATGCACAAAATCAGTTAGACTATGATGTGTTGGCAAGAATCTCTAAAGAACAAGAAGGCCGAAATTTACTTTCTTCTGTAATAGGAAATACTAATCAGTTAGAAGAAGTAACGCCCTATAGTATAAACCAAAATTTTAATTACTACTACACCTTAAATGAGCGTAATATCTTTTCTTTTGAAGCTCAGCACCTAATACAAGACGAAGACCCATTTTACAATGCTCTTTTAGAAGATAAAGATGGTTACGGAAGTACAGCAAATGCTATTGGCTTAGATCCAAGTCAAATTAATTATAATGTAGCTCAAAACCGAAGAGTTTTGTCTAATCAACTAGACGCTAAGCTAGATTATTGGTATATTATAAACAATAAAAGCAACATCAATTTTACCTTAGGAAGTATTTTAAGTCGCCAAGATTTCGATTCTGATATCTTTCAAATATTAGACAATGGTTCTACTTTTATTCCCACTACAACCATAAATCAAGGCTTAAACACTAACGATACGCAGTATAACTTTAGCGATGTTTACTTAGGCATTCATTACCAATTAAAAGCAGGAATATTTACACTTACACCTGGTTTTTCTGCACATGCTTATGGAAACAGGAACATTCAATTTGGGGAAGAATACAAAGACAATTTTTTCCGTTTATTGCCCGATTTTGATGCTCGAATACAATTAAAAAAGAGCGAGCGTATTGTGTTTAATTACAGTATGCAAAATCAATTTACAGACGTAACTAATCTTGCTCGTGGTTTAGTACTCAACAATTTTAATTCTTTATTTATAGGAAATGAAGAATTAGAAAATGCCTTATCTCATAATTTAAATTTAAATTATTTTAGCTTCAACTTATTTAATTACACCAATGTATTTGCTTTTTTAAATTACAGAAAAAGCATCGACCAAATTAGGAACTTAACCAATTTCGAAAGTGTTATTCGAACTAGTTCACCCTTCAACTCTTCTTTTGCAGACGAAACCTTTACTGCAAATGGAAGATTTCAAAGGCGATTTGGTAAATTAAGAGCAAGTTTAAATGCTGGATTTAATTACAGTAAATTCAATCAATTTATTCAAAATCAACGATCGGTAAACGAAAGTTACAGTCAAAATTATGGAGCTGAACTAAGAACAAACTATAAAAAATCACCCAACTTTACCATTCGTTACGACTTTAGTATTCAAGAAAATAACCAAGGATCTAGGCAAACTACTTTTTATACCAACGCACCTTCTATAGAATTTGATGCATTAATTTGGGAAAAGTTTACATTTAGAACAAAATATGCCTACAATAATTTACAAGACGAAAATAGAACTTTAAATTCATTCGAATTTTGGGACGCATCTTTAAATTACAGAAAGAACAAAGACGCTAAATTTGAGTACGAACTAAAAGCGACTAACCTACTCGATACTAAATTTATTGCTCGATCGGATGCAAATGCATTTTCAGTAAGTGCATCACAGTTTTTTATTCAACCTAGATTTATAAGCTTTAGATTAACTTATAATTTATAGAAATAACTTCAAAAAACATTAGCATTTTATTCTTTATGAATAAAATGCTAATGAAATTCATAAAGCAAAACCAAAGTAAAATTAATAAGTATAGGCCAGCATGTTTCGGTAGGAAATATTTATAACAAATCCTTAAGTGGCTTCAAAACAACAAATTCAATTTAATGCCTATTTTTACAGCTTTAAAATGAATTATGGATTTTAAAATTCGATGGGCAACAGAAAAAGATATTCCCAATATTTTACAACTTATTGAAGAATTAGCAGTCTATGAAAAGGAACCTGACGCGGTGGAGGTAACCGAAGAAATATTGCTTCAATATGGGTTTAGCGACGAAGCTTTTTTTAAATGTTATGTTGCAGAATTTAGAAACGAAATTATCGGGATGGCTTTGTTTTACCCACGATTTTCTACCTGGAAAGGAAAAAGCATTCATTTAGAGGATTTAATTGTAACCCAAAAAATGCGTGGTAAAGGAGTGGGAAGAGCTTTGTTGGATAAAGTGGTATCCTACGCACACCAACAAAAATTGAAAAGAGTAGAATGGGTAGTTTTGGATTGGAATACCCCGGCGATAGAATTTTACAATTCGTATGGAGCCAACGTAATGCAGGAATGGAATACCGTTCATTTGGACGAAAAAGGAATACAAAATGCAATAGAAAATAGTAAAACATAAAAAAATGCAGGTTTTTAAATTTGGTGGAGCGTCTGTAAAAGATGCAGAAGGAGTACAAAATGTTGCTCGTGTAATGCAACTCATGGGTGCAGAAAATAAAGTGATGGTAGTTTCTGCCATGGGAAAAACAACCAAT